>NZ_JARTVX010000006.1:0-467743 GCF_031450875.1 Caballeronia sp. LZ001 | reverse complement strand
CTATGTGACTCAGTTTCATGTGCTCACGGAATCGTTGACGCGGCTAGCGCAGTTCACGATTCTCGCGATCGGCGACCCATTAGCGACGGAGAAAGGTGCGTCGTTTCGAGCGCCTTTTCGATTCACCGTGCGCACACGTAGTTGAGCCGGAATTTCTTGCCAGCAAATTGACCGGAAAGCTATCGTTTTTAGGGGGTCTTTCGCCAAACGCGCTTCATCATGATGAAGCCCCCGGACCGTGAACCCCGAGAGATGTGTGGGTGAATGTGCGCGGCGGTGACGTGTTATCCCCAGGGTTATCCAGAAAAACTGGGGATAACTGAAATCGGCTGGCTGAAGAGGCGCTATCAAAAGCTCGCCTTTCCCCGCAATGCGGCGACGTCATGCAGGTATCGTTGAACCATCACCCGCGCGTCCTAGCGCATCGACTCTCGGCGACGCCCATCGCCGCACCCACAAACATCTACCTTAACCCGCAGGGGCATTCCCCAAGCGGGCGTGCGCCTGCTCATTTCATGGAGCAACGCATGTACACGCAATTGATCGAGCAGTTCAAGACGGCACAGACGACCGCAGCCGCGGCCTATCACGCTCTCGTTCAAGCGGAGCGCGACGTCTTTGCTGACGGACTGACCGAGTATTCAGCGATGGAAGTTCGAAGCGAATACATAGTCGAGCGCGAGCTCAACACGTTCTGCCGACGGCTGCTATCGCGGCTTGTGATGGAGGCAAGCCGAAAGTTCGCCCCCGCCGGCGGCAGAATTGAAATCGACCAGAGTCGCGAACTCGACCGATGCGGTCTCGATATCGAGGAGGATCTGAGGAAGAACAACATCCCTGACTTGGACGGCTTCTGGCAACACCTCGAGCGAACGTTCGGCGGTGAAGCCGGCGAGCGCGTTGCGTTTGAGCAGGCAGCCAAGGCCATCATCAACGGCTTCTGGCTTAAGCCCGATACCGAGATTAAGCGCACCAGCAGCGCGGTGATTCTCGAAAAGCGCGTCACTTCGCAGTCGTGCTTCCATTCGAAGGGGCAACGCGAGGTCTATTACTCCTCTCAGCAGGCGGTCGCCACAACCTTCGACGGCTTGGCGACCTTCGCGAAAAAGCATCAGTTCGGCGCGCTGGCGATGCAACTGCGCAACTTCAGCGTCCACCGACTGACGTTCTCCACTCGCGAGAAGCTGTCGTTCACAGGGCTGGAGATCGTGCTGTTCAACGACAAATGGCAGTTCAAGTTCGCTCACGACGTGGGTGACGCGTTGTCCCTCTTTATTAGTGAGTTCGGCGCCACGTACCTCGCCTCGCGCGACCGGTACTGAGGCGTCCACCATTACATCCTTTCGACCCGCTCCGGCGGGTCTTTTCATTTCTAGAGGCAATTCATGCAGAGAGATCTCTTTTCGTTCGAGCCGGATTGGTATGAGCCGTTGTGCGGGATCAGGAGTTTGGGATCGCAGGCTCCGTCGATCGCCCATCAGGGCGAGCTGGCCGCGGCGCGCCGTCTGCACCTCGGCCAGTTCTTCACGCCGGACGCCATTGCGGCGTTCATGTGGAGCTTCGTCAGCGGCTGGAAGGTCAATCGGCTTATCCGGATCCTGGATAACTCGGTCGGCTCCGGCCGGCTGCTTCAATACGCAGACCCGGAACGCCATGCCGTGTACGGCGTCGACGTCCACGCCGATGTCATCCAGCAGTGCCAAAAGGTGTTCGAGGACGCGGGGTTTGATTGCGATTTTCGGCAAGCTGGCATGGAGGATATCCATCCGGCGCGCTTCGATATCGCACTGATCAATCCGCCGTTCTCAATCCATCTCGAGTCGCCGCATCTGCAGACGCTGGAATGCACGACGTGGGGCCGGTACGGCGCGCACACCAGCGCGTTGAGCCACGACTACGCCGTGCATCAGGCGCTTGAGGCGGCGAACATCGTCGTCGCGCTCCTGCCGATCACGACCGCCGAGTCGATGATCGCGGGCGAGCAGGGCGACCGCTTGAAGCGCCGCGCGGCTGACCTGTTCGAACTTCCAGGCGACGCGTTTAAGCTCGAAGGCGCGAACGTGCGCACGGCCGTGGTGGTGTTTGACCGTTATCGCGATCGTCCCTCTGACTTCGTGCGGGCGGTCGTCGACGATCTGGAGAAGCCTGGCCCGGATATCGGGCTGCACTTCGAGGATCGTTCCTTCGGGGAAGCTCGGTTGCGACTGCAGAAGCTCGATGACAGCGTGCCGTTCATCACGCGTGCCGTCACGGGCGACAAGTCGGTCATGGTGTCGCACGATGGCCGGCGCATTCGCTTGTCCTTTGCGTGTGGCTTCAACGAAGCGATGGTGCTAAACACGGTTCTCGTGAAGCGCATCTACTCGCGCGACGGCCACCGGCTGCCGCGTGACTTCCGTTACTCCGGGCAAGGCTTGCTAGATATGGAGACGTATCTGGTGCAAGACGATCCGGTCGCGGCCTTTGGCCACTTGCTCGATCGAATCCGCAGCGTCGGTGGCAACCCGCAACTCGCGTCCGGCTTCATGGAGCACTTCCGCAGACGCATGCGGCGTAGCGCGCGCCAAGCAATACCGCTGAGGCACGTCGCATGGACGACCGGCGCTGGATCGCGAGATCAGGTGTCGGGCATCGCGAAGGAGACCCACAAGGTCGACGCGACGCGTTGGGCCAGTCCGCTCATCAAAGCGGGCGACGAGGTCCAGTTTGATCGCGAAGCCGACGGGCGCTACCGATACGGGCTGCATGGCGTCTGGTACCACCTGTCTGTTGACGAGCTCAATGCGCGGTTCGCGGTCGAGAACGTCAGCGAGGGGTGGCAAGTGGTGCACGAAGGTCTGTGCGCGCGCTTTCCCGACCAAGCAGCGGCGTTTTGCTCGCGCGTGAAGGCGCTCGGCGTCGATCAGTGGCTCGATTGGGAGTTTCAGGTCGATGATCTAGTTGAAACGCTGTTGAAGCCGACCGGTTGCGTCGTTGCGTGGGAGCAGGGCTGCGGCAAGTCCCGGCTCGCGTTGGCGCTGATCCTCGTCTCCGGTGCGAAGCACGGTCTCATCGTCGTTGAGTCCCGGCTCATCGAGGAGATGTTGAAGGAGATCGGCCAGTTGCCGATCGCGGCCGATCAGGTGAAGGTAATCGAATCGGCTGCGGACCTTGGTGACCTGCGGCAAATCAACCTCATCTCGTATGAGCGCCTGCGTATGCCGGTGGACAAAGCCGCATCTGCGCGCGTGACATATGCGCATCGACTGCGGCGTCGCATCGGCCTGCTGGTGGCCGACGAAGGCGCCTTTACCGACCCCACCCATTTAGCGGAAGCACTCCAAGAGACCGTTGACGACTTCCTTGCAAAAGCGGCGGGCGGAACGACCCCTGCGCAGCGTGCGGCCGAGATACGCGCTCAGGATCGTGACGCGAGCCTGGATTCGCTTGCCTATCTCCTTGACGTGGCTGAGGGCAGTTCTGGGCAGGCACGCGTCGCTGCTCAGTTTCTGGCAGGCCTCTATAACGGCGAGGACTTCCCCTTCAGTCTCACTGACTTTCGACGGCTCGACGATGATCTGCTGGAGCACTGCATGCAGGTACTGCGGCTGGACAGTCGGCATGCGACGGAAGTGCATCGCTACTTTCCCAATGGGGATGCCCGCTGGCAGGCGATGATCAGACGATGGGGGCTCGCTGACGAACCGGCGCACACGCCGCTGCCCGACGACGAAGTGGTGCACTCGTGCCAGTACGAAAACAAGCTCGATGCGCCGGGTTACCGCGACGTGACTTTGTTCGTCAAAGTTGCGGTCGGCGTCGGCGATGTTTGCTCGCTCGGCCTCGCGCTGTCTGCCGCCGATTCCGAACGGCTAGCGGCGGATCTCGTCGCGGTTCATCGCCTTGCGTGGACACGAGGCAAGCCGCTCGATGCAGACGAAAACGAGCCGCGGCCTGCGTGGTTGTGAAAGACGGCATGAATTCGTGAGCTTTTGCGCGGCGTGGGTGCAACGTAAGCCGCTATCTTTGCTTCATCACCCGCGTCATGGACGCATCGACCCCGCGCTGACTTTCGTCAGCCCACGTTGTTCAACCCTTTGGAACCACTCCCAAAGGGGGCAGGATCCCTCTCAGGAGCCGTGTCATGCAACAACAACCTACTCTCGCCCTCAAGCAAATTCAGGTCAGCGTCAATCCCCGCAAGTACTTCGATGCGGCGGAAATGGAAGAGCTGACAGCGTCTGTGCGCGAAAAGGGCGTCATTCAGCCTGTCATCGTGCGCACGCTTGCTGACGGCGGCTTCAGCCTCGTCGCTGGTGGCCGCAGATACAAGGCGGCACTCGCGGCGCACGGCGAAGACTATGAAATTCCGGTCGTCGTTCGAGACATCGATGAAGTCGAAGCGAAGCAACTCGCCATCATCGAGAACATCCAGCGAGCCGACATGTCGCCCGCTGAAGAAGCTATCGCCGCAGCCGAGCAAGTCGGGCTGTGCAAAGGCGATCGCGACGAAGTCGCGCGCATCTTCGGTTGGTCACGTGCGACGCTGGATAAGCGTCTCGCGCTAATGAACTGCAGCACTCCCGTGCTCGATGCGCTCAGCACGCGGCAGATCCTTCTCGGTCACGCCGAGCTGCTTGCTGCACTCCCCAAGGAGACGCAGGACAAGCTGCTGCCGGTGATCATCAAGGAAGGCAAGGCGGTCGCGGAGGTCAAGAAAACCATCGAACAGGTCGCCTGTTCGTTGGCGGCCGCGATCTTTGACAAGGCCGACTGCGCCGGATGCCCGCACAACTCGTCCACGCAGGGCGAGATGTTCGGCGAGTCCATCGGTACGGGAAACTGCACCAACCGCACCTGCTACAACGATAAGACCGAAAAGATGCTCGACGCGACGGCTACTAGCCTTCGCGACGAATATCCGGTCGTGCGCATCGTGCGTGCCGGCGACAATCACACGCGCGTGCAACTCGCCGTCGACGGTCCGAAGGGCGTCGGCGAAGAGCAGGCGAAGGCCTGTCACGCGTGCCAGAACTACGGCGCGGCGGTGAGCGGTCTACCTGATTCGATCGGCAAGGTCTATCGCGGCCAGTGCTTCGACACCGTCTGCAACATGAAGAAGGTGGCGGCGCAACTGCAAGCGGTCAAAGCCGCGACGCAGCCGAAGCCCGAAGCAGCCAAGGCGGGCGCGAAAGCGCCACCTGCAGCAGCGAAGGGCGCGGCGGGGTCGTCCGCGGCATCGACGACGAGCAATCCGCCGGCGACGGTGGTGGCCGAGTCGGACAAGATGAAAGCGTACCGCGTGGCGTTATGGCGTAAAGCCCTACGCCGTGAGGTGGGTGCCGATCCCGCGCTCGCCCAGCGATACCTCGTTGCGATTGCTCTGTCCGACCAGATGCGCTGCGTCGATCAAAAGACGCTCTCGGGCATCTGGGAAAAGCTCACCGAGGAGCAGGTGGCGTCCGGCGATGTGTCAAAAGCTGCAGCCTCGACGGCCGCCGCTGATGACGAGAAGCTCGCGCATGCCGTCACCGGTGTGACGGTCGCCGCTATCCAGGGCCTTGATGTCCAGCACCTCACGCGTCTGTGCAAACACCATCACCTCGATCTCGCGAAGCACTGGAAGCTCTGCAAAGAATTTCTGGAGCTGATCACGAAGTCGGAATTGATGGTGGTCGCTGACGAGCTTGGCATTCGTGCCGCGCTTGGCGACAACTTCAAGAAGGTCTTCGGCAAGTCCAAGTCCGAAGTCATCGACGCGCTGCTGGCGGTCGAAGGCTTCGACTACGCGGGCAAGATCCCGAAGGTGCTCAAGTTCTAAACGCACGGCTCGCCCGTGCATCGATCGTAGTTTCCATCCTTTATAGACCGCCCTTCCTTTGGATGGCGGTCTTTTATCTTTCCAGGAGTTTTCCCATGTTTGTAACTATTGAACCGCTTCTGCGTCACTGCACGAAGCTCACGCTGTCCTTGCAGATGAAGGGCGACGACATGGTTGTCTGTGTCATGCCGCAAGGCACGGCTAAAGACGCCGCCATGCTTCAGCCGCTCGCGCTCACCGCGGTGGCCGCAGAGCTGGAAGCGGGCTTCATCGACGCGCTCGTGGCCTACACCGGCGCGCACGCGTCGCTCGCCGAGCAGGTTGCTGCGACCACCGCCATCCTCGAGGCCGCCAAGACGACGCAACTCTCCAAGGCGACCAAGACGCTGGCTAAGGGCAGCAGCAAGCCGGCATCGCCGGCGCCCGGCAGATCGAGCACCGATGTGGGCAACGATGACGATGACGCGAGCGATAGCGATGAAGGGCAGAGCACCGCCCCGACTGCGTCTTCGGCATCGTCCGCATCGGAAGCCTCGGCGGAACCGGCTAGCACCGGGACCAATCTCGCATCGCTTTTCGACTAAGGAGCAGACATGGCTATCCAAGTTGCGAAGCTCACGCGCGAGTTCGTCTACAACGGCGTGACGTTCCCCGATCCGGGGCCGACGTTCTCGCCCGACGATGTTCGCGATCTCTACTCAGCGCAGTACCCGGAGCTGACGACCGCGGCGATCGACGGACCGACGACGGAAGGTGATGTCATGCGCTTCACGTTCGTGCGCGCGGCCGGTGCGAAGGGTGCAGTCATCCCGTGCAGCGTCCATGCGTAAGCGCGACCTCCTCAAAGCCTTGTCCGATCCGGACTTGGCTCTTTCTCATCAGCAACCGCCCGGAAGGGCGGTTTTTTTTCATGACAAGGAGATCGAGCAATGTTCTTCGATCCTCGCCCGTCTGGTGCAGAAGTCGCTGTCTCGGGAGAGTCTTGGCAATCGCGATGCGCTCCCGCTGCCCGACGTCGAACTCCCAATGATTTTCTGAGCCTCCCGGCCATCGGCTCGGACGTCAAAACGCGCGCAGTGATGCGTTGGCAAGCCGAAAAGGATGTCGCCGGTCTCATCTCCGCCCAGTTCAACTCGGGCGTGCTGAGACCGTGCGATGTACCGGAGTTCAAAGGCGCGGGTGATGCGCTTGCCCACGGGTTTTTTGCGTGGGCGAAGCGTCATACGCCACGTCTGGACTGCATCGGGTTCGACTTCGTACTGTGCGACGTCCAAGCGGTGAAAGACGTCGTCCAGTACCAGGAAGACAGCAGCGATTTCAATCCGACGTCGCCCGTTTATCTCGGCATCGAAGTACCGGGGGAGAACATCTACGAAATCGGCAGGCGTGCCGCCGAGCTTCGCAATGTTCATCCGCGGTTGGTGTCGACGGCGATGGTGCTGATCAATCGTGCAGCAGGCCGCACGATGTGGGTTAGAACGCCCGACGAGTTCCTCGGCGAGTTCGCCTCGTGGTTCTGGGATGGCGACCCGCACGCGACCGACGAGGATGCGCGCGACACTCTGACGGACCGGTTCGGCGAGGACGAGGCGGAGATTGAGTATTACCTCCCGTCCGTTGTGCGTCCGCAGCTCTGTCCCGACGACATGGACGTCTACCGCTGGAACGCAAAGAGCCGACGCTACGTCGCTCAACGAGCGCTTGGCGTTGCCGCGCTCAGACGGCTTCAGCGATTCACCACCGGCCGCGCACGGCGCGTCTGTGCCGAGCTCGAAAAGCTGTCGTTGATGTTGCAGCGGGTGGGCAATCGCGACCTGTTCAACTGTGAGTACCGGCCCCGCTGCGCTTATGCGTCGGCCACGCTCACCGTGCAAAACGATACCCGCGTCAGCGATGTACTCGATTCTCACTATGAGTACCTCGCCAGCGCCGGCGACGGCACGACTTATCTCGGCTTTACGCCGCTTGCCTCTACGCCTGACGCCATCCGCAAGCAGTACACGGACTGGTCGCAGGGCTTATCCATTCTTGGCCAACTGGACCGCGTGATCGCGTGTCTCGCGGCCTAACTAGGAGCGTTTTATGAAAGGGCTTGATATTGGCTCCGACCGCGTCGACGAACTCGCCGCGATCAGTGCCATCTTGTTATACGGCCGTCAGGACCGCAGCGCTGTCTACGGCACCGTTCATCCGGTGACGCAGGGCAAGAGCGGTCGGGCGACGATCGGTGCGGGAAGGCCGATCGACCGCATGGCGCTCGTCGATTGCCTGCGCGAGCTGGCTCAGAACGCGGCACCGAAGGCCGAGTTTCTGCCTGAGACGGTGCTCGCGGTGTCGCAAGACGCGGTGATGTGGTGGTGCAGACCGGCGATGCGAAGAGTCTTCTTCGACTGTCAGGAGATTGGGCGGCGCAGTGCGGTCGTCCCTCATCCGGGGTTGGTGTTCCGTGCAGCTTCGAGCGGGTTTTCCGTGTTCGCGCTGCAGGAAGACAGCCGGCCAACGCCTGAATCGAAGCTGCACGAACCGCCTTACTTTAACACCTGGGACTGGGGGCGAATCTGCATCGGGTCGGCTCATGTGCCTAAGCGGATCGATATCGATTCGATCGGCGGATGGGAGGGCGGATTCTTCGAGTCGGCCTTCACGCACCCGAACCACGGCAACAAACGTGTTTCGCATCCGAATGGCGAGTTTGCCTTCTGGAAGGAAATGCTCGACGGCAAGTACGGCGAGCAATTCCCGCAAGATGCGCTCGTCCCCATGGACCTTACCCTCGCTGAGCTGATCGCCGGCAAACAAGGAGTTCGATGATGAATGCTGGCTTTTTGAATTCTGCCGATGCCGCGCTTCAACGCTCGTTTCCAACTGTCATGGTGCCCCGGCGTGAGCCGGTCGCGCCAATGCACGCGGCAGGCGAGCGACTGCTCATTGGCGAGAACGGTGTCTTTCTCGAGATCGATCTGCCGTGGCTGTCGGTCGTCCGCCGCATTGCGCACTACACGGTCCCGACCGCGATCCCGTACGGGAAAGTGGCCGAATCGACCAAGTTGCGTTGTGGTGCGGTGCCGCCCGAGTTAATCGGCGAATTTGTCGCGATGGCGCGCGCCGCGCATCCGCTGGAAACCGGTGCGTGGATCGTCTGGAACCTCGAGACGAAGTAGTTTCGCCTCGCGCCTGTGAAGGTGCTGTCGCAGGGGACCGGGTCGCTGAAGTACGAGCGGCCGGATCTTCTGCCAAGCGAACTGCGGGTGATCGACTGCCATTCGCATGGCGCGCATCCCGCGTACTTCTCGCCGACAGACAACGAAGATGACCGACACGAGACGAAGTTCGCGTTTGTCGTTGCGAACTGCGCGTCGTCGGTGCCGAGTATGGCGATGCGATTGTGCGCCAAAGGCATCTTCGAGAACGTCGAGCGCGTACCGAGCAGTTGGTACGCGGCGGCTCGCGATCAGGAGGTTGCATGAACGGGACCATCCGACATCAACTTCCTTCGCGGATGCTTGAGCGAAGCTGGAATGTGGTCGTGGTAGGCGCGGGCGGCACCGGAAGTGCGGTGTTGCCGAACCTCGCCCGGCTGCATCACGCGATGCTGGAGCTTGGTCACCCGGGCGGCATCGACTGCACGGTGTTCGACGACGACACGGTCAGCCCGACCAACGTCGGCCGTCAGGGCTTTTATCCCAACGACGTGGGTGAGTACAAAGCCTCGCTCATCGTCAACCGGCTGAACGCGCTGATGGGCACGAACTGGCGGGCGGAAACCCGCCGCTTCGGTCCAGGCGAGCCGCTCTACAACGTCGATCTCGTGATCGGCTGCGTTGATACGCGTGCCGCTCGGTGCGCGATCGTGAGCGCCGCGCAGCACACCGGGGCCTATTACCTCGACTGCGGCAACGACACGGATCGCGGCCAGGTCGTCATAGGTCAGGTTTGCGGCAAGAGCTACGCGCAGAAGCATCCGGAACGGCTGCCGCATGTGGGCGAGTTGTTTCCGGAACTGATCGACGCGAAGCTCGATGCGAAAGACGAAACCCCGTCCTGTTCGATGGCCGAGGCGCTGCGCAAGCAGTCGCTGGTCATCAATCAGGCCATCGCGGTCCAAGCATTCAACATGCTCTGGACCATGTTTCGATCCGGCGCGGTGCCGTTCTCGGGCGTGTTTGTGAACCTCGCAACGGGGCGAACGAATCCGATTCCGTTGGACCCGGCCGCGTGGGCGCGCTTTGGATATGAAGTCCCGAAGCCGCCTGTGAAGAAAGCGAGCAAGAGCCGAAAGGCCAAGCTCGTAGCCTAAGTAGTCGCTGTTCCATCACTGCCGACCTCCGCAAGGGGTCGGCTTTTTTTCTCGTGTTCAACAGCACGACAACCTCAACAGGAGTATCTAAATGTCGGAAGACATTGAGATCGTAGTTTCGGCACCGCTCAAAGTGGCGGCGGCGTTGTGGCAAGAGCGCTGGTGGTGCTGTGCGGCCTTTGTTGTCGCAACGGCCGCAAATTCGCTCCCGGCGGCGGGCTACCTCGCCATGGCCGTCAGGTTGCGTACGAGCACTTGTTGCACGACGCATCGGGCATTGGCCGAATCATAGCCGGGGTCCTCGGCGTTCTGGTGGCCTCGCTCGCATGGCAGGTCGCCGGCCAGCGAGGCCGCGCCCGCCCAGGACTCTTCGCCCGTGCGTGCAACTGGTTCGTCAACCGCTTCCTGATGTCGCACCTTGCGCGCGGCGTCGCGGTGATTATCGGCGCGAGCGTCGCGTGCGGCGCACATGGCGTTGTATTCGGCGTGGCGTTCGGCGTCTGGCTCGGCCTTGTCATGTGCTGCATGCAGTGCTTGACGGCTTTCTCCGTTATGCCGCGTCTGCGGTAACAGCATTAACCGCTCCCTCGTGGAGCGGTCCTCTTTAACCTCAGCGGGTACGCAGCCCGTTGGGGCTGCTCCGCGTATCACTGGAGCAAAACATGGGTTCTTCGATTTTGACGGGCAAGCGCGCAGGCGCAATGCAAAAGGCCGACGGCGAGTGGATCTACGCGTTGTTCGAACGTGGCTATGAGTCGAACGTCTATCCGCATACCGACCACTGGTCGGCGGTGGCACTGGGCAATTACGCGCAGGTGATGCGCCGCATCTTCTCGCACGCGACCAGTTGCGAAGGCGGGATGCTCCGAAGCCGCAACGGATCAATCCGGCCCGAGAACTACATTGCGAGTTGGAGAAGTGAACTCGCCAAGCCCACGCTGCTTCGGGATCGGGCGATCGATCTGACGGTCGGCTCCTCATGCTACTCGGCGGTGCCTGAGTCGCAGCTGGACGATGTCCGGCTCTCGTTGATCCGCGCTGGCTTCGAGTCTCGCATCGATGAGTTGGTCGGGGGCAGCTTGAGCGTTTCGCTGCATGCGGACATCGACCTGCTGCTCTCGATCTATGGGAACAGCGGGCCGCTCAGCGTTTGGCGAGTGCTCAAGGAGTACGACTGTGGGACCGCACACATCGAAGTGCCGGTGCCGCCCACAACGAAGACGGCGATGGAGCGGATGCCCGAGGTGCGGTGTCATTCCATCGACCAGCACAATGTGTTGGTTGCAATGGGTGCAGCTCCGTGGCGTCACGCTGGCTGGCAGTACAGCGCGGTCGGTTCGTTCGTCACGGAGGTTGCCTATCCGGTGGAGATGGAAGCGCCGGGCTTCGCCAAGAAAGAGATTCCAGCGTCCCGCGACGCCGTGAGCAACGCCCCGCAGGTTCCTTCGGCGACGCGCATCACCGTGACGCGTGTGCCCGAAGGCACGGAGGAGTGGAAGGTTCGCCGCGCCGACGAGTTTGCGAGAACGCTCGGCCTTGTGGCTGAGGACGCATGTGCGCCGGCTGTCTTCAGCTTTGCGTTCGGCGACTTGCTTAATCGCGAAGACACAGACCGGCTGTTGTACGGTCTGGGTTCCTTCAGCGATGCGCAACTCCAGTGGGAGGTGCCAGTCACGCGCGCAGGCGCTGAGCCTGATCCTGCATTCTTTGCGGCAGACGTTCAGCTCTCGCTGTGCCTCGCCTAGTGCTGTTTTGATCAACGCCACGCCCCGGATTTTCGGGGCGTGGCTTTTTTTTCGCCCGCTAGAAGGCGAAGCTCGCTTGCGCCGGGACTGACGCGGCTGCGGGTGCGGTGGCATTTGCGTCGGGAGAAGAGGCCGCGCCTTGCCGCTGTGCCAGCAGTTCGTCGTACCGGCGCATAACGTCGGCCGCGCTGGTGTAGCCGACCTCGATGCCAACTGTCTGGGCGACGCGGCGGCGCACGCTCGCGAGCAATTCCGCTTCGTCGGGCGTCGGGCGCGCCGTCGGCCACCCAAACGAGAAGAGTAGGTGCGCAGGAATCTCCGCCTCGATCGCTTGGCGCTCGATGGCGGCAGCCTTCGCACGTGCGACGTCCGCGGCCAGTTCAGGCGGCAGGAGATTGGGCGCGACGTCGGCCAACCACCGTTGCCCTTGGAAGGCGAACGTCGATTCAGCTTCCAGGCGCACCATTTCTCGATAGACGTCGTGGTTGTCAGCGCAGCTTGCCGCGGCGCGCAGGTCGTCGAGCGAACTCATGATGCAGTACGCGCATGAGACGCGCGAGGCGCCGTAGACCGTGTACGCCTCATGCAGCGCCAGTCCAGCCGCAGCAATCTCAGTGAAGACTTCGTCAACGGTCCATTCGATGATCGCATTCCACGTCACACTGGTACGGCCCTTGGTCGACAGGGGAGCGAGCGGGGCGGCGACAGCCATCTTGCTCCGAGCATTGCTTTCCTGACGGCGCACACCGGTGACACTAACGATGTTGTGCATCGGAAAACGCTTGTTCAGCGCAGAGTTGATTAGGCTTCCTTCCAATTCTGAGGTGCAAAAGCGCATGGACGGCGTGCTCCACGGCAGGATCAGCCGCACGCAGGAGAGATCGCGATAGCGCTCGACGTTGTTCGACCAGCGCTTCTCCCATCTGGCGAGCATGTCACCGGCTTTCCGTTGCAACGTGAGCAGCTCCCAGCCAAGGTGAGCGGCAAGCCGCTCACAGGCGGGACCACTGTCCTTCCACTCCACACGGCCGAGGTCCGAATGGATGAGATTGACCCGGGAAAACGGACACCTATTCTTTGTATAAGGAGGTGCTAAAAATGGGTAGGCATCGAGCACCGTACCCGGCGGAGTTCCGGGCTCGTATCGTTGACCTGGTGAAGGCCGGGCGAACACCTGAGGAGCTGGCGCGAGAGTTCGAGCCTAGCGTACAGACGATAATTAACTGGGTCGCGCAAGCGGATATTGACGCCGGTGTGCGTCAGGAGGGTTTAACCACCGCTGAGCGCCAGGAACTCACCCGTTTGCGCCGCGAGAATCGGCAACTAAAAACGGAGCGCGACATTCTCTCTCACGCCGCGGCCTGGTTCGCCCGCGAGACAGGAGCCGTGTCTTCGAAGGATACGGATTCATGAGAGCGAACCGGGCCCGTTGGCCCATTGCCACGATGGCGCGGCTGTTGGGAGTCTCGACCAGCGGTTACTACGCGTGGCTGGTGCGTGAGCCGTCTAGGCAATCACGTAGCGATGCTCAATTACTCGCACGCATTCGTACGCTGCATGCGAGTTCGCACGGTACGTATGGGGCGCCGCGCATCCATGTGCAACTCGCGCGCGAAGGTGTGCACGTGGGACGCAAGCGAGTCGCACGCCTAATGCGCATTGCGGACCTAAGGGGAGCAAGCCGACGGCGCTGGCCACATACGACGCGTCAGCGTGCGGGAGCACGGCGCGCGCCGGATTTGGTGCGCGCCGGCACTTCAATGCTGGAGGGCCGAACATACTGTGGGTCGCAGATGCCACCTACATTCCGACGGCGGAAGGCTTTCTATATCTGGCCGTGGTGCTCGATGTATTCAGTCGGCGCATTGTCGGCTGGGCGATGTCGAACCACTTGTACACTGAACTTATGTTACGCGCGCTCGACATGGCGCTCCAGCAGCGGCGCCACGAGGGCGTCATCCTGCATACCGACCAGGGATCCCAATACACGTCAATTGCATTTGGGCGACGCTGCCGCGAAGCGGGTGTACAGCCGTCGACGGGTACAGCCGGTGACGCCTACGACAACGCAATGTGCGAATCCTTTTTTGGCACGCTTGAGGCAGAACTGCTGCTGCGCGAACACTTCGCGACCCACGAACAAGCACGGCGGTGCATCTTCTCATTCTTGGAAGGTTGGTACAACGTACGCCGCCTGCATAGCAGCATCGGATATTGTTCGCCGCTCGAATTCGAAAACCTGAGCGCGAAGACAAAAGCCGCATCACCCTGCGAGTTGCCCACCGACGGGCAGCGTCGTGGTCGTGAAAAGCGACCCGCTGCCCGTCCGTGGACAACTCGCGATTCAACACTCAACGGAGGCTAGATAACGTTGAACCCTTGACTGCAAATCCGTCCGTCAGAGCGGGTCAATCTCAGGACGAGGATTCGCGGCCCGTTGTGGCCGATGGCGTCAAGATGGCGGGCGACCGCGAGCGCACAGGCAACACTGTCCTTGCCTCCACTCACACCGATAGCGACCACAGCGTCGGTCGCGAGCAGCGCCGATACCTCGGGCGTGAGTGCGACGTCACGGGCACGCGCCGGATTGTAGGCGTTTGAACGGCTGCGAAGAGAAGACAGTTCGATGGTCTGGAGCATGGTCGAAGAAGAATCGGGTTAGATGATTCATCTTCGCAGCTACAGCGCAAAGTCAAGCTGGGCGGTGCTCCGAGAGGAGCTAGCCAAAAAAAAGCCCGCATCGCGGCGAACGACAGCGGGCTACTGGATGTGATCTACAACAGCGCGCGTCCACAGCCAAGAGGACACGCAGTAGTAGCTTAGTCGCTAATCTCGGATGCGCGAGAAAAAGCGCCGCATGAGACAGAAAAGTGACTTAACCAACAGTCGGTTCTTATTTGTCAGTCTATAGTGAGCCTACCCGCTAACAAGGGTGCTGAGAGACCAGACAATACAAAACAAGAAAAAACTGAGGCCATCCAGGGCGCATCCCTGGGTGGCCTTTTCTTCGCCCTCGAACTACGCAGCCACCAGCGTCCCTTTGCACCTTGCGCCTCGGTCGGAGCGCGCTGCATTTTCCCTGCTTCCCGTCGTTGGGAACGCGTTTATTTCAAATAACGACGTTTTTAGCGGCCTTTTCAACTCATCGGCTACGGTATCGATGGCTAGAATGGCGTCTCTCTCAGGTTCGTCGACGGCCCTCGGATTTGCGACGGACTTTCTAGCGCCGCTTCAGAAATGGAGCTGGCGCTTTTTTTCGTCCCGGCTTCGTGCTGCCGGCCCCGCTCCCGATGATTCGTCGCGCGGGAAGCGACCGCCCGAGAAGTGTTCGTCGCCGTATTGGAGCGAAAGGCATAGCGATTTACCGAGCTTTCCGACTTGGACTGCGCGATGGACTCCGTAGACTGGCTCCATTCCCCGCGCTTTTGCGCATCGACCTACCCCTCCAGCGTGCTGGAGGACCATTTTCTCTCCAGCCGTCCATGACGGCAATCTTCTAGGCGACCCTCGTTGGTCGCCTTTTTTCGTCCCGTTGGGAGCCTATCCCTCCGGGAGACAGCTCCCATTATTTTTTTGGAGTTGTCTATGTCCCGGAATCTCGCACCTGTCGTCAAAGTCTCCAGCATGAACGGTTTCATGGCGAATCAGCGTGTGGTCGGTCAGGACGTCGAGGCCAGTCCGCCGCAGCTTTACACCGGTCGTATTCATTCAGTGTGGAGCGACGGCACGGCAATGGTGGATTGGGACTTTTCGCTCGACCATCAAGCCGAACGGCATCTGGTGCAAAGCGGTCGTGTCAGACTGCATCACCTCAGCCATACCGCCTCGTAGGTCTTCGTAAATGACGCGTCCAGTGCAGTTCGCTGGACGCCGTTTCTTCGTTTCCAAATCTCTTCGATGGGAGCCTCCCATCGCGGGCGGCTCCTGCCTTTCTCAAGAGTTGCTCATGTTTCCGATGCTCAAACACGCTCTCAGCAGCCTCGCCTGGTACGCCAAGCAGGACGCCGAAGCCTGGAAGATGCTGTCGTTTCTCGTTGTCGTAGTGTCGCTCTCGACGGCAATCGCCTCGGTCACCCACTGACTCGCGCAGCTTGCCGCTGCGTACTTCTCGTTCCTCTTCCCTTTGGGGCAAACCAGCCCTTCGGGGACTGGATTGCCCCGCTTTCATTTCAGGTGATCCATGTTCAAGTTTCTCTGCTCTGTGTTGCTTCTTTCGGTTTTGACCGGCTGCGCCACTGCAGACTTCGGTTCGGCGAACACCTATCAGCGCTACGACGTTCAACGTATCGGGCAATTCGAGCAGGCAACCATCCTGCGCGTGCGTCCGATCACGATCGAGAGCAATTCCGACTCATCGGGCATTTCCTCGATCGTCAGTGCAGCAGCGGGTGCCTTCCTGGGCTCGCAAGTCATCGGCAATGGTCGCGGCCGCTACATCGCAGGTGCGTTGTCAGGCTCCGCTTCGGGGCTGATCGCACAGCGTGTCAGTTCCGTGATGTCTCGCCATAGCGGCGTGGAAGTCTTCCTTCGCCGCGCCAATGGCCAAACCGTTGTCGTGACGCAGGTCGATGACCAGCAGTTCGCGCCCGGACAGCAGGTGTTTCTCGTCTCGAATGGGTCCGGCTACCGGATTACCCACTAACTGGCGGCAACGCCTCGACCAACTGGATGAACTATCGATGAACCACTATCAATTGATCACCCACGGGCAGACCAGCGGCTGGGACGCTTCGACCAACGACGTCAACGGCAAGAACTTCTACGGGATGCTCCCGGTGGAGGTCGCTGCACAAGCAGGCGACGTTGACGAGTTCATGGCGATCGTGTCTCACCCGGAATTTAGCCCGTTGGGCGCACGGCCGCATATGTTCGCCGAGGTTGGGCGAATCAGCGACGGTTACGGCGACGCGAGCTTCAGACGCCTGAAGCCAGCGCTCGACGCTTACAAGGCGCGATTCCTCTAACCGGGCATCGCAGTACGCATCTTCTGAATGCGCGGTGAAAACCGCGCCAACCCTTGCGGGGCAGGCCCCCGCAAGGGACCTGCCTCGTCTTTACTTGAGGCAATCATGAAGTTTCCCCGAGTGTTTTATGCGGACCGCGGCAGCGCCAATGCTGGCGCGAAGGCGGCCTTGCAACGTCATGCGGCGCGCGTTCTGCGACGCGTCGCTCAGGACTTGCGTCTTCCGGCGCATGCTCACGAAATCGTCACCGATACGCGTCGCGGCAGTTCTGCGGTACGGGTGTCGTTGCGCACGGAGACGTTGTTTGTCGACGTGCTCGAGCGGCGAGGTGGTTCAGGTGTCGCGCTGTGCTTCAGGACCCGGCGCGGCCGCTCCGACCTGACGGGCGGTGGCGAGAACCACGTCGCACTGACGCAACTCGAGACGCCCGCGGGCTATCGAGCGATGTTGGACGGCCTGCGTTTAGCTGGCGGCATTGACTTGAAGTGCGGAGGTCGTCGATGAAACTGGCGAAAGTGAAGATTGAGTACAGCTCCGGAACCACTATCGTGGACCGAGTGACGCTCGATCCCGCGACAGGCCAGGTTCACTTGGCTCCGCGATTGCTCGGACTGTTGAGCAAGATGGACGAGTCTGAGTGTTCTCCGGCGTTCAGCCTGGAGTACAGAGGGCACGTCTTGCCGGTCACGCCCGTCGTCAACGGCGGATATGTGGTTGTTCTTCCTGCGGACCCGCCCCCGGGAATCCGCCAAATCCTGCATGCGGTCGCGACGCCGTCGAAGGACCAACGCCAGCAGAACGGGCGATACCTCCATACCCTATCGGCTGCGTCTATCGGTGGCACTGTGGGCTACGTCCATTCCGCGTCCTCGTGGGACTTCTCGACAGTCGTCGGCGCAACGATTCTCGCGTCGCTTGGAGTAGTATTGTGGTACGCGGGTTATCACGCAATGAAAGGAGAATGAAATGGGTGCATCAATTTTTACGTTAGTCCTTGGCGTGTCCATTGCAGCTTTTTTCATGTGGACGTCCAATAACGGCCGTAAAGCCGATCGCGAGCGCGATTGGGGCAAATGATTCGACGCAGCGCGAGCTGAGTCCAAAGACAAGACCGCACCCTTTGGCGTGCGGTTTTTTTTCGACTTCCTTTTTCTAACGCGCCTTCGGGCGCGTTTTTCATTTCAGGAGCAGTTCATGTCTCAAGCAAACCCGGATGTGGCGGCGGGCGGTGCCATCGCTGCTGGCGCCATCGATATCAAGTCAGTCGCCCGCCTGGACACCGACGGCAAAACCATCGATCAGGTTTTCCAGGATCTGTGCCGCTTTCTGCGCGGAACGGAGCTCGAACCGGAGTGGCTTTGTCACGCGAACCTGCAGGACGACGCTAACGAAGCGATGTACGGAGCGCGCCACAGCAGACCGTGGCCCGAGCCGTCGTCATACGAACGAATCTCCGTTTCCGTGTGCATCGGAAACAGCGAGGGCTGGCTTATTCATGTCGACTTCATCAGCCGACCGCAGCTTAGCGACTCGCTCGACCGCACCTACGCAATCATGCCGTTGCTCCGCGCGAAGGTGTTTTCGACTGATCACGCGTGGTCGCTCGCGCGTCTGATCGCCCGTCTCATCGACGCGGCCTAATAGCTTCTCAACTCATCCAGCGCCATTCGGCGCACTTAACCCTTGCCGGGCATCGACCCGACAGGGCGCGATTGCCCGCAATTTCTCCGAGGCAATCGACCATGTATCAGCTTTCCTTCTCGGGCTCCGCCCACTCCTTCCGTACGATGCTCGAGGTGCTCCGTTACCTGCGAGACGACGCGAGCGTCGCAGCAGTCGACGCGGCAGAGATCGCGCTCACGTTCGTCAGCCACGCCTTATCCGTCACGCGCTATAACGGCAAGCTGACCGTTCGTCGGCCCGGAACGGCGACAAGCCTCTTCCTGTCGCTCATCGACGAGATCGACGCGGCATACTTCAGACCGTCGTTCGCCACGCTCGAAGCGTGGCAAATCCGGCGCGAGCACTGGCAACTGCTCTATCTGGCTTTTGATCTGGCACGCGAGCCGCTGTATTTGTTCTCCTCGGATCAGGTGGCGCAAGCCAACGAAGAGGCGGCTAAAAGCGGCCGTCGCGGGCTTGACCTGTTCGAAGTGCAGACGGCCGACATGTCCTATCTCCTCAGCATCCTGGACCGGCCAGACGACGCCAACCGCGCGACCAAGCAATCGGTCCGCGAGGTGTTCGGCATCAAGCTCATCGGCGTTCGAGCTGCGGCTCGGCGCCGGGGCATCTTCCAACTGGCGGGGATGGACGCCGCACAGCAAGCAGAGTGGGAAGCGCTGTCGGTCTCGCAACGTGAGGCAAGGCGCGTCGCCCGCGAGGTTGCACGCGCTCGCGAGGCGGCCGAAATTGCGCATCCGCATGCAAGACGGTGCAGTCGTGACCGGTGCGCAGTGGGTGGAGCGGACGATCGCGGAAGGCTTCTCGCAGATCGTCAGCGTGCGGCAGGGGACCAGCGTGCGTTACGCGCTCGCTGACCCCGTGCGGCAATTGCAGGTATCGCTTCGCGCAAACGACGGTACGCTCGCTTATGCGCGTGGCGCTTGAACAGCGCGCAAGCTGATTCTCTATCGATTAACCCGGCCATCGTGCCGGGTTTTTTTTAGCCGCGTCGGCCGTGGAGATGGCTTAAGGCACCATGAATTAGTGACCTTTGCACGGATTGACTGATCGCCCGACCCCTACACTGCATCTATCACCCGCGTCACTGACGCATCGACCCAGCCGGCTACGAGCCGGCTTTTTCATATCTTGCCCCACAGGGACCACGTCCCTACGGGCGTAGTCTTTGTGGGGCTTCTCTTTGGAAGCCATCATGAAAGTCACGCCCGCTCAACTCACCGAACTCCTCTCGCTGTACGTGCCGAAGCGTCTGCCGGTGCTCATCACTGGCCGCCCCGGCATCGGCAAGAGCGACATCGTCGAACAGACCGCGCATGCGACTGATCACGAATTACTCATCAGCCACCCGGTTGTCGAGGATCCGACCGACTCGAAAGGGTTGCCGTTTCCCTCGCCCGATGGCACGACCGCCAAGTTCCTGCCGTTCGGGGATTTGGAACGCGCGATGACCGCCAGACGCCCGCTGATCTGGTTTCTGGACGATCTCGGGCAGGCCTCGCCTGCTGTGCAAGCCGCAAAGATGCAACTGCTGCTCGCGCGGCGCGTCGGCGAGCACGTTCTGCCGCCGCAGGTGACGTTTCTCGCTGCCACAAACCGCCGCACCGACAACGCGGGTGTCTCCGGGATTCTCGATCCGGTGATCTCGCGTTTCGCCACGGTGGTCGAGCTGGAACCGACCATCGACGACTGGACGCAATGGGCCGTGCGCGAAAACATCCCGCCCGCGCTCATCGCGTTCCTGCGCTTCCGTCCGGACTTGCTGTCCGTGCAGAAGACGTCGCGCGATATCGAGAACGCCCCGAGTCCGCGTAGCTGGGGGTTCGTGGCGAAAACCATGGATGTAGTCCCCAAGCACCTGGAGCACATCTCCTACGCCGGTTCGGTGGGCGAGGGCGCCGCGACGGAACTGGTCGCGTTCCTTCAGATCTTCCGCGAGTTGCCGAACCCGGACGCGATTCTTCTCGCGCCCGACACGGCCATGATCCCGACAACGCCTTCGGCGTTGTACGCGATCGCGGCAGCGCTTGCGGCACGCGCGAACGAAAACAACTTCGATCGCGTCGTGCGCTACACCGAGCGTCTGATTGGTGAAGGTCACCGCGAATTCGCGGCGCTGTTGGTGCGCGATGCAGTTCAGCGCACCCCTCAGATCCAGAACTCGTATGCCTTCATTGGCGCGCAAGGCGGAGAGATCGGCAAGATCATCCGCGGCGAGTAACAAAGCACTCCACTTTTCTCAGCATCACCCATGTTGGCCCTGTCGTGTCTTCGGACGCACAGGGCCTTTTTCCTGGCTTTATCCATTCCATTTCTACGAGGTTTTCTCATGGACATCACTTCCATCCAATCGAAGGTCATGCTTTGCTCCGTCACGATTTCCACCTGGGTTGCCCGCCGTTTCGACGGCAAGGTGACGCAGGAAGTCGAGAGTAAGCACCACGCGAAGGGCATCGGCAGATTCAATAAACGCCTGTTGCCCGAGCACGCGCCGAGCTTCGCCGAAGTTGTGACGCTCGCCGGCCGTATCCGCTCGTACTTCTACGACCATACGCTGAAGTACGACCAGCTCGGTGTGCGTCTGCTGCCGACGATGGTCTACATGGACTTCGCCGAAAAGATGCGCTCGTTGAAAGACGAGTTCGACTTGGCGGTCTCCGTGTTTCTCACCGACTACTTGAACCTGAAGGAGGCGGCTCGCGAAGAACTGAACGGGCTTTTCAACGAGGCGGACTATCCGACCCTCGCGGAACTGTCCACGAAGTTCGGCGTGAAGATGGCGGTTCTGCCGTTTCCCGACGCCAGCCAGTTCGGCGTCGAGTTGCCGGCGAACGTGCTCAGCACGCTCAAGAGCGAGTTGGACCAGCACGTTCTAGCCTCGATCGCGACCGCGAACGAGGACTTGGTGCGGCGTCTGTATGAAGCCGTCTCGCAAATGGCTAACCGCCTGTACGCGACCGGCAACGTGCGACTGGACGTGGCCAATAACGTGCGGGAGCTCTGCGCGTTGCTGCCGAAGCTCAACTTCGCGAACGACCCGCAGCTCACGCACATCCTCGAGCAGGCCAAGACGCATCTCGCCGTGCACACGGGGGCTGAGTTGAAAGACTCGCGCGTGCTTCGTTCTCAGGTGGCCAGCAAGGCACAGGAGATTGAAGGGCTGATGGCCGCTTTCATGGGCATGCAGCCGGAGCCGATGGAAGTCGAATCGGCGCACGCGAGCCAACTGCGCCTCGTCGCGTAAGGGGGCGTCATGGACCGCAATGATGTGGTGTTGGGCAGTAGCGCGGTCCATCCGCGCATTGCCCGGCAGCGGACCGAGCTCGTCCTCTCACAGCCATTCTTCGGGGCGCTCGCGCTCCGGTTGAATGTCCGCGAGGATCCGTCTGCCAAGACGTTCTGGGTTGACGGCGAGACGTTGGGCTACAACCCGACGTATATGGAGTCGCTCAGCGACCTCGAAGTGCGCGGCGTCGTCGCGCACGAGGTGCTGCACGTGGCCAACGGCCATTGCTGGCGTCAGGGCGCGCGTGACCCCGACCGATGGAACGATGCTTGTGACTACGCGATCAACCCGATCGTCTTGTCGTCGGGCATGGTTTTGCCGAAAGGGGCGCTCGTCGATCCCCGCTATACGGGCAAGTCGGCCGAGGAGATCTACGGTTTGCTGACGCAGGAGGCGAAGGAAAAGCAGCAACAGCCTCCGCAGCCGAATCAGCCGCCGCAACAGCCGCCGCAGCCGCCGCAGCCGGGTCCGCAAGACCAGCAGCAGCCGAACGGCGGGCAGACTCCGAAGCCCGGTGGCCAGAACGGCACCGCGCCGGGACAGTCGCCCGCCGCCCAGCCAGCGAAGCCCGGCTCTTTCGGCGAAGTGCGGCCCTACAAAGGTCCGGACAAGCCGGTAAAAGAGGCGGAGTGGAAGGTTGCCGTCACGCAAGCCGCGAAAGCGGCCGCGATGCGCGGCAAGCTTCCCGGTGACCTGCAGGCGATGGCGGGCGAGGCAGTGCGGCCTGTCGTTGACTGGCGCGCGGTGCTGCATCGCTTTGCCCAGCAGTCGTCGCCGTCGGACTACAGCTTCGCGGCGCCGAATCGCCGGTATCTGCATCTCGGCTTCTATCTGCCGTCGCTGCATACACCGGCGATCGGCGATGCGGTCTTCGTGCGTGACTCCAGCGGTTCGGTGTTCGACGAGACGCAGGCGCAGTTCGATGCGGAGATCCTCGCGGTTTTCCACTCGTTAAAGCCAGCGCGCCTGATCGTGATGGACTGCGACACGCGCGTCACGCAGGTGCAGATCTTCGAGCGAGGCGACTCGCCGGATATCAAGCCTGTGCGCGGCGGGGGCGGGACGGCGTTCGTCGACCCGGTCAATCGGGTCGCGGAAGACGGCATGAACCCCGCCTTTCTGGTCTACCTGACAGATATGGTCGGACGCTTTCCCACCGTCGCGCCGCACTACCCGGTGCTGTGGGCATCGACCACCCCTCTGACGCGCGCCCGCAAGGCGCCGTTTGGGGAAACGATGGAGGTGATCTGCTAGACCCCGGCTGGGCCGGGCATCCCTTGAAAAACGAGCCCGGCGATTTGCCGGGCTTTTTTTTCGTCTTCAGCAGTTCACGCGCGTCGCTTTTGCAGCGGCTGGTATGCCTCGCCACCTTTGAACCGCTCAAGGCGCTCGCTCGCCGCGGTGAGTGCGCCGAGGCTCACCGTCTGCAATTGCTGGTCGTACATGCAGATGACTGCGGTCAGCAAAGCGAACGCCGCGTCGGAGGAAATCCGCCAAACCCCGCGCTCTCGACCGCCGTCGAAAACCTACGCCATTGCGCGGTCGGCCGCCAGCAGCGTCTCGTGCGAGAACTCACCGTGGCCTGCCTCGGAAAGAAACTTAGCCAGTAGTACCGCCTCGGTGATGTGCTGCGCGGGAGCGATCTCGTCGCAGTCGCCGCGGAGGGCCTCCAAGGAGAGATGCGCCCGGAGCGCCAGGTCGTCGACGACCGCGCGGGGAATCGGGAGCAATTGTGCTTTATTTAGGCGCGCGCGGGCGGCTTGAGACGAACGCTGGAAGGGAAGGGTCCTGGACATAGGAAACGTATGTTTGACTGCCCGGGTTAACGATCTTCCCACGCCGGTTCTGAAGAGGCGGTGGCGGTGCGGGCGCGCTGGAACTCGTCGACGACCACTATCGCGCGCGCGCACTGGTCCGCGTCAAGGGTATGGATCGAGCACTTCTCGACGTCCGCGCCGATCTCGCCAGCCAGCCATTTCATCGCTTTCGCGCGCGCTTCGAAGACATTGCAGCCGTCGCGGCGGACCTTCGCCGCCACCAGCGGTTCAAGCGCCGTGTGGAGCTTCGCCTTCAGTTCACGAAGGCGCGCGTCAGCAAGGCGTCCGAGCGGGACATTCCGCTTGCTGCGCGGGAACACGCCGATCCACGCATGACAGTTTTGGCAAAGCCACAGCGGGCCGTGGTCGTCCCGGTAAGGGTAGGCGTCGTCGCCTGCACGGGCGAGAACGGCTGGATTGCCGCAATAGTCGCAATCTGGGTGGGGAAGCGGTTTGATTGGTTTTCCGATGCGCATCGCCGATGACTCAGGGCGGAATAACGAACAAAGCGGCTCACGGCGGGCGACGGCGACACGTGAAATGTCAGGCACGTAACGCTACGAGCAACGCCCGCCGCGGACGATGGGAAATGCTTAACAGCCAGTCGCCGCAGGCGGTAGCCGGAAAGCTACATCATTTTTAGCGTCTTTCTGGCAAATGCGTTTCATCATGATAATTCACTTGGCCCTTCTGCCAGGCCGGCCCCAAATCCCGGGGGCGATAGTTTGGCAATGTCCTGAAAGCCGATCAATTTGAGGCGTCTTTTCATACCCGCGTGCGCGTGGCACCACCAACAATACCCGACATGTTAGATCGCCCACAGAGCATCGCATGTCCGAGTCTGCCGATAACCCACTGCTGAAGCTGCGCCCCCTCGAAGCGGAAGCCGTGCGCATGTTCTTCCATGCGCTTTCGCCGCTGCGCGAGCTGCTGGATTCGCCCGACCTCGCGGAAATCATGATCAACGATTACCGCAACGTCTGGGTGGAGCGTCGTGGCGTGATGACGCGCGAAAACATCGACCTGCGCCCGGAACAGCTCGAAGGCGCGATCCACTCGCTCGCCTCGTCCGTTGAGAAGTCGGCGAAGGCCGGCAGCGACAAGGGCATCATCAACGCGGGTCACCAGAACCTGCGTATTGCTGCGGTCATGAGCCCGACCTCAATCGACGGTCATGCGCTGAGCATCCGGAAGCACCGTGAGTCCAAACTGACGCTCTCAGACTACGTGAGCATGGGCGCGTTCTCGGCCGCGAACGCCCGACCGGAATACGCGGAAGCCATTCACTTCGAGGACGGCATCGAGGACGAAGCCCTCATGCGCGCGCTCGTCGCGCTTGTCCAGTCGCGCAAGAATGTGCTCGTCGCGGGCGGTACGTCCGCGGGTAAGACGACGTTCCTCAACGCGCTGATTGAGCAGATCCCATCCGACCAGCGAGTAATCTCCATCGAGGACACGATGGAACTGAAGCTGCACGTGCCGAACCGCGTGCGGTTGCTGTCCAACGCTGACACCAATGTCACGACGCAGCTGCTCGTCGCGCTATGCCTGCGCTTTCGCCCTGACCGCATCATCGTTGGTGAGGTGCGCGGCGGCGAAGCGTACGACCTGCTGCAGGCGCTCAACACCGGCCACGACGGCGGTCTCGCATCCATTCACGCGAACAACGCGCGCACGGCGCTCAGCCGCCTCGAATCGCTTGCCATGCTGGGCATCCCGACCGGATCGCGGTGGGAGCTGGAAGACATGCGCAAAAACATCGCTGACTGCTTCAACTACGTCGTGCATTTCAAGCGCACCGGCGAGATGCGGCACGTCTCCGAAATCCTCGAAATCCGGGGATTCAAAAACAACGATTACGACCTACAACGCGTTTTTTAACGGGAGCATCAAATGAAGGGAAAGAAGGTACTCAACAGAGCCGCCAAGGTGGCAAAACGTCTGCGTCCGGGCAAGCCGATGCTGGTTGGGGCGCTGCTGAGCGTCGTGTCGATGGCAGCGATGGCAGCGGGTGATTTCTCAAGCCTGACGGGCCTGACGGACATCATTTGCACGATCAGCAACCTGATCAGCGGCCCGTATCTGTACGGCATCGGCATCGTACTGATCACGCTCGGCGGAGTTGCAGTCGCGAACTCGGAAAGCAATATCGCGAAGACGTTCTCGGTGGTGCTGGTCGGCCTCGGTATCGCCTCGGTCGCCGTGCCGATCATGCGCGATCATTTTCACATGGCCAACGCCTGCTGATATGCGCCAGCACAAGGTTAGTCGAGGCCTCTCATTGCCGCGCCAGATGGGCGGGGCAGACCGGGGGCTCGCCGTTTTCAACGGGACGATGACCGCGCTGCTCACCTACACGAGCTGGACCCCGGCGTTCCTCGTCGTCGGCGTGCTGGTGCATGTGTTTTTGCGATGGAAGAGCTCGACTGACCCGTGGTGGCGAATCGTGATGCTGGTGTACAACCGCTACCCGGACGTCTATGAGCCGGGGCCGAGCAGCCGTTTTAGCGCGCGCTTCAAGCGCCCGTATGGGTTTGATCAGGACCTTCCATGCTGAAAATGATGTTCACCAAGCGCGCGGTGCAGGAGATCGCGCCGTGGGCGACGATGGTCACGCCCGAGCTGGTGCTCAATAAGGACGGGTCGTTGCTGACCGTGTTCGAGTTCGAAGGCATCGACGCGGACTCGCCCAATCCCGCCGACATCACCGCCGCCCGCGACAACCTCGATCACGCGTGCCGTAACTTCGATCACCGCGTGACCGCGTGGTGGCGCATGTCGCACCGGCGCGTGCGCGGTGGCATGGACGGTACCTTCGCGTCGGAGGCCGATGCGCGCGTCGACGCGATCAATCAGGCAATCATCGGCAGCGGCAAGTACTTCAAGAACTCGCACTCGCTCGCGCTCGCATTCACGCCCGAAACCGGAATCTCGCGGATCTTCGACAAGATCAGCTATCACATGACAGTCGGCGGCAAGAACCTGGCTGTGGCGATGTTCGAAGCGGTGAAAGACACGATTCTCGCGCGCAGCGCCTTCGCGTTCGACCTCACGAAGATTCAAAATGAGATCAAGCGGTTCGAGTCGGTGATCGACGGTTTTGTTGGCGGTGTCACGCGCCTGAAGATGAAGCGGCTGCAGCTTCAGAATGTTCTGTCGTTTCTGCATCAGCGAGCGAATCCGTCGTCGCCCAAGCGCCGCGTGCGCTATCCGGTCACCATGCTCGACACGCACCTGACCGAGACGGAAGTCACGATCGGCGCCACGGAACTGATGTTCGAATCGGCGCACGGCAAAGTGTACGCGCGGATCATCGGCATTAAGGAATGGATGGGCTTTCAGGAAGCGGCGCTCGACGTCCTCTCGCAGGTAGACGCGGAACTGGACGTCTGCGTGATGTTCCGTTTCCTCGACACCTCGCGGGCGAGCGCGTACATCAAAAAGATTCGCGGCTTCTACAAGGTCGCGGCCTTCAACCCGGTCGCAATCCTCAAGCAGTGGGCAACGAAGGAAGAGCAGAAAAACGACGAAGGCCGTGAGATCTTGGCGAAGGAGGCGGGTGACGCGCTCGCAAAGCTGGACGCCGAAGGCCAGCAGTACGGCTTCGCCAATATTTCGGTGGTCGTTTATGGGAGCACGCCAGAAGAGTGCGAGGACGCGACGCGTCAGGTGGTCGGCGTCATCGGCAACGCGGGCTTTGGCGTGATTCTGGAAAAGACGAACTTGTTCGCCTCGTGGAGCGCGACGCTGCCGGGTCGCTGGGATCAGCAAAAGCGCCTGCAGTTCGTTGAGACGCCTGCCGTCTCCGACATTGCGCCGCTCTGCAGCGTGGGCGAGGGTTCGAAGGTCAATGAATGGCTGACGCAGCAGTCCGGTACGAAAACCGGGCCGCTGACGTGTCTGCCCACCCGCCATCGCACGCTTCAGTATTTCGACTTGCACCATCCTGGCGGCAAGGCGCACACCCTCGTTGTCGGTCCGATCGGCGCGGGTAAGTCCGTGTTTCTGAACTACCTGATGACGCAGACGGGCCGCCACGGCGCACGTCGCATTCGCTTCGACAAGGACCGATCGACCCGTATCCCGACGCTGCTCGGTGGCGGCCGGTTCATCGATGCAACGGGGCGATTCGAGGCGGCGACCTCCGTTAATCCGCTCTCGCTGATCGGCGACCAAAAGCACTGGTCTTACGTCGCGGACTGGGTGCAGCTTGCCATTGAGGGCGAGGATTACACCTGCACGCCGCAGCAGCAGACTGAGATCTACGACCGCATCAAGACGCTGGCGCTCGGCTTCCCGCCTGAGAAGTGGCGTCTGTCGAGCTTGATCACGCTGCTGCCCGCCGATCTGCGCGAACGCCTTCAAGTCTGGACCGAAGGCAACAAGAACGGCAAGTTCTTCGACCACGCCGAAGACGGCTTCGCCATCTCGGATGACCTGTCGATCGAGATGGGCGACCTGTTCCAGAACTTCCCCGTGGCCGCCGCGTTGTTCATGGACTACGCGTTCTACCGAATCGCGCAGATTCTTGACGGCAAGCGCTACACCGTGATCGAGATTGAAGAGGCGGGCTTCTTCTTCACGTACCCGAAGTTCTATGCGCGCCTCGAAATCTGGGCCGTGACGATCCGAAAGCTCAACGCCGCGCTGGTGATGGCGACGCAGTCGCTCGGCCAGTTGGCCCGTGTGCCGAACTTCGAGATTCTGAAAGAGAACATCCCGAACATCATCTACCTGCCGAACAGCGACGCAATCAACAACCAAGGCTTGTACGGCGACGTGTTTGGTCTCACGCAGCACCAGATCAAGATGATCTCTGACGCGGTGCCCAACCGCGACTACCTGTGGGTGACGGCCAAACAAAGCCGGATGCTGCAGGCGCAGTTCCCGAAGGAGGCGCTCGCCTACCTGCGCTCGGATGGTCGCGCGCAGGCGCTCCTCGACAAGCACGTCAAGTCAGGCAGCCCGCAATGGCGGGAGGACTACGTGCGCGACGTGCTCGCCAACGCTTGAACGCTTTAGATAAAGGTATCGCCATGATGAAGAAACTGCTCCGCTGCGTCGCAGCCACCGGCGTTTTGACGCTGGGATTCGTGCAACACGCCAACGCGAACATGCCGGTGTTCGACGCGTCCAATTTCATTCAAAACACGATGACGGCGGCGGCAGCCGTGAAGGGTGAGGTCTATCAAGATTCGAACCTCGTCTATCAGTACCAGATGATGCTAAATCAGTTGAAGCAGGCGACCAACCTCAATCCGGCCGCGATGCTGGCGCAGTTCAACAGCATCAAGGACGATATTTCGGGCCTGAGCAAGTACACCGACGCCTTGAAAAATTTGTACGGTGGGCTGCAAAGCAACGCCGAGTATGCGAGCAAGGTGCAGGCGTTGATTACGCAATCGGGAAAGTCGGCCGACCAGTGGTTCACGGATCAGAACACCCTATTGCAGAACAACGACAAGACGGCCAAGCAGCTTTTCCAGCAAGGCAACGACGTGATCTCGCACGTCAGCACGCTCGCGAAGCGCCGGCAGGAAATTCAGGACCAGCTGAACATGTCGCCGACGATGCAGGCAACGGCTCAGCTGACCACCCACATGCTCGACATCATCTCCAGCCAGAACAGCGACCTCCTGACGATGATGGCGGCAAAGCAGCGCAGCGACGCGGTCAAGGATTCGGCGACGGTCGCGGACCAGCAGGCGAACAATGCGAGTCAGGCGGCGCTCAAGGCGCAACAGGACAGAGAACGAGCGGCATTCGACGCTCAAATCGGATCCTCGAAGGTGCTGGGGCAATGATGGTGCGATCAGCAATGTCGCTCACAAGGTCGCTCCTCGTCTTTCTGGCGGTGATCTGCTGCATCGGCTTTACTGCTAGCCGCGCAATGGCACAAGCGGCCCCCGCTGTGCCGGCGTCGTCGACTACCTCGGCTGCACTGCTGGCAAGCCAGGCGGGCGACTTTAGCAAGGGGGCAAGCAGCGCCGCACAGCAGATCCATGTTCTGCTCGGGAACGTCGTCACGACGGCAGTGGATGCGAGTTCCAACGTGATGAGTGAGGCCAATAAGTTCGCGTGGGGCCTGGGCGTTATCTCGCTAGTACTCGTCGGAGTGAGGTTCGCCGGGACACACCATCCGATTTCCGCGTGGGTCGACCTGTTCGAGGAAGTGGCCGTCCTCGGCATCTTCGTCGCCTTGTACCTTGGCTACACGTCGTCGGCGGCTGGCTTTTGGACGTGGTTTGAGCAGTTGGCGGCACATATCAGCAATTCCGACAACGGATCGGTGGGCTCCCAGATGGCCTCCCTAGCGGGGACCATCATCGACGCGCTCACGGCGAAGCTCAAGACGGTCAAGCTGTGGGACATTCCTGCGCTGTTGACCGATGTCATCGTTCTCGCCTTCGCGGGGATGCTCATGGTTCTCGCCTCGATCATCTTCGTTTATTACACCGCGATTGGCCAGATTCAGGCCGCTGTCGGTATCGTCCTTGGCCCGATTGCAATCGCGCTCGGCTTCTCCTCGTACACGCGCAGCTATTTTAAGAAGTGGCTCGATTGGATGATCAGCGCGGGGATGTACACCGTTGTGGTGGCAGTCCTGATAAAGCTCGTCGGGACGTCCATCTCAGACGCGGTAAGCAAGGCGACGCACGTAGGCGGATCTACCACCGTCAACGGGGCGTATGTCTTCGACCTGGCGGTGTTCGTGCTGCTGCTGTCCTTCGAAATTCCGAAGCTGGCAACGATCTTCGGCGGCGGTGCGACGGCAACCGGTACCGGTGCCCTTAAGCTGGCAAGCAAGTTCATCCCATGACAATTGCTCACGAAGCTATCGCGATCGAAGACTTGTTCGCGACGCACCATAAGCGCATTGAGCTCGTTCGCCAGTGCGCGAACGAAAGCACTGAGGCGGAATTCGCACGTAAGTGGGTGTCCGTCTTGCGCCGGTGCGCGAGCTGGTTCTCCTCCATGCCGCTCACGCCGGATCTGCACTGTGAGCCGGGCGGTGCTTTCCGCGCGACGATCGAGTCGACGTTTTATGCGATGCGGCTGGCCGGTGCGCAGAAGTTCGCCGCGGACCTCACGTCCGACAAGCGGCGGCGGCTCGAGCCGCAATACAACTATGCGGTCTTCCTGGCGGCTGCGTGTTCTCTGCTTGACGAGCCATTCCGTCATTTCGAGATGATTCGCCTGTCAGACCGGTCGAAGTGGAATCCGGCGGCGCACGGCGCGTTCGGCGCATGGCTGGGCGGCGGCCAATACACGGTGGAACGGCGAGCAGCGCCGCTCAAGAACGAGCGGATGCGCACCGCGATGTTCGCCCAGACTGTCATCGCGCCGGACTTGCTCGCCGGGTTTGACACCGGGGTGCTGGACGACCTTTTCAACGCGATCAATCCAGAGCGCAGTCCGCAAGGTTACGAGCCGCTCGTCCATAAAGTGGTACGGCAGGCGATGGACGTTGCCGTGGACTTTGAGCGCAAAGCGCAGAAGGCGGTGTTTGCGCCGGTCAAATACGATGTTCCGTCCGCCGTGCATGTCGCCCTCGCGCTCGAGCCGCAGTTTGTCCAATCGACGGCCCCGGCAGGCGGTGAGACGTCCTCAAACGAGCCACATCCGCATCCAGCGCCGGCATCCGGCGACATGGCGGCCCCGACTGCCGCGGCTTCGACAACGCCCAGCGCGGCCGCAACGAACTCCGCTGACGAGAAGGTCTCAGGAGCCCCGCCTAAATTGTCTCAGTCGTTGCGTGACGCGTTGGAGCGCAGCCAAGCACCGGGCGATGCAGCCGCAACGACTGAGTCCTCCACAGTCCCGACCCCCGCGCCACGGCGCCCGGCAGCGATCGACCCTGCGGCGGCTCATACCGGCCGTGGCACCGGCAGCCGAACCGGGCCGTCAGACGAGGAACTAACTGAGGTGCTGGGGCCGGGTGCCGCGATGATGAAAGAGTTTTTCAAGGCACTCGCGGGCGACGTCGCGTCGGGAAACGCGAAGGTCACCTGGGAAGAAAAAGGCCTTGCCGTGCAAAAGCGCCTTGTCGGCGCGTACGGCATGACGAGCGATACGCTCGTCGAGCAACTAAAGAAGCGGCAGCTACTCATGCGCGCTCATGGCACCGATATCTGCATCGTTGAGCGAGCAGGGCGTCTCATCATGGAGCGGCCAGCGGCATGAGCTACGTCAACCACTTCCGACCCATCTACGAGTTCAGGCCATTCGTCGTCTGGCCGGTGGTCATCGTTGGAATCCTAGTCTCGGGGATGCCGTACGGCTGGGCATTCGCTCTGGCCGGTGTGCTGCTGCTGTCGATACGCGCACTGCAAATCTGGAAGGCGCTGAGCTTTCGCATGGCGATTTCCACGAAGTGGCTCAGCAAGATCCATATTGACAAGCTCCTCGCCACGCAGAAGACGATGCGGCAAAAAGCGGACTCGATGTACTTGGGCACGGGCTACGAATGGACGCAGAAGCACACGCAGATCGCCCACGAGATTCTTCGCATGCCGGTGACGGATATTCCGTCGTTGCCCAAGTGGCTGCCCAAAACCGAAATCGGTCGGACCGTCGAGGCGCGCATTGAACGGCTGTTCGGACCGAGCGACAGCATCCGGGATCGCATGCCCCAGGGATCATCGTGGATCCACGGCATGGAGCCGCAGAAGGTGAAGGTGCCGTTTCACTACAAGGCAATGGGCGGTCACACGCTCGTAGCCGGCACAACAGGCGCGGGCAAGACCCGGACGTATGAAGTCATTTCCACGCAGGTGATCCATAACCCCAAAGACGTTCTGATCATCGTCGACCCCAAAAACGACGACGAGTGGAAAAAGCGCGTTGAGAAGGAGTGCGCCCGCACCGGCCGCAAGTTCCTCTACTTCAATCAGGCCAAACCGCACGAGTCGATTCGCCTGAACCCGCTCGAAAACTGGTCGCAGCCGTCGGAAATTCCATCGCGGATTGCACAGTTGATGGAAGAGGGACAGTTCCGGGATTTCGCGTTTCTGTTCATCGACCGCGCGGTGAAGGGCGAGCTGTACGTCGGCGACAAGCCCAACCTGCGATCGATTCTCAAGTACGCGCAGTCGGGGATTTCCAACTTGCTGGAACGCGGCCTGCGCCGCTTCTTCATCGAAAATGGGCTGGCGGACTGGGAAGAGCTGACGGTCACGGCAACGGTCAAAGACGCGCAGCGCCGCAACGACGCGTCAATGGTTGACGGGATGGTCAAGCTGTATCTGGACCGGTTTGCCGCCCACGATCGCGGGCACGAGACGATCGACGGATTGATCGCGACGCACACGCACGACCGCGAGCACTACATGAAAATCATCGCCTCGGCGCTGCCGCTGCTGCAGATGCTGGCGACCGGCGAAACCGGGTTAATGCTCGCACCGAAGGCAGATGACTTCGAGGACGAGCGTGAAATATGGGACATCGACAAGATCATCAAGCAGAAGGCGGTCCTCTACATGGGCCTGGATTCCCTGTCGAACAACATCGTGCAGAAAGCGATCGCCTCAATGGCGCTGTCTGACGTCGCGGCGGTGTGCGGGGCGATCTATAACTTCTACGCGGAGAAGCCCGACGTCGTGCTGATCATCGACGAGATCGCCGAGGCCATCAACGAGCAGGTGATTCAGATCCTCAACAAGGGACGCGGGGCCGGGTTCAAGGCGTTTGTCGCTTTTCAGGCGCGCGCCGACCTAGAAGCAAAACTCGGAAACGCAGCAAAAATGCTGCAGGTTTTGGGTAACCTGAACAACCAGATTGTCCTCAGACTGGAGGACTCAGATACTGCTAAGTGGTTCTCCGACAAGGTCGGTGAAACCGCGATCCACGTGGTGAACGTTTCGAACAGCTTGAATACTACGACTGAGGCGCATGCACTGGAATTCAGCGGCTCGCAATCGCGCTCACTTCAGCTTGAAAAGGTGCCATTGATCCCGGTTCGCCTCCTCCATAGCTTGCCGAACTTGCAGTACTTCATGCGCATCTCGGGAGGTGCCGTGTATCAGGGTCGAATTCCCATCATCGAAGGCTAAACCTAAAACTATGTCCGCTGCATACAAACACATCATCCGCGATCACAAGCTGTCGCACCGGCTCATGCCGGTGTTCAACGTGTCGCCGGATCTCGAGCTCGCGTGCTCCCGCGTGGCCGACTTCATCGGCGAACGATTCATGGGAGACAAGCGGCCGTTGGCTGCTGAGATGATTGAATCGGCACTCGACAGCTACAGGCGGGCCAAGCGCAACGGCGAGCCGTACGTGGCATTCATGCAAGGTCTCTTTGAGCCGGCCCAGGCACTTTACGCGCGTCGTTACGTTGCGCGCCGTGGCGAGAAGGTGGAAGTGTGGTGCCCGATGGTGGAGGCGATCACCGCGTTTGAGCAGCGCCATCCCGACCACGAGCTTGAAATGGTCGACGAGCGCTGTCCGGACCATATCACGCAGCGTACCGCAGCATTCCAGCTCGCATCCCGCGTGCTGCACGGCGAGACGTTCCGCCGCTACTTCGAGGAATACGATGTCGCTCACCGTTACGATGATAGCGAAGTTGTCGCAGACTGATTTCCGCACGGCCAAGCGAGCACTCGAGACCGCGATGGCATTCGACGGCGATGCGAACGCCGCCGTCCCCGAAGAGTTCACCCATGGCGCCGGCGCACGTTGCTACGCCCTGGCGACCATCGCCGAGTATCGCCCGGCGCTATTCTGGTGCGGGCTGTTCGCCGTAGCTCTGATACCCGTGTTGGCAGCAGTAAAGGTGCTACATGGCTAGCCGCTTCGGTTCGCACCTGAAGGTCTGGTTTCTGTTGGTCCCGGTGTTGGCAATAGCCGTCATGCCTGCGATGCCCGACCGGAAGCTATTCGAGGTGCCGGACGTCGAGACTCAGTCGTTGGTGGACACGGTTGGGCAGCAGAAAGTCGATACTGCGGTGAGCCGGGCGAACGAGATATTTCGCCATGCGTTCGTTGATACCGGCCTGCTGCACCGGACACTGAACGCGTCCGGGAGTGTTGGCGGGATGAACGACGGGGGCTTTTCCAGCTTCGCGCATACGTGGACCGAGAATTTCTGGCTGCTCGTCTATCGAATCGTCTTCCGAGCCATGGTGATGCAGCTATGGATCGTGGGCACAATCCTTTTTGCCCTTGGAATGTTCATCGATGGCACCGCTAGGCGAAAGATCAAAGCCTCGGCGGCGGGTTTCGTCAGCCCACTGTCTTTCCACCTCGCGAGCCACGGCCTCTTGCTGGTTTTCGGCACGCTCTTAGCCGTGCTCGTTGCGCCGTTGCCCGTGCTAGCGGGATACTGGGTCGCGGCCGCAGCGTTGTTAGGCGCGCTTCTGTGGAAAGCCGCAGAGTCGTTTCAATCTGCGCGCTAGGAAGCAAATAGTAAGGCGAAGCCCGGAAAGCTCACAAAAAACAGCGTCTTTGTGGCAAACGGGCTTCATCATGATACGGTCCCCAGCCATAAGCACCCCCTCCTCGGCGCTCCCTCACGGAAGCGCTGTCTCGCCCCGAGCCGGCCTGTCCTTGCTCTCACCGACCTCCATTCTTGAACGCGCGGATGACCGTACCGTGCGTGCGAGCCCAACGCGGCACTGCGCGCAACCATGTTCCCACTAGGCTCCGTCGTCGGAAAGGCGCGCGAAATAGTCGCTGTTTCGGACGTTGACCGGTGCCCCGGACCGCAACAATGGACCCCATAGGCAACGCGCTTTGCTTGCCTGATCACCCACGATGAAACGGGACCCATGCGGTCCAGACAGGAGAAATGGCGAATGAGCACGGTTGTCGAACCCGGCAGTGAAGAGAACGTCGCGTTGAGCGCACTCGAACAAGGTACGGTCGAGGCGCCGCTCACGACCGACGGCGCGGACGACGGAGAGCTTGAGCGCGAGTTGACGCAGATGGAGGCGGATGCGGATCGCCTCCAGAAGGAAGGCGTGATCTCGTCCGACGACGCGCAGATGAAGCGGGCGGAAGTGGCGAAGACGCGCAAGCTGTTTCGCGACTTGCCTGCGGCCGAGCGTATTGCGATCGTCAAGCGCCGCCGTGAGATCGGCCGTCAGTTGTTGGACCGCCAGCTTTCCGGCGCAGCAGTCGTGACCGCCCGCGTGCGGCTGAACCATACCCGCTTGAAGCCGCTGTTCGAACAATGGTGGCCGTACATCAACCGCATGAGCATCAACATGCAGCGTTTCGGCCGCTCGACCTTCGGCGAGAGCGACAAGGAAGTGGTCAACAGTGCGCTCGAAAAGCTGCTCGCAGGCATCGAGAGCTACGTGGACGAGCAACTGCGCGTCGCCGAAGGCTTCCGGCAGCAGAAGGAAGCGGAGCTTCGCGCCAACAAGGAGTTCGTGTTCGAGCCGACCATTCCGATGCCCGCAATGGACATCGAGGTCGAGGCGTACTCGCGCTTCTCGATGCGCGTGCTGAGCGCCATCATGAAGTTCGACCGTGCGATGGATCACTTCGACTTCATGGTCTGGAACGGCATTCGCGACCAGTCCGACGTGGATGATGAGGCGGTCAACTTCCTCAAGCGCTTCAATCCGCTCGGCATTCGCGGGTACATGACGCACCTGAAGCTGATGACGACGGTCCGCGGCAACTAAGGAGGCGCGATGCTGGACGAGCTCAATCCCCAGCAACGGGAAGTCGCCCAGTTGCGCCAGCATTGCGTGGCGATCGCCTGCCCGGGCGCGGGCAAGACGAAAACGATCGCCACGAAAGCAGCCCTGTTGCTGCAAGACAGCGCCGCGACGGTCGGCGCCGTCACTTTCTCCAAGGACGCCGCGCTCGAACTGCGGGAGCGCATCCTGGCGGCCGCCGGCGAATCCGTGAAGAAGCGCCTGATCGCCGGCACCTTCCATTCGCTCGCCTTCAAGCAACTGAAGCGCCCCGGCGCACGCGCGCTTGATATCGCCTCGGACGGTGACCGGCTCGGTCTGCTCATCCGCGTGATGCAGGAACTCGGCCGCGACGGGAAGGCAGAAGACGTCATTCCAACGATCGAGAAGATCAAAACCAATTTCGGGCGGTGCGATCCGGACACTGCCGACGGCGAGCTGTACCACGCCTATCAGGACGCGCTTGCCCGCAACGGCAAGATTGATTTCCAAGACATGCTGCGCCTCGCCGTGGAGGGGATGGAAAACGGAACCATCGCCCCGTACGCGTTCACCTATCTGCTCGTTGACGAGTTTCAGGATACCGACCCGCTGCAATACAGGTGGATCGAGCTTCATGCAAAGGCCGGTTCGATCGTGACGGTCGTCGGCGACGATGACCAGAGCATCTACGCTTTTCGCGAGGCGCTGGGCTATCGCGGCATGGAGTCGTTTATCCAAGCGTTTGACGCGAAGCCGGTCGTGCTCGGCAGCAACTATCGCTGTCGTGCAGAGATCCTCGGCGCGGCCGACCGCGTGATCCGCAACAACGTGGACCGAATCGCGAAGGTCCTGCGCGCGGAGAAGGGGGCGGGCGGGAGCGTCCTGACATCGCGGCACCCGGACGAGTACGAGGAAGCGACCGCTGCAGTCGAGGTGTTGAAGCCACTGCTTGCCGAAGGTCAATCTTGCGCCATCCTTGCGCGCACCAACCGCATCCTTGACCCGCTCGAATCCGTCTGCCGCTCTCACGGTATCAAGTATTACCGCGCATCAGGCGCATCGGTGCTGAGCCGCCCTGAGGGCGCACTCATGTGCAACCTCCTCGAAATAGTCGAGCGCATCAAAGACACGGGTCTCGACGCCGTGCTCGCCCACCTTGGCCTGACCGCGCAGCAGTTGCGCGCCTTGCATGCCGACATGGGGGCAGAGCTTACGCAGATGGGCCGCGCTGAGTTAGTCAAGCTAGGGCTGCCGGAGGACGTTGCGACGAACTACCGCGAGTTCATGAAGCGTCTGGCCGAGTGGCAGAGCCTCTGCGACCGGAAGTTCTATTCGCTCACGCTCTCTGGCGTGGCCGAATGGATGATGAAGTACGCCAAGAAGGAATCGGCGATACGCGCCATTCAGGCGACCGATGCCGTCCTGTCGCGGCTCTCAGGTTCGTTCGCAGAGCGGCTGCTGTTCCTTCGGCAGGACAACAACGAGCCCACTGCAGGCGCTCTGATCCTCACGACCATGCACAGCTCGAAAGGGCTGGAGTGGGACCACGTCTGGATCGCGCGCAGCGAAGAGACGATTGTCCCCGATGCGAAGTCGACGGAACCGGAGGAGCGGCGACTGTTCTACGTCGCAATGACGCGGGCGAGAGAGTCGCTCATGATCTCGGGCACGTCGAAAAACTTCGAATCACGGTTTGTCGTCGAGGCTCGGCTCGCACCGGTGGTAGCAGCGTAGGGTGCAGAGGGATTCTCCTCGTCGTGATTCGCATAGGCTTTGAAGCAGCGGGCGCAAGGCAAGCCGGATCCGTCGGCTTTGAGCAGTAGGCGTCGAAGCCCGCCGCTTGTTCGTTCGCTTGGACGGCCGTATCAATGCGGATGCGGGCGGTGATCGAAGCCGTCAAGCTCTCGGCTTCAAAGCGAGTTTTTACCTTGCGACGGACTGGTATGCGGGACGGTTCCAGTGCGGCGTGTCAACGGGCATCGCGTGGCTATTTACCAGTCGTCCCGTATCGAGCATGCAAAAGCAATGGCCTTCGAACGCGGCTTCTTGCGCTGCCGCGTCCCACGTCTTAGTGACGAAATCGAAGATCGGTTCGATGGGTTTCATGATCAGGGTTCTTAGAGACTTTGACCCGTTATCGGCAAATAAACAGGCTTATTCAGGGCTCAGGCGATGGCGCGCGAGATCTCCGTCACGTTCGATTCCGTGCGCTCCTGGCCCTTCGCATCGTCCAAGCGCGGACCAGCGATAGGCCCTTCGTCCGGCGCCGAATCGGCCTCTATCGTCAGCATTCTGGCAACGCGCTTAAGCGTGCCGTTGAGCGACGCACGCGGACCGAGGCGGATCGTGCCGGAGTAGAAGATGTCACCCGAGACTTGGCCGTTGATTTCCAGCGAGCCACGCGCGTGCACGTCGCCGTCAACGCGCCCGTCAATGCGAACGTGCTCGCCCTGTGCGCTGCCCTTAACGAGACCGCCTTCGCCGATGTGCAGTAGACCCTGCGTGGAGATGATGCCGCCGTCGAGCAGGCCGAAAGACGAAATGCCGTGATCCACGACCATGTCGCCGGTGATGGCGCAGCCGCGCGCGATAAGCGTGATGTTGAGTTCGGTTTTCATGGTGTCGATTCCTAGAACATTTGCACTTCGTTCGACCCGCCGCGGGTCGCGGGTGCTACTTTCTTATTCGATGCGGCTGCGCCGTCGGACTCCGTGGTCTGCTCGTCGCGCGCGCGCTTTGCGTGGTGGCGGTAGCTGTGCGAGTGCGACGGCGTGGACGTCTCTGTCGTCGCGCCGTCTGTGGCTTGCGTCGTCGCGGCGGGCGTTGCCGTCGTGGCCGACGTCGTCGGTTGCTGCCCAGCGCTTTGCGCTGCGGGTGCGGCCGCCTTCATCGCGGGGGAGTTGGCTGCAGGCTGCTGTGTCGCGTCCGCGTCACGACGGGCTTGATGAATCGGCGACGCCGCCGCTCGCTGCTCCTCCGTCGAAACCGGGGCCGCCTTAGATGGCGTCGCGTCAACGGCAGGAGCGTTGCTCCCGAGCGAATTTCTGAACTGGTCAGCCGTCAAGCCAACCCCCGAAGGAGCGAGGTCCTTCGCGGTGAGCATCGGTGCCACGGCAACCGGATGAGGCGGCTCCGCGTCGATCGGGTGCGTCGCTGGTGCGACGGTCTGTTCGATTGCCGCGAGCTTGCCCTCGCCTGAAGCCGGACGAGCGGTGTGGACCGATGGTGCGCCCAGTGACTTGTAGAGAGAAGCGGCCCGCATGCCTGCCATACCGACCACAGCGGCGATTGCCACCGCCACGAGCGTTTGGCGGGCGGTGGGCGCTGCCTTCGGGAGGCGCACCTTCATAGTGGGTGCCCTGTCATCGGCAGCTAAGTCCGCCGGCGCCGGAACGGCCGCAATCTGCCGTGGCAGATCAATGGTCATCGAGTCGGATGCGAACTGTGCGTGCAGTCGCTGGATATCGCGTAGGTCCATTTGAGGTCCTCTCGTCGTTGCATTAAGTCGAGCGTAACCAGCGCTGCCGCTAGTCAAGACAGAGAGCGCATGCGCGCGCTCAAGACGGTTTAGTGGGCTTGACCAGGGTCGGGAAGCAACACACCTTCGGGGGCAAAGCGATCGTTGTCGAAAATGCAGAGATAGGCGATCTTGCGAATCCGCGTTTGAGCGGCATCGAGGGTGCTTTGACGAGCTTCCGAGCCCAACGATCGAGCGATCAGTGCGCCCATCGTCAGTAAGAAGAGTTGGTCATAGATTGTGAGCAGGCGTACCAATCGTCCAGACATGGCGTGCTTGATTTCGAGCGTCACTATCTCCGGATACGTCGCAGTCTGCCTCTTGGGCAGTTCATTGGCCCAAGCCATTGCTTTGCGGAACCAGCCCTCGGCCACTCGAAATTCAGATTCGATAGCGATGAGCTTGCCGCCGCGAGCGACGGTCATCTTCGCTGCTGCAAAGTTGAAGTCGCCCCGCAAAAACTCACGTGCGAATCCCGAGTGGTACGGCAGTTCAGTCTTGGCCAGCGTATCCGCATGGATTCGCGCGAGCCGACTGTCGTTGGTCAGGCGGTCGAGCCGCCGAAGACCGCTCTCGCCAGTCGGCGCGACCGGAGGTGAGCTTGGTCTTGATCCGTCTTCAGGTGCTTCCATGTCGGTACCAGCCATGATCGTTTTCGGTATGTCTGTGTTCTCTCTCACATAAGATTTTCATTGTTTAGGCAAGAGTCAAGGCGGCGAAAGCTAGGTCAAATTCGTGAGCTTTCGAGCGCACGTGTGCGTCATTAACGCGGATACTCAACTCCATTCCCCGCGTCACCGACGCATCGACCTCGACTCCAAGCCCGGAGTCCATCTTTTTTCTGCAAGTCGTGCCCGCCTCGCGCGTTGGCATGCTCCGACCGGATAGCTACCGGTGTGGAAATCTTCCTTGTGCTGAGTGTGCTCGCTACACACTCCCCAATTTCAGCCGTGATACTCGTACCTGAGCCGCATTCATTTGCGCCGGTACATCGTTCGAACCCGGGTTTTCGGGTGTTCTCTCTCCAGAGCCTGATCTGGGTAGAACGATCGAAGTTGGCTGATCCGTGATTCCTGCGGCGGAAGTAATTCCGAAAAGGGCTGTTGCGCGGCGTGACCATGCTGCGCGAGAACGACTTTACGTTCTCTGACCGAGCGACACCGGCTTATGCCGGCCGCTCCCTGCACGCCATGTCCCCGGAAGGGACGTGGCGCGTAGGTCTCTATATCGATTTCACGAAGCTCGCTCCCTCACCGGAGCGGGCTTTTTTTTCGTCTGTCGCTTCCTGCGGCCGGACCTTTCTCAACGGAGGTGCTGTTCCATGTTGTTGCCCGACCGCCTCAATCAACGTATCGCCGAGGCCATCACGCATCAAATCAATGCCGAGCGCGAGCAGGCGGACACCACGTCCCCCGTTTGGCGTGAGCGGTGCGAAGTAGCTCGGGTCGCGATGTTCAGCGACGCAGAGCGCTCAGTCTTCATTTCCCATATCAGCGAACGTCGCGGCAGTGCGGCAGCCCGAGAGATGCAATCTCAGGCCGAATCACTGCGGACAAACGCCATCTTCTTTCTCGCAAGGAAACCATCATGAATGCAGTTGTTCAGATGTTCGATCACGCGCCGCGTAGCCTCGTTGAAGAACGAGCTATTCGCCCGCCCACGATCGGCAAGATTCGCCCCGGTATCAAGGTGCTCACGCGGGCGCACCAAGCCAACGAAAAGGCGGTCAAGCTCTATAACGACATGGTGGCCGCGGGTGAGTCGTTCGAAGCGATCGGCAAGCTGCTGGAAACGTCGCTGAAGCTGCGCAACGCGCTCGTTCCGCGAAACGTCGATTACTTCGTCTGCAGACGGTCCGACTTCTCCAATCCGGACACGGCCGATGAGATCCTGCGGCTGTATGGTGAGGATCGCGGGCAAGGCTTGCGGCTGTACCGTTTCCCGATCATGTTCGCGTTCGACGACTGGCTGCGCAATGTGCCGAATCAGATGGCCGCGTACACCACAACCGGGCGACAGTATTTCTCGGAATACGACCGCGACGGCAAACGCTATTGCAAGACGTATGCACCGGTCGAGCGTAACGCCCGCGCACAGCGGGCGCGGCGATCCTTCGGTGGGCGACTGGTCGTTCACCGGCAAGACGACGACATTCCCGATGGCGTCTGTGATGCTCACGTCTGTCCGCAGTATCAGGACCGCAAGTGCAATCTGACGGCGAACTTCCTGTTTGCTGTGCCCGATGTGAAGGGGCTGGGCCTGATCGAACTGCCGACCAATTCCATCTACGTGCTGCAGAAGGCGTATTCGGCGATGCAGACTGTGGCGCTCGCGCGTGGCAGGCTCACCGGCACGCGGTTCTGGCTCTCGAAAAAGGAGTTCGACATCACGCGCATAGATGACAACGGCCAGCCCGTGCGTCAGAAGCAGATGCTGACGGTGCTCGATGCCGACATTGACCTAGGCGCGCTGCTGGATGGCGCGGACGAGGCTCAACCGGCGCCGGCGCTTGATGCAGCTAGTCGCGCAGTGGCTCTGCTGGAGTCGGACGGAACGGTACAGTCGATCGGCGACGCGGCTCCTCAGCCGGATGGTCAAGCCGCCGGCGCAGAACATCCGGGCGACGGCGCATCATCGGTCGTTCACGATGATGGACATGACGACGACTCGCCGGATCCTGATGAGACGCTGGAAGACAAGCGTCACCGCATGTCGGACCTGCTGCATCGTCTGGGCCTAAGTCAGCCGGAACGACAAAACGGCTTTCGCAAATACGCGCACCAGACGTACGGTCGCGGCTGGATCGAACGCATCGCTGACGTTGATGCGATGAATGCGCGTCTTAAGAACGCGCTCGACGATCCCGCCTCGCTTGACGTCGAAATTCAGGACGCGATTGCACAAGCTGCTTACGTCTGACCTTGGCCAGTCCCCTACGGGGGCTGGCATCCTTTCCTCGGCGTCTCACTACCTTTATCGCTCGCGCATGAGAGCATTTCAGCAAGAACCGCTTGCTCAAATGTTTTCGACCGCGCTGTGTGTGCGCATCGAATTCGTCCGCTTTGGCGGCCCATCTAACTTGTTTACGCGAAGGAGCTTCCGATGCGTAGAGTCGGCAACTTCACGCTGTTCTTCGGCGCGGAAGACGCTTTTAGTAACTGGCACCCGTGCCGCTTTACTTACCATGACGTCGATTTTCGGTCGGTAGAGCAGTTCATGATGTTTTCGAAAGCCAAGCTGTTCGGTGACGAGGACATTGCCGAAGCTGTGCTTGCCACGCATCTACCGAAAGAGCAGAAAGCGCTTGGCCGGAAGGTCAGGGGCTTCGACTTCGATACCTGGAAGGCTAAGCGCGAGTCGATCGTCTACGTCGGATGCCGTGAGAAGTTCGCGCAGCATCCGGGCCTGCGGACCTTGTTGCTCGCGACCGCACCGACCGAGCTTGTCGAAGCCAGTCCTTATGATCTGATCTGGGGCGCGGGCTTAGGCGAGCATCATCCTGACATCACGGACAAATCGAAGTGGCGCGGCCAGAACCTCCTGGGGAAGGCGCTGATGAAAGTCCGCGACACGCTTTCAAAGTAATCCCTTTCTTAGCGCGCCGTAGCGGTGCGTCGGCAAATACTGGCTACCTTCGGGTGGCCTTTTTTCTTTTATAGGAGGCGATTTGAAGATCGCACATTTTTCTGACCTGCACTACGCGCCGGGCAACATCGAAGAGTCGGACCGATGCTTCGGTTTCGGCATCGACCATGCGGTGCTGGCCCATGCCGACGTGGCAGTTATCTCAGGTGATGCGACGGACCATCGTCTGGACGCACACGCGCCGTCGTTGAACCGCCTCGCACGCCGCATCAACGGTCTGAGCGGCAGCATGCCGGTTCTGATGCTGCAGGGCACGTTCTCCCATGAGCCTCCGGGCACGCTGCGCAACTTCGAACTGATGGCAACGACGCATCAGATTTATGTTGCCGAACGCGTGCAGCAGGTAAGCCTTCACGAGGGGCGGTTCTACCCCTCGGACGGCCCGGTGTTCTCGGACGACGAGCTGCGCGAGGTTCTGGCAATCGGCGCTGATGTCGTGTTCACGTGTCTGCCCACGGTCAATAAGGGGGCGCTGGCGGTCGCTGTTGGTGCCAAGGAAGCCGGGACGGGTCTTGAAGCCGTGCTGGGCGACTATCTCGCCGCAGCAGGGCGCGTCAATCAGCAGCTTCGTGCCGCGGGCATCCGAACTGTCGGGGTTTCACACGGCACGGTCAACGGTTGTACGACCGAGCACGGCGTGACGATGGCGGGGTTCGACCATGAGTTTTCGCTTGGTAGTCTGTTCGAGGCCGAATGCGATGCGTTCATGCTCGGGCACATCCATAAAGCACAGCAGTGGGAGCGAGCGGGGCGCGTTGTGGCGTATCCCGGTTCGATCGGGCGATTCCACTACGGGGAGGAAGGCGACAAGGGCTTCCTCTTGTGGAATGTAGAGGTGGGAAGCGCGCAAGCTGATTTGGTCGTGACGCCGTCTCGGCAGACGATCTGCGTCGACTTTGACGGACCGCCCGACATGCAACGCCTGACGGAAAGCGCGCTCGATGCGACCGACAAGTTCGTGCGAATTCGTTGGCAGGTCGACGAAGAGCACAAACAGTCAGTGGATCGCGACGCGATCGCGGCGCTGTTCGGCAACGCGGCCGAGCTGAAGGTCGAAGCTCGCATTCTTCCCGTCGTCCGGTCGCGCGCCCAAGGCATCAGCCTCGAAACGTCGATTGACCGGAAGCTCGAGCGTTGGTGCGAGCACGCTGATGTCGATCCCGCGCCCTTGCTTGACCGGCTGCAGTTGTTGGAAACCGGGGACGCGGAGGCAATCGCCGCTGGCGTGCTGGCGCGACTGAGCGACGCTGAGGCATTGTCGAGCATATCCGAGCCTGCGCCGGTGACGGCCCACGTAGCTCCGGACAGCGATGTTGGCGACGAAGCACTGCCCATGCCCGATGCGACGGTGGAAATCGTCGAGTCGGCCTCGGCAAGTCAGCTTTCGTGGCTCAACGATGACCTGTTCGTGGCTTAATTAGCGAATGAAGTAGCCGCTCATGCAGAGGAGGCCAGTATGGCTCCCTCGCTTGGACACGCGAGCCGTGTTCCGATAGCCGATTTTGATCGTCGCTATCGAAACAGAGGTTTCACCGCGTCTTTGACGCATCGATTAGTGGTGGCAGGACCTTTCTCTAGCAGTTCATCTTTTCTTTCACCCTGGCGGGGAGCGATCCCTACCGGGGCCGCATTCCGCCCACCATAACGGAGTGCATCATGTTTGGTCTTTATCCCGCAGGCCCGAACTGGGTTCGCAGCTTTGCCTTGGGCGACTGCTCGTTGCGTGATCTTCAAAAGTCGTTGGTCGATTTGGCCGGCTTTACCGCTGCGATTCAGCATCAGCCGTTCGGTCAACACCGCGGCGCGGTACTGGCGCAGTCCGGTCAGACGCTGTTGCTGCTCGCCACGACGCCCGGCGCGTGCGAGATCGCCGTTACGCCGACCGTTGAAATGCAGCACCTTCTCTGGTCCTATCAGGAAGGTTATGCAAGTCAGTGGTCTGCTGCTGAGATCCGTAGCCTTACCGGGCATGGCGGCTGGTCGGAGCTACTGACGAACGCGCGTCGCGAGTTCGGCAGAGTCTGTGATCAGGTAGCTGCCGCGCTCGATGGGACGCTTCAAGCGCCGCCCCGTGCCATTGCGTCTGCTGACTTGAACGAGCCGTTTCGCAACGAGGACGACGACGCGTTCTACTCGCAGATGGCAGCGATGTCTGCTTCGATGAGCGTGTCGGAGGACCTGTCATGCGGCCTCTGAAACTGACACTCGAAGGCTTCGTTGGCGTGCGCGATGGCTTGAAACGCGACAGCGTGACGCTCGATCTGGAGAAGTTGCCGGATGGCCTGATCGCCTTGACCGGCCCTAACGGGGCGGGCAAGACAACGATCATGGACAACTTGCACCCGTATCCGATCATGCCGTCCAGGGCGTCGAAGCTCTCAGTCGACGCCTTCTCGTACTGGGATCACATCTGTGGCACCAATGCGTTGAAGGAACTCGAATGGGAGCACGACGGCATTCGCTATCGCTCTTCCTTCACGTTTCGCAAGCCCGGTAAGACAGGCAAGGCGGAGTACTACCTTGCCTATCGCGGCGTCGACGGTACGTGGCGCCCGGTGTCGCTGCCTAACGGAACGGTGTCGGACGGCAAGGCGGAGTCTTATAACCGCTGTGTCGATGCGATCAACGGTTCGTTGGAAACGTTTTTCACGAGTGTGTTCTCGGCTCAGAACCGGCGGCCGCTCGCGTCCTACGGTGCGGGCGAGATCAAGACGCTGCTGGCTGAACTTCTTGGCATCGACCACCTGAAAGCATTGTCGGCGAAGGCCGCTGAGGTCGCGAAGGTGCTCGGCAAGTCGCTTGAAGGCATCCAGTCTGAGCTTGGTGCGCTAGCTGGAAAACGGCAACGCAAAGCAGACGCTGAGCAGTCGATCGTCGCGCAGGGCACCATCCTGCGTGTCGCTCGGGAGCAACGCGATGCCGCGCTTGAGCAGGCGAGCAAGCTGACTCAAGAGCGGGCGACGCTCGCGGCCAAGCAAAGCGAATCAGCTTCCACCGAAGCGCGCCTGCGAGAGCTGGGCGTGCGCCGCGACGAGTTGGGGCGTGCCCTGAAAAGTGCAGCCGACGACGAGCAAGCGGCAGCGGTCCGCTGCCAGCAGCGCGTTTCCGTGCTGAGTCGAACCGTGGCCACGCACCAAGCAACGCTGGCTCGCCGCGAGGCGATCCTCGGTGCGGCGGCGAAGCGCGAGGAGGCCGAGTTGGCGATTGCGCGCGAGGAAGCGAGGTTTGCTCCTTTGCAGCGCGACATTGCCGATTTGGAGGTCAAACGCGCGACGTTGACCACCCTCGATGCGACGCTTACCAGTTTGATGAGCCAAGGCACGACGAAAGCCGCGCACTTCGACACGTTGAACAAGCAGGCTGCGGTGGCGGAGCAGGTGCCGTGCGTCGGTCATTCAATGCATGCGCAATGTCCGCTGCTCGCGCAAGCCTTTCAAGCGAAAGAGCAAGCGGAAGTGCAGCGTGTTTCGGTGGCGAATCTTCGCGCGGAGTATCGCGAGAAGAAGGCGCAGGCCGAGGCCTTGGCTCGCGTGCCGGCCGAGTTGGCGGCAAAGCGCGTCGAAATGCTCGCCATCACCGATGCGGCCGCGCAGCTTCGCCGTGCACTGCAGGCGGCGGCTGAGCTTGCTGCGACGAAGCCGTTGCTAGATGCCGCGATATCTGGACTCGAAGCGGCGCAAGCTGAGTTGCGTTCGATCGCCGAGGAAAGTGCCGCACGTACCGCCAAGTACCAGTCTGAGAAGACGCGTATTGAAGCGGAGCTTGCTCGCATTACCGAGGAGGTCGGACGACTCGCTTCGGTCGACGTTACGGCAGCAATTGCGAAGCTGGATCGCGACATCACGGCGAACCGCGAGGCCGTCGCTGCATTGGATGGTCGGATCGAGCAATCGATCCGCGTGCAGAGTGTGTTGCAGGCCGAAGCGGAAGCGCTGGCGCTGGAGTTGGAGAAGTTCTCGGCCACGCAGTTGCGTGCCGATCGCCTCTCCGACGAGATTGCTCATTGGAAGCTGCTGGCTAAGGGCTTGGGCAACGACGGCGTGATCGCGTTGACCATCGATGACGCGGGTCCGGCGCTGACGCATACCGTCAACGAGCTGCTGCTCGCTTGCTACGGTATGCGCTTCACGGTGGAGATCCGCACGCAGCGCACGCTCGCGAGCGGTGAACTGCGTGAGGGCTTCGAGATCCTCGTTCACGACGCCGACTCCGACAGCAGCAAGTCGGTCTCCGTCATGTCCGGCGGTCAGAAAGTCTGGATCAACGAGTGTCTCACGCGCGGCATCGCGCTCTATCTCGCGCAGAACACGGGTCAGCCGTATCAGACGTTGTTCAGCGACGAGTCAGACGGCCCGCTCGATCCCGAGCGCAAAGTGCAGTTCATGCGAATGAAGCGCGAGGTACTGCGCCAAGGTGGGTATCAGCGGGAGTTCTTCATCTCGCAGACGCCCGACCTTGTGGCAGAGGCGGACGCAGTCATCGACGTGCAGGCGCTTGCCGCCTGATTCTTTATCAACCCTTGTGGGGAGTCGCCCCCACAAGGGGCGCTTCTCGTCTTTCCGACCCTTCGCTCGCGCCTTCCGGCGCTATCCCTATGGCAAACCTTCTGATGCTGCTGCTCGCGGCAGCCGGCAATCCGTCTCATTCGAATGCGGTGCCTCACCGGCCGCCTGCGCAGCAAGCTGCACCGGCTAATGCTCAGTCGCAGCCGCAACGTCCGCCGTACTTGCGTCGCGCGGCTGCGTTCGATACCGGCCGTCCGCGTCGCATCTGATAGCGGCAATCTTTTCCCTTCTTGACTGGAGCCTTCCATGGCCTATTCCTGCACCGACTTCGTCGACGATGTACTCAATGACATGGTGATCCGAAGCTGGATCAAACCCGAGCAGTACGAGCCCGACGACCCACAAGCCCAATGCAATGCGGTGGTGTCCGCGATCGCCGACGCTGACGTGTCTCTGCGCCTCGCCGCTGACGCGAAGCAGTTCCATGCGGAACTGCTGGATGCGGTCGAAGCACTGACCGCTATCGCCGAACAGCACGGCGCGCTCGCCCTCGCGAATGTCGTCTATCTCCAGACGGCGATATTGAAGGGCGGGGTGATCGACCTCACGCGCGATGAAGCGGAGAGCTTCGCTTTCGTCAGAGCCCTGCCTTCGGGCGGTCGCTGGTGGCGGAGCGTCAATCTGATCGAGTAAGTGGCACAGATCGCCGTCCAATTTTTTTTTCAACCCTTGCGGTCAAGCGGCCCGCTGGGGTCGCTCCGCATTCTTTTTTGTGGAGTGTTTTCATGTTTGAAGCAGCCAAGCTGGGCGCATCGCCCGAGCGGTTTCCCAACCTCGAAGCGGCGATTGGCTATATCGCCGGCACAGCGACGCACGCGGGTGAAGTTCGCCCGTGGGTCCGCAACGTTGATACCAAGGTCTTCCTGATCATCGGCGGCAGAGTGCAGCCTCAAAACGGGGTGCGCCAATGACGCCGCCCTGGCTGGAGCAATACGCCAGCGGCCAGAAGACCGGCTACGCGCAAGCCTTCATGGCGTACGCCGAGTACTACGTAGTCGATGGATCTGCTGACGATGACCCTGAAATTGAGGAGCGGATCGCCATGCATCGGCAGCCGCTTGTTGGTTACGCCAGTCGCACAGGCACACGCCGCAACCTGGCCGCACTCAAGGGGGCCGACTGGCGCTTGTTGGTCTCGGCCAAGGGCGAGTTGCGTACCGAGGGCTTCGATCGCTACGCATTGGATAACGGCGCTTGGACCGCGTACCAGCAGGGCCTGCCCTTCGATGAGAACGCGTTTTCTGTTGCTGTCGAACGGCTTTGCGAGCGGGCCGATTGGCTTGTCCTTCCGGACATCGTCATGGGTGGCATGGCCTCGCTCGACTACTCGCTGAAGTGGCTCGAACGACTTCGCGGGATGCCGTGCCGGATGCTGATCGCAGTTCAGAACGGTATGCAGGTCGATGACCTTGCGTCGCTTTTGTCCCCTGCGGTTGGCATCTTCATCGGCGGATCAACGGAGTGGAAAGAGCAGACGGCGCACGTGTGGGGGTTCCTCGCGCGACGGCGTCACTGCTACTTGCACGTCGGTCGCGTGAACTCGGCTCGGCGCATTCGCATTTGTGCGGCCGCCGGTGCGGACAGCTTCGACGGTACGAGCGTGAGCCGGTATGCGAAGACGCTTCCTCGGCTGGATCGCGCAACGCGTCAAGGCGACATGTTCGCAGCAGCGCACGACGGCCTTGAAGAGGCGCAACGTGCGACGGCTGACCTTTTGATTTGATTCAACCATTAACCCTTGCGGGAGCGCATCCCGTAAGGGTCGCTCCTATTTTTGCGGAGCGACAAGATGGAACAGGAAATTGTTTCGAAGATGGAAGCTGCGATCAGCGTCATGCAGCGCTACATCGAACTTGGGCATAGCCTGAGCTGCACATATTCGGGCGGCAAGGACAGTACGTGTACTCTGGTGTTGATGCTTGAGGCGATTCGCCGTGCCGGCGGCACGACAATCACCCACCATGTTCAGTCCGGCGACACTACGATCGAGAATCCGGCAATCGCAAACTTCTTGCACTCGGTGCTGGACGAGCTGCAGTTGTTTATCGAAGCGTCGGTGTTGCCCGTACAGGTTCACGTCACGACGCCGTCGTTGGCAAGCCAGTTCGTGGTGTCGACGATTGGACGTGGCACGTTAGTACGCACACCTGAGAATGGCGTGCGTGACGGTAGACGGATTAGGGCATGCGCGGATTAAGGTGCCCGTCAAGTGTGAACAACACTTCGAGCCACTTGTCCGTAAGGACGTGAGCGCATTTGCTGCGTTGAGGCAAAGGAAAAGCGTCAACAATCGTAGACGAAGCCGCCTCTGAAAAGCGCTTTTGTTGACACTTAGCCGTGCGGGCGAGCCATTACAACGGCACGAGCGCTTGCCTTCGCATCTGCTCGCATGCCTATTGTTTAGATTTGCTCAAATGGATCGTCCGCTGCTGCCTTTGACGGAAACTGCCGGCCAGGAGTCGCCGGTCGATGTCGACATTCAGCTTGATCAGCCAAGGTCTCGTTCGCCCTCGCTCAATGGCCGGTTTCCGGCGAGCGAATTGCCGGGGGCACCGCCCCAATCCGGCCACAAGCAGACGCCCAGTGCCGCGTAACTTCGGACGTCCGAGGGCCCGCTGCATGTGCCAGATGCGGCAGTGGCTCCTTCCAGCCATTTCTCGAAATGCCGCGCGCCAGCGGCCAACGCTCTCCGCTACTCGGTATTCTTCCAATCCGGCGCGTAGTCCGTAGGCCTCGTCCATAGCCGCCGTAGAACGTTGAGCAGTCGTATGGCGTGAGCGGGCTTTGATTGCGCAGATAGCCGGGCAAATCTGGAAATGAACATCTGACCGAGGGCGACCAGATTCGCATGCCCATCCGTCCCCGGTAGATACGCCGGTGTCTTTCAACGCTTATGTATTCTGTTTGCCCGGCGTAGTCGGCGAACATCTTCTCGCCGGCGGGAGCTGGCCGAAGGGGCGTGACATTGCAGTTGCTGCGGGAAGAATACGTCGCAGCAAAGGCAATGCCGCCGGGCCTTGCGCTACACGCAGATCTGCCAGCAATACATCAGCTGTCGCCCTTTCTCATAAAGTCGCGGACCTGCTCGACCGTCCAAAGCGGCTCGTCGGCATCCCGTGTCGCACGCTCACGCGCCCGCACCGCCATCCATCGCCGATAAGCGGACTCGGGATGCTCTTCTTCGAGCGCTTTTATCGCCGCATAGGCCTCAGAACCGGGCACCTCGACGAGCATGTTGAACAAGGTGCTCCGACCGTCCTGCGCATCGTCGCGAAGCGTCGGCGAATAGACACCCTTCCCAATGCGATCGATATCCTCGTCAGTCCGGATGTAACGGTGCATCAAAACATAGAGCCGTTTTAGGTCGCTGGCGTTGCGATACGCGCCAACGCGCGTGCCCGTGCCGTGCCGATCGCCGAGCAGAGCGACGATAAACAGCTGGGCAAAGATTGACGCATCGGTCGTCGCTAGCGCTTCGAGATGACGTTCCAAAGCAGGGACCGCAGTCGCCGAATCGGTATCCGCCCAGAGCGCGAACCAGCGCGGCGACTGATCCTGCAACGTGGCATTGGTGGCTTTCTTCGCCGCAAGCGCTGCGAGAACGCCGGGGGCAACACTGCTCCCCGCCAAGATGTTAAGGCAATAGCGTAGCGCATCGGCATTGCGCAAATCATGCGCGGCCAGCCAATCTAGGATCAACGGCGCGACGTCGCTGTGCAACCACGGTGCATGATAGAGAATGTCGTGCAGAATATGGTGGAGCGGGTGCTCCCCGGTATGTTCGAGCTCCCAAACAAGCTCGGTTGCCACGGCCTCGAACCCCGTATCCGGGAAGGCGCGATATAGCGTCTCGAACCATACTGGAAAGCCGTTCAACTCCCAGGTGACATAACGAAAAGCGTGCCGCGCTTCCTCCTCGGTCAGCCGTTGGGCAAAGGCGCTGTCCTCCGCCGCCTCGATCGCAAGGCCGGTCATCGCGAAGATCAGCGAATAAGGCGTCGACCCGGTCTCGCCGCCCTCCGATCGCAAGGTCGGCCGATAGACGCGCCAATGCGCGATTGCGGCATCGCGGAAGGCGCGGGCGACCGGCTCTCCAAACTCGGGGATCAGTGTCCGCCAATTCGCCCCGTTTTCGCGGCTGGTGCTCACACCGCTATCCATGACACTGAGAAGCAGATGATATTGATCGCCACTGAACTCCCCTGGCTGGAAACCTTCGGGATGCAACACCCGATCGGGATTGGCCATGAGCGCGCGGATCCAATCGCCGCGGTCCTTCTTCTGCTTACGTTCGCGCCTCTCGCTGTTGCGCTTCCACCGCCGGGTTTCCGCGTCCAACCTGACTATCTCCGGCGATGGCTTTGTATCAAGGCGCGTTTCCAGCGTCGCGGCAAGCGCCGCGTCGTCATCGACCGCTGCGCGCAATGGAGCGAGCCAAGCCGACGGTCGATCGGCATCCACATAGATTTGGAGACAGCGCGATAGCGCCACCGCTCGGTCATCCCCCTGCTTAGTGGCGACCCATTCGAGGCAGCGCTCAAAATCCTCGGCGCCAAACCGCCAGAAATGGCCGAGATGGGTTATCCGCCAATCATCGGTCAGCGTCTCGCCCTTGGCGGCCCTATGCGCGCGGCATACTGCGATCGATTTCCAATAGAGGAGATCATTGAGCTCCGGCCAGCGCGGGACGTTCTTGTCCAGCGCGTTCTTATGCTCTTCGACATCGCCGCTCCGCCAAAAGCGCAGAGCCGGAAAATTGCACAGCACTGCAATTGCCGCCAGCGTTAGCGCCTGCGCCGATCGTGCAGCGACCAAGCGATCGACGGCGTGTAGGGCGACGGGCATCAGCCACATGAATTCTTCCGAGATATGGCATTCACCGCGCTCTACAAAGGGCTCGCGATCAAGGAAACCATTCAGACCCTCGACCAGGCTCCCGAGTGGATGATCCTCGGTTGCGTCTGCCATCACCGGCAACTTGTCGACGAACTGGTGAAGCGAAGAGGTTAAACCTGTCACGTTGAAGCGCTCGTGCGGTGCCGCGTGGGCAAGCGTTCGCAGTACCAGAGCCACGCTGGCCGTGGTCGGCGCCGCCCAATCGATCAGCTCCGCGAAAACGGCGCGGTCCAAGGGGCCAGGATCCGCGGCGATCGTCTTCCATAGCTTATCCTTCAGTACTTCATCGCCTACCGCCATGACGCCACGGATCGCGGCGATGCGCGCATATTTGCCGCGCGATGTGTCGGCAGCGATGTCAAAGAGTGCCGGCGCACAGCTCGCCATCTCACCCTGCCAGACGAGCCGGCCCAGAAAGAAGATGACGTCGTCATTGTCTCGATACTCGTTGAGCAGCGCCAACGCATCGGTTGCTAGGTCGGGAGCGGCGATGCGTTCGATCGCACTATTTTCCATGAGACTCATCCTTCCCTTCCGATGGCAATCCGGTTGACGATATTTCGAAGCATGCCTTGACGGATCGTAAGCGGCAGGCGCGACGGATCGCCGCCTTCGCTCGCGATCTCCGGGGCCAGGGCGAGGGCTTTGTCGCGCACCGCTTCATCAAACAGGATCAACCAAGCCAAGATCGAGCGCGTCCGCGGTACGATGATTTGCTCGCCATAGCTTTCACGAAAGAAGAGATCTTCGACGCGTGCACGGGCGCCGGGCTGATTCAGCAGTTCGTTTGCCCATTCCGCACTCAGTAGCTCGCGGATCTCGCGGTGGCGAAACCGGACGCTGGTATAAACGATGTCATCGAACAGGCCGGTGCGGAGGAGCGAGTCGATCTCGGTGTCGGCCCAGCCTGTCAGTAAGGCACGCGGGTCGATGCGATCGGTGGTATGAACACCTGCGGGAAGGCCTATGACGGTCTTGCCAGTCATCGTCACTGCGCCTGCCAGTATGCGGGCGCCGTCCCGCAATTTGGCGGCGTTAAGGCGGACCGAGGCAAATGCGGCCGACCGCGGTTGGATCTGCAGGGCGATCATCCGCTGCAGCACTTCGAAGCGGCTCCCGAGCCGATGATCGGCAATCCAGACGCCAATCAGCGCCTTCAGGTCGAAGGGACGCTCGGCGAGGGTCAGCAGTTAGCACGCTTCACCGCTTCGACGAATTCGGTGACGTCGCTCACGCCATAATGGCCGGCGAACAGCGCCATCTCGTCCTCCGAAAGGCCAGCAAGCCGATACTGCTTGAGCATAGGGTCGTTCTCGCGGCTTGTGTTGTCATCCTCTTCACTAGGCGTTGGCTCGCCGTAGGGCAGGTGCTGTTCGATCAGTGTCTGGTCAGGTAGCGCCCGCCAAGCATCCTCGCGGCTCGTGATAAAGATGCGCGCGCGATCCAGCGCCGCGTAAATCTTGGCGCCGAAGATGCGAACCGCATCTTCCAGCGCGCGCGGTGTCTCCAACTGGGCTTCGTCGACCGAGTCGAGAAAGAACCAAGCCTCGTCCGTTGAGGCGAGCCAGGCGGCGAACTCGGCCGCCGTGCCAACCTCAAACGACTGGTCGAAGGTCGCGTCGATCTTCTCGATCCGGATGAAAAAGGCGTGGCGGCCACGCTCCTTGATCCGACGCGCACGCTTCTGGGCTTCGAATGTCTTGCCAGCGCCTGGATCGGCAATTATCAGAACGCGGAACTCATCCTCAATTTCATGCCATCGCTTAGGCCTGCCCGGACCGGGCATGAGAAAGTCCCACTCCTTCGAACGAGACGACATCGGCGAAAACCGCCGGATGAGCTCAACGATTTTCTCTGTCATGTCCGCGATCCTGCGTTGGCAGGGTAGAGATTGGGAAACCAGCGCTCGGCCACGTCGACAGGAAAAGCCAGACGCAGGGGCGCTCGGTGGGTCGCTGCGGTCAGCATCCCCCGGTCGACCAGTCCAGCCGTGACATTGCGCGCGCCGCGCTCTTCGTAGCCGGTAAGCGTGGGAATCTGCGAGCGCTCGACTTCGCCGCGCATCACTGCTTCGCGCAGTACTGCAAAGCTACGCTTATGCAGTCGCTTCGCCCGCACCTCCTCTTCGATGTGGATTTCGATGCGTGTTAGGAGCGTCGCCGGATCGAGCAGCCCGCTCATGAAACGGATCTGATCGACTGAACGATCAAGGAAAAATTTACAGAATTCGATCAACCCGCGCTGTGTTAGATTGCCACGCCCGTCGAGGTCGCCTTCGCGCGGCCTGTCGGCCTGCGCGAGTAACTCTTTGTAGCGTCCCTCATCGCGCGCCAAACCCCGCGCCACTGACCAAAGGCTGGTTCCGACCTCGAGCCGTTTGAACAAGGCGTGGGACATCAGTCGCGCGACTCGGCCATTGCCGTCGAGGAAGGGGTGAATCCAAAGCAGGCGATGATGGACGGCGCCGACAGTCTGAAGTTGTCGGGCTCTGCTGAGCGGCGGCGATCCATAGGCCATATCGAAACGCGACATGAAGTGAGGCAGATCTTCGTGCGGCGGCGGAATGTGCCGGCCGACCTGCACGTCTCGCTTGCGCCATTCGCCGGGAACGATCTCAAGACGCGCGCCAGTCTTCTCGTCGGCAACGAACAGCATCTCCGGCGGTAGCCGTGAGCAAAACTCTTCATGCAACCACGACGCATAAGCCGCGGACGCCGGCCACGCATCGGGGTCACGCCCAGTATCGATCAACCGTTGAACGTGGATATGCGCGACCGCTTCCTTCTGCAGGTCACGCTTCTTGGGTTCGGTCGAAAAGTCGTTGGCAAGTGCCCGGTCGATGTCGCGCGGATGGGTGTCGTGACCCTCGATCAAATTGGAGTAATAGCAATTCATGGAGCGGACAAGGTCACCGATCGAGTCTAGCAAGACGGGATGAATTCGGCCCGCTAGTCGATTCGCCTCTGCGACGAGGGCCAACATGTCATCCTCGAGAAGTCGAGACGATGATTCTTCGGGAACCATCGGTCCCATGCTTGTCGTATCCATGACAGTAGTGTACCGGATAATATGCCGGATAAACAATGTATTATTTCTTTATAAATCAATGGCTTTTTAGACATACCCGGTGCGCATATACCGGATGCGGTGCCGGTTTTTGTGCCGGTTTGTGATTTGAAAGACAACGTCACGGAAACTGAGGCTGATCCCCTGTTTTGATCTGCTGCAGAGGCCTATGGACCCTGCGCGATCGGCGGTGCCTGACTGTGAGCTGGACGATGGGACAGCCGGTTTGAAGGAGATCGCTGCTTGTGGTGGCTTTTCCATCGTTCAGACGCCGACGGACTACGCGGCGCCAGACCGGCCTACGCCCGCGCATGAAGCCGTGTCCGTGGACGTCGTCGCTCCGGTAAATACATTCCCGCCTCGATCATCGACGCACTACCAGTGCACGTGCCGAAAGGGTCTTGATTCGTTCGATCAGAGTCGCAACGGTTACCTTGAGCGTCAATTCCGCTCTTGTAAGAGACATTGAAATGAGCGACCACTGAATGTCGCAGACGGGTCGGCAGTATTCAGTTATGACTGCCGCGCTTGCGGCAGGATGATCGCTAACATTGCGACTTGCGGAAAAATCAACGCCTCGGGAAGCGCGCGACGAAGCCGCTCGAAAAACTCCTTCTCGTTGCCGGTCAGCAGAGGAACGAACTGTAGCCGACGTTATGCCGTACGGCGTTGAGGTACGCGACGCTGTCGGCGATGGGGTCTCCCGTTGCCGCAACGCTCTGCGCCGTGGATGCGGGTGGCAGGAAGCTCGCTTTCTGCGACGCGGCTGGCGTGCCACTCTGGCTCCCTGTGCTGTTCGAGCCACCTGTGCTGTTGGAATCGGAGGAACCGGAGCCGCCGCCGCATGCGGCGAGCACGGCGACGGTCAAGACAGTCAGAGCGGAAAGGCGGATGGACGGCAATGCAGAAAACGACTGTTTCAAACCAAACCTCGTTAAGTTCGTGGACGCCTGAGCGGGCGTTTTGATCGTTCCTTCTATTCACCGACCCGTCATAGATGAGCGGGTCGTTGACAAAACTAGTGTTGGCCGAGAAGCGTCTTGTCAAGGCAACGGAATAGCCTACGGAACCGGCGCGTTGCGGCCCAATGCGAGGCGCGCACGCCTGCCCGGAATAGCAGAAGCATGGTGAACAGAAAGCGGATTGTTGCGCAGGCGAAAACGGAGGTTTTTCGCGCGCCTTTCGCCGAGAGCTGACGAACGCCGGTGACGCGTCGTTTTGCTCATTTGATAGTCGCCTTGACACCAAATGGGCAAAACGCCATAATGGGCATATGGCCATACCCATTTGGAGACTATGATGCCTGCGACTCGATCCTCGCCCAACAAGGCCACGCCAAGCGGCGCACGCGCTTCGCGACTGACCGCGTTTATCCAACTCGACCCGATAGCGCAAAGCCGTGAAATCCGGCTGGGCCTGGAGCCGAACATCATCGGTCTTGTCGCTTCTGAGGTCTTGAACACCAGCATCCAATCGCTGCTTGCAAGCCTGCGTATTCCGTCGAGCACTGTGACGCGGAAGCTTGCCGCTGGCGACCGCCTGAGTAGCGGAGAGTCTGATCGCGTGTCGAGAGTCATCCTGATCCACGCGCACGCCGCTGACGTATTTGAAAGCGGCGAGCTTGCTGCAAAATGGATGCAGGCTCCCCACGCGGAATTGGGCGGCGAAAGTCCCGTCTCGATGCTAGACACGCAGGCCGGGTACGATGAAGTGCAGAGAATCCTCCAGCGGATTGAGTTCGGCGTCGGCGTATGAAGCTTTTTCGGTTGGCCAAGGATAAGCCCGGAAAATATCGGGCTGACGATCTGAGCGGCAATGGCGCGGCAATAGCTGGCGGACGCTGGAATCCGGTCGGAATGCCCGCCCTGTACACGAGTCTAAATGCGGCAACGGCGGTCCTTGAGGTGCGTGTGCATGCGTCAGGCATTCCTCCGGCGGGAAATCTCTTTCTCGTAGAGCTAGAAATCTCCGATCATCTGGTTGACGAGGGCTATGAACCAGTTTTGCCTGGAGACTGGACCGCGTTGCCAATACCTGCGTCGACCGTCGACGTTGGCCGCCATTGGCTTATGCAAGGAACGTCGGTCGCGATGAAAGTGCCTTCTGTAGTTTGTCCGGCTGACTGGAACCTTATCCTCAACCCTCTTCACAGCGACTACCGCGAACTGAAAGTCATTCATCAGGAGGCGTTTGGGCTCGATCCGAGACTGTTTTGCTGAACGCACTGGAAAACAAGATGATGCGAAAGACAACGATGATGCATCGCGCTTAAACAGGAAAGCGCCATGGACAACCGCGACGCTTATGCCCGTCTCGTTGAGGAGTTAGGACAGCTCTTGGTTGGCCACATCGAACGGCATCATCCGAGGCGTCCCGGTTCGCCGCCATAAAAGCGTTGCGTGCGGCGGCGAAAGCGCTTGCCATGAATTTAAGGGCCGTCCATCATGCCGCCCAAGAGCCACGAGGAGCAAATTGAGTGGGCGTACCGAATCTTGCAGGCCGGTCGCTGAGAATGTCGGTGTGACGGCGAAGCGTCCCCCAAAGCGAGGGAAACTCGATCAGTATCAGATACCAGAAAGCGCTGCGTGCTGTTGTATCGCTGGTCAGACCCGCGTTCATCCTCTTCGCGGGCATCGAACGCTGTTACCGGCCATAAGCCGTCTTCCGCTTATGCCGACGGCCAGACATCTGGCCGGCAATTCACCGTCTGAAAGCGGACGGTTACGCGTCTCGAACCGATGTTTCTTAGAGACGGCGGTGACCGAAACGCCGGTTCTTGGCAAGCGGCGACGACCACGCCTCGAATCTCTGCTCAGGCCTGGCGTGGCGACGAATGCGCTTGATTGACGACGCGGCAACCACGACTCGACTTCAAAGGCTGGCTGCCGCGGACTGTGCGAGCCATCGGCTCCGCGTGAGCCGGTACAGGACCTGGCGGCGCAGTGGATTTCCCTCCGGGACCAGCGGATGGTCGAAATCGCCGTTTAGGTCACGCAGCATTCCGAGCTTCGACATAACCCGCATCGATTTCTCATTGGCAGAGCCGGCGTTGCACACAATCTTGGGCAACTGGAGCGACTCGAACCCGAAGCGAATTGCGGCTGCGGCAGCTTCTGGGGCATAGCCTAAGCCCCAGAAGGGCCGTGCAACACGCCAGCCAACTTCCACCGCCGGCGTGAAATGCGCTCTATAAGTGACTGGGAGTAGGCCGACCGCGCCGACAAACGCACCATCTTGCTTGGCCTCGACCGCCCAGAAGCACATGCGGTGCTTTTGCTGATTTTCGATTTGGCGGTCGATCCATGTGTGATACGCGTCATGTGCGGTAAGCGGCAGCAGATGCTCTATGACGCCTTCGTCAGCCGATATGTCCGCAAAAGGCTGCCTGTCCGCATTTTTCCATGGTCGCAAGATCAGGCGCTCTGACTCGATTGGCATGGGTCTGTTCCAGGAATCGCTCATAGCGGGAATCTTACACGCGACGCTGGGTGTCAACTTTGATCGGCCCACTCGATTCGTCGGCGGCATCAACAGAATTTGAAAAAACGTTAAACGGCCATCCCACCTATCCTAGCGCGACGGTCGTAGCGTTTCCAAGGGTCTCTGTCACGAAGTCGAGAAACACGCGCACGCGCGGCGGCAGATGCCGGCGGCTCGCAAAGACTGCGTACAGTTCAATCTCGTCGCAGTGGTAGTCCGCCAGACATTCGACGAGCTTTCCCGTTTCTAGGTCGTCCTTGATGTCCCATAGGGCCTTGAGCGCGAGACCGCGCCCGTCGCACACCCAGTCGTGCAGCACCTCACCGCTCGCGGTCGAGAGTCTTCCGCTCACCAGCACATCGCGCGGCCTCCCATCTTCGAGCAGGCGCCAGCGGTCGAACACCCGCTGTCCGCGCACGAGCCGGATGCAATCGTGCGCGGCAAGGTCTCCAGGTCTGCGCGGTGCGCCGTGTCGCGCAAGATAGTCTGGCGACGCGACGACGACACGCCTGCTCGACAGCAGTCTCTTCGCGATGACGCCCGTATCCGCCGGCAAGCCGATACGCAGCGCGACATCCAGATTGTCGTCGATCACGTCGAGTCCTACATCCGACAGCACGAGCCGCACTTCGACTTCCCGGTACCGCTCGGAAAACGCGGTGATGATGGGCGCAATCTGCTTGCGTCCGATCTCCGACGGAGCGCCTACGCGCAACAGTCCGCGCGGCATGTGCGACTGCGCGCTCGCCTCGGCCTGCGCTTCCTCCACGGCCAGGAGAATGGCTCGCACGCGCTCATAAAACTGGGCGCCTTCCGCCGTCAACTCGAAGCGGCGCGAGGTGCGCGTGACGAGGCGCACGCCCAGCCGCCGCTCGAGGGCCGCGAGCCGCCGGCTCATTGCCGCAGGGGAGGAATCGGTCGCGCGCGCCGCTGCCGACAGGCTACCCGCGTCGATCATCTGCGCGAAAGCGCGCATGTCGTTGATCTCATCTGTCATCGTTTGCCGCCTCATCTTTCCGATTGGCGCAAAGATTCTATGCCTTCGTGGCTTCTTTTTGGCGACGCTGCGATCGCGAATAATCGCTCCATCTTAACCAGTCACGGAGCGATAAACGTTATGAAAGCGCTCAGATTCGACCGCCATGGCGAGCCGGATGTCCTCTTCGTCGCGGATCAGCCGGCGCTCGTTGCGAGGACGGGGACCGCCATCGTGGAGATGCGCGCGGCATCCATCAATCCGAGTGACGTAAAGAACGTGGCCGGACGGATGAGTCAGACGACGCTGCCGCGCACGCCGGGCCGCGATTATTCGGGCGTCGTCATCGACGGTCCAGTGCAATGGCTCGGGAAGGATGTATGGGGCTCGGGCGGCGACACTGGCTTCACGCGTGACGGCACGCACGCCGAGCAGATCGCGGTGCCGGTCGCGAGTCTGCGAGAGAAGCCGCGTACCTTGACGCACGCGCAGGCAGCGGCCATCGGCGTGAACTTCATTACAGCGTGGAGCGCCATCGTCGAAGCGGCGCAGGTGCACTCGGGCGATACCGTCGCGATCATCGGTCTTGGCGGCGTGGGCAGCGCGGCGGCGCAGATTGCGCGGTACATTGGGGCCAGGATCATCGGCGTGGCGCGCGGCACGCGGCCGAATCCTCATGTCGATGAGCTGATCGACATCGGCACCGGCGATGCCGTCGACAAGCTGCGTGCGCTGACAGACGGCGGCGCGTCGGTGGTGCTCGATACTGTCGGCGGCTCCATGTTCGAGACTGCCGTCCGCATGCTTGCCCCGTGCGGGCGTCTCGTCGAGATATCGGCGACCGACCGCCGCGAGGTCAGTTTCGATCTCGCGGACTTCTATCACAACGAGAGCCGCCTGTTCGGCGTCGATTCACTCAAGCGCGATCTGACCGCGGCGGCATCGGTACTCGAAGCGCTTCGGCCCGGTTTCGAAGACGGCAGTTACTTGCCGCCCCTCATCGCGCAAACTTTTTCGCTCGCCGAGGCAGTCGCCGCCTACCGCGCCGTCGAAGCAGGCACGCCGGGCCGTGTCGTTCTGACGCCATGAGAGACGCCCGCCTTGCGCCTGCGTCGATTCTGTTCGCCATCTTGCTGGGCGGGCTAGCCGCGCTGCCGCCGATTTCAATCGACATGGCGCTTCCCGCGCTCGGCGAAATCGGCGATACGCTGCACGCAACGCGCAGCGCCGCCGGCTTCACGCTAAGTTTATTCATGGCCGGCTTCGTCATCGGTCCGCTCGTCTACGGGCCCTTGTCCGATGCGTACGGACGCAAACCGCTCCTGTTGTTGGGCCTCGTGATCTTCACGGCCGGAGGCGTGCTGGCGGCATGCACGCCTTCCATCGGCGTGCTGCTGCTCGCGCGCTTCGTGCAGGGACTCGGCGCGGGCTCGGGCATGACCATCGCGCTCGCCATTGTGCGCGACCTGTTCGAAGGCGAGGCGATGCAGCGCCGCATCGGGTCGATCACCGTGGTCGCGAACGTGGCGCCGATCGTCGCCCCATCGCTGGGCGTCGCGCTGCTGGCGGTCATCCACTGGCGCGGCATCTATGGCGTGATGGCGGGCTGCGGGCTCGTCGCGGCACTTGTGACATGGCGCGGCTTGCGTGAATCCGCGCGCATCGCGACAGCTCGGTTCTCGATGAAGAAGCTTGTGCGCAACTACGCGACGGTGCTCCGCCATCGCGATGCGGCGGGCGCGATCGTCATCAACGGACTCGGCTTCGGCTGGATGTTCGCGTATGTCGCGGGTTCGCCGTTGGTACTGCTGGGCACGCTGCACGTGCGCCCGCTCGTCTATGCCGCGATGTTCGCGACGACGGGCGCGGGCATCGTCGCGGGCGCGGCGCTCAACGGCGTGTTCGCGCGACGTGGCGTATCGAGCGGACGATCGCTGTTCGTGGCGATTGCCTTGGCGGCGATTGCGGGCATAGGCCTGATCGCGCTGGCTTCGCTTGACTGCGTCACACTGGGCACCGCGATGCCGCTTTTTCTCGTCAGTAGCTTTTGCTTTGGATTGGCCGCACCCAGCGCGGCGCGTCGTGCGCTCGATCCGCTCCCCGAACTGGCCGGCGCGGCGGGCGGTCTGCTGACATCGGTACAGATGCTGTCCGGCGCGGTGACGAGTTCGCTGGTCGTCATGCTGTTTCCGCGCTTTGGCGTGATCGGCTTGAGCGGCGTTATGACGGTGTGTGCGGTATCCGCGATGATAGTCGCGCGAGTCAGTCGCCGCACCTCATCCGCGCGGCGGTAATCCGCAACGGTGACACAAGCGATTTTTCAAGCGCTCGTCACGGGAGCGGTCGGCTCGGTCCCCTTCGCCGACGCTGACTGCCATCGACGCTATGCTGGTCGTCAACGATGACAGCCGAGTGTTTAATCAACCGGCATTTGCTCGATAATGAAACGAAACCGCAGTGCTCCGCGCCTGCACAGGCACGTTCGTGCGACGATCTTTTTAGCCGCTCTCAGCCAGCCTGATTCGACCGCCCCTGCCACCGACGACAGTATGTGAGCGGCTGCTTCGCCGCGCATACCGGTCGCGCGGAAAACACGCCCCGACCGTCGGATAAGGGTCGTCATGCGCCTTTCGACCTGCAGAGGACCTCAACAGAAGTTTCGACTGACGGCTGTAAGACCGCCCAAAAGGTGGGACATATCCACAAGCCGTTGCGCAACCAAGTGTCGCACTTCTCCCTGACATTGCCAGGTGCCGTACACAGCCAACAGTGCGGCGCCCAGCGCTTCTCTGCGTTGCTTCTCAAGCAGCGATGGCCAGATGATGACGTTCACATTTCCCGTTTCGTCTTCAAGCGTGACGAACATCACGCCTTTCGCAGTCCCCGGTCGCTGCCGGACGGTCACGAGCCCGCAGCCGCGAGCCAAACGCCCGTTTCGAAAGGTTCGCAGAGTCGAGGCCGGCATGAGGCGCTGCTCCAAAAGCGTGGGGCGCAAAAGCGACAACGGATGCCGGCCAAGCGTCAGCCCCGTCGAGTTGTAGTCGCTGACGATATCTTGTGCCTCGGAAGGCGCGCCGAGCACGGGTGTTTCATCGTCGATCCGACTTTCAGCTAGGAGATCTCGGTCAGGCACGGCAGCGGCCGACTGCCAGAGCGCTTCGCGTCGGTTGCCCGCGAGCGATTGAAGGGCGTTAGCAGCCGCTAGCACTTGCAAATCATGGCGGTCGAGCTGGGCTCGGCGCGCCAAGTCACTCACGCTCCCGAATGGTCTCACCGCTCGGGCGTTCTCGATGCGCTGCGCGGCGCCGTCACGCATACCCTTCAACAAAGAAAGTCCAAGACGAACAAACATTTTTGAGCCGCGTGGCTGACGTTCGAGCACCGAGTCCCAGCCACTGACCGTCACGTCGATCGGCACGACTTTAACGCCATGACGCTGCGCGTCCTGTACGAGTTGTGAGGGCGAATAGAAGCCCATTGGTTGCGAGTTGAGCATCGCCGCGAGAAAGGCCGCCGGCTCATGGCATTTGAGCCAGCTGCTCGCATACACCAGCAGCGCGAAGCTTGCGGCGTGACTCTCCGGGAAACCGTATTCGCCGAAGCCCTTGATCTGCTCGAATATGGCTTCAGCGAATGCCCTGTCGTAACCACGCTCCTTCATGCCGTTGACGATGCGGTCGTAATACTTTTCGAGACCACCCTTGCGTTTCCATGCCGCCATCGCGCGGCGAAGCTGATCGGCTTCGCCCGGTGTGAAGCCTGCTGCCAGAATGGCAACCTGCATCACCTGCTCCTGAAAGATAGGCACGCCGAGGGTGCGACCCAATGCGGTCTCCAGCTCCGCGCTCGGATACGAAACAGGTTCGATCTTCTGCCGCCGCCGCAGATAGGGGTGCACTGCGCCGCCTTGAATCGGTCCTGGACGCACGATGGCGACTTCAATCACGAGATCGTAGAAGGTTCGTGGCTGCATGCGTGGCAGCATACTCATTTGCGCACGCGATTCGATTTGAAACACACCGACCGTGTCCGCCTGTGAAATCATCTCGTAGGTCACGGGGTCTTCTGGCGGAATGTCCTGCATCTCGAAGCGTTCGCCGCGTTGTTCAGAGACGATATCGAGCGTGCGTCGAATGGCCGACAGCATACCGAGCGCGAGCACGTCGATTTTCAGAAGCCCTAGCGCTTCAAGGTCGTCCTTGTCCCATTGAATGGCGCTGCGATCGGCCATCGCCGCATTCTCGACGGGCACGAGCCGCGTAAGCTTGCTGCGGCTTATGACAAAGCCTCCCGAGTGTTGCGATAGATGTCGTGGAAAGTTGAGAATCTGCGCGGCCAGTTTCGCCCACATTGTGATGATGGGGTTTTGTGGGTCAAGCCCTGACTCCTCGAAGCGGCGCAACAGGTCCTGCGAATTATCGAACCACTGATGGCTCTTCGCGACCTTGTCGACGATCTGCGGATCGATGCCGAGCGCCTTGCCAGTTTCGCGCAATGCTCCGCGCGGCCGATACGTGGACACCGCTGCCGCAATCGCCGCGCGATCTCGGCCGTACTTGCGATAGATGTACTGGATAACCTCTTCGCGCCGCTGGTGCTCAAAGTCCACATCAATATCAGGCGGCTCACCGCGTTCCTTGCTGATAAATCTCTCGAACAGCATGTTGCCGCGCGAGGGATCCACTTCGGTCACGCCCAGGCAGTAACAGACCGCGCTGTTTGCCGCCGAGCCGCGTCCCTGACACAGGATGTGCTGGCTGCGTGCGAAACGCACGATGTCATAGACTGTTAGGAAGTAAGCTTCGTAGCGCATCTCGCCGATCAATTGCAACTCGTATTCGAGCTGCTGCTGCACCTCATGCGGAATGCCGGCCGCAAAGCGCTTGTGAGCGCCGATGTAAGTTTCCTGCCGCAGATAGGCTTCGTGCGTGAAGCCTTTCGGCACAAGTTCATCCGGATACTCGTAGCGCAATTCGTCCAGCGAGAACGTGCAACGCTCGAGGATGTTGAGCGTTTGAGCGAGCGCGTGCGCCGGATACAGATTCGACAGACGTAGCCGTGAACGCAGGTGCTGCTCCGCGTTCGGTGCGAGATCGTAGCCGCATTCGGCCACGGGCTTGCCGATACGGATTGCGGTCATCGTGTCTTGCAAGGGCTTGCGCGAGCGCACATGCATCACGACATTACCTAGCGCGACAACTTGGACGCGATGTCGGTCGGCGACGTACTCGACACTGCCGCGATGGATGTCATCCATCGCGCGCTGGTGCAAGATCAACCCGACCCACGCGCGAGCGGGAAAGGTCTCGTTGAGCCATTCGACTTGTGCCGAGAGCGCTTCTTCCTTCGCAGGGAAATCCGGCACGAGGATAGCCAGGCAGTCGGGCATGCCACGCAAATGAGCGTGTTCTTTTTCGGGTCTGGAAAGATCGTGCGGCGTAAGCAGGTAACTTCCCTTGGCGGCCCGCATGCGGGCGAGTGTGATTAGCTCGGACAGGTTGCCGTAGCCGTTGCGATTTTGCGCAAGGAGGATGAGGCCAAACGCGGGAGTTTTGTCGGCATGCACGAGCCGAAAATACGAGCCGATGACAAGCGGCAGCTTGTCTTCCTTTGCCTGCACATGCGCGCGCACCACGCCGGCGAGCGAACATTCGTCGGTAATCGCAAGGCCTGAGTATCCCAGTTGCGACGCGCGCAACACCAACTCTTCGCCGTGCGATGCGCCGTGCAGAAACGAAAAGTTCGTGAACGCGAATAGCTCCGCGTAGTCGGGTAGGGTCGACGAAAACAGATCCACGGCGTCAACACCTGCTATCCGAACAGGCCGTGAAGAAACCAGCGGACTTCCTCGGTATTCACGCTCGGTCGCTCGCGGTAGATCCAGTAACAGCTCTTGTCGGTGGCTTCCGCGACGTAGTAGTCGCGCGTCACGAGTTCGCCGTCGTGCCAGCCCGCTTCAATACGCTCGCCAGCGGAAACGAGTTTGAGCGGCGAGCCGTAGAACGGTCTGTGGTTTTTGATCATGAGCCGCACCGGCTCGTTGAGTAGCCAGGTGGGGCGCGGAAGTTCGGCCGGGGGCGGACACGCTTGGGCGGTGTCCTGGACCGGTATCCACTGATTGGCGTGTTCAGGCCGGTGGTCTGAGGTGGGCGCAGGCCGCAGGACATTCTCTGGCCCCAAGCGCGCCACCAGCAATTCGAGCAGCCGCTTGTGATCTTCCGTCGAACCGCCCGGGTCGGGAAACAGCGAATCGCTCGGCGGCTCGGCCGGCTGGACTCGGGATGCGGTCAGCCGCACGGCGATGACGGCTGCTTCGAGCTCGATACGTCCAAGTCGCTCTCTGAGCAGGCGGACCAGGTGTTCCTCGTGCCAGGTGGGTTCGGCAAGCGCAATGTCGATCTGCGTGGGCTCAATGGCCTGGCGACCGCGCTCGTGTTCCAGCGTGATCGTGGCCTGCGTGAGCGCGAGTTGCTGCGCGCTCAGCCAGCCGCACAGTTGGACGATCAGACGGCGCGCGGAAAAGAGAACGGCCTCGGCATGCTCGACCCGATCAAGCAGTTCGGTGCGCGCGCTGAAAGCGGGCGGCAACTCAAGCCACTCGTAGAGTTCAGGAGACAGGCCATAGGCGCGGTCAAGCGACTCCAATAAGTCCACGCCACACCTCTTTTTTAACCCTGCACGCGGCAGGCGTCGAATATCGTCGAGCACTCGGCAACCGAGACCATTGAACCAGTCGCTGAACGACCGAATCTCCGGCACCACCACGAAAGGCAGCACGCCAAGGTGGCGTTCGAGCGAGCTCATCTTGAGTACGCGTCTGCGCCCGCGCTTGGCGAGCAGCCACGCGCCCTGGCCGGTCGGCGCTACGCTCATGCGGGCGGTGACGCCGATCGTCCTGACCGTCTCGTCGATCTGCCGGCACACCTGTCGAATGCCGCCGAAAAGCCGAAGACTGGCGGTGACATCGACAATGAGGGTTTCTTCCTCGCGCATGGCGACCTGCGGCGAGAAGCGAAGCAAGGCAAAGGCGACTTCACGCTGTACATCGTGTTCACGCATCGGGTCGCGGTCAACCATCAGCGCATCGGCCGCGAGTGTCGTGACACCTCCTCGTTTCATCCCCACTCTCACCCCCGCGTCTTGTGCTGCCTGGTCCAGCACAATGACCTTGTCGCGTTCCAGCACCACATATCCGTGTTCAGTCGGAGGCGACCACCTCGGACGGAATACCTCCAGCGAGAGCCGGGGCAGGAAGATGGCGACGAATACGGCCATGGGGGCTGAGCAGGATCGGAGACGGTTGAAGGTGGATGGAGAGTGACTCGGTTCGGGTGGGTCCTCGTCGCTTGATGATGTCGACAAAGATGCCGCCGTCGGCGGGCCGCACCCCCAGTCGTAACGTCGCGGGTGACGAATCCTGGGCGGCGGCGAGCGGTCGAACCAGAATCAGGAGCGTTTCGGTTGCTTGTGCCGCCAGATGCAATCGCCGCAACGCCTCAGATCGAATGTGCTGCTGCCAGAAGAGCAGGGCGCCACAACTTCGTGCGTTCAGTACGCGCTCGGCGCACCAGAGCGCATCCGCAGTCTTTGGCGCGCGCAGCATCGTGAGCTTGTTCAGCGGCACACCCAAGTAGGCAAAGGCGAGGCTGTTCGGCACATGCGGGGCTTGCAGCAGCGCGACCGGTCGTTGGCTCGCGGCAATCAGCGCGGGATTAAGCAAGCGCATTTCACCGATTCCCGGCTGCTGGATGAGCAACTCGACTAAGGAGCCAATGGGCCAGCCCCCGCCGGGTAATTCCGCCGACAGGGCCGCGTAGCCGGTGTCGATCGTCTTGCCGTAGGCCCGCGCGAGTTGCGACCCACGCCAGATCGCAGGATGGATCGCTTCAATGTGCTTGGGCAGAGCGGCCATGGCAAAGGAGGTTCAAAAACACTGTATGGATGTACAGTAGTATCTTAGCGCAGAAAATGAAGCAGTGAATTGCGCCCTTTTAGCTGGACCCCAAAAAAGCTGACCAATATGCTTAGCCCAGACATTCCATGTCGGAGATCGCTGAAGTTGGGAAGTCGACGGCAGCGTGCGCGATCGCCATTACTGCCGGGGGCGACGGCTCATGCATTGCCACGGAATCGCGCTGCAGCCTACGACGGTAGCGCGCCGTTGAAAGCCCGCAGCGCGTCCGCATCTGCAACCGAGGTCGGCCGATCGGTACCATGGTGGAATACGGAGAAAAAGCAGGATCGACATGATGAAACCCGATATCGACGAACTGACTGGCGCACGTGCAGATTTGCTCTGCTTTCTGGTGGCGACCGTAGCCGCGTCTTACGCTTTGACGCACGAATGGCGCGTCGATCACGTGGTGGAGAGCTGCCGCATCTGGCTTAAGCGCAATCTCGTCACGATGGACTGGCTCGCGCGCATCCGCATCGGCCAACTGGCCCTTCAGATCGCGCGGCGCGATCTGAAGGGGGCGGGCATTGCCGTGCGCCAGTCGGACGTGCAGACACTGTTCACAGATGACATGGGCCTGAATCACGCAAGCACGGTGGTGCAGAAGATGATGCGGCTGTGCCGTGACGCCACCGGCACGGCGAGCTAGCGACCCCTTTTCACGATCGGACTTAAGGTCAATACCCAGGGAGACAACAGTGTGCTACTCGGCCCAAATTCAGGCGGACTACCGGAAATACGTCAAGATGTTCGGCGCGCAGATGGACATTCGTGAATTTGCGCGCTTGTTCTGGGAGCGCGCCGAAGGCAGCAAGGCCAAGATTCCGAAGGCGATGGAGGACGCATTTCGCGAACCACAAAGCGACGACGAACGCCAGATCAAAGAAGTCATCGATCGGTTCAATGTCGAGCAGACGTCAAAGATCGAGCAGGAGCTTTTCAGGCAGCGCACGCGTCTTGCAGATGCTGAACGCACGCTGCAAACGAAAATCACTAAAGCCGCTACCGAAAGCAAGCGGATCGCGACTGACAAGATCGAAGCCTCGTTGCGACGCCTGGAGGACCTGAACCGAACCGAGTTTAGGCCGCGCGACGCACGGATTTTCCCGGGCACGTTCGCACCGGTCCTAGTGATCGAGAACGGCGAGTACGTCATCAAGCCGATGCGCTACCAGTGCCGAATCGCAGGCAAACCGGCCAACTACGACGTGAAGTACCCCGGCACTTACAATGCGCGGCGCGACAATCTCGAAGGCTTCTGGAAGCCGTGCTTCGGTCACACGCATGGCCTCATGCTGGTTGATGTTTTCTACGAGAACGTCAGCAAGGCAAAGATGGAAGGGACACTGCTGGAGACTCATCAGCGGGACGAAAATGTGGTCCTCGAGTTTCGCCCGAACAACGGGCAGCTGATGTATGTCGCTTGCCTGTGGTCGAAATGGAGCGCTCCGGGGGAGCCTGACTTGCTCTCATTCGCGGCCATCACAGACGAACCGCCGCCGGAAGTGCAGGCCGCTGGCCACGACCGCTGTATCGTCCCAATCAAGCCCGACAACGTCGAGGCATGGTTGAATCCAGACGCCTCCAATTTGGCCGCGCTCTATGCGATCCTCGACGATCGCGACCGGCCCTATTACGAACACCGGCTCGCTGCTTAGGCGGGCGTGCGCTGCGCAGCTCCAAGCCGACGCCGCTACTACGCAGCGATTTATTCAAAAAGACGCTGATCGTCCCGGTCCTGACTAACATGTCGCGATAGACCTCCTGGGAGGACGCGTGGACAAACTGGAGAAACACCAAAGAACGCGGTCGAAGCGCTTGCTGGCTTTGCAGTTTGCAGTCGCAAGCATCGCTTACACTGAAGGCGTGGTTTGCGAATTGCACGCGGGCGATGCTTGCACAGCGGACCTGAAGTGCTCCAGGTCGCCGCTCTAGATGGCTCGCAAGCTCCCTCGCTTCGAGCCTGTCGGCATCAGAGAAGGCCGAACGTTCTGGCGCAAGTATCGCGGCAACGCGGACGTCGAGCGCATGTTGCTCGAGATCGCACAGGCCCGGGAGGTCATGCAGCAGATCGGCGATTATTTCGACTGCCTGCACAAGGTGTGGGTTGAAGAAAATTTGGGGCAACTGGTCGCCCTCGAAAAAATTCGCTTGCTGCTGAACGAGCAGGCCCTGCGACAGCGTGTACTTGCGGGACTCAAACCACCGCCTCGTAGAGGTGAACCCGATGACCCCAATGGACCCGATGAACCCGAAACTGAAGTGATCGGCTAGCCTCAAACAAGCTAGAAACATTGACAGGGAATGCAATCTGATGAACTTCAAGGTCGATGACGTACGTCGCGCGGTGCGCGCGCCGTACGAACGCGGGGCACAGCGGTTGCTTTACTCGGTCATCATCCACGTCAACCAGGAGGACATGATGGCAGGCGATACAGCTTATAAACCTGGACAGATCGTGAAGGTGTCGGGTATCTACTCGGTCGTTCACGATGATGGAAAGGACACGTTCGAGGTCACCTGTGTAAAAAGTGAACACTTTCCGCCGACGCGAAGCGGCAAGGGCGCACATTTCGAATTGAAGTATGGCGCGACCCACGCTCATCAGCATGAGGCACTCAATGGTACGGGCTCGGGTACAGAATCGGTTTCGCAATCGCGGACTTAAGCCTTCACGACTACTTCATGCCGACGGCCCGGCGCATTGCGAGCGTAATGCCTTGCCGCGTGCGCCAGTAGCCGTCGCACGGGTCGCGGTCCAGAGAGTGTTGCCTCTTGACGGCCTCCAGCATGGTCCACTGATCGCCGCTCTTTACTTCCTTCAGTTCATCCCATGCGATGGGCCTCAACACGGCCAGCCCCGGACGGGCGCGGACTGAAAACGCTGCCACGGTGCTCGAATTGCGTCCGTTGCGACATGCCGGATCTCGCCGGAGGGCGTCCACTCCGGAAACGAGACTCCGGCAACGATGTCGGGCGCCAACTAGTGAAAGTCGCGATCGCGCTCTGGCGCCGGTGTAGTGTAGAACGCCGATTTCTTCTGCCAAAGCGATTCCGCACGCTTGGCGAAGGCAGCCGCGTGTGACGGCGTGAAATGAGGCGTTACATTGCCTGCATAGCGCAGCGATCCGTCTTCTTCGTACACGCCGAGAAGCAACGAACGTACACCTGATTTCGCGCCCTTGACGCGTGAAAACCTGCCATTCACAAATCCCTGGCGAGACTTGCACTTGAGTTCGATCCAGTCCGGTGATCGGCCAGAGCGGTAGGGCGCATCGCCGCGCTTGCCGATGATGCCCTCGAGTTACCTTGCACGCGGACGCAATTAGCGATGCAGGGTCGTCGGCAAAGTCATTGGATAAGCGGATGAGCGGGCTCTCGATTGCGTCCAACGGCTCGATCGAGAAGCAGCTTGCGGCGCTGACGCAGCGGCTGCTCACGTAGGTCGACACCATTGAGTCAGAGCAGATCGAAAACAAAAAGAACGAGATCGGGGGTGCGTCGACGATCGAAGGCGTTCTGCAACGCATTGAAATCGGGCTTACCCGACGCGTCTAGCACAACCGCCTCGGCATCGAGCCACAAGTTGTCGGCATCAATCGATGCGAGCGCCTTCCGAAGGCGCGGCATGCGGCTTGTCCAATCGTGCCCGTTGCGCGTAATCAGCGTCGTGGTGCCATTCTCGACGCGAGCGAGCATGCGATAGCCGTCAAATTTGATTTTTGTAAGACCAGTCACCGCTCGCAGGGTGACGAACCAACAGAGTGGCAAGCCGGGGCTCGTTGATGAGCGGCATCTCGCCTGCCGGCGTTGCCGGCGCGCGTACGCGGGCCTGCTCGGACCATTCCAGCGACCCATCTCAGGACTCGCCGCGATCGGGTGGCGTGGGCGGATCGTCCACGTCCGTGCGCTGGAAGCTTCGCCGCGGTGAAAATTGCCGCGATGGAAATTGCGGCGGAGGCAGTGGCTGAGTGGTGTCGATACCGGTCATCTGTAGCACCTCGTTAATTCGTCCGAGCTCGATGCTGGAGTCCATCGGCCAATGGGACCGATCTTCGTCGTCGCCGATGATCGTCATGGATCGTGAGCGCATAGCGCGCCGACAGAAGGGTATCGGCGGATCGCGCTTCGTGCGCGGCTTGTTTAAAGAATGCGTGGGTTACATGGAGCCACCTCCTGGACACGCACAGGGCAAACAGCCGGCCCGAATGCGGACCCCGATTAGTGTTGTTCCGTGCCGACGGCCCCTTGCAAAGCTGCGATACGGGTTTATACTAACCCCGTCTCCTCCATGTCTCCTGATATGGATTCAACCCGCTCCCAACCGAGCGGGTTTCTTCTTTTTTCAGCGCCGCTTTGTGACTGGTGCGCTCATTTGCGAGTTCGAACCGTCGCCTGCAAGCTGCCTTGTTGCTTGGCACGCTGCAAAGTCCAACGTCACCGTTGCAAGCCTTCGATTAGAGTTCCGTCGAGGGTCTGACGTAACCGCGTCGTCGTTCGATGGCTGGACAAACCCATCAGGACACTGACCTCTTCATTAGTTTTCCCGCGATGAAAAAGCGTCGACCAAACGTGTTCCGCAGCAGGCGCGGGCTCTCGTCCAGTGCGGAAAGATTGGCTTCATGCAAAGCGGCGCGCACACAGATCAGCAGTGTGTCCGGCCTCATCGGCTTGCCGGAGGCGGTCGTAACGAACAGCCAAGACGTTGCGCACTTCATGGAGCGGCGCGCGTCAAGATATGCGCGCAGCACATCGACGGCGAACGTCTCGATCGGCACCCGACGCGCGATGCGGGCCCCATGCTTATCGGCGAAGATGGTCGGGCGTGCGCCTCCCACGTCTAGGTCATCAACGCCGGTCTAGCCTGCAATTGAAATATGGGGACCGAGCGTCGCATCGCAGTTGTTGTGTAAGCGCGAAATTCTCCGCACATAGCCGGCGCGGCCGAATCAATCCAAGATTGCGTCCGCAGACTTGAATTGCGGACGCAAATGATGACCGACACTGACTTTGACTTTCTTCCTCTGCGAGTGACCCGGACGTGCGCGGATGGCAAGCATCGATACGATCCGGAGGGCAAGCGTAAGTTGATCGAGTCATGCCGCCAACCGGGCGCGTCATTGGCTGGTCTGGCACTGAAGGCTGGGGTCAATGCGAACTGAAGTGACCCCCGAAAGTTGGACGGTGTGACAGCTATGCTGTTGCGAGCAGAGACCGGTATGCGACCGGGCTCACGCCTCCTAGCTTCATCTTGATACGTTTGTGATTGTAGTAGTGAATGTAGTTTTTCAGTCCGGCGTGGAGTTCATCAACGTCTCGAAACTTGTTTAGGTGGAAGAATTCTGACTTTAGTGTGCCAAAGAAGCTTTCCATCGCCGCGTTGTCGAGGCAATTGCCCCGGCGCGACATGCTTTGTTTAGCAGAATGCTTGTCCAAAGCCTTCCGATAGACCGGCATTCGGTATTGCCAGCCTTGATCCGAGTGGAGTATGGGTCTGTCGTTCGGTCCGAGGCGCGCGAACGCTCTCTTGAGCATGGTCCCGACCATGTTGAACAGAGGTCGTCGGGCTATCTCGAAAGCGATAACCTCGGCGTTGTACAGGTCGAGAACGGGCGAGAGATACAGCTTCTCGCCACCGACATTGAACTCGGTGACGTCAGTTACCCATTTGTCGTTCGGACGCTTCGCATCGAATCGCCGTTCAAGAATGTTCGGTGCCGCAAGGCCCACCTCGCCTCTGAATGCACGGTACTTTTTCAACCGGACGTACGACTTCAGCCGAAGTTCACCCATCAGGCGCTGAATTGTCTTGTGGTTGATCTTGGTGCCTTCTTGCCGTATCACGGCAGTGATGCGGCGATAGCCATACCGCCCCTTATGCTCGTCAAAGATCGAGCGAATCCGGACCTTCAGGCTTGCATACTTGTCGGCAATCCCGAGCGCCTTCTTCTGATAGTAGAAGGTACTCCGTGCCAGGCCCGCCACCTTGAGCAAGCCAGCGAGTGGATATTGTTGCCTTAGTTCAAGCACGATTCGCGCTTTTACTGCTGCGCTTCTTGCTTCTTCGCTTGAACTAAGGCGTCGAGTTTTTTTAGGTATGCGTTCTCCATTCGAAGATGATCCAGTTCTGCCAGCAACTCTTTGCGGCTAGGGGAGCTGCCATCATATGACTTCGGCTGAGGCTTTTTAGTTGACGGCTTTTTCATTCTTGGGCGGCGCACGGAAGCGTACGGCGACAAGCCGGCCATGCCGCCTTCGTCGTATGCGTGTTCCCAGTTGCCAATGATGTTGAAATTTCGGATATCAAAGAGGGCTGCAACTTGGCGGTAGGACAATTCGTCATCTCGCATACGTTGCAAAACCGATAGCTTGAATTCTAAGCTATAGGTCGCTCTACGCTTCTCCTGCACACCTTCAGCGCCATGTACGCGGTAAAGCGCTGCCCATCTACGCAGCGATTCTACGTTGATGCCATGACGTCGCGCGACGACCTTGAGCCCGTGATGGCCAGCGCAATAATCCTTAACGGCAGCGAGCTTCGCTTGTTCTGTATATTTTCCCAAGACATTCCCCAAAGATAGGTGCAACCTTCGGGGGTCAGTTCATTGTGAGGTGGACACCTATGGCTGACAAAGACTCAGAGCTGAGAGTAGTTCGGCAAAGCAGCGACGGCCGTCGCCGCTACGATGAAAATGGCAAACGGGCATTGATCGAGGCGGCGTTACGCCCTGGCGTCTCGGTGGCGCGCATGGCGCAAGAGCACGGGATCAACGCCAACCTGCTGCGCAAGTGGATCACGAAATACCTGATGGAGCGCGAGAAAGGCGTCTCGCCTACGCCGCGGGATAACGGCGACGACTTGCCGCATTCGGGTGATGCGACTGACAGCGTGGCGATCGATCCTCCGAGTTCTCACCAACTCGTCGTTGCCGCGGCACCACCACCTGCGTTCGTATCTGTCGTTGCGGTACCGCCTGCGTCCGCACCGCCGCCCCTGTCAATGACGCTCACGCTACATGTGCATCTTTCGAACGGGGTCAAACTCCAACTGGGCAAAGCTATCGCGACCATTGATGAGCTGACAACCCTGGTTCAGATTCTTGGGAGGATGCCGTGTTCCGGTTCGACGACAATCTGAAGGTGTATCTGCATCGCAATCCTGTTGACTTCCGGTACGGCATGAACAGCCTGTCGATTCTCGTTGAACAGTCGATGCGCCTGAATCCGATGGACTCGCCGCTTTACATCTTCGGAAACCGGCGTCGCGACAGGATCAAGATCCTTGGCTGGGATGGTAGCGGTTTCTGGCTGATGATGAAACGATTGGAGGCCAGCCGTTTCATCTGGCCCGACAACAAGGCTGAGGTCGTGTCGATGACGACCAACGTGCTGCACGCACTGCTCGATGGCGATGACATCACTACGATTCGACGACATCCGAAGCAGGAATATCTGCGTGTGAGCTGAACAGGCAGACGGTGTGCTGGTCTAACCCAGCATGCCGGTCAACGTCACGATCACCGCCGACGAACTGAAAGAGCTGCTTGCCGAACGCGATGCCGCTCGTGCGTTGCGAGAAGAACAGGAGGCATTACGCGGCGCCCTGCGGCTCGTGACAGCCGAACGCGATCTCGCCGAGGAACGACTCCGGGCCTACCGTCACGAGTTGTTCGGCGCAAAGAGCGAGGCACGAGATTCGGATCAACCGAGCCTGTTCAACGAAGCCGAGGTGCTCGGCGCGAGCAGCTCACCTGCTCAGGAAGATACGCCAGAATCGACGGTCGGCGCGCATACGCGCAAGAAGCGGGGCCATCGCAAGCCGCTTGATCCCAACCTGCCGCGCGACGTGGTGCGGCACGAGCTGCCTGAGGCTGAACGCTTCTGCATGAACGATGGTCACGCGCTCGTCGAGTTTGGCGTGGAGATCAGCGAGCAGCTCGACGTGATTCCGGAGCAGCTTCGCGTGATCCAGCACCAACGCGTCAAATTTGCGTGTCCGTGCTGCGATCTCGGCATCAAGGTGACGCCGGCGCCGCCTCGCATCATCCCTCGCGGCCTGTTGAGCGAATCGGCGCTTGCATGGATCGCCGCCGGCAAGTATCAGTTCGGGATGCCACTGTATCGCCAGGCCGGTCTGCTACGTCGCTTCGGCGGCGACATCTCGTCGAACACGATTGCTGCGAGCATGGTCCGTGTGGGTCTCGGAACGCAACCCGTGATCAACCTGATGCGCGATACGTTGCTCGATGCCGAGCTGATCTACTGCGACGAGACGACACTCCAGGTGTTGAAGGAAAAGGGCCGTCGACCGCAAACGAAGAGTTATCTCTGGGCGCAGATGGCCGATTCGGGCGTGCCCATCCGATGCTTCACCTATACACCGGGGCGTGGCACCAGGCTGGCCGACAAGCTGTTCACCGGGATCCGGGAGGGCGCGGTCATGATGACCGATGGCTACGAGCCCTACAACGACATTGCCCGGCGTCACCAGCTCGTGCACCTTGGATGCTGGGTTCACCTGAGACGGTACTTCGTCAAAGCAGAGGACAGCGTACCAAAGGCTGCCCGAACGTCCGATCTGTTGGCGACGCGCTTCATCAAATTGATCGGCAAGCTGTTCGCGGCTGAGGCGCGCAGTACGACGTGGACCTCACAACGACGACAGCGGTTGCGACGACGATACAGCGCGCGCGTACTCAATGCCATCCACGCGCTGATGCTCGAGCAATCGCCCGGCGTCGTACCGAAAAGCCTCCTCGGCAAGGGACTGACGTACCTGCGCGCGCAGTGGCCCAAGCTCATTCGTTACGTCGAGAACGGCGACTACCCTATCTCGAACAACGCTGTTGAGAATGCGATTCGACCATTCTGCGTGGGGCGCCGCGGATGGCTGTTCTCGGACACCGTCGGAGGCGCGAACGCGAGCGCCAATCTCTATACGCTCGTCGAAACCTGCAAAGCAAACAGCATCGATCCCTACCGGTACCTCACCTGGATGTTCCAGCGCCTGCCTCTGGCGAAGACCGTCGACGACTACGAAGCGTTGCTTCCCTGGAAAATGCCGGCCGACCTCCGCTGACCCGCATCACTACCACACCTCACGCGCTCCGCCACCTTACTCTGAGGGGCGTCGTTCGTGGATCGCATACGATCCAGGTGCTCAAGGAGCAGGATCGAAAGGCGCAGGACAAGTCGTATATGTGGGTGTACAGGAGCGCAGCGGACAGCGAGCAGCCGGTCGTGCTGTTCGAGTATCAACCTGGGCGCGGTGGGGAGCATCCGCGTGCCTTCCTCCGTGATTACGCTGGCACGCTGATGACGGACGGCTGGGCTGCCTGGCGCACGGTCAAGACGGCGACGCATCTCGGATGCCTGGCGCACGCGAGGAGGCTGTTTACGGACGCGATCAAGGGCCAGAAGAACAAGCCGAGCCCACGTATCACGAAAGCCCTCGAGTTCTTCGAGGCGCTGTATCAGGTCGAGGGGCTGGCAAAGCAGACGGTTCTAGAAGGCGAAATGCTGACCGATTACAGGTATCGCCTGCGGCAGCAGCACAGCGTGCCGTTGTTGACAGCCTTCAAGGTGTGGCTCGACGAGCTGGAGCCGAAGGTTCTGCCGCAGAGCTTGCTCGGCGAGGCCATCGGATACTGCCGCCGGCAATGGCAGTATCTGATCCGCTACGTAGACGACGGCCGTCTGCCGCTTGATAACAATGTCATCGAGCGCGACATCAGGCCGTTTGCCACTGCGAGAAAATCGTGGTTGTTCAGCGACACGGTCGCCGGCGCGAAGGCAAGCGCGGTGATCTACAGCTTGATGCTTACATGTCGCGCCTGCGGCGTCGAACCACACGCCTGGTTGCTGCATGTGCTGACCGAATTGCCGCAGCGCGCCGCTGACGCGGATATCAGTGACCTGCTGCCGTTTAACTACGCGAAGCGGCAAGCCGAGGCGCGCGTGAGTTGAAGCGCTAAGCACGCTTCGACCACCACGCCGGCGCGCACGATCGAAACCCAAATGTGGACATCGTCGGTCAACCCGACCAGCGCGATGCTGCTACGCTCGCGCGTCAGCTGCAGATGATTCTCCATTCGGTGTGCTAAATCTACCGCTTACGTTGTTGTCAGCGCTTTCCTGTTCCTGGCGATCCGTGGCACTTGCGTCGAGAATGCAGGAGGCTGTGAAGGTCTTGAACCGCTTTCAAATGCTTGGTAATGGCGCATCATTTGGCGTCTTGGACGTTCAGTGCGAAGTAATCTTGCCGGCCGCGATTGACGTCGCCAGTTCTTCGGCAAGAGCCGCTCGCACCGACGCATGCTTTTCTCGCACGGCTTCGGCGTCCTTCATAAGTTCGGGAAGATCATGGATCAGAGATGCGATCTCTGCGTCCCGTGCTGCAGCCAACTCAGCCAGATTCTCGGGCCGCAATGCGCGCTCGAGGACTCCAGCATCAATGCCGAAATGTTTGCTGATGGCGTCGCAAGCATGTACAAGCGCGAACGACACTTGCTTTTCCTCGTCTAGGCGTTTGCTCGTAGGGCAGAAATAGCCGGCGTACAAAAGGTCGCCGATTATCTCCGTTGCCACCCAGTCGGTGAGGTCTTCTTCGAACGCTCGTGTGTCGCTGCTGGCTGATGCAAACATGCGCAGCGCACCCGCCTTCGATACCTCTCGCGAATATATCTCGACGCGGCCACCGCCGGCCACGGCGTCGACCCATATCAGGGCGCTAGCGACGTTCGACACGTTTGTCCTCTCTCGTCGGGATCAAAAAAGTTTCATCGCCTCCTTCTGTTCCGCGTCAAGTTTCTCGCTTCGGCGCGCTCTCGTTGATGGTAGATCATCGTTCCGTACACGTTCGCCAGTACTCTTGCTTTGGGGCAGACAGCGAAGTCATCTGTCGCCGCCTGCCGCGATCGCTAGTAGTTGATGGCGTTCTCGATATCAGTGATCGTGTATTCGTTCATCCTGCTGGCTGCCGTTGCTCGGTCAAACGCGGATGATACTCTTCGTCGCCCCTCGCGGTGTCCGCGAGCGTCGACGATGATGGTTTGTCGGGCGCGTGGCCAATGGCCGAACGCGCGGGCGCCACCCAACGCTCATTTGGCCCTGAGCGTTGCGCGGCACGGTGCTAGTGCTTTACTTCGCCTTCCAATTCGGTGACCAACTCCTCAGCCAACGCAACTGCGCGTTTCCGTGCTTCTCGCTCATTGCTTTGGCGCCGGCTAACATTTCCGGGATGGTCATTAAGGAACGAAGCCAGTTCTGCTTCCCTCGCGGAGCTGAGCACGGCCACGTTCGTGGGTTCGAGCGCGCGCTCCAACGTTTCGGCGTCGACTCCGAAGTGCCCGCTGATAGCAGCGACCACGCGCGAATCGGGAAGCTAACAGAAACCGGAATCTTGGATTGACGAAACATGCGCGAGAATAAACGGCGCTAAACGCCGCTACCGGTCTAATACCCATACCCAAGTTGCTTATCCACAATAAAGTGAATAACGTTGTAGAGATGCCTAGACTGAGCAATTTGTAGAGACGGCCGAATATTGAGAATGGACAATTCGCTTATTTTCTGAGCAAAAGAATCCCCTCTGGCACTCATGGGCCGAGTGCCAGCGCGGCCCTTGGGAAAACGAGGACGACGACCCCATTCTCAAATTCACGGACATCGGTTATGCCAACACGAAGGCCGCCGCAAACGAGCGGGCGATCGCATCGGTGAAGGCGTGGCTGGACAGAACTGCTGAGGCGAACATGAAAATCGAGCTGGAGCTGACCAAAAAGGTCTACGACGGATTGGTGATGGTGGCGTCTACTGCAAGCGAGCGGAATGTGGGGCGCCACGGGAGTACAACTCATGGCGCGATCGACGTGAGTCGAATGCTCGAGATGCTGGCCGAGGACGTCTCGATGATGCACACGCGGCCTGCGTCCTTGGGGGCGTCGAACATGTTTTCGGTATTTGCTTCGCACGGCTACCGGTTTGAATAAAAAGGGCAGGGGCAGTTTCGTTAAGCGAGGTTGCGGAGCGACAGATCGCATGCAAGTTGCTTGCACGCGATACGAGCGGCGAGGCCGCTATCAAGTGGCAAGGCTCATCGCGCGCGGCCGGGTTTGAATTTCGCCATGACCGATTTGGGCCGCGAGCTGGCCGATTGTCCGCGTCGCAACCTCGCCAGTCACGGCAAACGATGCGACGGTTCGGGCAGCGTATTGGCGACGAGCACGGTCGGACTGGCGGCGCGGGCGGCAAAGGGAAGATCGAGCAAACCGGCGCTCGCCAGCGCGCTGCTTTTGATAGGCTGCCGCTTCGGCGTCGCGACGCTGGTCCAGATCGCTGCAGCATTCGTCGCGATCACGGCGTCTTGGATCGGGGTAGCCATTGCACTGCTGTGCGTCGCCTTCTTTTTGCTGCCACCGCCCAAGCCGCGGTATAACCCCAGAGAGGAGCTGAGCGAGGCCGAGAAAACTAGTAACAACTCGCTACGGTGAAGGCTGCGCGAGACGGAACACGGCGGTGTCCGCATCGGGCGTATCGACGGCTCCCGCGGTCCTTTTCGAATTGATAAAAGAAGAGGAGCATTCGAAGCTAGAAAATAGCTACTCCTTTCTATCTTTGCCGCTCCCTCGCCGCCAGCTGCCCAGGAATTATTCGGCAGCGATAGTTCTTTCGGGCCACGGAATGGAATTCGCGCCACTGCTCCGCCATGGCGCTTGCGAGGTCGCTGTAGCCATGCGTGCCCTCTGGAGATGCGGGCACTTTGATCTCGACAATTAGCAGGGTCAGTGCGATCGCGAAAACCGCGTCACTGAATCCCTCGAAGCGGTCAAGTCCGCGCTCGGCACCATGCGTTTCCGCGTCGACAGGTCGTTTGCGTAGCATCGTGTGAGTCCTTTCGCGTACGCCGGGGCCGCTCTGCTCGCGCCACAGCACGCACAATTATGTTGTACACGCAGGCTTACTTGCTGACCGAGACAAGTTGTGAAAACACGCCCGATTATTGAGACCAAGTATGAGCGCTTTTGGCCGAAGCCGGTCGGAAGGCTTCTAAGCCTGTAGCCTGTTCCTGTGCTTCCGACATCTTATTAGGATCAAGAGTTTGACGAAGGCGAGTGGCGGTGCGGTGGCTGGATAAGCCCATGAGGTTGCTCACCTGTTCATTGGTCCTGCCTGCTGCGACGTGCCGGCGACCATAAGTGTTCCGGAGCAAGCGCGGGCTCTCATCGGCCGCAGTCAAACCGGCCCGCTTAAGAGCGACACGCACGCATTTGAGCATCGTGTCCGGCTGCATCGGTTTTCCTGCTGCGGTGGCAATGAACAACCATTGCGTCACGCACTGGATGCTTCGACGCGCTTCATAGTAGGCGCGCAGAACGTCTGTAGCAAAAGCATCGACGGGCACCCGTCGCGCGATGCGAGGCCCGTGTTTGTCGACGAAGACAGTAGGGCGATCGTAGGCGACATCGAGATCATCGACCCTCAGTTGCCTCAACTCGGCCGCCGTCAAACCCGAGGCGAGAAAGAGCGCCACGATTGCTGTGTTCCGCAGTTCTTTGAACGCAGCGCCTTGCGTGGCGACGCAGACACCCTGTAGGCGCACATCGTCTTCCAGCGAAAGATAGATCGGCGTCGGTTCGTCCTCTGGCCAACTCTCATTGATGAGCATCTGCGCGGCGGGATTGTCCGCACGCAGTTCGATGTTGACGAGGTGCCGCGTGAACCGGTCGATCAGCTTGAGATAGCGAAGGCGGGTGGTCGTGCCGAGCGCGCAATCCTGCGCAAGATCAGCGAAGAAACCGTCGAGGTGGTCCGCCCCATAGCTCGCCACGCTCGCATGATGTGCGATCAGGTAGTCGTTGAAACGCGAGAACATCGACCGGTGTTGAACGATCGACTGGTCGGCAAAGGCGCGGCGATCTGCGCCAGTGGCTTCTTCACGTTGCCATTGCGCATAGGCGTCCTCGGGGGCAGCAAGCCACAGGTCGTCGTCGGGCATAGAAATAGATATACTGAAGTTCGCTCACCCCAAACCATACAGCGAAGCTAACGCTTCGCCAACCCCGAGCAACCAAGACCCGGGGTGTCCTCATCTGCCTTGCTCCTGATGGCATCAAGGCAAGCAGCCGGTCCGCCGACAACGAGTCGAGCGGAGCAGGCCAGCATAAGATTGACGCTCAGGCCGAAGTCCTCAATGAGATAGCCGCCGGCGCAGTAAGCGCCGTCGCTTCCCGTCGTCGCCGCTGCTTGAACACGCTGAACGAGCGTCGCTTCGCTCGATCGATATGCCCAAACGGGTTTCCCGAGCGCCACGGCGAAGCCCACTGCGAAAGCAGTGCCGCTGTCTGGCTCGCCCGCGCCCCGAAAGTCATCGAGGTTAGCCATGACGATATCCGCCGAACGGATCAACTGGACATTCGCCGCATAGATGTGGCGGGCAGCGTCCTGCGGTGAGAGAGAAGAGGAGGGGACATTGCCGTCCAGCGGATAGAGCCCAACGAAGCCGCGATCGCGACACAGCTGCTTCAAGCGTTCGCCGTGTTCCTTGGCGTCGCGCCGAAATGCATCGAAGCCCGCAAGGTAGATGCGCGTTCGCTTGCGGCGCGCTCTATCGGGAGGGGAGAAGGATCGATCCTTCCTTCACGGACCGGGCGTTTGATTCGGTTTAGCTGCTTTGTCACAGCCAAGACGCTCTTGCCAAGACTGTATGCAATTTGCTCAATCGGTAAGCCCTGATCGAGCAACTCCATTACTGCGCGCTGCGACTTCGTCGGATTTCTCTTGGACATCGGTTCGTTGCTTCTACTGCAGGGCTATTGGAACGCCTATGAGCTTACCAATAACCGCGCATGGTCAAGTCACTCGCCCCTCCCCGCCTCAAGTTACGAGGAACTGACCAACGACGGTTGCGAGTTCGTTAGCCTGCGTCTCCGATCCTGCAAGAAAAGACATATGGCATAGTGCGGAACGTCAGGCGACCTAAGGGGAGAAAATGACGACCCTCTCAAACATCGAAGAAAGGATTAGGAAATTGCAGGCTCGAGCAGAAGCGATTCAAAAAAAACAGGCCATCGCAGCCGTCGCAAAAATTCATTCGCTTATGAAAGAGCACGGCCTGACAGTCGACGACCTGACCAATGGCGGAAGAGTCGGCACAGCAAAGGACTCGGCCAACGCTGCGCTAGCTGGGACGGGCAAATATCGTGACCCGAAGACGGGCGCGACCTGGAGCGGTCGAGGCCGAGCGCCGTCGTGGATAGCGAACGCTAAGAATCGTGCGAGATTTCTGGTCTCTGCGGCAAACGAGTCTAACGATGGCGACTCGGGCAAGCGCACCGGGAACTACCCTCGCGGTCCCCAGCCGGCGAAGTACCGAGATCCCAAATCGGGAGCACAGTGGAGCGGCCGCGGCAAGGCGCCGGGATGGTTGGCATCGGTGAAAGACAGGACCAAGTTTCTGATCTCCGCTGCTGATACCAAATGGGCTGGCACTAAGAAGCCGAAGTCAGAAACAAACGCGACGCCCGCGCGCTCCACTAAGGCCGCAAAGACGGCCAACGCGGCAAAGACCCCCCGCGCAAAGCGGACATAGCCGCGCAGGGTGGGGCGTCTTCTTTCTTTAAAGAGGGCCGAGCCGTCAGCAGACCGCTCGCCAACGCCTGCTTATGCTTCGGTTTTAAACACGGCCATCGTCGCGCGCAGCGTTTCGGCCTGATCTTGAAGCGAACCGGCAGCGGCGGCGGCCTGCTCGACGAGCGCTGCATTTTGCTGGGTGACCTCGTCCATCTGGGCAATCGCCGTATTCACCTGCTCGATGCCGCGACTCTGTTCGTTCGAAGCAGACGCGATTTCGTCCATGATGTCGGTGACCTTCTGGATGGCTGCGCCGATCTTGGTCATCGTCTCTCCGGCCTGCCCGACAAGGGCGGTGCCAGCGTGGACGCGCGAACTTGACGCCTCGATCAACTCGCGGGTTTCCTTTGCGGCGGTGGACGATCGCTGGGCCAGACTTCGCACTTCGCCCGCCACCACAGCAAAGCCACGCCCCTGTTCCCCGGCACGCGCGGCCTCGACCGCCGCGTTGAGCGCCAGGATGTTCGTCTGGAACGCAATGCCCTCGATCATGCCGATGATCTCGGCGATCTTGTGCGAGCTTTGCTCGATCTCTGCCATCGTGCCGACGACGTTCGTCACGATCGTCGCGCCTTCTTGCGCAACGTCGCGGGCATTGCCGGCCAAGCCGCTTGCCTGACGCGCGTTTTCGGAATTGTGCTTCACGGCCGCAGTGAGTTCTTCCATGCTCGCGGCTGTCTCTTCGAGTGACGCCGCTTGCTGCTCTGTGCGAGACGACAAGTCCGTGTTGCCGACGGCGATCTCACGGCTCGCGTTAGCGATCGCATTCGCGGACGTCTTCACGCTGTCGACGGCAGACAACAACTGCGTACGCATGCGGGCCATCGAGAACATGAGGCTCGAGCGGTCGTCCGCAGCAGTGGCTACTTCGAATGCCAGATTGTTGTCCGCGATCTGGTTTGCCACTTCCGCTGCATGTGCCGGTTCCCCGCCCATAGAGCGACCTTCATGGCACGCATTGCTGGCGGATCGATGAGGTCCTTTATGGCACGCATTGCCGGCGGATCGATGAGGTCCTTCATAACCTGCTGAGCTAGCGAGTCGTTGAACGCTTGTCCTGCCGATTGCAACGGCTTGTGAAGTCGATACCGGGATTCATAACGGGACTGTCCGGTCATCAACGGCTGAATGGCTTGATGTACGCGCGCCATTACGCTGATGCCAACGAACTCGAAATGTTGTCGATTTGTTGGTTGGTTTCGAGCGTCCCTTGTATCCGAAGGTGATGCCGCCAGAGTCCGTCAAAGATCACGATGTGCTCAATATCATTCGAAGCAACAAGGAGCTTATCGAGTTGCTGGCTGGTAATTGGCGCGAGTGGGTCATCGCAAGCGAGGGCAAGAAGGCAGAGCACAAATATGACCGGTACCGTGCATCGGACTTCGTCGCTCGCCGGCCGGACCTGATAGCCAAGCTGCTGGAGTTGGACGAGTTAAAGCATGTCCAGATCGTCACGCATCCCGTCATGACGAATTTTAGCCATCAGGCTTTGACAGCAATTTCGTTGCGCGCCGGTTACCCGCTGATTGTTGAAGCTAACGCGCGGTTCCACCCCGATATTGAGGTGACGTTGTAGAGGATGCGCTTCGCGAGGACGGCGTAACAACGTATGCTAGTGGTCGAACTTCTTATCGGTTTCTCATGTTTTGTGCTCGGCATGCTGGTCCGAGAGTTTGTGCCGAGCTGCTTTCGGAAGAATGCTATCTACACGGTTATCGCATCGTGCTCGATGGTGACAGTTTCCGCATGCCCAGACCAATGCCCGAACCCGACCAGACGCGGCTTGCAAAATCGGATAAAAAAACGCATTCTTAAGTCCGTTCGAATCCGCGCTTTACTTCACTTCAAACTGGCGCCTTTAAGGCGATCATCCCGGCGTCATTACGCCGATCCGTGACACCGCTCGAACAGCTTGATGCTGCCTGCGGCGTGTCGCTCAGCTGTCGAACGAATCTTTGAGGTAAGGACAAGGCGCACTGATTGCTCGCTGCCATCGACAAGGAGGTGACGGTATGCGCGTGCATCATCTGAATTGCATTTCGAGTTGTCCGCTCGGCGGAAAGCTCTTCGACGGCCGCACCGCCAGTCTTCTGAGACGCGGAGAATTGACGTGTCACTGTTTATTGGTCGAATCAGAGGGTGGCCTCGTTTTGATTGATACGGGCTTTGGCCTGCGCGATGTCGCCGATCCGAGCAGTCGTCTAAGCACGTTCTTTCTTGCAATGCTAAAGCCAGATTTTCGCGAAGAGATGACGGCGCTTCGCCAGATAGAGAGAATGGGTTTTTGCGCGTCCGACGTGCGTCATATCCTGCTGAGTCACCTCGACTTTGATCACGCCGGCGGGCTCGACGACTTCCTGAATGCCACGGTCCACATGCTTCAAATCGAGCGCGAGTACGCTGCGCGCCAGCTGACCTGGCTTGACCGTCAGCGCTTCCGGCCGCAGCAATGGTCAACGCGAGCCAACTGGCAGGTCCACGCTGAGCGCGGCGGCGACACGTGGTACGGTTTTGAGCGCGTACTGCCGCTTGCGGGATTCAGCGACGATATTGCATTTATTCCACTTCGCGGACACACATTTGGGCATGCGGGAGTCGCGGTGCGCGCGGGGAAGCGCTGGTTGCTGCACGCGACAGACGCTTATTTTTACCACACCGAGATGGATGGCGTTCGTCCGCATTGCACAGCGGGGCTCGCGTTTTATCAGTGGATGATGGGCAAGGACGGTAATGCACGTCGGCGAAATCAGGGACGGCTGCGTGCGTTGTGCAACGACCCTTCCGCGCGCGATATCACCGTGTTCTCCGGTCACGATCCGATCGATTTCGAGCGCCTGGCAAGACGGTCACCTGGGGTGCCTGTCGAAGCCTTGCAAGCCGGCTACAGGCTTTAATTCGATGCCACGAGCGGTGTACCTTGAACAGGAGGCTTCATGATTGCCAAAGCGACTTCGGGCATGATTTTGCAAGGTGCGAACGCACTGCCCAGATGCAACCACGGAAAAACTTTGTCGGCTTCTTTGACCGGTGTATCAGACAAGGGGATAGCCAGTCCTTAAATATAGAGCTTCCGGTCCCGATAGGTCCCGCGCGAAGGACGTGGACGAGGCTTTGATAGGCCTCGTCCACGATTAGGCCGCCGAGGCGCCTGGCCATTTTACTTTTGCTCCGTTCCGAAAGACGTCGGCGGCACTAGTCGAGCGTCTTAACTCGCGGTGACCTCAATCCGGCGCGGCCGGGCTTCTTCACGACGCGGCACCGTCAAGCGAAGCACCCCATTTTTCAGGTTCGCCTCGATTTTGGTACTGTCAAAATCACCGCTGAGTGCAAATGCGCGTGCATAGCGTGGTTGCAGAACTTCAGCATGTTGCAACCGCATCTCGGCTGGCGTCGGTACAACTGCCTCCGCTTCTATAAAAAGGTTAGGCCCTTCCACCCGGATATCCAGTTTGTCGCGGGTTACGCCCGGCAAATCAGCCCACAACGTTATCCCATGACTGTCTTCCACCACGTCAACCGGCGGCACCATCGGGGCCACACGTGACGTCGCTGCCGGCAAAGTGCCGCGCGGCGCAACCGAAGTTTTGTTCGTTTCGGTAAGTTGAGTCTTGTCATTCATGGCTTGCTCCAAAAATCGTTCGTTGAAGGATCAGCGCGGGTTTTTATTGGACGGCGATAGCACGCGGTTTGGACGACTCTCGCTTGCCGACGCTCACCGTTAGACATCCGTTTGCATAGCGAGCTTGCACCTTGTCCGGGTCGGCATCGCGCGGCAGCTCGATTGCTCGCCGAAACGAACCGTTGAACCGCTCCTGCGCATAGGTACGCGTTTGTTCCGCGTTGTCGCTGCGCGCTGCATTCTGACGCTCGCCACTGATTAACAGCAGCCCTTTCTCGATTGTGACGTTCAGCTGCGTCGGATCGATGCCAGGAGCAAACGCAACAATTTCTACCGAGTCATCGGTGACGCCCATGTTGATATGCGGGAATGTCCCTGCGCGTGCAGCGCGAAGGCTAGACGGCGAGCCGCTCAACAGGCTGGACATCTGATTTTGAAGGCGATTGAAGTCTTCGAAAAGGCTCGTTCCGAAAAAGAGGTCACTCATGGTCGGGTTCTCCTATAGATGCGGCAAGGAGACAAACGGGCGACGCGCTCCATTTCATCTGCCTGACCGCTGACAAATAAATCGAAACACGCAGCGCGACGTACGCGACTGCTCAAGCAACGAGACGAAAATAGGCGATTGCTACGGGTTTTTCAAGGTGCGATTTTCAAAATTTGTTAGCCCACTGCGCCCCTTGAAAAACGGTGACTCGGATCATAACCTCGCCCCAATCTTCCACTAGTAACGGGGCATAACCATGAGCTTCAATACAGAATGGGTCACGCTCGGTAAGCATCGCACACGGCTAAGCGCGACGCACGGCTTTCCGACTGAAACGCTACGCACGCTGGCAGAAATTTCCAAAATTGGCATCGAACATACGATGAGCGCCCGAGCAAGGCTAGTCGAAGTGCTACTGCGAGACGAAGACGGGGTCTACATCGTCAGTGTGGCGACGACTGTCCCCCAGGACAAGGCATGCGTCGCGCCTCTGGAGCTTGCATTAACAACATTAATGGGACTGCCGTTGGACCGGATTACTGTGACAGTCGCGGTCCTCAGCGAGGCAGAGGTCGAGTTGAAGTACGGGGTCTATGAACGCTTGATAGCGCAAAAATTAGGCGCTGTTGCTCCCATCCAATAAGGACCATCCTTGACGTCCATAAGGGGAGCTCATGGCGGGTGGAACGACGTTTGCAGAGCACGGACCGCCCGCAGCTAGGCGGGAACAATTTGACTTGCAATGCTATGAATGCACCACTCGACCAACTGCGTGACAAGGTCGCACTCAGGTTTAATCTCGGCTACGCCGGGCGCCGTAATCGACACTCGATTCAAAGAACTCGTTTGCGATTACGCTGTGCTGGACTTCTGTGACGGGCTCTTGCCCTCTCTTGATCGATCGGATCCTCAGGTGGAGTGTAAGGAGGCGCACAATCGGTGCGCCGCGTTCTGGTAAAGTCTTGGTACCGGTTCCTCTGAACTTTGAGGACTTGTTTGATGAATCGTCTCTCAGGTTCTGGCAGGCCCTCGGAATGGCCAGAACTTTTAAACCGACCCGTTAGGTCGGTTTTTTTTGCTTCATGACTCGGCGATTGAAAAACTCGCGTTGTTTCGGGCATTTTTCTACGTGACATGAAAACGATTACTTAATAAGATTAAAGGCGCAGCGCTGGACGTCCATTCGGCCAGCCAGGACCTGAGAGAGAGCCGAGGTACTACAACATTCCGGCCGGCGCTGCACCTCGGCTTTATGCCGGTTATGGGTTTGATGCTATTTTTTCGCTGTCTGGCCCCGTTTTTGAGCCTCGAGTCAAAGTCGTTGCCGCATAAGTCGACTCGACGATAACAATGACTGTGACGACCCGATCGGTAGCGGTACGCTAGTTATGTCACTGCGTGAGGAAATTCCGGGAATGCAGCGCTGACCGGACAATGAGCATGTCTGCCGGTTATACCGACATGGCGCCGTCCCGAGTGCATGCCCGCTGCGATTTGCTGTCGGAAGTCTTGCTGCCGTCACCTTGTGCCACTTAAGGACTGCGACTTCAGGTCAAGCCAGATTCGCTTCGAGTGACGCAGCGAAGACTAAGCCAATATAATTCGATCGTTAGCTATCTATTAGATACGCAACGGCCAGACAAAAATTCACGAGGCAAGCCCATACGACCTTGACGCGACTTGGCCTGCCAGCGCTAGGCAGCCTCAGCAATGGCCCCCATGTTTTTAGACATTGTTCGATTTGCTGCGCGGCATTTGAGCCGACCATCTCACCGATTGGGCGTCGAGCGAAAGTTGTCCCGAAACGAACAAAAAGCCGTCTTTCGCGATTGCTTGCGAGTACGGGCCAATTGCTGCGGGCGCTTGCGGGGCTTCTATCTTAATTCATGTTGCCTCAGAAAGGATTGATACTGGAATCGTGATTCGCTCTGTACTAGCCAGGCGCTGTTTAGGTCGTCGCGGTGACGGGGACGCGGCGAGCGAGTGCACACATCAATTCGTATCCAATCGTGCCCGACGAGGATGCGACGTGATCAATCCGGACCTGCTCGCCCCATAGCTCTACTTTTGAACCGATACCAGCATTGGGACATTGCGTAAGGTCGACCGTGAGCATGTCCATCGAAACACGACCGACGGTGCGCGTCGTGACGCCATCGACTGAGACAGGCGTTTCTGTGGGAGCATGCCGTGGGTAACCGTCTGCATACCCGCAAGCCACAACGCCGATTCGAATGCCAGCATCTGCTCGGTAGCTTCGTGCATAGCCGACGGTTTCTCCCGCGTGCATGTTCTGGATGCCGATGATTTCGCTGCTGAGCGTCATCGCGGGACGCAGCACGAGGTCACCGAGGTCATCCGCGCGTCCGGAAGGAGAACCACCGTAGAGCACGATGCCTGAACGCACCCAATCGCGATGAGCGCGAGCGTGCCACAACGCCGCTGCCGAATTCGAGAGACTGCGCAATCCCGGGATGTCGACTGTTACTTCGTCGAATCTCTCAAGCTGCCAATCGACGCTACCTTCGTCGGCGTTCGCAAAGTGGGTCATCAGCGCGATGTTACCAATGCCTTTGGACACGTTTGCACGCTCCCAAGCCGCGCGGTAACGGTCCGGCGTGAAGCCCAGGCGGTTCATTCCGGAGTTCATCTTGAGGTAAATATCAATCGGTTGCGCGGGCTTGGCAGCAACAATCAGCTCGCGTTGGTCGTCGCAATGCACCGCGACCGTCAGCGCGAAATCTTGCGCCGTCTTTACATAACTCTCGGTGAAAATGCCTTCGAGAAGGCAGGATTGGCTTCTTCCAACCAAGTTGCGACTGCAAAGTCATGCGTCCGTGGCCACGCATAAGGCGGCGATCGCGGCTATGCGACGGACCCATCTGTAAATAGCGAAGTGATTGAGCGGGGGAGGACAGCCCGGCGAGTCCGCCGACTCTCGTGCCGACTCTGCTATGGGCATTCTTGTGCCTGCTCAGGTGGCGCGCGTGAACTCTCCTTCTGAGAAGAACCACATCGACATCGTGCGTGCCAGTTCAAGTAGCACCTCTGCGTCGGTCCGGCCAGAGGACGCGCGCACGTGAAACGAATGATCTGCGTCGTCCACCAGATGCAGCGCGGCGCGCGGCGCCAGCGGTTCGACGACCGACCGCAGAAGGTGAAGCTCGGCCAGCTTGTCGCGCGTGCCTTGCAGGAAGAGCATCGGTACCATGACGTCCGCCAGGTGCTTTGCCCGTTCCACGCCGGGCTTGCCCGCCGGATGCAGTGGGAACGCAACAAAAACGAGGCCACGCACGCCGTCGAGCGGGGAGATGGCTTGAGCTTGGGACGTCATGCGGCCGCCGAACGATCTGCCGCCCGCGAAGAGCGGCAGGGCGGGCAGCCGCCGCCGGGCGTCTGCGACGGCTGCCCGCACGGCAGCATGCGCCACGGCCGGCGAGTCAACTCGCTTGGAGCCCCGCTCCATGTACGGAAACTGATAGCGCAATGTGGCGACATTGACCACCGCAAGCGCGTTGGCCAATGACGACATGCCGGCGTGCTGCATGCCCGCTCCCGCACCGTGCGCGAAGACATACAAAGCGCGCGCGTCCTCCGGCACGTGGAGTAGTGCAGAAACCTTGGTGCCGTCAGACAATGCCAGGGAAATCGAATCTGGGTCGTCCATCGTACTCATGTCGTATCCTTGTGGCCTTTGTGCCGATTGTGCACCAAAGAGGCATCGGGAAGCTTGTGGCGGACTGATCGATAGCCGTTTCCGTGACGGCGTGAGCGGTGCTTCGCCGGACTTGAAGGGGCTCAACATGTAAAGGCCGTCGGTCGGGGCTTCCGGCCTCTTCCCAGAGACGGTGAGCAAGGCTTCTAATCTGTTCCTCGGTCATTGGCACGTCCATCATCTCCTCCTCTCAAAAAGCCGTTCGTCGTCGAAAATCATTCCGCGTTCTCAAAAAGTTGACTCAAACTATTCAATTTTTTCTACCGTTTTCGGATGTGTATGGCTGTCGGTGCCGAACTATTAAGGTCGCTTCACGGCAGCCGCGTCATAGCATTCGCGTTACGGCAATCGTTTCGTGGCGGAGGTCAGTGTCTGCCCAGTGGACCAGTAGTCTTTCCAGGGGTCTTCCGTCCGAAAGCTCAGGTATTCACGTGCGGTCTGGACGGTCCACTGCGCGCCGCTTTTAACTTCTGCAAGTTGTTCCCACCCAATGGGCATCGATACACCGAGCCCCGGTCGGGTGCGTGCTGAGAACGCCGCGGCTGTCGTTTGCGCTTTGCCGTTGCGCAGATAATCCACATAGATTTTGCCTACGCGGTTGGACGGCCCCGAAATTGCCGAGAAACGCTCTGGGATGGTCTTGGCTAGATGCCGCACGAACGCTTGTGAAAATGCTTTGACGCTCGCGTATTGAAGACGCGGTGTGAGCGGTACAACGACGTGCAATCCCTTTCCGCCGCTCGTTTTGAGCCACGCCTTCAGCCCCAATTCGGAGAGTAAGGCACGTACCAACTGTGCCGCCTCCTGCACATGAGCCCATTTGACGCCGTCGCCGGGGTCGAGGTCGAAAATCACCCGATCCGGCTTACCAAGACGAGCGGCAACCGAGTTCCATGTGTGGAACTCGATGGCGTTCATTTGCGCGGCGGCCAGAAGCGCTTCTGGGGTATCGACCGTGAGTAGTGGCGGATGCCCGGGCCATAGGTCGCGATCGTGAGCCGTTAAACCAGGCATTGCTGTCTTCTCGGCGTGTTTCTGAAAGAAGAGCTGACCCAACACACCCTCCGGCGCTCTGACGAGCGCGATGGGGCGATCTCTCAAATGCGGCAACATCCAGTCGATAACGCTCGCGTAGTAATGGATCAACTCAGCTTTCGTCACTCCTGTCGCGACATCAATCACCCGTTCTGGATGGGTGATCTTGAGATTCGGCGCGAGCACAGGACGTTCGGTCTTTCCTCCTTCGCGCACGACGCTGCGTGCAGGCTTATCAAGTCTTAGCCCCCGAAATGATGCCTGTCTAACGACATCGTCACCGGTCCACTCGGCGAACTCAACCTCCGCGACAAATTGAGGCTGCACCCACGCTTCGCTACCGGCTGCTCGCTTCGACCATCGTCCTGGCTTTTTCACGGGCGTGTCGAACGGCGGTGCGCTTAAGCGAAGCGGCGCAAGCTGCTTCCATAAGTCTCGTGCGGTTTTCGCACTCCAACCGGTGCCAACACTCCCAGCATGGTGGAGCTTGTCGCCCGCATAATAGCCGAGAAGCAAACTGCCGACTTCTCCCGTGTTCCCTGCGCGGGCAGTCATGCCGCAAATCACAAACTCCTGGCGCAGCCGGGCCTTAGCCTTTAACCAAGTGTCTGTTCGTCCCGACTCGTAAGGTGCGTCGCGCCGCTTGAGCATCAGACCTTCGAGACCCAGGCTTGCAGCAGCCTCGAACATCTGTGCAGGGGACGCATCGAAATCTTGACTGAAAATGAGGTGTTCACTGCTTTCTTGAACCAGGGTTGCAAGCTGGGCGCGTCGGGCCCAAAGCGGGACACGCCTGAGATTTCTCCCGTCTAAGTACATCAAGTCGAACAGGAAGAAGAGGATGTCCTGATTGGTCGGACCGTCGATCGCCTGTTGGAGGGCAGAAAAGCTTGGAAGGCCGTCTTTGAGCATGACGATTTCGCCGTCGAGCCAGGCACTTGTGACGGCAAGCCTTTGTATCTCGTCTCTTAAGGTCGGAAATTTTGTCGTCCAGTCGTGGCCATTGCGTGTGAGTAGCTTGACTTGGCCTTTGTCGATCCGAGCAAGGAGACGATACCCGTCCAGCTTATTCTCGGTGATCCAGTCGCCTGTTTTAGGCAGCGCGGCAGACAGCGTAGCGAGTTGTGGCTCAAGCTTCGCCGGCATGCGAGAACGCACCGCGGCAGACAAGTCGATGGTTGGATCTGCATCGCGTACGCTTCGGCCGATTTTGGGCTCACGCTCTTCCAGCAGACCAAGTGGATGCGCGATGACGCTGTCTGGGAGCGCTTTGATGACGTCATACTCGTTGATCGAACGTGCCCACTCGTCTCGCTTTTTGAACAGCATCCAGGCGTCTTGCTTGTCCCCTGGCTTGGCGATACGCACCAGTTCCCAGAGCCCCGCGAGTTTCTCTCCGTGCAGGCGAAATAAGATCTTCCCCTTGGTCATGCCGCGGCCGGGGTCTCCCGCGGGATCCCAGGTGCCGTGGTCCCAGACAATAACCCGGCCAGCACCGTATTGTTTGGGCGGGATGACACCCTCGAACGACGCGTAGTCGACCGGATGATCTTCGACGTGGATAGCAATCTGTTTTTTCCCCGGGTCGTAGCAGGGCCCTTTAGGGACCGCCCAAGACAAAAGCACGCCATTGTGCTCCAGTCGAAAGTCATAATGCAGACGGCTTGCCCAGTGTTTCTGCACAACGAAGGCATTGCCTGCGACGGCGCTTAAATCGGCGCGCGGCTCGGGTGTCGAGGCGAAGTTTCGTCGTTGCTTGTATTCATCGAGCGGCTGGGAGCTAGCCTTGCGTGACGGGGCCATGATCGTTGTCGTTTGAACCTTCGTGTGCGATCTGCCTTGAGCAATGGACGTACCGATGGCCTCCATCACACATCATCGCAATGGTCGAAGTGCGCGTAAAAAAAGGGTGCGACCAAAAGTTTGGGTGCTCCAAATGACAGCGTGACCAGTGCTATTCTGCTTCCACGCCCTACTAGCTTCGGGCGATGGATCGCATCTTTCGTCCGCCGAAATGCAAGATCAGGATGCCGGCTGAGGGGAAGCCTCATGGTAGCTCGCTCGATTGCGTCGCTCTCTCTGTCTTTCGGCCTGGTGTCCATTCCGGTTCGGCTTTATTCAGCGACCGAGAGTTCATCGTAAATTCGTTTCAACACGCTCGCACCTGACGGTTCACGGGTAAAGCAGCAATACGTATCGGAGTCGTTCGGACAGGTGGTAGAACGATCGTCGATGCAGAACGGCTACCAGTTCGAAAAAGATAGCTATGTTGTCTTCACCGCCGAAGAATCAAAGGCGCTAGAGGAGGGCGCGAGTCACGTCGTTGAGATCGTGTCGTTCGTCCCTGAACAGTCGGTCGATCCGATTTTCTACGACAAGGCGTACTTTATCGCCCCCGATAAGCGTGGTGGCAAGCCTTATAGCCTGTTACAGGAGGCGCTCGCCAAGACCGGTCGTTGCGCGCTCGCGAAGTGGAGCTACAAAGGTAAGACGCGCATCGTTCAGGTACGTCCGTCCGAGGACGGCATGGTCTTTCAGCAGCTCCTGTTCGCTGACGAGGTACGCTCTCTAAAAGATCTTGGTATTGAACGCGTGGCGGTGTCGGAGTCGGAGCTGAAACTGGCCGTGCAAATCATCGAGCAAGGTGCGGCGGACGTGTACGACGCGGCAGCGTATGAAGACGAAGAAAAGAAACGGGTACTGGCCGCCATCGACCAGAAGATCGCAGGTAAGCAGATTGTGGCCACGGAAACGCAGGAAGAAATTGCGTCCGCCGAGGTCATCGATCTCATGGAGGCGCTAAGGGCAAGCCTTTCCAAGGGCAATGCGAAGCGAATCCTGCTACGAAGCGAAGGACCGCAGCTAAGCCAGTAGCGGAGGAAGGGGTCCCGGCGGTTCCGAAAACACGAAAACCGGCTGCCCGTGCGCCGAAGACGTCTGACAGCGTATCGAGGCGTCCGTCACAGATCGAACGCAGAGTGCCGAGATCGGGCGGCTGGACATGCAGTTGTCGACCGAGGTGTCGCCACAACATCGCAGGTATCTGGCGATCCGAGTCCAATGATCGCCCGGACATTCGTATGAAGCCGACGTGCAGCGCGACGGCAAGACGATATAGATCCGAGCGCCGCGTCTCGATGAGCGCGATCTCTTGCTTGGAGAAATTGTAGAAAGTGTTGAGCTCGAACTCGCTCAGATCGCGCAGTACTTGGCGGATCCCGAGATAGCCTGTTCGCCAGCTTTCCACCGTCAGTGCTCCGCGGCGATCTACGAAGCGACCCAGCGTAGCGATGCAAAATCCGTGGCGCTGCGGTACAAATCGGGATGCTAACCTGGCATCGGGTGTCCGGCACGCAGCGGACAGCACGATCCTGAGGACTTGACATAACGCTACCGATGTCGAGCTTCGCATGTAGCGGCTAGATTGTAATGTCCGTATAGGGGGTGCGGCGGAATTCTTGGACTATGAGGAGCTAGTCCATGTATTCGTACGAAGACCGCATCCGAGCAGTGAAGCTCTATTTGACGCTTGGGAAGCGCCTTACCGCGACGGTTCGTCAATTGGGCTATCCCACAACTAAATCTCTCGAACGTTGGTATCACGCGTACGAGCGATTCCTGGATTTGCCGAGGGAACGTATTTGCTTGAGGCCGCGCTACTCGGCAGAACAAAAAAAGGCGGCCACGGACCACTACATGAGCCACGGCCAGTGTCTGGCAGCAACGACAAGGGCCTTGGGATATCCGGGACGCGGGACGCTCGTCGCCTGGCTCGATGAGCTGCAGCCCGAACGAAAGAAACGCGCTCTCGGGAAGACTTCGGGTATTCGGCACGCACTTACAGACTGCCGACAAGTATGCCGGTGTACGCCTTGCCATTGCAGATATCTTTGAACTGAACCACCGCTGCTACGGATATCGCCGGGTGCGTGCGGCGGTTGGCAGGCAGAAAGTCTTCATCTCGGAAAAAGTCGTTCGGCGCTTGATGAAGCAGGAACAGCTAAGCGCGGCCACGACGAGTCGACGTCGGTATGGCTCCTACGCTGGAGAAATCGGTCCTGCTCCGGGCAACCTTATCAACCGGGATTTCCAGGCCGCAGCACCGAATGAAAAGTGGCTCACGGACATCACGGAGTTCCAGATTCCTGCCGGCAAAGTCTATCTGTCGCCGATCATTGACTGCTTCGATGGGCTTGTGCTCAGTTGGTCGATCGGTACGCGACCAGACGTCGAGCTTGTGAATACGATGCTCGATGCTGCCATCGAAGCACTAGGCAGTAGCAACAGCCGACCTGTCGTCCATTCAGATCGCGGTGCGCATTATCGCTGGCCAGGCTGGCTTTGCCGAATACGGGAGGCCAATCTGATTCGTTCAATGTCGCGCAAGGGCTGCTCGCCCGATGACGCGGCGTGCGAAGGCTTCTTTGGACGGCTAATAACGGAACTGTTTTACTCTCGGGACTGGCAAGCCATCAGCACCGACCAGTTCATTGAGGTCGTTGACTCGTACATTCGCTGGTACAACGAGAAACGGATCAAGATCTCGCTTGGCGCACTCAGTCCGATCGAATATCGGGAGAGTCTCGGACTGACAACATAACCCAGTCCAAGAATTCCACCGCACCCCCGATATCGGACATTTCAAATTGGCCTCGACATCGCAAATCGGGGTTATCTCTGCTAGTCGGGCCCGGCCAGACGATACTGGACGCGATGCTTGAGGCCGGACTCGACCCTTTGTATGACTGTCGACGGGGCGAGTGCGGCATCTGCCAAACGACGGTAGTCGAGGGCAGGGTGGAGCACCGCGACTACTGTCTAAGTGAAGAAGAGAAGCGATCGGGACGCGTCATGCAGATATGCGTTCGAGAGCCTGTTAGAGTCAACTGGTTCTGGACGCATAGCGGTCGGCACCCCCGTGGTTCGCACTTGATGGCTGAAGAGCGAGACTTCGTAGTTTCGCCCTTGCATTCCAATTCTATCTGGCTGCGCATCGATGGTGCATTTCACTGTTAAGGATGACATATGAATGCCAACGCTTCGTCGATCGATTCAGCGATCAAGTTCATTTATCGCGAGGCGCGGCTGCTGGACGAGCGACGTTTCGACGAATGGCACAAACTCTTTACAGAGGACGGCGTATATTGGATGCCGACAGGTCCGAGCCAAACCGATAGCGCAAGCCACGCCACGCTCATAAATGAAGACCGTGGCATGCTGAAGCTTCGTATCGATCGGCTCAAGCAGCCCCCGTGCTCATCCACGGCAGCCTGAAAGTCGCAGCATGCAGGTCCTGCAAAAACCCGAAGTGATCGCCTCTGAAAACGGGACTTATTGGACTCGCACGCCTATGATCTATAACGAAACACGACGTAGCCCGAATCGCTTGACTGTGATGGACCTCTTAAGGCCGTTCAACTTTTCTTCTGAGCGCCGATCGATCACCTCAATCCAAAATAAGTCAACCCCTCGCCCGCAGGGCCCAGGTTTCGATCGCGATAGATGTTTCGGTGGCTATGCGCGGAGTCAGCATGTGGCACCGGAACGCAAGTGAGTTGGATGAATGGCTTGTCTCCCTTAGCGGCCCTTGGACCTCTGAGGAACCGTTCGTCCGTTCAGGGTCACGTCCTGCCGTTCGCCGTCAAGCCCACGATCGGCCGTCGACGATCCCGGCAGCCAGGATAGCGCAGTTTTGTCGGTGGAGCTTTCGCGAGCTGGCAAAACGCAAGTAAACCCAAGCCCCACAGTGAAATCTCAAATTTCACATAACTAACATTAACACATTTTGTATGTACTCCTCATCGAATGGCGTCGCGCCATCCGCAATGCGCGCTCTGCGAGACGCATGCGCCACTCGGCGAGACACGTCAGAGCGGGCACGCCCGCCGTCGTTCTGAAGCGCAGCGCGAAAGTGGTGCGCGACATCGCGCAGGCATCGGCGAGTTCTTCGAGACGCCAGTTGCGCGCGGGTTCGCCGTGCATCAAGGCCAGGGCGGGCGCAAGACGTCGGTCGCTCAGCGCGCGAAACCAGCCTGCGGACAGCACCGCGTCGGTTTCCATGTGTGCGCGCAAGATTTGGATGAACAGCAGTTGCGCCAGATGCGCGGTCGCGAGGGTCGCGCCGGGCAATACTGGAACTACGCGAAGGAAACGGTGCACGACTACAAGCACCGCGTGCAGCCGTAGTTGACTATCGGTAACACGGGAGTGCCGGCGCAACGTCGAACTGATTTGGCTGACCGGTTCGCTCCCGCCCGTCCAGTCAGAAGACACTATCGGTCCGAGCGGCAGTTCAGGCAGGGCAGGAGGCATTCAGGCGCCGGGGCCGCAACCCCTGCTGGAACCATTCGATCAGGCTCACGACGTCATACACGGCCACGTCGAATCGCTCCGCAATGAGCGATGAATAAGGCGCAAAATTGGCGCACTCGCTCACGATCGCGCCGATATCCGGATGCTCGTCCAGCAGGCGCGCGGCGCAGTCGAGAATGTCGTGTGCCTGATCGTCGAAACTCACATGGGCGGCATTCGTGAGTTGATTCTGAAAGAAGCGCGAGGTTTCGGGCAAACCCGCAACCGGCACATCCGGCGATGCATTCGCCGCCAGCAGATGCGCCGCTGTCAACGCGGAACGCTTCGCCGTCAGCACGCCCACGCGCTTGCCGCCGTTCAGCACGCTGGCGGCCATCGGTAGTTGCAGCAGGCTGGAGGTCGCAACCGGCACGGTGCAGCGCGCCGCGATCTCTCGCTGAAACGCCACCAGAAAACCGCAACTCGTCGCAATGCCGTCGACGCCCAGACGCGCGAGCCGGTTCGCCGCATCGACAAAACGGTCGATCAGCGGTGCGGCGGCTTCGCGGTCGCCTGCGGCGGCGGCCATGACCATCGGTCCGGTGACGCCTTCCATCAGCGCGTACTGCACCGGAAACGGCCAGGTGTCGCCGTGACCGATATCGCCGGGCAGGCGCATGAAGCCCGTATCGAGCATCAGAATGCCGATGCTTACGCCGTGAATCGTGCGAGTGCGCAACGAAGAAGAAGAACGCATGAGTCGAAGGCCCGAAGAGTTGGCTCTGGCTCATTGTGAGAAGAAGCGCCGCGCACCGGCAGGCCGACAAAATAAACAAATCCGATCGCCTATCTCTTTGGACGGCTGGCTTCCAACCCGTCCGTGCAATCGTTTGCACCGTGCATCCGACGCACGCACGATGACAAATCCCACACTCGGCACCAGCGAACCGATCCTCAAATGAAGGAAATCGGTTCTAACTTTTTTTACCCGATTGTCGATGCTCATGGTGGTTTTTACTCTGCGGTTCGTGGCCATACAAGCCATGCGCTGCTCTGACCCATACGCGCTTTTCCACCGATGCCGCCCACGACCGCCTGAACGGAACAAGAACATGAAACGAGTCTGCTCCACGATGCTGCTGCTTGCATCCACCACCGCCGCCACCGCCGCTCATGCGCAGACCGCGCCGTCCGACAGCAGCGTCACGCTGTACGGCGTGGTGATGTCGGGTCTCATCTACACGAACAATTCGCTGAAGGGCGCGTCCGTATCGACGGCCAACGGTCCGAGCCGCTGGGGTTTCCGCGGCGTCGAAAACCTCGGCGGCGGACTGCGTACCGTGTTCCAGCTCGAAGGCGGCTTCAATCCCAACACGGGTTCATCGGCGCAGGGCGGACGTCAGTTCGGCCGTCAGGCGTATGTCGGACTGCAATCCGACAACTACGGCTCGCTCACCTTCGGCCGTCAGTACGACCTGACGCAGGACTGGCTCGCGCAATATTCGGCCGCCTACATGTGGAACGGCTACGCGGCGACCGTCGGCGACAACAACAACTTCAACTTCCAGTTCCGCACCAACAACGCGGTGAAGTACGTGACGCCGAACTATCACGGCCTTCAGGGCGGCGCGATGTACAGCTTTGGCGGCGTCGCGGGCAGCTTCGGCAACCAGAGCGCGGAGAGCTTCGGCCTCAACTATGCGAACGGCCCGCTCAAGCTCTCGGCGGCCTACATGCGCATGAATCACCCGTCGATTGCGGCAAGCGAAGGCATCTGGAACACGGCGCTGTTCCCGTCGATCTCGGCGCAGTCGCCGACCATTGCAGCAGCGGTGTCGCCGTCGAGCATGGAGATTTACGGCGGCGGCGGCTCCTACACGGCGGGGAAGACGACGTACGGCCTCGTCGTCACGCACAGCCGCTATGAAAACCTCGGCGTGGCGGCGCTCGGCCTGGCCAACGGCCGCGCGGGCTACACCAACGTCGAAGCGAACGTGAGCCGCTACATCACGCCGGCGTATCAGCTTTCCTTCGATTACACGTACACACTCGGAAAGGTCCAGCCCACGGATTTTTCTCCGCAGTATCATGAGTTCTCGCTCTTCAACAACTACTTCCTGTCGAAGCGCACCATCCTGTACGTCGATGCGATCTTCCAACTCGCCGCCGGCGATGCACAGCACGCGAACATCGAATATGCGAGCAGCGGCGGGGCATCGACGAGCAAGCGCCAGCTCGCGGTGACGGCCGGCATCTTCCATCGTTTCTGATGGTTCCGATGCTTCGCAGGCGCGCCTTCGCGGGCGCGCATTTTCGAGGATGTTCCCTTGCCTGACCAGACCTCAGCCGCGCCTCGCAACGGGGCCGCGATTCTCGCCGATGCGCTGCATCGGTTCGACGTTCCCGTCGTCACGTTCATACCGGGCGAGGGCATTCTCGAACTCGTCGATGCGCTGGCGACGCGCGCGCCGTCTATCCGTCTTGCGAGTTTCCGGCACGAAGCGGGCATGGCCTACGCCGCGCAGGCGATCGGCCAGCTGAGCGGCCAGCCCGGCGTGTGCCTCGCGGCGCGTGCGCCCGGTGCGCTCAATACGACGCTCGCCATCCACACTGCCTACACCGACAGCGCGCCGATGATCATGATCGTCGGCCAGGCGGACATGCACGGCGCGGAACGCGAAGCCATGCTCGGCGTCTCGCACTTCCATCAGGTCTTCGGGCCGCTGACGAAGTGGGTCGGGCTGATCGAATCCGCGCAGCGGATTCCGGAGATGCTTGCGCGCGCGTGGCACATCGCGATGTCGGGCCGGCGCGGTCCGGTCGTGCTCGTGCTGCCCGAAAACGTGTCGCGTGAAACTGCGGATGTCGCCGACCTGCCGCGTCCTTTGCCCACTGCCGCCGCGCCTGCGCCGCAGGACATGACGCGCTTCACGTCGATGCTCGCGCAGGCGCGCAAGCCGTTTCTCATCGTCGGCGGCACGGGATGGCGCAGCGAGTCGTTGCGCACGCTGACGTCGCTGGCGCGCGCGAACGGCCTGCCGGTGGCGACCACGTACCGGCGGCGCGATCTCGTCGATCATGACGATGCAAACTTCGCGGGCGAGATCGGTCTGGGTATCGACCGGGCGCTGGCGCCGCGCATCGCGCAGGCCGATCTCGTCGTGATGCTGAACGGACGGCTCGGCGAACTGAACACGGTCGGCGCGGGCGCGTTCGCGGGCTTCACGCTATGGACGCCGCCGAAGCAGGCGAATGCGCTCGTCCATGTGCATCCCGAGGCGGCGGAACTGAACGCGGCGTATCGCGCGGACCTTGCCATTCCAGCGGATGCCAACGCGTTCGTCGAAGCGTGGGTGTCGGTCTCGCAGACACGCGAAAGCGACGAAGCGTGGGTCCGCGAAGCCCGTGCGGAACGGCTGGCGTATATCGAAAGCGGAACGTGTCCCGGCCCGCTCGATCTGCGCGCCGTCTACGCCTTGCTCGATGAAACCCTTGCCCACGATACCCTCGTCACCTCCGGAGCGGGCGCCTACGCCACCTGGCCGCAGCGTTACTTGCGTCATCGCCGGCCGAACACGCAGCTCGGACCGAAAAGCGGCGCAATGGGCTACGGCCTGCCGGCGGGGATCGCCGCAGCTTTACTCGACGCATCGCGGCGCGTCGTGGCCATTGCGGGCGACGGCTGCTTCATGATGCACGCGGAAGAACTGGAGACGGCGCAGCGCCTGGGCGTCGATCTGCTGATGATCGTGGTGAACAACAGCGCGTACGGCGCAATCGACAGTGCGCAACGCCGCCAGTTCGGACGCACGACGGGCACGGCGCTCGGCGCAATCGATTTCGCCGCGTTCGCGCAATCCTTCGGCGTTCCCGGCGAAACCGTCGAAACCACGGACGCTTTCGCGCCTGCGCTGCATCGTGCGCTGGCGTCCGGCGGCGTCAGGCTGATCGAGCTGCGCGTGCCTTCTTCTGTGACCAAGCCGGTTGGCTGACGAGCTACTTATGCACATGACGAATTCATCTCTTTTCGGGCCGCGCGTCGCCGTGATCGGCGCGGGCATCGCGGGACTCACGGCCGCGTATCGGCTGAAGCAGGCGGGCGCGCAGGTGACCGTGTTCGATGCGCAAAGCGTCGTCGGCGGCCGCATGGGCGACCGGCGCACTGGCGACCTCGTCTACAACAGCGGCGCACGGCTCGTCTATCCGTTCGGCCAGGCGTTCAACCGCCTCGTCGCCGATCTGTCGATGCAGGATGCGCTGGTGCCGCTGCACCGGCTGACGGCGCAGTGCGTGTCGCCGGAAGGTGAGCACACCATCGAACTGATGCCGTCGCCGCGCTCGCTGGCGACACCCGGTCTCGGCATGGGCGAGCGGATGCGGCTCGTCACGCATGCGCTGTCCATGCGTCGCGCGAAGCCGCACGTCGATCCGGACTGGGCGACGAGCGCCCTGAATGCCGATGCGCGCCTCGACGACATGACGCTCGCCGCGTACATCCGCGAGACGCTCGGCCCGAACGTGCTGGAACGCATGATCGAGCCGGTGTTCCGGGCAACGCGCAGCTTCAACCCGGAAACGCTGTCGGCGTTGTTCTATGTATCGACGGTGCCGCACATGATCGGCGAAAGCACGGTGCATACCCTCAAGGGCGGCATGGGGCGCGTGTGTCAGGCGCTGGCATCGCAACTGGATGTCCGGACGGCGATGCCCGTGCACAAGCTCAGGCGTCACGCGGACGGCGCGGCGTTGCTGCTGGCGAGCGGCGAAACCGAGCATTTCGATTACGCCGTTTGCGCGGTCGAAGGCTCGCTGGCGGGCGCGCTGATCGACGAGCCGTCGCCCGAAGAACGCCGCATGTTCGATGCCGTGCGTTACAACTCGCTCGGCGTCGTGCATTACGGCTTCGCGCAGCCCTTGCCGCCGAAGATGAACTTTGCGATGCGCGGTCTGCCCGGACGCATCGCCACCTATCAGCAATTGCCGGCCGCGCCTGCCAACGGCCGTCCGCTCACGCAGATCTACTGCCAGCTCAAGCCCGAAGCCGCCGATGAAGCCGTCCGGCGCGGCCTCGAACACGAACTCGACGTGCTGATCCGCGATGAGTTGCGCGCCCGCATTCCCGGCTTCGACGAGCACGTCGTGCAGGTCACGAATCAGTGGATCGCACGCAAGCTGCCGGTGTTTTCGCCGGGCTACGGCGCGCGCGTGAATGCGTTCTGGCGCTGGCAGGAAGCGCGCGGGCAGAGCGGCGCATCGCCGGTCGTCTATTGCGGCGACTGGCTTTCACAAGCCTTGCTGACGGGCGCCTGCTCCAGCGGCGAGCGCGCGGCGGGCATTTTGACCGGACGCATGCCCGCCGCGCGGCCTCGCGTGGCCGCCTGAAACTTAGGCAAAACGGCGCGAGTTGTAGCGAAACGGCAGTTGTGCGGCTCGCTTTAATGTTGCGCAAAACATCGGCATTAAATTAATGCCAGTCCGTCGATTCGGTTCGGCGTCCCGCGTTTCCCCGGAATCCAATATGAAAAATTGCATCACGCCTGCACGCGTCAGGAATCGCAAGTTGCCGGCGACGCTCGGCGCGCTGTGCTTCGCCGCGCTTGCCCTGACCGCGCTGCCCGCCGTGGCGGACGAGACGGTGATCGGTATCGCCAATCTCGGGCCGCATCCGTCGCTTGCGAAGACCATCGAAGGTTTCAAGGAGCAAATGGCGAAGGAAGGCTACGTCGAAGGCAAGAACGTGAGCTACGTCTATAGCGATGCCAACTTCACGCAGGCGCTGATGCCGCAGATGTTCTCGCAGATTTCCGCGAAGCATCCGGCGCTGATCCTCACGGTGACGACGTCCGTTTCGCAGGTGGCGCGCTCCGCCGTCGTCGATACGAAAACGCCGCTCGTCTTCACCGAAGTCACGGACCCGGTCGCGGCCGGCCTCGTGCCGAGCTGGAAGCAGGGCGGCGACCGCTTCACGGGTTCGTCGGACCTGCAGGATTTCGATGCGGTGCTGGCGTTCGCCAAGAAGGCGTTCCCCGAGGCGAAGTCATTCGGCACGCTCTACAACCCCGGCGAAGCCAACGACGTGGTGACGACCAAGGCGCTCGAAGCAGCGGCGCAGCGCGCCGGATTGACGTTCAAGCCGGTCAGCGTCGATTCGGTCAACGACATTGCACAGCGCACGCAGTTGCTGAAGGGCGTGGGCTTCGTATACATCACCGGGTCGAACCTCGTGCAATCCGCCATTCCCGCCGTGGCCGCGAGCATGCAGCGCCTCAGGATTCCGATCCTGAGTTCGGAGACCGAGTTTATCAAGAAGGGCATGGCGACGGCGTCGTACGCGGTGTCGCTGCAATCGGTCGGCGCAAATGCCGCGAGGCTCGCGGGCCGCGTGCTCAAGGGCGAGAAGACGCAGACGCTGCCGCCCGCGCGGCCGGAGCCGTCGGATTACGTCACGCAGATCAGCAAGAGCCAGTATCAAGCGCTGGGACTGATGGTCCCTGCCGCGTTGGAGGACTGCAAATGCTTCATCAACTGAACGGCCGCAGCAAGGCCAAGGTCACTACAATGCGCGAGCGCCATATTCCCATGTTGTCGGCGGAGAAAATCTGCAAGACCTTTCATCCCGGCACCGTGGATGAGCGTGTTGCGTTGTCGGATGTATCGCTCAAATTGTATGCGGGCGACTTCGCGGTCGTGGTCGGCGGCAACGGCGCGGGCAAATCGACGTTTCTGAACCTGCTCGCGGGCGAAGTGACGCCTGACAGCGGCGCGATCTTCGTCGATGGCCACGACGTCACGTCGCTGCCCACGCACAAGCGCGCAAGACATTTTGCGCGCGTCTTTCAGGACCCGTCGGTGGGGACGGCGGCGGCGCTCAGCCTCGAAGAGAACCTGGCAGTGGCGAACCGGCGCGGACTGAAGCGCTCCTTCGGCTTCGGTCTGACGAGTGCGTTGTCGAAGGAGTTTCGCGACCGGATTGCATCGTTCGATCTCGGGCTGGAGAAGCGGCTGAAGACGAAGGCGTCGCTGTTGTCGGGCGGCCAGCGTCAGGCGCTGTCGCTGCTGATGGCGGTCTTGCAGCGGCCCGAACTGCTGCTGCTCGACGAACACACGGCCGCGCTCGATCCACGCACCGCGGCCATCGTGATGCGCGTGACGAAACAGGTCGTGCGCGAACAGAACCTGACGACCATGATGGTTACGCACAACATGCAGCACGCCATCGACTTCGGCAACCGGCTAATCATGATGCGCGACGGCCAGATCGTCGGCGACCTGTCGGGCGATGCGAAGCGCGCGATGACCGTCGAAAAACTCATGGCGTATTTCAACGAAGGGCCGGTGACGGCAAAGACGGTGAACTCATGAACCTTTTGCTGGGCTTTTTCGACCTCGTTCCGGTCGGCCTGATGCAGGGCCTGACGTACGCGCTGATCGCCATTGCGATCATGATTCCGTTCCGCATCCTGAATTTCGCGGACATGACGGGCGAGGGCGCGTTCCCGTTCGGCGCGTGCGTGTGCGCCAAGCTGCTGATGCTCGGCCTGAATCCGGTGATGGCGCTGCTCGGCGGCGCGCTCGCGGGCTTTCTGGCGGGACTGGTGACGGGATATATCCACGAGAAGGCGAAAATCAACACGCTGCTGTGCGGCATTCTCGTCCTGTCGATGCTTTATTCGGTCGATATCCGCGTGATGGGTCAGCCGAACGCTGCGCTGTTCGCGTTCTTCAGCGTGTTTTCGTGGCTGCCGGGCGATGGCGGCGGTTATATGCCGCGCATCCTGATGCTGGGCGCGATCGACGTGGCGATTGCGGCTTGCGTGCTGTGGTTCCTCGGCACCGAACATGGTTTGGCCATGCGTGCAATCGGCTCGAGTGCGTCGATGGCGAAGGCGCAGGGCATCAACGTGAAGGTGTACACGCTCGTGGGACTGGGGCTTGCGAACCTGTTCGCGGCAATGGGCGGCGCGATGCTTGCGCAAAACCAGGGCTTCGCGGACGTGAACATGGGCTTCGGCGTGCTGGTGAACGGTCTCGCCGCGTTGCTGCTCGGTGAAGCGGTCATCGGTAACCGGTCGATGACGCGTCCGGTGATCGCGCCGGTGCTCGGGTCGATCGTGTACTTTCAGTTGATCTCGGTGGTGCTGGCGCTCGGCTTCCAGCCATCGGACCTGAAGCTCGTCACGGCTTTGTTCGTGCTGCTGACCTTGCTTTCGATGGCGAAGCGGAAGAAGCGCGGGGGGGCGAAGAAAAAGGTGGAGGCGGTGGGGGTAAGTGCCTAGTCGTTGCACCGGAAACAAAAACAGGCCGCTCGGGATATTCGAGCGGCCTTCTTCTTTGCGTCAACCACCCAACCCCTTCCACCGCGCATAAGCCGACTCGTCATTCAACCCAAACTGATCCATCACCCGCTGCACCGTGTAGTCCACCAGTTCCTCGATCGTCGCCGGCTTTGCATAAAACGACGGCAACGGCGGCATGATGACGCCGCCCATTTGCGTAACCAGCGTCATGTTGTTCAGATGCGCCAGCGTCAACGGCGTCTCCCGCGCCAGCAACACCAGCTTGCGCCGCTCCTTCAACGTCACATCCGCCGCGCGCGTAACCAGGTTGTCGTCGAGCCCGTGCGCAATCGCGCCGAGCGTCTTCATCGAACAGGGGGCGACGACCATGCCGTCATGCTGAAACGACCCGCTCGCGATGGTCGCGCCGACCTCGTTCGCCTCGTGCCACACACTGGCGAGGCCGCGCATGGCGTGCCGGTCCATCGCCAGTTCGTCGTGCAGCGTCAGCCATCCGGCACGCGATACCACCAGATGCGTCTCCACCTCCCGCTCGCGCAACGTACTAAGCAGACGGACGCTATAGATCGCGCCCGTCGCACCCGTGATGGCAACGACGATGCGCCGCGGACGTGTCGAGCCGCTCATCGCTGCACAGCCTTCGGCAGATAGTCGTCGAGCACCAGCGTATCGACGCCCGGAATCGATTTCCGTTCGAATTCGGCTTCACGTCCCCACGGTTTCGTGGCATCGATGGCAAGACGTCCCCAATGATCCTTGTGCGGATCGCGATAGAACCCGGGCACGCCGTTGATCACCATCGTCCGCGTATCCGCGCGGCCACGCGTCAAAAACGCCCAGATAACCTCGTTCATGTCGTAAATATCGATGTCCTTGTCCACGACAATACACAGCTTGTTGTAGTCCAGATGCGATCCCAGCGCCGCGAGCAACGCATGCTGCGCGTGGCCGTCGTACTGTTTATCGATCTTGATGATGGTGTTCATCACGGTCGGCTTGCACGTGACGTCGAGCACGCCGCGCACTTGCGCCGATACCGCCTTGTAGATACGCGCCGCCGTCGCCGCTTCGAGCGGCCGCAAGTCTTCGTCCGACCCGCATATCAGGCCATGAAACACCGCGCCTTCGCGCCAGCCCACGTGCGTGACTTCGAACACATGGTTGTCGCCCACTTCGACGTAATAGCCCATGAACTCGCCGAACGGTCCTTCCGGCCGCCGCTCGTTCGGCAGGATGCGCCCTTCGATGACGATCTCCGCCGCCACCGGAATGTCCAGATCGAGCGTGACCGCGCGGCGCATGCCGAGCGGCCCGCCGCGAATCGCTGCGGCGAGCGCGAGTTCGTCGCCTTCCGGCGGCAGCGACACGCACGCGCTCATGAACAGTTCCGGCGACGCGCCGATCAGAATGGCCGCTTCGAGCGCTTCGCCGCGTGCTTCCGCGCGCAATTGATACTGCGCGAGATCATGACTGCTGCCGAGACGAATGCGCAGTTCGTCATCCGAGACGACCATCGAACGATGGAACGACAAATTGGGCACGCCGCTGTCCGGGTCCTTCGCGAGAAAGATGCCCGAGGTGATGTAGGGCGCGCCGTCGCGTTCGTGATACGTCAGGATCGGCAGATCGGAGAGCTTGCCCGTGACCCAGTCCGACGGCATCGGCACCGGTTCGGTCGCGGTGTCGAGCGTCGATGCCAGCGTGATCTCTCGATCCAGCCGCGCGCAGAACGTCTCGTCCGGCGCGCAGCGGATGATCTCGCGCAAGCGCTCGTGATCGCTGTAAAGGTTGAGCAGGACCGGCAGTTTGCTGCCGCGCACGTTCTCGAAGAGCACGGGCTTGGTGGTTTCGCGCTGAAGACGCCGCGCGACGGCGGCGGCTTCGAAGCGCGGATCGACTTCGCGCGTCACGGTCAGAAGATCGCCGCGTGCGCGCAGCCGGGATAGGTAATGTCGCATCGTGAGTGTCGGGCAGAGAAGGCAGAAATGGCATAAAAGGGGCGCGGCATGCGCCCGTGCCTTCTTATAACCGTGGCAATTTTGGCGAGGATGCTCAAACACGACGCGAACCTAGGAAAAGCGGTTTTTCTTCATGCCGATGCACGAAAACATCGTGCAGACGCATCGCCGAGTTTTGGCGACCGATAATGCAGTCAGATAAATCATCGAGCGCGCCCGAAGCGGCAAGCCTGACCGCTTCTCCCCGCAGGCGCGACCATCAGCACGGAGACACGATGAGCGAATCGAATACGGGTCTGTTCCGGAACACGCTTGCTGGACCGCAGGCGCGGCTTACCGAGGCGTTCTACCAGTTGCGCGTACGCCCGGATTGCATCAGCGTGCCGGAGTTCGGCCTCTACGGCGCGACCATCACCGTACCCGGCGATGCCGAAGAAGGTGCCTGGAAGATGGCCAGCATCCGCGATGAAATCTTTCTGGTCGTCTCCGACTGCAACTACGCCCACAGCCGCTCGGAACGCATTCTTCCCGAAGGCTTCGTCGAGTTTCATTTCTCGATCGCAGGCCCCGCGAGCGTCGACTTTTCGGATACCGGACATCTGCATGTGAATGCGCCGAACCTGCTGGTGTGCAGTCAGGGAGCGGACGTGCAGTATCAGGTGACGTGCGGGCCGGGGCCGTGGCAGTCCGTCAGCATGTATGTGACGCGGCGCTATTTCGACCGTCTCGTGCATGCGCTCGGCGGCGAAGCGGACAAGATTCGCGCGGAACTGGCCGCCATCCAGCGCGATCAGATTTACAACCGTCAGATGCCCTTCAGTGTCGATGCGCTGCACATTGCCGAACAGTTGCTCGCATCGACGTACAGTGGCGCGAGACAGTTGCTCTATCTCGAAGGCAAGTGTACGGAGATTCTGTGCGCGTGCATCGAAATGTGGCTGACACATCTGCGTGACGACTCGCCCGGCGAAACGCTCTCCGCGCGCGATCTGCGGCTGATCGAACAGGCGCAGAAGATGATCGTCGCGGATTTGCGCGTTGCGCCGACCATTCCCGAACTGGCGCGCGCGGTGGGCACCAATGCGTCGAAACTCAAGCGCGGCTTCAAGTTTTTATATGGCATGACCATCTTCGAATATGGTCATCGATGCCGCATGAATCATGCGCTGCATCTGCTCGTCGACGAACGCATGCCGGTCGGGCAAGTCGCGCTGGCGACCAGTTATCAGCATCAGACCAGTTTTACCGCTGCGTTCCGCGATTACTTCGGCTTCGCGCCCAAGGATGCGCGCCGTCTCGCGAGTCCTGCTACGCAACAGCGCGAAACGCCCGAAGCCGCGCGAGCGACCCTGCGCGTGCGCAAGACCGAAGAAACGGCTAAACCCTGATTGTTGGAACAAGGCATTCAGATATAGGAATTCGGCCACATCGCGTGTGCGTGCCTGCCGTGCCGAAATTTCTGTTGTTAGCATCGTCCTCACTTTGGGACCACGCCCGCACCGGGCAGACAACAGAACGGAACGACGATGAAGGCAATCAAGGTACGCAATCCGCGCACGGGCGAACACGATTACGAGTTCGATGCCGCATCCGCGCAAGACGTAAGCGATATGATGGCGAAGGCGCGCGACGAGCAGCGCGCATGGCAGTCGCGCGGTCTCGAACATCGCACGAAGACGCTGGGCGAATGGGCCGCGCAACTGGAGGCGCACGGCAAGGAGATCGTGGCGGCGCTGTCCGTCGATACGGCGCGTCATCGCATCTCGGAAGAAGAACTCGGCGCGGTCATCCACTTCATTCACGGCTTCTGCGATGCCGCGCCCGAAGTGCTCACCACGCCCTTCCGCAAGCTCGACGCGCATCCCGACATCGTCTTCAAGGTGACGTATGCGCCGTATCCGGTAGTCGGCGTCATCAGCCCGTGGAATTTTCCGCTCGTGCTGTCTTTCATCGATGCCATTCCCGCGCTCGTCGCAGGCGCGGCGGTCGTCATCAAGCCGAGCGAAGTCACGCCGCGTTTCGTCGAACCGCTCATGCGTTCGATCGATGCCGTGCCTGCGCTCAAAAATATCGTCAATCTCGTGCAGGGCGGCGCGGAAACGGGCGCGGCGATCGTAGCGCAAGCGGATGCGGTCGTGTTCACCGGCAGCGTGCCGACCGGCCAGAAGATCGCGGCAGCGGCGGCGCAAGCCTTCGTTCCGGCCTTCCTCGAACTCGGCGGCAAAGACGCGGCCGTGGTGCTCGCCGGGTCGGATGTGCAGCGTGCGGCCACCAGCATTCTGCGCAGCGCGCTCTATAACTCGGGGCAGGTGTGCTACGCAATCGAACGCGTCTATGCACACGAATCCCTTTACGATGCACTCGTCGCCGAACTTTCCGCTCAGGCCCGAACGCTCAGGCGCAGCCACGCGGCAGGCGACGGCGGCCATTATGGTCCGATGATCTTTGCGCAACAGGCATCGATCATCGATTTGCAACTCGACGACGCCGTGGCCAAGGGCGCGAAGATCGTGCTGGGCGGCAAGAGCGAAACGGTCGACGGCTCCGTGTGGATCGACCCGACCATCGTCACGGACGTGACGCACGACATGACGCTGATGACCGCTGAAACGTTCGGCCCCGTCGTGCCGGTGATGCGCTTTACGACCGACGAAGAAGCCGAACGCCTGATGAACGATACGATGTTCGGCCTGAGCGGGGCGGTGTTCGGTCCGGACACGCACACGGCGGGCGACTTCGCGACGAAGATGGAAGCGGGCGGCGTCAGCATCAACGATACCGAACTGCCGCGCGTGATGATGTTCGCGGGCGAGAAGACCGCGTTCAAGAAGTCGGGCATGGGCGGATCCCGCTATGGTGCGACGAGCATTATGCGTTATGTCCGCAAGCGCGCGCTGCTGGCGAACGAAGGCGCGGTGCCGCCGCTCGACAAGCTGGCCGAAGTCTGATCGTAACAGGGCAAGGCGCGTCTTTCGGCGCGCCTTAAAAGCCAATAACGAAGCACACAGTTCCAATATCGAACGCGGTCAAAAAAGCTAATCTGTATCGTTGAGTTTCAGGCTGCGCATCCACGCGCGCCGATCACTTTCGAATACGTCATGAGCCCAACCGTTGCGCCCGGCGAGCGCGAGTCCAGACCGCGACTCGGCATCGATATCGGCGGCACCTTCACCGATTTCGTGCTCGAAGCCGGTGCTGTCCGCCACACCCACAAACGCCTCACCACGCCCGACGCCCCCGAGCGCGCCGTGCTCGAAGGCGTGCAGCATCTGCTGCGCGAAACCGGTATTCATGCCGCGACGCTCGGCGCCATCGTCCACGGCACCACGCTCGCCACCAATGCGGTGATCGAACGGCGCGGCGCACGCACGGCGCTGCTGACGACCGAAGGCTTTCGCGATGTCATCGAAACCGGCTTCGAAGCGCGCGCCGATCATTACGACCTGCGTGTGCGGCAACCCGCACCGCTCATTCCCCGCGACCTGCGCTTCACGATTGCAGGCCGCCTGAGCGCCCAAGGCGACGAACTGGCGCCGCTCGATCTCGATGCGCTCGCAGGCATTGCCGCTCAGTTGGAGGCACACGGAATCGAGAGTCTCGCCATCGGCTTCATGCACAGCTACCGGAATCCGCGTCATGAAGCCGAAGCCGCGCGATGGCTCGCCGCGCGTCTGCCGCATCTGTCGATCAGTCTGTCCTCCGATGTATCGCCTGAAGTGCGCGAGTTCGAGCGCTTTTCGACGACGGCGGTGAACGCTTACGTGCGTCCGCTGATGGCGTCTATCTCGCGCGTCTCGGCGACGCCTTGCACGACTTGTCGATCGATGCACCGCTCTTGCTGATGACTTCCGACGGCAGTCTTTGTGATGTCGATACCGCCTGCCGCCTGCCGGTGCGTCTGCTCGAATCCGGCCCGGCGGGTGGCGCGCTGCTGGCGGCGCATATCAGCGAATCGCTCGCTTTGCCGCGCGTGCTGTCGCTCGATATCGGCGGCACCACGGCGAAGCTCTGTTTCATCGACGATGGCCGTCCGCACATGTCGCGTTCGCTGGAAGTGGCGCGGCTGTATCGCTTCAAGCCGGGCAGCGGCATTCCGTTGCGCATTCCGGTGGTCGAGCTGTGCGAGATCGGCGCGGGCGGCGGTTCCATTGCGCGTGTCGATGCGCTCGGCCGCGTGCAGGTCGGCCCGGCGAGCGCTGGCTCGGCTCCGGGGCCGGCGTGTTACGGACTCGGCGGCGAGCGCGCCACTCTCACCGATGCGCACATGAGCGCCGGCCGTCTCGATCCCGCGTACTTTGCGAACGGCACGTTGTCGCTCGATGCAAACGCGGCGCGCCGGGCCATCGAAACGGATATCGGCGCGCCGCTGAACGTCGAAACCGATGCCGCCGCCTACGCAGTCGCCGAACTCGCGGACGAAGCCATGGCCTGTGCCGCACGCGAACATGCCATCGAACTCGGCAAGTCCGTGGCGGGACGCACGCTGATTGCGTTCGGCGGCTCCGCGCCGTTGCATGCGGCGCGGCTGGCGGAAAAGCTCGGCATCGATCATGTGGTGATTCCGACGGCGGCAGGCGTCGGTTCCGCTTATGGCTTCCTGCTTGCGCCCGTCGCGTTCGATGCGGTGCGCAGCCGCTTCGAACCGCTTGCGCAACTCGACACCGGCGCGGTGAATGCGCTGCTCGAAACGCTGGAAGCGGAAGCGGCGGCAATCGTCGAACGCGTGGCGCCGCGTGAGACGTGCAGCATCGAAGCGACTGCGTCGATGCGCTATCGCGGCCAGGGACACGAACTGCAAGTCACGCTCCCCTCCGCGCGGCTCGATGCCGACGCCGTTGCAAAGCTGCGCGAGCGCTTCGAAGCCGTGTATCTCGCGCGCTTCGGCCGGCTGGTGCCGCGTGCGCCGGTCGAAACGCTCGGCTGGAGCGTGCGCGTGAGCGCGCCGCAGCGCGAAGCGCTCACTGCCGCGCCCGTGTCACAGCCCGTGGAATCAGCCGCGCCTCCAGAAGAAAAAGCGGAAACCACGCGCCTCGTGCTCGATCAGTCCCGCCGCGAACGCTTATCCGCGCGCTTCTTCCGCCGCGATGCGCTCGCCAACGGCGCGGCGATCGACGGTCCCGCTGTCATCGTCGATCGTGAAACCACCGTCGTCGTGCCGCCCGATTTCGATGCCCGCATCGACGCGGACGGTCATCTGCGGCTCGATCGCCGCATCGTCAGGAATTGAACGCCATGAATGAATCGACCGCCGCTTTCGACCCCATCCGCCTGCAAGTGATCTGGAATCGCCTCATCGCCGTCGTGGAGGAACAGGCGCGTCTGTTGATGCGCACCGCCTTCAGCCCGACCGTGCGCGAAGCGGGCGACCTGTCCGCAGGCGTATTCGATGCCCGCGCGCGTCTCGTCGCGCAGGCCGTCACCGGCACGCCCGGCCACGTCAACTCGATGGCCGCCGCCGTGGGCCATTTTCTCGATGTGTTTCCCCTCGCGACCATGCGCGCCGGCGACCACTTCATCACCAACGATCCGTGGCTGGCGTCGGGGCATTTGCATGACGTGACGGTGGTGTCGCCCGTGTTTCGCGGCGAGCGCGTGATCGCGTTCTTTGCGTGTACGTGCCATCAGGTGGATATCGGCGGCATCGGGCAAGGTCCGGACGGGCGCTCGGTGTTCGAAGAAGGCTTGTGCATTCCGCGTCTGCCGCTCGCGCGCGCGGGCGTGATCAATGCCGATCTCATCGAGATCATTCGTGCTAACGTGCGTACGCCGGACGAAGCGGAGGGCGACATCCTGTCCTACGTGGGTGCGAACGAAGCCAGTGCCGCACGTCTTGTCGCCATGCTCGACGAGTTCGGCGAGCACGACATGGTGCGCGTGTCGGATGCGATCATCGACCGGTCGCGCGCCGCCATGCAGCAGGCCATCGCAACGCTGCCCGAAGGCCGTTACCCGTACGCAATGCGCATCGACGGTTTCGATACGCCCGTCGATCTGGTGGCGACGCTCGAAGTAGCGAACGGGCGCGTCAAGGTGGATTTCGCGGGTACGTCGGCGGCGAGCCATCGCGGCATCAATGTCGTGCTGAACTACACGCGCGCCTATGCGGCGTTCGGCGTGCGGGCGGCGGTCGCGCCCGAGGTGCCGAACAATGCCGGCTCGCTCGAACCGCTCGACATCAGTGCACCCGAAGGCTCCATTCTCAACGTGCAGCGGCCCTGGCCGGTGTGTGCGCGGCACATCATCGGGCAGTTTCTGCCGGACGTGGTGTTCGGCGCGCTCGCGGGCGTGCTGCCGGACCGTGTGCCAGCGGAAGGCGCGTCCTGCGTGTGGGGCGCGCAGTTGCGCGGCGGCGCGGCGGCGTGGATGGCGGCGGGCGAGACCTTGCCCGATGCATCGGCGGCGCAGCAGCCTCGCGCGTTCGAAACGCTCTTCTTCAACAGCGGCGGTTCGGGCGCGCGCACCGGCGACGACGGCATGTCGGGCACCGCGTTCCCGAGCGGCGTGCGGGCCATTGCGTGCGAGATCGTCGAATCGCTTTATCCGGTGTTGATCTGGAAGAAGGAACTGCGGCCGGACAGCGGCGGTCCCGGACGCTGGCGTGGCGGGCTGGGTCAGCGGCTGGAGATCGCATCCGTGGATGGCGCGCCGTTCCAGTTCTTCGGCATGTACGACCGCATCGTGCATGCCGCGCGTGGACGCGATGGCGGCGGCGAAGGCGCACCCGGTGCCGTCACGCTCGACGACGGCACGCCGATGGCCGCCATGGGCCTGCAAACCGTGCCGCGCGGACGACGCCTCTGCCTCGACTTGCCCGGCGGCGCGGGCATCGGCGCGGCGCGCGAGCGTGACCGCGAGCAGCTGGCGGACGACGTGCGGCTGGGCTATGTGAGCGAGGCATCGGCAGCACACGCTTATGCGCTGCGTTGAATTTTGGCGGCGTGGATTGCATCGCTAGAATCGTCGTCATCCTCTAGACGATGGAACCGTCATGGATCGATCTTCACCAGAAAGCATCGGCGACGCACGCCGCGCCGGTCTTTTCCGCACGGCGCTCGCGCATTCGGGCGCGCCGCTGACCGAAGCGTACCGCCTTCTGCGCGACGATTCGCGCTGTGCAACTGCACCGGCGCTGGGGCTGTACGGACGTATTGTCGATGTGCCTGGCGACGGCGGCGAAGGCGCGTGGAAAATGATCTCGATACGCGATGAAATCTACGTCGCGGTTTCCTATTGCCGCTACGCGCATGCCCGCACCGAGCCCGTGCCGCCGGAAGGCCTGATCGAATTCCACTATCTCGTGACCGGCATGGCGAGCGTCGGCGTCGACGATGCGGACGACGTGCAGGTGGAAGCGCCGAACTTCATCATCTGCTATCAGGGCGCGGGGCTGCACTATCGGATCACCTGTCCCGAAGGCCCGCGCCGCGCGCTGGCGCTGTATGTGTCATCGTCCTTTTTTCAGCGTCTGCTCGACGCGCTCGGCCCGGAAGGCGACGACATTCGCGCGCGCCTTGCCGCCGTGAAGCCCGACGAACTCTACAACCTCCAGATGCGCCTCACGCTGGACGCCGTGCAGGCCATCGAGCGGCTGCTTGCGAGTCCGCATCGGGGTGTGCGCGATCTGCTGTTCGTCGAAGCGAAATGCATGGAGATTCTGTACGCGAGCGTCGGCGTGTGGATCGACAGCCTGAATAGCGACGCGCCCGACGAAATTCTCTCGTCGCGCGATCTCATGCTGATGGAACGCGCCCGCGCGATGATCGACACGGACCTCAAAAAGACCTGACCATTCCCGACCTGGCGCGCGCGGTCGGCACCAATTCGTCCAAGCTCAAGCGCGGCTTCAAGTTTCTGCATGGCGTGACCGTGTTCGATTACAGCTTGCGGCGGCGCATGCAGGAGGCCTTGCGTCTGCTCGTCGATGACCGGCAGTCCGTGGGCGAAGTAGCGGCGGCGGTCGGCTACCAGCATCCGACGAGCTTCACGACATCGTTTCGCGACTTCTACGGCTTCGCGCCCAAGGATGCGCGCCATCTGCGCGGCGCGAAACGGCCCGAATAGATATGTAATCGGAATTTTCTTTTTTGGCGATGTGGGCGGTGGGCCCTCGCATGCCAACAATGAGTCCGTTGCTACCCTGTCTCTTTTCAAGGCCCACACGATATGAAACTGTTTGGCGAATGCATTCGAAGATCCAGCGCACAGCGGCGCGCGCCGGCAGTGCTGTTGGCGGCGGTGACGTTCGGATTGAGCGCGCTGGCCACGATGGACGCACACGCGCAGGCCGCTGCGGCAGCGCCGACGCCCGCGCCGATTGTGGTCGGCATTGCGAATTTCGGTCCTCATCCGGCGCTGTCGCGCACGATCCAGGGCTTCAAGGACGAGATGCAGACGCATGGCTATACAGAAAATAAAAACGTGCGCTACGCCTACAGCGACGCGAACTTCACACCCAGCCTGATTCCGCAGACGCTGGCGCAGATCGAAGCGCAGCATCCGTCCGTGATCCTGACGGTGACGACGCCGGTCACGCAGGCCGCCGTGCGCAACATCGCCAACCAGAACATTCCGCTGGTCTTCTCGCAGGTGACGGATCCGGTGAAGGCGGGCATCGTGCCGGACTGGAAGCATGGCAGCAACCGCATCAACGGCACGTCGAGCGTGACGGATTACGACGCGGTGCTCGCGTTTGCCAAAAAGGTCTTTCCGAAGGCGAAGAAATTCGGCGTGCTGTACAACTCTGGCGAAGTCAACGATGTCGCGGCCATCGCCAGCCTCAAGGCAGCCGCCGCAAAAGCCGGTCTGGAGATAATGCCGACCTCTGCGGATTCGACCGTCGATGTGCCGCAACGCGCCAGCTCGCTGCAGGGTATCGACTTCTTTTATGCGATCGGCTCCAGCCTGATTCAGTCGTCGCTGCCGGCGGTCGCTTCCGTGGTCGATCAGCGGCACGTGCCCATTCTGAGCGCGGAACACGAACTGATCCGCAAGGGCGACATTATCGCGGTGGCATATGCGCCGTCGTACGAATCGCAGGGCGCCCACGCCGCCGACATGGCCTTGCAGATGCTCAAGGGCGTCAAGCCATCGGCGATGCCGGTCTATGTCGCGGTGCCCGCGGATTACAAGGCGCTGATCAATCGCCGCAAGATGAAGGCGCTCGGTCTGGCGGTTCCGGCGGAACTGGCCAACTGCGATTGCTTTGTGAACTGAACGCCATCGTCCGCCATCGTCAGGACGCCTGCCCACGTCTGCGCAACGTCTCCGAAGGCATCTCTCCGAACGTCTTCGCATACGCAATCGAGAACCGCCCGAGGTGAAAGAAGCCGCAAGCCAGCGCGATATCCGCGACACGCGCTTGCGGCCCGGCGGCCAGCAGCGCGTCGCGTGCCTGCTGCATGCGGACGTCGCGCACGAACTGCATGGGGCTGACACCGCGCACGGCCTGAAAGCGCTCACGCAAGGTGCGCGCCGACACGCCCGCCGCGCTCGCGATATCTTCCAGTTGCAATGCATCGCCCGCATGTGTGCGGATGAACTCTTCCGCGCGCTTCACGAAAGCCGGCGCCACCGACGGGAGCGCGCCCGGTGCGCCCGGCAATGCACCGGCGAGCAGATCGATCAGCAGCCGTTCCATATGCCCGGCAATCTGCATATTCGACCGCGCGCTTTCCAGCAGCGCCGCTGAACTCGTCAGCGCGCGCAATTGCTGCATCCATCCCTGCAAGGCCGGACTGTCGATGGACACGCCCGGTTCATGCGACCCTCCCGCCTTTCTGAACGCATCCGCGTCGATGCGCAGGACGAACTGCTCGCAATCCGACGACAACCACGCATCGAACGGCTGACCGGGCGCGCACAGCACGGCGTTGTTGCGATCGACGTCGAGCGTGGCATCGAGCGTGCGGACCCGGGCATGACCCGAGAGGCAGAACATCAGGAGGTAGTAGCCATCGACGGATTCGACATCGACATGCATGGAGGTGCCGAATGAAATCGCGCCCAGCCCGAGCCGTCCGACCTTCACGAAGTCCATATACGACCGCCCGCACGCCCGTCCCGCAGGCTCCAGTACATGCGGCTGCATGACGCGCGAAATCAGATCGCGCGTCTCGTCGTGATCGTTCGATTCGAACAGCCGATAGTCGCGAAGCGCCAGTGGCGCAAAGAAAGTCGGGGACATGGTTATGCGCGGAAAGCCCTTTCGTTGCAGTGCAAAAGACGTTGCAGGCAAGCCGGGCAAATAAAACCGCCGTTTATGGATAGTACGGGATACCGGATGTTTTTGGTGGATAGACCCGTCATTGTCTCTCTCCAAAAATGCGATGACACCGTGACGTTCCGATCACGCCGACCCGCAACAGGAGAACTTCCGTGGAAACGGCAGAACTGGTATTTCGCCCTCAGAATCCGCCCGATTCGCCCGATTCGGCTCATGTCCACTTTCCGCACGACGACGGCTCGCGCGTGCCCTACAAAGTCTTCAGTTCGCAGGCCGTCTATGACCGCGAACAGGAGCGCATCTTTCGCGGGGCCACTTGGAACTTCGTTGCGCTGGAAGCGGAAATTCTCAACGCAGGCGACTACAAGAGCACCTTCGTGGGCGACACGCCCGTCGTCGTCACGCGTCTGGAAGACGGCGGTCTCGCCGCGTGGGTGAACCGCTGCGCGCATCGCGGTGCATCCGTGTGCCGAAAATCGCGCGGCAATGCCACGTCGCATACGTGCGTGTACCACCAGTGGAGTTTCGACAACAGCGGCATTCTGCTCGGCGTGCCGTTCCGGCGCGGACAGAAGGGCATGACCGGCATGCCCGCCGATTTCGACCCGAAAAATCACAGTCTGCGCAAGCTGCGCGTGGAAAGCTACAAGGGCCTCGTATTCGCCAGCTTCAGCGATGAAGTCGCGCCGCTGCCCGACTACCTCGGCGCGGAAATGCGTCCGTGGATCGACCGCATCTTTCACAAGCCGATCGAATATCTCGGCTGCACGCGCCAGTATTCGAAGTCGAACTGGAAGCTGTACTTCGAGAACGTGAAGGACCCGTACCACGCGAGCATGCTGCATCTGTTCCATACGACCTTCAACATCTTCCGCGTCGGCATGAAGGCGCGTTCCATTCCGGATGCGTCGCATGGCCTGCACAGCATCATCACGGTGACGAAGACGGGCGAGGACACGTCGTCCGCGTACAAGCAACAGAACATCCGCTCGTTCAATGAAGGCTTCGCGCTCGAAGACGATTCCATCCTCGGTCTCGTCTCCGAATATGAAGAAGACACGACAAACCATATTCAGCCGATCTTCCCGCAACTCGTCATCCAGCAGATCCACAACACGCTCGTCGCGCGTCAGTTGCTGCCGAAAGGGCCGAACAACTTCGAGCTGGTTTTCCACTTCTTCGGCTATGCGGACGACACGCCCGAGCTTCGCGCATTGCGCATCAAGCAGGCGAATCTCGTCGGCCCGGCAGGCTATATCTCGATGGAAGACACCGAGGCGACCGAACTCGTCCAGCGCGGCACCGTGCGCGATGCGGATGCGACCTCCGTCATCGAAATGTCGCGCGGCAACCCGGACCAGCAGGACACGGTCATTACCGAAAGCCTGATCCGCAAGTTCTGGGTCGGTTATCAGAAGCTGATGGGCTATTGAGGCGGCGAGGCAAGAAATGGAACAGATGAAGCAGTGGTTCGAATTGCATATCCTGCAGGATCAATACATCAACGCGCTCGATAACGACAAGCTCGAAGCGTGGCCCGCGCTCTTCACGGAGGACTGTCTCTACGAGATCGTGCCGAAAGAAAACGCGGACCTGGGCTTACCGGTGGGCATCATCCATTGCACGAACCAGAAGATGCTGCGCGATCGCGTGGTGTCGCTGCGTCATGCGAATATCTACGAAGAGCATAGCTACCGGCACATGACGTCGGGGCTCACGGTGACTGGCGAGACAGACGGCGTGATCGAAACGGAAAGCAACTATGTGGTGATCCAGACGCGCACGAACGGCGAGTCGAATGTGTATCAGGCGGGCAAGTACTTCGATCGCGTCGTACGCACGGAAGAGGGCTTGCGCTATCAGTCCAAGCGCGTGATCTACGATACGTCGCGCGTGCAGACACTGCTCGCCACGCCGATCTGAGGAGCGCATATGGAACAGCTCTCGAATGTGTGGCAGGTCATCGGCCATGTCGACGATTTCACGGAAGGCGAGCCCGCCGCAGTCGTTGCGGGCGATAAACCCGTCGCGGTCTTCCGCATGGGCGATGAAGTGTTCGCGCTGCACGACCTGTGTACACACGGACATGCGCGTTTGTCGGAAGGCTTCGTTGAAGACGGCTGCGTGGAGTGTCCCCTGCATCAAGGACTTTTCGATATCCGCACGGGTGCGCCGCGTTGCGCGCCGGTGACGGAAGCCGTGCGCGCGTATCCCATCCGCATCGTCGACGGACAGGTCGAGATCCATGTCGACTAAGCATCTCGTGATCGTCGGAGCGGGGCATGCCGCGCGTCGCGCTGCCGAGTCCTTGCGCGAACAGGATGCGCACGCAGCGATTGTCATGATCGGCGACGAACGCGCGTTGCCGTACGATCGCCCCGAACTGTCCAAAGCCGCGCTGCTGTCCGAGGACGGCGAAAAGCGCATCTTTATTCGCGATGCCGCGTGGTACGACACAGCGCGTATCGACGTGCGGCTCGGCGTGCGGGTCGACGCCATCGATCGCGCGGAAAACTGCGTCGTGCTGAATGGCGGCGCACGCATCGAATATGAAAGTCTGCTGCTTGCGACGGGTTCGCGCGTGCGTCCGTTCCCCGGTCATGTGGACGAGGGCGTGAAGCTGCATTACATCCGTACCGTGGAAGACACGCGGGCGCTTCGTCGTGCGTTGATGCCAGGCCGGCGCGTCGCGGTGATCGGCGGCGGTTTCATCGGGCTGGAGGTGGCGGCATCGGCGACGAAGGCCGGTTGCGCGGTCACGCTGGTCGAACCGGCCGAGCGGCTGCTCATGCGTTCGATGCCGCGTGCGGTTGCGGAGTTCATTCACGATTTGCATCGGTCGAAAGGTGTGGACGTGCGAACGGGCACGACACCGCTCGCGGTGCGTCAGGGTGCGGCCAGTACCATTGTCGAAACCGACCATGGAGCAATCGACGCGGATATCGTGGTAGTCGGGATCGGCGTGGTTCCCAATACCGAACTCGCTTTGCAAGCAGGACTCGCAGTAGAGAACGGCATTGTCGTGGACGCGCAATGCCGGACCGGCGATCCGTCCATCTTTGCCGCAGGCGAGGTCACGTCGCACTTCAACTCCCGGCTCGGGCGGCATGTGCGGGTGGAGTCCTGGCAAGTCGCGGAGAATCAGCCCGTGGTCGCTGCGGAGAACATGCTGGGTGGCGCCGGGCACTATGCGGAAATCCCATGGCTCTGGTCCGATCAGTACGACTGCAACCTGCAGACGCTCGGACTTTTCCATGCCGCACATGCGCTGATCACCCGTGGCGATCCGTCGAGCGGGTCGTTCTGCGTGCTGGGCCTGAATGAGGCGCGTCAGCTCGAAGCGGTGGCCGGCGTCAACGCGGGCCGGGACATCGGCGCGTGCAAGCGACTTATCGCTGCGGGCAATCCGCTCGATCCCGAGACGCTCCGCAATACGGCCATACCATTGCGAGGTTTGCTATGAGTCACGCAACGATCAAGCGTATAGAAACCTTTCTGGTCGATCTGCCGACCATCCGCCCTCACAAGCTTTCGGTCGCGACCATGCACGGTCAGACACTGATGCTCGTGAAAGTATTTTGCAGCGATGGCGTCATCGGAATCGGGGAGGGCACGACCATCGCGGGTATGGCGTACGGCCCCGAAAGCCCCGAGTCCATGAAGCTCGCAATCGATGCCTATCTCGCGCCCGCCGCAATCGGCCGCGATGCCACGCGTGTTCAGGACACGATGGCATACATAGGCAAACTCGTGAAGGTCAGTCACTTTGCCAAAAGCGCGCTCGAAACCGCCTTGCTCGATGCGCACGGCAAGCGTCTGAACGTGCCCGTGAGCGAACTGCTCGGCGGCCGCAGGCGCGAGCGTCTGCCCGTGGCGTGGACGCTCGCTTCGGGCGACACCGCGAAGGACATCGCGGAAGCGGGGCGCATGCTCGACGCGCGCCGCCACAAGGTGTTCAAGCTCAAGATCGGCGCGAAGGAACTGACGACCGACATCGCCCACGTTGCGCAGATCAAACGCGAACTTGGGGATCGCGGCGCGGTGCGCGTCGACGTCAACATGGCGTGGAGCGAAACGCAGGCGGCGTGGGCCATTCCCGCGCTGGCCGATGCAGGCTGCGAACTCGTCGAGCAACCCGTGGCGTCCGCCGCCGCGCTCGCACGTCTGATGCGCCGCTTTCCCGTCGCGCTCATGGCCGATGAAATCCTGCAAGGTCCGGACAGCGCCTTCGAGATAGCGAAGCACGCGGGCGCGGATGTGTTCGCGATCAAGATCGAGCAAACCGGTGGCCTGTTCGCGGCGCAGCGCGTGGCGGCCATTGCGGATGCGGCGGGCATCGAACTGTACGGCGGCACGATGCTGGAAGGCGCATTCAGCACGGTGGCGTCGGCGCATCTCTTCGCGAGTTTCGCCAATCTGCAATGGGGCACCGAGTTGTTTGGGCCGTTGCTCATCACCGAAGACATCCTCACCCAGCCGCTCGAGTACAGCGATTTCGAACTGACGGTGCCGAGCGGTCCGGGCCTTGGTATCGAACTGGACGAAGACAAGCTCAAACGCTTCACGCGGGACGGGCTGAAGAAAGTCAGAAAATAAATCATCAGGAGACCGACAATGCTTTTCCACGTACGAATGGACGTACACCTTCCGCCCGACATGCCCGTCGATATCGCAGATTCAATCAAGTCGCGCGAAAAGGCCTATTCGCTGGAGCTTCAGCGAAGCGGCAAGTGGCGTCATATCTGGCGCATTGCGGGCGAGTATGCGAACTACAGCGTGTTCGATGTCGAGAGCAATGCGGAACTGCACGACATCCTAATCGCCTTGCCGCTTTTTCCGTACATGAAGATTTCGGTGACGCCGTTGTGCCGGCACCCGTCGTCCATCCGCGACGGCGATGCATGAGTGCGAGCCTTAGAAAAAGACCCCCAATATCAGTGGAGACAGAAATCATGAACGTCAAGGTATTTGTCAGTCAGGAAGTGCAGGACCTGCTCAAGGCCGCCACGAATCTCGAGAGCGAAAGCGGCAATGCGCGGGCGAAGCAGATCACGCATCGTTTGCTGGGCGACCTTTTCAAGGCCATCGACGATCTCGACATGACGCCCGATGAAATCTGGGCTGGGGTGAACTACATCAACAAACTCGGGCAGGATGGCGAAGCCGCCTTGCTCGCTGCGGGACTCGGACTGGAAAAGTTTCTGGACATCCGCATGGACGCGGCCGACAAGCAGGCCGAAATCGATGGCGGCACGCCCCGCACCATCGAAGGTCCGCTGTATGTGGCCGGTGCGCCGGTACGAGATGGCATGTCGAAAATCGATCTCGACGCCGATGCCAACGCGGGTCCGCTCGTTATCCGCGGCACCGTCACGGATCCGGACGGCAACCCGGTCGCGGGCGCAGTGGTCGAATGCTGGCACGCCAATTCGAACGGCTTTTACTCGCACTTCGACCCGACCGGCGCGCAAAGCCCGTTCAATCTGCGCGGCTCAGTGCGTACGGGCGGCGACGGAACCTATGAGTTCCGCACGCTGATACCCGTGGGGTACGGCTGCCCGCCACACGGTGCGACGCAACAGTTGCTCGATGTGCTGGCGCGGCACGGCAACCGTCCGGCGCACGTGCACTTCTTCGTCACCGGCGACGGCCTTCGCAAGCTGACGACGCAGATCAATATCGAAGGCGATCCGCTCATCTGGGACGACTTCGCTTATGCCACGCGTGAAGACCTCATTCCGCCCGTGATCGACAAGACCGGCGGCCAGGCGCTCGGGCTGAAGGAAGATGCGTACAAGGAGATCGAGTTCAATTTCGTGCTGACGGCGACGGTGCAGGGCAAGGATAATCAGCTTGTCAATCGTCTGCGGGCAACTGTGGCTGTTTGAAATTTCGGCATTCAACTGTGCGGGGCACCGCGCCACGCGCAGTTCGTGTGCGGACGGACGACTTCAGAATCAGGCACGGTTTGGCGCAAACGGGCGGGTACCCGGTTAGTCAGGAGCCGCCGTCGGCAGCTTGAGAGACTAAGGATGTAAACGGGTCGGAAGCGCACATTCAGGCGCCCCCGCGATGACCACCATCGCGAATTTCAGTAATTGCAATCTAAACATCGACAGCTCGGAAAAGCCGACTGAACATGCATTCCATAAGGACTGCAAACTAACTACGTTAATGTTACTTATGTTGAATCGATTAATTTGCTCAATGCTTTGAGACGATCTGTACTCTCCATCTGTCAACGTTCTACCCGTCTTCAGGCGCAAGCGCTGCCTCATAATCTTGACCGCCGTAGAAGATGCCCAAGATCGAGACGGCATCTGTTTCTAACGTGTAGGCGATGATCGCGCGCTTGCGGAAATGAGTGATCCGAAGTCCAGGCAGTAAGTCGTCACGGGCGACACCTCGCGCTGCAAACGTATCGAGCTTCATGCAGAAATCGACGATCGAATCAACATATCGTGCCGCCGCTATCGGAGCGCCCGAGTTTGCGATGCGCTTTTCAAGTCTCCGCAGTTGATTAAGCGCTTCGGGCGCAAACTGTACGCGCCAATTCATTCGTGGCGCGTGCGAGATTTTTCCAGCTCGGCACGTACCTGATCGGCTGATAGTGCACGGCTCGGATCATCTTGAAGCGCTTGCGCTGCAGGAACCACTTCGTTTCGTAACCACACCTCGACGGCACGGTCACGCTCACGCAGCGCGCGAAGCGCGTCTCTCAGCACTTCGCTATCTGAGGCGTAATCGCCGCTTGCAACTTTTGTGCGGACGAACTCGGCCATCTCATTAGGCAAAGTGATGCTCATCTGCTGCGTCGTTCTCATTGCCGCCTCCTTCAGTAGGATTCAATCCTACTCGTTTCTGAGCGCGTCTGCAACGGTCCTACGTGGGATGCCTTTTTGCCTAACCTCCAACCGCCGTAATTAAAAAAGTGGCAATGCTTTTATACACAATCAGCGAATAGATGCGGTCTCGACCAGGCTGCGTGTCGGCTAGGTCGATTGTGAGGCTTGAAATCGGGCGGACCTGCCAAGCCCGCTGCCGGCCACAAGCCGCCGGTCGTAGACGTCGTTGGTCGGACGGTCAGGCGTCGGCTTCGCCCCCCGAACCGGCCATCCGATTGCCTGAGAAGAACGCTTCTTCATTGGTTATCGCCGACATCGAAGTCATTCACATGCAACGGCAGGCGTTCGGCGAATTCTTAACGGCGAAGTCGCGAGAAATAAGGGCAAGACCTTGCCATCCGCGACCTTGTCTACCAGAAGTTGAACCTACGCTGCAGACAAAGACCGCTAGAGCAGCGAAAGGAAGCAAGCGCGTCGGCCCGAAGAGTCTTTGCTGTGGTCCGCGATGATAGCCATCGAGATGGATCTTCCGGGCCGTGTGACGGCATGGACTGCCTCGTCGATCCACGCGGCAACAAGCAAGATAGACGGGGCGACAGCCGCTGTGCCAGCCCGACTCGCGTGCGGCCCCAGTCATTTGCACCGTTGCTGCTTTTGGTTCGACTGCACGCGTCACTTAGCTCACCAGGGGAGGGAGCAACGGCTTGCTGCCAAGCGAACTGCAAGCATAAACACGTTGCTTACCACGGCGTTGCCTATCAGACCCGTTGCAACTCGTAACGCTTCAAATAACGTCGTCACGTCGAGTTGGTCCGATCGACGTGAGCTAGGTTGCGTCCCTATCCGGCCGCCAAAACCTCTCGTTTCTCAATGGTTCTGATCAGAAAGTCGAACGACATGCGGATGTCCTTCTCCATGGCCTTGCGCGCGGCCGATGCGTTGTGTGCTTCCAGCGCATCCACAACGACATCATGCAAGTCCGTGCCCGCCGTGTTGTAGGGCACCTTTTCGTCACGCTCTACCTCTTCGGTGATCACGCGCATATAGGGCCCGCATTGTAGCCACACGGTTTCGATTAGGGGAGGAAGAACCGTCGAGCCGGATGCGCGATAAATCAGGAAATGGAAATCCTGATTTTTTACGAGACTTTCATGAATGCCATCGTGCTTGATGGCGAGTTCGTGTTCCGAAATCAGACGACGCAGGCGGCGCACCGCGGGTTCATCGATATGCTTCGCGGCCATTTCGGTGGCCAGACCTTCCAGCGCGATGCGGGCATCGCACAGATCGCGCAGATGCTTCTTGCTGATTTCGGGAACCTGAATGGTTCCGTTCGGCAGGGCAACCAATCCATTCTCCACCACCAACTGACGCAACGCCTCACGCACGGGCATGGCGCTCGAACCGAACGCTTCGGCCAGCGTTGCGACCGTTAGCTGCCGGCCCGGCTCGAAGCGACCCTGCATCAGCGATGCGCGCAGTTGCGCATAGATCGACTCCTGCATGGTGGATCGTTTCACGACGCGCGTGAATTGCTCGGTCATGGTGTTGTGTGATCAATCGATCATTTCTGTTGGTTGGCGCTGCTATGTTACCAGTTCTCCACGCTCCACAAAATGCAGCAATACGCATTTCCCGCCCCTGTTGTGAAGCTGTACGTCATTGCTTGACAAGAAATTTTGGTCCCAGAAAAATCCGCTCCATCATTTGATTATTTGATCAAATGATGGAGCGCCGCCAAAGCCTAGTTGTGATGGTGCGCGTCTGACCCACAACCCATCGCTCATACTCCTGGCACATGATCAGAACCACCACTTCAAGAACTCCATTGCCCCGTCCCCCATGGCGCGCGGCGCTCGCGGTCTTCGGCGCCTGCGCCGCGCTCGGCGTGCCGATGCAGGCGCGCGCGCAAAGCTCGGTCACGCTGTACGGAATCGTCGATGCCGGCGTAGCCTATGTCAGCAATGTCGGCGGGAAGACGGACTGGATGGCGACCAACTCGGTGATGCAGGCCAATCGGCTCGGCTTTCGCGGGGTCGAGGATCTGGGCGGCGGCACGAGCGCCGTCTTCGTGTTGGAAAACGGCTACAGCACGACCACCGGCGCATTGGGGCAGGGCGGCAAGCTGTTCGGACGTCAGGCTTACGTCGGGCTGACCGACAAGCGCTGGGGCACACTGACCTTCGGTAATCAGTATGACTTCATGGGTCTGACGCTCGGCATGTATGAAACGTCGACGTGGTTCCTCGGTCAGTTCTCGGATCACCCGTTCGCCAACGACCGTGCGAACGCCCAGCGCGTGCCGAATTCCGTTCAATATCTGACGCCGGTGTGGAGCGGATTTCAGTTCGGCGCGCAGTACGGCTTCTCCAATCTCGCGGGCGACATCAACGGCAATGGCCGCTCTTACAGCTATTCGGCGAGCTACACGGCGGGCGCCTGGAACATCGCGGCGGCTTATACGGAAGTGGCCGGCACGTCCTCGCTGCTGGATATATCGTCGATCTACGGGCAGCCGACGGGCCGCACCGTGCTGGGCGGAAGCTACTTGCGAACGATGGGTGTGGCGACGAGCTACCGTTTCCAGAAGACCTTCGTCTATGCGATGTACACACAGTCGCTCTACGCGGGCATTCGTGGCGTGGGCGTAGAGAATGCGCTGTTCCGCAACGGACAACTCGGCATGACGTATTCCTTCACGCCGTCACTGACCGCAGCCACCGGCTACACGCTCACGACGCTCGGCTCCACGCGATTCAATCAGTTGAGCACGACGCTCGACTACGCGTTGTCCAAGCGTACCGACGTGTACGCAATGGTGCTTGCCGAGCACATGCAGGGACATGACGCTCGCGCGTCGATCATCGGAATCGGCACATCGTCCAGCCCGAATCAGATCGTCGGGGATGTCGGCATTCGTCACCGTTTCTGAGTAAACGCAATCTATGTACGGAAAAACAGGCCGATTGATTATCGGCCTTTTTATTTAGTACTACATTTAATATATCAGAGCTTATCGAAAAAAGTGTGCAGGCGCTGCATCGCTTCGACGATTCGCTCTTTCGATTCCGACCCAAAGCACACGCGCAGATGGCCTTCGCCCGCCGCGCCATAGAAGCTGCCTGCTTCCACGACGACCCGCGCTTCAATGAGGATTCGGTCCGCACATTCCTGAGCCGACAGACCTGTCGCGCTGATGTCTGGAAACGCGTAAATCGTGCCTTCCGGCGACGCACACTGCACGTTGCGCATGGCGTTGAGGCTTTCCACGACGCTCGCGCGCTTCTGCGCATCCTCGTTGACGAGTCGTTCGAGCATCGCGCGGTCGCCGCTCACGGCCGCCAGCGCGCCCGCCTGAATGAACGTGTTGACGTGCGTGACATCGTTGGCAGTGATTTTGAGCAGGGCGGGCATCACATCGGCGGGGGCGGTCATGAAGCCGACGCGCCAGCCATCCATCGCGTGCGACTTGGTGAACGCGAACATGGAGAGCGTGCGCTCTTTCATGCCCGGCAAGGAACCGATGCTGACATGACGCGCACCGTCGTAGACGATCTCTTCGTACACTTCATCGGAAAGCACCGCGAGATCGTGGCGAATCGCGATATCCGCGAGCGCGCTCAGTTCGTCGCGGGTATAGACGCGCCCAGTCGGATTGGCCGGATTGACGATCACGATAGCGCGCGTTCTCGGCGTGATGGCGCGCTCGATCGCGCCGGCATCGATGGAAAAGTTCTTTCGATCCAGATCGACGACCACCGGTTTGCCGCCCGCCATTTCGATCTTGCCGATGTGCTGCGGATAGTACGGCGCCAGCAAAATGACTTCGTCACCCTGATCGATAAGCGCGAAAAAGGCTGCAAATGAAGCATGCGTGAGGCCGTTGGTCACGAGAATATCGTTCTCGGTCACGTCGAGCTTATTGCGCGTGCGCAGTTTGTCGGCCAGTGCCTGGCGCAGCGCGGGCAGGCCGCGCATGTCGCTGTAGTGAACGTCGCCGCGCAGCAGGGCGTCGATGGTGGCCTGCTTGATGGGCATCGGCGTGTCCGCGTGCGGGCAGCCGAGTTCGAGGTGAATCACATCGGATGTGTCGCCGGGCAGATTGCGGGCTTTCTCGTACATGCCGTACGATTTCTTCGATGTTTCGGTGATGCGTTTGGCGAGTTTCATGGCGTTGGCGATAACAGTGTCATGGCCCGTGTCGCGATCAACGCGGGCCGTTCGATAGCGATGGTGAATGCGGCGTGCGAATCAGACGGGCTTGTCTTCGCTCGATGCCCAGTTGCGCATGAGCGTGTTGCTTGGCAGACCTTCGTCGATCATCTTCTTTGCCGTTTCGATTCCGGCGACGGGCAGGCCCTTCGGGTCCAGCACGCCGATCTGAACGAGCACGGAGGCCTGATCCCAGTAGATGTGTTCGTTATAGAGCTTGTCGCCGCGAAAGCAGACCACCGCCAGCATCGGAATCTCGAAGTACTTTCCGGTGGGCGCGAGTCCCGGTAGCAGCCAGTCGATCTCGCGGTCGTGCGTGGCGCAGAACACGAATTCATCAACGATCCGATCCGAGCCGATCGTCCGCGACACCGGAATGAGTTGCGTGTCCGCCGGGTTCGCATCGACGAAGTGGTACTTGTAGAAGCGCTTGAGCTGGTCGTGTCCGACACCGCCGGTCATCGTGGGAACATGATTGACGTAGGGTTCGGCGACCATGGTGGGCATGACGGCATCGACATCGCGCGTGGCGAATTCGTAATAGCAGTGGCGCTCCCACAGCGCGTTCAGATCGTGGACCGGACCCATGACCTTGCGTAACAACGCGAGCGAGCGCGAGTAGGCCATCGTGGTCGCGGGCTTGTCGAAGTGCGGGCGCCCCGGCGATGCAAAGGCGTGATCGCATCCCGGATACACGTATTGTTCGATGCCCTGATTCGTCGCCAGCGCACGCATGATCGCTTCACGTGCGTCGAGCGGACAGAAGGCATCGTCACCAGCGAAGTGAAAGACCATCGGACACTGAATGGCCGGCACTTCGTCGAGATAGGCATCGAGGCCGACGCCGTAGTAACTCACCGCACAGTCGATCTGCGTGCGCGCAGCGGCGAGCATCGCGAGCTTGCCGCCGAGACAATAGCCGAGCGCGCCGATCTTGCCCGCATGTTCCGGCTGCATGCGCATGGCATCGACCGTGGATTCGATATCGCGCACCGCGAGGTCGATATCCACGCGCTCGTTGAAGCCCAGCGCCTTCGCGAAGTCTTCCTGTTCATAGCCGAGCACTACGCCCGGTTCCATGCGCCAGAAGAGATCGGGCACGAGCACGACATAGCCTTCTTCCGCATAGCGATCCGCCATGCTTTTCATGTACGCGTTGATGCCGAAAATCTCTTGCAGCAAGACGAGTCCCGGTCCGGAGCCTTGCGCGGGAACGGCTTTGTATGCCGCGAAACTCCGACTATCGTGGCTCTTGATTTCAATCATTTGACTCATGCGTTCCCCGCTCATTGAGGCTGCGCTTGCGCGCCACCGAGAATTTGCGCGTGCAGTGTGGTGCGATCCGCGGCCAGCATCCCGGCCACGCCTTGCGCCATTGCACCGATATAGATTTCGCGCGGTGCACCGCCGATTGCATCGAGCGTGGCATCGACGACTTCACGCGTCGTGAGTTTCTCGCCGATGTAATCGCGGCTCATGTCCGTGTCGATGGCGCCGGGCATCACCGCGTAGACGCGCACGCCTTGCGGCGCGAGTTCGGCGTCGAGTCCTTCGGTGAGCCGCAAACCCGCCGCCTTCGATGCGCATAACGACGTCATCGAAGGCAGGCTCACGCGTGCGAGCACCGAGAGGATGTTGACCATTGCGCCGCGCGATGCGATCAGATGCGTCGCGAAGGCATTGGCCATAGCGAGCATCGCGAAGAAATTCACTTCCATTTCGAGGCGTGCGCGCTCGGGCTGGCCTGCGTGCAGCGCGCCCGTTTGCGTGTTCACGCCCGCGTTATTGATCAGCAAGCTCACGTCGGATGCCATCGCCGCCACGCGTTTCACATCTTCCGGATTCGTGACATCGAGCGTGACGGGCACGACGCGCGGGTTCTGAAAAGCGTCAGCATCGGCAGCACGATGCGTGGCTGCGTACACTTTGCCCGCACCGCGTGCGACGAGCGTTTCGACGAACATCGCGCCCAGTCCGCGATCGGCGCCAGTGACGAGCGCGACAGTGTTGTGATCGATCATAAGAGTCAGATGATGTGGAAAATATCGTCGGCGCAATCGACTTCGGCGGCAAGTCGCGCGGCGTCATCGGCGAGCATGAAGCGTTGTTCTACCAGCGATGCAGCAGCGTCGAGCAACGCGCTGCGCCATGCATCGGCGTTCGCGTAGCGGGCCTCGAACGCGGGACGTCGGTCGTTTTCGATCCCGGCCGGGCGCAGGCCATCGCGCGCAAAGGGAATGTACGAACCGTAGACGCTATATAGGCCGCCCGGCGCGAAGCCTTCGGCGCGTGGCGCCCAGCCCGCATGCGTGCCGAGCGGCGCCTGGACGAACGGATGACGCACGCCCGCGCTGCCGTTTCCATCGCTATCGACGGCGGGGACGAACACGGGATAACGCGGTCCCGGCCGCGGCGGAACCTGCGAATGATCGAGCAATTGCAATTCGTTGATGACACGCGGACTGTCGATGCCGGTCGTCGCTTCGAAGCGTTCGTCGAATCGATCCAGCGTCCACCATGTGCCGTCCGCATGCGACGGAAACGCGCTCGGAGGAGGCGCGATGTCTTCATCGACCCATTCACGCATGGCCACGAACAGCGCGCGCAGGATGGCGCCATACGTGAGCGGATTGGTGGCATGGCGCGTGACCTTCGACTTCGGCAACGGATAGTCGCCATGCGCGATACCGGTCGTCAGATACAGGCGCACATCCGGATGCCCGGGCAGATCGCGGCCTTCGCAGTCGGTCGCGACCAGCGATGCGCGCGCCGACCATGCTTCGGAATCGGTATCCATCTGCATGATCTTCGGCACCGTGTTCGATGCCTCCGCGCGCGCGAGAATGCCGTCGGTGTTTCCGCTGATCGGGTCCGTGAGCGTTTGATAGGCGAAGGGAAACTGGTCGCCCGGATAGCTGTGGTCTTCGTGCTGACGCGAGTAGCGGCCCGGCTGCGAGAACGCCGCGTTGACCCACGCGCGCCGCGAGCCGGAAATGATCGGCACGGCGGCATCGAAGACGATGCGTGAATCGAGCGTCTCGTTGAAGCCTTGATGGATGAAGTCGCGCAGCACGCGCCCGCTTTGCGAAAGACCGAAGCCGAGCGCGCGAACGAGGCGCGGCGTCCTCCGGCCAAAGCGGATTGGGCGTGCCTTCGCTGTCGTGCGATTCGTACTTCAGGAAGGCCATCACGTCGCGCACGCTCGCATAGCCGAGACCCATCACGACCGGATCTTGCGCTTCGTAGATGAACTCGAAGATCGCGCCGCGATCCAGCGTGCAATGCGGCAGACGCCGGACCTCGATGGTGTTTCGATCCAGAAAGCGCCATTCGATGCCGGGCGCGGGCGTGCGCGCGTCGATTTCGTGCTGGCGCGCGGTGAGCGTCGCGCGGGCGGGTTCCGTGCTTGCCGCGGGGTAGGACAGCGTCAGCACGGTGCGCTCGCCGTCCATCTCCTGCACGATGGCGCCGCGAATGGAATCGGGCGCATCGAGCACGAACTCTTCCCAGCCCGTGCCGGTGATCGGCTGGCCGTTTTCGCTCGCCACCGGAAACTGCGCTAGCATGCGTCCGCCGCCCGGCTCGACATTGCCTTGCCATGCGGTCCAGACGATCGCGTAGCCTTCGTGCATCAAAAAGCCATTGCCGATGTCATCGGGCGTCGATGGCAGCGCCACCACGGGCGCATTGTTGATTCGCACGATGCCGCGTTGCGTGCCGCGATTGAGGTACTCGTAGAACAGCCAGCCATTCCCGCGCGACAGATCGACGGGCTTGTAGACATGAAAGTCCACGCTGTACTGCACGCGTCCGTTTGCCGCGCTCGGCGCACGCGCCAGGTTGACGATGCCGCGATTGAGCGGCGCATCCGGGTCGATCTCGCAATGCGCGCGGCCCGACAACAATTCGTACGCACCGACCCGGCCGTCCTTGCCGAACACCATGCCGTCGAACACGGGATGCCGCGACAGCACTTCGAATCTCGTTACACCTGACATTGAATTCTCCTGGACTGCGCTTTTTACGGCTGCGCGACGACGCGCAAATACGGACGCAGAACCTTCACGCCTTGCGGATACATCGCTTCGGCCTGCTCCTGCGCGAGCGATGGCGGTAGCATCACGGGCTGTCCGTCCAACCATGTCGACGATGTGGCGACTTTGCGCTTCGCGGTGAGTTGCACCGCCTGCAGGGTGCGCAGGATTTCGGTGAAGCTGCGGCCGTTCGTCACCGGATAAGTCAGCGTCATGGCAACACGGCGATCCGGCGCGACGAGCAAGGCGGTGCGATACAAGCTGGCCTGCAAAGCCGATTCGTCGACGAAACCGAGCGCGCGCGGCACCGCACGGCTCGGGTCGTTGACGAGCGCGAACGACGGTGTGCAATCGAGCGCGTCGCGCAAATCGCCGAGCCACGCGGCGACCATTTCTTCCGTGTCGACGGATACGCCGAGCACGCGCGCGCCGCACGCCTCATAAGCTTCGCGCAGCGTTTCGAGCGCGGCGAATTCGGTGCTGCACGTGGGGGACATCGCCTTGAACGCGAAGATCAGCGCCCACTCGCCGCCGAGCCAGTCGTGCAGGCGCATCGGGCCGTGCGATGAGATCGCCTCGAAATCAGGCAGCGCGCTTCCGACGGTCAGTGTCATGCGGTTCATCCGAAATAATTTGATCAAATGATATCTGCGCACAGTGTCGGGGCTACAAAACCTACTGTCAAGCGCATTTGACCGGCATCGTCGAAAACCAAGCCCGGTTATGACATTCACTTGCCTAACGTTTTATTATTTGATCAAATGATCGTCATGCGAATGCGGCGGCTTTAGTGAACCAGCCCCGCATGCCTCACCACGGAGAAAAGATGACTACCCGAAGTATTGTCGTGACTGAAGCAAACAGCGGCCTGCAAGCCCGTTTCACCTTGCTCGACCAGCAAGCGCCCGAAAGTGCGGAGTTCGTGTGGGACTTGCTCGCCACGCCGCGCGATATTCCCGCCATTCACGCGATGTGGACCGGGCCGGAGATTTCCTGCCCGGTGCCGACCGCGATGATCGACCCGGCGCGCAACGCCCGCGCGCTGCCGCCGGAAAACGCCACCATCACGCCACAGGCTGGCGATCTGGTGCTGGCCTATGTGCCGGCGCACATGTGGGGCGGCAATCCGCAGCCGGTCTTCGATCTCGGCTTCTTCTACGGTCCGGGCGGACGCATGCTGTTTCCGATCGGCTGGCTCGCAGGCAATGTCGTCGCGCGCGTCGATTCGCAGGATCTTCAGGCGCTGGCTTCGGGCTGTGCCGCCATCCGCAAGAATGGCGCTTGCACGCTCAGTCTCGCGAGGGCCTGATGAGCACGGACACTCCACCCGACGCGCTCAGGCAGAACTACTGGCCGACCACGGCCGGCGCGGCGGCCGCGTTTCATCGGCTGGACGCGGACATCGACTGCGATTACGCGGTGATCGGCGCGGGCATCATGGGTCTGAACAGCGCGCTGGCGTTGCGCGAACGCGGGGCCAGCGTGACGGTGCTGGAAGCGGAGCATCCCGCGACGGCGGCATCCGGACGCAACGGCGGACTGGTGGTGCCGAGCCTGCCGCGCGTCGGCCCAGCCGATGTGATGCGCCTCCTCGGCGACGATTACGGCCCGCGTCTCGTGAGTCTCGTCGCGGGTGGCGCGCAGGCGGTGTTCGATCTCATCGCCCGTCACGACATGAAATGCGATGCCGTTCAGGGCGGCTGGATCAATCCCGCGCATGCGGGCGAACTGGTGGACGGGCTCAAGGCGCGCGTGGATGCCTGGAGCCGCGCCGGGTCGCGTGCGCGCTGGATGGATCGCGCCGAAGCGTGCGAGCGCATCGGCAGCGCGTCGTTCCACGGCGCGCTTTACGATGAAAGCGGCGGGCATCTCAATCCGTTTGCCTACACGCAGGAACTCGCGCGCACGGCGAGTATGAAGGGCGCGCGAATCCATATCGATTCCCCGGTGCTGCGCATCGATGCAGCGAGCGGCCGTTACCTTCTGCGCACGCCGACCGGCACGGTACGCGCCACCACCATCCTGCAATGCACGAACGCCGCGCCATCCGGTCCGCGCTCGCTGGCGCCGGCGGTCGCGCGCAGTGTCGTGCCGCTGACGGTGTTTCAACTCGCCACCTCGATCGTGCCGCAGGCCGCGCGCCGCGCCATGCTCAAGGGCAACGAAGCGCTCTCGGACACCCGCAATAATTTGTTCGCACTCCGGTTTACGGTCGATGGCCGCATCGTCACCGGCGGCATGGCGCCGCTCACGCAGTGGATGGCCGAGCCGCGTTTGTTGCACTCGCTTGCGCGCCGCATGGAGCGGATTTTTCCGCAACTGGGCGACGTGCGTTTCGACTTCATCTGGCGCGGTGGCGCTGCGCTCACGCCTGATTTTCTGCCACGCTTGTTCGAGGTCGGACCGAACTGGTATGCGCCCATCGGCTGCAACGGACGCGGCATCGCAATGACGACCACACTGGGCCAGCGCATGGCCGATTACGCCGTCGACCGCGATGCCTCGCGCCTGCCGGTTCCGCTGATGTCCGCAGCGCCAATCAAGGCGCACGCGGTCGCACGCTACGCGCCGCAATTGCTGTTGCCGCTCGGCATGATCCAGGACACGATGCGTCGCTGAGACGCAAAATTATCTGCAACACGAAGGACTTTTTCTTGACACCGTTTTATTGCCGCAAAAGAATCCATCCAGATCATTTGATTGTTTGATCAAATATCAACGCGATGCGAAACGGCTCCACAAGGTTCGAGCCGCTCCGTAGTTGCTAACGCCAAATTGGATCAAGGGGAACGATGTGTCGGGTGCAAGGGAATTCAAGACGGGTTGGGGCATCATCCTCGCCGCAACGATTGGGATCGGGACCAGCCTGACCACGATGGCGTCATACAGCGCGGGCGTGTTCCTGCCGTCGCTGACCAAAACGTTCGGCTGGGCGGACTCGCAGGTCATGATCACCTTCATGATCCTGTTCTTTGGCTCCAGCCTGCTCGGGCCGACCATCGGCACGCTGGCGGATCGCATCGGGCCGCGCAAGATCGTGCTGTGTTCGGTGGTGGGGCTCGCCATCGGCTGGATGCTGCTGGCGTTCACCACGAGTTCGATCATCTCCTTTTATGCGATCTTCGCGATCATCACCTTGCTCGGTGCGGGCACGCTGCCCGTGACGTGGACCAAGAGCGTGGTCGTGCATTTCAAGGAGAAACGCGGCATCGCGCTCGGTATCTGTCTGGTTGGAACGGGCATCTTCGGCGCGCTCATCAAGCAGTACGCGTTTCACACGCTCAACCTGTTCGGCTGGCGCATGGCGTATGTGAGCCTCGGCGCATTTCTGCTCGTCATCACTTTGCCGATTGCGTTCTTCTTTTTTCGCGAGCCGGCCGTCGATGACATGGCCCATGCAACCACCGCGAGCGATGCCTCCACGGCGTTGCCCGGACTCACGATGAAGCAGGCCCTGCGCACGCCGGCCTTCTGGATTCTGAGCGCGAGCTTCTTTCTGTTGTCGCTGTCGCTGGCAGGCATCGCGCCGAATCTGGAGCGCTTCTGGACCAAGTCCGGCTTCAGCATGTCGGATGCGGTGAGTATCGCGTCGTGGTATGGCATCGGCATCGTTCTGGGACGACTGATCACGGGATGGTTCTTGGATCGCATCTGGGCACCGCTCGTCGTCTTCACGATGCTGTTGCCCTGCGCGGCCGCGTTCCTGTTGCTCGCGCACGGCGTGAATAGTTTCTGGGTGGCGTCGCTGCTGGTGTTGATCGTCGGCACATCTTCGGGCGTGGAGTACGATGCGCTTGCCTATCTGGTCTCGCGTTACTTCGGCATGCGCGCCTATTCGGCCATCTATGGCGGTGTGTTCATCGGCTTCGCGGTGGGCGCAGGGCTGGGGCCGTTCTCCTTCAGCAAGCTGCTTTCGATGCTCGATGGCTACGACGCCGTGCTGATCATCAACGCTGCCATTGTCGTGGTCGGTGCCGGTGTGTTGCTGTTTCTCGGCGCTTATCCGCGCGCAGCGGGTAACGACGACGTGGCGAAATCGTCGTCCGGTCGCGGCATGCCTGCGAACGCCTCCGGCGACCTGAAGTAAGAACGAGGAATTCTCATGGCACATGTGATCGAAACCGTATCTGTTCTGTCGTCCAGTCCGGGTACGCAACGAACGCTGAAGGTTCATCGCATCGGCAATATCGGCGCGCGGCCCAAGGCGTATTTTCAGGCGTCGCTGCATGCCAATGAAACGCCGGGTTTGCTCATCGCTCATCATTTGCTGAGTCTCGCGCTTGCAGCGGACCGCGCGGGCGAATTTAAGGGTGAACTCGTGATCGTGCCGTTCGCCAATCCAATCGGTCTGTCGGACAACGTGCTCGGCAATCAGATCGGCCGCGAGGCGCTCGATGGCGGCGGCAACTACAACCGTGGCTGGCCCGATCTGTCGAAGGGTCTCGACGCGCGTCTGGAAGGCAAGCTCGGCGCAAACGGCGACGCCAATATCGATGCCATTCGCCAGGCGCTGCGTGACACGCTCGACGCCTTGCGTCCGCCGACCGAAGTGCAGTCGATGCAGACCGAACTGCTCAAGCTCGCCATCGACGCCGATTTCGTCGTGGATTCGCACACCGAACTCGTCGCGATTGCCGGCATGGTGGTCGCGCCCTGGTGCGAGGCGATGCTCGATCGGTTCGTCGCCGAGATCGATCCGGGGCTGGTGCATGTGACCGATACGCCCACGCTTTTCGACGGTACGTGCAGCAAACCGTGGCATGACCTGCGGCAAACGCTCGGGGATCGCTATCCGATTCCGCAAGGCAACGTGAGCGTGACGATCGAAATGCGCGGCGCTGCCGATGTCTCCGACGAACTCGCAAGCGGCGACGCGAACGCCATCTTCCGTCACCTTGCGCGCATCGGTGTCGTGGAAGGGGAGTTCGATCCGCGCGCAACGTGGTCCGGAGAAAAAACCCCGCACGAAGCCATCTCGATGATGCGCACGCCCGTCGGCGGGGTGATCGTGTACCCGTATCCCCTTGGCACGGACGTGCAAGCGGGTGATGTCATCGCCGAGATCGTCGATCCCAACGCGGACGACCCCGCGCAGGCGCGCACACAGATTCGCGCGAAACGGCCAGGCAGGTTGTACGCCGCGGTGTCGAACCGATTGGTGCGGCCCAACGACATCGTGATCAAGATCGCCGCCAACGACTTCGCGCGCGACTGAGCCGCAGATTCACGCAATGCCCTTTGGCATGTCTTCCCGAGAGACATGCTTTGACGAATCATCAGGATACCTATTCTTAAAGCAGGAGAAGCGCCCGTGGAAACGGTTGAACTACACTACCGTCCGAAAGACGCGAATGATGCCGACGTTCGTTTTCCCCATGACGACGGCTCGCGCGTGCCCTATAAAGTCTTCAGTTCGCAGGCCGTGTACGACCGCGAGCAGGAGCGTATCTACCGCGGCCCGACCTGGAATTTCGTCGCGCTCGAAGCGGAAGTCCCGAACGCGGGCGACTACAAGAGCACCTTCGTGGGCGATACGCCCGTGGTGGTCACGCGACTGGAAGACGGCGGCCTCGCGGCCTGGGTGAACCGCTGCGCGCATCGAGGCGCGTCGGTGTGCCGCAAGTCGCGCGGCAATGCGACATCGCATACGTGCGTGTATCACCAGTGGAGCTTCGACAACAGCGGCAACCTGCTCGGCGTGCCGTTCCGGCGCGGCCAGAAGGGCATGACCGGCATGCCTGCCGATTTCAATCCGAAGAACCACAGCCTGCGCCAGTTGCGCGTGGATAGCTACAAAGGTCTGGTATTCGCCAGCTTCAGCGACGAAGTCGCGCCGCTGCCCGACTATCTCGGGGCGGAAATGCGCCCGTGGATCGATCGCATTTTTCACAAGCCGATCGAATATCTCGGCTGCACGCGCCAGTTCTCGAAGTCGAACTGGAAGCTGTATTTCGAGAACGTGAAGGACCCGTATCACGCGAGCATGCTGCATCTGTTCCATACGACGTTCAATATCTTTCGCGTCGGCATGAAGGCGCGCTCGATTCCCGACGCCACGCATGGGCTGCACAGCATCATCACCGTGACGAAGACGGGCGAAGATACCTCGTCGGCGTACAAGCAGCAGAACATCCGCTCGTTCGATGAAGGTTTCGCGCTCGAAGACGATTCGATTCTCGGCCTCGTCTCCGAATACGAAGAAGACACGACGAACCATATTCAGCCGATCTTCCCGCAACTCGTCATCCAGCAGATTCACAACACGCTCGTCGCCCGCCAGCTTCTGCCGAAGGGGCCAAACAGCTTCGAACTGATTTTCCACTTCTTCGGCTACACGGACGACACGCCCGAGTTGCGCGAGCTTCGCATCAAGCAGGCGAATCTGGTGGGACCGGCCGGCTATATCTCGATGGAAGACACCGAGGCGACCGAGCTCGTCCAGCGCGGCACCGTGCGCGATGCGGATGCGACCTCGGTGATCGAAATGTCGCGCGGCAATCCGGACCAGCAGGACACCGTCATCACCGAGAGCCTGATCCGCAAGTTCTGGGTGGGCTATCAGAAGCTGATGGGCTATTGAATCGAGGCCGGCACCATGGAACGAATGACATTGTGGTTCGAACTGCACATGTTGCAGGATCAGTACATCAACACGCTCGATAACGACAAGCTCGAAGCGTGGCCCGCGCTCTTCACGGAAGACTGCATCTACGAGATCGTGCCCAAGGAAAACGCCGACATGGGGTTGCCCATCGGCATCATCTATTGCACGAACCAGAAGATGCTGCGCGATCGCGTCGTATCGCTGCGTCACGCGAATATCTACGAAGAACACAGCTACCGTCACATGACATCCGGCCTGACCGTGATCGATGAAAAAGATGGCGTGATCGAAACGGAAAGCAATTACGTGGTGATCCAGACGCGCACGAACGGCGAGTCGAACGTGTATCAGGCGGGCAAGTATTTCGACCGCGTGGTGCGCACGCCGGACGGTCTGCGTTATCGGTCCAAGCGCGTGATCTACGATACCTCGCGCGTGCAGACCTTGCTCGCGACGCCGATCTGAGGAGACACACATGGATCAATTGACGAACGAATGGCAGGTCATCGGCACGCTTGAGGACTTCACCGAAGGCGAGCCGTCGGCGGTGGTCGCGTGCGACAAACCCATCGCCGTGTTCCGCATGGGCGATGAAGTCTTCGCGCTGCACGATCTTTGCACGCATGGCCACGCGCGTCTGTCGGAAGGCTTCGTCGAGGACGGTTGCGTGGAATGTCCCCTGCACCAAGGGCTTTTCGATATCCGCACCGGCGCGCCGCAATGTGCGCCCGTGACGGAAGCGGTGCGCAGTTATCCGATTCGCATCGTGGACGGGCAGGTCGAAATCCATGTCGAGTGAGTCGTATGTGATCGTCGGTGCGGGGCATGCCGCGCGTCGCGCTGCCGAAACGCTGCGCGAACGGGATGCTCAAGCGTATATCGTCATGATCGGCGACGAGGACGCGTTGCCTTACGACCGGCCCGAACTGTCAAAGGGCGCGCTGCTGTCGGAAAAGGGCGAGCAGCGCGCGTTTATACGAGACGCCGCGTGGTATGACGCCCAGCGTATCGAGTTGCGGCTCGGTCAGCGGGTCGAATCGATCGATCGTGCATCTTCGCGTGTGATAGTGAGCGATGGAACGCGCATCGAATACAAGCGGCTACTGCTTGCGACCGGCTCGCGCGTGCGCCGTTTCCCCGGCCCGCTCGATGACGGCGTGACGCTGCATTACGTACGCACCGTCGCGGATGCGCGCTCGCTGCGTGCCGCGCTTGCGCGGGGCAAGCGTGTGGTGGTTCTGGGCGGTGGGTTCATCGGACTGGAGGTTGCTGCGTCGGCGGTTTATGCGGGCTGTCAGGTGACGCTGATCGAGTCAGCGCCACGGCTTCTCATGCGGTCGATGCCGCGCGAAGTCGCGGAGTTCATCGTCGCCTTGCATCGCGTGAAGGGAGTCGATGTGCGCATGAACACGAAACCGCTTGCGGTTCGTCGTGGCATTGACGGCACAGTGGTCGAAACGGATCGCGGCTCGATAGAAGCGGATGTCGTCGTGGCAGGAATAGGTGTGGTGCCAAATGTCGAGCTTGCCGAAGCAGCGGGCCTCAATGTGAATGGAGGCATCGTCGTCGATGAACAATGCAGGACCGTTGATTCGGCGATCTTCGCGGCCGGTGAAGTCACGGCGCATTTCAATCCCTTGCTGAAGCGGCATGTGCGTGTCGAGTCGTGGCAAGTGGCGCAGAATCAGCCCGCCATCGCGGCCGCGAACATGCTCGGCGCGAGCGAGCGTTATGCGGAAACACCGTGGCTCTGGTCGGACCAGTACGAATGCAACGTGCAAACGCTCGGGGTATTCGAAGAAGGGCATGCGCGCGTTTTGCGCGGCGATCCTGCGAGCGGGGCGTTCGTCATGTTGTCGGTAAGTGATTCCGATGCGCTTGCCGCGGTTGCAGCCGTCAATGCAGGACGTGACATCGGTGCTTGCAAGCGATTAATCTCATCGGGCAAGCCGTTGGATAAGGTGGCGCTCGGCGACGCTTCTCGTTCGCTCAGAACCTTGTTATGAAAGCTCCGCGTTATCTGCGCCGTACGCGCTCCTGACCGAAGCCGGAGACGCCGGCGAGTTTGGAATGGCAAGCGCCTTACTTGCTTTACTCGTCTCGGTCGGCACCCCAGCCTGAAAATGCACGCGATTCTGCCAATCGAACCAGCATGCAGGCGTTCCGGATTGACGCCTTGCACTTTCTATCATAGGTCGACCCGACTTTCGTTGCGAGAACACGTTTATAGCTGACTCTTCCTATGCGATATATCAATCGCTGACGTTTGCGTTGACGTAAGTTTTTCAACACAAGACCAAGCGGATATTTCGAGATGCCGCCAATGTGGGCCATCGGCCATATCGCTGTCTCGCCCTGTTATCCCAATAATGTCCGCAGCGCGGATAAACGCCGGCCGACACGCCGCACGAATGACCGATGTCGCTCACAACCGCCTTTGCTGCCGCGTGGGATCAACGGACTGCAGGGGTCGATGACGGCCAGATTGTGCTTTTTTTTGACGTATGAAACGCAGCCGGATAGTTCTCAGTTAAGAGAGCCAAAAACCGGGTAGCCACCACGGTCCGTATGCCGCAAGCAGAAAGGCGCTTAGCGCTTCATGCCGGAAACTCTTCCGAAGCGACATCCAGATGATGACGTCGACGTTTGCCCATCCCTTCTTCGATGTCTGAGACGCTATGTGCGACTTCCGGCCTCGGATATTAGCCACTCCTTAAAGGCGACAATAGGGGCGGCGCTTTCACTGCCTTTTTTATGCACAAGGTAGTAGGCGAGTTCGCACGTCTGCACAACATCGAACGGCTTCACCAACTTCTCCTCTTTCAGGTCATGCTCGACGAGTGTCGTTCGTCCCAGCGCAACGCCATTTCCTGAAATGGCCGTCTGATACGCAGCTGCCGCGTCATTTATCTGAATGCCGCGATTGCAGTCGACGACATTCCGGCAACCTGCTTTATGAAGCCACGAGCGCCACGTTGGAAACGCTCCAGATGATTGCATCGAGACGTCATGAATCAGCAGATGGTGCTGAAGGTCCGCCGGCGTCTTCAATCTTTGTTTGCCGCGTAACAGGGATGGACTGCACACTGGGAAAAACTCGTCTCTCAGCAGAAACGTGGAGGTAAGCCCGGACCATGTGCCGGCACCGTAGCGAATGCCAACATCGACCCGGTCAGCAGCGAAGTCGACGAGCCGGTTGCTCGTATCGATGCGCAGGTCGTGATACGGGTGCCGCTGCTGGAAGCGGTCCACACGTCGCAACAGCCACTTGTCGGCGAACGCGGCGGGAACCGTGACCGTGAACGCCGTACGGGATTTGCTTGCCTTGAGTTGCTCAACAGTCTCGGACAGCAGATCGAAACCCGACTGCAGAGCGGGCAATACCGACCTCGCCGCATCAGTCAGGAAAAGGCGCGTGGCCCCCGACGTAGTTCTATGAAACAGCTCGACGTCGAGGGCGTCCTCCAGACCACGTACCAGATGTCCGACAGCAGCCGGCGTGACGTTGAGCTCCTCGGCGGCGGCGGAATAGCTCAGGTGACGGGAGACCGCTTCGAATGCCCGGAGTGCGTTTAGATTGTTGGGTGCTCGCATTGGAATAAGTCGCTTGAGTGAAGGCAACGCTATCGGCCTGCTCGTTTCTTCGGTCGCAGCACGAGCCCTTTTAGCAGTGTCAGAACGCGCTGCGATACGCAAACAACCCTGGCAGACCGCCGGTCATCACGAACAAGACATTTTGCCCAGCGCGATAACGACCATTCTGTATGTCGTGCAACATCCCTGCGAATGCCTTGCCGCTATAGACCGGGTCGAGGAGAAGCCCCTCTGCGCGAGCGAGCGTGCGTAGCGCGTCGCGCATGCTGTCGGTAGGCATACCATACCCATCGCCGAGGTGTGAATCGTCGACGTTGAGGTCATCGGCTACATGGACCGGTTCGCGTCCCAGCAGTCGCAGGGTTGCTGTCGTCTTTTCGAACGAAACCGCGCGAGCTTTTCCTTCATTGGCGAGAACGGCATGCGTGCGAACGTAGCCTGGGTCTTTTCCTGAAGCGATGAAACCTGCAACCAGGCCGGCGTGCGTTCCGCCACTTCCGTGAGGCACGACAACCTCGTCGAACTGCAGGTTCATCCCGGCGGCCTGCGTCTCAATTTCGAGCGCGCATGCCGCGTAACCCAGGCAGCCGACAGGGCTCGAGCCGCCCAACGGGGCGACGTAGACTCGCCGACCATTCTTCGACAGTTCGGCTGCCCGTCGCGTCGCAAGCGTCATGGGGTCTTCCGAACTGGACAGGTCGTGAATGGTCGCCCCTAGCAGCTCGTCCAGCAAAACATTGCCGTTCTCCGTATACGCCGCGTCGGTCCGCGGAACCGAGCGCGTCAAGACCAGCTCGCAATGCATGCCGGCGCGGGAAGCGGCCGCGGCAGTGAGCCGCGCGTGATTCGACTGACGCGCGCCGACCGTGATGACCGTATCGGCACGCTGCGCCAGCGCTTCCCCTATCAGGAACTCCAGCTTTCTGAGCTTGTTGCCGCCCCCGCCAAGGCCCATAAGGTCGTCACGCTTGACGAAGATGCCCACGTCGCCGACTTCACGTTCCAGCCGGGTGAGTCGCTGGATGGGCGTTACGCCATCCAGCAGGTCAAAGCGAGGGTAGGCCGTGAGGCCCGTATTCACGAGTTGCATGCCGATTTCTCCGTGTGTCCAGGTGGGGGTGCCGCAAGTACACCCCCAGCACCGAATCAGATTTGCGACAGACCACCATCGACGACGAGCTCCGTGCCGGTCGTGAACGACGAATCGGCACTGGCGAGGAACAACGCGGCCTTCGCAATTTCGGCGGCTTCACCGAATCGCTTGAGCGGCACGGCAGCCTGGATTGCGGCAGCCGTATCCGACAGTTGCCCTTCCGACAGTCCGAGCTTGGTGTGGAACGGCGTGGCAATCGGCCCCGGGCTGACGGCGTTGACGCGAATGCCTCGCGGCGCGAGCTCCGCGCCAAGAGAGCGGACCAGCGAGCGCGTGGCTGCCTTGGTTGCCGATAAGATGGACAGCCCCGGCGTTCCCACCGCGTTCAGGAACGATGTAGTGGCCACGATGCTACCGCCATTCGGGATGAGAGGAGCAGCCTTCTGGATGGTAAGGAACAGCCCGGTGAAATTCAGGGCGAACTGCTCGTGAATCATTTCCGGCGTGACGGCTTCGAGCGGGGCCGCCGTGCCAGCGCCAGCGTTGGCGAAAACGATGTCGATTCGGCCGAAAGTTGCAGCGACGTCACCGATGGCACGGTCGATGTCCGCGGGACTGCGCAGGTCAGCCGAAAGCACCAACGCATCGCCTCCCAGTTCTTCTGCAGCTGCTTCCAGTCGACCGGGATTGGAGCCGATGACGGCAACCTTGGCTCCTTCCGCACGGAAAAGCTTCGCAGCTTCCAGACCGATACCGGATGTACCGCCGGTAACGAGTGCAACCTTGTTTTGCAGCTTCATGGCAATTCTCCTTGAGGTGGGTTGGCGAGAACCGTTGGCGTCCTCGATGGAAACCATTCTGGTCGAGCGACCAACCCGCGACAAATGAGAAGAACTAGCCACCCAAAGTAGGAAATCTAGTCTGGTATTTCGACCGTTGCAGCGGGATCCTCAGGCAGGTCGATGATGCGGAGAACGCCGTTCAGATGATCCGTGGCGCGCCGGCGGGCTGGCTACGTGTGACACTGCCGTTTTCTCTGGCGCAACGTGGATTGCGCCGTCAATAGCCGGATTCTGCTTGCAGTACGCTGATATTCGCATCGAGATACCGGCGACACACGTTCCGCTCGACCTGTACAGCGAAAACATGGATGTTGCTCTGCGCTTCGGCGCATTGCCCGATTCCAGTTTGATGGCCCAAAAACTCGGCAGCTTCTCGACAACGACGTATGCCAGCCCCGCGTACATCGGCACGCATGGTGCGCCTGAAAGTCCGGACGATTTGTGTCTTCGCCCAACGCTCGTGCTCCATCAGGCACGCACCGTAAGCGGGTTAATATGGACGTTGAGCAGTAAGGGACGCAAGGCAAGGAGCTTCGCCTTACGCCCGCCATCGTGGCGAGCGATCCGGTTTTGCTTCTGGACGCTGCTCTCGCTGGCAATGGAATTTTGCTTGCAATGGATTATGGCGCCGGAAGTCGCGACGGGAAGGCTGTGCAAGGTGCTGCCTGATTGGAGTGGCCCACCGCAGCACCTGCATGCGCTATCTCCAGGAGCGCGCGCGCCTTCGCCAAAATTGCGAGGGTTTCTGCGATATCTCAAAGCTCACTTACGTTTTCCTCCTTCGACGTAAGCAATGAGCGGTTCCAGCTGCTTGCCGTATTCGCCGTGCTACTTTTGACGTCGGAAAAGCCGACAATGGCCGGGCATTCGCGCGGCTTCTATAATTTATTGAACGTGCTGCCAGCGGGGAACCAGCATCCTAAGGAAATCCAGCACTACGCGGGTTCTCGCGGGCGTGTTTTTTCTTTGTAGCCGCACTGCGAACAGGTGGAAATCAGGCATCCGCCAGTCGCTCATGACTTCAACGACACGGCCCGATCGGAGATCATCCAACCCAAGCCAGCCCGGCGCCCATGTCAGGCCGAATCCTTGCCGTACCAGCGTCCATGCGGCGGCACCGTCGTCAACGATCATGTGAGTGTTCGGTTGAATACGGACCTGGCGCTGATCCGCAGCAGGCGAGCGAAATTGCCAGTTCAGTAATTGCCCGTTCCCTTTGTTGCGGAAAACAATATGCCGATGCGTCGCCAGATCGGATGGCGCGCTGGGAGCAGGGTGCGCGTCCAGATACTCAGGCGCTGCACAAAGCACGTAGGGATAGGAAAGAAGCCTGGTGGCCACGTGCCCCGGCTGGCGGTCAACTTCGCCCGCCCGAACCGCTATGTCAACGCCCTCAGCGCCAAGGTCGACTAATGAGTCTTCCAGGCTCAGATCGAGTTCAATCTCGGGGTTCGATGCCCGGAATTCGGATAGATAGGGGAGCACGCAGGCATGCGCAAAGGAGCCTGGCAGGCTAACCTTTACTCGCCCTCGCGCAATCGGTTCATCGCCCTCCGTCAGTGAAGCGCCCAGACGCTCCGCATCCTGGAGCAGACGGCGGGCACCTTCCAGCAGCCGTTCGCCTTCCTGCGTGAGTGAGAGCGAGTGGGTGGTGCGGTGAAGCAACCGGACGCCATGCCGCTGCTCAAATCGGGCAATTGACTTGGACATGGCGGAGCTGGTGGTTCCAGCCCGACGCGCTGCTTCGGCGAAGGAGCCTGCTTCGACGACACGCACGAAGGAAAAAAAGGCTCATGAGGCCGCGAATCTCGTTTTGTGCGGACATTTTGTCACCAGTGACCTGACTCGGTGAAGTGTACCGCGGCGCTACGTCCACAGCGATACTGCCTGCATTGTCATTAACCGGATGAAGGAAATGAAATATCTCGCTCTACTCGAACTGGGCCCGGACCAACAGATTTCGGCTCTAGGGCCGCATCTTCTTCGCGAAGAGATAGCTGTTTGGGATGCTTACCGCAGAGGCGCCTTGCGCGAGATGTATTATCAGAAGGACCCCCTCGTTGTGTCGCTCGTGTTGGAGTCAGCGGGCACGGAAGCTGTGCGGTCCGAACTTGCAAAGTTGCCTCTCATCAGGCACGAACTTCTTCAGGCTCGCATCGTCACGATGGGCCCGTGGCTTCCGCTTGAAAAGCTCTTCGATAAGAATCTGTTGAAGGACAACGAACATGAATGAGCAGTTCGAACCTTTGACAGTGGGCAGCTTCGCAATCACGCCTCTACTTGACGGCATGTTTCCAATCGGTTTCGACGTCATGCCGCAAGCGGATTGCGAGCGTGGACGACAACTGCTGGAGATTGCGGGCCAACCCAGTACCGGACCTTCGATCGAGCCTGTGTACGCGTTTCGCTGAGCAGGGGGGTCGGAGAATCCTGATCGACTCCGGCTGCGGCCGGCTCTTCGGTCCCGCGCTCGGCAACGTTCCTGACAAACTTGAAGCAGCCGGCGTGACGGCGTCACGGGTCGACACAGTCGTCCTGACGCACATGCACCCGGACCATATTGGGGGGTCTGGTGCTCGAAAAAGGCGAACCGCGCTTCGCCAATGCGGAGCTAGTAGTGACTGAAGAAGAAGTAAAATACTGGCTCGACGCCCGCTCGCGCGAAGCCTCGCCGCCGGCTTTCGGCGTATTTTTCGACGCAGCCGCCAAGGTGCTGGAGGCCTACGGCAGTCGCGTACGTTATCTCTGTCATCGGCACCTGTAATTGATACACGGTCGGCACTGAAGAATTGATACGCCTCGACGAAGGGATAATGGCCGCTTTGAGCGGCGATGATCTCGTACGAGGGATACATGCAGATCAGGATATTGCACAAGCAGGGCAAGAGCCTGCGTGCCATTGCTTGTGAGGTTGGCTGCTCCGTCAACACTGTGAGGAAGTATCTGGCGACGGAGGACGCGCCAACGTTTCGGCCCGCGGCGACTCCGCGCGAGTCGATACTGAAACCGTTCGAAGCCTATCTTCGGGAACGGATCGCGTCAGCGGCTCCGGACTGGATTCCAGCGACAGTTCTGTGGCGCGAGATTCAGTCGAAGGGATTCGATGGCGGCGAGAGGATCGTGCGCAAGTTCGTTGCCACATTGAGGCCCGCACCGGCGCCCGATCCTTTGGTGCGATTCGAGACTGCTGCGGGCGATCAGATGCAGGTCGACTGGGTCGAGTTCCGCAGGCGCAAAGGAGCGAATCTGTTCGCATTCGTGGCCACTCTCGGCTATAGCCGTGCGACCTACGTCGAATTCGTTTCCGACATGCGGCTCGATACTTTGCTGAGGTGTCACGTCAACTGTTTTAACTGGTTCGGCGGTGTGCCGCGCCGTGCGCTGTACGACAATATGAAGACCGTTGTCATCGAGCGGGATGCGTACGGTCCAAAGCAGCACCGCTTCCAGCCGGGGTTTCTCGACTTCGCCCGGCACTACGGGTTTCAGCCCCAGCTTTGTCGGCCCTATCGCGCGAAGACCAAAGGCAAGGTCGAACGGATGAACGGATATTTGCGCCGCAGTTTTTACGTTCCGTTGGCCGCTCAGTTCAAGGCGGCTAACGTCGAACTGGACGTGACGACCGCCAACACTGAAGTCTGGCGTTGGCTACGCGAAGTTGCGCATGTCCGGATACATGGAACAACCCGATTGAAGCCAGGCGAGCAACTGCTTGTTGAGCAGAAGGCCTTGCAGAGCGTACCGCCACCGTATCCGGCGCTGTTACCAGCAACGACACCGGCGAGCGGACAAGAGCTGCGCGAGCGATTCCACGACTGGCTGTCTCCGCTACAGCACCCGCTGTCCGTGTACGACCAGCTGATTGGGGTTGCGGCATGAACATCGCACACGAACGCGTGGCGCAGCTATGCGCCCAATTGAAGCTCACGACCATCGCGGACGCGTTGCCACACCTGGCGCAAAAGGCAATCGCCGACGAGGTGAACCTGACAGAGTTTCTCGAATCGGTGCTAAAGGCCGAGCACACAGCGCGGCTCGTCAGGCAGCGCGCGACGTTTGCGCGCCTGGCAGGCTTCCCGACGATCAAGACCCTCGACGGTTTCGACTTCGCAGCAGCCAGTGGCGTGCCCAGATCTCAGGTCCAGGAGCTGGCGAGTCTGACGTTTCTGGAGCGAAACGAGAACGTCGTATTACTCGGACCGAGTGGCACAGGCAAAACGCACATTGCAATGGCACTTGGATATGCAGCAACGCAAGCCGGGATCAAGGTGCGCTTCATCACCGCAGCGGACCTGTTGATGATACTGACCACGGCACATCGACAGAATCAGCTGGGAGACGCGCTAAAACGATTCATCAACCCGTACAGGCTGTTGATCATCGATGAGATCGGATACCTGCCGATGAGCCGTGAGCAGGCCAACCTGTTCTTCCAGGTGATCGCCAAACGATACGAGCGCGGCAGTCTGATCGTGACCAGCAACCTTCCGTTCGGGCAGTGGGACCAGACATTCGCCGATGACGCAACGCTCACTGCTGCCATGCTCGACCGGCTGTTGCATCACGCTCACGTCGTGGCAATCCAGGGCGAGAGCTATCGACTACGCGACAAGCGACGCGCTGGACTGGTTATGAAGAGATCGACTACAACAAAGGAGAACGCCGCCAACGGAATGCGGTCGGCACCGCAATAACACTACAACCCGGTGTATCAAATCTGAAATGCCGATGCCGGCAGAATCTGTATCAATTCCTGAGTGCCGTTGACATCTCGATGTCGCAAGGCCAATCACCAACGGAATGACGGCCGTTTCGCTGCCGGGGCACACGCCAGGCCACATCGGGGTAATGCTCGAAGACCAGCATGAAAAGCTACTGATTTGGGGAGACATAATCCACTGCGCGACACTCCAGCTAGCGCAACCGGAATGGCTCATTGCCTTCGACGTAGACCCTGATCAAGCAGCAGCAACCCGTTCGGCCCTCTTCAAAACAGTGGCTGAAGACGATCTGAAAGTGTTGGGGATGCACCTTGGAGGGAGTGGTTATCTGAAGCGCGACGGCCACGGCTACAACTTTTTCGCGTCAGGGACCGAAGCACTGACCAGAGCTCGACGAGACTCAGTTGACGGTAGATCGGATATCCGCCCCAACGCATAGTGACTGCGATGGGGCGGAACCGTGTTTTTAGCCGAACAGATTGATCCTCGATCACCGATTCGGTAACGCAGGATAATCGGTATATCCCCGCTCTGAGCCACCAGCATAGAGCGTGTTCCGATCCGCCTCGTTGAAAGGACCGAGCGACGCAATCCTTGCGGGGAGATCGGGATTGGCAAGTGCCAGCGTGCCGAATGAGATCAAATCCGCGTCGCCCCTCAGCAAGGCTTCCTCAGCTTCATCGGGCGTGTAGCCTGCATTGGCAACGATTGGACCGTCGAAAAATTGTGCGCATGTCCGGAGTACGTCCTTCGGCCAGTGAGGAACGTGGTCCAGCGGGAACATCGGTCGCATTAGGTGCAAATAGGCAAGGCGCCAGGTGCTTAGCTCGTTAATCAGATGACTGTATAAGGCACGCGGGTCGCTGTCTGCCATTCCGTTGTAGGCAATGGCGGGGGACAGCTTGATATCAACCCGATCCACGCCACACACATCGAGCAGGGCATCCATCACCTCAAGTGTAAATCTGCACCGATTGGCAATGCTACCGCCATACAGGTCCGCCCGTTTGTTTGAATTGTCATCAAGAAATTGGTTAGGCAGATAACCGAACGCAGCATGCAGTTCGACGCCGTCGAAGCCGGCGCTGCGCGCATTCTCCGCAGCTCGCCGATAGTCTGCGACCACGGCAACGATTTCCTGAACCGACAGTTCGTGCGGGGTCTCAAAGTCAGCAATGCCACCTGCCGTGAATGGCTTTTGTCCTTCGATCCGGATCGCAGACGGACCGACAGGGAGCGCGCCATTTCTCCACGATGAATGCCCAACCCGACCCGTGTGCCAAGGTTGTGCGAAGATTGCTCCACCCGAATCGTGGACGGCGTCAGTGATCTTGCGCCAGGAAGCGATTTGCGCGTCAGTGTAGATGCCGGGGGTCGATGGAACTCCGATCGCTTGTGGGGAAGTATTCAATCCCTCGGAGATGACCAGACCCATCGACGCACGTTGCTTGTAGTACTCCCGCATCAAGGGGCCCGCGAGGCCATGAGAATCTGCCCTGCTGCGCGTCATCGGCGCCATGACGACGCGATTTCTCATGGCTACCAGGCCGAGCGCGAATGGCTCTAGTATTTTCATCGTTGCATTGGATAGTGTGTTCGTAGGAAGATCGTGAACGCTTTTGCTGACGGTCATCGCCCGCCGAGACGTTGACGAAGGAACTCCGCGAAGGGCAGCATCCGCAGGTCGGGGTAGTGATCGTTCTTAAGGTCTTCCAGCGATGTCTGTCCGTTCAGCATGTATAGCTGGTAGGCCAGCATGATGGCCTCACCGGGGTCGGCCTTGGCCATTGCCGCCCGAAGCTCACTCTCCGTGCCAAGCGAATGACGCGTGAATGCATGCCCCGTTTGTCGCTCCGCCTCGTCAGCAACTTCCTGAAAAGAAATTCGATCGCCGGAGAAAGCAAATTTTCCGCTCGGCACGGTCCGGTCCAGTGCAACCCGTGCCGTCATCCTGGCCGTGTCCTCGACACTCGTAACTTCAATGGGTCGTTTGCCATCGCCCCAAAAGTGGACCGTATGCTTCTCATAGTTGACAAGCGGGGAAACAGGACCGAAAAGGTCCATGAACCCGCCCTGAAGCATGTGGATATGCTCCAGACCAAGCGAACTGATCTTCTCGTCCACGCTTGCGCGCCAGTTGAATGCGGCATGTTCGCCCGGCGTAGCTTTAAAGAGATCAAGCCCGAAGTCCGAAGGCAGGATGCGGCGCACGCCATTGCGCTTCGCGGCCTCGGCTAGTGCCAGCTGGCCATCAACGATGGTGGCCGGACCACCCTGTACTGCGGAGACCACAACGTCAACGCCTTGTGTCGCGCGTTCGAGCGACGCGGGGATCGCCAGGTCCCCTTCAACGACTTCTGCGCCCGCACGCGACAGCGCGTCAACTGCACTGCGCTTATTTCCATCGGTGCTACGTCGCACGAGGACGCGCACGCTGCTTACGTGATCCTGAAGCAGATGATGGGCTATGCGCCCGCCGAGCATGCCGGTTGCGCCGACTACCAGTACCGTCTGTGCCATGAGATTCACTCCATGAGTTGTATACGCTGGTATCGTATGTCGTTCCAGATAGTTTGATTAGTCACTCACGACTGGACTGCACGTTCCAGACTGGGAACGACATCTATGCTCGATTTTGCGAATCTCACTGTTTTTTCGTACATTGCCGACCTCGGTAGCATCTCCGCGACTGCCCGAGCGCTGAACATGCCAAAGTCGTCGGTCAGCCGCGCGTTGCTTCGGCTTGAGGATGCAGTCGGTACAGTTCTGGTCGAGCGATCAACGCGGCATCTGCGCCTGACGGATGCCGGGCTCCTCCTTAAGCGCCATGCGAAGCGAATCCTTGATGATGTGGGCGAGGCGGAAAACGCAATCGGCGGACTGATTGGAAAGCCTAGCGGTGATCTCCAGATAAATGCACCGTTCACATTTGCCGGTGGACCACTGGCTGCGATGCTGCCTGGATTCCTGGAAAAATATCCCGAGGTGCGCGTCGTCCTGACGGTAGAGAACAGGCTGACGGACCTTCAGATGGAAAAGATAGATTTAGCAATCAGAATTGGACCGCTCGAAGATTCAAGTCTGATCTCGCGCCGGCTTGCCAGCATCGCGCTATGGCCGTGTGCCAGTCCTGCTTATCTGAGCGATCACTCCGCGATCGACCGACCTGAGCAACTGTTGCAGCATAAGCTCATTGCGCACGCGGACCATCCGGAAGTCTGGCGCTTTCCGGACGCTTTGGGGGCGTCGGCAATCGAGGTAAAATCGGCCATGGTGATTACGGAACCGTTCGTTATGAAGACCGTGTTGATCGGAGGCGCTGGGATCGGGTTGCTGCCAGATTTCCATGCATCCGACGCCGTTACGGACGGCCGATTGATCCGGCTTTTTTCTGATTCGAGCAAGATGTCCGTTGATGCGCACGCTCTATACCCCAGTCACCGGAGCCTTTCCGCGAAAGTCAGAGTCTTTATCGACAGTCTGGTATCCCATCTAGGACCCACAACCTGACCCGGCCAGTCGCGTGCCGCGTGATCGTTTAATCGTCTGCTATCTGTCACATAGCAGACGTTGATCGTGCGGCTAAACGAACGACGGCATTGGGTCGTCAAGACTCATTTGCCAGGCGAGGAGCCGACGTTTCCCGGCGCCGCGTCGTGAATGACAGCGATGCGGCGAGCAGCCGCCGCAGGGCTGCTTAACGCGGAACGTCCGCAAAGGCCGACAAGCGAGCTTTTTATCATCGATGCTGAAGCGTTGATCGCGGCCTGATACTCTTTACTTAGTACGTTTTAGTAGTGGCCGATCACCGTTCGTCGACGGCCGACAACGCGGCCGCCGAACATCGACGAAACGCCGAACAGGATCGATTACGCGGAAGAGGGTGATCGCTGTCGCGTTCGTCGAGTTGCGGCGGAAAATCGATCCGTTAGGAGATGGGTAGTTATCCAAATATCCGTGTTTTCGCGTCGTCTGCGAAGGCCCGCCGCTCCGGGTCGCGACGCGGAATGGCCGGTATGGAAACGTCGAAAGGCCAGCACGACCCGTCCTGGCCGGTCACGGTCGAGAGGCCATGTCAACGCAGTCCGCAAGCTGACGCGCAAACCGTCATCCGCGCAGCCAAGGAACAAGGGATGCTGCAAGCACTTATTTCTTTCAACTTCCGGACCGGCCATGAAAATCCAATTGAAGCCTCTCGATCAACAAACGATCGTTCTCACTGGCGCGACGAGCGGGATTGGTCTAGCCACGGCGCGGCGCGCGGCGAAGGCCGGCGTGCGCCTCATGCTGATCGCCCGCGACGAGACAGCGCTCGCTGTGCTTGCCGACGAACTTACACGCGACGGTGCGCCCGCAGTTGCGTACACGCCCGCGGACGTCGCCGACGAAAGCCAGCTTAAAGCCGCCGCCGATGGCGCCATCGAGCGATTCGGCGGCTTCGACACCTGGATCAACAACGCGGGCGTCTCGGTCTATGGCCGCATCGCCGATGTATCGCTCGAAGACCAGCGCAAGCTCTTCGAGACAAACTACTGGGGCGTCGTGAACGGCTCGCGCGTGGCCCTAAAGCATTTGCGTGAACGCGGCGGTGCGCTCATCAATCTGGGCAGCGAACTGTCGGACGTCGCGGTACCGCTGCAAGGTCCTTATGTCGCGTCGAAGCACGCGGTGAAGGGCTTCACAAACTCGCTGCGCATCGAACTGAAGAACGAAAAGGTGCCCGTTTCGGTGACGCTTATCAAACCGGCGGGCATCGACACGTTGTTCGTAGAGCATGCGAAGAATTACCTTGACGAAGAGCCGAAGCTGCCGCCGCCGGTCTATGCGCCGGATATCGTCGCAAAGGCGATCCTTCACGCGGCCGTGCATCCGGAGCGCGACATTTATGTTGGCGGCGCGTCGCGCGCGATGGCGGGCTTCGGCCAACGCGCGCCGCGTCTCTATGACGCAATCACGAGCCTGCTTGGCGTGAAGGCGCAATCGAAGGACGAACCCAAACAAAGCGGCGACGCGCTCTACGAACGCGGCGGCGACTTGCGGGAACGCTCGGGCAAGAATGGCCGCGTACGCGAATTCAGCCTGTACACCGACGCGCGGCTGCAACCGGCGGGCGCGCGGGCTGCATTTGCCGGAGCGGCTGCCGTGCTGCTCGTGATGATGGCGCGGCGCTACGTGCGCCAGACGCGCGACGCCTATTGACCAATTAGGAGCTGATCACGCACCGACTGAGTCGCAGTACCGCCGCCGCAAGCCTCGCATTCGTCGCGCGATCCTCGCTCGCACAAGAGCCACAGGGCGATGCAGCCGCGAGTGCGCGCGGCTGCGACTGGTCGCGTAATTCGAACATCAGTTCACGGGTGTAACGGTCTCGCCGACGGGCCGGATCTTCGTCAGCTTCCCGCATTGACGGATGTGACCCAGGCAATCCACGATCCCGCGTCGTCGCCAGCATCACTTCGTTGGTTAATCCCTTGCATGGCAGCTGGTGTACCGATTGCTCGAATGTACGCGCAGGACGGAAATTAAATCAAGAAGTCAGAGAGACAGATACATGGATATCCCGAGGCAGGTCGTTTCGTTCTTAACTTCACGAGGTCTCAAGCTGGCTACCGCCGAGTCCTGTACTGCAGGCTTAATTGCATCGCTTATATCGTCGGTGCCAGGCAGCGGTGCCTGCCTGGATGTTGGCTTCATTACCTATTCGCCTTCCGGTAGAGCGGGATTGCTCGACGTTCAGGAGTCGACAATGGACAGGTACGGCTTGACCAGTGAAGAAGTCGCAAAGGAGATGGCAGAAGGGGCACTTCGCCTTGAGGCGTGTTGTGCAGATGTTTCTGTTTCCAATACGGGGGTGGCCGATGGAAACGCGGGTGATGTTCCCGCGCCAGGTACGCAGTGCTTCGGGTGGGCGTACAAGTTCCAAAATGGCAAGATCGAGTGCGTGACTGAAACGAAGATTTTCAACGGCGAACGTAACGACGTTAGACGTGCTGCGGCGCTCTACGCCTTGTTACGCATCGAACACCACTTCAACGGCCTGTCGAGCAGCTCATAGGAGTTCGAAATGCAGCAAGAAGATAACGATTGGAGAGCTTGGCAAAAGGAAGTGATCACCGAGCTCAACGTTCCACAAGATTTCGACGAAGACCTTGAGCGTGAGCGACGCGTGACATTCTTGTCGAACTACCTCGCCTCGCAAGGCTTGAGAACATATGTGCTCGGAATCAGTGGGGGTGTCGACTCTTTGGTTGCCGGCCGATTAGCGCAGTTGAGCGTTGAACGCCTTCGGGCACGCCGATATGAAGCACATTTTGTTGCCGTCAGATTGCCGTATGGGGTTCAACGCGATGAGCATGACGCCCAACACGCACTGGAATTCGTTCGACCCGACGAAGTGCTCACCGTCAATATCCAAGGCTCGGCTGACGAGATGCTCCTATCGCTCGAACACGCGGGCGCTCAATATGTTGATGACTATCAAAGGGACTTTGTGCTGGGCAACATTAAGGCCCGCGAGCGAATGATTTCTCAGTATGCAATCGCAGGCGCTCGACAGGGCGTGGTAATCGGCACTGACCACGCCGCCGAATCGTTAATGGGCTTTTTCACTAAATATGGTGATGGGGCGGCCGATGTTTTGCCCCTTTCGGGTCTGACCAAGCGACGTGTGAGGGCACTGGCGCGGTCGATGGGCGCAGAAGAACGGCTTGTCAGCAAAGTTCCGACTGCCGACCTGGAAACACTCACGCCACAGCGTCCCGATGAAGACAGCTATGGCATCAGCTATGAGAATATCGATGATTTCCTGGAGGGCAGGGACGTCGGCTCTGAAGTCGTGGCCACGGTGCGACGCTTTTACACCGCCACGCGACATAAACGCTCGCTGCCGTTATCGGTACCTGCCTCATAAACAGTAGTTCTCGCGTTCGTTCGGATGACTTTCTGGTGTTCAGCCGGACGTGTTCATTGTTCGGTGCACAGAAACGGACTCGATCCCAGGCAGGCTCATCGCTCGCGCGGCAAATCGTCTGAATCCAGACGATGCGCCTTCGCACTCGAACTCTAGCGCTTTGCTCTCGCGCCTGCAGACGAGTCCCTCTTCCGCCATCAGACACAGTATGGTTGTTCTCAGGGCAGGCGTGCCGCTTGCCACACAAACGGCTACTTTTGCGCGCAGCATGGAACCTCCTTGTCGAAGCTGATTGCTGCGACTGACCCAATTTCCCGTTACTCTGGTCTAGACGCTTCCGGCCGTCTGGCACCAGCTCCGGCGCCGCTGCGACAGGCGGGAGTGGTTTGAAGTCGCTTACTCGCTCGTTCAACGTCTGCTGGATAATCGATTTCGTCAGCCACCGGATCGAAACCAGCGCATCGGTAGGCTTGCGTGTCTTGCTTGACCGCCTCGCGCGCCGAGCTGCCGCCTGACGAGCAGCCGCTCGCAGATAGGGCGCCCATGGCAAGGAAGCTGGCCATGACAAGCGTAAAGTTGCTTTGAAAGAAGTCGCTGCGACCGAGCTCATTTAACGAAAACATATTCAGTGGTGGATCCGTTCGATTGAAATGAGATGCTCAACACGGCCGCCGTTGCGGTCCGCCGATTCCACGCACCCGTGATAGACCATTGTCCATCCCTCGCGGAGATGGATCACAGGTCGATTGCCTTCCGCTCGACTGTCAATACCGCCGAGGCCACCGGCGGGCGCGGGAACGTTGTTCACCAATGTAGCGTTAGTGCCGATCACATTATCGTGTTGAGGCGATAGGTCTCGTTTTGCCTCGAGGCCCTTTCCGTCCGTGTCGACCGTGTCGTCGGAGGCCTCCATATTTGCGTTATCGACAGAGACGACACGAGACTTCGCGCGCTCGATCGGGTCTGATGACTGCGCGGTCACCGAGTCAAGATCAATCCCGGGTAGCGGATCGGACTCGCCATTTGCATATGAAGCAGGAGGGCTTTCTTTCCCCGCATGTTCATTTTCCATCACTTGCGGATCGGCGCGGGCGGTTTCTGTAGCAGGCGTCTCAGATGGCGTACGTGCCTGGATTTCCTTCTGCTGCGATTGAGTCGGATTCGATTCAGCGTTGTTCACGGGAATACCGCCGGTTGCATGAGGTTGCGGGAAAGAGAAGCTGAGCGGCTCGGTCGCCCGCTCGACAAAGTGTGAACAGCATTGCGTGTGCCGCAGACGATCATTTTCTAGAGTGTGGAGCGTTAGAGAACCCCTAGATCCCTACGGCACACCGGTTGCTCGTTAGAAGTGCTTCCAAACCGAACGCTAGGAGCTCAAAAGTGAAATTCAATATGGTCCATTTTGCGGCACTGATGTCTGCGCTTGTCGTTGCGGGACCTTCCGCGTTCGCGCAAACGCAGGCCGCCAGCACCACGCAGGCGAACGACCTTCCTGCGGTCGATAAAGCCTTTGTACAGGCGGCTTCCGAATCGAGCTCAACCGAAATCGACACGGCAAAGCTTGCGAGCAAGCAGTCGCAAGATAAAGACGTGAAGGACTTTGCGCATCACATGACGATTGATCACACGAAACTGACCGTCCAGCTCAAAATGGCTGCGCCTCATGGCGTTGCGGTCCCTAAAGACAATTCGGACACGGCGGTACTCAACACGCTTAAGCCGCTTAAGGGCAAAGCGTTCGATACGGCCTATATAAAAACCGTCGGTATCGAGGGACATGAGAAGGCCGTCGCCGCGTTCCAAAAGGAAGCCCAGGAAGGCCAAAACGCCGATTTGAAGAAAGCCGCGCAGAAAGCATTGCCCACTATTCAACATCACCTGGAGATGGCGCAGGCGCTTGCGGCCAAGAAGGGCGTGCAATGAACGGGAGGCGCTTCCAAGACGCTAGCTACTTTTTTATCGTCAACTGGGGGCAAGCAGGTGCTGCCCGCCAGTTACTCATTCGGAATGCATTCGCCGGGGTAACGCAATGTTATCGGCAAGCACACTTGAAACCGCGTTCGATATCGGCTGGGACTTTGCTCGGTTTGGGCGAACGCTAGATGCAGGCGTGCACGATCCCGCAGTACTTGAAGGGTTTGCTGCAGGACGCGAGCATTTCCGTGTTCCCCAACACCGCCCGGACCGGTTTGTGTCGAAGTGGCTGCAACTGCGCATCAATGCCTACAAACGGCGTCGTATCCTAGACGCAGGGGTAACACCTTCGTATCTGAGGCGAATTGACGTGCCTTTCTGCCCGATCACCTTATTGCCTCTCACACACGGAGCACTTTGCGATACAGATTGGTCAGTTGATCGGATTAACAACGATGGCGCGTATGCGCCGGGCAATCTGATGGTTATGTCAGTTAAAGCGAACAAGGCAAAAGGCGCAATGAGTTACCAAGCGGTAGCTGAGGTGGCCTCGGCATGCGCGACAGGCAATGCAGCTGCCGTAGGCTTACGTCGATTATCTGCATCCGAGTGGGTACGGCTCGCATGTGTCATGGTTGGCGCCGCCGATGTCGCCGAAGTCGAATCATCGCTTGGCCCCCTTTTAACGACAATTCCTGAAGACTGTCGTGTTCCACTTTACTATGTACTACAACAAATGCTGCTGCACTCCGCACTATGTGCATCAAAGCGTAATCAAGTTCTGAAAGACCTCAATCGTCTCCAGCCATCCGCGGAGCGGCGCCTAGCACTTCGCTGCGCAGCGGAACGGCTGTCGATCGCTTTGAAGTCTGTCGATTTCCCGTACGATGCGCTAGCCGACGCGCTCGTGCAGCGTCAACTTCGAGGATGGTTCCAGGCCGTACCTAGCGCCTGCCTACCGGCGCTACTGAAACTTTGCGCTTCCCATGGTGCCGAGCAATGCGAGCCGACGCTGCCAGCTGCTTGGTCAATACAGACACACGGCAAGTTCTAAAGCCGGGAATCGCCCTGAAGCGCGCGCTTCGAGGTTTATTTAGCCATGCGATCGCTATTGCCGCGACGCGGCATGCGGATTGCAGTTACTAACGTGCTCTTACCCAACCTCTGTCTCGGAGAGAATCATGGCTGCTGCAACCACCCTTAACGACCTGTTTATTCATGCTTTGTCCGACGTTTACAGTGCAGAAAAGCAATTGACCAAGGCGCTTCCAAAGCTCGCGCGAGCGGCAACGAATCCAGACTTGGCCGCCGCGTTCAAGACGCACTTGGAAGAGACGCAGGGCCAGATTGACCGAATTGACCAAGTCGTCGAGCTATCCGCGATCAAGCTCAAGCGCGTCAAGTGCGTCGCGATGGAGGGCTTAGTCGAAGAGGGGCAGGAACAGATTGAGGAAATCGAAAAGGGGCCGATCCTCGATGCGGCGCTCATTGCCGCTGCGCAAAAAGTCGAACACTACGAAATTGCGACCTACGGAACGCTCGCTGCGCTCGCCAAGAAGCTCGGCTACAACGATGGCATGAAGCTTCTTCTTGAAACGTTGGAAGAAGAAAAGGCGACGGACCAGAAGTTAACGCTGCTTGCAGAGCAAGAGCTTTCCGAAGAAGAAGTCGGCAAGTGAATCGTTGAGGCTAGTGGTCCTTGCAGGGCAGCTGCCGCGATGGGCAGCCAACGATGTCCAAGTACAGAGGGTGCTGGTTGACTCTGTTAAACAAACTAACCGTCGCCACCCCCAGCCAAAGACGAGACCATGCGCGTCATTGGCTTCATATCCGTGAGAGTTTGAGGAGCAAATTATGCCAACAGTGACATCGAACGGAACGGTAGTCGTACGTCGCAACCCGGTTGATTGGATTACCGGAGCTCTGGCGGTCATTGGAGCTATTAATTGGGGATTAGTTGGGCTAGCGCACTTCGATCTGGTCGCCGCTATTTTTGGTGCCGGATCTGCCGGCGCACGGATCGTTTATATCTTGGTGGGTCTGGCTGGAGTGTACTTGCTCATTCGAGCATTTGTCCCGAACCGTAGCCATGCTCTCGCTAGTCGCTGAGCGAGCTTCAGTGCGCACCCCAGCTGCCACTTTCTACCCCTGACGGATCTTTGAACGAGCAGTCGTCCCGAGCAGATAGCATAGACGCTCGCCATGATGAACGGCCGTTCTTTACTTCGTACGCGATCTGAGAAAAATCGATGATGAACTGGTTCGTCAGTGCTTACGGTGACAGATGTGATGCGGCTGTACGCCGTAGTCGAAACTTGAACGCCTTTGATGGTGAGACGCGTAGCATGATATCAGCGGCCGCCGCCATCGAAGGGTCAATCAGTCGCTGGCGCGCAGTTTCGGGAAGGGGTGAAAGTTCAATCTGCCGATTGTATAAACGGGTTCCTGGTGGCTATCGTTTTTTCACTGTCGCTTTTGAATGCTCTGATGAAGTATGGCGGTGGAGGTGTCTGCAGACCGATGGTTCATTGAAAAGCCGTAGTGTCGTACCTCGACAGTTCGCATCCGAGAGGCTAGCGCTCGACAATGCGCGCAATGAACTAGATGGTGATTTCTGGTTGGCAAACACGATTTTTAGGTCGATCCAATTAACTGTCGGCTGTGAAGTACGTGCTTTATGGGAGATCGTAATGCTGCACTATAGGATGGATGACCGAGAATAAAGTGTAGCGCTGACATGCCGTAGAGTTAGCACATGAAAGATGTACGCCTGTGTTCGTCGGGTGTCACTATAGTGGCTCGACAGGGCGATTCGCATTTGGTCTGGTTCGCTCAGGATGCCAACGACGCTCAACCGACGAAGGTCTATGCAAATGTTTCTGCGCTCGCGCTGGGCGTGTGCTGCATCGCTCGTCCTGATAGGCGATCATCTCTCTGACCGTTTTACCGGCCTCGGCGGGCCTTTTTTGCGTGAAGCGCCAAATGCGAAAATATCCATCCGAGCGTCTGAATAAGCTCTATCAACAAACCATGTGGCGCCGCGAAGTCGAAATCGTTGAGCGTCATTGGCAGAATTGCGATGAGGAGGACCGAGTCTCCGCTCGCAGTGAGATCCGGGATCTTCTCGCGCATATAGAGCCCGCGCTAATGTTGAGCTCCCTGGACGACTTAACAAAGGCAGAATTAGTAGACCGAATCCGCGATCTAAATCGGCGGCTCGCGTAGAATCTCTTTATGGCGGCGGTTGGAAAGGTGCTTCTGAGGAAATCATGGCCGGACGTTTTTCACGCAAGGTGTTGCGATTGAGATTATGTCGTCCCACTGATTGCGGGAGCTATTTCACCAAATCCGGCCGTTCTTTAACTCGGACGACGGTGGCTTCAGGGATGAATTCCAGCGCGATCCGCGCCTCGCCGACGCGCGCGAAACAGCCTGTGATCGTCCCGGTTGGTCCAGTGACTGGGATTGGGACTGTGGGTCAGCGTCGGCGGTGGTGCGGGCTTTCGTCATGATGGATGATGCCCGTTGGTTAAGGCCAACAGCGCGGTTGGGTTTCAACTGGTCTCACCGTTCCTATGTGTCTGCACCTGCTAAGTACAACGTGGCGGCAATCCCAACAATTAGCGTCGCAACTCCGAAAATTATAGCTGCAGCTTGCAAAAACGAATCCATGATTGCCTCCAATGGCTTGCCAGATGTTTCCGACCATGCGGTGCATCACGTGAAGCAATTGCCTGTCCTGAGACCCTGGTTAGCTCTATGCTGTTACTTTGCAAACCCGAAGGAAGTTGCGGCATGGCGGGTTGTGTCGTTTGACAAGAAGGTTGGCCAGCGTTGTTCGTCGTTAGAAACGCTCGGTCTTGTCGCTCACGACCAGCGTGACGAACGGTCGCGCCGCTCGTTCGGAGCAACGTGCACATCGGGGGCTCGAACCGGCGTCGTAAACGCATGGCATGCGTCCAGCGTTCTCAGTGTCTCGGCGCCGTTATTTGCCGCCTGAACCGCCTGAACCGCTCCCGCCGATGTTCTTCGTCAAAGTGCGTCCGTGCGGGCTTAATAAGATCGCTGCGCGATACGATGCCGACTAGCCGCATTGAACCTTGGTCTGCGACCACCGGTAACCTTTCGAGTTGATGCACCGCCAGACGCATGGCGACAAGCCTGCACGATTCGCCCGGCAGCGCGACTACTGGCAGGCGCTCGTTGCGCTGATCCAACGCTAAGCTGATGCTCGTGCCTTCGCCATGCGCTGATGTCTCACGATTTAGCGCGGTGAGTACCGACCGGTCTACCATGCCAACCACCGCGCCCGCGCGCACCACCGGATATGCACGATGCGCCTGCCCGGCCCCAAAGTACGTTGCAAGCACCTCCCTAAGCGGAGTATCAGCGTCAATAGTGCGGGGTTCGCGCGTCATGACTTCATCGACGTGGTGCCGTTCCATCGGGTCCACACCGTATTCGCGATAAATGTGATAGCCGCGTCGCGCAATCTTCTCCGTCATGATCGAGCGCCGCATGACGACCGTAACGAAGCCGTGTGCGACGAGCGTCGCCGCGAGCAGCGGCAAAAGCGCATTGCTGTCGTGGGTTAGACCGAACGCGAAAACAATAGCAGTGAGGGGCGCACCCAACGTCGCGCCGAGGGTCGCGGCCATACAAACGAGCGGCCACAGCGCAGCGTCATGACCCGGCAGCACCGAGGAGAGCACCGTGCCCAAGCCCGCGCCGAGCATCAGCAACGGTGCGAGCACGCCGCCCGACGTGCCCGAGGCGAGTGCCACCACCCAGATCACCGCTTTTACCGCGAGGATCGCCACGGCCGCCTGCATTGCGACGTGGCCATGAAGCAGATCGCCGATCACGTCGTAGCCGACTCCGAGCGCCCGAGGTTCGATGAATCCGCCAATACCAACGACGAGGCCTCCAAGCGCCGGCCACCACATCCAGTGGATCGGTAGTTTGCCGAACAAGTCCTCGAGCTTGTAGAGCGCGGCTGACAATCCTGCAGCCAGCGCGCCCGCGAGCAGTCCAGCGGCAAGACATGAGATAAGCGAAATCATTTGCGGGGGAGCGGTGTCTAGCGGAAACAGCGCATCCGTGCCGAACACCGACGCCCGGGCGAAGCCTGCCACTGCGCACGCCAATGCGACCGGCAGAAAGCTGCGAGGCCGCCATTCGAACAGCAGCAATTCGACCGCGAGCAGCACCGCTGCAACGGGCGTACCGAACACCGCCGTCATTCCAGCCGCTGCTCCCGCGACCAGCAGCGTCTTGCGCTCGGCCGCCGTAACGTCGATGCACTGCGCGATCAGCGAACCCAACGCGCCGCCCGTCATGATGATCGGTCCTTCCGCGCCAAACGGGCCACCGCTACCGATCACGATGCCCGACGACAACGGCTTGAGCACCGCCACCTTGGGCGACATGCGGCTCTTGCCGAAGAGGATTGCCTCGATAGCCTCGGGAATGCCATGTCCTCGAATCTTCTCGGACCCAAAGCGCGCCATTACGCCGACAATCAGGCCGCCGATCACCGGTATCACTATCACCCATACGCCCAGATGATTCGACGCGGGCGAGCGTTCCGCGAGCGAGAAGGCGCCAAAAAAGAACAGGTTAGTGAACAGATGAATCAATGCAAGCAGTAAAACGGCCGCGAGTGTGCTTACCGCGCCAATAAGCGCGGCCATCGCACAGATGCGCAGCAGACGGTCGTTGACGGAGAAATCGCGTTTGTGATCCATGTGTTAACTCCGTGAGACGGGTGAAATCAGAGATCAATTCGAGGCACATGAAACGCGCCCTCGAGCGACTTAAGTTCCGCGCGATGTAGCGCCGCCAACCGCGCGAGCAACTGGTCGCCCCGCGCCTCTAGATGAACTTGCACCTGACGGCGATCGTCGGGGCTCGGCGCGCGCCGCACGAGCTCGAGCACCTCGCAGCGTGTGACGAGCGCCACCACACCGTGGTGATGGGATTGCAGCCGTTCGGCCAGCTCGCCGACCGTCGCCCATGCGCGCCCCGGATAGCCCTTGATATGAAGCAGCAAGAGATACTGCAGCGGTGTGACCCCTTCCTCCTGTACAGCGCGTTCCGAGAAACGCTCGAAGCGCCGCATTTGATAGCGGAACTCGGAGAGTTGCTCAAAGTCCGACTTGGCGAGCTTGCGGGAAGTAGTCATGTCGCGGGTGGTCGAGAGCATGGCCGCGTGTGTGCGCCTTGCGTGGTGAAGGAGTGGCGGTACAGTCCGGCAATCAGATCCGTCTCGGTAATCATGCCGACCAGTCGTTCCTCGTGATCGAGCACAGGAATATGGTGATGTCCTAAGTCGGCGAAGATCGGCACGAGGGTGTCCAGCGTCATGTCGGATCGCACCGAGCGCACTTCGCTCGTCATTAGCGAAGCGACGGTGCGCGATGCGCTTGGCCGGCCGCCCAAAATTCGCTCGACCAGGCGTGCGATCCGGTCTACGTCGGCAGCCATGAGATCAATACGGGTGACGATACCGACTACGCGTCTGCCCATGTCGACAACAGGCAGCGCCCTTACGCGATGCCGCGCAATGAGCGACAGCGCAGCGTGCGCGCTCGCCCCCGGCGATATCGCGACGACCGCGTGCGACATGATGTCCGCGCAGGTAACGTTGACGAAACCACGTGCATAGGCGCGCAACTGGGTATCGCGCAGCAGCGATTCGAGATCGTCAGGATCGACATCGAGCAATTCGTTGCGGCCCGCCAACACAGTGTCCAGATCGGCCCGAGTGAAGGACGCGACGCTCGACGAAGTGCTTACCGGGTTCGATACCGCGTGCCTGTGAGGGTAGCGATGTCCCGTCAATGCATGGAAGATAATCGCGGCGCTCATGAGCACGCTGGATTGAATGAACACGGGTGCCAACACGAAGCCGTATCCAAGCGAATGGACTGGTGGTCCGCCGAGCACCGCCGTAAGCGCGACCGCTCCGGAAGGCGGATGCACGCAGCGCAATGCGAACATCGCACAAATGGCGATGCCGACGGCCAGCGCGGCGGCATCTATGGGCTCGCGGACCAGCAATGCGCAGCTCACACCGATGAACGCCGAAACTAGGTTGCCGCCGATGATCGACCATGGCTGGGCGAGCGGGCTCGCCGGCAAGGCAAACAAGAGCACGGCCGAGGCCCCCATCGGCGCGATCAGCATGGGAATCGCGACATCGTCGCCGACGAGCAGATGTGCGATCCCGCCCGTCATGGCGATGCCAATTAGTGCACCAAGGCCAGCGCGCAAGCGCTCGGTCCACTTAAGAAGAACCGGGGCAGGAAGGAAGTCCCGTAACCAATCAAGGAAGGAAGTGCGTGACACGAATGGACGGTGAGCGAATGGTAATGGACCCGAAGATGTTGCACTTACACGGTTCGAGCTAGGAATTGTATCTCATCGTGATACAAAAGTTTTTTCGCTATTAAAACGCCTGCGCTCCGTCATCGTGCCTGGGACGGGCTGTCCGCACGGATTGCACTCGCGAGGCGTGTTCCGGTTATTGTGCGAGACTGCCGTGTCGGTTCGCTCCCCGACGCCGAAACAGCGGCGCAAGCGCTCTTAAAGCTACACTCCGCGCAACTGCGGCTCTGGGTCAGAGCCAGGAGGCCAGCAGTAGCATCTGAAAAGCGGCGGCAATCGCAACGGCAACCAGACGGCGACGCCGGTGTTTCCCTTGCATGAAGTAGCGAGCCTATAGTTCAGCTAGGAGCACAGCATAGTCCGCGCGCCTCACTTCCAGGCATCGCTAAGCATCCTCCACAGTCGTTCTTCCACTTCTAAGCTTCGGGGCCAGCGCGCTAAATGTGTCTCGAGAACATTAGCGGCGATGCGCACACTCGCACGGTACCCGAGCGAGCCCGGTTCGTATTTACTTGCTTCCACTAAGTGCGCTTGGAGATTCTCTTCAAGCGTTCGAAGACTAGGCGTATAAGGCAAAGACAACACACGATCGTGCTTGGGGGTCTCGTTCTTGGTGCTCTGGCGCACCTCGTAGCTGAAGCCGCCTTTAATGCGCCGACGAAGTAAAATGCCACGCTCGCTCAAGGTAATCAGGTCTTTGATGAGATGGCGAGGCCGCAGCTTACCGCGGGATTTGGTTAGAGCGTCCTGTGTTGCGGCTACGTAGTCGGCCTCGAGTTGTGCGTCCGTTCCGAGAAACGAATCTCCATACCGCCCGCAAGTAAGGGAACGGATGAGCCATTCAAGGCGTTCCGCTTGAGCAAGTCTATTCATGGCGTGTGAATCTGGTTATCGACTGCCGACTGCTTGGTCTCGGCATGCACTGGCACGTTCTTCTTCGTCGGTGCCCTCGTCAACCGTTTGAGAAACTGCCTGCATTGGTGTGCGTGCGATTTCCGCGTGGGTAGCGCAAGCAGGTGATGGAAATAAGGCGAGCATGCGACGGGCCTGAGGCAGCCCGCTAACGGGGGTTCGCTCTTGTTCGCCAAAAAATATGTGCGCTTTGCGGTGCTTACTTCTGAAAAGGCAGGGGCTTCGCTATACGGATTCGACCTCCCGGGATGAAAAACCATTGCTATTGACGGTCCTAGCATGTCTGTGAGTTACTTCCCTGCCGACTGATGCTCGCCTAAAATAAACAAGGGAAAACAACCTTTTGATTCTGTGTGATACGAGTTAGGAAAAGGCACGCCGGCAACGGATATAAGGAAGCTTAATGGGCGCGAATCTTGAATATGGGGAGTGGGTGATCAGATCTTACCCGGAGCGGGATGGCCATCATTGGCATTCTCGGGCGGCAGTGGCGCGCCGATCGCTCGACGCCGCACACGACGATGAGATGTTCACCTTCAGCGACATCGGCTACTTCGACACCGAAAACGAGGCGCGTGATCGGGGCATCGCCTGGGCGAAGGCATGGCTCGACGCAATTTTTAACTGTCCAGATATCGGATTGATTCGAGGCTAGCGCACCTCGGCCAGTTGTTGGTTTCCCGAACGCTACACGGAAACGCCACCGTACATCTGTCGCCGTCAGCGTCACAGAGGCCAAGCCGCATAAATACGTTATCGAAGCGGCAAGAACTAGGCTAGGCCGTAGATCGACTGCGCCCGCTTCAGGAGCGCCTCAAATTCATCTGAGGTACCGATATCAAACTCCAATTTATTAAAGGTCATCCGCAATGTGCGTCCGGTACGGCTTTGCCGCCAAGCCAGCGCGCCGCGCAAAAGGGTTGAGCCGATCGTTTGAGCGAGCGGCACAATGAATTCGCCGGTAAAACCGCGATCGTCTTGTACGCCGTGCATTGTGAATGACACGGCGCTCATCCGCGTACGGTCGGCACGCACCAGCTGATAGAACTCTCTGAGCTCGCGTTGGTAGTTTGGGCTGAATGTAGCCTCATCGTCCGCCGAGCGCACCAATGCTAGCCGCAGCGTAGCGATACGGTCCATCCTTTCCTCCTCCATCTGATAACGGACCATATCAGAAAGTAGTCGAGCAGCCAATTCAAGCCAGCTTGGCGGAGCTCGAGTAGTGGCTTTGGCGCGAGTCTCGTTGCCCGGCGGTCGTGAGGCGCAAAGTGTGTACGCTGTCCCGCGCGGACCGACGTCGGTCCTGGCTTATTCTTTGGGCCATCAAGCGACATCCGATCGTGTAATAGACGGTGTGACGAATGCAACAAGCGGCTTTTTGACGGACGGATCGCTCGGTGTGAAGCGCCTACAGGGTCGACTACCGTGGCGTGAGCGGCGCGATGAACGGGCAGTGTCGCACCGCCCGCCCGTGATCAGAACCTATAGGAAACGGTGACTTGCGCGGTCAAGGGAGGACTGGGCATCAGCGCGTAGTCGAAAGTCGCGGCCGAACACGCCGGTGTAGTACTTGCGATTGAACAAGTTGAAAATGTTCAGCTGCGTTTTCCAGTGGCCTTGCTGGTAGGACGCCATGGCGTCGGTGCGAAGGTAGCTGGCCAATTTGAAGGTGTTCGGCAGGGTCGCCTCTCGCGAGCCCACGTAATAGACGCCAGCCCCAAACTGCAATCCCGGTATGGGCTGCAACTGATAGACCGCCCAAAGGCTTGCGCTGTGGCGCGGAACATTACTGAGTAGATCGCCGACGGGGTAAGTCGTGTCACTCGTGACTTTGGCGAGCGTGTAGGCATACGTGACGATGGCTTTCCATTGCGGCGTGATGTTGCCGGCGATGTCGAGCTCCACCCCCTGACTTCTCTGCTTGCCTGTCAACACCTGGAGCAACGGGTCGGTTGGGTCGGTCGTGAGAATGTGATTTCGGTTCAAACTGAATAAGGCAAGGTTAGCGCTCAGCCGATCCTTGATGAGATCTTGCTTGACGCCTATCTCGAATTGCTCCGCGACTTCCGCATCGTAGGTGACGTTGCTGCCGCTATGTCCGACGTTAGGCGCATGGCTGCGGCTCCAGTCCGCAAAAAACGATGTGCGCTCCAAGGGTTGCCACACGAGGCCCACGCGCGGCGAGAACGTGGACTGCTGACCTCGGGCGGTCGCTTCACCCACTTCTTCGGCGCGATTGAAGAATCGATCCGCGCGCATGCCAAGCTGGAGTTTGATTTGAGGCGTCAGTTCGACCAGATCTTGCACATAGGCGCCGTAATCCTTGCCCTGGCTCTGGTGAGCCGGGCAACGGATCGCCCGGCGTTAGCCCGGAAACGTAGTCCGGGTTGAACAGGTCCAGCGTCATGTTAGACACCTGCGAGCCGCCGTTACCAAGTTTGAGATAGCCGTAGTCTAGGCCCGCGAGCAAGGAATGCTTGAAGCTTCCAGTGTAGAAATCGCCGCCCAGCTCGGCCCGGGCAGTGTACTGCCGCGAGAATTCGTTCGCGCCGCTATAGACCGAATAGTCGAGCAAATCGCCCACAGCAGTCGTATTGTCGGGAAACGACTGAGTCGAGAGCTGGCGCGCGTAGGCGTATTGACCAGAGAGTCGCAACTTCCAGTTCGCTGATAGCGCCTGCTCGAATAGCACAGTTTCGGAAAAGGTGTCGTTCCTGCCGTAGTCGCCTTGAACTCCTGGGTACACTCCGTCACGAAGTCCGTAGTAGCGAGTGCGAGAAAGGTCTTGATAGTTGGGCACAGCTGGAACACCGAAGTCGAAGCCATCGCGGTTGAGATGGTTGTACTCGGTCAGCAGCGTCACCGACGTGCCCCGGTGATTGTCCCAAGTGATCGCCGGCGCCACCGACCATGAGCGATAGGCCGCGTTATCCCGGAAGGTCGAGTTGCTTTCAACCGAGGCGTTCAGCCGAAAGCTCAGTTCGTCGTTCAGCACGCGGTTCACATCCAGGGTCGAGCGCACCAGACCGTAGGTCCCCGCTGTCACATCGACTTCGCCAAAGTTGTCGCGCTCAGGCCGTTTAGAGACGGTGTTGATATAACCACCGACCGCGCCAATGCCGCCATATAACGCGCCCGCCGGACCTTTGAACACTTCGACGCGATCAATGTTCTGTACGTCGCGAAAAGCATAGTAGCCGTAGTTGCGAAAGCCGTCGCGCAAGCCATTGCTCTCGCTGAAGCCGCGAATGTTGAAGAAGGTCGCACCGTTGCCGCCGTAGTTCGCCTCGGCATGCACCCCGCTCACGTTGTCCGCTATCTGATCGATGCGAGTGACACCCCGGTCTTGCAAGACCTCCGACGGCACGACCTGAATGGATGCGGGATAGTCCTTGAGGGGCGTATTTGTTTGTGTTGTGCTGTCCGAACTTTGCGCCTCATAGCTCGAACCGTGCGTGCCGGTGACGACAACAGGCGGCAACGCCTGGCTCGCCGACACTTGATCATTCGCAACACCGTTAGCACTGTCGTGCGTTTGCGGGTCGGCTGAAGGTGTCGCCGAGTCCGCGGCCCGCGCATTATGCGCAGGAATAAGCCCTGCGCATACCAGTGCAATCGCGACATGTGCCGGTACAGTCTTCATACGCACCAGCGCGCCGCGCTTGGCTGTGATGTCATTGAGCGCTGCGTACGTCCGCGCGTTTCGAACGCCCGCAAGAAGCGGTCGTTGTGTGATATTCATAATGTCGATCCAGCAGAGAGAATGGTCGAACGTGCGCGGCACCGTCACGGCGCGCACAGCGGGAAAGCGTCTTTCAGCTGAAAAGAGGAGGTGCCCGCGACAGCGGCAGGGAATGAGGCGAACGGCGAACCGGCGTACGTGCAGGAGCTGCACTCCAAGACGGCGCGACACGTGTCAGGCCGAAAAGCACAACGGCAAGTGCAACTCCCACGCACGCTAGAACAAGCGCGGCGCTGAATGGGCAAATCCCATCGTCTGCCGCCATCGATTCGTGCGAGTGAGAGTCCGACATGCCAGACATCTCCGGGACGTTGTCCATCGTGCCCATCATCTGACCCATGTCCATTTCGGGCGATGTTTCGGGGATCGCCGCGGTTGGGCTGGCGTGATGCGTGAACATTGGACCGTGCCCCGAACACATCACAGGCGTGAGATCGCCGGTAGCCACTGATATGGGGTCGAGCATAATCCCGCCCGGCAGGAGCGCGCGCACGAACAAGAGGGCGAGCGCAGCCAGCAGGCGTAGCCGGCCGATCGCGCTGCCCCGAAACAAAAAGCGCCGAAAGGGATACATAGCGCGCATTCTACCTTTCGTTGTGGAAAGGCATGCAATCATGCATTTAGCAAAGGCTGCGCATATGCCCATAGGGCGACAAGATGAGCGGTAGCACGTTGCATTAAAAAGTTCGACGTTCTTCCTCAGTACACTGGACTGCTAATGATCATAAGCAGTAAAGGTTTTAATGGGTAAAATGGGGGATAGCGCCATTTACGCCTCGCCGAACGCCCATAGCACGGGGCAGGGGCGGGGTTTCGACGAATTGGGGTTGAGACGTTCCGGCGAAGTGCTGAAGTCCGACCGACAACGCTACGGACATGAAAACTAGCGCTTGATGGATGAGGTGAGCACCTGCGGGAGCACGCGCGCGACAGATTGATGGCCAATAAACCCCAACAATTGACGCTGCCCACGCCGCGTACCTACACCCGCACCGACTTCACGGCGCTGCGCGCGTTCGTGCAGCGCGTGCCCGCGGCCACCATCGCGCGGCTGTACTACGACGTCGAACGCTCACCCCATGCGGCGAGCCCCGAGACCACCGAGCGCTACCTGCGTCAGATGCGCGATGACCTGGTGAGTCTGGCGCTCAAACACGGCTCATCGGTGCTCGCCGATCACCTGAAGGCCTCGATCAAGCAACACGGCAGCGCGCGGCTTACGGCCATGACGCTGCGCATGGTCGAGCAGGCGTCGACCCTGGCGGCGGCCACGCCGGCGCTGGGCCATCCGGTCGAGTTGTGGTTCAGGCCGCTGATCGCACGACGCTTGATCGGCGAGGGAATCACCAGGCTGGGCGCCCTGATTGAGTACTGCAACGCCCGTGGCGGCAGCTGGTGGCGATCCGTGCCGCGCATCGGACCGCTGCGCGCGGCGACCCTGGTAGCATGGCTGCGTCGGCATGAGCGAAGCCTTGGCGCACGCGTGGCCGACGACGTCGATGCGAGGCCACTTGACGTCACCTTTCGCGCAGCGGGCGAGCCGGTCGCCATCGTGGTGGGCGGCGATCCGGCCGTGCCGCGTCTGGCGCCCTTCGAAACAGCTCGCCGTGCCGGCTGAGTTATCGGGCGGGCATGGACTGTACCGGGGCATCAACCGCGCGGGCAGCTTTGCTTTCATCCGCGCCGAGCACGACCTGGCCGCCGTGCACGCCTACCTGCACCGGTATCGCGATCGGCCGGTGACGTTGCGCGCCTATACGCGAGAGCTCGAGCGGCTCATTCTGTGGAGCGTGGTGGTGCGACAGAAGGCGCTTTCTTCGCTGCTGGTGGAAGACTGCGAGGCGTACAAGGATTTTTTGAAGGCGCCGATCCCGAGCTTTACCGGGCCGAAGCGTCCGCGCACGAGCGGCCGGTGGCGACCGTTTGCGCCCGAGGGACTGTCGGAAGACAGCCAAGCGTATGCGGTACGCGTGATTCGTGCGGCGTTCGCGTGGCTCGTGGAGGTGCGCTACCTCGCGGGCAATCCGTGGAGCGCCGTGCATGAGCCGGCGACGGTGATCCGCGAGTCCGCTGTTCAGGTTCATCGCGCACTACCGGCGGATCTCTGGACGCGCGTACGACGGCTGCTCGACGAACGTTGCAAGGCCCCGATTCTGCCGTCGCGAATGGAGCCGGGAGAGGTGGGGGCGCGTTTGAGCAGGCAGGCGCGGGCGCGTGCGGATCAAGAGGCGGCGCCTCAATGGCGGGCCGCGCGGGCGGCCATTCTTTTGATGGGGGACTCGGGGCTGCGTCGCGTCGAAGCCGCGCAGGCCAGGCGCGAAGATCTGCGCGCTTCTGACGTCAGAAGCGAGTCGTCTACGTCCGTTCCACGTCCAACAGGCGAGGCGCCTACTGCAGGCGAAGCTGCTGGCTCTCGTCCTCGAACCGTCTGGACCCTGACGATCGTTGGCAAGCGGCGCAAGCAGCGCACGGTGCCGGTGAGCGGCGCCACGCTTGACGCACTGCGCGCCCATTGGGCCGACCGCGATCGTGACTTCGATGGCGAAGCGCACGGGCCGCTCATTGCGCCGCTTTGGATTCCAGAAACCGACACTGCGCAGAATCGACACACCACCGAAGATCATGACGTGGCTTATACGCCGGACGCACTCGGGCGGGTGGTACGCATGGCCGTCCGGCGACTCGTAGTCGAGCTTCGTGCCGATCCCTCAGGGTTGAGCGAAATGAGCACGGAGGACTTGGTCCAACTGGTGACTACCTCGGCCCATGCATTTCGTCACACGTTCGGCACGCGCGCCGTCGCGCGCGACATGCCGACGGATGTCGTTCAGTCAATCTTGGGCCACGCATCGCTGCAAACGACCTCGATTTACGTGAAGGCCGAGAAGCGGCGCATGCTCGAGGCGGCAGCTAAGTATTACGCGGATGACGATGCTCAGTAGGGTGGCGAGGTCGCGCAAGAAAGCTTTCCCGCGTGTGCAACGCGCTACGCACGCCTGGGCCCAAAGCCTGCGTCGACTCGTCAAAAGGTCATAGACGCAAACTGCTATTTCTGACGTTGGAAATAAGGTCGGTAGGTCCCTCTTGCGGGACGCTTTTTACGCAAAAGCGGCACAGACCTGGGTTCTCCTTTCATTGAAAGGCGAATAAGCTCCGGCGCTCGATGTAAAGACTGGAGACGGTGTCAGACCGTTGCCAGGCACGCGTAAGCACTCTCCGGTATTTCGGCAAGTCGGGACGGATGCACCTGTCCGCTCAGGCCATAAAACTTCTGAAAATTCATGATCAACGGCGACCACTTGTCCGGATTAATCCGGTTGGCGTGACCTTCCATCAACATATCTGGATGAACGTGCACGCGCTGGACACGCACTTCGATCAGACGGATCGCGCCGCGTAGCTCGTCGCTGTCCTCGCCGATCCCATGCGTTGCCGCCACGACCGCCTCGAGTTGGATCGGGCATTCGAGCGCGCGGGCCGCTTCGACAGTTTCGGACGCCAATTTCGTCATCCCAGCACGGCCGAACTTATCCGGTTCATATACGTAGCCCATATCCCGCCTGAACTCAGACACCGGATACTTACCGGTCGTCCGCGCGATGCGGTCGACTGCGCCGACTTCGGTGGGAGACGGAAGATTTAGCACGCATTCGCCGCTGCGAAGCAGATTGCGCGTCGTCTGCGAGTCGGACGCAATGCCGAGCACGCCTCGCCAGCCAAGCCAGAAAGCCGACGATATTGGCGCGAGGTTGTCGCTCCCATCTTCGTTGACCGTGCTGACTAAAACAACGGGGGTGCCGGGATACAGAATATGAGGTTCGACGACGACGTGGGACGCATTCATAAATTAGCTCCGGAAGTTAATGTATGCATGATGGGATCGCATCGTGTCAGGCACACTCCGGTGTTTGCTCCGTAATTATGATCAACATGGCAACAGTCCGATCCACATCAGGAAGCTTTCAATCGATCTTCTTTGGCCGTGAACTGCTGCGGGCGGGGTCGAAAACTAGGCTTGCTATTAGCGTGGGCGGGGTAAGCGCGCAAAAAACGAAGATCAGCTTAAAGCGTTGACGCGGACCAATTGAACGCCGTCTTCATCTGTTCGACTTCCCCAGTCGGCGATCGGCCGAATTCTCGCTTGAATTCCCGGGTGAATTGCAAAGGGCTTTCGTAGCCACCGTCGCGGACGCGGCAGCTGCCGTCAGCCCGGTTCGGATCATCAACAGGCGCGCCTGGTGCAGTCGCGTCGACTTTAGATATTGAATCGGCGTAGTGCGCGTCACAGCCTTGAAATCGCGGTGAAACGCCGGCACGCTCGTGCCGCTAGCGTAGCTCAAACTATCGACGTCGATACGCTTGGCGTAATCGCTGCGGATGCGGCGCAGCGCCCGTGCGATCTGCGAGAAATGACCGGTCGTCGCGAGCGATGCACGCATTGCATCGCCTTGCTCGCCCGTCAGCACGAAAAAAGAATATCTCTTTCAGCACGCCTGACGAGGTCGTGCATGAATCGCTGCAGTGGCTAAAGAAGCAAAAGCGCCGACGCATGAGTTCCGCCTCACGTCGTGTGCGCGATATTGCGACCTGATCGTTAAGTAGGGAGAAAAGTGAGGCCGTCACTCGTCACTTGTCGCTTGGCGCTTTACTTCAGCCATGCGCGCAACGTGGTCCACGCGTTTAAAAGACTGACAGCCGGCTAACGTGGAGCCGCGAAAACATCTTGGACCCATCGTGTTTTAGATTGCTAGCTAACGAACGATTGCAGCGCGACATCCAAACACCAGACGGTTATTAAGCATATCGCGTTCCGGGCATTTTGACCGCGCCAATAATGCAATCAAGCGTTGCTGCTGCTTTATTAATCACACGTTAAAAACCCTTTTCAGCCAACGTCTCCAAAACCCAGCAGCCGGGTTATGCACCCACTTGTCCACGTGAACTGTGGACAAGTGGGTCCGTAAAAATGTCGCGCACGCGCCGAGCCAATGAGGCGACGAGCACTCGAAGCATGTTGATACGCTACCACCGGCGGAAACCTGCAAACAGACCCATGGCATACTCAGCGCCCGACCGTGCGACGCGGAAGATGAGGCGAACACTGTGCGATAAGATCAAGCTCATCGCGTGCCAAAGCGACCTCTCGTTCGTAGTCGAGGAGGGATCCCTTCGCATGTAGTGCCTCAAGCCGACGACGCACCGCGCCGTATTGTGCGCCCGCTCGGCGATGCAGCTCGGCGCGTTCGCTATAACGCAGAAACGTCTGCAAGGTGGCCAGAACCGCCGCGCTGATGCTGGTAAGTCCGATAATCACGCGTAGTGCCGGCGAGACAGCCGTCGCGATCAGCGACAGGAATGCCGACGTTCCAGTGAGCGATGTGATTGCAATGACACCGAGGCCCAAATAACGACCAGAGTTGGCAAGTCGATCCGCCATCGCGTAATGACGTGACTGCGAATTGCGGGCGCGCCTTAGCCATTCCAATACCAGAAGGCGCGTGTCGGGTGGCGGAGCATAAGAGACGTTCTCAGTTGGACGGACCATGTTGTAAAAGGTGACCGGCTGTAAGAACAGTCTATCGCTCGCCGCAGACAAACCGTGTCTCCATCAAACATGAGACGCGGCCAAGATTCGCGTGCCTTTTTCACGTCCCGCCGGTTCGTATTGCACTCGGCGGCCGCCCAGAAAGCCGTTTCGACTGTCTGAGTGTGACGGCGAATGCGCCGTCTCGTGCGAACCTTTACATTGGTCGCTAGGGTGAGCTCCGAAGCATCAAGTTTTCATTGTCACAGTATTGAAATATGGTGCGAGCACGATGCGCTGGTGCCCCGGCCCGCCGTATGAAGCGCAGCGTGTCTGCTGCCTTCCGACTGGGCCGGACGCACGTTTTACGTGTGTGCACATCGAAGTTCCGTGATCGGCATCGATCAAACTACCGCAGATTAGCGGTCGATAACGCGCCGCCTACCGCCTACCTGATGTTGCGTTGTCCCCCGCCGTGTAGACACCAATTCCGCGCGAGGCTACGCCTGGGGAGGAGCAAGGCAACCAAACTTCTTCCACAACTTTTTCAAGGTATCGTGGTTCTGCGCGGCACGGGAGGACAAGTAGCCTCGCGCACATCCGGTCCCCGATGCGGTCTCAGGTCTAGATTCGCCCAACGACTTGAGCAGTCCGCCCGCAACCACCACGTCATTTCGCCAGCCAAGATCGTCTTGCAATTCGGTGAGCGTGCTGACGTAGTGCTTGACGGCGCGCTTGGGCAAGGGCGACACGAATAATTCAGTTGCGTACCGGAGCTTTTTAGCCGCAATGCGAGCACGGTGACGAGTCTCATCGTCAAGCTCGGCAAGATTGTCGCCGCGCTTGAGCAGCTTCTTATGCCGCTGCATGAGCGTCTTGTTCGCGAAGTCTTCAACGGGCCTCTGTTGCGCCTTGCCGCCCTTCGCGCCATCCCATCGTTTCAGCCCACAGCGCAAACCGAAGCATCAGTCGTGCGTAACGAACGAAATCCACTGCAGCGACCGCGGTCTTGCGATTCTGCGTCGCAATGTCGGTCGCGGCCTTTCGAAGCGTGAGCGTGTCAGTGTCCTTCGAAGCACGTCCGAAGGCTGGTTGGAGTGTTGCCCCCGAAAGCACCTCTCAGTCACGCGCCGCACCTAAGTCGCCGGCGATCCATCGCAGTTCTGCGTCGAAGTCGGCCGGTGCCGCGATCACAGGCGCGAACAAGTCAAGCGCGGAGCGCAGTCGACGACGGCCCACGCGCATCGATACCTCGGCCCATGCGTTTCGCCATACCTGCGGTACGCGCAGTCGCTCGGGACATGCCGACCGACGTTGTGCAGTCGATTCTCGGCCATGCATCGCTGCAAACAACTTCCATGTACGTGCAAGCGGAAAAGCGGGCGCATGCTCGAGGCGGCGGCACGGTATTACTCGGATGAGGATGCGTAGCCACTAAAAGCGCCGAGCCGGTTCCCGCATGCGCACTGGGTGTGATCAGCAGCTAAAAGCGGCAAATTTGGGGAGCACCAAGGTCGCGGATAGTTAATCAGATGTGAGGCCTCACCTTTTTACAAAATTCCACGTTTTCACGTCCGATGTCATTTGAAGCGAGGCACAGAGCACTGTGCTCGCCTGGCAATCGACCGATGCTCGCAAGGTCAAATAACTGATAACTTGCACCTGGAATATACCTACGAGACGCTTTGCGAGCGGACATGGGCGGCGGTAAATCGCTACATCGGTGAAGCAAACAATCTGACGAAATACCCAAACGTCGCTCGGGAGCAACTGGGTGCCGCCCGCGGCGTAGTCATAGGTTTTTTCGCGCTCACGTTCGACGCACCGACCAGCCGGGCCGACCAAGCGGACATGCTCGACCACATTGCGCGTGCCCAAAATCAACTGCGAGAGCAGTGCCGCGAACGAAAGCCGAGAACCTAACCAGTAGCTTTGAGGTTTTAGCCAAATTAGCCGGCTCTTGATTGCGTCGAAAACGAGGAGGCAATCCCTTTGCGCGGACCAGATGCCCGCATGGTGCAGGCGACAAGGAGCGTGACCATGAACGAAGACCAGGTAAAAGGCGTGGGGGAGAAGGTTAAAGGCAAGATAAACGAGGGCGTCGGGAAGATGACGGATGATCCTACGCAGGAAGCGAAGGGCGACGCACAACAAGCAGGCGGTGAAGTTCGCAAAGAGGTGGGTGACGCCAAGGAAGATCTGAAGGACGCGGCCGACGACGCGCAAGAGCCCTAACCGCATACGTTTCTCGAACGAATGAACGCCCGCGGTTAGTTCCGTGGGCGTTTCCTATGGCAACGATCGTCGATGGAAACGCGCGGGCAACGTTCCGCTAACTTTGTTATCTTTCTCCGCGGATGCCGGTCCAGTTAATTGGCGCCGTCGCACGGCCGTAGTTCGGATTTTTGACCTTGAGCCAGTCACGGGTGTAGCCAGCCGAATAAGGCGCCTTGAGCCGTTTCGCCATCACCCCTTCAAGGTCCAATCGCGCTGCGCGCTCGAATGCCAGCTCGCCTTGCTCCTCGATGCCATCAACGTACACGATGACCATCGTGTCTGCAAAGCTCTCGCGCAACATCGCTTTTCGATCAAAAAGCCGCATGCGCCGCATGTCGTGGTGGCCCCAAGCGAGCATGTCGAAAACGTAGAGCCGGGCCGAATCCTCTGTAGCGGCTGCATGTAGGCTCATTGGATGGCGGTTTCGCGTCCGCCGTTGAAGGCGTTCCAATGAGGTGCGACCGGTGCCGTCATTGACCGTCAGCTCCGCGTCCCAAGAGAAGCTGCCAGGAATTGCCTTAACTGCAGCGACAACTTCGGGAAAGTGTTCGTTGAGGGACTTGCCGTTGCGCGAGATCAAATCGACTGAGCCGCCTATCTTCCGAACCAGCGCCCGGTAGCCGTCGTATTTAACTTCGAAGATCCATCCTTCGCGGGAAAACGGACCGGGAGCCAAGGTGCCATGCATGAGATCAGCACCATCAAGCGACAGTAGCATGGTCAGGTTCCACAAAATGCGCGCTGGCAGAATCCAGCTTCACCGGGCAAAAGCTTCGTGACTCACTTTGCGTGCATTGTTGTCAGCGCAGGCGCAAAACTGCTCGAGATCATTCAACGCTGTTTTCCACGTCGACTTGCGTCTAACAGTTCGGCGCCGCCAGCGATTTGATGCGTCATGGTAGCAATGCAGCAGCGCAACATCCGATGTGTCGCATTCCGAGTGCCCGGTGCGACAAAGCTCTGCGAAGCTGGCTTCCCGATGCAGTCTGCCCGAGCCCCGCTTGATGGCTTAGAAATTAGGTGGAACGGCCCGACTTCGGCGGGAAAACTTCTGACGTCAGAAGCGTATCACCAAACATTTGCGCGAAGCATAGCGAGTAAAATCCTTCCATATGGTTTCGCCATACATTTTGGGCAAGCGCGCCGTCGCCCAGGTTGCCCACCAACGTCGTCCAACTGATTTTGGGCGACGCATCCTGCAAACAATCTCGATTTACGTCAAGGCGGAGAAGCGGCGTTTGCTCGAAGCGGCGGCACGTTGTTACGCGGACGACGTTGAGTGAGTCGCGCAACCGGCATGATGTATGTCGTTGCCGCGTTCGTAGCAGCCGACACTGGGCACTTACGTATCGCCGAACCGTTCGCCAATAAGCGTATCGTGTCGGCAGGAAGGGCAGCAACGATCGCCCCCATCATGGCGTCCAGGCCCGTAAGACCCCATAATGCGTGCGCGAGGACGAGAGCTGTACGCAGACTGACACCTTCGCGGAAGCTATTCGCGCCGCCGTCCGCGTAGAACTTGAACCTGTGCAGGTCGGCCTCCTGCGTGGGCCACTTCAAGGGCCGTGATGGTGACGTCCATGAGGTTTGCCTTTTTGGGTCTTTCAGCATTGACCGACCTGCGTACTCATTTCAGCGCTTGCACTGCTCTCTTTATTAGATCGCCGTGCTTCTTAGCCGATATATTTGTATGAGGCGCTCCGTCGCCCGAAGAACGAGTGCAATGTTCTTTTCATATTGGGAGATCTAGTCTACATGCTTACACGCGAAGGCGCGGATGACACCGAGGTCATCGTTCGACCGGCCGCTGATGGACGCTGGCAGGTCGAGATTCCGACCGGTGACGGGGTTGCTGTCAATTTAGTCGACGACGAGCGCGCGGCAATCGCTTTCGCGCACGCGGTTCGTCCTGGCGCCGACATTCGAGTGCTGCCTGCCGCAGAGTGACTGCCGCACCGAGCGATGGTCTGTTCTCGAAGGGAAGGCAGCGCCCAGCTTTGCGGAATTGCTAGAGGGACGCATGCGGAAAGTGCTAGTACGTGCTTCGCGCGTTGCATCCGATCCGCGCCGCTCTTCGGCGACGGCATAACGGAATGAGCCAAGTCGGTCACGACAGCTTTTGGCCATTGACAAGCGTATGCTGATCTCATCCTCGGCCCTCAGGAAAAATCATGCGTCCGCAAACATACCTGAGGATCTACTGCACTTCTTGCGGCGTTTGGTCCGGCTGCATCTTTATCGATGATGTAGCGGTGAAAGGCATCTTTGGATGCCGGAGTCCATATGAGGTGAAGAGCTGGGCCAAGGACTCTGTCTATCGCCTTGATGTGATCAAGATTGAGTCGCATTGAATCGACCCGGCGACCCTCATTTGACCATGCAGCGACGGACGGACCCGCGAATCTACAAGCCGACAGCACAGGGGCAAATTGGCTCGCGCCCGTCCCAAGCGGTGTCTGATGCCACTGAGGTGCACGACAGCATTTCCACCAATCGATACAGATTGTATAAGCGCGTCCCAGGCGGCTACCGGGTCTTCGAGGTCGCCTTCAATAACGAAAAAGCGAGGTGGAGATGGGCTGCTCTGACAGGATGCGATAAGCGCGAGCAAGACACCGCCGCGCCCCAAACATTCACATCGGAGCGTCTTGCCGTCATCAACGCAAAGCGGCAGTTGGACGGGGACTTTTGGGTGATGACCACGTGGCCCGATTCGATTCGGACCGCGTTTCATGATTGGGGAGGTATTCTCCGGATACGTGAAGTCTTGGTGATCCATTGGAACCGACGACCGCGCCGGAGGTAACAAGCTCGAGAACGCAAGAAAAGCGCAAACATCTTCGGCTGCGCCTAAGTGGTCGCCGCCCAGACGGTCATCTCATCTTCTCAGAAAGTCCGTCGGCGTCAGGCGAATCATGTCGGAGCTAGCAACCAGAGACTTTCGTTCCGCCATCGCGCGGATGCGAGCATAGCCGTCCACAAAGCACTGGCGTATGCGTTCATCGTGAGCCGGTAGGTCGAGCCAAAAGCACTGTTGCAACGCCCCTAACAAAATCACACACTCAACCCGCCGACCATCTTTGAGTATCGCGAACTCGACTCCATCCCGGGTCAGCTGAAACTGAGATTCGCTCGGAGCCTCTTTCATAGAGACGTCGGTAACCGTTATAGCTCGGGATTTGCAATATCGCCGTCAACGATCTTTCGACCGATTTGCTGGGCAGCTGCGAGCGCCTCGTCCGGTCCCGTGTAAGGGCCGATTGGCGAAGCGCCATTAAACGGATATAACAGCTTGAAATCCGTCTTGCGCACCACCTTCAACGTGCCGTGAAAGCCGCTTGCGCGAGTGCCGCGGTAGGACGCGTAAACAGCGAAGTCGTTCTCGGTCAAGCCGACCGCCGGTGCGACAGATTTGAACGGGAAGAGAACTAGCTTTGGGCGTTTTCCGTTGCGCATAGCATCGCTGAATAGACGAACAGTTCCACCGTAGCAAAAAATGTACCAAAGTGAATTGAACAGACGCGCGATGATCGCCAACTGCGCGTGCTCGCGTGGACCGCGCTTAGACGAACGGAGCGTAATTTGAAGAATTCACAAAACACACAGAGTAACGGACGCCGACGGTTGGGTGACTGGCTACCGCGCGACGAGGACAGCGTTGTGCGTTTCCGGTTGGAGTTCGCCGCGGCCGCGCAAGCGCGTTGCTCCATTGAACGGATCGGTGGCCGACCTCGCGTCATTCATCCGTAATGATGCCGTCGTGCGAATGGATCTGACGCGTGCGATCGAGCAAGCCTTGGAGATCGGTTATCAACTTGGCTACTCGTCGACCGAAGAATTGATCGTCCTACTTGATGCGATGCTGCACTACGCGCCGCCATTCAGTGAGTCGAGTTTGATCCATTGTACCGTACTCTCGCACGCATCTTAACGATAACCCGTCCACCGGGTGGTTCAGCCCTGTCGCTGACTTTTAGATTCCACAAAAGCGAACCCCAAGCGACGCAGACAATATTCATTCGGATTCATCCGTCAAGGAGTAACTGATTCGGATTTTACTGATCTGGCTGTACTCCGGCTTTGCGTGCAACACGGGGAGATCTTTCACTTCGCTGTGCAGCACGTCTATCACGCACCGGTTCTCAAGGATCAGGTATGAGGCGGCCCATAGCAAGAGCGCAAGCCCGATTACCGTAGACGCTGCGCCCAGATACTTCAAAGGCGCCCAGTCGTGGCCGATAATGGTAACGTTTGTTCCGGAAAGCAAGGTGAAGATCAGCATCATCGCCGCGATGGCGCCGATGACCGTCGCCCGTTGCATCTGCTCGCAGCGGCGTTTGTATAGCGGTATCTGTTCGGCGATGTGCCGCCGCCGGTTATTGCTGGTTTCAATCGCACGGTATTCGGTGACTAGCGTTCGGTACCGGTCAAAAGCGCTTACGAATATTTGACCCAAAAGCAAGCTGTAGGAAAGTCCAGGAGGCAAATACGAGGCTTGCCGTGGGTCCGGCCGTCTCGAGAACGTCTTTCAGCTGAAATGTCATTGACTTCGTCTGCCAGGTTTGTCGCAATAGTCTCAGCACATGTTATGCCGACGAACCCACAGGCGTCCGATACGTGACAAGGCGGCCGTTGGACGAGTCAACGAGGTAACGATCGAGTTTATTGGAGTGTCCCCCCGTATCTGAGGACACGAGGACTCTCTTAAAATAAGGGATAGTCTTGCGTCTAAAAGTAAGCCTAGTCATTACGTGGAATCCATATAAGTTCTGAGCGATCCGGAGCGCCATCGTCGGCGCACCGCGCAGAGAAAATCGCCATCGTGCAGGAAACACTGGAGCCAGGAGCGTCCGTGTCGGGCGTCGCACCCCGGCACAGCGTCAACGCCAACCAGGTGCTTAGCTGGCGCAAGCAATACCAGGAAGGCAGTCTGGCTGCGGTGAAGGCAGGTGAATCTGTTGTGCCCGCATCTGGGCTGGCCGCCGCCATCAAGGAAGTCAAGGAACTGCAACGACTACTCGAGAAAAAAACAATGGAAGTCGAAATCACACGCCGCTGCGCGTCACGTTCGCGCTGGACTGTTGCGACCGGGAAGCGATTAGCTGGGCGACGACGACCGGCGGCCATAGTGGCGATGTGGTGCGCGACGTGATGCTGGCTGCCGTCGAACAGCGCTTCGGCACCACGCAGGCTACACAGAACTTCGAATGGCTATCGGACAACGGCTCGGCCTACATTGACCACCGCACACGCAGCTTCGCTCGTGAACTGGGACTTGAGCCGCTAACCACGCCGGTCCGTTCGCCGCAGAGCAATGGCATCGCCGAATCGTTCGCGAAGACCATGAAGCACAACTACGTCGCGTATATGGACAAGCCCGACGCCCCAACAGAGCTCTCGCGTCTGGCCATCGCGTTTGAGCAATGATATGAACGCCTCCCACCCGGGCCAGTTCTGTAGCGGCCGGCCTATAGTGATACGGCCAAGGACTCTTGGTGCAAATGGGAGATCGCTATGTTGCTCACTCCAGTTGGGATCGATATCGCCAAATCGGTGTTTCAGGTTCATCACGTAGACGAGAGCACAGGGAAGACTGTCAGCAAGACGATCAAGAGCGCGGGCTTCCTCCAATACTTCGCAAATCGCAGCCCTTGCCTTATTGGGATGGAAGCGTGTGGCGGCGCACAACACTGGGCGCGCGAACTGACAAAGCTGGGGCATCAGGTCAGGCTGCTTTCGTCAAGATTTGTGAAGGCATTCAACATTGGCAACAAGAGCGACGCAGCGGATGCACGAGCAATCTGGCTGGCCGTTCAGCAACCAGGCAAGGCTGTTGCAGTAAAAACCGAGGCTCAGCAGGCGGTGCTTGCCATGCACAGAATGCAAGAACAACTCGTAAAGATGCGGACGATGCAAATAAATGCCTTGCGCGGCCTCATGACCGAATACGGAGAGGTTATGGGTCGCAGCCGTGCGGTTTTGGAAAAAGAGATGCCAGGTACCCTGCACAGGCTCGCGGAGCGTCTGCCAGCGATGCTGGTTGATACATTGCGCGACAGATGGAACGAGTTAGCAAGGATGGACGAGCAAATCGCCAAAATCGAGCAGCGGCTTCGCACCTGGCTTAAGCAGGATAGAGATTGCTCTGCGATAGCGGGAATTCCCGGCGTGGGCCTGCTCACGGCGACGGCAGCGGTCGCTACGATGGCCGACCCCAAGGCATTCAGGTCGGGGCGAGAATTCGCAGCATTTATAGGTCTCGTTCCACGGCAACATGGTTCGGGCGGGAAGGTAAGCTTGTTTGGGATCAGCAAGAGGGGCGACACCTATCTTCGTACGCTTTTAACTCACGGCGCGCGCTGCGTATTAGCAAATGCCAAGGAGCCAGGTCCATGGGTCGAGCAGTTGAAAAAACGGCGGCCAGCAAACGTGGTAGTGATTGCGCTAGCGAACAAACTCGCGCGCATCATCTGGGCAGTCCTTGCACACCGGTGCCCCTATGAAAAAGGGTACTCGAGTACACGGCCAGCCTGAATTAACTTGCCGTCTAACCAACTTGGAAAGTATAAAGTCCGATCACAAGGTCCACACGTAACACACGAATCATCACACGGTTGCGCAGGCGTTTCGCTTGGAATGACAGAACAGGTAGGACCGGGACTCGCTGAACCTGTGTTGTAGTGAGAGCTCCGAGCTCGTTTGAGCAATGAGGTGCGAGTCAGCGGATTTCATAGTGGCCAGCAGCGGCTATTCGAGCTGCAGACAGGCCGGATATACAGCTGCAGCCCGTCTTGTTCTGGAATGCCGATCGAAGCCCCTCGCAAAGGGAGGCGTTCATATACACTACAATGAGCGCCACCCGCACAAAGCCCTGAAATACCGCTCGCCTCGCGAGTATAAACGCGCCGCGGTCTCATCAACCTAGCAGTGTCCGCGTGTCTTGACTTACAGGGGCGACTCCATTTATTCATTCAAACACTCGGCTTTCGCTTGGGCTAGCCGGCGGGGTGTTTCGGCAGCGGCACTTTGATTTTTGCGATTGCAGGCTAACCCCTTAAGCAGCAAATGCGCTCTCGTTCCGGAACTCGTTGTGCTACCTTTTGTATGTTCATAAGCAATCCATACACCGATGCCGTCTTCTAAGACTTATGCGCGCCGTTGGACCAGTCGTTTCGCGGTACGCCGCGACAACCGCCTGCGAGTGCTGGTGGTAGACGATAATGCGAATGCTGCGGACGCTTTTACCGCGTATTTCGGACTGTTTGGCACATCTTCCAAGGCTGCCTACGGGGGTGCAAGCGCTATTTGCACAGCGTTGGAGTGGGTGCCGAATGTGGTTTTTCTCGACATATCGATGCCCGAATTAGACGGGTTTGCGGTGGCGCGCCGATTCAGATCCGAGCCTCTGCTCAAAGACGTCGTAATAGTCGCCCTAACTGCGCATGACGAGGCCTTTGTTCAGCAGCGGGCCCCGGCAGGCGACTTCGACGGCTATTGTCAAAAAGGCAACCCCGCCACTGCGTTAGTCGAATTGCTTGAACAGCTCACCGCTGAGGTTTGAAAGGCGTACGCCTAAGTGGGCGGGCTGTCGCGCAGGTTTGCCGTCCTGGCTAACGGGTCATTCCCGTCGCCGGCGTAAAGCAAGGTCGCCAAGCAACGAAAACAATCTTCCAACGTCTAGCGGCTTGACAAAGTGGTAGTCGAAGCCTGCTGCCAGCGCGTTTTCTTTATCTTGCTGCAGGCCGTAACCAGTCACCGCGACGAGGACTGCACCGGACGTTGAGTGCTGTTTCTTCAATAGCGACGCCAGCTGATATCCGTCCATATCTGGCAAGCCAATGTCTAGAAGACAAATGTCCGGGCTCCATTGTTCCGTTTCCGCTAGAGCCGCAATGCCGTTTGCCGCAATCCGCACCTCGTTGCCGAGCGAATCCATCAGCATCGCGAGCGTCTCCGAGGCATCCAAATTGTCGTCGACGACCAGCACGCGTAGTTGGGTAAGTGACGGTGTAGTTGAGGGCTCTTGCGTTTGCTGGCTTCGTAGCGCACCGGACGTCTCAACGTGCTCAAGGCACATGACGAATCGGCTGCCTCGTCCAGGCCCAGAGCTAAAGGCTCGGACGCTTCCCCCGTGAAGTTGCATCAAGCTTCTAACCAGCGCGAGACCGATTCCAAGCCCGCCTTGCGAGCGATCGGAACTGCGTTCGCCTTGAGAGAATAGGTCGAATGCGCGTGCCGCCACCTCGGGCGTCATTCCGATCCCGTTGTCAGCGACAGTGACCTTAACGAACTTGCGTTCGGCGGCGACTGTAAAGTCGATAGTGCCGTTGTCCGGCGTGTACTTAGCAGCATTGTTGAGCAGGTTGACAAATACCTGAGTCAGCCGCTTTTCATCGGCCCGCACTAATACTGCGGTCGAGGAAGTGTGCAGCGACAGACGATGCTTCTTTCGCTCGACGAGCGGCCTGACTTGCTCAATCGCATCGGCGGCTACCCGATTGACGTCGAGCACTTCCATGTTGAGTTTGATCAGCCCTTGCGTCACCCGCGAAACGTCAAGAAGGTCATCGATGAGCCCGGTCATGTGTTTTACCTGTCGAGAGATGATTTCACATGACTTGCTGACCCGTTGTGCATCGTTGGGTGCCACTCGCATTAGCTCTGCTGCGCTCGCTATTGGAGAGAGAGGGTTGCGCAGCTCGTGAGACAACATCGCCAGGAACTCGTCCTTGCGCTTGTCTGCCAACCGCAGTTCCTCTTCAGCGTTAATCCGATCGGTGATGTCTAACTGGGCGACAACTGCACCTACGATTTCACCGCGATCGTCTATGATCGGCGCGCCCGTGCTTAGAAGCGTATGCCGATCGGGTGGCTCATCGAAGCTTTCAATAGAGACAATGTCCCGTGAAGCGTCCTCACCGCGCAGAATGCGTGCCGTCGTCCACTCGTCAGCGGCAAGCGGTTGGCCGTGCCGGTCGGAATGATCGGCCCAAGACCCGTTCCACTGTTTAAAATCAACGATTTGCACCGGGCGGGGATGGTTTTCTCCCCACAAGCGAACGAAGGAACGGTTGACCCGCTCAATAGCGCCGACTTTGTCGCTAACGACGATGCCGACTGGAACGGCCTCTAAAACTGCATCGAGGCGACGCGTAGCGTCGAGGGCCTTACGCGCGGCAGCGTGCGCGTCTCGCTCGCTCGCGAGCAGGCGCTCCTCGCTCGTACGTTGCTCTGTAATGTCGGAAAAAAGCACACCGACTTGGCGCGGTGTTGCGACGTCGGGACGGAAGGCGTAAATATCGAACCAGCGTCCGAGCTTTGTTGCCTCTCTGCGTGCATGCACGGGCTGGCCATTGGTTGCTACCGCACCGTAGATGTCGAAGAAATGGCGATCGTGGCCAGGAATGAGCTGCGAGACACGCCTTCCAACGACGTCTCCAAGGCCGGTGTGCGCCTCGAATGCGGCGTTTGCCATCACAAAACTGTAGTCGGATGCCTTCCCATTCCCATCGAACGACAGTTCTATGACGCAGAATGCTTGGTTGATGGCGTCAAACAAGCTGCGAAATCGCTGTTCACTTGCTGCGAGGGCCTGCCGGGTCAGGTGCGCCGTTGTAACATCGGTTGTGGTGTGAGAAACACACAACAAGCGCCCGGCAGCATCGAAGATCGGCGTGTTGACGGCGCTCCAAAACCGTTCTTCGTAACGGGTGGTTCCGTCATCAGCGGATATCCAAAGTGGGAAGCGCTGGAGCGGCATCGCCTGTGTTTCGCCGGTTTCGATCGCTCGCGCGATCGACGCTCGCAGCGCTTCGACGCCAGTGTCGTCCGGATCTGAAGCATTGTTCGCAAAGACTTCGAAAAGGCTTTTCCCGACCATGTCTTCGCGACGAAGCGTCGAGACCTTCAGGAAGGCGTCATTGACCGCGAGAATGATTGCGTCCGTTGAAGGAGAAAGGAGGTAACTGCCCGTCGGAGCGGTGTTGAAGATTTCTTCGAAGATAAGTGCGGAAGCCATGTGCACGATTGCGCTTGGACGCGGCGCTTCATTACTCTGATTGTAAGAAAGGTATCACGCGCAACGTCCGTGCCGGCGGAGGCGCTTCGTTCAAACTGCTTCGTTCAAACTGAAAAGTTGGCAATAGGTCACCGTGCCCGCTTCGAGACGTGCGGGGATGTGAAACCTGGTGTAGAGGTCCGTTAATTGATATGACTTCCCATGTCAATTTGAGATCGGTTTTCGGATTCCCTTAGCCATCCGAATTCCCTGAGGGCGGCGTAGCAGTAAGTCTCGACGGTGGATCACGCTGATATTCGCGGGTTGGTACCGCATTACAGAGGTCTACATGTGTTGAGGTGCTTCAATCCGGCCGAAGCTCCAAATCGCCTCAACCATTTGCTCACCTCGATAAGCAACCAATCCATGTTTCGTGCTCGCCGCGCGATTGCTGCTGGAAATTAGTGCGGCGCTTTCATACAGTCAAGCATCCGTATTAATGCACCTGAGCAATTATTCAGTCAATTTGGCGTTCACACGTCGTTGCAAACCACTCTACCTATGTGCAGGCCGAGAAGAGGCGCGTGCGCGGCGGATAGGTGTTGCGCAGATGACGATGTTCGTTAGGCCCGGAAAGGTGGGCAAGAGTGGTCTCCGCGGCACGTGGCGCGCTTCCAAGCCGCGCGCGGGCTGGCCCAGAGCCAATGTCGACGCATCATATTGGTCATAGGCTGCTGTTTCTGACGTTGGAAATCACCACGGTACGGCGGCGTATTGCGGACGGTACACACTAGTTGTTTGGGTTGCGAAGGCTGCGATGACGACCGGCCAGGACGTCGATAGCCACGATCGCCGGGCTGGCCGAATGCGCTGGCTGTAGAGGTGCGTTAATTCTGCTACTGGGTGCACTAATTCCGCTAATGCAGCATAGTTCGGGCAATCTTTCTGCGGGGCATTTGCTTCCGGCGTTAGCAGTCGTTCCGCATGACATGCCTGCAGCAACTTGCTGTCTAAGTCAGGCCCGTGTTCTCCTGTGTTCCTCCAATGCCGCAAGATCGGAGTTCCGCCCAATTCGTTTCCAGCGAAGTGGGGGCAATGCCAACGGTCTTCGAGACAGACATCGAAAGTAGTGTCGAGCGCAAACAGTCGAGCACCGATTTGGACATCGTCCGCCTGCGCGCGCGCTACAACGTCTAGTCTGCAGTAGCAGACTAAGCGCACCGGACCGGTGTAGTAGCAGAATTAGCGCCCACGGCACAGGGAAACGTTGCGCCTCGACAACACCATCGAGGGAATCGAAAAGTCACATTCATGCTCGTAAAATCAACGAGCTGTTGGCTCTTTTCCATTAAAAGGCTGGTTCTTCCTGTTCCGTTTGTACGGCCCCGAGGAAGCTTATTTTAACGGGAAGTGGAAACCGGCTGACTTAATCGAAGTGAAAACTGATTGACTCGAGCCAGGTCGCGAATGCAGTTACATAGGCGACACTCCGCAACCTTGCGTATTCGAGTTGCGCGATCCAGTTGAGCCGCTCGCCACGACCGCTGCGGGGTTTTGCGTCCATTGGCTCCCGAACCTACATAGGCATCGAGAATGCTATAGGCACAAGTCACCGACGCAAGGAGCCAGCAATGAATGCGAAGTCCCTTTTAGGCCGGGCGAGTGCATGGCCCACTCGGATGTTCAAACGCTTTTCAGCAGATCGCGGTGCGCCCATGGCGGCCAGCATTGCTTTTTATTCTGCGTTCTCGCTCGCGCCGACGCTCGTCATGGTGATTGCGGTGGCGGGGCTTGTATTCGGCACGGAGGCAGCGCGTGGCCAACTTTTTGGTCAAATAAGTGGAATGCTTGGCAAAGATGCGGCCGCGAGCGTTCAGACTATCGTGGAGCATGCTCACCGGAGCGGCGGCGGGGGCGTCGCTGCCTTGATCTCGTTCGCGCTGTTAGCCGTCGGTGCTTCAGCTACATTTTCTTCTCTGAACACTGCTTTATCGATTATTTGGCCGGCCAAAGAGCGCCCTAAGTCGGGCGTGACGGCGCTTGTCAAAATACGCCTGATTTCCTTTGGCCTAGTGATGGGTGTCGCGTTCCTACTCGTGATATCACTCGTCTTAGATACTGCTTTGCAAGCTGCAGGGAAGTGGGTTTTCGGAGCGTCGCCTTTAGTTATTTTGACCGACGTCGCGCAATTTGTGATTGGGCTCGTGATATTATCATGCGCCTTCGCTGCATTGCTTAAATATCTGCCTGACGGGCCTGTACCCTGGCGGGATGCAATGGTCGGTGGCAGCATCGCCGCTGTTCTCTTTTCGCTCGGCAAAAAGCTCTTCGCCCTGTATCTGACCCATGCTGGCACGGCCAGCGCGTTTGGAGCCGCCGGATCGCTGGCAGTCTTGCTGATGTGGCTTTACTTCGCTGCCGCCGTTCTGTTGCTTGGGGCGGAAGCGGCTGCATCGCGCGTTGAACAACGAAGCGGTGAGACCCTTGAAAACGGCGCAGCCACGGATAAAGACCGCAATAGCCGCGATGACAGCGCCGGCTCCCCGGCTTCACGAACGTTGGGCACAGCGGCGCCCATGTCAGCCGTGCCGCTTGCGCAAACATCTGCGAGCATGGGACGGGTGAGACCGGACGAGGGTGCCCTAGAACGCGCTGCACGGCCGGCTCAAGTCAACCCCGTTAGATGGGCGTTGGCGCTTGTCGGGGCCGGCCTCTTCATCGTTATTCGGGCCCCCAAGCGTTTGAGCCATAAATAGCGCGTTTCGTATTAAGCGCCAAAGTAGGTCGGGGAGCGGTGCCTCCGGTGATGCCTGTGACCTTCCATCCTCGTCGAGCTAGAGTCCCGAGGAGTTCGTGCACAACTCCGGGCGCAAGACAACAACGCCGCCAACCTTGCTGATCGGGTTGTGCTCGTTCGCTGCGTTGTTCGTCGCTTCCAACCCTCAAGCACAAAGCGAAGTATGGGAACGGAAGCGCGAAATGCGTGGAACCTAGCTTGCTCCTCGATCGGAAACTCCTTGGGACGTTACTGAAACACGCTCCGGCGACTTCACCTCTTTCCGGCAACGTTTCCGACTTGCTGGATTGCGCCCTCGAAGACACGCGGTCAGCACGTGGCATAGCAGGGCGAGCCAAAGCAATGCAACCCGCTGGATGAGCAGTGGCGTTGCGCCGCTCGCAGGGATCGGGGATGGGGATAGATTACAAGCGGCCCCCGCGTGAATAGCCTGATTTATAACGGACGAGCTTTAACTTCACAACCGCGCAGGCGGCGCGCGGTTGTGAGACATCAGCGCCGCATGCTTGAGGCGGCGACCCGTTACGGCGGGGACGACGATGCGGGATAATCGAGCTTGGCTGCAGTACTCATTCAATAAGGTAACAGCCTGTTGAAGTAAGTACGTCGCATCGTCGCCTCTGTGGCATTGTAGCCGGATGCGATTTGGTATGCTGCTTGGTCAACGGGTGCCAACAGCTTCGCGCTATCGGGCAAGTTATAACGTTAGTTGTGCCACCGAAGGTTCAACATTGACGGATGTTGCGGGAACAGCCACTGATCCTGGCAAAAGTTCATCCGGATAGCGATCAGTGCGCTGCTTCATTTCACTATTGGTCACCAGCGCGTCGTCGAAAATGTTTCCGGCGAGGGGGGTGATAAGAATTCAAGTAGTTAGGATTTATGCAGCAGGAGTATCTCGTCGATGGCAAGCGGTTAACATTTCAACATTGGACGTTAGTCGCCAATAGGGAGCGCCAAGCTTTGACGGTTTGCGAGAGGAAGCATGCTGAGACCGCTAGTACGCGCTTCGCGGGTCGCATCCGGTTTGCGCCGCTCTCCGGCGCACGGCATAACGCGGAACAAGCCAAGTCGGTCACAAGAGCTTTTCGCCATTGACAAGCGTATGCTGACCTCATCCTCGGCCCTCAGGAAGAATCATGCGTACGCAAACATACCTGAGGATCTACTGCACTTCTTGCGGCTTTTGGTCCGGCTGCATCTTCATCGATGGTGTAGCGGTGAAAGGCATCTTTGGATGCCGGAGTCCATACGAGGTGGAGAGCTGGGCCAAGGACTCTGTCTATCGGCTTGATGAGATCACGATTGAGTCCCATTGAATTGACTGCCCCCGGACCGGAGCGGTGGTGGACCGGCCAAGGTTTAGTCTGCACGCTTTGCTGCGAAACCCTCCTACAATCGAACCACACTGTGACCGGACGTTTAACTAAATGTCTTTTCAGGACGACCTTTCGTTCACGGATCGTGCTCTCGTCTCAGCAAGCCGACGCGCAATGTCGGCAGCCGCGCCAAAGTCGTCGCTAAGATGCCGCCGAGCACTTTCTTCGTCGGCGGCAAGTTTTAAGTAAGCGGCGGCGAGTTTTCGCAGCTCGTCCTCCGACGCGTCTTCGATTCCGATCAGTTGATTATTAGCTGACCGGTGTGACGCCAGCAGCTCGTTAAGTTTCAAATGGACGGCGACGCTATCCTTATTCGCGCTCTGCTGGATCAGAAAGACCATCAGGAACGTGACGATGGTGGTACCGGTGTTGATCACCAACTGCCAATTTTCTGAAAAGTGGAACACGGGTCCTGAGACAAGCCAGGCAATCACGGAGATGACCGCGAGGCCAAAAGCGAGGGGTGATCCAGCCCAACGCGTAACAGCACTTGCAAAATAATCGAAAGCTCGAGCGATAGGATGCCGATTGGCGTATGCCGGCGTGGACGTAGTCGGTACGGTATCCATCGGTTCGGCTTCGACAAACGGGTCGTTTGTTTTCATAGCGGTTTGGGCTGTTGGATTCGCACTAATTTAAACTGTCAAGCTTTCGGCCATCCTACAACGGGTAGGGCACGGACGTTCCTCCGGTGGCAGAAGTCGAAAAGTTTCTTAGCGAGCGCATATGAAATAATCCGGGGTTGACTTTCGGATAGCTTCTATGAATCTCAAGACGCGCAACAATGTCCATATCCAAGGAGCGGGACCTGTCACGCTCGTTTTCGCACATGGCTTCGGCTGCGACCAGAACATGTGGCGCACCTTCGCGCAGACGTTCGGGAAGAATTATCAAACGATCATGTTTGACTTGGTCGGCAGCGGAAGGTCAGACTTGTCTGCTTATGACCGCAACAAGTACGGTTCGCTTCGGGGCTATGCCGGCGACGTGCTTGAGATCGTCGATCAGTTTGCGACCGGCCCGGCGGTGTTTCTTGGGCACTCTGTTAGCGCGACGATTGGCATGCTCGCGGCCCTTCAATCGCCGGAGAAATTTGCGGCGAACATCATGATTGGCCCGTCTCCTTGTTTCATCAATGACGGCGAGTACGTTGGCGGGTTCGAGCGGGACGACATCGAAGAGATGCTCGAAACCTTGGAGAACAATTATCTTGGTTGGGCAGGGTCAATGGCACCGGCCATCATGGGCGCTCCCGAGCGACCTGAGCTCGGAGAAGAACTGGCGAACAGTTTCTGCCGAACGGATCCGGACATCGCGGCCCACTTTGCGCGGGTCACATTCCTTGCAGACCATCGGCGTGAGCTGAGCAGTGTTACCACTCCGACGCTGATCATTCAATCCAACGACGATTTGCTTGCGCCGGTTGCGGTCGGTGAATACATGCACAAAACCATTGTCGGCAGCACGCTTGCCGTCGTCGACAATGTGGGGCACTGTCCGCATTTGAGCGCGCCCGAGCCCAGCGGGGCGGCAACCCAAGCGTTTTTGCGCGGGTTAGGTCTCTGAAGATGGGACCCACTCCTGGACCGCCTGGCTCACTGAGCGACGCTTTCGAGCACGCGTCGTGCGGCCTCATCACCGCGGCGACTGACGGGACCATCGTGCGTGTGAATGCCACGTTTTGTCGTTGGTTGGGTCTTGAAGCCTCGGATTTGGTCAATCGTCGGCGCGTGCAGGATCTTCTGACGATGGGCGGCAAAGTTTTTCACCAGACTCACTGGGCGCCGCTACTGCAGATGCAAGGTTCGGTCGCAGAAGTCAAACTTGAATTTCGTCATCGCGATGGACACAAGGTGCCGATGCTGATCAATGCATCCCGAAGGACGCTTGAGAATGGCCAGATTGATGACCTGGCCTGCATAGTCGTGCACGACCGTCATAAATATGAACGCGAGCTTCTGCGCGCTCGCAGGCAGGCCGAGGACGCTCTTGAAGCAAAGAGTAGGGCAGAACATGCCCTGCTCCTGGCGAATCGCCACAAGGACGAGTTCTTGGCTACGCTTGCTCATGAACTGCGTAATTCATTGGCACCGGTTCATGCGGCTGTAAGGCTTCTCGCCACTAATACGGTCTCTGCGCAACAAGCCGAATGGTGCCGCGGCGTTCTGGACCGCCAGGTCACGCAGCTCGCTAGGCTTGTCGATGACCTTCTGGATATTTCTCGTGTTGCGGAGGGCAAGCTTGAGTTGCGCCTGGAGCGCGTCGATATTGCTGCGGCAGTTCATGGTGCGCTCGAAGCCGCAAGTGAGCTCATTCGAGCGAAGTCTCACCAGCTCACGACGAAACTTCCGAGCTCATCGGTATATGTCGAAGCAGACCCGACCCGACTCACTCAGATCATCCTGAACCTCCTTAACAACGCTGCCAAATACACGCCGGCTGGAGGAAGGATCGAAGTCGAAGCGTGGCGTGATGATGGCGAAATAGCGGTCACCGTACGAGATTCGGGCATCGGCATCGCGTCCGAGAGCCTCTCGACGGTGTTTAGCATGTTTTCACAGCTGCCATCAGCCCGCTCACATGCACAAGGCGGCCTTGGTATCGGGTTGTCTCTTGTGCGAGCGTTGACTGAACAACAAGGTGGAAGGGTGACGGCGGCAAGCGCGGGCGTGGGGCTAGGCAGCGAATTCACGATCTTCTTGCCGCTCGCTCCGGTTCAATCCAACGAGCAGGACGGCGAAGAGTGGCAACCGCCCACCGACCGAAAACAGCGCCGCGTTTTGATCGTCGATGACAGTGAAGACGCAGCGGTTAGCCTTTCGATGCTGCTTGAAACCGACGGACACGTGACCGCAACTGCAAGTAGCGGCCAGGCTGCTTTGCGGTCAGTGTCCGAATTTGGAGCCGATGTTCTGCTCATCGATATTGGCCTGCCGGACATATCCGGTTATGAAGTCGCCCGACAGCTACGGCTCGCGTCTCCGAGCGAAACTCTCTTGCTGATCGCGCTCACCGGCTGGAGCCAGGAAGCGGACCGTCAGGCGGCATTCGATGCTGGCTTTGACCATCATTTGGCGAAACCAGTCGATTATGATCGTCTACTCGCGCTGCTGGCGTAAATCGGGACCGACTGTTGCTTAGGAGAAGTGAGCCGCGCGGTCCACCGTAATAGCAGGAAGTATCACATGCCGAAAATCTTGCTCGTCGACGATGAACTGGCGATAGTTGAAGTGCTCTCGATGATTCTCGACGACGCCAAATATGAAACGAGAGTTGCGCTTGATGGAATTGCCGCCCTTGCAATCGTCGACGGCTGGCTGCCAGACGTCATCATTTCTGACTGGCAAATGCCGAAGATGAACGGCGAGGAGCTACTCAACCATCTTAAATCGAATGACCGACTTCGCAAAATTCCGGTAATCGCAATTAGCGCAACACCTCCTGTTTCGGAATTGCGATTGGCCGCCTTGCTACAAAAACCTTTTGCCGTGGAAAAGTTGCTGCGCTTGATTTCAAAAACAGTCGGCTAACGAAGGTGCGGTTCTTTGACGCCTGTACTGTTCAAGAACGGCAAGTACGATTTGGAGTTCACGGTAAAACCGCTTGTGCTCCGTGAAAACGCACATGACGTGCCTCGGATAGGCGATCTTGCGGGCAACAAAATTGCATGGGGATGCTAAGTTCAAATGGCCTCTGGGAAACACCTTTCGACGAAGGCATTCCCGTGTCTGCTCGATTAAACCGTTATTGCGATGAGGCGCGGTACCGGGACCGGTTTAAGCTGTTTAAGCGACTCATTCGCGTGGCTCTTTTCGTTGCTCAATTGCTTCCAGAACGGCATCCGGATTGGTCGCCGCCTGCAGCGTTTCCGCATGTTGGTCGTGCCGGTCAGGTACGTTGAGGGAGATCGCGTCGAAGCTCTTCAAGCGTATGCGGTCCTTCAAGGACGCCCTAGCAATGGACGAGTGATTCTCTGTTTGGTCGCAGCGTATCTGCCAGACGTACATCTCGATCTTCATGCGAACAATGCTGTAGTAGCCGGGATCGGCGATCAGGATCATGCGCTTTATCGCAAACGGCTGACCTTCTAGTACCGATGATTCTTTGGGCCTCTGGGCAAACGTAGGGGCAACGCAACCGTGATCGATGGTGTGCGCGCGGACACCGCTCGTTCAACCGTCACAGCACCCTGCACGACCGGCACAAATGGTGATGGCACGTCGGGCGCGTGAGTCCGCAAGGCCGGCAGCGTGACATCAAGCGATGCCCTGTCTGCCGGCCTCAGTTCCTTCTCCGCGGAATTCTGCGCCGCATGTGTCTTCTGGCGCGTGATCCACTCGCGCGACAGATTCGGCTTCTGGCCGCCTTCCATCGCCGTACGCGCTATCGAAATGCCGGACGTCGTGCGCAGCTGGACCAGTTCCTCGTGGGCTTGGAGATCGTATTTCCTGCGACCATCTCGCTTCGCGCCGACTACCAGACGGCTACGCAAATCTCGATCTTCTGTCACGTCCTCTCATCCCAGCTGTCGACGTGGCCAGGTAGCATCAAAGAATCACTCGTCCGTTGCTAGGGCGTCCCTGAAGGACCGCATACTTTTTGACTGTGATTTTATGGTGAGGCTGACGTGGGTCTGTTCGCCAGACGATCCTGCGCGCGTATGCTCGCTCAAGCTTCTAGAGTGGTCCCATCCGCTGCGCTCGGCTGTCAACGAAATTTGCCGTGCTCCAGCGCGCTCGCCACCTGCCTGGTGTATTCCGAATGCTATTCCGTCTGCGTTCACTGCGCCATATCGGACTGGATTGCTAGAGCAATCTCATTCGCCACCGACGCGACGGCTCGACTGTATGCATTGACCAGCGCGCCGTAGCCAGGACCGCTTGTCGTGTCGCTAACCACTGTACGTCCTTCAACCGCATTCCGCTTTGGTGGGCGGATTGACCAGATCGCAGCCAGCCTTACAGAACCGCTGGCCGATGAATCAAAGCTCTGAACATCGACCGATGCTCTGTATGCCTTGTCGTTCAGACGCTGGGGATAGACCGACACAATGGAACCAGGCATGAGCTGTGTAAGATCCGCAGCCAGCACGCGTGCGATCTGACTCTTTAGCGGGTCGGCCCAACGAGCGAACTCATCGATAGTCACGCGGTTCGCATCGATGGCGGAGACGATCTGTGGCCTGTCGACCAGGCCCGGAACCGTAACCGGACCGATCGCGACCACAACCGGCTTAGTACCCGGGGGCATTTCTGCAACCTTAACGGGACTCAACGTGTACAACCTGGCCGTCGGTGACGTAGCGCACCCTGCGACGAGGGCCGACACGATCATGGCAGAAGCTAAGGTTAAATGGCGGCTCATGGTTTGTCGTCGGTTTTGCCTCGGATCAACGCTTCTGGGTGACGTTCGAGATATTCCGTCAGCGTACGGATCGAGTTCGCGGCTTGCGAAACCTCATGCATGGTTTCGGCCGCGCCCTGCTGCAATGGAGAGTCGCTTTGCAACGTGAAGTTTGCCGACGTGAGTGCCTCCCGGGCCGCGGCGAGTGTTGCCTTGGCGTCAGGAGCAATTTCCGTACTGACTGTGTTCAACAGGATGTCTGCGTCGCTCAGCGTTTTGCGCAGGTCCTTGCTGATCCCATCGAACGGAATCGCATTGAGCTTCGCTACCAGGCTTGTAATGGACTCCTGCAAGCCCTGCAGGTCGCCTGTTACCGTCGGCAACTGGGGCGTCTTCCTGCTCCAGTCAACTTCCGCCTTTGGCGCGGCGGGGAAGAAGTCGATCGCTATATACAACTGTCCGGTGAGAAGACTCCCTGTCCTCAGTTGTGCCCGCATCCCCTTCGCGACAAGATAGTCCGCGAAGTGCTTTCGCTCCGCCCCGGTGCCGCCCAGATTGCCTTGCCAGTTATCACGCGAAATCAGGCGCTCGGGATATAGATTCACGTCGACAGGAATACTGAACTCCCGAGTAACCGGGTCGAAGTGCGCGTGAATCGCCGATACCTCGCCAATGACGATGCCCCGGAAGTCGACAGGTGCACCCACAGTCAATCCACGCACCGACTCCTTGAAGTTCAGCACATATTCATCGACAATCGCGTCATGCGACCTCATCGCCTCGGCGCGAGTTGCGAAAAGTTCGTACTGGTGCTGCGCATCCGATTCGGTCGTTGAGGTCGTCTCTGGCGGGGTTTCGAATGCAAGACCACCGATCAGCATCGACACCATGGATTCAGTATTGATCTTCACACCGCTTGTGTCCAGGGTCACGTCCACACCGCTCGCGTGCCAGAAGCGGGTGTCGTTCGTTACGTACTTATCGTAAGGCGCATTGATAAAGACATGTATTGTCATGCCTGCGCCGTCAGGGTCAAGTGCATACGAGACGACCTGGCCGACCTGCAGTCGCCGGAAGAATAGCGGTGAGCCTATATCGAGCGAGCCGATGTTGCCGCTTTTTAGCACGAATTCCCGCCCCGGTGTGCCGGAGGCGAGTACCGGGGGCGACTCGAGACCGACGAAGTCGCGCCGCACCTGTCTCGATGTGCCGATGTCCATACCGATGTGAGAGCCGGATAGAAATGTGCTGATGCCCGACACCGTGCCTCCGGAGATACGCGGCCGTACGACCCAGAAGCGGGTATCGCCGACAAGCATGCTGGCGACGCCGCGAGACATTTCGGCACGGGCGAGCACTGTCTTATGATCGTCGGACAGCGCAAGACTTTTGATCACGCCAACGTCGACGTTCTTGAACTTGATCTTCGTCTTGCCAGCCTCGATGCCTTCTCCTGTAGTGAAACTAATGGTGATGGTTGGGCCCTTCTGCATGATCGACTGCACGGCGAGGCCGCCTGCAATCAGGATCGCCACGAGCGGCACGAGCCACACGGCCTGCACGCGCCAGCTCGACGGTTTCACAGTCGATGTTTCCGGAAAGCCGGCCGCGTCGCTGTTCTCTTTCTGCTCCGACAATTTATTCAACTTCCAGCTCCACTGGATCCCATATGAGCCGGGGATCGAACGACAGTGCTGCGAACATGGTCAGCACGACTACTGATCCGAATGCGATGGCCCCTGGACCTGCATCGATCGTTGCAACCGAACCGAACTGGACCAGCGCAACAAGGATCGTAATGACGTAGATGTCGAGCATCGACCAGCGGCCGACAAGTTCCAGCAAACGGTAGATGCGCGTTCGTTTGCGGGGGATGACAGGCGAGCGCAACTGCGTACTCCAGGCGAGATAAGCGAGCGAAAGGATCTTGAGCATGGGTACCACGATGCTGGCAATGAAGACAATAACGGCAAGCGCCCACGACCCGGAGTTCCAGAGAAAGACGACGCCGCTCAGGATCGTGTCCGACTGGGTACCAAATAAAGTGCTAGTGACCATGACCGGCAGGAGAACGGCTGGGATGTAGAGGATCATCGCAGCCAGCAGAAACGCCCAGGTACGTGGCAGACTTTGTGGGTTGCGCAGATGTAATACCGCGCCGCAGCGTGGGCAGATGCCGCCATGCGCGTGTGCAAGCGGCTTTGACACCAGGCTGCAGTCATGACACACGAGCAGACCGACGCGGGCCGCAGTCGGAGGCGCCGCACTTTCCTCGGGCAAGCCTGACGCAGCGTCGACGTCCGACACGCTATCGAGACGCGCCCAGATATCCGCCGCATTGAAGGAAGCATTTGCTGCGGTGACCAGCACCATAACCGCGCCGAATGCCCACAGAGCGACACCGGGTACAACGGTCGCGAGGTGCACGAGTTTGACGAGCGCGACCAGCATGGCGAGCATGAGCACTTCGATCATTCCCCAGGGTGCAACATGCCTGAGTACTCGCAAAATGAACTCGGGGTGCCGGGGCAACCGGCCTAGATGGAGCGGCAAAAGCAGACAGATCACTGCCAGGATGTTCAGCGACGGCATCACGACAGTCGTCACGTAGACAAGGCCCGCTAAAGGCCACATGCCGTCGCCCCACAGAGATGAGACCACTCCGAACAGCGTTGTTTCAACGAATGCGCCATTGACCCAGAGTCCGACAATGGAAAAGCAGTTGGCGACTACAAACAGGACCGCCGCGGTCACTGTCAAGGCGAGGCCGCGGTCGTATGTTGCCGGAAGGCACCGGTGGAGGACTGCATTGCAACGCCGGCAGCGCGCGACGCCACGTCCGGATAGGGATAGTAGGGGCTTCCGGTGGAGCAGGTCGCAGTCGTGACACGCGATAAGTTTGCTTTCGTTCATCTTTGATATCCGGTTTCTCTTGCGCAACTCACCACGGACGGTCCACATAAGTCGGCAAGGCTAGCACTGCAATAAGCACGTGTAAACCGTACGGACGGTTTGTTCCTCAGCCAGATCTGTAACACGGATGTGGCGCCCCTATCGGTGTTCACCGCTGATGTCACTTCTGCGCGCGGCGAATCGAGCCTCACTCCGCGGACACATTCCGTCAAATATCGGTCAGCACGACATCAATCGCCTTCTCTGCGGTAAATCTCCAAGCGGGTCTTTTATCCATATCTTGATATACAGACGTCATGCCGCGCACGGTGCCGGCGGGGCGGCTCGCGGAGCAGGACGGTTAAATGGTAGCGTGTAAATCATGAATATACAAACCGGATAGACGGTTTACAGAGAACAAAAACGATGCTACTGTCCGGTCTCATCGGTTCCGCCCAGAACAATGGGCCCTCCCGGCTCGAAATGATCCTAAAGGAATGCAAAGTGTTCAGAAGAAACGTCGTCCCGCTTCTTGTCGCCGCTGTGGCGGTGCTAACCCTGTCTGCGTGTGCCGGTGTGCAGCCCGTCCCCTACACGGGCATTTCCTCTTCCTCAAAGTTGCAGCAGAATCTCGATGACGATTCAGGCAAGGTGCCCTACAAATACGCTTCCCCCGTGGTCTGGTCGCGATATACGCAGGTTCTGCTCGACCCGGTCGTCGTGTACCAGGGGAGCGACAACCAGTTCGGCGACGTGAAGAACGCGGACCGGGACGAGCTTGCCGGTTACATGGAGAAAACGTTCTCCAAAGAATTGGCAACACGATTCCAGCTCGCGAAGCAGCCCGGGCCTGATACGCTGCGCGTCAAGCTGACATTGACCGGCGCGGAAAGGACAAAGCCACTGGTCGGGCAGTTTATGCATTTCGACCTGGCGGGCAATCTCTACAACGGCGTGCAGGCAGTGCGGGGCGGCCAGGGAGCATTCAGTGGCTCGGTTTCCTACGCGGTGGAGGTCTATGACAGCAGCAACGGGCGACTGCTGAAGGCCTATGTTTCGAAGCAGTATCCAAATGCGATGAACCTGCCGGCCGCGTTCGGGTCGCTGGGTGCTGCAAAGACCGGCCTCGACAAGGGCGCTGCCGCACTGGTTGCTCAGCTTCACTAGGGAACCCACGGCGTTGTGTCAGCAGAGGCGCGGTCTGGCGCGCCGTGCGTACGTCGTAATCGCCGGAATTCGCCGCACAGATGGCGACTGTCCTGGACTTCCGCAGAGGTTATTCATGCCCGCTCTAGTCGACTTCGTTGTCTCGTCTGTTCCTCCGCCTCTGATTGGTGGCGGTGGTGTTTGCGACCGCTTATGTGGTGATAGGGATTCCGGTCCATTTTCGACGCGGTGCAGTCGCCAGGGATGTGTTGGGCACGCTGGCAGGCGTTTTCTGTGCCTTTATATACATCGCGCTCGTGGTCGGTGCCCGTTCAGGTGGTCATGGTGCCTCACGATGATGAGCCCGGTCGTTGAGATCCGGTTGTCCAGTCCGCGTATTCAACGAAGGGGAAGAGGTAAGACGGGCTTTCGACCCGTGATGATTCTGTCGATCTCACGTTATACGTTCTGAGTGACGCGGGTGCTGGCATTCGGAGCAGCGGCGCTAATGCTGCCGAAGACGAGCGGGACGGGAAACGAGGGATCGCGCACCAGTTTCTTGATCGGCTTGACGCTGAGGGTACTACTTATAGCGGGATGATGGTTTCGAGACATTCACGCGCGCGTATCTTGCCGCACGGGCGCGGGAGTCGACTGAAGCGCAGTTCATGCGTATGGCGCAGCTAATGACGGCCCGGGCGACTGTCCATCAGCCGCGAGACGGCAGGTTGCTCTCGGAGGAGAGCAATTGCGAGATCCTGAATTTCAGAATGTCATCCGCAAGATAGATTCGATTAAGGCGAAGCGGATCAGGCATGAAGCAGAGCCTTCCGAAATGGCATCGTTGAACCGAGAACTGGCCACGGGACACGTGCTGTCATGCTTCCCTAACTGGTTCTGTGACCGCGATCGATTGTTTGATCGACTACGCGCGGATACACGGGGACCCCTGGCGGAGGAGCCCATCTGGCGCGTGACTGGATGGAGGCATTGATCCCGCGTGTGGCGCGACCGGAACGTCAGGCCAGGCCTTGGCAGGCGATGCATCTTTTATTCACGCAGTGCTCCGTCGTGAGTGTTTAGTTTTCCTGCAAGTGCACTGTACGCGCACCGGATCAAATGCATTGATTTACGTCTCTCGTCCTGGTCGAGATACGCGACTTACTTTCTTCTCTCATGGGGGAAATTTTAATGAAACACCTTGTTTGTACAGCATGCGTCGTTCTGCAGCTCGGACTGGGCGGCTGTGGTTTCGCTGCATCTCCGTGCCGCGTTGCGTCGGCGGGTATCAAGATCGTTCCGGTGGTGGGACATTTAGCGGCGGTACCCGCGGATACCTGCGCAACGGTCATTGATCCGTGATCGATTGAACCACTCCGGAGGTGGGCTGGCCTTGGCGATCGATGGTTGGTTTCGTCACAATCGACCGGTCACCACTTCGTGAAGGACCGCGAACAGGCGGCGGACAGCTTTCGCGATGCGGACCGCAAGCCGCGACGCGGCGCGTGTCATGGCACAGACTCCGATTGGTGGTTTGCGGTCCGGACCGGTGTCGTGCATGCAGTGCTCGGGCGACTGCCCTCATGTGCCCGAGTCGGCCGAATGTCCAGTATCCGCTTTGTTGAGACAAGAACGTATCATGGAAAACCTTATATGTAAACCGTCTAGACGGTCGGATTAGGAACATGGAAATGTCGTAGAATGCTGTCTTCGTGCCCGATGTCCCGGTTCAACCCCCCGCCGTCTCCGGTGAGCCGGGCGATGAGATCGCACAACTCGTGCAATGCACAGGGGCGGCTGGCGAAGAGCGTTACGCGCTCGGGTTATGTGTTGTGGGCAGCTCTTTGAATAGCAATGGACAATCACACTCGTTCGGAAATAACACGCAAGAAAGCGATCGAAGCTGCACTGGCGATACTTGCCCGTGACGGTATCGCTGGTTTGACATTTGATGCATTGGCGCAAGAAAGCGGGATCAGCAAGGGCGGGCTGTTGCACCAGTTTCACACCAAGAGCGGAATTCTCGAAGCGCTAGCTGAACATCATCGTCACCATTTTGAGGAAGTTGCAAAGAAATACCTCGCCAAAGAGGGCTCATTGAAGGCGGAGCAGACCCTTGCCGCCCAGATTGCGATTTACCGCGAATCGGCCAATCAGCCTCATTCTGTTGCACGGGCTGTGCTCGCAACACTGATCGCGAGCCCGAACTCGGACCTTCTGGAGCGCCTTCGGGCAATTGATGAAGAAACGTTGAAGAATATTGAAGCAGAGGCTTTGGATCGTGATTTTTCATTGATTCGTCTGTTGGCCGCCAGCGGCCTCGCGTATTCGACGTTACTCGGCATGTCTTCACTAACCCGGAAAGACCGTCAACGGCTGTTTGACAGATTGCTCGATGATGACGCCTGGAAAGCTCTGGCCGCAAAGCCCACCGTGAAGAAGCGTTCCGGCGCCTGAGATATTCATTCGGTGAGCGGCGGATCTGCGTTGGTTGTGGCGCATCATTCTGTCGGGCTTGATCCATTCGATTGCATGGATCGCACCAAGGTCACCCCAGTTGGTTCTAGCGACTCGGGAGCGACCCAAGCGGTATTTTCGGGGCAGCCCAGCTATGCGCGTAGTTGCTGGATCTTCTGTCATGCGAGCGCGTCGAGCAATGTAACGCCCTACGTCGGCACTATCCAGTCGGGCTGCAACATCGCGACTTCCGCCGAGACCGTCGCACGACAGGGCGAGTTTCTGTGGATCGATCGTTGGTCCATCGGTCCAGATATTCTCTGCGATGCTCAAAGAGTATGGCGAACTGGCCAGCGCTGCGCCGACGCAATGAGTGCAGCGTGGCAAGAGGCGAGAGTCTGAAGGGCGGGCTGGAAAACTAAGCCCCTGGTTAGCCCACGCGATGGACGTGTTCGACCGTTTCGCTGCCGTCAGCACGATCTGCGCGCACGACGCCATTCGGCTTTTGCAACGACTTGACCTTCGACCATTACCGCGTCGTGCGCTACGCGTCCGCACGCGTCGATGCAGTCATGGAAGCAGGCGTTGTGATGGCGCACGCGCGGCGTCAGCTCGACACGCCGGCACCTCCAAGCGCGGGAACCTCGTGAGAATGGGCGGCGACGTATTGGGCCTTCTATATCGAGCGCGGCGTGGTGCCTTCGACGCGCTTCCTAACGTTGCGCTCGCGCGACGAATGCCGGTTCGCGATTCGGCCGGAATGCCCGAAAGCCTAACCCAGCGTGCTACGAGCGGTTCTTTGCGTCGGCTTTTCCGATATCGGGCCCGGTGAAATCATCCTCGCCCGCGATATCCGCGCGGATAGCCGGTTGACGGGAGCGAAAGCGGCGCACATCCTTAGAGGATATTGTATCCAAAAAGGGCATCTGATGGAATTGGTCAACCCGTCGTTGGAGGAGGTCCCGCGCTGGCGTTTAAGGTCCTGACATCCAATGGTATGGCGGCAAGCCATGCCGAAGCGATCGCCAAGGTCATCACGGCGGGCCAGCACGCTCGCGATTCTCGCGCTGCTCAATCTGCTCATCTATGCCCTCCATCGCGACGGCGAAAATGTCCCGGCGGCACTGCGTCAGCGTGCGAACGAACACCTGAGCGTCAATGAAGAACGCCGGCTATTACTGGGCAAGAAGTTTGTGAAGGAGCACAATGAACTGCGGGACCTGCTTCAGGAAGACGCTTATCGCAGGCAACTAAATGGCGCGTACACTTCTTTGCCGCGCGCTGGAGTTGCTCGCGAATGTGCTTGCCGTCCCATCATCGCCGGATCGGCGCACGGCCATCCGGATCATTCGCGTGCTCTTGTCTCATCCGCTCTGGCACGTGACGGAGAGCGTGTCGGCAGCGCTGTCTGAAATCGTAACGAGCGCGGACGAGAACCGGCCGCTCCTCATGGAACTGCTGAAAGACCCGTGGTGGCGCGTACGGTACGGCGCGCTCGACGCGAGCTTCAACATCGGCAACGACGACCGCTTCGCGTCGTTTCGACAGGCGCTCGTACATCTTACGAAGGCAAAAGAATCACATTCCCGCGTGCTGGGCCTGTGCGGCGACGACTTCCTGGGCTGGATTCGCGACGGCGCCAACGATGATGACACACGCCGGCGCATTCTCGCCGATCCAGAAATTCGCAAGAGGCGCAAGGCTGGGTCCAGACGGCGGACGATTCATGGCTACTCGAATACGTATATCTACTCTTCAGCTATCTGCATAAGGCAAATCTATCGTTCAGCAAGCTGTTGCCACCCGAGGTCAAATGGTCACCTTATCTCCGAGGCGCGCCGGCTTTTTGGACGTGCGGTCACTCGGAATTTGTCGCGCGGATCGAGCAGATTCCCGTGAAATCGACCAAGCCCGCTAAAGCGGCTTGAGGCTGCGCGTTTCGCACATTCCTGACAAGCCCGGCCGCCATGATCGGTCTGCGCTGCGATCCCAAGGCAGATCGAACGGGATACGGACTTTGACATAATTAACATTATCAGTTTTTTATTAGTTGTCCGAATGAAGCACGTCTTTGTGGGCACGATCCCGCCGAAGGTGCAGCGGCCAGTGAATGATCATCTGCAGACCGCGCCGCGCACTTCGAACGTGTGGCCGTCCCAGCCAAATATGGTTGTGACGATTGCTTGGTTCGAAAACCCGCTCGCCGGTTTCAAAATGGGGCTTCCGCCATCGCCAGGAGTTTCGGCATGACAAGCGCCTGCTCTTTCTCTGCGATCCGCGACCGATGCTGTCGCTGACTCACCTGTATCCAGCCTATCCATGTCCTTGACTTCCGACGCAATCCGCTTCATCGACGCGCTCACACTGCGAAACTGGCTGAACGACGGCGACGAAATCGCCCTGCTCGATGTGCGCGAGTCCGGTCGCTTCGGCGAGGGACATCCGTTTTTCGCCATCCCGCTGCCGTACAGCCGACTCGAACTCGACGCGCCGCGCCTGCTGCCGCGCAAGAACGTGCGCATCGCGCTCGTCGATGATGGAGCACATGGAACGGAGGACGCGGACGATGGCTTTGAGCAAGCGTTGATCGCATGGCGCGCCGCCACGCGCCTGCGCGAACTAGGATTTGGCGACATCGCCATTCTCGACGACGGCGTCGAAGCGTGGCGCGCGGCCGGCTACACGCTGTTTCGCGGCGTCAACGTGCCGTCGAAGACTTTCGGGGAACTGGTCGAGCATGCTTACGGCACGCCGAGAATCAGCCCGGCGCAGTTGCAGCGGTGGCGCATCGAGCGCGGCGGCTGTCCGCTCGCGCTGATCGATGGCCGCACGCGCGAGGAACATCGAAAGATGGCCATTCCCGGCTCGGTCTGCGTGCCCAACGGCGAACTCGCGGCCTGGGTCGACGCCTTCGCGGGCGCACCGGACACTACACTCGTGATCCACTGTGCGGGCCGTACGCGCAGCATCATCGGCGCGCAGACGTTGATCAATCTTGGCATCCGCCGTGAAGTGTTCGCACTGGAAAACGGCACGCAGGGCTGGACGCTCGCGGGCTTCGCGCTCGAGCACGGCAGCACGCGCAGCTATGCGGACGTGTTGTCCCCCGGTCCTGGCGGGCCGGAGCGCAAGGACGCGCGCAACCGCGCGCAGGCGCTGGCGGAACGCTTCGGCGTGCGCACGCTCGACGAGGCCGCCGCGCTCGAATGGCGAGACGACCCGCATCGTACGACTTATCTTCTCGATATACGCACGCCCGAAGAATTCGCTCGCGATGGCCTGCCAACCGCGGCTCACGCGCCCGGCGGCCAGCTCATTCAGGCGAACGATCAGACGGTCGCCGCCGTGCGGCGCGCGCGGCTGCTGCTGATCGACCACGACGGCATTCGCGCTCCTGTCGTCGCGCATTGGCTCGTGCAACTCGGCTTCGAAACCGCGCTGGTCGATGCAGCGACCGCTACGCGCTGGCACTCACTGAACCACGCACCTACGAGTCCGGCCGTCTCGCCGTTCGCTGCGCCGCTCGCCTCGAATGCCGTCGTGCTCGACTTGCGTCCGAGCGCGGCGTATCAGGACGGCCGCCCCACCGGTTCGCACTGGACCATCCGACCGCGCGTGTCCGAGACGCTGCGTCAGGCGCATGCCGATCGCGATACGCCGGTCGTGCTGTTCGCCGATCGGGCCAGCCGCGATGCCGCATCGCTCGTTGCGGGAGATCTGCGTGACGCCGGTTTCGAAAACGTGACGAGCGCATTCGATGGACTGGACGCATGGGAACGGGCAGGCTTGCCCGTCGAACGATTCGCGATCGTTCTGCCGCGCGAGGCGCGGATCGATTATCTGTTCTTCGTGCACGACCGTCACGATGGCAACCTCGATGCGGCGCGCGCCTACCTCGAATGTGAGACCGGCCTGATTGCCCAATGCGAGCCGGATGAACTGAGCGTTTTCCGCATCGGCCATGCCGCCGTTCGAAACGACCAGCCGGAGGCCGAAGCGCGCGCCGGGAAATGAGTCTTCGCTTACGGCCGCAGATCGGACAAGCTGTTCACTTGATCTGAAGCACCGCCTGCCGGACATCGATGCGACGCGGAATGACCTTGGTTTCGAAAGCGAGATTCGCCGAATCCTGCTGCGCGTTCAGCACGTCGTCAGCAATCGGATAGCTCACGCCCCATTCGAGACGCGAGATAGCGCGGTCCCAGACTTCCGGCGGCACGCCCGTGTTGCCCGAAAGGAACCGCGCGGTGTCCTGAGGATGCGCCAGGCTTTCCCTGGTTTGACGATCCAACTGATCGAACAGCAGGCGTAGCGCGGCGGGATATTCCTGCGCGAAACTCCGCGTGGAAATGTAGAAACCGTATTGCGGCACCGACAGTTCGCCGATGGTCAGAATGGTCCGCGCGCCCGTGCTCAGCTCGGTGTCCGCATAACGCGGATCGGGCACGGCCCACGCGTCGACGAAGCCGCGCTCGAAAGCCGAACGCGCATCGCCATAGGACAGGTAAGCGAACTCAGCCGAGTCCGGGTCCATATGCGCGTCCCGCATTGCCTTCAGCACGAACAGGTGACCTTGCGAGCCCTTGGCAAAGGCGATTTTCTTGCCCTTCAGATCGTGCAGGTCCTTTACCGGTTAATCCTTCGGCACAACGATCGCATAGCTCTTCACGAGCTTCGGCGCGTTGGCCACATAGACGACAGCAGGCGCTGCGCCGGCCTGCGCCATGATAGGCGGAGTCGAACCGACCGTGCCGACATCGACATCGCCGGCATTGATGGCTTCGACGAGCGGCGCGCCGTACACGAATTCGTGCCACGTCACTTTCACATGATGCGGCGCGAACGCCTGCTCCAGTTTGCCCGATGCCCGCAGCGCCACCGGCCCGTCACCTTTCTGGATACCGATGCGTATCTGAGTGGGATAGCCATCGTCCGCGTGCGCGGTGCACACAAGCGCAAAGAGCCCCGCCGCGAGCATAGGTTTGAGCAATCGTTTGAGAAATCGGACCATCATCAGGAAGCGAAATGAGGATTGACGGGACGCGCAAGACCGTAATGGCCGCGCAAAGTAGACGCTTCGTATTCGCGCCGGAACAGACCGCGCTTCTGCAGGATAGGCACGACTTGTTCGGTGAACACGTCGAACTGCGCGGGCAACACGGGCGGCATGACATTGAAGCCATCGGCGGCGCGGCTCTCGGTCCAGTCCGCGATCACGTCGGCGATCTGCTCGGGCGTGCCGGACAAGGTGAAATGCCCGCGCGCCGCCGCGAGCTTGCGCAGCAGGCCGCGCAATGTCGGCCGCTCGCGTGCGACCAGCTGCGTGATGACCGCCGCGCGGCTTTGCGCCGCCTGCACCGTGGCCGGGTCGGGGAAGTCATCGACGGATAGCGGCTGGTCGAGCGGCAGCGCCGAAAAATCGTGGCCGCCGAAACGGTTCGACAGACGCCCCAGCCCGACGCTCACATCGGTTAGGGAATCGAGTTCATCCAGCAGTGCGCTCGCTTCGGCTTCGGTCGATCCGATCGCGGCGCTGATTCCCGGCAGGATCACGATGTCCTCTTCCCTGCGGCCCAGCGCCTTCGCGCCGGCCTTCAGTTCGGCGTAGAAGTCGATTGCCGACTGTTTGGTCAGATGCGCGGTGAACACCGCTTCTGCATAACGCGCGGCAAACGCCTTGCCGGTCGCTGACGATCCGGCTTGCACCAGCACCGGATGCCCCTGCGGCGGACGAGGCAGATTCAACGGCCCGGCCACGCGATGAAACTGGCCCTCGTAGCCGATGCGCCGCACGCGGGCCGGATCGAGAAAGCGGCCGCCCGCCGGGTCATCGACGATGGCGTCGTCGGCCCAGCTATCCCACAACTGCGTGACGACTTCGAGAAACTCGTGCGCACGCGCATAACGTTCGGCGTGCTCGATCTGCTGCGTATAACCGAAGTTCGGCCCGGCACCGCCGACCCACGAAGTGACGATATTCCAGCCGATGCGTCCGCGCGAAATATGATCCAGCGAAGCGAACTGGCGCGCCAGATTGAACGGCTCGGTATAGGTGGTCGATGCCGTGGCGATCAGCCCGATCCGCGACGTCGCCTGCGAGAGTGCCGCAAGCGTGGTGACCGGTTCCAGCGCGCCCGAGGCGACAAACTGTGCGCCGTCGCCGAGTGCCAGCGCGTCCGCGAAGAAGATCGAATCGAACCGGCTTTGTTCGGCTTTCACCGCGAGCTCGCGGCAATAGTCGATATCCGTCAGCGCGTGGCGTGTGGCGCCGGGATGACGCCAGCCAGCTTCGTGATGTCCGCGTCCGTGAACGAAGAGATTCAGATGCAGTGATCGGGGCATGGTGAGGTCTTGTGTGGTTCGTCGATACGGGAGAACGGCGGCATCAGCATACAAACCAGCGGCCAAAAGCCAAACCAACGAATCGATCTAACAATTCCGGGAATGGCGCAGAAGCGGCCCGGCACGTGTTATCAGCGCAGTGCGATTGGTTAGCTTGATCCATCGTTTCGCTGCGCGTTCTGGCGTTGATAGCATCGCGCGTTCACTCATCCCAACACTTGCTCACATGTTCGATTCACATCGCTCATCTGTCTTATGGTCAGGAAAGCTGATCGCCCTCGCGCTCGCGTGCTGCGCGCTCGCCCCGACGCTCGTCCGGGCTGCGGATGATCACTACCCTGCGCGTCGGATTCGTTCCTGGCCCCTACGCGGACGAATTCCGGCAAGGCGTCGAGCCTCAACTCGTCCGAAAGGGTTACACGGTGCGCTACGTCGAATTCAGCACGGGGCTTGAAGCGAATCAGGCCGTCTATCGGGGCGAGATTGTGGCGGATGTCATGCAGCACAGCATCTACCTCAAGTCCTACAACGACCACAACGGAACCGATCTGGTGGGCGTGGTTCAGGTGCCCACGCCGCCGATGGGCCTGTTTTCGAACAAGCACCGCGCGCTGTCGGAGGTCAGGAAAGGCGCGACCGTCGCCGGCCCAACGATCCGGTCAATCTCGAACGTGCGCTCAAGATCCTTCAGCGCATCGGCGGGATCCGCATTCGTCCGAACCCGAATCCCGTCGATGTCACGGAACGCGACGTGATCGGCAATACGGCGGGCATCCGGCTGGTGCCGCTGGAATCGGCGCAGGCGCCGCGCGCGCTCAAAGATGTCGATTTCGCGGCCATTCAGGGCAACATCGAGGTATCGAGCAGACACGCGCTGCCGAGCACGCTCGCGCGCGAACAGATGAGCTCTCCCTACGTGAATCACGTGGTGGTGAAGGCCGCGAATCAGCATTCGAAGCAGACTGAGGATATCGTCGCAGCGTATCGCTCGGATGCTTGCCGGCAGGCGATCACCGGCAACCATGCATATGACGGATTCCGCCTGTCCGACTATTTTCCGCACTGAAGTCGCACCGAAGCGAATCGGCGCGCGATCCACACCGCGCGCCTGCCTGGTTCAATCGTGCACTTTCGGGAATCCGTGCCGCTCCGCGAGCAGCGCAAGAATACGGCCCGTGTCCGTGACGAAGCGCTTCTCGCCCAGCGTTTGCGCGTCGTCCGGCGCGGGATATTCGGTGCCCAGCACCAGCACGGGCAGGCTCTGATGCTCCTCGCTCAGGGCTTCGACGGCGGCGCGGCGCGGACGCCCGAACGGCACGCGGCGGATATCGAGCCGGCTGGTCCGCGCGGTATCGCTCGCCAGCAATCCTTCGATGGGCGCGCCGTCCGGACAGATGAAGACTTCGCCCGGGCGCTTCGGATCGGTGAAGCCCGGTTCCAGCAGAATCAGCAAATCGCGTTGGGTCATGATGGTGGCGTTCGTGGTTGAGACCGCACTAGCGTAGTCACGACGCGCATCGATGGAAACAATTTGCATCTGATATTGAAATCAGATGTGCGAATGAGGACCACATCGTGCATCCGCCGGCGCTTTCGTTCGAGTTGGCGGCGCATCAAGGCGCGAGCGCTATCGAATAACGTTAGCTGAATTACTTTGTTCTTGTGCGATATATCGCTCGCTAGACTACGCGCTGCCGGCCGCTCGCCGGTCCATCGCGGTACAGATATGCCGCTTTCTCCCGGAGTCTCCACTTGTCCCGTATCGAACCATCGCGTCCTCCGATCATTGTCGGAATTGGCGGCACCACGCGCGCTGAATCGTCGACCGAACGCGCGCTCGGGTTTGCGCTGAAGGGCGCTCAAGAGGCCGGCGCGCAAGTGCGCTTGTTCGGTGGGGCTTTCGTGCACGGACTGCCGCATTACGCGCCCGAGGCCTCGGGACTGACCGATGCACAGCGAGAACTGATCGAAGCCGTCCGCTCGGCCGACGCACTGATCATTGCCACACCGGGCTATCACGGCGGCATTTCCGGCATGGTCAAGAACGCGCTCGACACGCTGGAAGAATTGCGTGACGACACACGTCCCTATCTCGACGGCCGCGCGGTGGGCGCGATCGTGACTGCTTACGGCTGGCAAGCCGCGGGCACGGTGCTCACGTCCCTGCGTTCGATCGTGCATGCGCTGCGCGGATGGCCGACGCCCTTCGGCGCCGCAGTCAATACGCTGGAAACGCGCTTCGAAAGTGCCGACTCCTGCTCGGACCCGAAAGTCAGCGAACAACTGCTGACGGTGGGTCGGCAGGCGTCGGCATTCGCGCTGGCCTTCAGCGCGCGCTGAGCGCGCCGTATCAGTCCGCTGACGCTTCCGCACCCGCCTTGCGATAGAGGCGATGCGCGAACGCCGCATCATCGAAGTCAGCGGGAACCTGACCGTTCATGCGGGCCTCGTGTGCATCGAGATCGTCGATGAACAAATCCTGACTGATGCGCCGCACGACTGCCGGAATGTCTCGCTTCATGCACGGCACGTCACCCACCGGCACGCCGCGGCTCACAAAGCCCGCCGGATTGAATACATGGATGTTGCGCAGAAACGGCGCCTCGCCCGGCTGCTTCTCCACGTATTCGAGCGCATCGCCGAGATAGGGATGCGCGCCGAGCGCGTCGTCCTGCTCATCCGGCGATGGCGTGTAGCGACCGCGCCAAAGCAGCACATGATCGGCGATGCGGGCGAGTTCAGGCCGCGCGTGGAGATCGACGGCATAGCCGGTGCCGGCAATCACGAAGTCGAAGTCGAACGCACCGTCACCGGTGCGAGCATGCACGCGATCGCCCTTGACCCCGGCTTCGTGCCACGGTGCGCCCAGATGCAGATGAAAGTTGGCGTGACGCGCGACGCGCTCGACGGCGTCGGCGGGGGCGGTGGAACCGGCGCGCCGGAAGCGCAGCGCCTGCCGCCAGCGCACCGCGTCGGGCAGCGACGGGAAGTTGTCGTACGCGCCGGGGTAGGCACGCGCCCGGCTGACTGGAACCGCCGGCAGGTCGGCACGGCGCACGAACAGATGCACGTCGCGTGCGCCGGCTTCGAGCGCGGTCGCGGCGGCATCAAAAGCCGAGGCCGCCCCGCCGATCACCGCGACGGACTTGCCCGCGAGCGCGGCGAAATCGATGGCATCCGACGTATGCGCGAGATGCGTCGCCGGCAGCGCCTGGAGCGGCGGCGCGATATTCGGCCGTCCATTGCCCCACACGCCGTTGCCGAGAATGATCTTGCGCGCCGTCTCCACGCGATGTTCGACACCGCTTGCCGTGCGCACCATGAGATGCAGCCGGAAGTGCGCGCCTTCCGGCTCGATCAGCGTAAGCGTGGTGCCGTAACGAACCTGAATGCCAAGGAAGGTGCGATACCAGTCGAGATATTCAGCCCACTGAGTGCGTCCGATCCGCTCGATATCCGCATACGAGGCCTCACCGTGCCGCGCTTCGTGCCACGCCTGAAAGCTCAACGCGGGCAGTCCGCCTTCCGGCCCCGGCAGAATCTTCGGCGTGCGCAGGCGATTCATGCGCGCGTAATTGGTCCATGATCCCGCTCGCGCTTCGTCGGCTGCGGCATCGATCACACTGACCTGGCCGATGCCCGCGCGCCGCAGCGCAAATGCGAAGGCCGCACCCGTCTGCCCGCCGCCGACGATCAGCACGTTGTGGTCGATTCCCTCTCTCGCCACGACCCAGTTGTCCGGATCGGGGCCGATGAGACGCAGCGTTTCCCGTGCGCCGATATCATGATCGCCTGCTTGGGAAAGTTTCGTATAACTCATGTATGGAAGACTCGTTCAGGCAAGAACATCCGAGAACACGCGCGTCGCAAAGCGATTGCTGTCCGTGCTCGCATTGATGACGCCGACCGTCTTGAGATCGTCGGCGTACAGCGATATTTCCTTCTTGAATGCATCGCCCGTCGGATGATGATGGTGCGTATGGCTGCGCAGCATCGCCGCAAGTTGCGCCACGTTGGCGCTGGGCGCATTCGGCGCGAAGATGGCCGCCGCTTCGTCGGGATGATTGGCGGTCCATTCGGTGGCTTCGAGCAGCGCCTGCGTCAATGCCTGAGCCGTCGCCCGGTCCTTGCGCACCAGTGAGCCCCGCACGCCGAGCACGCAGCACACGCGGTTCGCATACTCGCCGCACAGGTTGTTCGACACCTCGTAGAGATGGTCCGACTCGCGCAGATTCCAGATGGTCGGATCGCCGTCGGCAATGGCCTGCACTTCGCCTTTTTTCAACGCTTCGCCGAGCAGCGGCGCGGGATACTGCCGCCAGTGCACGTCGTTCTCCGGATCGATGTTGATCTTTTTGAAGCTGATCGCGAAGAAATTCTTCGCCGGGCTCGCCATGTCACTCACACCGATGGTGCGCCCTTTCAGACCCTGAAGATCGACGATGCCGGACGACTTCGATGAAAGTACCCGCATACAGCCGCCATGGATGCCAGCGGTCAGCTTCACATCGAAGCCCTGTTCGAGCGGCTTGATCCAGCGCAAGGCCATGCCCACACCCGCATCCGACTTGCCGGTCGCGATGGCTTCCAGCAGTTGATCCGTCGAGCCGGCGAAATTGACCAGTTCGACATCCAGCCCGTGCTTGCGGAAAAAGCCTTCTTTCGCCGCGACCGGCACCGGAGCGGTACAGATGCCGCCCGCGTTCCACGACAGCTTGAGCTGCTTCAGTCCTTCGTCGGCTGCCGCGCGCGTGGCGGGCAGACCGAAACTCCCTCCGGCAAGCGCGAGACCGACCGCGCTCCACGCCGTTTTTGCGAGCCAGGCGCGTCTTGACGGATCTATCAAATCGGGGTGCATCGTATGGTTTCCTTATGAGCTTTCAGGTGTCGAGACCGAGTTGCGCGAGCACTTCGCGCCGCAATGCGACGAGTTTCGGATCGTCGCGATGACGGGGATAGGGCAGATCGTTGCGGACCTCCGTGAGAATGCGCGCCGGACGCGCCGAAAACACGATCACGCGATTGGCGACGTAGAGCGCTTCCTCAACGTCGTGCGTGACGAGCAGCACGGAGAAATTCGCGCGCTGCCACAGGCGCACCAGTTCGCCCTGCATACGAATGCGCGTGAGCGAGTCCAGTTTGCCGAACGGCTCGTCGAGCACCAGCAGGCGCGGATCGTTGACGAGCGCGCGCGCCAGCGCCGCGCGCTGCGCCATGCCGCCAGAAAGTTGATGCGGATGCGCATCCGCGAAGGCGGACAAACCGACCAGTTCCAGCGCCGCGTCGATGCGCGCACCCGCCTCGCGGCGCGTGCCTTGCGCCTGCGGCCCCAGACCGACGTTCTCGCGCACCGTGCGCCACGGAAACAGCGTCGGGTCCTGAAAGACCACGACTCGTGACGGATCGGGACCGGTGATCGGCGCACCGTCATCGTGCAGCGTGCCTTCGAGCGGTTGATCGAGGCCCGCGACGAGCCGCAGCAAGGTGGACTTGCCGCATCCGCTTGGGCCCAGCAGCGCTACGAATTCGCCCGGCTCCACGGACAGACTGATGTCGCTGAGCACGGGCAGCGTTTCGCCCTTGAGCGCAAATGCATGACTGACATGCCTTGCGTCGATGCGCGAGCCCTGCGCTTGCTGTGTTCTGACCGCCGCCGCGCTCACCATTTCAACACTCCCTTTTGCCAGCTCAGCACCCGGTCGCGCACCTTGAACAGCAGCGTGATCAGCCCCGAGCACATCAGCGCCATCACGAGCAGCGCCGCGTACATGTTCGAATACGCGGCCCAGCCCTGCGCCCATTGCAGATACCAGCCGAGTCCGGCCTTCACGCCCATCATCTCTGCAACGATCAGCACTGAGAACGATGCACCCAAGCCCATGAACAGGCCGACGAACACATTCGGCAGCGCGGCCGGAATCGCCACGCGCAAGATGAGAAACGAAGGCTTTGCGCCAAGCGTGCGCGCCACGTCATAGAACGCCTTGTTGACGCCCGCCACGCCCGACCAGGTGAGCACCGTCACGGGGAACGCCGTCGCGAGCGCAATCAGAAAGACACTGGCGGAAAAGCTCGACGGAAAGAAGAAAAAAGCCAGCGGCAGCCATGCGGTTGCCGGCAGCGGTCCGATCAGCCGCAATACCGGATGCAACCAATAGCCCACCGCACGCGACCAGCCGATGGACACACCCGCCGCAAAACCGGTCAATGCGCCGAGCACATAGCCATAAGCGAGCAGAACGAACGAGTTACCGACGCTTGCGGCGAGTCGTGGCAGGTCGTCGAAGAACACCGCAATGAGCGCTTGCGGAGGCGCGAAGAACGGACGAGGCAGCCATTCGAGCTGGGCGGTCGCCGCTTCCCAGGCGGTGATGCCTATGGACAGCGCGAGCAGCCACGGCGCGGCATCGATCCATTTCGATGCAAGCCGCGTACGCGCCACGGTTCCCGCGACAAGCAGCGCACAAGCGATCGCCAGCGCAATTTCGAGAATCAACAGTTCGCGTGTATGGGGCCAGTCGTCGAGTGACGGCCACCACTGGATCAGTGCTGCGCCGCCCAGCCAGCCGAGCGTGGCGAGCGTGGCGAGCGCGGCGATAAAGGTCTTGCGCGACGCGAGCGGCGCATGCGAAGCAGCCTCATGCGTCTGCCCGATGCTGTTCGCATCGAGCGTCTGAGTGCGTGTGGACATAGTGAAAAGATGGAAGGCCGACGAGTGAACCTGCGCAGCGTAGCGATCCGATTAGCGGATGTGAATCAATCAATTGGACTATCGATATGCTTCGGCCGCGCGAATCGTCATGAATGGCGCTCACACGGTCTTCAGATCGCGACCCGAGAAAAACCGATCGTCCGGCACGACATTCAATGCAATCGTCAGCCGGTTGGCATAGTTGAAGAACGCGGATATCTCGAGCACTTCCGTGATGGCCTGGGCGGTGAATCCAAGCGTGCGCAACTCGTGCAGGTCTTCTTCTCTGATACCGCCCGCGTCGGTGCTCAATCGCTCCGAAATCTCCGCGAGCGCGTGCTCTTTCAGTGTGAGGCGGACGTGGTGATAGCCCTGCGCGATACGTTGCGCGCGTACGGTGTCGCCGAGCACGCCCGCCAGCGCCTGGGTGTGATTGAAAACGCAGTAGCTGCACTCATTGACTGCCGACGTGACGACGGCGATCAGTTCCCGTTCTGCCGCGGTCAGATGACTGCGATGCGGATCGAACAGGTGTTCGTAAAACGTCACCAGCCGATATGCCGTGTCCGGATTGATGGACAGTGCCGCGAGCCAGTTCGGCACGAAGCCGTATTGACGGCGGAACTTTGCATAGATCGACGTGACATGCGGCGGCAGGCGTTCCTCGTCGGCGACGCCGAAGCGCGAGACCGGTTCCTGATCCCGCGCGGCGAGGGACGGACCGGATGATGTGGTGTCTGAAACGAGCGTGGACATCGTCGGGCTCTCCCGGAATAAGGGTAAAAGCTCAAGTTAATGCACACGACAAGCCGGGCTTCGACCGATTTTTCATAAGCTATCCGTAGTTTATAAACATCGCATAAGTCGAATAGCTAATCGCAAATCGATATTGGATCGCACGATCGGGCGCGGCGCAGAATCGAGCGCAGCCGCTATGCCTTTTTTCCCCCTTTTTCCCAACGTGGACGGCGATATGACGGAAGTTACAGGCGTCGGAACACGACGATTATTTCCCGTTCTCGCATAAAGGAGTCTCGATGAGCGCCGTACTCGAACCCGCTGTCGCGCGGGCATCCTCTCATGATCCGAGGCATCTGCTGTCCGATGCCTTGCTCGACGTCATCGGCAAGCGTGCAGCGGCCTACGATCGCGAAAACGACTTCTTTTCCGAAGACCTGAGCGACTTGCACGACGCGAATTTTCTGCGCGCGAGCGTGCCGGTCGAGTTCGGCGGACTCGGCCTGACGCTGCCGGAATTGCAACGTGAGCAGGCGCGGCTTGCAGCGCGTGCGCCATCGACGGCGCTGGCGCTGAACATGCATCTGTATTGGGTCGGCGCCGCGCTTCATCTGTACCGGCGCGGCGACCTCTCGGCGCAATGGATTCTGGAGGAAGCGGGCGCGGGCAAGGTGTTCGCGGCCGGTCACGGTGAGCCGGGCAACGATCTGGGTCTCGCGTGGTCATCGGTGAAAGCGACGCCGCTGCCGGATGGCGGATATCGCTTCGATGGCCGAAAGATTTTCACGTCGCTGGCGCCGGCCTGGGACTGGCTCGGCGTGCACGGTATCGATGACACGGACCCCGCCGCACCGAAGATCGTGCATGCGTTCATCCGGCGCGATGCGGCCGGACATCGCACGGTGCAGACGTGGGACGCGCTCGGTTTGCGCGCCACGCGCAGCGACGACACGTTTCTCGAAGGCGCCATCGCGCCACGGGCGGAGGTGCTGAGGGTGCTGCCTGCGGGCATTCCGGACGATCCGTTCGTCGACGGCATTCTGGGCGCCGTGTTGCCCGGTCTGGGCGCGGTCTATTACGGCATCGCCAAACGGGCTTTCGATCTGGCCGTGCAGACTGCGAAGACGCGAAGTTCCCCTGCCATCGGAGGGAAGACGTTTGCGTATAAACCATTGACGCAGCAGGCCGTCGCGCAGGCCGCCATCGAGCTTGCGAGCATCGAGGCGCTGATCGAACGTGCGGCGCAGCGGTGGTGGAACGGGTACAACGAGGATGAATTGTGGATCGCACATTTGCTGGCGGCAAAACAACATGCGGTGGATGGCGCATTGCGCGTGGTGAACCTCGCGTTGAAGATCGCGGGCGCGTCGTCACTGTCGCGCAATGGTGAACTCGAACGGCTGTATCGCGACGTGCGCGCGGGCGCGTTTCATCCGCCTAACGCCGATGCGGCCCATGAGGTCATCGGTCAGGCCTGGCTCGGCGTGCTGGGAAAGGTGTGATCGGACATGCACTGCCCTCACTGACCGTTGCGTGATGCGCGTACGCCGACGATCGCCCGCAGAATGACCGGCTGACCGCCGCGCAACGACACCGCGCCGAACACCGAACGCGCATGCACACCGGCCTCGCCGAGTACCTCGACCAGCAGGTCAGACGCACCGTCGAGCACCTTCGCGTGGTCCTCGAAAGCAGCGTCCGCATTGACGAAGCCCTGCACGTCGAGCACCTGACCGACATGATCGAGCGAGCCGAGTTCGTCGCGGAGCACGAGCAGCAGTTCGATCGCAGCTTCGCGCGCGAACGCGATGCCGTCGGCGACCGTGAGCGTCTCGCCGAGCCTGCCTTTCGGCGGCTTGTCTCCGACCGCGCCGCTGGTGGATTTGCCCGAAACGAAGATCAGATCGCCCCAGCGCGTGGCATTGCGATAGTTCGCTCTCGGTTCGTTCGAGGTACTGCCCGGTTCGATCAGGCGGTTCAGTCTTTCGTCGGCGCTCATGTCGCTCCTGTGGTTTCTGACGTGTTTCGGATCGCGGGCGTGCCCGGCCCGGTCGGGAATCGTACGCAACAGTCGCAGGCAACGTAACCATCGAAGCGAGATATCGATATGAGCGGATGCGGATCGAATCGGCCCTCCGTGAACGCCGCCCGGCAATAACAAACCATACAAGCTCTCAGATGACGAACCCGAACACACTGATCGATGCCGCCGCCGACCTCGCCCGCGGCTTTTCGGAAGCAGCGGCGGAACACGACCGCAGCGGCGCGCCGCCCGCCGCGCAATTCGATGCGCTCGAAGCCGCAGGCCTGCTACGCGCCAACATCGGGCGAGACGATGGCGGCTTCGGCGCGGGACTGGCGGTGTCGCGGGCGATCGTCGGCGAAGTGGCGCGCGGCGATCCGTCCGTCGCGCTGATTCTCGCCATGCACTACTGCCAGCACGCGATCATCGCGCGGGCCGAGCATACCGGCTCGGGCGACTGGCCGCCCGCGCTCGCGCATCGGCTGAAGGACGCATCCGTGCGCGGCCGCGCGCTGCTGAACGCCGCGCAAGTCGAACCGGGACTCGGCTCCCCTTCTTACGGCGGCCTGCCGGATACCATCGCGCGCCGGCAAGGCGACGGCTGGCGTCTGTCGGGGCATAAGGTTTATGTGACGGGCGCGCCGCTGCTTTCGTGGATCAACGTGCTGGCGCGCACCGATGAAGAAGTGCCGCGCCTGGGTCACTTTCTGGTGCCGCGCGACGCGCCCGGCGTGCATATCCGCGAGACGTGGGACCCGGTCGGCATGCGTGCCACCGCGAGCCATGACGTGGTGTTCGAGAATGTTTCGCTCGATGCCGATGACGCCGTCGCCTTGCAACCCGCGCATCTCGGCCTGCAACGCGATCCGCACGTCATTGCGTGGTATCTCAATCTGGTGGCCTCGGTGTACGACGGCGCGGCGCGGGCGGCGCGCGACTGGGTCGTATCGTTCGTGAAGGAGCGCAAGCCGTCGGTGCTCGGCGGTGCGGCGCTTGCGACGGTGCCATCGGTACAGGAAGGCATCGGTCAGATCGAGGTGCGGCTTGCCGCAAGCGACTGGCTGCTGCGCTCTCACGCCGAAGCGCTCGATGCGGGCCGTGCACCCGGCACGCTTGCCGCCGTGGTCAAACATGAAGTCATCGACGATTCGATCGCGGCAGTCGAAGCGGCGATTGACCTGGCAGGCAACCACGGACTGGCGCGGCGAAACCCGCTGGAGCGGCATCATCGCAATGTGCTGTGCAGCCGGATTCATGCGCCGAACAACGGCCTGATTCGCATCAATGCAGCCAGGGCGTCGCTGGGCGCTTGAGCGAGCGCCGCGTCCGCGTCAATGCGCGCGGCTCAGCAGTTCAAAGCTGGCGTCGTCCGCCGCCACCGAACGCTGACCGCGACGCCAGCCGATCGCCTGTCGATAGCTTCCGATGAGCGTTCGCGCCGCCTCTTCCACGTTCGCGCTCGCCACCGTCTGCGGCGCGACATAGAGCGCGTCTTCCGGGCAATACAACTCGCACATGAAGCAGGTCTGACAATCGTCCTGCCGCGCGATGACGGGCACGTCGCCCGACGATGACGCGGCGTCGAAGACATTGGTCGGGCAAGCGCGCACGCAGATATTGCAGCCCGTGCAGCGTTCCGTATCGACGATCTCGATCATGCGGCCACGTCCTCCCTGATTTCATTGCCCACGGCATGAGACGTAACCCATACTTCATCCAGCCCGCCGCTCAGCAAGCGATGACGCTGAGCCGGATCGGCGGCCGGATGATCCGCGCGACGAGCCATGCCGCGTGTCTCCGTGCGGACCAGCGCACTGCGATACATCCAGCGCGACACCGCGAGCATGGCAACCGCCTCGCGGGCGCGCACCGCCTGTTTTCTTTCCGATGCCGACGCCGCGCGCACCTGTCGCCACAGCGCATCGAGCCGGGACAAGGAGTCTTCGAGCTGATCGACGCGGCGCGTCCAGTTGCGCTGCGTGGGCAGCACCCCGGCCTGAACTGCCCGCACGAGCGCCGCGGAATCGATGGCGGCGTTCGATGGACCATCGTGCAAGGCCGCGCCACCGGCGCGCAGCACCGTTCGTGGCGCGCGCGTGATCCGCCGCGCCCGCGCCCGCCCAGAAGCCCGACGACATCGCCCAGGCGGCATTGTGGCTGCCGCCGCCGGTGAAGCCGCCGCAGATCAGTTCGCTCGTGGCGGCATCGCCCGCAGCGTAGAGACCGGAGACGGAGGTGGCGCAGTCGGCGTCGATCACATGCAGTCCGCCGGTGCCGCGCACCGTGCCTTCGAGTCGAAGCGTGACCGGAAAATGCTGCGTGAAGGGATCGATTTTCAAGCGGTCGAACGGCACGAAGAAGTTCGGCTGCGAACGGCGCATCCACGCGCGAATATCCGCGTCCGTGCGATCGAGACAGGCGAAGACCGGTTGCGTCTCCAGCGTCTTCGCGATCACCCCGCGCCCATGCGACGATCCCGCGCCGGGAATCACCGTGCCGCTTGCATCGTAGAAAGTGGCCCAGTTATAGAACAGCGATTTCGTCACCGATGGAAACGCCGGTCCCAGCCCGTACGCATTCGAAAACTCCATGCCGGAACATTCCGCCCCGGCTTCGGCGGCCATAAGCAGTCCATCGCCCGTCAGCACGTTGCAGCCGAGCGCATTGCTCATGAAGGCACAGCCGCCCGTTGCCATGACCACGCTGCCCGCGCGTACGCTCCAGGTCTCGTCCGCCTGCCTGTGCACGCCCGCCGCGCCCGCCACCGCGCCGTGTTCGTCGACCAGCAGTTCGAGCGCCGGACTATGGTCGAGAATGCGCGCGCCCGCTTCTTTCACGCGGCGTCGCATCAGGCGAATGTACTCGGGACCTTGCAGCGACGTGCGGCGCGCATGGCCCGCTTCGTCGACGGGAAACGGGTAGCCCCATTCCGCGAGGCGCTCGCTGTTGAGCCAGGTCTGCTCCAGCACGCGGTCCATCCACACATGTTCGGCAAGTTCGCCGCCGAGCGTATAGCGGCTCGCGCGGGCGCGTTCGCGTGCTTCCCGGTCGCGCGGCACATACCAGACGCCCGTGCCGGACGGCGCCGTCGCGCCCGACGTGCCGCAGAAACCCTTGTCGGCCAGCACCACCCGCGCACCGCGCGCTGCGGCACTGATCGCGGCCCATGTGCCGGCCGGACCGCCGCCGATCACGAGCACGTCGGCTTCATAGTGCCGCTGTGTATCCGATAACCCCATCGATATCCCCGCGCGCCGCGTCATGCCTGCTCCTTCCATGCGGCGAGCCGCCGTTCCGCCAGCAGCACGCCATGATTGAACGCCAGCCCCAGCAACGCCAGCGCGACGATGCCCGCATACATCTTCGGTATCTCGAAGGTGAATTGCGAGTAGTTGACGAGATATCCCAATCCCGCTTTCGCGCCGACCATCTCCGCGGCAATCAGCACAAGAATCGAATAAGCGCCCGCAATGCGAATGCCGGTGAACACCGAGGGCACCGAAGCCGGCAACACGACCTTCGCGAACAACTGCAAGGGCTTCAGACCCATGGAACGCGCCGAGCGAATCAGCAACGGGTCGACATGACGTACGCCGCTCACCGTGTTGAGCACCACCGGCCAGATGCACGAATACACCACCATCGATATCTTCGACGTTTCGCCCATGCCGAGCACCAGCACGAACACCGGAAGCAAGGCCAGCGGCGCGGTATTGCGGAACAGTTCGAGCAGCGGATCGAGCACTTCGGCCAGTGTCCGATACCAGCCGATGAACAAGCCCAGCGGTACACCGAGCGCCACCGCAAGGCCGAAACCGCTCAACGCCCGCGCGGCGCTCGCGAACACATGCACCCAGAGCTCGCCGGATAACGCCATCTCGTACAACGCGCGCAGCACGACCGAAAATGGTGGCAGAAATGTTCGATCGACCCAGCCCAGACGCGGCAACGCTTCCCACAAAGCCACGAAGACGATAATGGCGATGCTCGATCGCAAGGCGCGCGGCAGAGCCCACGCAAAGCGAATCGGCGTCGCGACGACGATACTCATCGACACTCCTCGGGTTGGAATTCAGGCCGCCTGCGCGACCTGCAAATGGACCGCGCCGCGCCGCGCGCGGATCAGTTGCCCGATCTCGTGCCGCAGCCGCACGAATTCGGGCGTCGCACGCACGTCTTCGCTGATATCGCTCTTCGGCACAGGGACCGGCAGCACATGTGTAATGCGGCCCGGCGACGCCGCCATCACCAGCACGCGCTGACCGAGGTAGATGGCTTCGTCGATCGAATGTGTGATGAAGACGATGGTCGTGCCGGTGCGCTTCCAGATGCGCAATAGCTCGTCCTGCAAGGCCTCGCGCGTTTGCGCATCGAGCGCGGCGAACGGCTCGTCCATCAATAGCACGTCCGGTTCGTAGGCCAATGCGCGCGCAATCGCGACACGCTGCTTCATGCCGCCCGACAACTGATGCGGATATCGGTCCGCGAACGCATTCAGGCCCACCAGTTCCAGAAAGCGCCGCGCCCGCTCGTTGCGCTCTCTCTTCTCGATACCTTTCGCTTCCAGCCCGAAGGCGACGTTGCCGAGCGCGGTCTTCCACGGAAACAACGCGTACTGCTGGAATACGATGCCGCGATCCAGCCCCGGCCCTTCGACCTTGCGGCCATCGATGAGAATCTCGCCGGCATCGGCCTGCGTGAGTCCGCCGATCAGATCGAGCAGCGTGGTCTTGCCGCAACCGCTCGGCCCGACCAGCGTGACGAATTCACCCCTGGCCACATCGAAGGACACGTTTTCGAGAACCGCGAAGCGCTCGCGCTGGTTGACCCGATATCCTTTCGATACGTTTTGGATACCTATCGATGCACTCATCGAAACGACTCCCGATGCATCAGTGGCTCGCCACTGCCTGATTGAACGGATTGAACTGGTTGGAGTAGACCGCCTCCGGCTTCACCTGACCGGCCTTCAGTACGCCATTCTTCACGTACCAGTCGATATAAGTCGTGAAGTCGTCGGCCGCGATCACGCCGCCTTTTCCGCCGACTCCCGGTGACTTCCAGTAATTGACGATCGACGTATCTTCATTACGATGCCGAGCCTCGACGATCTTCTTCAGACGCGCCACCACCTGATCGCGCGGCGTGCTTCGCGTCCATTCGATGGCGCGCGCGGTCCCGTCCACGAACTTGCGGACCGTGTTCGGGTTCTGCGCAATGAAGCGATCGGTGAACAGATAACTCGCATAGCCGTAGGAACCGAACTGCGCATAATCGGTCGTGAGCAGGCGCGTCCCGCCATCCGCCAGCAGTTTGTCCTTGATGATGTCTTCGAGAAAGATGGCATCGAGTTGATTTTGTTTAAGCAGTTGCGCGAGATTCACGGGCGGCGCGGGCACGAAGATCACCTTGTCGATATCGGCCTGCGACAAGCCCGACTTCTGCAGATACGCCGTGACAAGATACTGCTGATAGGCCCCCGGCGTATTCACGCCGATCTTCTTGCCGATCAGATCGCGCGGCGCCTTGATCGCGCTGTCCTGAAGCACGAACAGGCCGCCGTTGGTCTCCTTGTCGGTGCCGACATAGGAGATCACCGCCTTCACCGGCGCATGCGCGGCGACCAGCTTGACGATCGATCCGTTGAAGGCGCCGCCGAAATCGACATCGCCCGTCACAGCCGCCTGAATGTCCTGCGGACCGCTGATCGTGTTGCCGACCCACTTGAGTTTGATCGGCGCCAGATAGCCCAGGTCTTCGGCAAGCTCGGGATACAGCACCTTGCTCGCCCAGCCCTGATAGCGCAGTTCGGTTTTTTCGGGTGTTTGCGCGTAGCTCGCCGCGCTGGCCGCGAACGCGGCCACGGGCAACGCAACATGGAAGAATCGCCGGATAGCAATCACGCGTGCGCCTCCGATCAGAACACGCCGTCGTGTTCGAGCGTGATGCGATGGATGCGCCGTTTCGCCGTCCCGTAATCGCGCGCGGCATAGTGCTGGACCTGACGGTTGTCCCAGATGGCGACATCGCCCTGCTTCCATTCGAAGCGCGCCTGCACTTCCGGCGTCTTTATCAGGTCGTAGAGATAGTTCAGCAGGCTCTGACTCTGCGTTTTGGATACGCCGAGAATATGACTCGTATGCCCTTCATTGACGAACACCAGTTTGCGTCCGTTTTCCGGATGCGTCTTGATGACCGGCACCTCGATGGGCGGATATTTCTGCGCGGCGTCGCGCACGCGTTCCAGGCCCGCTTCGACGCTGTTCTCTTCCGCGCCCTCGGGAATTTCATAGCCGCTCAGGAGATCGGCGAGCGCGCCTTTCTTGGGTGAGGCGATGAAGGTATTCACCGCGGTCAGCTTTTCGAAGTAGCGGGCCAGATCGGCATCCAACAGGTCGAAGACAGCCGCCGACGAGGCCCAGATCGTGTCACCGCCCCCGCCTTCCGGGATCTCCTGCGCATGGAGGACGGTGGCCTTGGGCGGTTGATGCTGCCACGAGACATCGACGTGCCAGTTATCCGTCCCGCCCGAACGGGTCTTGTCGCCGCCGTGAGCGATGACCTCGATCTCGGGAAAACCCGAGACCGCCGGCAGATAAACGTTCTTGCGGATCGGATTGCCGAAGATGCGCGCGAGCGCCACATGCTGTTCGGACGTGAGCGCCTGTTCACGAAAAAAGATCACGCCATGATCGACCAGCGCCTGCCGCAGCGTCTGGCGGTTATCGTCGCTGAGCGGTGCGGACAAGTCGACATTTTCGATGACCGCGCCGACCAGCGGCTTGTAACGCCGTACGCGCAGATCCTGATGATGTAGCGTTTGCGGATGATCCAGCACCGTGCTCATAGGTTTCTCCGTGGTCGTTGTGTCGTTGAATCAGACCATCGGGCAGCAGTGCTTCGCAACGAAGCATTTTTAGCAAGCGTATGAACGATTGATCGATGACGCTTTTCACCACTCCGCTCGAATGCTTCGTCCAATGCGTTATTTACGGACCGCGTGCGGATGTCCTACGTTCTGAGGTTGCGCGCCGCGTTGCGGGACCCCGGCGTGCCGCCTCAGCAAGCGGCTTGCCGACCACTGCAAGGCCCCGCACAGCAGCAGATAGACGAGACCGACGATCAGGAAAATCTGCGCGGGATACACCATCAAACGATTATTGAGCTGGTTGGCGAGAAACGTGAACTCGGGCACGCCGACGATATACGCAAGCGACGTGTCCTTCACCACCGAGACCCATTGATTTACGAACGAAGGCATCATCACGCTCACGGCTTGCGGCAGGATCACATGACGCAGCGCCTGCCACTTCGTGAGGCCCAGCGACAACGCCGCTTGCCGCTGCCCTTCTCCGATCGACACGATGCCCGTCTGTACCGAATGCGACAGATATGCGCCGCCGATCAGCGCCAGTGCGCAAATGACGGTGGCAAGACCCGGCACATTCACGTGCAGCAAAATGGGCATCAGGAAGAAGGTCCAGAAGATCAGCATCAGCACGGGAATCGCCCGAAAGAATGCGACCAGCGCCGTCAGCGAAAGATGCGCGATGCCGCGGGTCATGGCCAGCGCAATGCCGCCTGCCAGCCCGATCATCGCCGCGAGCAGCGCCGATGTGATGGCCAGCACAATAGTCAACGCCACGCCGCCGAGCGGTCCCGCCGGAAACGCGCCGATCAGCAGATAGCGCACCGTATCGATACCGATCATGCGTGACCCCGCTGCAAAGCGCGCGTGCCGGTGCGCTGCCAGACCACCAGCGCCACTTCGATCAGCGCGATGGTCAGCACATAGAACACGGTGGCGGTGCCGAATGCCTGGAACGTCTTGAAGGTTTCGGTATCGACCTGACGCGACATATACGACAGTTCGCCGACGCCGATCGCCATGGTCAGCGACGAGTTCTTCACGAGGTTCATGTATTGCCCCGCGAGCGGCGGTGTCGCGATACGCAGCGCCTGCGGCAGGATCACATAGCGCAACGCCGTATAGCGGCCCATGCCGAGCGCGGCGGCAGCCTGCTCCTGCGCGTGGCTCACGCCGCGCAGGCCGGCACGGAATTCCTCACCGATGAACGCGCTCGTATAACACGTCAGGCCGATCCATCCCGCGAACAGTTCGAAGCTCGGCCATCGCAGACTCAGCGGACCTAAACCGATTGCATGCGGCGTGTTGAGCCACGTCATCCAGTCGGACGGCAACAGTGCGGCCGCGCCGAAGTACCAGAACAACAGTTGCACCAACAGCGGCGAGTTACGGAAGACGAACACATAAAGCGCAGCCATTCGTGCGATGGCGGCATGTCGTGCCGTACGCGCGACAGCCATTATCAAACCGAGCAAGGTCGCACACAATGCAGCACACGCAGACAAGGCCAGCGTGATAACGAAGCCCTGTTCGAGCCATGCAAAGTACTTGGGTTCAAGCCAGTCGGCCATAACGAAAACGCAGAAAGCCCGCGCCTCGAACGAGCGAGGCGCGGGCAATGGAAGGATGAATCGGCGGCTTAACTGCTCTTTTGCGGGTCGCCGATCTTGTAGAGACGCGGCAAGGGCGCGGCGCTTTTCGGACCGAACCAGGCATCGTAGATTCGGGCAGCCTGACCGTCGGCTTCCAACTTCGTCAGCGTGGCATTGACGGCATCGAGCAGGCGCGTTTCGCCCTTCGGTACGCCCACGCCTTCATAGTCGTTGGAGATGGTGAAGGCGGGAATCTCGTAGTTGGCTTTGTCCGGCACGCGTGCCAGCAGCGCCACGAGCTTCGGTCCGTCCTGCGTGATCGCCTGTACGTTGCCCGTGCGCAGAGCGGCGAACGCGAACGGCGTGTCGTCATAAGCGACGATGGTCGCGCTCGGAAACTTTGCACGTACCTGCTGCTCGTTGGTGGTGCCCTTGTCCGCGCCGATGCGCAGCGAGTTCAGCTGATCCGGCGACTTCAGCACGCCCTTCTTCGCAATGAACTGCGTGCCGGATGCGAAGTACGGCGTGCTGAAATCGACTTCCTTCTTGCGCTCGTCGGTAATGGTGAAATTGGCGAACACCAGATCGACCTTGCCCGACTTCAGAAACGCGATGCGATTGGCCGGATTGGTCGGCTGCACTTCGAGCTTCACGCCCAGACTTTTGGCGACCGCGTTCGCATAATCCACATCGAGGCCGACGATCTGATTGTTCTTCGGATCGACGAAGCCGAACGGCGGGTTGCTGTCGAATGCGGCGACCCGCAATACGCCGGCTTTCTTGATGTCGTCGAGACGGTCGGCGTGCGCCGCATTCGATGCCGTTGCAAGCAGCACGCTCAGCAATGCCGGAAGCATCACGCCCCAGGTTTTGATCCTCATATCGGTCCTTTTGTATGTTGCCGGCACGCCGTCGAACGACGACCGCGCATGGCGAGAGCCGCACTTTATCGGTGCATCGAAGGCAAAGGAACGAAGATTTAGTCAGGTCGAAAGCGGAGAAGGAGATTTGGGAAGCGCGCTTTACGTGCTCTATTCGGGCCGCCATGTTATGACCTCCATGAATATGCAATGCAGCAAATATTGGTTAGCAACCCGGCAAGTGATCATTAAGCTCGGCGCTCAACCGCCGACTTCGCGCGGCGCGACAAACTGAGTATCCGCCAGCTTTATCTGCGCATCGCCGGGGCGCGGGGGCATCAGCAGGTAATCGGCACGCCCGCGAGCATTGCAGACCAGTTGCAGCAATGGTTCGAGGAAGGCGGCGCGGACGGCTTCAACATCATGGCCCCGTGGTTCCCCGGCGGGCTGGCCGAATTCATCGACCTGGTGCTGCCCGAACTGCGCCGCCGCGGCCTCTTTCGCAACGAATACAGCAGCCACACGTTGCGCGAGCATCTCGGACTCAAACGTCCCGCTCACGCAAGCGCCGCGACCGCCTGAACCCGTATCGACATTTTTGAAAGGATCGAACCATCATGACGCAAGCAACGCTGCCGCCGGCACTCGACGTACAGGCGATCGACAATCCGCTGTCCGCGTGGGGCGCGCCGCCCAGCGAACGCTACGAAGAACTGGCGAACCGCTTTCGCCCGCTGTTCGCACGCATTCGCGACAGCGCCGTCGAACGCGATCTGGAACATCGTCTGCCGCACGATGAAATCGAGTGGCTGCGTGAAGCCGGCGTCACACGTCTGCGACTGCCCCGCGATCAGGGCGGCGTCGGCGCGACGCTGCCCGAGTTGTTCGGATTGCTGATCGAACTCGGCGCCGCCGATACCAACGTGGTCAATGCGGTGCGAGCGCATCTGGGTTTCGTCGAAGACGTGCTGACGGCGCACGAGAAGGAATGGCAGGCGCATTGGCTCGGCCTGCTCGCGCAGGGAGCGCTCATCGGCGCGGGACTCTCGGAGGCCGGCACGGCCAAGGTCGGCACGTTCGCCACCGTGCTCTCGCGCACGCCGCAGGGGCTGAGGCTCAACGGCAAGAAGTTTTACACCACCGGCTCGCTGTTTGCGGACTGGGTGGCCGTCGCGGCACAGGACGGCGAAGAAACGGTTTTTCTGCAGGTGCCGCGCACGGCCCCCGGCGTCGAGGTGGTAGACGACTGGGACGGCTTCGGTCAGGCGCTCACCGCCAGCGGCACGGCCATATTCGAGAACGTCACCGTGGAGCCCGAATGGGTCCGCCCCAGCGCCGCGCGCTTCCCTTACGCCGTGCCCTTCTACCAGCTCGTGCATCTGGCATCGCTGGCGGGAATCGGCCGTGCGCTGGCCGACGATGTGGCACGCCGGGTCCAGCAACGCGATCGTGTCTACAGTCATGGCAACGCCGCGCGCGTCGCCGACGATCCGCAGATCCTTCAGGTGGTGGGCCGCGTGCACGGTGCGGCCTATTCAGCCGGCGCGATCGCGCTGCATGCCGCAAAAGCCCTGCAACGCAGCTACCAGACGCATCTCGATACCGATGCCGACGCCGCTCAACGCGAACACGCCAACGCACTCGCTCATGTGGAAGTCGATCAGTCCGTCTCGGTGATTACGCGGCTGGTGCTCGATGCGAGCACCGATCTGTTCGATGCCCTCGGCGCGTCCGCGACGCTGCGCACGGCCGGACTCGATCGCTACTGGCGGAATGCCCGCACCATCTCGTCGCACAATCCGCGTGTGTATCGGGAACGGCAGGTCGGCGCATATGTCGTGAACGGCACGGTGCCGCCGGCGTCGTATCGCGTGGGTAACGGTTGAGGTCGACGGCGACGTTGTCGTGTAAGCGGGCCGGTCAACCCGGCCCCTTCCGTTGACTCCGTACTCAGGCGGCGATACGCGTCGGCTGAGCCACACCCCACCGCTCGCGCAGGGTATCGTCTTCATACTCGTGCCGAAACAGGCCGCGCTTGCGCAACAGCGGCACCACTTCATCGACGAATACGTCGAGACCGTCGGGAAATACATCGGGCATCAGATTGAAGCCGTCTGCCGCCCCGGCACGGAACCACGTTTCGATAAATCCGGCGATTTCCTCCGGTGTGCCGACGAAACGCTTGTGCGTGCTGTGACCGAATTCCGCCACCAGCTCCCGCACCGTATAGGAGCGCTTGCGCAACACGCGCACGATCGATTCCCGAAAGCCCAGCGACGCCTTGAACAGCTGCGGATCGGGCAGATCGGCATAAGCCTCGGCGGGAATCCGCTCGTCGTAGCCGAGTCGCGACAGGTCGTAACCGAGCCGCGCACTGAGCGCGCCGACCTCGTGCCGGCCGCCCGCCAGTTCGCTCAGCCGCGCCTCGCGCGAGTAGGCTTCTTCCCGCGTGCTGCCGATGATCGTGATCAGTCCCGGCAAGATCGCAATGTCTTCGCGCCGGCGGCCTGCCGAAACCGCTGCTGCCTTGACCTGCTCGTAGTGCTCCAGCGCGGCCTCGAGGTCCAGTTCGGCGGCAAACACCGCGTTCGCCGACCGGCCCGCCAGTTGCCGTCCCTGCGGCGAGCCGCCCGCCTGCACCACCAGCGGATGTCCCTGCGGCGACGCACCGAGCGCCAGTCGTCCATGAACATCGAAGAACTCGCCGTGATGCTCGACTGTGGTTCCATCGATTGCGCCGCGCCAGAGACCCAGCACGACATCGACAAACTCGTTGGCGCGGCGATAGCGCAGCTCACGCTCGGGGTTATCGGAGAGACCGAAGTTCGGGCTGACGGCGGGACTATAGGTGGTCACTGCGTTCCATGCGGCGCGGCCGCCGCTGACATGGTCGAGCGTCAGCAACCGCTCGGCCAGTTCCACGGGATCGTTGTAGGTGGTCGACAGCGTACCGATGACCCCGAGATGACGCGTTGCATCCGCCACCGCCGTCAGGATCAGCGACGGCTCCAGCGCCCGTGCGCCACGGCCGCGTGGATCGTGCGGCAACGCGGGACTGTCGGCGAGAAAGAACGCATCGAGCTTGCCGCGTTCGGCGATGCGGCCGATCTGCGCATGGTAAACGGCCGAGGTGACCGAATCGGCGGGTAAGCCCGAATACTCGAAGGCCGCGGCCGATACGCCGAAGTCGAGCACATTGACGTTGAGAATGACGTGGCGCGATGACTGCTGACTCATGCGGCGACCTTTTTCGCGGTTTCGAAAGCGAGCGGATTGCCGCTCAGATCGGGTTCGATACGGCGCGCGATCCCGAGACGCGCACGAAGCGTGATGGCTTGCTCGCTGCGGTCGGCGGACGCTTGCGCCAGGCGCGCGATGCGTCCATCGGCAAACCATGCGCGCAGTTCGCCCGCGCGCGGCAGCAAGGTGATGCCCGTCACGTGGGGATACGCGCGCCATCGGCTCAGTTGCGCTTCGAGCGTGTCGCGCCAGACTGTGCGCACATGGATGCGGATGGGTTCACCGGATGCATCGGCGCGATCGAGCACGTCGGCGGACGTGTGAAGGAAAGCGTCGAGCGCGTCCGCATCGACGTGAACGACATCGGCGCTGCGCAGCGCTGCGAGTTCCTTTGCGACGGGCGCGACGGCGTGCCATCGCCAGAACACCACGGGTTCGCCTTGCGGCGTGGTGGGACTGTTCAAGGGTCCGCGGGTCGGGAAAACGCCCTCGTGGCCGGCAATGCGCACCGGCGCTTGGAGCGCCACGGCGTGATCGGCATCGAGCGATTCGCGCGGCCAGCTTCGCCATAGCTTGCGTACCGCGAGAACGGCATCGGCGAGTGTCGATGCATCGGCGGGCGCGTGGGTCCACACGCTTTTCGCGCCCAGTCCGAGTTCGGCCGCCCGGTCCCGGCGAAGCGCCAGCCAACCCGCGCGGCCCGCGCTGAAATGATCGAGCGATGCCGTGCGCCGCGCAATGTTGAACGGATGATCTCGCTGCGGCGAAGCGGCCACCACCCAGCCGACGCACTGCGAATGACGTGCCAGCAACGCGCCGGTTAAGGTCGGACTCGGTGATGCCAAAGGCACCTCGCCGTCGCGCTCGCCGCCGAGCACGGCATAGTCTGCGCCGCTGGCATCGAGCGCGCGACCGAGATCGCTCGCTCCATGTGGACTGAGCGCGTTCAGCAGTTCGCTTCCGGGTAGTTCGATTCCGAAGTTCAATGGCGCGGACAAGCTGACTCTCCCCTGGATTGGTCTAAAGCGATCGGTCAAAAAAACGATGCGTCCGGACAATCTATCAGCCGTCACGACACCCGCAAAACGAGCGTTCGGAACATCGATATTCCGCCTCGTGGCGTCTCTGACTGAAGAGCGTTCACACCAGGTAGTAGAGTTCGGCCGGGCGCGCCGCATCCGCGCGTCCGATGCAATGCGGGCAGACGTTGCCGTCGCCGAGCAAGGCGTAAGCGCGGCGCACGGCCCGCACGGTAGCCGACCAGGTTTCATCCTCTTCCGGAAAGAACCGGTCCGCCGGATACCAGTCCGTGAAGTTGAGGCGTTTGAGCAAGTGGAGAAATTCGGGCCTCAGACCGGCGAGCAACACGACCAGCCCATCGCGTTGAGCATCGCGCAGAAAATGCTCCAGTCGCTCGATGCAGACGACATCCGGATTGCGGACTCGTTTCAGACGCAGCACGAGGTAGCGGCTCTGCTGAATCAGCAGGCGCGTTCTGAGACGCTCCAGGTAGCGGTCCAGGTCCGGCGCCGCGCCAAAAAAGAACTCGCCTTCGAAATCCCATACAGCCACGGCGCTGCACGGCGGGTCGTCGGGAAGGCGCTCGCGCACCACGCCCTCACCGCTTACGACCAGTTCGTAGACCTTCAGCCGTGCGGCACGCGGCACGAACAGCAAGATCGATAATGCGACGCCGATCAGAATGGAAAACTCCACACCGATCAGCAGCGCGGACAAGGCGGTGATGACGACCAGTCGCGCGTCATAGCGCGACGCGCGCAAGGTGTAGCGCAGCCTTTTCACATCGATCAATCTGAGCGCCGTGACGAACAGCAGACCCGCCAGCGCGGCCTTCGGTATATACCGTGTCAGCGGCGCGAGAATCAGCACGGTGACGGCAACGATCAAGGCCGTCAGCACCCCCGACATGCGCGTGGCGGCCCCAGCCTGATAGTTGATCGCGGAACGCGAAAGCGATCCCGAGCCCGGCAAGCAGCGGAAGAACCCGCCGATCTGATTCGCCACGCCTTCGGCCAGACATTGCCGGTTGTAATCGAGCGGCTGGCGGGTTTCATGAGCGATGGACTTGGCGATGGAAAGCGCCTCAAGCAATCCGAGGAACGCGATGGCCACTGCGCTCCACGACAACTGCCCGAGCCAGCTCCACTGAATTTCCGGGATATGCGGCGACGGCAGGCCCGCTTTCAGCGCACCGATCACCGCGATCGGCGCGCGTCCATCGACCCCGGTCTTCGCCCAGCCAAGAGCGTACGCAAGTGCGGAGATCACGATCAGCGTGACGAACATGTCCAGCTGCGGCAGCCGGTAGCGGCGCGCCACGCGACGCAACACCAGCGCCAGCACGATGGAGGCGGCGCTGACCGCCAGTGCCTTCTGGTTGACCGGATCGCCGTGCGCCAGCGTGAGCCACAGTCGTTCGAGCACGTGCTGATGACCGTTGCCTTTCTCGCGCACGCCGAGCGCATTGCCGATCTGACCGATCGCCAGCAACGCCGCCGCGCCCGCCATGAAGCCGATGATGACCGACTCCGAGATGTACCGCGTGAGATCGCCGAGCCGAAACACCGCAATGCCGATCTGCACGATGCCGACCATCACGCCGAGCAGGAACAACGCTTCGTAGACATCGGCGGTGTTGTTCGGATCGAGAAAGGCGAGCGCGCTGAATACCACCAGCGAGATCGCGCTGGTCGGCCCGTTGATGAGATGCGACGACGAACCGAGCAGCGATGCCACCAGCGTCACCACCACCGCCGAGTAGAGGCCGAAGCGGGGATCGACACCCGCGATCAAAGCGTAAGCCATGCCGTGCGGCAGAGAGATCGCCGCGACGGTCAGCGCCGCCAGCAGATCGCGTCGCCCGGTCGGCCAGTCGTAGCGCAAGGCGGTTCGTGTCATGATCGATTTCCGTTCGTGGCGGTGCTCGCTGATCGGGATACGCTGTCCAGGATGCCGTTTTCATCGAAAAAACGGTGATTCGCGTCGTCCCAGTCACGGGCAATGGCGGTCACCCGAAACAGCGTCAGCGGCGCGGACGAGGCCGCGAAACGCGGGTCATAAGGACGATAGCCGGCCTGCGCGATGATGCGTTGCGCATCGTCGGAAAAACAGAAAGGAGAGATAGGCCTGCGCCTCGCGTTCAGTGTGATGGCGAGCGACGTTGGCATCGACCCACGCAACGTAAGGCTCCGCGAGAATACTCACCGGCGGATAGACGACTTCGAGTTCGGCAGCGTTGTCCCGGACTTCCCGCAAGGCTTCGTTTTCTTAGGCGAGTTGCACATCGCCCAGCTTTTCGACCGTGAACGTGCTGGCGGCGCGGCGCGCGCCCGGGTCGAGTCTCACGGTGTGTTCCAGCAGCGCGTGCAGGTAGTCGCGCGCCGAATGCTCGTCGCCGCCGCGCGTGACGACTGCGCCCCACGCCGCGAACACGCTCAGCTTGCCGTTGCCCGAGGTGCGCGGATCCGGCGTCACGACTTCGCCCCCCGGCCCGACGAGATCCGGCCAGTCCCGAATATGCTTCGGATTGCCTTTGCGAACCACGAACACGATGGTCGAGTAATACGGCTGCGAATGATGCGGCAAGCGGTCCGCCCAGTGCGGTGCGATCAACCCCTGCTTGCTGAGCGCATCCACATCGGAGTAGAGGCCGAGCGTCACCACATCGGCCTGCTGTTCACCGTCGATGACCGTGCGCGCCTGCCGCGACGAACCGCCGTGCGACTGCGTAATGCCGATTTGCGCACCGTTTTCGCGCCGGTAACGATCGACGAACTGCGCATTCAGGCGCTCATACAACTCGACGGTCGGATCGTAGGAAACATTGAGCAGACGATGCGATGCCGCGCCGCCATGCACTTTGCGCATGCCGATCAGCGCCACGGCGACGATCACGCCCACGACTGCCGCAAGGTTGAGCAAAGACGGGCGTCGCATGATGCCTCCGGATAAGCACGCGCAACAGGACAAGCGCGACGCTATTGATGGTTGAACGGCGCGCGATTCTTTTCGAGGAAGGCCAGCGATGCCCATCCGGCACCGTGAGCAGGACAGAAAACCGGCACAAGGACATCGCCGCTCACCGGTTCGTGCGATACCCAATTGGCGTCATCGAGGTAGAGGCAGTCATCGCCCGCCGCCAGCACAAAACCGCCGGTGCGATCCCCGGCTTCCTTGTGCACGATACGGCGCGCATCGGCAATGTCGAGGCCCTGGCGAATCACCACGCGATGGCTCCACAGCGAATTGCCCGGCGGCGCTCCCTGATGCCGGAATTCGGTTTCCGCGCAGATGATCAACGCCGCCAGTCCGAACACGATCAGCGCTGTCATAAACGTGGAAGCGCTGGTCTGATCCGCGCGTGACGGATCGTCGGCCTGATCGGGCGAATCGATTTCCGTCGCGAGTGATTTGTCTGACTGCATCCCGACGCGCTCCGGCATGACCGTTTGATGACCTTGCGCACAATCTAGCAGCGCGCTTCGCGCCGGCCAACCGAGCGTTCCGAGAATGCATATTCCGCGCTTCGCAAACGCTGCGCCGCGCGCCGCCGTGCGTCACGGACGTTCGTGCAACTTAATAGCAGCCATGCGTGGCTTCGATGCTGATAAGGATCGGACGATCCATTCGTTCTAAGGAATGACGGACTCCATTAATGTGCTTGCTGTAACGCAGCCGAGGGCCCGGGATTCGCTCGCGCCCGTCACCCGCACAGAGATCATGACCGAGCAGACCACACCCTCACGCGCTCCGGCGAGCCTCGATGCCGATAGCGCACGCAAGTCGCTTCACACGCGCTATGGTTCGTATCCGCCAGCGACATTGCCCGAGTGGAATGCGACGCTCGAAACGCTGCTGTCGCATCGTTCGGTGCGGACTTACGATGACCGCGCGCTGCCGGCCGGCACGCTCGAAACACTGATCGCTGCTGCGCAATCGGCACCCAGTTCTTCGAACCTGCAAACCTGGAGCGTGATCCCCGTCGAAGACCCTGCACGCAAGGTGCGTCTGTCGGTGCTGGCCGGAAATCAGCACCATGTTCGTGCGGCGCCGCTGCTGCTTGTCTGGCTCGCCGACCTCGCTCGTCTTGAAGCCGTGGCCGCTCGCGCCGATGTTCAGCCCGAGGGCCTGCACTATCTCGAGACCTTGCTCGTCGGTGTCATCGATGCCGCGCTGGCCGCACAGAACGCGGTGGTGGCGCTCGAATCGCTCGGGCTGGGCTCGGTGTATATCGGTGCGATCCGTAACGCGCCCGAGCAGGTGGCGGAAGAACTCGCCCTGCCCCCGCACGTGCTGCCCGTGTTCGGGATGTGCGTTGGCCATGCCGATTCGAACGATGCCTCTCAGGTCAAGCCGCGCTTGCCTCAGTCGGTGGTACTGCATCGCGAGCAGTACGAAGCCGCGGCGCAGTTCGATGGCATTTCCCGTTACGATGCGCTGCTTGCCGAATTTCAGGTACAACAGGGACAGTCCGCAATACCGTGGACGCAGCGCTCGATCGAACGCTGGCGCACGCGGGAATCGCTGCACGGCCGCGATCGCTTGCGTGAAGCGCTGCAGACCCTCGGCTTCGAACTACGATAGGACCGCTTTCACGAACGTAAGCTTATTCGAATTCGTTCGTTCTCGGGACCTGCTTAATAAAATATGATGGCCTGATATCGACGCGCTCGCCGGGTCGATAGCTTCGATCTTCATTAGCTTTCCTTATTTAAACAGAATGATGCGACGTGGGCTCCCGCCTCGCATCGGTTCGCCTCGAATCTCTCAATTCGCGCATCAGGATTATCGTGACCAGGAAAAGCACAAAGGCTTTATGGGGAGCTATTGCGGGCGTGGCCGTGGTGGCCGTCATCGCGGTATCGTTTGGTTTCAGTGAAAAAAGCAAGGCCATTGCCAACAAGCCGAAGACGGTTAAATGGGCCATCGGGCTGCCGACATCATGGGACCCGGTGACATCGCAGATCGGCTGGGATATCTTCGGGCTGGAACTGGCCTACGAAGGCCTGACCGAAATCGACAAGAACGGACATCCGCAACCGGGACTGGCAGAAAGCTGGAAATACAACGCCGACGGCACACAGGTCACGTTCACGCTGCGCCCCAATCTCAAGTTCTCCGACGGTACGCCAGTCAATGCCAAGGCGGTCGTCGACTACTTCGTGCGCTCCAAAACGCAGAAGGATGCGCGCTCGTCCGAGTTGCTCAAGACCATCGACGAGGTCGTGGCGGTGGACGATCGCAACGTGCTGTTCAAGCTAAGTCAGGCCGACTATCAGGTGCCGCTGCTGCTCGCGGGCCGTGTCGGTTATGTCGCGAGTCCGACCGCGGCGGCGAAGGACCAGAAGCGGCTCGAAGTGTTTCCGGTCGGCGCGGGTCCGTTCCGTGTCGTCGAGTCGATTCCCGACGATCACACCACCTTCGAGAAGAACCCGAATTACTGGCGCGCCAGCGAGATTCATATCGACCGCTTCGAGATTTATCCAAAGGCCGATCCGGCATCCACGGTGTCCGCCGTTCAGACCGGCGTCTATAACGTCGTATTCGCGCAACCCGCACAAGCGAAGGCTGGCGAAGCTGCAGGACTCAAGGTCGAATACACCACCACCGGCCAGGTCGCCGACATTTCCATCAACGCGAATCGCGCACCGTTCAAGGGCAACCCGAAGGTACTCGAAGCCTTCCGCCACGCCTTCGATCGGCAGGAATTCGTCAAGGTGCTGAACTTCGGCGTTGGCACCGCAATCAATCAGCCCTTTCCGGCCCGCTATCCGCAGTTCGATCAGTCGATCGCGAACACATGGTCCTACGATCCGGACAAGGCCAGATCGCTGCTGGCCGAAGCCGGTTACAAGGAAGGCGCGCTGAATATCGAGTTCACGCAGATCGGCGACAGCTCGCAATTCGCGGAACTGGTGCAGGCGCAACTGAAGAAAGTCGGCGTGAACGTGAAGATTCGCGTGGTGCCCGAGGGCAAGGGCAATCAGATCAAGCTGTACGACAAGGACTTCGTGCTCACTCAGGATACGTCCACGGGCCGCGAGTCGCCGGTGCAGGCGCTGATGGTCTTCTACGGTCCGCGCGGCATCATGAACGGCAGTGCGCCGAACGCCAGCCAGGAGTTTCTCGATGCACTCTCACAACTGCGCACCACGCCGCTCGATTCGCCGAACTATCAAACCGTCCTGAACCGTACCGTTCGGATCGGCGTATTGCAGAACCCCAATCACTATCTGTATGAGATTCCGTGGACGTTCATCAAGGGCGATGGCATTTCAGTGCTGGCCGGCGGACAAGGCCAGATCCGCTGGGAAGGCGTCACGCTCGGCAACCAGACGAATTGAGCACGCGGCCATGAGTGATCGCACGTTTTCGAACCCTCAGCCGGCCTGGCGCGTCGTGACCGCGCTGGCGCGCATTCTCGCCATTTCGGTGCCGGTGTTTCTGTTCGCCACGCTCATCACATTCCTGCTGCGCGCGCTCAGCGGCATCACACCACTGGCTTTCGTTGCCGGTGAAGATGCGACGCCAGAACTCATCGCACGCATCGAGCAGAAATGGGGATTGAAGGAACCGATCCTCGTCCAGTATCTGCACTGGCTGTCGGCGATTTTTCATGGCGATCTGGGCGTCTCGTGGAAGGATTCGCAAAGCGTCTCGGAGATGCTCTGGCAGAAAGCGCCCGTCAGCCTGTCGATCACGTTTTTCGCGCTGATCATCGCGGTGGTGCTGGGCACGGTACTCGGACTGAGCGCGGCGCTCAATCGCGGCACATGGATCGACCGGGGCATCACGGCGGTGACGTCGGTAGTGTCGGCAGTGCCAAGTTTCGTGGTCGGCATTCTGCTGATCGCGGTATTCGCGGTGGGATTTCGCCTGTTTCCTTCCGGCGGCTACGTGCCGTTCGACCAGAATCCGTCGGCATGGCTCGCGCGGATCACGCTGCCTGCCTCCGCGCTGAGTCTCGATACCGTCGCGGATATCGCCCGGCAATTGCGTACCGGACTGGTCGGCGCGTATCAGTCGAACTACGTGACCGGTGCGCGGCTACGCGGCCTGACCGAGGGGGAGATTATGCGCACTCAGGTTTTGCGAAACGGTGTCGGCCCGGCGCTGACGGTGCTGGGCATGAAGTTTCCGATCCTGCTGGGCGGCGCGGTCATCACCGAGTCGATCTTTCATCTTCCCGGCTATGGCATCTTCACGGCCTCGGCCGCACAGCAAGGCGACGTGCCCGTAGTGCAGGGCGCGCTCATCTTCTCGATCATCCTGGTCCTGGTGTTCAATCTGCTCGTCAATGCCATCCTGAACAGACTGAAGCCCGCGGCCCAACGAGGCATCTGACATCATGTTTCTCGCGGCTTTGAAGCGCCCGGTCGGCTGGATCTCGGCCGGCGCGCTGATTTTCATACTGTTGCTGGCCTTATTCGGGCCCCTGCTCTCTCCGTTCGATCCATTCGAGAAATCCGCGACCGTGCTCGCCGGTCCGTCCGTCGCGCACTGGCTCGGAACCGACTACCTGGGCCGCGATGTGCTGAGCCGCATCCTCACCGGGGCGAGATTGTCGGTCTTCGCCGCGCTGGAAGTGGTGATCATCGGCTTCTTCGCCGGCGTGATCCCGGCGCTGTTGTCGGTGTACTCGGGCCGCGCCTTCGAGTGGTTCTCGCTGCGCATCATGGACACCCTCGTGACCATCCCGTTCCTCGTCTTCGCGGTGGCCGTCACGCAACTCGTCGGCAATGGCCTGCAACAGGCGATGATGGTCGTCGGCATCATGATTTCGCCGGCATTTTTCCGCGTCACGCGTTCGGCCGCGCTGGCGGTAGGGAACACGCAGTATGTCCAGGCGGCGGTTCTGGCAGGCGCCTCTCCATTCTGGATCGTGCGGCGGCATGTGCTGAGCAAGATCGTGGCATCGATCGCGATCGCTTCGGCCAATGTGCTCGCCGGGGGATTCGTGGTGGTGTCCAGTCTGACCTATCTGGGAATCGGCATCGTGCCGCCCAATCCGACCTGGGGCGGCATTCTTTCGTCGGATCTCGCCTATCTGGGCTTCAAACCCTATGCACCGCTTTTTCCGGAGTACTGATCGTCATCACGATCGCTGCCTTGAACGGCTTTGCCGATGCATTGCGCGACGTTTCGGCCCGCGACCGCCATCCGCGCCGCGAGACCGTCGCAACCGACGATGTCACCGACGAAGCACGCAAAGCGCAGTTGCTCGACGAGCTCGACGAAAGCGACGGATGGGGACGCGCATCATGACAGCGAATGCGACCACAGCAGTTCCGTCCAATATTCTCGACGTACACGGTCTCACGCTCGTCGATACGCTCACGGGAAAACGGCTGGTCAAGGACATCGGCTTTCGGCTCGAGCGCGGCAAGAGTCTGGGGATCGTCGGCGAATCGGGCAGTGGAAAGTCGCTCACCTGCAAGGCGATTCTCGGCATCCTGCCCGAGAACGCCGCTGTAGCTTCGGGGCGGATCGAATTCGATGGCATCGACGTCACCCGCTTCGATCACGATCAATGGCGGCCGCTGCGGGCGGTGCGAATTGCCGCGGTGTTTCAGGACCCGGCGTCGTATCTGAATCCGTCCATTCCGGTCGGCAAGCAACTCGCTCAAGTGTTGCGCAACCGCGCGCAAGTTCCGGACGACGAGGTCACGGACCGTGCGCTTGCGCTGTTCGAACGCGTCGGTCTGCGCAATCCGGCGCTGGTCTATCGACAGTATTCGCACGAGCTGTCCGGCGGCATGCTGCAACGGATCGTCATTGCAATCGCCGTTGCGGCGAATCCTATTCTGCTGATCGCCGATGAAGCAACCACCGCGCTCGATGTGACGGTTCAGGCCGAAGTGCTGGACCTGATTACCGATCTCCGTGAACAGCACCAGCTTTCGCTCATATTCGTCACGCACGATCTCGCCGTAGTCGCGCAGATTTCCGACCATCTGATCGTGATGCGCGATGGCGTCATCGTGGAATCCGGACCGACACGACGCGTGCTCGACGCGCCGGAACATCCCTACACCCGATTGCTGATTCAGGACCATCTCGAATACGGTCTGGATAAGTTGATCGACGCCGAGGCCTGAGCCATGACTTCAGCGCAAACGCCTGTTCTGAGCATTGAAAATCTCACGGTCGGCTACGGCAAATCGGCTGCGGTGCTGGACGACCTGACGCTGCATCTGAATCCGGGAGAAATCGTCGGGTTGATTGGCGAAACCGGGTCCGGCAAAACCACGCTCGCCCGAGCCATTCTCGGTCTTGCGCGCCCAAGGACCGGACAGATCCGGCTCCGCGATAGCGTAATTTCTTCGTTCACCGGAAGAACGCTACGCAAATTCCGTCAGTCGGGCGAGATTCAATACGTGTTCCAGGAACCGCTGCAAAGCCTCGATCCGGATTTTACCGTTTTCGAATCGCTCGCCGAAGGGCTGCGCGTGCGCGGCATCGACGACCAGGCGACGCTCGATCGAGCCGTGCATGACGCGTTGCAATCGGTGCATCTGCCGCCTGAGTTCGCGGCCTGCTATCCCGGAGAGATTTCCGGCGGCCAGCGTCAGCGCGTGGTCATCGCGCGTGCCATCGTCAATCAACCCGCCTTGTTGATTCTCGACGAACCGGTCAGCGCGCTGGATGCATCGAACCGGATCAGGCTGCTGGGACTTTTCAAGGAACTGTCAAGCAAGCGCAACATCACGCAGTTGTTCATCTCACATGATCTCGGATCGGTCGCGGGAATCTCGGACCGGATCGTCGTGCTCTATCGCGGGAAGATCGTCGAATCCGGGCCGGCCGGCGCAAGTGCTCGGCAATCCCTCGCATCCCTATACGCAATTGCTGGTGCGCTCGGCGCCGTCGCTGCTGCGCGCGGGCGCGGATCGCGAAGATCGTCGGCGTCGCCATGCTGCGCTGGCGGCGGCGCAACATTAGTTCTGCCTGACGAGTCCTTCATGCCTGAACAAAGACTCATTCGCTTCAACGCCTTTGCGATGCACAGTCCCGTGCATCAATCGCCGGGACTGTGGCGACATCCGGACGATCAATCGCTTGCGTACAACAGGCTCGCTTACTGGGTCGATCTCGCCCGCACGCTCGAACGCGGGCTGATCGACGCGCTGTTCATCGCCGACAGTCTGGAGTCAACGATATCTACGGCGGCAATTCGGACGCCGCACTTCGTCTTGCCGCACAACTGCCCAAGAACGATCCGCTGGTGTCGATCACGGCGATGGCGCATGCCACGCGACACCTGGGCTTCGGCGTCACCAGCAACGCCAACAACGAACCGCCCTACGCGTTCGCGCGGCGTATGTCGACGCTCGACCATCTCACCGATGGCCGCATCGGCTGGAATATCGTGACCGGCTATGCAAAAAGCAGCGCGCGGGCGCTGGGGCGCGGCGGCGTGATCGCGCATGACGATCGCTACGACATCGCCGACGAATATATGGACGTCGTCTACAAGCTCTGGGAAGGAAGCTGGCAGGATGGCGCGGCAGTACGAGACCGACAAAGAGGCGTATTCGCCGATCCGAATAAAGTGCATCGCATCGTGCATGAAGGAAAGCACTTCAAAATGGATGCGATTCACCTTGCGGAGCCGTCGCCGCAGCGCACACCGCTGTTGTTTCAGGCCGGTTCTTCCTCGCGCGGCAAGCGTTTCGCGGGCACGCATGCGGAGTGCGTCTACCTGAGCGGGCCGAGCACCACCGTGCTCGCGCCAGTGGTGGCATCCACCCGTGCCGAAGCGGTGCGTGCCGGACGCCGCGCCGAAGATATTCTGTTCTTCGCAATGGCGACCATCATCACCGGGCGCACCGACGCCGAGGCCCGCGACAAGCTCGCCGACTACGAGCAGTACATCAGCACGGAAGCGGCGCTGGCGCTGTTTTCCGGCTGGACCGGCATCGACTTCTCGAAACTCGATCCCGATGAGCCGATCCGCCACCTGAACATCGAGGACGGCATACGCTCGGCGCTGGAGAACTTCACGACAGGCGATCCGGGCCGGGTCTGGACCGTGCGGGAACTGGCGCGGCACAACGCCATCGGCGGGCGCGGTCCGGTGTTCGTGGGTTCGCCCGCGACGGTTGCGGACGAGCTGGAACGCTGGGTCGCGCTGACGGATATCGACGGCTTCAATCTGAGTTACGCGATCACGCCACGCGCTTACGAGGATTTCGCCGACTTCATCGTTCCCGAGTTGCAACGGCGCGGCCGATACAAACAAGCCTACGACGAAGGCACGTTGCGCGAAAAGCTTTTCCCCGGCGCAGGCGCCCATTTGCCGGACAGGCATCCGGGCGCGCGATTCCGTCGCTTCGATTAAAGGTCAGTGAATCGCGCTCATCCCAAGCCGAACTACAGCCGCAACTATCGTGGTCCGAACGATGAGCACGCTGATGCCAAGACCCGGCGCCTCGCGGATGGTGGTGCTTCGATGCGGCGGCCCGCGATTTGAGCGCGTGTCGCAGACGCACGGTCTTCGGACCAACGAGATAACAGGAAGAGGTAAGGCACATGCAACACCAGAAAAACGTCGCGCAGCGGCATATCATAATCGTCGGGGCAGGCGCGGTGGGTCTGTCGACCGCGCGCGCGGCGCTTCTGCGTGGCGACCGTGTGACGATCATCGAGCAGAACACGGTGCCGAATCCGCACGGCGCGTCGTTTGACCAGCATCGCATGATCCGCTTCCAGTACGGCGCGGCGCTCGGCTACACGCGCATGGTTCATCAGGCTTTCGCTGCGTGGGACCGGCTGTGGCGCGATCTCGGCGAGCAGCACTATTACCGGACCGGCGCGCTCGGCGTGTCGACAAATTCGAACGATTACATCGCGGCATCCGTTCCGTCGCTTCAGAGGGCGGATGTTGCATTCGAATGGCTCGATCATGCGGAGATGGAGAAGCGCGTTCCGCAACTAAAGCTGCCGAAGGCGGTGCATGGCCTGTACACGGAAGAAGGCGGTGTGCTCTTCGCCGACCGGATCGTCACCGGACTCTCGACGTGGATCCGGGCTCGCGGCGCCGTCATTCACGAGAACGCGCGCGCGGTCCAAGTCGAGGTGGCGCGCGCCAGAGTCCGGCTCGAAGGCGGCACGACAATTCAGGGCGATGCGCTCGTCGTGGCCGCGGGCGCGTGGCTTCCCACGCTTGAGCTCGATGACGCCGTGGCGGTCAGGCTGAATCAGGGCAGTCTGCCTGTATGGCGGCAGGCCGTGTGCTATGTCGAGCCGCCCGCCCAGTATGCGGCCGCGTGGGCTAACGGCCCTTGCCTGACCGACATCGGCGAAGGCGACAACTACGCGCTGATGCCGGTAAATGGAACCGGACTCAAGTTTGGTTCGGGCGCGCATCGTCGTGCGGGCGCGCCGCGCGACGGTTTTATCGCCGATCCCGAAGAAGGCCATGAAGTCATCGGTCACTTCGCGCCATATCTGCATCGGGCGGACGAGTATGTTCCGCAGCGCATGGCGGTGGGCTATTACGTGAAGGATGCAAGCGAGCGGTTCAATGTTCAGCGCTTCGGCGACGGCATCGTCGTCACTAACTGCGACGGGCAGATGTTCAAGTTCTCTGCGTTGATGGGCGAACGCATAATGGAGTGTCTCGACGGCGAACTCGACGCACGAGATTTGTCGGCATGGGCGGCGGGAAGCTGATCGCTGTGACTTTAGTCTCCGCCGATGTCGGAGAAGTCGATGGGCACGGAGAAGCCGACCTTCACGCGGTCCATGATGACCATCGTCTTGAAGCCCTTGATATCGGGGTTTTCGTAGAAAAACTTGCGCGTGAACTGCTCATAATCTTCCATGCTGCGGGCGGTGACGATCAGCAAAAAGTCTGAATCGCCCGTTACGTAGAAGCCGTTCATGACCTCCGGCGTCTGCCGGATCGACTGCTTGAAGCGGTCGACGATATCCGCGCGCTCGCGCTCCAATGTCACCATGACCACGATCGAGATCGGCCGCCCGACCGCCTTGGGCTGCACGATCGACACGTCCGCCTCGATGACGCCGTCCGCGCGTAGCTTCTTGAGGCGTCGCTGCACGGCTGTCGAGGAAAACCCTGCGGCCTTGCCGATTTCGTCGGTAGTCAGGCGGTTATTGCGTTGAAGCAGCGCGAGAATATTAGCGTCGATGCGGTCGATGGGCATGGATCGTATCCGGCAGAAGGGCGGCCTGGCTTGCATCGGCGTGCTTCCCGGCACAGGCCCCGAAGGTTCGGATGCATCTGCTCTGAAGACGTGGCCAGGCCGCAATAGCTGGAGCAAATTATAGACGCACCGACTTTTGACACGGCATAACCTTGGTCCCCGGCTTTGCTGGAAACGTGCGGCTTCGACGGTAAGATGCATGCCCTCTTGGACCGGGCGCAGGCGCTTCCAGATGGTCCGCACCGACACGTTGGAACAGGCTCGCACGCTCACCATAGCAGCCCGCATTTCCCGACCGATTTTTATCTGCCAACTTTCATCACCGTCCACAGCATGTGTTCGGCCTCGCCCTCTGCAAGGATGCGCAATTCGACGTTTGCCGTGGCCCTTCGGTGGCTTCGACTGAGCAATGGTCCCCGGGCCACGCAAGGTCCGGGCTCTGTCGGCTCTGGAGATGCGGCACGACATGGTTTGCTCCGAAAGCAGCGACTCGCACCGTTTAGTTACGTCGTGAAGGTGAAGGGTAATCGCCCGCAATCAACGTGAGTCAGAAGTAAAGCCGCGCAACGCCTCGTTGCGCAGCGCATACAGCGCCGCTTGCGTGCAAACGTGCCGTCTCAGCGGAAGCAGTTACAGGAGACCGAGCGGGTCGCCATGGCACGGCATGGCCCGTCCGTTGGAACCAGGCGAGTTGGAAAGCAACGCCTTCGTGCGCTCCCGCGGACTTTTCCGTGTGATGCGCGAACCAAGCGTTGCGCTCATCGACAAGCCCGATGGAACGTGTAGCGCTCGGCGAATAATGGAACTCTTGGGCTAGAAGTTTCACGGCGCATTTTGGCAACATTTGGCAAAGGTGCTATTCTGCGAATCATGACTACCATGAACATATCTTTGCCGGATGGGCTGAAGTGCTTCGTCGACGAGCAAGTCAACGAACGCGGCTATGGCACGAGCAGCGAGTATGTCCGCGAACTGATCCGCCGCGATCAGCAGCGGCAGCATCTGCGTGCTTTGCTGCTGGAAGGCGCTGCATCAGGTATGACGACACCGGTTGATAGCACCTATTTTGAGTCGCTCCGCGCGCGCGTACGCACTGCGCGCAAATGAAATCGAAACCCGTCATACCTTCGCTTAGAGCACGGCAAGACGTTGAGACAGAGATCGACTATTACCTTGTAGATGAGGGATCGGGGCAGGCAGCGCTTGGTTTTATCAGCGAAATCGAAACGGCGTACATGAAGTTGGCCAGACAACCTGCAATGGGGTCGCCCCGTTACGCGTACGAACTCGATTTTCCAGGCTTGCGGTCATGGCCGCTCAAGCGTTACCCGCACCTGGTGTTCTATGTAGAGCGTGCCGATCACGTTGAAGTTTGGCGGGTAATCAATGGGGCGCGCGACATTCCAGCGTGGTTGCTCGATGAAAACGCGTAGGCGCGCGTCGTCTGCATATTCTTGGTTTGCAGGCTAGTCAGGAACATGACATCGGATCAGCGGGGTAATGTGGTTTTACATAAGGCAATTTATCGAATTTTAAGTATGCAGATGTAGAGTTTGGTGTCTGGAAACTGTACATGGTTTCACGTGAAATTTCGTCCACGGGCTTTGACGCACAATATTTGCATTACTAACTCCCTTTTTTAAGAATTCGGATTCTTACTTCATTGTCATGACCGCGGCGCCATCGACAAGGCAAAACGTCGGCTTTCATGCTCGGCGGTGGTATTGCTATTTGTGCTAAAATTGTCCACATTATGTGCGTGGAGCGAGCCATGAATTCGGATACCGGCGCTATTCCCAGTGCAAACGTGAGCTTTGACCGGTTCATGGCCTCATTACGCGATCCCGAAGACCCAGCCCCGATTGTCTCCGCTCGGCGCTTCGGCGAGGCCTTGCATATTGACTTGCAAACTCTTGCCCAGCAAGCACATGTACACCGGAACACGATCAGCCGACAGCCTGCGTCCGAAAGCGTGCAACGATTCCTCCGCGACGCTCTGCGGGTCATCCGTGCCGCGACGGATATCTCAGGCGACGTCACGAAGGCGCTGTTCTGGTATCGCAACGAACCGCTGCCGGTGTTCAACTACAAAACCGCCGAGCAATTGGTGTCCGAAAGTCGGGCGGATGACGTCCTTCGTTACGTTGCGTCGCTCGAGGCGGGTGCGGCAGGATGATCCTCACAGAATTGGCTGGGGTAACTGTCTATCGTATGCACGTTCCCAGGTGGGCTGTTGCGCCGACGAGCGGCGCGGGAGCGGGAACGCACGGCGGTCGCGCGAATCGTGTCGGGCTGAATGCGCTCTACTTGGCCTTCGACCACGACACGGCCATCAGAGAGTATCAGCAGCTGTCGTCCTTGATGCCACCGGGGACCCTGGTCAGCTACAACCTCACGGCCGCTCCGATTGTCGATTTCACCGGCGGGTACGACAGCGGAAAGTGGTCGGCGTTGTGGGAGGATTTCTATTGCGACTGGCGTCACTGCTGGTTCAATGAACGGATCGAGCCGCCCAGCTGGATCCTTGGCGATGAGGTCGTCGCCAGCGGTGCCAAGGGTATCCTCTTTAAATCACGACTAAAGCCTGACGGTACGAACCTCGTTCTGTACACAGAGCGTCTTGACTCGACGGACCACTTCGACGTCTACGATCCATATAACGCTCTGCCGCGGAACCAGTCTTCTTGGGATTGAGCTTCGGAGAGCTCGACAGACATCAGGGACCGTGCGCCCTTGCCCCCCCCAACGGGATCGATATCCTTAAGACATTTCGTGTCAAACATGCCCATGCAGCCGACGGTTTAGCAAGATCGATTGTTTGCACGGGCACTATGCTTCGCATCACGAATGATCACTGTTAGTTATGTCAAGTTCGCTGTTTATTGCATGATGCTTGCCAGGTCAACGCCGTGTACCATGAAGGTTATTGAGAACTGCTCCTGTTGCGCGCGAGCCGAGTGTTCTCCTGACTCGTCCCATACTCCACTTCGGTCGCTGTAACGACGCCAGCATTCGCACCGTCAAGGTCTACGCGCACCGTGCCTTCGATGAGACATGTCCAGTAGCGTTGGCCGCGGCACCATAGCTTGACGCCGTTACGAGCGTCTCGCTCGCTCAGTCCGAGCGACGCCGCTCGGGTAAGCATGTCCAACAAATCCATACCTTAAGCGGCACTATCGGACAAGATTTCGCGGAAAGGCGCGCGCGAAACGTCGTTGCAGCGTGGTTCCTGCATGCGCCGCTGCGGTAGCGGACGATCGCGCAGGTCTCCGTGGCTGCTCAATTTCGGTTGACGCTTACTTGCGATAACGTCGAGCGTGGCGCAACGTTTTGCTGCCTCGGCTCAGCTGCGCTTTGAGCGCAACGGGCTGTCGGAATGCCATCGCCTGCACTCAGTCGGCGCATTTTACCAGTCGTCTTCATCACCGTCGTCAAGCCTAACTGCGATCGTTTGCCGCGTGGCCAGGAAGCCAGGCTAAGGCGACAAAATTGACAAACGCGACAAAAGTGTTTAAAGTGCCGGTATGTGTCTCGCACGAGGCCAAATCATGTCCAAGCCAATGCCCGCCATAGATTTCCCTGAGATCACCGCTGAAGACGCTCATCGTTTCGAACGCGCCGTACGCATCGATGATGAGGATGCCTTCATCGCAGAGCTGAACGCGTTGATTCGAGAGAAATTTGCGGAAGCCGCGCCCTCGCCCCTCCAGCTCAACACGGACCTGCGAGCGAAAGCACGCTCGCTTCGGGCCGAGTCACCCTGGCAGCCGTCGGCGACCGATGTGCAGCGCGGACGTGCAGCGTTGTTGCGCGCATACGATGCACCCGGGAACATTCCACTGACGGAGTTTGCGCGGTTCGCACACAAGTCGCGCCAACAGATTTATAAAGATCTGTCAGCACAGCCTCGACGGCTTCTCTCATTAGACGTGGGTCGTCGGGGTCAGCGACTGCCCGATTGGCAGCTTGATCCGCTGAAGCTTAAATTTACGCGCGAAGCGCTCACCCGAGCGGCGTCGGTTGACTCATGGACGCTCTATCGAGCGCTGTCGTCTCGAAATGATGCGCTCGGTGGTCACTCACCTATCGAAGCCGTGACGCCAGGTAACTTTGATCGACTTGTCGAGGTTGTCCTGAACGCGGTCGGTATTCACGGTGAGGAAGCGGTTTGACTTTGTCGATTCCAAGCCGCGTCATTGCGGCCGGAGAACTGCTCCAGCACATCAGCCGAGTCGAATACGCCGCCACACCGCTCTATTTTGGTACAAGCTCCGCAAATCGATACGACGATCCGACCGGTGACTATGGGGTTCTGTACTTGGGCTTCGACCTTCCGACAGTATTGATGGAGTCGGTCTTCCATCAGCACCAATGGCACCGGAGCCGTTCGCGTACCATTACGCTAAGCGAGATTCGTGGACGCATTGTGCGTGCTGTCGGCGTAGTCGAGCGACTGAACTTGGCTGACCTGACCGCGCCAGGCGTGATGGCGCGGGAATTCGGCCTCAATCTCGGCCAACTGGCGAGCCGACCTTACTTCCACACACAGCGTATTTCTCGGCAGATTCACAAAGCGCTCGACTACAGCGGCATCCCAGCCTTCGACGGTCTGCTTTATCCCTCGCGGAATAATTTCCCAGCGACATGCATTGCTCTCTTCTGCCGGGCACGAGCGAAAGTCGTGGTGGTTGACGATCTCCCGCTGGCGCAACATGTCGACTGGCCCGCTTTCGTAAATAAGTATCGCATTGACGTGGCCAAAGTCCGAAGCCGTTGACCGCACAGAGGGTCCGAAGTGTTTCCCTGGCGCCTGAGTCGATCCTCAAATCGAAGGTAGCGGAAACACTAACGGGTTTCCCTATACTCTTCGAAAGGTCGAGACTCACCAGCCTACTAGGGAACAGTTATATAGCAATCCTAAATAACAAACGATGAATCCCTTTATGTTAAATCGGGCTGGGGTGGTTCTCCGATGTCAATGCGCAGTTAGCTTCTCAACTCTCGAAGTTGGCAACTTGTACTCACCTGTCATTGTAGGCTGCTGTTAGTCGGACGACAGCAGCGTACTCAGAAGCCGTCGAATGAAGTGCATAGACTGGCCGACTAGCTTTCTTGGCGCCGTGCACTGCGATGCCGGATGCGCGCTGGGTGAGTTTGTCGGAAAATGGTGTTCGGGAAGGTGCTAACGGTCGCAGGCTCTGGATTGAGTGGTGAGGATTACGTGCCGGTCCGCTTAAAAAGCTTTTTCGATTTCACAGTTTCAAGCAATCGCGCTCGCATACGCTCTAAGTGCAGACGTTCTGACTCGAGGCGCGTCAGATCATTTTCCACCGTGAACGAATCGGCACCTTGCTTACGTGTCGCCAGCAATCGCTCATGACATTCGTCAGCGCGTTGCCAGATACTTGAAATCATCCGCTCGATCGCGATGAGCTTATTTGGTTGTTTGTTCGATCCCATGGTGTGCGACGCACGTAGTGCGTCCCTGCAAACAAAACCCGCAAGGCTTAAACGATCAATCTTGCGGGTATGACTACTTGGAGGCCGTATCGACTCTTCCAAGCGACTACCAGCCCCGCAGACAGCATTCGCTCGTCCGAATTCTCTCCACGCCGGACCGGCCCTCGGTTATAAACGATATATTTTCGCTACCGCGATCGAATGCTTTGGGTATTCAAGAACCGCGATCCCCAATATTGAGGCGATCGTCGACTATTGTAGGCTGTGAACTGGCAAGCAGTGATGTGAACTCGGGCTACGCATTACAAAACAGTAGATGTAGCGACTTACGTTTCTACGGATTTAATTCTTGTGATGCAGACAAAGTCTGGCGTAATCTCGTGGGCCTCGGTTATCAATGCCGTCGCTTGATCGATGAGGTCTTTCTCGAACTGCACCGGATCGGTTGACTCTTCTTTGAACTCGAAGGTGAACCGGCCGATGGCTCGTTCAGGCCATTCCGCCTCAACGAGATACGTGGCCTCGATGAAAAAGGAAGACATAGATCCGATTCTCTTAATCGAAAGCACCAAACCCTTAAACGGTTTCGACGCATTCGGTTATTATCGCGGTCAACTGCCGCTGTTATTACTTCGGTACCCTCGGAAGGCACGCTTACAATAAGACGAAGATTGTATTCTGTCAAATGCATTTGACAGATGGTTCTCAATTCAAAGAAAGATTGTTGCTTAATCCGGGTTTACCATGAGACGTTTTTCGGGCGTAGCACCACGAGCAGTCGATCATGCATTGCTAATGGTGGTTTCCAGTTGCGAGGCTCGGCGCTTCCGGGTAAATCGCCCTGATAATTTTTTTCAGTTCATCCATGCAGCGCGGCGCATCATCGACGCCGTTCAATTCAAGCACGTCGATCAAGGTGACTATCACGCGCAGAAATTGCGATGGCACCGCATCCTCTTGTCCATTGACCCGGCTTTGATCCGCTCTCGCATACATCGTTAGAACAAGTTGTACTTGGAGGTCGTTCAGTTCAGCGAGGGCAGGCACTCTCTGAAGTGCGTCGACTGGATCCGTCGCTACGTTCTGCGGGAAGGCGATTGTGGCGCGGGAGTCTGGCATACCATTCGTCTCAGATGTTAGTCTTGTTGACGGAACCCGGTCGTTCGTGTGGTCTACACCGGGCAATTCTCACGCTCACGCAACTTTCATTCCCAAATAGCTTGAAAGGAAGCCGGGCATTGTTCCTGGCGGATGCATGAAAAATGATTGGTTCGCACTTTTTGACGAACTCAAGGTCGCAGGCGGTTTTACCAGTGACGCACAACTTGCCGATCAGCTCGGTGTCACCCGCGCACAGATCTCCGCATGGCGTAACGGCAAGTCGGACCTTGGTGTGATGACGAAGCTGCGCATTTTCGACGCCTTGGGATACGGCGATTTGCATGTGGCACTGGACAGTCTGTTGGCGGACGCTGATCCAATTGATGGTTCCACCAAGCACACTGAACTCCTTGGGCGACTAGATTCATCGAGGCGTCCCCGGAGCAGAAAGCGTCTGAAAAGTAGCTGAACGTTGTTGTTTTGCTAGCGCACCGTTTCAAGTGTGATGAACCGACTGTATGCGCGGCGTCGAGTCGCGTGCGGGCGGCTCGCGCTTAGCGCGAACGACCCAACGATCGAGAAACCATTTTATGTCAAATTACGATTTGAAGATTTATCGAATGCGCCGTGCTCTATATTTAGGATTTCAAATCATAAGCTTAGCTCAAGTCTTCAGAATTTCGTCGGCCGAGGTGCAGCGCCGGCCGTAGATTTTTGGAGTTCGGCTTTCTCTCTCAGGTCCCGGCCGCCTAAAGTCACGTACCGGCGCTGCACGCGAATAATATGATGGAACCGGTTTCAATCCGATGCTGTTTTTGGGTTATATCAACATGAAATTATGGAACACCGGCATTTTTTATCGAATTAAGGATAACTAAACGGGGCCTGAACCAAGCTGCGTCGCAGCGAACAAGGCCCATTATGGCGGAGACCTGGGGACGAATCGTCGGCTTTCAAGTCCGTTTGAAACCCTGCCCTTTGGTTTCTGTAAAAACCGCCGAGGGCGGCGAGACTCCCGGGGTTGTGGTCCGGGGCGAAACTCGGGGGGCAGCGTGCCAAGATCCGGTCAGCCTATAAGAAACGGTACCGAGCCGAACTCGATTGTGAAGGTGGCAAATTGCTGCGGCTGGACAACCCGCTTTTCTGACTTGTGCCCGGATGTCGCTTGCTGATCTTCCCTTTGCTCGACGTGACCGCGTCCTTGTGCGCGTTGCCGGCCGTGAACTTCATATTTTTCGCGGTGGTCGATCTGTAACGTGTTGCCGGTGTTCGAATGAGACCGATGCGCGTGGCGCGCTCGCCGGTGTTGAAGCTGCCTCCGATTAACTGAACGGAGTTTCGCTGGACCACCTCGCGCGCAACGGTGGTGAGCACGGCGTTGATCGTCTCTTAGGCTGCACTTCTGCTGGCGTATGCCTCGAAGGCAGCGTTGACCGACTTCTGGTTGTCAGTTCGTCCGTCCTCTTCATCGGCGCGCGCCATCTCACCGAACGGCGATCCCAGCGGCATCATTTCCTAATCGACGCCAGATGGACGAGCCGCCAATGGAAGGCGCATGCCTACGACCGACGCCGGAATTCGGGTAAGGACGTCAAGGGTCTGTGCTGATGGGCGGCGAGCCATTATCTCTTTTGGTTCGACGCCCCCTGAGGCGATGTGTTGTCTTGAGCGCTCCATTGCCGCCGATGCCGCCGCGTCCACCACATCAATTTGTAGCAACCTGCTGCTAAGGACGCGCAGTCTGACCGTTGGGCGATCCGTTCGTGCAATACTACGGCAAGGCCTAGCCTCACCCGGCCGCAGACGACACGCACATGAGCCGCCAGTGCCGACCCAAGCATATGCCGCCTTACTGCCAAGAAGATTTGTGGTCTCGTATGTCGCGCAAGACGCTGATAGTGCTCCGTTGGTCCCCGGAACCGCGTCGAGTGTGGACATCCATCCCAACGCATAAGTTGGGCTGTTTTGAAATGCAATGAGGGAACTCAATGTCGGCGACTTTCACCGAAGAAGAGGTGCGCGAGCGCGCCTACCGTTTATGGGAAGCAGATGGACGCTGCGAAGGGCGCGACGAACACTATTGGAATCTCGCCATCCAGCTTCTCGAAGAACAGGTTCCGCTTTCTGAAAGAATGACCGAAACCGTCGCCGCTTCGCCCTCTACGCGTGAAGGCCACATCGCCAGTTCCAAGCAAACCGCTCCGGGCGGATTGTCAGGGGTAGCGGACGCTGGAGCCGGGATCAATAGCCCCCTACACCTAACCGCTACAGGCGACGCAAAGAAGGCGAAGAATGCCAAACACAAGGTGGCTGGCAAGACAGCGGGCCCGCCTGCTGGAGCAAAGAAGAAAACGGCGATTTGAAGCGCTACGACTGCGCAGGTCTTTTAAGCGAAATGCTCCCTCCTATGCCCGGTATCTCGAACGTCGTCGGCTAAAAGGTTCGGGCAAACATTACCGTTATTTTTCGTTACTTATTGCCCGGGGTCTACGCTGCTTATCGTGCCTGTCTTTGAACAAGCGGCAATTGCGTTTCCCGATGGGCGCAACCGCCTTGTGAAAAAGAAAAGCCCGCTCGATTCAGCGGGCTGAATCCATATCGGTGGACATGGAGGAGACAAACCCAGCAAACCCCAAGCGGTAAATGCAAGTCCTCGTTTCACCGGTCTCACGTAATCAACGGCTCGCCTTTCCTGGTTCCCCGTCCGGGCGCATTGCTTGCTGGTTCCCGACGGGAGGTGCCGCCATGAAAGCGACAGCGTTCTCGGAACAAGCCAAACGGGAAGCGCAGCTTATCGATGCGCTTTTGGTCGCGCGCTATGCGCTCGTTATCCATGACGGCATGACGCTGTTGGGCGATGACGAACCGCCAACTCGGTGGCGAGTCAGTTTTAAGGTCGAGCTTCAGCGCATCGACGCGGCCCTCCAGATGGCGGGCATCGACACGTACCAACCACTCCGTCCGCCGATGATCGGGAATGACGCAAAGTGCGATGGCGACAGCGTCCCGCCGGACGCGGACGACGAATGACATGGGGCGGTGGAATGGTTCGCGCGCGACGCGCGTACGCCCTCCCGAGACTGCGCCAGGCGAAATGCCAGCGCTCATCGAGCCACAACTGGCCACGTTGGCGGAGCGACACCCTGCGAAGGGAGACTGGTCCTACGAGATCAAGTTCGACGGCTATCGAATGCTCGCGCGCATCGAGTTGGGCGACGTCAAGCTGATCACTCGCAACGGACACGATTGGACCGAGCGCATGCCGCGACTGCGAGACGCGTAGGCAAGATTTTCATCGACTATCTGCGCAATGGTCGAAGCGCCAGCACGGTGGCCGCGTTTTCGGTGCGCGCCCGCCCGGGCATGGCGGTGTCAATGCCGATATCGTGGGATGAGTTAACGGATGTAAAAAGTGGCGACCAATGGACGGTGGCGCAGGCCATCCACCGGCAACGCACGCTTGCAGCGGACCCATGGGAAGACTAGTGGCGCACGCGGCAAGGCATCACTGCCGCGATGCGCCGCGCGGTCGGCATGAAGCGTTAGACGTAATGCTTCATGCCGGTGGATCAGACAATCAGACCTGTTGGCGATGTCACCCACGCGCCTCGGTGCCCTTCAGTTCGCCGTGCTTGTGAGAGTGCGTGGCCGCATATTTAAGTTCGAAGTGGGCGCCCTTGCCGCTTCTCGTCGGCGGAAAATGCTCGCCCTCGACACACGTGACTTCGAACGTATCTTTGCCATCGTCATGCACGACGGAATAGATGCCGGACACCTTGACGATCTACCGGGCTTATACGAGTTGTCGCCTGCCATCGTTGCATCTCCTCAGTAAAGAACACAAACAGCTCAGCAAGACGCGTTCCGAGTGGCGTCCGGCAAGCGGCTGCCGCTGTCCACGATTTATGCGGCGAGTCGATGCTCGTAGTAAGGCCGGTCTCGATCCACGAGATTTGCATCGAGTGCGGCGAGGTTGGAAGCCCGCGAATTCAACCAGGCGTCGACATTTTCACGCTTGTTCGGGATGATGCAGCGATCGTGGCCTACGGCCTCTACTTCGGCAGGCGGCTCGTCTGTGATGGCGGCAAACGAGCGTAGATCCGGTTAACTGGGCGCCGTCCACTTTGACGAGAGACATGCGACGATAGCAACTGACCGTTGCTGGGCAGAAACTGTAAGACGAGGTTTTCGCCGGGCGCCTGCGGCCCGTCATGCGTTTCGAACAAGGTGTTCTCGCACTTCGCTCGCATGACGTTCTCGTAGAAGACGTCAACGAGCATCAGCCCATGTGGAGCCAAAGCACGGATTCCGGAACTGGACTGCCGTGTCTTGCATTGAAGATAACGGCAGGGCCGCTACAAACGACAAGGTGTTAGGCACTCGGGACACTTGAACTTCTGATCGCGGCGGCATCTCAAGGAGCGCGTCCAACCATTAAATAGGCATTGCTGGACGCACTGGCTGCAGCGAGCGCGTTCCAGCTTAGCTTTGCTGCCCCAACCGATCGTAAGGATCAGCCACGCGCGCCAATCGTTGCCGTCTTAGCCGCGTAGCGAGGTCTCTCGATGATAGTGAAATCAGCGCCGCTTGGCGCGAATCGCATCCGCAAGTGCTTTTAGATTAAACGGCTTGGATAACAACTCATCGCAGCCGGCCTCTCGTGCAATATCCGCGTCCTGGCTCACCGGACGTCCCGTAACAGCGACGATCAAGATGTTTGACAGGCCTTTAAGTGTGCGCAGTTGGGCAGCCAGACGATAACCGTCCATGTCCGGAAGACCCACATCGGTCACGACCGCGTCCAAGCTGACCTGGTTCGCGATGGCAAGGGCATCTGCCGCCTTGCTCGCCGTCTCGACGCGAGCCCCGTGCAGCGTGAGGAGTTCAGCCATTGCATCGAGCGACTCCTTGGAATCTTCCACAATCAGGATGTGGGCGTCGACAAAGACACTAAGATCGGCTGACTTGTCTCCTGCTTGTCGGTTCGCGAGCGAGCCGTCCGCCGGTAAGGACACGATGAACCGGGCGCCACGGCCTGCGCCATCCGAAAATGCTTCAGCCGTTCCGCCGTGTAGTTGAGCGATCTGCTGGACCAAGGACAAGCCGATGCCAAGTCCACCGGGGCGCGTGCGATAGGGCTTGTTCGGCGTTTGTTCGAAGATGTTGAAGACGGATGCGATTGCGTCGCGTTCGATGCCGCACCCTGTGTCGGCAACCTCCAACCGCATCCGCCCTGCTTCTAGATTAAGCCTTACGGCAACCTGCCCATCGCTTGGCGTAAATTTTAAGGCGTTGCTCAACAGGTTCCATACGATTTGCTCGAGGCGAACCGGGTCCGCATGAATGAGCACGGGCGTTGACGGGATATCTAGCTGCAGCCCCACGTTGCTCGTGTGGAAGTCGTCACGCATGGCATCAGCAATGGTGCGAATAATGCCGGTGATATCGACGGGCGTAAAACGCAGCGAAAGTTTGCCCGTTTGAATTCGTGAAAAATCCAGCAGGTCATCAATGATCTGCGCCTGAGCCAAGACGGATTTCTGGATCGTGCTCGCGACGTCCTGAATCCTCGCGCTTGTCTTCGCCTCCGGCGTTCGGATTAGGATCTCGGACTTCATGAAAATCAGATTGAGCGGATTCTTCAACTCGTGAGAGAGAACCGCAATAAACTCGTCCTTAAGGCGGCTGAGCTTGCGAACTTCCGTGTTGTCCGCGCGTTCACGCTCGAGCACGCGTTCTTTCCTACTCTCTGCGAGCTTGCGGCTGGTGGCATCGTGAACGATCTTGGTGAACCCGGAGAATCCCGGCGCCTGGACGCGGCTTAAAAAGCCGCTGCAGAAAATGCGACGCCCATCCTTGCATGCGTGCCATCGCTCATCTTCAGCTCGCCCCCGTGTCGCCGCTGTGTGTCGTTCCTGCGAGGGCACGCCTTCGGCGATGTCTTCCGGCGTAAATATGGAGTCAAGTGGCTGGCCGAGCATCTCGTCCGGGGCAAACCCAAACATGCGAGCCGCCCCTACGTTCCAACTCACGATAATGCCGTCGTCGTCCAGCACAATAATGGCGAAGTCGTGTGTTTCTCGCGCTGCGAGCCGAAGCTTCTCCTCGCTGGCGCGGGCCTGATTCTGCGCTGTCTTCTGCTCGCTGATATCGATGAGCGCGAGCACGGCACCATCGATGCGGTTGTCATCGGTTAGATAGGGCAACACCCGCGCCAAAAAGACACGACCGTCATGCCCGTACACCTCCCGCTCCGAGCGTTTGAGGGACTCGAATGCGCCGCGCAAGTCGTTGACGAGTTCGGGATACTCAAGGTTGTGCGTCAGATCTCGCAAGGGCCGCCCTTCATCGCCCGAACGAATATTAAAAAGTGTTTCTGCCGGGGAAGTGTAGCGCTTGATACGAAGCATTCGGTCCACAAACACGGTGGCGACGCCTACTGACGAGATAAGATTTTTCAGGTCATCGCTAACGCGGGAGGACTCCTGGACCTTGAGGAGCAGCTCCGCATTGACGGTCATCAGCTCCTCATTGAGCGATTGCAACTCCTCCCGACTTGCTTCCAGTTCCTCGGTGGCCGAGCGCAACTCTTCGTTCATCGCCTGCAATTCTTCGTTTGACGCGCGAAGCGCTTCACCCGATGAGCGTTCCAGTTGCACCGAATGGTGCAGTAAGGATTCGCTGCCCTCGAGCGCCTCGCGCAGCGAATCGATCGTATCGCCTTGCTCGGGATCTGTCGCTTGTGTCCGTTCGCTGCCGTCATCCGCAAGCGCTGTGAGCACGTCGCATGTGATCGACACAAGAAATTCTTGATGGGACAAATCGCGGTAACGGCGTAGCGACAGGTCAGCCAAGAGCTCTCCTGAGGCGGTTGCGAAAGGTACCGAGACTTCCTCTTGACGTTGCGAAGTTGCGAAGCAGCGCTCGATTGCGAGCTTCAACCTTGCTTGCGCATCCGCACGTACGACATCCAGAATGTTCGCAGCTCTAGAGTGGTCCGGCTTTTCGGTGAGCCGGTTCGCACTCATCGAACGGTGTACGATCGTGCCGTCGATACAGGCCGCGACAAGGGGCGGTCCGTACAGTCCATGCGCGCGCGCTTCGCTTGGACGGGTGCCCTCGTCCAAGGCTCGTGACGCACCCGATGATTGTAGGGAACCCGGCCCAAAATGAAATGGTGCACTCACATCGCCTAAGGTGCTCAGTCCTCGGCCGACGGCGTCAGGCCGGGCACGATAAATTCGCTGATGCTTATCAACGGGGGTAAATAGCTCCCCCGCGAACTCCGCTGACTCCGCGGTGCCGAGAAACAGAAAGCCATGATGGGGCTTGAGCGCAAAGTGAAGGGTCTCGAGCACGTGCGACTGCGCGCGCCGATCCAGGTAGATGAGCACATTGCGGCACGAAACAAGATCGAGCCGTGAGAACGGCGGATCGCGCAGCAAGTTATGGGCAGCGAAAATAACCGTGTCGCGAAGCGCTTTGCACAAACGATAGCGGCTACCTTCTTTGTTGAAATACTGGCTCAGGCGTTCAGGCGAAACATCATTTTCAATGGCCTGCGGATAAGTCGCTGCGCGCGCGACGCCAATGGCGCGCTCGTCGATATCACTGGCATAGACGCTCACGCGAGGCCGATGGGGCAAGCGACGCACCGCCTCGTCAAGCAATATAGCCAAAGAATACGCTTCCTCCCCCGTTGAACAAGCGGGCACCCATGCGCGGACCTCGTCGCGGCCCTTTAGGTTGACCAACAGTTGGGGTAAGACGCTTTGCTCAAGACCTGCAAACGATTGGGGATCGCGAAAGAACTGAGTGACACCGATGAGCATGTCAGCAAGCAGCTTCGGCGTTTCCTCGGTGTTTGCCTCCAGATAAGCGCGGTAGGCCGCGACGGTGGGTGTGCGCGCAACTTGCATGCGGCGCTCGATGCGCCGAACGACCGTGCCTCGTTTGTAACCTGCGAAATTGTGACGTGTGCGCACACGCAGGACTTTTAGCACCTCATCTATTGCGTCATCAGCTGTGGTGGGCTGCGGCGATGGGCTCTCAGGCAAAGCGTCTGACGGCGTAGGCAGAACGATCTGCGCTGCGTTTCTCGCTAGCTCCAGCACTGTCGTGATGACCTGCGCCACTGGCAACACAAGATCGATGGCGCCAGTGGCGATGGCGCTGCGCGGCATATCTCCGTATTGCGCCTCCTCTGGAAGCTGAGCAAGCGTCACACCCCCGCGCTCACGTACGCGTGAAATGCCCACAGAGCCATCTGAACCGGTTCCGGAAAGAATGACGGCAATTGCGCGCGAACCGTGCGCTTCGGCCAGGCTTCGAAAGAACACGTCGATCGACGTAGGCGGTAAGCGGGGAAGCTCCGGCTCACTGATGCGCAAATAGCCATCGACCATCGAAAGCAGCTTACCGGGCGGAATCACATAAACCGTGTCTTTCTCAAGCGGTACAGGACTGGCGACCTGTCGAACCCGCAGACGCGTAACGTTCTGTATGACTTCGTGGGCATGGCTCGTATGGTCGGGTGATAGGTGCATCACCACCACGAACGCGACGCCCGTCGTATTCGGAGCGACCTCGAACAGCTGCAGCAGCGCCTGCACCCCGCCAGCCGATGCACCGATTCCCACTACCGGAAAATCGGGTCCGTGGGACCCTTGTCCAGACTTGGCACGAATGAGCATGCTTTTCTCCATGGGGCACAACACGCGGAACCACTTATCGGAGCCACCATGAGAAAAAGCGCTGGCTAAGGTTGTAATTGGGCAGATACCCAAGGCGGGCAAGGCGCTTTTCAGCGAGCCGCCACGCGCGAAATCATACCGCGCAATGGTTCAGGAACGTTACGTTTTCGACAAAGTGCGTCAAAAACGGCAGGTGGCCCTATTGGCAAGACTGTGCTCTCATCCAGCAAGGTGTGAGCAATGATCATCGCTTCAGACGTGCTTTTGATACCGAGCGAAGGCGCCGCGGGCGTGAAATACGGCGGATGGCATGTTGACGTCGAGTACGGATATGTGTGGCACTCAGGCGGCAAGGAATCTCAAAGCTTCGTCACCATGCGTAGAGGCTTAGCATCGTGACCATCCGGTATAAGCGCAAATGCGACTGCCTCCGCGCCGGCCTGCCACCGTCGTCAACGGCCAGAATGCGGATTGGACGAGACTTTGGGGAGAATTTTGGGATCCGAACAGAACCGCGCGAACAGGATTCCATACTTCCTCAATGATCACTACGACCAGCAAGCCGCACGCCTGGTCTCAACCTTGTCAATAGACAAGCTGTGCTGTTGAGAAAGGCCAAGATCTCGTCCTAGCTCTGCCCTGTTTGTGCAACAGTGGTCGGATCGGAAGCTGACTGGTAACGATCGTGGCCTTCGACAGCTGAGTTCGCTTTACGCTTGCAACGCGCATAGCGACTCGCTCACACACAAAGACGGTCAGACTCTGTCACATTGAAGCTTGCATCGAATGCACGCGTCGATCTCGTATGGCGCCACCCTCGCCTATGCATTGGAAAATGGCTTCGAGGCCAAACGCATCTTCGACCATTCGTCGTCCATTCCTCGCCTGGTGTTGCGGCAGTGTGGCGCCAGTGCGGTCGGTAAGTCACCGCGCAAATGAAAGCCGCAGTCGCAGCTAAGGTGTTATAAAGCTAACGGGGCTCAAGCCTTTGTCGGTTGCATCAAGGTGCCAATGGCTGGATCCACCAGCCACTACTGCAGCGCTCAACCCTTGGACAACCATGTCGCAGATGGCCTACGGAATGCTGCTCTTTCTGTTCTAAAAAAATTTAGCATGAGATGGCGTATGAACCGCAACGAAATAATCATCGCTACTCAGAGCTTGAGTGCGGAGTTGGATAACCTGCTGGTGACTGATAGCGAGTTCCTGTGCCGCCTTAACGAGCTGCTCGAACATGCGCAGGTGATGGAAATGGACGATCAGTTGAAACATGAGCTGATCATGGTGCGTTCACTAATGTCTTTAAAGAGAAACAACTTGGCATTATTGCGCCTGCAAAAGGGAATTGTCGCGACTTTTTTCCGTTTCCCGCCGCCTAAGCTCAATCAGCGAGGCTCCCCGATATGAGGAGGCCTGTCATTCGCACGTTGCGCTTTTCCCTTGTGACTCGTGGTGTAGCGTAAAGCGATCCCATGCCCTTTGCGGCGCACGCGTCACCGCTCAATGTAGAGGACCGCAGTGTTTCGTGCCGTTGCCGGCTCGCTATTCACGATTTACGCACTCCCGCCTTATGATACTTCTCACTCATCGCAGCGCTACGAGCCAACTTTTACGCTCATTCCGCCATCTGCCATCACGACTGACCCAACCATGAAGCTGGCGCGCTCGGAGGCTAAGAATAGCACCACTTCCGCGATCTCTTTCGGATTGGCCGCCCGACCGATCGGCGCGCCTTCACCGTGCTTAGCTAGTGCCGCGACGCCGTCGCCGTCTGACGCGACGTTGTTGAGGATGTTCGTAAGTACGTCGCCCGAGCCAACGGCATTGACCCGGATACCGTACTCTATAGCCTCTAGTGCAAGCGTTCGCGTCAACTGTGCAAGAGCCCCTTTCGATGCGGTATAAGCAGCGACCGTGGGGAATGCAAAGTACGAGGCATAGGAAGCCAGATTGACAATTGCGCCGGAACGCTGAGGGATCATCGCTTTCATCGCTTCGCGTGAGTGCAGGAAGGCGCCTGTCACGTTGACATTCATGATGCGCTCCCAGTCGTCGCGCGACATGTCCACCACCAGCTTGTTGATAATGATGCCCGCGTTGTTCACGAGCAGGTCTAGCCGCGAAAACCGTTCGACGGCAAGCGCTACCGCTTTTTCCGCGCTGCCAACGGCGGAGATGTCGGTAAGCGCCCGGCAAAGTCACGGGTGCGCTTAATCAGGAGGCGGCTGGTACCCAATTATGCGGAAGCAATTCAGTGATCTTATCGGCCCTCTGCGTCGGCAGCCGCGTGAGAATATCCTTTAGGTATGCGTACGGGTCGTGCCCATTAAGCTGGGCGGAACGCACGAGACTCATGATAGCTGCAGCTCGTTGTCCAGCGCGTAAAGAACCCGCGAATAGCCAATTCGCCCTTCCGATTGCCCAGGGCCGAATCAGATTCTCGATTCGATTGTTATCAATGGGCACCTGAGGATCGTCAAGATAGCGCGTAAGCGCCTGCCAGCGCTTGAGATTGTAGTCCAGTGCTTTGGCGATCGGCGAACCCGCGACGACGAGTTTGCGCTGTGCGAGCATTCAGACGTGCAATGCTTGTGCAATCGGGCGGCCTCGCTCCTCGCGAATCGCTCGTCGTTGTTCAGGGTTCAAGTTAGCTGCTTCGCGCTCGACGTCGTAGAGCGCCACGAAGAATTTCAGTGCTTGTTCGGCGATCTGGCTTTTTTTGCTCTCGTACAGATCGAAGAATTTTCTCCGTGCGTGTGCCATACAGCCAATTTCCGTGATGCCCAGCTTGAATCCGGCTTTATAGCCGCTGTAATCGTCGACGACCAGCTTGCCACGCCAGTCGCCCAGGAAGGCGCGAGCATGTTCGCCAGATCTACCGTCTGCAAACTCGTACACGACCGCGCGCACGTCTGCGAATTGGGTCGACGTGTACGCCCATAGATAGGCGCAATGTGTCTTCCCTTTGCCGGGGCTCAACATCTGCACCGGCGTTTCATCTGCATGTACGACGGTGTGGCGCAGTAATTCCTCGCGAAGCGCCTCGACCAGGGGCTGCAAACGCACACCGCATATGCCCACCCAGCCGCCGAGCGTCGACTGTGGAATTGCAACACCCGCGCGGGCGAAGATGCGTTCCTGCCGGTACAGAGGAAGGTGGTCGCCGTATTTGGCGACTAACACCTGTGCAAGCAATCCATTAGTCGGAATTCCTTTGTCGATCACATGTGGCGGCACGGGCGCCTGGACCAATGTCTCGCACGCTTTACAGGCCCATTTCCCGCGGATATGGCGCTCAACAGTGAACACGCCCGGCGTGTAGTCGAGCTTCTCGCTGATATCCTCGCCAATACGCACCCGCTGGCAGCCACAGGAGCAACTCAACTCCGTCGGCTCGTGGTGGATATCGGTACGGGGTAACTGGGGCGGCAACGGCAAGCGTTTGGCACACTTGCGGGGCTTCTCCTGCGGCACATCCGAGCGCAGCTCATCGAGCTCAGCTTCCAACGCGGCCAAATCCTCATCGATTGCCTCGTCCAGCAGGCTCAATTGCTCGGTGGTGAGCTGCTCGCTACGCCTGCCGAATTGCAGACGTTTGATGACCGAGAGCTCATGCGTGAGTTGGTCAATGCGCGTTTGGCGGTAGTGCGATTCGCGCGTCTTCTCGTCGACCTGGGTCATCAATTGACGCGCAAGCGCGCGCAGTTGATCGGGGTTCAGAGCGTCGAGATCAGTGGGGGATTCCATGTCCTCAAGTTTGCCAGCACCTGCAAGCCGGGGGAATCGAAACTGTATACGTCTTTGCTATACCACCGCGATGACGTGATCGTGCGCCAACGTCTGCCAGGGCAGCCCGATCACAAGTGCGTGCAGTTGCTCGAGATTTAATGTCTCAGCGACATCGCCATGATCACTGGCCCAAACGAAATGACCCTTGTTCAAGCGTCGCGCAGCAAGCCAGACACCAAATCCGTCGTAGACCAGGACCTTCATGCGCGTCGAGCGCTGATTGGCAAATAAATATGCGTGGTGTGGCCGTGCGGACCCAAAAACCTTCACCACGCGTGCAAGGATGGTATCGGCGCCGGCTCGCATATCAAGAGGTTCGGTCGCAAGCCAAATGGCGTCGATGCGGATCATCGCAACACCTCCCGAACCCAAGCCGCACTCTCACTCAAGCAAAGCTGCGGCCACAGCACTGACACCGTTGTGCCGTTGCGCTGAATGTCGATACGCACGTTCACTTGCGCCGCATCGGGCGCTTGTGGTGTCGGCACAGTCATTGGCAGCGCGATGAAAGCCGCCTTGACGTCGATATCAAGCGAGTTGGGCCCAGGCGGCGTAGCGTCGCTGGGGTCGGCGGCCGCTTTAATCCAGCGTCGCAGCACATTGGGATTTAGGCCATGGGAGATCGCCACGGCTGAACATGAGACGCCGACCTGCCGACATTGGTTGATAAGCTCAGACTTGAACGAGGCGCTATAGGTCCGCCGTGTGCGGCCCGCCGATATGTCTTGGGAAATAGTGTGCACGTGTCCGCTTCCTGATCGTGGAAACGTATGCTCTTACGCCAAGCAATCGAAAACCAGATGTGATCGCCGCGTGCTTACAGATGTCGGCGACGAGTGGTACGACATTCGGTCCTGCCAGCGATTCGACGGCGGGATCGATGTCCTCCGCTATCACATATGCGCCACGTGCCACGAGCAGGTCAGTGATTGCGCGCCCAATGCCGCTAGCCGCACCGGTGACGATCGCGACTTTGTCTCCAACCTCATTGATATCTTGCATGTTCGTTTCCTCAAAAGTCGATTTTCGAGCCATCTATAGATCAATTCAAATTCGTGGATATGAATGTACATGCCGGATATCCGACGAGCCATGGCTGTGGTTCTCGGACCCTTGCCTAAAAGTATCAAACGAGCACATGGACGCCGCGTATCGAATATATTGGTGATTGGCAGTCAATACTTGGGAGGGAGGATGCCTGAGATGCAAAGGCGAATTGTCAGGCTGATCGAGATGCTTGCGCCTAACGAGGGGTGTACGGCATCGATGCTGGACGGTGTCAGCTTCGTTCGTGCAAACCGCTCACTAGGCCGCACTCCCGTTTTGTACGAGCCGAGCATCATTCTCGTCTGCCAAGGCCGCAAGCGCGGGTTCCTTGGAGAAGAGGTGTTTCTCTACGACACAAGTCACTATCTTATCCTCTCAGTGCCATTGCCATTCTCCACCGAAACTGAAGCAACATCCGAGGAACCCTTTCTCGCCGTCACCCTTCGCCTCGACGCGAGCGTCACCGCCGACCTGATGCTCAGCGTGGACATGCCCGGCCAAAAAACACTCGTGGCGCCACGAGGGATCTACTCCACTCCACTAACCGACAGGCTGTCGAACACCCTGCTTCGTCTTCTGGAGGCGCTTGGTTCACAGCTGGAGGCGCGGATTGTCGCGCCGCTCGTGCTGAAAGAGATATTCTTCCTGGTGCTGACGGGCGAGCAAGGCGATGCAATGCGTGCATCGCTCGCGACGACCGGTCATTTCTCGAAGATCGCACGGGCGCTGCGCCGTATTCACAGCGATTACGCCAAGCGTATCGACGTCGATAGTTTGAGCTACGATAGCGGCATGAGCGTGCCGGTGTTTCACCGCCATTTCAAGGCTGTGACTCATACGACTCCAATTCAATATCTAAAGTCGACACGACTGCACCAGGCGCGCCTGTTGATGATCCGCACCGGGTTGACGGCAGCTGCCGCGTCCGCGACGGTGGGCTACGAAAGCCCATCGCAATTCAGCCGGGAATTTAAGCGAGAATTCGGCCGATCGCCGACTGAGGAAATCGAACAGATGAAGACCGCGTTCAATTGGTCCGCGTCAACGCTTTGAGCTGAGTCTTGGTTTTTGCGCGCTTACACCGCCCACGCTAATAGCAAGACTAGTTTTCGACCCCGCACGCAGCGGTTCCTGGCCTAAGAAGATCGTTTGACAGCTTCCTGGCGTGGATCGGACTGTTCCCAGGTTGATCATAATTACGGAGCAAAAACCGGAGTGTGCCTGACACAATGCGATCGCATCATGCATACATTAACTTACGGAGCTAATTTATGAATGCGTCCCACGTCGTCGTCGAACCTCATATTCTGTATCCCGGCACCCCCGTTGTTTTAGTCAGCACGGTCAACGAAGATGGGAGCGACAACCTCGCGCCAATATCGTCGGCTTTCTGGCTTGGCTGGCGAGGCGTGCTCGGCATTGCGTCCGACTCGCAGACGACGCGCAATCTGCTTCGCAGCGGCGAATGCGTGCTAAATCTTCCGTCTCCCACCGAAGTCGGCGCAGTCGACCGCATCGCGCGGACGACCGGTAAGTATCCGGTGTCTGAGTTCAGGCGGGATATGGGCTACGTATATGAACCGGATAAGTTCGGCCGTGCTGGGATGACGAAATTGGCGTCCGAAACTGTCGAAGCGGCCCGCGCGCTCGAATGCCCGATCCAACTCGAGGCGGTCGTGGCGGCAACGCATGGGATCGGCGAGGACAGCGACGAGCTACGCGGCGCGATCCGCCTGTTCGAAGTGCGTGTCCAGCGCGTGCACGTTCATCCGGATATGTTGATGGAAGGTCACGTCAACCGGATAGATCCGGACAAGTGGTCGCCGTTGATCATGAATTTTCAGAAGTTTTATGGCCTGAGCGAACAGGTGCATCCTTCCCGACTTGCCGAAATACCGGAGACTGCTTATGCCTGTCTGGCAAAGGTCTAACGCCGGACCTAAAAATTCCGTTCTGGATTTCCAAGATTCTTGAAGCACGTCGCTCGCTGTGGAGCACTGATTATGCTGAATCGACTGAACCTGGCATCGCCTTGCCGACCGAATCCGTAGACGACACCTCTCCTTGATATTCGAGCCTTCGCTACGGCGTGCGTACCAGAGGAGGCGACCGAGACACATAGACGATGAAGAGGCCTCCGCGCATGAGGCTTCTTCCATCGTGAGGGACGCGGAGCAGCCGCTCCAGCCAACGAAAGGTCTTCGACTGGTGCGAAGGAGCTTCATATCTTCGCTCGACCAAGAGCCGATTTGGGCGGTTCGGCTCGTGCAATCGCGAACGAGAGGCCGTGGCGTGTGCCGCTCGTTCCACTGAGCAAACGTCCTGTTCTCTCGTTTATCGACGTTGCGGCGCTGGTCCGCAATAAGCTTCAGCAGCTGCGTGGCGCTCGCGTTTACGTCGATCGCGCCGAGGATTTTCAACTTGTCGGTGTTGAGGTAGCACGCAGGCCTGGGATGAAGACTCCGAGTGTCATCCCCGTGCGCCAGCTTCTTCTATTAGCCATTCCTTGAAGGCAACGACAGGCGCCGAGTTCTCGTTCGCTTTTTTGTGCACGAGGTAATACGCGAGTTCACAGCTTTGAACTACGTCGAACGGTCGAACGAGGCGCCCCTCCTCAAGGTCCCTTTCAACGAGTGTGGTCCGTCCAAGTGCGACTCCGTTTCCTGAGATGGCCGTCTGATATGCCGCCGCCGAATCGTTGATCTGGATGCCCCGATTGCAGTCGACGCTATTTCTGCATCCAGCTTTCTGAAGCCATGAGCGCCACGTCGGGAACACGCCCGACGACTGCATTGAGACATCATGGATCAGGAGATGGTGCTTAAGATCGGCGGGCGTTTCCAGACGTTGCTTGCCGCGCAAGAGAACCGGGCTGCACACAGGGAAGAACTCATCGCGCAAAAGAAATGTCGATGTGAGGTTTGGCCATTTGCCCGCACCGTAGCGGATGCCGACATCGACCCGGTCGGCAGTGAAATCGACGAGACGGTTACTCGTGTCGATGCGCAAGTCATAATACGGATGCCGCTGCTGAAATCGGTCGACACGAGGCAGCAACCACTTGTCGGCAAAGGCGGCGGGAACGGTGACGCTGAATGCCGTGCGCGACTTGCTCGCCTTGAGCTGTTCAACGGCCTCGGACAGCAGGTCAAATCCCGATTGCAGTGCTGGCAGTATGGACCGTGCAGCGTCCGTCAGAAACAGTCGCGTTGCGCCCGATGTGGTCCGATGGAACAACTCTACTTCGAGGGTGTCTTCAAGGCCGCGGATCAAGTGCCCGACTGCCGCGGGCGTGACGCTTAGCTCCTCAGCTGCCGCAGCGTAACTTAGATGACGGGAGACCGCTTCGAAGGCGCGGAGTGCGTTCAGGTTATGAGGTGCTCGCATCTGAATAGGTCACTGTCCATAACGGATCTTCGCAACGCATTTAGCCAAAGTCTATCGTGTCGTCAAGCGCGGGTCGCGCACTTCAGAATGCGTTTCGATACGCGAACAATCCTGGCAGACCTCCGGTCATCAAGAACAGGACATTTTGCCCGGAACGGTAGCGGCCAGTTCGTACATCATGCAGAAGCCCGGCGAACGCCTTCCCGCTATAGACCGGGTCCAGGAGCAGCCCCTCCGTTCGGGCAAGTGTGCGCAATGCCTCGCGCATGGCGTCGGTTGGCAGGCCGTATCCATCCCCAAGATGCGAATCGTCGATGTTCAGGTCGCTGGCGGAAAACTCCGCCTTGTGTCCAAGCAGGTCCAGCGTTGCAGTCGACTTTTCGAATGAGACGATGCGTGACCTGTCTTCGTCGGCGAGCACGGCATGCGAGCGAACAAACGCGGCTGTTCTTCCCTGAGCGACGAACCCCGCAACCAGGCCGGCATGCGTGCCGCCGCTCCCGTGCGGGACGACGACTTCGTCAAAATGCACACCCATTTCCGATGCCTGCGTCTCGATCTCCACGGCGCATGCGGCATAACCGAGACAACCGACAGGGCTCGAGCCCCCCAACGGAGCGACATACACACGGCGCCCCAGCTCTGTCAGGGTCGTGGCACGCCGGGTGGCAAACAGCAACGCGTCTTCCGAACCCGGCAGGTCATGGACAGTAGCGCCCAGCAACTCATCCAGTAGCACGTTGCCATTGTCGGTGTAGGTCGCGTCGGTTCTGGGAACCGAGCGAGTAAGAACCAGCTCGCATTGCAAACCGGCCCGCGCTGCCGCAGCGGCCGTGAGTCGTGCATGGTTCGACTGGCGCGCACCGACGGTAATTACGGTATTCGCACCTTGCGCAAGCGCCTCGCCAATCAGAAATTCCAGCTTTCTCAGCTTGTTGCCGCCTCCTCCGAGCCCCATCAGATCGTCGCGTTTAACGAAGATCCCGACGTTGCCCAGCCGTTGTTCGAGCCGGGTGAGACGCTGGACAGGCGTCGCGCCTTCCAGCAGAGCGAATCGGGGATAAGCGGCCAGATCAGGATGTCCTTCTTGCATCGTGAATCCTCCATCGATGTGGGGACGCCATCACGGCGGCCCCACCGTCACACTAGATTTGCGACAGGCCACCATCAACTACGAATTCAGCGGCGGTCGTGAACGAAGAGTCATCGCTCGCCAGAAACAGAACCGCCTTCGCGATTTCGGCGGCTTCACCGAAGCGCTTGAGCGGCACTGCTGCCTGAATGACGGCTGCGGTGTCGGAGAGTTGCCCTTCGGTAAGGCCGAGCTTGGTGTGGAACGGCGTTGCAATCGGCCCCGGGCTGACGGCGTTGACGCGGATGCCGCGCGGCGCAAGCTCCGCGCCGAGAGAACGCACCAGCGACCGAATGGCTGCCTTGGTCGCCGAGAGAACGGATAGGCCCGGCGTGCCGACTGTGTTCAGGAACGATGTCGTGGCCACGATGCTACCTCCATTCGGGATGAGCGGCGCCGCCTTTTGAATGGTAAGGAACAAGCCGGTAAAATTCAGAGCAAATTGCTCCTGAATCATCTCGGGAGTAACCGCTGCTAACGGGGCAGCCAGACCCGCCCCAGCGTTGGCGAATACGACGTCGATATGGCCGAACGTCGCGGCCACATCGCGGATGGCGCGGTCGATGTCGGCGGCATTGCGGAGGTCCGCGGAGAGAATCAGCGCGTCGCCGCCCAGTTCCTTAGCTGCGGCTTCGAGACGGGCCGGATTTGTGCCGATGACAGCAACCTTGGCGCCTTGCGCACGGAACAGCTTGGCAGTCTCCAGACCGATACCTGACGTGCCGCCAGTGACGAGAGCGACTTTGTCTTGCAGCTTCATGGTAAATCTCCTTGACGTGAGTTGACGAGGACCGTTGGCGTCTTCGATGAAAACCATTTTGGTCGACCGCAAACCGCACGACAAATGAGAAGAACTAGCGACCCAAAATAAAAAATCTAGTTTGAAACGTTTAACGCCTTTGCCGACCGTACAAAAACTTCTTGAATAACAATCGCTATCGCCATCTGTGCTCGGATTGAGCTTTTCGCGACTGCCCAACACATTTCTGTAGTACTTGCGGTTGGTGACGCTGGGTGTCACGTCGTTGTAACGATTAATTGAAGAACCTCTGTGTGCCTCATCGACAAAGTTGATGAACGCGCGCGGCGCGCGCAACACATGCGCGGTAAGGCAGGTAAGCGCATCAAAATTCGCAAAGGCCAGCGTGTCAACAAACCGATTTCGGTTGAACCCGCGATGCGAGCTGGGTCGGACAGCATGGTTGATCAACAGCAGAAGGATGTTAAAGCCTCGAACAAAGCCTGTTCCATGCGACGTGCAAGTTCTGCTACGAGCACAGCATCCATTGTAAGACATCGAAGAGATAACGCTGCACAACGACTATTTGAGGTCCTAACAAGGCTGCTCGGCAGCGTCGGAACTCCTAAATTGCCTAATGCTCACCCGCGCACTATCTCGTCAAGGTTGTCTCGATCCGTTCAAGCAAGGCGTCCATTAGGAACGGTTTAGTCATTACCTGCAAGCGCGCATCAGGTTCTCCTTCGGAGAGTACAGGCGTTTGCGAATACCCCGTAATGAAGATCACGTCAAGCTCGGGACGTTTAGCGCGCGCTTTTGCAATCATCTCCAGCCCGTTCATCCGCGGCATGCCAACGTCGCTTATCACCAAATCAACCACGGCATCTGATTGTAAGATTTCAAGTCCTCGTACGCCGTCACTTGCCTCGACAACATCATGACCGACGTTCTGAAGAATCTCAGCGATTAACGCTCGCACATTGGCCTCATCGTCGACCAGCAAGATTCTCTTGCGTACTACCAGTAAGGTTTCACCCTCGTGAGTAACGGGGTGCTCGACAGCACTTACCCGCGCCTCTAGTTCTGGCAGCCAGATCCGAACAGTTGTTCCCTTCCCGACGACAGTCTCAATGCTGGTATGTCCCTGCGATTGTCGAGCAAAACCGTAGACCATCGACAGACCGAGTCCGGTGCCTTGATCCATCGGCTTGGTCGTAAAAAACGGATCGAAAGCCCGCTCAGCAACATCGCTTGCCATTCCCTCGCCGTCATCGATGACCGCACTCGATATGTAGCTCCCGGGCGCAAGCCCGTATCGCTTCGCCTCGTCGGCGTCAAGGACGACCTGGCTTGTCTCAATAACGAGGTGGCCACCAGCTGGCATTGCATCCCGCGCGTTGATGCAAAGATTGAGCAGCGCATTTTCAAGTTGCGGTGGGTCGCATAAACAGTGCACCGGCTCTGGATGTAATCGCGTCTCCACATTGACAGACGGACCTACAGTGCTTCGCACCAAGTCAAGCATGTCGAGCACGAGCCGATTGACGTCGACGGGCTTTGGATCAAGGATCTGCCGACGGGAAAACGCCAGTAGCCGATGCGTCAGGGCGGCGGCGCGGTCTTTGGCGCTCGCGATGTTTTGCACGTACCGCTCAAGCTCAGTGCTTCTTCCCTGCTTCACCTTGAGCTTGATCATCTCAACACTAGAGCCAATCACTTGCAAAAGATTGTTGAAGTCGTGCGCCAAGCCCCCGGTAAGCTGTCCGATCGCTTCCATCTTCTGCAACTGGCGCAAAGTCGCCTCTACGGCTTGCAGTTCTTTGGTTCGCTCGGCAACTCTTTGCTCCAAAAATCGCGACGCCGCTTCCAGCTCAATCAAGTGGGTGCGTGTCTGGTACTGGCGGGCGCGAATGCGCGCCATCGCGCGTGCAGCGCTTTGAAGGTCTTCACGGCGCAAGGGTCGAGCAAGCAAGGTGACATTGCCCAGGCTGCGAAAAAGTTCCCATCGTCGACGGCTACTTGCTCGATGACCTGCAACGGTTAAGATTGTGACGGGGAGGTCCGACCATATTGGTTGACGCTCGAGTGCCTCAACGAGTGATGTATCGTCGACTAACGCTTCTTCCGCTACCATCAAGCCAGCGCATGTACTGCTCCCTCCGTTCAACAGATAGTCGCCGAACTGCTCAAGCGTTCCGAGGACGCGCGCGCGCAAGTCGACAGCGTCCAACACCTGCACGATGGTCAGTGCGTCGGCGCCCGAGGGAGCACAGACTGCAATACTGTTGCCGATCGCTTCATCTGCCATGATTATTATTGGACTTAATAGCAAGTAGCTCTTCGGCGGCGCCGGTGTAAGTCGGTGCGCCCGTGAAAATTGCGTTTAGCGCTTCCAGAGCCGGGCCAATTTCCAGCCCATCGGAGGACAACTGATACTCGTGTATCGCCATGTCGTGAGCGCCGGTGCGCCGCTTAATGATCGAGATTGCACGCCGGAGCCGTCCAGCCGCCTCGAAAAAACGGCAGAGGATGACCGTGTCGCTCAAAAAGCTCAGATCGATTGGGTTCTCGACGTCGCCTACGACGCCTTGTTGTGCAAGCACAAGAATCGTGACGATGCCTCGCTTATTCAGATAACTGAGCAATTCGTGAAGATGCAGGATGAGGGATTGTTCTTCCGGCATTGTGTTGAGGTACGAGTTGACGCTGTCGATCACCACGACCCGCACATTTCGGTCTTCAACATCACGTCTGACCTGCCATACGAACTCACCCGGTGAGATGCGCGAAGGATTGATGCGGTGCCAAAAAAAGCGCTCTTCCTGAATCGCCTTCTCGGGGTCCAGGTTAATCGACTTGCTTCGCCGCAGGAAGGTCTCGTACGTCTCATCGAAGGAAAAGAGGCTTGTCGCTTCACCGTCGGCTACCGCCGAAAGCACGTAGCTCAAGGCGATTGTGGATTTTGCGGCTCCCGACGGGCCAATCAACATGGTGGTCGTCCCGCGATCCAGCCCTTGCGGGAGCATGTCGTTCAAACTTATAAACACGCTTGTGAGAGGCGGACCTTGCACGTCGCTTTCGTGCTCCTCCGCGATGAGACTTGGGAAAACAAGTACCTCCCCAGTGGCAAGCGCATAGTCGTGCCAGCCGCTCATAATGTCGACGCCGCGCATTTTGCTGATCCGCATTCGACGGCGTGCTGCACCGTAGTCGCGCTCAAATGAGCGTAGCGAAACGACCCCATGGACAAAGTTGTGCAGGTCGCCTTGGTCGTCCTCGGCAAGATCATCGAGCAAAAGTGTCGTGATCTTCCTCCCTTGAAGAAATCGCTTCAACGTCAAGAGTTGCAGTCGAAATTGCAAAGGATCCTGCGCAAGCATGCGCACCTCTGCAATACTATCGATCACCAGCCGATCCGGATTCACTTGCTCAATGCGCTCCATGAGTCGGCTAATCGTCTTCCCGAATTCGACTTCGGCCGGGAAAAGCACGGTCTGCTGCCGCTCGGCATGTGCTTCGTCAGGGATAAGCTCAAAGAGTTCGATCCCGTCTAAATTCCAACCGTGAGTGCTGGCTGCTGTGATGAGCTCTTCGACCGATTCGGACAACGTTACATACAGGCAGCGTTTCTTCTTTCCTAAACCGTTGAGCAAGTAACGGATTGCAATCGTCGTCTTGCCCGTTCCGGGTGCACCCTCAATCAGATGCAGCCGGTTCTCCGGTAGCCCTCCGCGCAGAATGACATCCAGTTCTGGCACGCCCGTTTCAACGATCTCAAGTTTCTGTTGCAAAGGCATATAAGAAGAAAAGAAAAATTAGCGACGGCCCCTGAACGCAACTTCTAGTCCCGCGATGAGAAGCGCGAAAGCTCTCCGTGCCCTTCCCTTCTCTTTGCCCTGCGTAAAAGCAGTTTTTCGACGGGCTAGGACAGATCACGCCGCGACCCCGAATTATGGCACGGGCATTGCTCCGAGTGAGCCGCGACGATTTCACGACCGCGCGCCCGATGCAGTCCTTCGAAACGCGCATTCCTGCCTTTAAACGCCGGCGCATGTCCGCGCTGAGGCTCGTGGCACGGTGACCGCTAGTGACTCTTCGATGCTCCTCTCGGTCGCTGCGAGATCAACCCGAATCTTTAGCTCAACGCGCGCCCGCCCGCAAGGCTGCTGCTCGCCCCTCACAAGGAGCCGTTGAAGGCTAGCAAATCTGCTGCTTGAAGTAGCGGCTATACGGCGGACCTCGGCCGCTGTTTGGTGTCACCCCGTCAAGGGCCATGTTGGGGGCGCTCGCGAATATATTGCCACATCCATCTCTTTTGCGAACTGCTGGACGTGCGCCAGATCATCCCCGTGGTACTGCGACCGCCATTCATAACGAACCGTGCGGTTGAAGCGTTCCACGTAGGCGTTTCTGCTGCGGCTTGACCAGCTGGATATAGTTTAATGCGACATCGCGGTGCGAGGCCCAGTACGTGATCGCGTCACTCATGTACTGCTGGCCGTGGTCGCAACGTATCGCCAACGGCTTTCCCGCCACTCAATGTTGGCTATCCGTGAACTTCTACTTCTTCTTTGCGTAGAACTCCCTTTGCTGGAAATTCTACTTCCGAGCTCGCTTACTGGACGGGGGTATCACCCGGACCGCTCAGCATCGTTAACGCAGGCGACCGAAGACCAAGTTCCAGACTAAGCTGCATTATTGGATTTGTACTAGTAGCAGAAATAGCGCACCTCTACATATGGTGTGTGCGTCGTTGCCTGCTCTTTTCAAGGCGAAGACGGACCACGCTGCGTATAGAGCGTCATGGTAGCCCAGGCAGACATTGCTGCGTCGAGACCGGAATGAGGTCACTAACGTCGACTATGAGCGCTCATTGGACGGCGTTCACAACTTCAGGACGTCTCTCAGCAAACGGCGTCTGGATACGCCATCCTGGCGCTGGTAGCCATGATCGGCGCTATGCCAATGGCACGGGTGATTGATGATCCGGCGCCGCCGGTGTCCGTGCTGGAGGGCGTCATGACAAGCCTCAGACGGTGTGAAGCTATAACAGCGTCTGGAGCGAGCGGCGTGCTGTCTGCCTTTCCGTTTTTCTCCCTGCATCGCAAAGCGTTCATCCTGGCGCTACGTGAACGCTTGCTCCCCCAGATACGCCGCACGCACCTTCGGATCGTCGAGCATGATCTTGGCGTCGCCGGACATGGTGACCACGCCCGAGTCCATCACATAGCCGCGATTCGCCGCCTGCAACGCCAAACGCGCGTTTTGTTCGACGAGCAACACCGTCAGCCCTTCCGACGAAATCTCCCGCACCACCTCGAAAATCTTCTCGACCATGATGGGTGAAAGACCCATCGACGGCTCATCGAGCAGAAGCAGTTTCGGACGCGACAACAACGCGCGCGCCATGGCGAGCATCTGCTGTTCGCCGCCCGACAGCGTGCCCGCATATTGCGATGCGCGCTCCTTCAGCCGCGGGAAGAAGCCGAACATGCGGTCGGTGTCCTTCTGAATCTGGTCGGCGTCGTTGCGCAGATAGGCGCCCATCTGCATGTTTTCCAGAATCGACATGCGCGCGAAGATGCCGCGGCCTTCCGGCACCATGGCAAGACCGCGCTTGAGCAACTCGTGCGTCGGCACGCCACGGATCGACTGACCCATGTATTCGATGTCGCCGCCCGAATACGGCTTGAGACCGGTGATGGCCTTCATCGTCGTGGTCTTGCCGGCGCCGTTCGCGCCGATCAGCGTGACGAGTTCGCCCTGTCCGACTTCCAGATCGACACCCTTCACCGCCTGGATGCCGCCGTAGTTCACCTGCAAACCCTTGACCTTCAACATTGCGCTTGGCGTCGCCATTAATGCACCCCCGCACCCAGATATGCCTCGATCACCTTCGGGTCCTTCTGCACGTCCTGCGGCAGACCCTCGGCGATCACCTTGCCGTAATCGAGCACCGTCATGCGGTTGCACAATCCCATCACGAGTTTCACGTCGTGTTCGATCAACAGAATCGTCTTGCCGTCGCTACGGATCTTGTCGAGCAGACGCGTAAGCTCCACTTTCTCCGTCGCGTTCATGCCGGCGGCCGGTTCGTCGAGCGCGAGCAGCTTCGGATCGGTCGCCAGTGCGCGCGCGATTTCCAAACGCCGCTGGTGGCCGTACGACAGATTGCGCGACGTGTAATCGGCGTATTGCAGCACGCCCACGTATTCGAGCAGCTCGAGCGCGCGCTCCTTGATCTCGCGCTCTTCGCGCCGCTCGGACGGCGTCTGAAACACCGCGCCGATGAGACGTGCTTCGTGCGCACATGGCGTCCGACCATCACGTTTTCGAGCGCGGTCATGCCGCCGAAGAGCCGGATGTTCTGGAACGTGCGCGCAATGCCCGCCTTCGCCACCTGATACACCGCCGTCGGCGTATAACTGCGTGCCGAAGGTATGCCGGAATGCGTGTGCATTCACGCGGCCTAGTTGGACACGCTCATCAAGACTCAACGTATCTATCGTTTCAACCAGGCACTTCATCATTCGACCGATTAGCCTGTTGAGCCCGTCCGCCGTATAGCCTACCTCATCGGCAGGCAAAGATTTGTTTGGTAGGGGATGCGGGTCACCGGTTCCCGCATGTCGATGACGTCGGCGTGACGCATTCGTCCATGGAATCACAACGGGTGCCAGTAGCGGCCCGTGCGGAATTGTCGCCGGTGCCCAGTTGGTTTGAGTGCCGTCGAACATCCTCCCGCGATCTTGCCAATGCGCGCGTAGTGCAGCAAACGTCGCGGCGCTGACGGGGACGGTGCGTTCGCGCTGTCCTTTGCCAACGATTGTGAGTTCCCACACGGGCCGCGCAAGCGTCCCGTACGCCGAGGGTCTAAGACATTCGCGACGTGCCTTATGCGGCCTCTTCGCGCCGCAATCCCGAATCGCCCATCAAGAGGATTGCCGCGCGCACGGCACGCCATTGGCCAATTGCCCCGAATTCGCGCGGCTGTGCCGCGAGCGGGTCATCGCAACGCACATCAAGCTCGTCGCGCAAGCGCCGCCACAGGTCAACCGGTAACGCCCGATCGATCTTCATGCCATTCATGCGACGCACCGCCGGCGGATCATTCACTGCCGTCCATGGATTGCCGCCGAGGTAGCGCACATCCACCAGCCACGCGAAGGCACTGCGCAGCAACCGAACCGCGTAGCGTTGGGATTCGGGCGACAGAACGGCCGACCCGTTGGCGACCGAGGCAAAGGGTCGCCAGCGCGGCGAGTGGCGCGCAAAACGCTCCCCCACAAACCGCGGATCGGGCTTTTTTAGAAAATCCTTATAGACTTCGCAGTCGTCCACGCGCAGATCGCTCAGCGCCTTACCGCGCAGCACTACCGCCTACAGTAAAAAGCGCTCGAGTTCTTTGGTGTAGGCGCGCAACGTTTTTGGCTGATCGCAATAGCGATTCAGATAGGCGCGCACCGCATCCAAATCGTGACTCGCCTGGATATAGCAGAAGGCGGTCGAGCGGTTTTCGCCCTCGGCGCCCAAAAGAGCGTGCGGTACGGCCAACCGTTCGAGCGGCGCGAGCACTAGGCGGCTCGCGGTCTGATTTTTCTCTTGGTCCAAGAGAGAGCCGGTGCCACCTCAATGAGTTCAGCCGCCACCAACGGAACGCCAAGCTGCTCGGCCGAATCGACATCGGCCTCGATGGTCAGTTGCAGCGCCGCCTGCTGACGCCGCAGCAAACTGACGATCGCGCGGGCGCGACCCGGACCGATGCGCGAGATCGACCGCCACCAGCTGCCGCCACGTCGATTGCAGAAGGCGACTAGCTCGGCCAGCGTGGTGATGCCCTCGCCTTTCAAACGCCGGGCGATGCGCGGACGCAACCACGCCCCAATGGCGTGATCCGGATGTGGAGGCAGCGCGCCGCCAGTTGCGCTGCTTCCGTGACCATCCGGAAGGTCACCGCCGTGAGCTTGGCGTGCCCGTGTTGACGGACGGACGCGCGCAGATGCTCGGCCAGCGCGGTCGAACCATGTGCAAGTGCTGGCGTCACCAGCGTATCGAGCATGGTTTTGAGATGCCGCTCCATCGCGCCAGGAGTCACAGCATGCGGATCGTCGTCGGGATCGTAGTAGGTCCGGGCGATGACAGCCGGTGCGATACGCTGGACGTACGCACGCAGCGCGGTGAAGTCCTTGGTCGTGTAGCCCCGCTCAAAAGTGAGCCTTTCCGGGGGGCGCGGCTTCGAAGCATCAAGCATCGCGCTCTGCCTCATCGTCGCCCTCGCCCGCGCTAGGCGCGCGCGGTAAATCGCGAAACATCGGCGGCACGAGCGCCGACAGGCCAAGTCGCGTCAAGGTCGTACGGGCTTGCCGCATGAACACGTCAGGCCACGTCCCGCAGAGTATCTCGAATGCCAGGCGCGCCTTGCACAATTGCCTTGCAAGCCATAGGTCTTCAAACTGTTCGCCCCACAGCGCCCGTTGTACAAGCGTGATGCCACCGCATGCGCAACATAATCCAGCACCGGCAAAAACCGTTGGTCTTCCACAATCGCGTTACGTAGCTTTGCGCCAGTGCGGTCAGCACCGCAAGCTCGATCCCGCTTGGCCGAATGGGTAAAGGCTGTGGCGGCCAAATCCGAAAGCGACGCACTTGCGGCACGACGCCAGAGCGTCACGCTGCTATCGAGCTGAAGGACCGCGCGGGCGATCTCTTGGTCAGAAAAGCCGCTGTTGCCCTGTGCCACGGGGCGCTACCACCTCAGGTAAATAGGAAAAGCCCAATTTTACCCCTCAAACGCTATCCCGATAATACGGCCTTATCAGGCTTGAATGATCGATAGATGTCGACAATCGGCATCGTTCGCGACGATGAGCCGTGCCTCACCGAGTTGTTCAGACGAAGTGCGACCACTGTTCGCGATAAGCAGATCATTGACTACACGATGTTGCGCACTAGCCGTTCAAAATGTTCATGCATGGCACCACACTAGCGCTTTTTCTCGACCTAATATCGAGCTCTTTGCTCTCGCCGTTTAACCATGCCAGTATCGAAAAAGCGCAAAAGGCCGTCCGAATCGAGAACCGTACAACCGCGCCGTAAAAAGCAGTTGTATTTGCCTCTAAAGCAGCCGGAATCTGACCAGTTGTGCTTACAAGCGCGCCTGTGGTTTCAGACGATACGGGAAGGTCGAGGGGATAGAGCCGCCGCCATGAACATGGCTTCAATCTCACTGATGTGTGAGATGATCACGGCAGCCGGCGATGGTCTATTGCCGCTACCTCTAGTCCAACAGGCTCGAAAAGGTGCCTTTGATGCGTTAGATAATGGCGCAAGCAGTGGTGTGTGGACATTCACGGAAGCTTTAACCAATCAATTCACGCTGGTAATCAACGAATACGATCGCCAAATGCGCGAGACCCGACTGCACGCGATCATTGGGGCATCAGAGAAAGTCGAACACCTCCTTGCGAAGCAAGGGCAATCGCGAAATGAGGAGCGTCCAAGCGATGAGATAGCGGACGGGCCGGCTGCCATTTAGGTGGTTGAGAATGGTGACACTGCACTGGCACACTGTCCAGGACTAGCTCAACTTAAATCCGCGCCATGTCGTTCGCTGACATATGCTATCCCCGAACAGCCGCAACGGTCATCGGAACACGTTTTGCTTCATAAAACTACCCTGAAATTCACGAGAGGAGGCTTCCATGGCCGATCAACACAAGCCCGGCGAGACCGTGAAAACATCCGGCATTTACAAGGTGGTTCACGAAGGTGACGGCGGTAGCGGGTTCGAAGTGACGTGCGTCGAGGGCGAACATTTCCCGCCCACCCGGAGCGGGAAAGGCGCGCATTATGAATTGGTCTATGGGGCGACCCATTCACATAAGCACAGCGAGCTAGGCAGTAAGGATTAAGGCAAGCTCGCCATGGCACGGGCGAAGAAACCCCGGCCTCATCCTCTGGAAGAGGCGGGGGCTTTTCGTGCGTCTTTTCCGCAGGCGATTGCCCCGCAATTGGCCTCTTTAGTTTCGGCGCCGCCGACGCAAGGAGAGTGGTCCTACGAAATCAAATTCGACGGTTATCGCCTGATGGTGCGCTTGGAGGACGGGAAACCGGCCTTGCTCACCCGCGGCGGTCATGACTGGACCGACAAGATGGCTGGCCTTCGCGAGGCGCTTTCCAGCCTACCGGCCGAGACCGCTTGGTTGGATGGCGAAGTGGTTGTATTGAATTCAGGTGGTCTGCCTGATTTCAACGCGCTGCAGAATGCGTTCGACCGGCGAAGCACGGCGAAGCTGACGTATTTCGCGTTCGACCTTATATACCTCAACGGCTACGATCTTCGCGCGGTGCCCTTGCGATCGCGCCGCGCCTTGCTGGCTGAATTGCTGGGAGAGGTCAACGACGATCGCATTCGTTTCAGCGACAATTTCTCTGAAGACCCCCAAAGCCTGGTCGCCTCCGCCTGCCGCATGCAGTTGGAAGGCATTATCGGCAAGCGCGCGGACGCGGCTTACGTTTCCGGCCGGTCAACGGATTGGATCAAGGTGAAATGCCTGCTTAGGCAAGAACTTGTCGTTGGCGGAATTACCCACACGAAGGGCGCCAAGTCCGGGCTTCGAGCGCTAATGCTCGGCGTCCATGAACGTGACGGTTCCCTGCGTTTCGCCGGCACGGCAAAACCGAAGCTGCGCCCGTCACAATTGACGGCGCTTGAACGTAAGTGCGACGCGCTGACACGCGCGGAAAGCCCGTTTTATAACCCGCCTGTACCGGTAAAAGACCGCGCTCATGTCTGGCTGGATCCGCGCCTCGTCGCGGAAATATCCTTTCTTGAATGGACGCCTGGCGAGGTCCGGCATCCGGTCTTTCACGGCATGCGCGACGACAAACCGGCCGAGAACGTCACCGAGGAACCGGTGGTCGACGTGGAATACGGTGAGCCGGTGGAGAAGGTGACGGGATCGACGCGGGCGGCGCCGCGCGGTCGTGGCAACCTGGCGCTGGCCGGCGTCAATGTTTCGAATGCTGACCGAATTATCGACACCGTCACCGGCCTGAAAAAGATTGATCTCGTCCGCTATTACGACGAAATCGCGGAATGGGCGCTTCCGTACCTGCAGGACCGCCCAGTGTCGTTGGTTCGGGCTCCTGATGGCATCCAGGGTGAGCTATTTTTCCAGAAGCACGAGGAGCGCGCGAAGATCCCAGGGATCACACGCCTTCCGAAAGAACTGTTTCCCAACCACCAGCCACTGCTTGCCGTCGATGCGCACGAGGCGCTCATCGGCTTGGCGCAGATGAACGTGATCGAGCTGCATTCCTGGAACGCGGTGCGGCCGGATCTGGAGCATCCCGATCGCTTTGTCCTCGACCTCGACCCAGACCCGCAGTTGTCGTGGCGGATGATGACGGAGGCGGCGCAGCTTGCCAAAGTGCTCCTCGATGAAATCGGCCTCAAAAGCTTTATAAAGACCAGCGGCGGGAAGGGGTATCACATCGTTATTCCGGTTTCCCGTCGGCAGGATTGGGATGACGTGAAGGGATTTTCCAAAGCCGTCGCACAGCATATGGTCAGGGTGATGCCGGACCGGTTTTCGGCGGTGCTCGGCCCAAAAAACCGCGTCGGTAAAATATTTATCGACTACTTACGAAACGGAAAGAGCGCCAGTACCGCCGCAGTGTTTTCTGCGCGGGCGCGGTCAGGACTTGGCGTCTCTATCCCGGTTGCCTGGGACGAGCTGCCAGACATCAATGCGGCCGATCAGTGGACGATCAAGACGACCGCGCACCGTCAACGGACGCTCGGCGCTGACCCATGGCAGGGATATTTCCGCTGCCGGCAGGGCATCACCGCAGCAATGCGCCGTGCCGTCGGTATGCGGTAATAGGACCGATACGCCAGGAACGAGAGAACGAAAAAAAGCCGCCCACACGGGGCGGCGCAAAAAGTATGAATTTCCGAGAACAATCATACCTCTGAGAGAACTCGCAGCTTATCGGGCAATACTTAGACAAGACTTAGCAGAATGCCCTGCCCCGGTTTCGGCACCTGTTGCGAACGACATTCTGAGATTGACCCGCTCTGACGGACGGATTTGCAGTCAAGGGTTCAACGTTATCTAGCCTCCGTTGAGTGTTGAATCGCGAGTTGTCCACGGACGGGCAGCGGGTCGCTTTTCACGACCACGACGCTGCCCGTCGGTGGGCAACTCGCAGGGTGATGCGGCTTTTGTCTTCGCGCTCAGGTTTTCGAATTCGAGCGGCGAACAATATCCGATGCTGCTATGCAGGCGGCGTACGTTGTACCAACCTTCCAAGAATGAGAAGATGCACCGCCGTGCTTGTTCGTGGGTCGCGAAGTGTTCGCGCAGCAGCAGTTCTGCCTCAAGCGTGCCAAAAAAGGATTCGCACATTGCGTTGTCGTAGGCGTCACCGGCTGTACCCGTCGACGGCTGTACACCCGCTTCGCGGCAGCGTCGCCCAAATGCAATTGACGTGTATTGGGATCCCTGGTCGGTATGCAGGATGACGCCCTCGTGGCGCCGCTGCTGGAGCGCCATGTCGAGCGCGCGTAACATAAGTTCAGTGTACAAGTGGTTCGACATCGCCCAGCCGACAATGCGCCGACTGAATACATCGAGCACCACGGCCAGATATAGAAAGCCTTCCGCCGTCGGAATGTAGGTGGCATCTGCGACCCACAGTATGTTCGGCCCTCCAGCATTGAAGTGCCGGCGCACCAAATCCGGCGCGCGCCGTGCTCCCGCACGCTGACGCGTCGTATGTGGCCAGCGCCGTCGGCTTGCTCCCCTTAGGTCCGCAATGCGCATTAGGCGTGCGACTCGCTTGCGTCCCACGTGCACACCTTCGCGCGCGAGTTGCACATGGATGCGCGGCGCCCCATACGTACCGTGCGAACTCGCATGCAGCGTACGAATGCGTGCGAGTAATTGAGCATCGCTACGTGATTGCCTAGACGGCTCACGCACCAGCCACGCGTAGTAACCGCTGGTCGAGACTCCCAACAGCCGCGCCATCGTGGCAATGGGCCAACGGGCCCGGTTCGCTCTCATGAATCCGTATCCTTCGAAGATACGGCTCCTGTCTCGCGGGCGAACCAGGCCGCGGCGTGAGAGAGAATGTCGCGCTCCGTTTTTAGTTGCCGATTCTCGCGGCGCAAACGGGTGAGTTCCTGGCGCTCAGCGGTGGTTAAACCCTCCTGACGCACACCGGCGTCAATATCCGCTTGCGCGACCCAGTTAATTATCGTCTGTACGCTAGGCTCGAACTCTCGCGCCAGCTCCTCAGGTGTTCGCCCGGCCTTCACCAGGTCAACGATACGAGCCCGGAACTCCGCCGGGTACGGTGCTCGATGCCTACCCATTTTTAGCACCTCCTTATACAAAGAATAGGTGTCCGTTTTCCCGGGTCAATCTCAGATATCGCGGCAGTTAAGGAGTCGATGAAGTGAGCGCAAACGCTGCTAATACCTCCCAACAGACGGTCCTCGCCCGAATGGCCGCGACCCGAGCTGAATTGATCGCGGCCAACCATTTCAACTCGTCGATTGCCGAAGCCCGGCGCGGCGTGCGCCCCCGTCCAGCTCAACACGGACCGGTGATTCTTCAGTCGCCTTATGCGCAGCTGATTTCCGTGGTGTTGGTCGCAACCGTTGTCCTAGGGCCCAAGCACGTGATGAGAACGGTGTTCGGCCAAATACTCACTCCTTGGATGACATACTCGTTAAGGAACATGTTCCGTCGTTAAGACGGAACATGTGTCGCTAGGTGTGCGCCCGCGAGAATTGAGTGGTCGGCCGACTGCCTGTGCGGGACGAAGCAAGCTGGCCGATTCAAAGAGTTAAAGCGGTGTTTTCTTGATATCAGGGGTAGTCGTCGACGCGCCTTCGAGGCCCGCGGTTCGTTCGACCTCTACCTCAGTACCACGCACCGTGTCGTTGACGGTCTCTGTTCGATTTGATGCCTCTTTACCGACGACCACTTCCTCGACCACGCGCGCTGTCTTCGCAACGACCGGCTGTTCCGCTGTTTCCTTGATCTCGACAAACCCTTCCTTCAAGTCTGCCGCAGTCGCAGGCCGATCGACCGCCCGCCGTTCAATGCTTGCGTGCTCTTCGTGAAGCGATACCGACTCACTGACTGGCGTCTCCGTCAGCCGTGAGTACGCTCGTACACCGCCCGTCTGGACGACACGCTTGCCGACTTCCAACGACTCCTGGACAACCGGAAACGCCTGTCGTTCGGCCGCGACCTGGTCAGCGGTGTAGGCAGGAGCGCTCCGATCGTAGCCGGTATCAGCCGGCACCGCGCCACTGAGCAACTCGCGAATCAATATCAACAGCGCCTGCCGCATACAGTGCGTCGCGTACACGCTCGCTTGCGGATTCATCCTGCACGTCCACCGACAAGAGCGCGCCGCCGCGACGAACCGCTTCTTGATAGTGGCCGACTTCCTCGGGACGATCGTCGTCGCCAAACAGGTTTTTGAAGAAGTGTTCGATGCGTCCCATCGCCCCTTCGTGCTGCTCGCCGGTAGCGCCCGTCGTCACATCGCGCGTGGCCGTCTCGGTACCAAGAGTAGAACCGGCATCGTTCGCGTGCACGCTCATGTCGGAACGGGCGACGCCTTCTGCTTCGAGGCGAGTCTGTGCAGCCTCGGCATCTTGAAAACTATCGAATATCCCAATGATGGTTTGAGTCATAGCAGCATCTCCATAGAAAGGCCTACGCTAAGCCGGGGAATGTTGCGCGTGCGCTGGTTCCGCAACCGCTGTTCCTGGTTACGGTCAATCCACGGTCGGGTCGCGTCTCCACTCGCCATTCGCACCTTCGCGCCGTTCCACGATCAGCTCCTCGGTGTTGACGAGCACTTGATGCACCACGTCCTTCTGCGTCTCGGTGGTCTTAATCCGTACCTCTTCCTTCAAGGTCAACTGCATCCTAACGACAGGCACGTATTCGTAGACAGGAATGATCAGGGTGTCACCTTCCTGCCGTGGTTCGCTGCGCTCGTCGACCGCACGATTGACTGCGACGCGGCTGACTTCGACCTGTTCGCTCCTCAGCCGCATGGGGACGGGTTGCATCTCCTCATGCACGACCTTACGCACGCGCACTGCGCCGGTTTCTGTTTTCCTGACGTCCACCGCAAGTTCCTCCTGCACAGCAGCGAGGCGAACCTCGTCAGACACGACAGCAGGTGGCGGCGGAGCGTTTGGAGGCATTTTTGAGTTCATTGAAAGTTCCATCAAGTGCGACGGCCCGCTTGAACCGTGCGAGCGCGTGCGGGGGCTACATCGCGATCGACTGCCGATCCGCCGCCTTCTTCAAACGGAGGCTGGTGACGGAAGCCGGTCGCGCCCGAAACGATCGCGATGATCGCGCCCACGATCAGAGCGGCAAATGAGAACCAGCTCGCTCGGGCAACGCCTCGCGCGGCGGCGTCCGCTACCGCACGCGCATTCTGCTCGGCGTCCGGGTCGGATGCCGCCGACGCAGCCGACGCTACTGCCGCCTGGACTTGTTGTTTGGCCGAGTCGACCATTTGGTTACTGCTGCCGGCCTGATTTGCAGCTGTCGCACCGACTTGGGCGCTTGTCGCGGCAACACTGCCCGCCGTACTAACTGCTCCAGAGATGAGCGAAGTCATGCCATAGACAACCAGGAGCGTCATGACTGCCCATGAAAGCAGGCCATGCAGCCAGCCAAGTACTGGTGCGCAGCGCCCCGCGTAATAGGAACCGACGAAAACCGCAATGACGGTGGTGACGATAACCCACACCCCAGAGCCAAATCCAAACCCTTGCAACGCATCGGGCTTCGACATCGGCGAAAGGAGCGAGGCACCGATCGCCGTGCCTAGGACGCTCATGATCAAATACACGATCATTGAAAGGATAACGCCCGCGATGACGGCCCCCCAAGACAAGCGTGGCAGTCCATCGCTGGTTGTAAGCAGTTTCATAATTTCCTCCTGATGTTTGTTTAATTTTGTCCAAGCCTATAGTGGCCGCAAACGCCGTGCCGTGCGTCGAACCGAAGGCATTCAAAATGCGGTAAATCATGGATGGAGGTTGCCGCGAACAACGGAACCCTCGACATGAATCGAGAGCAATCGCGATCTCACATAGCGGATGAACGCCGCCTTCAGCTTCGCGGGCGTTTGTTGATGTCGATGCAGGGGCAACACGTTGTCCCGGCCATTGCGTTATGTTGGAGGTGAAGGATTTCCCTCCTCACTTGGACACTTTCAACCGAGACTGCAACGCTGACATGACACCAGATCCACGGGCCGACAACAGCACCGCCACGAGCATTTCTGAAGCGATTCACAAAAATCTGGAGAAGGTGTCGCAGTTTGCGCAGCGCGAGGATGCAAAGCGCACCGTGCTCCAAAGAGTGATTGAGCGAGTCAGCGTGTTCTTTGGCGAACCACGGTTCCTACTGACTTTCCTATGCGCGAGCGTGGCATGGATTGTCAGTGACGTCTTGTTGCATCACCTAGGCTATCGCTACTTCGACGAACCACCGTTTTCTCTGTTGCAAGGCATTGTCACTTTCATCGGCGTCCTAATTACAATGGCGGTGCTGATTCGGCAAAATCGCTTAGCCCGCGTAGAGGAAGACCGCGCGCACCTTGAACTCCAGATTAATCTGCTGGCCGAGCAGAAAACCACAAAAATCATCATGTTGCTTGAGGAGCTTCGACGGGATCTTCCTCACGTGCCTGATCGGCACGACCAACATGCGGAAACGCTACAGGCGGCGACCAATCCAGATGCCGTTCTTGAAGCAATTGAGCAACGAAAGGAGCAGCGCGAATAGCTTGTTTTGTCGATGGAGAGGTCCTCCTCATGTGCTCGGCGCCATTACCCCAAGAAGAGCAATCAAAGCGTCCAGTGCGTTTCCTTTTCGACAATAGGCGTCGATGCCTGCCGGTATGCCTTGCAAGAGCACAGCGTCTTCGGGTAGCGAGGTGTGAGCGACAATCGGTGTGTCGGCACATTGGCTCAGCTTGCGAAGCTCCTTGGCCACGCCGAAGCCGCTCATGAAAGGCATTTCGATGTCGAGCAGCACCACGTTCGGGGGCCATCTCTTGACTATTTCGAAGCAATGAACGCAGTCGGTTATTTTCACCTCGAAGCCTTCGACCTCGAGTACTGCAGCAAGCGCTTGGGCGATTCGTTCGTCGTCGTCGATGACCAGAGCGCAGACAGGCCTGTTCAATGACTTAAAGATGCGCGTGCTCCAGACGCGGGAGGATGGCAAAAGTGCGGCGCTTGACATGTGGTTTCCTGGAGGCAAGACCTTTCACACCCTCAGCAACGACGGTGCCAAAGACTGCGATTGGCAGCCTGAATGAGCCGACATCGGAAACGACGGTCGTGCGGACAGCTGTTTGCCGTTTCGCTTCTTCCACTCACGGCCGCCCCACGGCCCTGCTCTATTCCGATCCCGACACGGACGGCAGTGGAGGTAGCGGGTTACCGGAACAGGCAGCATTATTCGATCGTGCACGGACAGGCTCGAATACTAAAGCTCGGGCCTCAGCAGGTCGCCATCGATGATTGCGAGCCCTTGTCGTTTCGCTGCGTCTACCGCCTCGAGCTTGCTACCGAAGGGCCCAATCTCTGCGGCGCCTTCAAACGGATAAAGCAGTCGACCATCGGTTGTTCGCACGACCGCCAAAGTTCCGTAGAATCCTCCAGACGGTGATCCGCGGTAGGCAGCGTAGACCTCGAAGTCGCTTTCGCTGGTGCCCGCAACAGGAGGCACGACTTTCCTCGGCAAGCGAGTCGTTCTCGGACGCCGTTGCGTTGCATTCATAGCACCTCCCGGGTGAGGAGTCCGACGACACGAGTGCAATCCATGGTCCTCAACAACACCATAGTTGCATGTAGGTGCCTTACTAACGCCAAGTTTGACTAATGGACCTCGGAAGACCCTCGCGAATGCAACGTCAACGACTCGCCTTTCGCAAACCCAGCCACAGTAAACGATTTCGGCGATGAACAAGAAATTGGCCAGTTCTAAGGAGGGGACGAGATATCAGTGTCACGCAATCACCCGATCGTCGACACAAAACGCGGAAAGCTGATTCGCTGCCTCAGGATCCACGCTGCCGAGACCCTTGACCTACCCTTGGGACGTTTCAACCGCTCAGTGCTTGTTCAAGTAGACTCCCGCACGAAATACCGCACTAGCGGAACAAGCCGCTCGGCGTCAGTGGGCTTCGCACAGAACGCATCGAACGCCGCGCTTTTTGCGCGTTCACGGTCCGCGCTCTCTGCGGCGGCTGAATGTGCGATTAAAATCGTGTCGGCAAGGTGCGCTGACTTCCGGATTTGTTGGGAGACATCCAGCCCGCTTATGTCCGGCATCCAGATATCTAGCAACGCGACGTCGGGCTGCCAGTCGCGCGCTTTTCGAAGCGCTGACTCCCCTCCGTAGGCGACGCTCGTGTCGATATCAAACAGGCTCAGCACGCAACAAATAGCATCAGCTGTATCCCGAAAATCGTCAACCACGAGCACGCGAGGCATCGCGACGCCCCGCCTTTTGCGCATCGTCCAGATTTCACATCGAGGCGATAGTTCTGCATCCCACTTCATACGCTCTCCGATTGTTCGACCCGACAACGGTCTGCGGCCACAAGCGACGTTTCGTCGAGTTGATGATGGCTGCGCTCCGACTTCGCGCTCTCGATAATTGAGATTGACCCGGGAAAACGGACACCTATTCTTTGTATAAGGAGGTGCTAAAAATGGGTAGGCATCGAGCACCGTACCCGGCGGAGTTCCGGGCTCGTATCGTTGACCTGGTGAAGGCCGGGCGAACACCTGAGGAGCTGGCGCGAGAGTTCGAGCCTAGCGTACAGACGATAATTAACTGGGTCGCGCAAGCGGATATTGACGCCGGTGTGCGTCAGGAGGGTTTAACCACCGCTGAGCGCCAGGAACTCACCCGTTTGCGCCGCGAGAATCGGCAACTAAAAACGGAGCGCGACATTCTCTCTCACGCCGCGGCCTGGTTCGCCCGCGAGACAGGAGCCGTATCTTCGAAGGATACGGATTCATGAGAGCGAACCGGGCCCGTTGGCCCATTGCCACGATGGCGCGGCTGTTGGGAGTCTCGACCAGCGGTTACTACGCGTGGCTGGTGCGTGAGCCGTCTAGGCAATCACGTAGCGATGCTCAATTACTCGCACGCATTCGTACGCTGCATGCGAGTTCGCACGGTACGTATGGGGCGCCGCGCATCCATGTGCAACTCGCGCGCGAAGGTGTGCACGTGGGACGCAAGCGAGTCGCACGCCTAATGCGCATTGCGGACCTAAGGGGAGCAAGCCGACGGCGCTGGCCACATACGACGCGTCAGCGTGCGGGAGCACGGCGCGCGCCGGATTTGGTGCGCCGGCACTTCAATGCTGGAGGGCCGAACATACTGTGGGTCGCAGATGCCACCTACATTCCGACGGCGGAAGGCTTTCTATATCTGGCCGTGGTGCTCGATGTATTCAGTCGGCGCATTGTCGGCTGGGCGATGTCGAACCACTTGTACACTGAACTTATGTTACGCGCGCTCGACATGGCGCTCCAGCAGCGGCGCCACGAGGGCGTCATCCTGCATACCGACCAGGGATCCCAATACACGTCAATTGCATTTGGGCGACGCTGCCGCGAAGCGGGTGTACAGCCGTCGACGGGTACAGCCGGTGACGCCTACGACAACGCAATGTGCGAATCCTTTTTTGGCACGCTTGAGGCAGAACTGCTGCTGCGCGAACACTTCGCGACCCACGAACAAGCACGGCGGTGCATCTTCTCATTCTTGGAAGGTTGGTACAACGTACGCCGCCTGCATAGCAGCATCGGATATTGTTCGCCGCTCGAATTCGAAAACCTGAGCGCGAAGACAAAAGCCGCATCACCCTGCGAGTTGCCCACCGACGGGCAGCGTCGTGGTCGTGAAAAGCGACCCGCTGCCCGTCCGTGGACAACTCGCGATTCAACACTCAACGGAGGCTAGATAACGTTGAACCCTTGACTGCAAATCCGTCCGTCAGAGCGGGTCAATCTCAAATGAATTGTACGAGCACTTCTATAAGAAGCCCTAAAAAAAGCGCGAACAGGCTACTTACTCTCGATGAACACCCTAACCTTCCATTGTATCGACGACGAAAAATGGCTAAGCCGATCCTCTACGACGAACCGTGGGCACTCATTGAACGGCTGCTGCCCCTCCCAAACCGCGACAAATCCGTTATCCGGGACGCAAGCCGCTTGATAATTGAGCGGTGCTCACAGGCATCCTCCTCGTCTTACAGACGGGCCTGCGTGGGACCAATGCCTCGCGAGGTGGGCGACGGCAGTGGCATGAGTTCCTGAAGTCGTTCGCGTGACCGGCAGGCCGCCGGCGCATGGGAGGAGTTGCACGAGGCGCTGCTTGCGCGATTGCGTGTAGCCGACTTAGACCAACTCGACGGCGTAATCTCATCCCCATATTGTGGATCGAAGCCAGCGGACTGGGCACGTAGGCTGACGTGTTGATCCGTTGATCCTCGTCAATGACGACGGCGAGAATGAGCCCCTCTTTGCGCTGGACAACGATGTGCCCTCTGCAAACGCCAGACGGGAACTAGTGGCTGGGAGAAGGCTTTCGCAGCGAGTTTGCATAGGGTCTTCAGCACCCGCCGCGCCCTAAGATTGATGCTCACGATCAGAGCGCTTCGCCCGATGTGTTAAGTAGCCGTTGGTCTGGGGACGTCGGCCCATCTAAAATAGCGGAGCGACGACCGAGACTTTCTTGGCCGCAAAACAGGGTGCCGGAGATGGACAGGAAAGTGGAAGCTAAAGTGCGGACCGTGCTTGTCGTTGATAGCAGCGCGTCAGATCGCGAGTTGACGACGGCAGCGCTTGCGAAAAGCGAGCGGCGCCTTAAGATGATCGCGGTGGAAGATGGTCAGCAAGCGCTCGATTTCCTGACGTGCAGAGGAGCTTGGAAGGACAGGCTGCCGATTTCGCCTGCGTTCGTTCTTCTAGATGTCAAAATGCCGCGCTCCGATGGCTTTGACGTCCTGCGCCGAATACGGCAAGCTCCCGAACTTTCGAGGGTCCCAGTAGTGATGCTCACGTCGTCCAACGGGCACGAAGACGTGCGTCGGGCTTACGAACTAGGAGCGAACGCTTACATCATTAAGCCACTTGTTGTTTCCGAGTACTTCAACGCGATTCACAACGTTGCAAGCGTTTGGGGAGCATTGAACCACTCGCCGCGGTAGCGGTACAGCGCACCGTGAGGAGGTGTTTTGGAACGCCCAATTAAGCGCTTAAAAGACCTGAGTTGCGACAATCGCTTCGTTATGACTCGCGCCTTCCGAATGGCGTCATTTTCGGCACCTACAACGTGTGGAATTTTGGCTGCAGCACGGCTCACGTTCGTTACCTAACAGTATGACTTCGGCACATTAGAGCAGACTGATTATCTTGTCTCGCAAGGGCACGTTCCTTCAGCCCGCTCTAACGAGCGGGCTTTTTTTAGTGGTACGTACGTTCGCGTATTGTTTCAACTTTGATCGAGCGATCCCGCTGCCCCACTGCGGTTGAAGCCGAGGCAAATTGTCTTTGGCTTTCAGTAAGCGGTAGCCTAAGATTGACAGGTGTCCTAGGTCTAGGCACATGTCACGATAGCAACGGTGTCGGCCCGCTTTGGCGGGCCGACCGCCTCTCTTGGCGATCACGAAATCACGTGCTGTTGCTTTTCGCCGTAAAGGGGCCGGGTGTTTTCGGCGCAATGGCGCCAGCGAAAGGCGCCTGATTCGGGGCTCGAACGGGGATCAAGAATCCTTGTTTTTACCTCCTTTCGCAAGTGCTGATTTGTTGCTCTCGGGCATCGGGCGTGGAACACGGTAGCTCTCGCCGTCGAGCACGACGCGGTATGCCGCGTGTCGCAAGCGATCAAGCGTTGCAGCGCCGAGCATTTTGTTGGTCGCGAACGCGTCGCCCCATTCCGTAAAATCCAAATTACTTGTTAAGACAGTCGATGTACGCTCGTACCTCTCGGCAATCAGATGGTGGAAGTCTTCGTCTTCGGGCGTGCGCATGGGTTTCAGTCCAAAGTCGTCAATGATGAGCAACGGCACCTTGGCAAGCGCCTGGAATCGCCGTTCGTAGGAGCCCACGGCTTGCGCGTTGCGTAGCGTGCTGAGAAGCCGAGTCTGAGTCATGAACAGGACATCGTGACCTTGCCGGGCGGCGGAGTGGCCCAGTGCCTGCGCCAGATGGCTTTTGCCTGTTCCGCAAGGACCGGCGATCAGCACGCTGACCTTCTCATCGATGAAGCGACAGGTCGCGAGATCATGGACGACGGCGCGATTAAGATTGGGTAGCCGGTCGAAGTCGAAACCTTCCAGTGTCTTCTGTCCACGGAAGTTCGCGCGGCGCATGCGGGCGTCGAGCTTTCGATGATCGCGCCGTGCGATCTCGTCCTGGATAAGCAACGTCAGGAAATCGGTATAGGCGAGCTTACGGTCGATGGCTTCACGGTTGCGTGCTTCGAGCGTGTCGAGGATGCCGGACAGTCGCAATTGCTTAAGAGAAGACGTGAGTTCGGGAATTGGATTCATGTTCAATGGATCAGGAGAGTCTGGGTATCGCGGCAGAAGCGGCCGCCGTGGGTGTAGGTGGTCGAGCCTGACTCAACAGGTTCAATCGACAGCCAGGTCTGATCGAGGCCTTTCTGCAAGATCAGCTTGACGGCTTTGTAGCTCGGCGTGCCGAAGTGATTCGCGCGACGGCAGGCCGCCTCCAGGCGCGATGCGCCGAACTGCTGAGCGAAGCGCAGCACGCCCTGGACGGCGCGCAGCTTGATGAGAACCTGATCGCCGAAGAGCGTGTGAACAAGCGCGTAGCATGACGGCCCGATACGTTGTGCTTCTCTCAGACACCATTGGGTGTCGTGCATTTGCCAGGCCTGTGCTGCTGGCGGCATGTGATCGGCCACAGTGATACGCGTTCCTGGCGTAGTCTGGCGGACATGCGATGCCGACAGTTCGTGCTCGTAGTAGAGCTGCACCATGGTGGCGGTCGCCTTGAGCCACAGATCTTTACCGGCAAGCCGGAACGGCACAGAATAGTAGGCGCGCTCGAATTGCACATGGGCGTCGCGATGAACCTTCACGCGCGCCCAGGTTGCCAGCTCGGGCGGCACATCGGGAAGCGGCTGCAACAGCGCCTGTTCGACATCCTCGAAACGCTTGAGCGGCACTTCGCGCGTCGTGCCATGCGTCCGGGTGCTGGCCTCGTGCATCACCCAGGCTCGCGCTTGCCGGTTGGCGTCGTCAAGGTCACGGAATTCGCGAAGAGGAAGGAAACTCGACTTCACGTATTTGACGCCCGACTCGACAATTCCTTTTTTAGCCGGGTCCCTCGGCGGACACGGATCGACCTTGAACGAATACCCTTCGGCGCATTGCGCGTAAGCGCGCTGGACTTCGGGTTCGTAGATGCAGGCCTTGACGATGGCACACTTGGGGTTATCGATGATGACGCGGCCCACTACGCCATTGAACCACTCGAAGGCGTGACGGTGACATAGCAACCATGTGTCGACGCTCTGATCGCGGACAAACTCAACGTATTGATGCCGCGACCAGCACAACGTCATCACGAAGAACCACGTCTTGTGGACCTCGCCGGTGTGTGCATCGGTGATGGTCGGACCTGCGCCGAAATCAACTTGCGCGGCTTCTGCGGGTTTGAACTCAAGCCGCATCGGAACATCCGGCGTGAGCTCCGCCTTCAATTGCTGAAGTAGCCTGTAGACGGATGAGTAGCTTCCCGTGTAGCCGTGGTTGCGCACCAGCGCGCTGTGAATCGTCGTGCCGGGGACGCCCGCGTCGTGCCACTGGGCAATCTGTTCGCGCCACGGTTCGGCCGACGAGATACAGCTCGCGGGCAGGAACTCCTTGTGGCTGAACGCTGTAGCAAGCTGCGCGTCATCCGGCAGAGCGTTGTCCGGAGAAAGCCACCCGCGCTCGGTTGCGATCTCCCGCACGGCTGCCAGCTTCTTACGGCCCATGATCTTCGACCGGTCGATATCCCGGTCGGAGTCACCCTGGCGCATTCGCACCAGAACCTGTCGATATTGGTACATCTCGAACTTCCTCTTCAAGCCACCCTCCGGAGCAAATGCGTGCCGGCAGAGTAGCGGTTGGTGAAGTTCGAGCGCCCGACTCAGACGCCAGTGGCGCCTTTACGGCGAAAATCTACTGGCGCCTATATGCCGAAAAACTTGCGGCGCCCAAACGCCGAAAACTCCCTGGCGCCTTTATGCCGAAAACGGTTTGGCTCCTTAACGGCGAAAGTTCACACGTGCCAGTGGAAACAGTCCGCCACACCACGAAGTCGGTAGGTCGTGACCGTAGCTGACTGTTCTCTGGCAACATCCGGTGATCGCACTGCTCCGAGTTGAAGCAAGGGGTAAAGGCTATGTGGCCTCGCCTGGTGGGCCTGCGTCTCATGGCACGACGATTGTTGAAGCATTCACAACTCGCGTTCGTTGTGGAGGCCACTATGGAAGCATTATCACCGCAAGCCTTGCAGGTTGTCTCGGAACGCTGGAGCGTATTGCTCAATGTTTTGGACCGGCACCCTGGCCGATATCCGGAGCAGATCTATGGCGACGTCATCGCGCTCATTGCTCAAACGGAGCGCCTCCTCGACGCGGATTATTTTGAGAATGAAGTTTTGCTAATCGCGAATCGGCTAGCGCAGGAAGGTAATCTAAAAATGGCGCTCTTCCGACTCCACGAGATCATTGAAGCGCGCCGAGAAAGCTTGAGGCGAGACGCTCGCGTGCAATGAGCAAAGCGGCGTGCGCCACCGTAATCCGGTATGAAACCTGGCGCTTGCGTAGAGCTCGTGGAGCATTCGTCGGTACTGGTCAGTTACCGTTGATAGCCAGCTTAGCGTATTCGTCCGTAGGTGGACGTGACTATGGAGGCTTGGAGTATTGCGTCAAGCCTCTCCCAAGCTCATCCGCAGCCGCTCAAGCGACACGGGCTTCGAGATGTGTCCGTCAAAGCCCGCCGCTAAAGCCTCACGCACCGAGGCCTCGCCACTTTCGCCACTTACTGCAAACGCCCGAATACGCTTCGGAGTTTCTAGACTTCGCGCCCGCTTGATCAGTTCGTACCCGGACATCTCCGTCATGCGGATATCTGACAACAGCACGTCGTAGTCTCCGGCTTCGAGCATGGTCAGTGCTCTTTTGGGACTGCTTGTCGTGTCAACATCAGCTCCTTCGCCGCGAAGCAGTTCTGCGAATGCGGATAAGCTGTCGCCGTCGTCATCGACCAGCAGGATGCGATGATGCAAGGACGTGGAGGACCGCGAGTCGTCGGGTTGTCTAAGTCCGGCGGCGGACAACGGTAACCTGACGCGAAAGCTCGTGCCCAAGCCTTTACCGGCCGAGCTTGCCTCAATGCTTCCGCCGTGGGCCCGGACCAGCTCCCTGACGAGCGCCAATCCAATACCCAGTCCGATCCGGCGCGGACTGATCGGTTCTGCCGCTTCACCCTGGCTAAAAAGCTCAAAGACCTTAGGCAGGAAATCGGGCGAGATACCGATGCCTGTATCGCTGACTTCGAGCGTCGCGTCCCGCTTATCGGCGCCGACCGAAACACGGATGGTGCCGCCTGCGGGCGTGAACTTCACCGCGTTGCCGAGCAGATTCCAGATGATCTGCTCGATTCGTACCGCGTCACAGTCGCACACCACCGTGTCAGGCGCCTGCAACTGGAGCGTGATGTCCTTGCGTGCCACGTCCGGTGCCATGGCTTCGCTCAAGCGCCGGACAATCTCCACAACATCTATCGGTTGCCGATGCAGTCGTAGTTTTCCGGTCTGAACCCGGGAAAAATCAAGCAAGTCGTTGACGATTGTTTCTTGCGTCGATACCGCACGCATGATGGTCCCACCGAGCCGCTGAACGGCAGCAGAGTGCCTTGTTTCCGGCAAACGGATCAAGAGCTCGGCATTGACCTGTATGAGATTCAGTGGTTGCTTAAGCTCATGCGCCATCTCAGCCAGGAAGCGATCCTTCAAGTCCGAGCCAGCCTTCACCCGGGCGCTCGCGCGCCGCTCTTGCGTCATCTCTTCATTGTATTTCGACTCTCGGCGCTTCGCATTCGATACGTCCCGGGCAATCTTGACAAATCCTCCTCCGTTGCTGGTGTTCAAGGGTGTCATGACGCCGCTACAAAAGAAGCGCGTTCCATCCTTGCGAAGATGCCAGCGTTCATCTGCAGCGCGGCCCGCTCGCGCCGCAGCGCTGCGCTCTTGCTTGGGCGCGCCCTCCGCACGGTCCTCCGGGGTGAAGAGGACGTCGATCGACTGACCTATAATTTCGTCCGAACGATAGCCGAACATGACTGCAGCGCCTTCGTTCCAGGTCGTGATGACGCCGTGCAGGTCGGTGCTCAACACGGCAAAGTCTTTGCTTGACGCGATGGCATCCCGAAGGCGCTCTTCGGTGCGCTGAACGCGGCTTTCTGCCGCGCGCAGCTCGGTCACGTCGATGAAGGTCAAGACCGCTCCCCCGATCTTGTCCTGACTCGTGCGATACGGCTGAATGCGTGCAAGATAGTGCTCGTCGTCGACGCTCGTGACGCTGCGCTCGATGGGCACCAACTGCCTGAATGCAGCCGTTGCGTCTTCCACGATTTCGTCGTAACGAAGCCGGTTCGTCACATCCATGAGAGGCCGGCCGACATCCGACGGGATGAGAGAAAACAAGCGGCGCGCCTGCGGGGTGAAACGCTTCACGCGCATCCCAGAGTCAACAAAGACCGTCGCGATTTCCGACGCTTCCATCAAATTGCTCAGATCGTCGTTGTTGCGCCCGGCCTCGTCAACCTTCATGCGTAATTCGAAGTTGACCGTGGTCAACTCCTCGTTGGCGGACTGCAGCTCCTCCTTACTTGTCTCCAGCTCTTCCTTGGCCGACCGCAACTCTTCATTGATCGCCTGGAGCTCTTCGTTCGACGCTTTCAGTTCTTCGTTCGATACGGCTGAGCGATCAAGCGTGTCCTGCAGATGCGACTTCAATGCCCGGTTCTCATCTTCCAGGCGCTGGATGGCCGCTTCGTAGGTGGTGACATCACGGCCACTTGCCTCTGGCAGAGGTGCACTGGCCTCAGGCGGTTGGTCAAAGAGTACCAGCCAGTACGTCGACTCCTCGTCGGCCGACTTCACAGGGTCCACGGTAAGCGTCATGACGGGACCGGTGGCGCGGCCTTCTCGGTCACGTCGACTGAACACGGCCTTCACGCGCTGCTGGGAGGCACTCGCGCGATATAACGCGGCCCGCAGCTCCAGCCGAATGTCCGGTGCCACGTTGTTCAAAAGATTACGCGTGGGCACACCTGCACTGAAAACGATAAAGTCACTGGCGCCGGGCGAGACTCGTTCGATCTCGTAATCCGCGTTGATGAGCACACTCGGGGGCGACGCGGCGGCGAGCGCACGATCGTGCAGCGCCTCGAGCGGCTTGCCGCGACGCGTATCGAAGCTGCGGGTCACCGGTTTGCCTCGCGAACCAGACCGCGGATGGATTTCGGTGTCCATCAACCGCGATGGAATTGTAGCCCGGGTGTTCGCCTCAGCGTCACCGCGTAGTCGATAGATTCGGTGCTCCTTGCTGATCGTCTCGAACGCCGTGCTGATCCCGTCGATCGATTCCGCATTGCCGAGAAATAAATAGCCGCCCGGCTTCAATGCATAGGCGAACATGTCGAGAACCACCGCCTGTGCGGTACGATCAAGGTAGATCAGCAGATTGCGGCAACAGACCAGGTCGAGCCGCGAAAAAGGCGGGTCGCTTAACACGTTATGCTGGGCAAAGACGATCATCTGTCGCACGCTGGGGTGCACACGGTACCGATGATCTTCTTCCTTCTCGAAGTAAGCGAGCAAGCGCGATTCAGTCACGTCGGCCGAGATGTTCGCCGGGTAGACGCCGGCTCGGGCTACCTCAAGCGCCGCTTCATTGATGTCAGTTGCAAAAATCTGCACCCGCGGGGGCTGCGGCATCCGGTCCGCGTATTCCTGAATCAGGATTGCGACCGAGTAACTCTCCTCTCCCGATGCGCAAGCCGGTACCCAGATGCGCGCCTCTTCTCCCGCTGGGACGCCGTCCATCAAATGCGGAATGATGTCGTTTTGTAGAGCGGCAAAGGATTTAAGGTCGCGAAAGAAACTGGTCACGCTGATGAGGAGATCGGCCAGCAGCGGGACAAGCTCGCTCGAGTTGTTGTGCACAAAATCTCGGTACTCCGCGATACTGGCCAGTCGGTTCACCCGCATTCTGCGCTCGATGCGACGCTGCACCGTGGCGCGTTTGTAGTGTCGGAAGTCGTGCTTATTTCGATTCCGAAGTGTCGCCAGAATGTCCTGCAGCGCTTTTTCGTCGGACGTGTCGTCATCCACCTCGGCTTCAGCACCGGCGTCCGTCGCCAGCGCGGTATCCGAATCCGATGAACGGCCTCGGGGGGCCCTTGCGAGGTCGACCAACCGCCGGCCGATTTCCTCCGCGCTCAAGACCAGGTCGATCGCTCCTGTGTTAATGGCCGCTTGCGGCATCTCCCCGTACTCGGCGTCGTCCGGCTCCTGCGCAATCGTGAGCCCTCCTCGCTCCTTGATCGAAGCTAGCCCCAGTGAACCGTCTCGGCCCGTTCCAGACAGGACGATGCCGATCGCGCGTTCCTCATGCACTTCGCCTAGGGTTCGAAAGAAAAGATCGATGACGGATGAAGGCCTGTTGTTGCGGCTTGCCTCACCCGGCTGCACATGCCCGTCATCAGTGATCAGGTTGGTCGCAGGGGCAATCACGTATACATGCCCTGCTTCCAAGCGGGTCCTGACGCGGACCTGGCTCACGCTGAGTGGCGTCACGCGCTGCAATATCTCGGCCGCGCTGCTTTCATGGTCAGGCGAGAGGTGCAGCACCACGACGATCGCCACGGGAGCTTCAGCGCCCAGTGTTTCGAGCAACGCCATCGTGGCCTGCAAGCCACCGGCGGAACCTCCAATGCCTACGACCAACGGTCGTGACGAGGCATCGGGCAAAAGTGGGAGCGACCCCGCGCGGCCATCACCGGCATTTTGTTGATCTTGTTCCATGACTCACTCGGTCGGACGACTCGGTCGGCGACAGCAGTCTCAAGAACTCCGTAGCCGTCGACCCATCATAGCGTTGGTTTCAACGGTGCGACCGGTCGACCGGCTAGCTCGACTGCTCCGAGGCGGGTTCGGGAGAAATTAAAACAGGATGTTCGCAATTTTTTAAGATAATCAAGTCGGAGCGAGCTCAGGCCTTGTTTGCACTGTCCGATGGCTGGAAGGTCAGTCAGATGGCGCGTGATTTCAACTGCGCGCTTACCTCGCTGCTGTGCGCTATATCTCCGGATATGCGAGATCTGCTGCGACGATCTCGGTCCCAAGCGTTACGGCGGCGACCGATGCCTCCTGTTTCGTGGGAAACGGACCAATGGGTCCTGCTCCCTCAAAGGGAAACAACAGCCGTCCGTCTGTGGTACGAACGACCTTTAACGTGCCATAAAAACCGCTTGCCAGTGTGCCCCTATACGACGCATAGACAACGAAGTCGCCTTTGTCTGCGCCTGCTTTCGGTGGCACGGGCTTGGTCGGATAGAGGACTAGTTTGGGTCGCTTGCCTGACGTATGTGCCATCGACGTATGCCCTGTAAGTGAAGACAACTACTGAGCATTGCGTGAGCCAGCGAACATGTCCCTGTTTGGGAAATCAAAGGCGCTAGCAGGCGATGCAAGAGCCCTCCCTACCGCCGACGGGGCTTCGACGGACGGACCTGCAGCGCGACGCGTACGTTTTGTACCCCTTAAGGACAAACCCTCGCTTACCTTCTCCGGTTCGCCCGAGCCACAGATCATCCTGAAATCGTCAGCTATCGATCAGGCCCTCTCGCACGATGCGCATAGTTGACGCTTTTGCCTCCTCAAGCGTAGCAACTCGGGCAACAAGATGCGAGACGTCACGTCCGGCTAGCCTTTCCTCTTCGAGTTGTTCGCGTGCCAAGAAAATCCGTTCTTCGATTGCCCGAATCGCCTGCCAGATCGCATTCTCGGATTGCCGGCGTTGCTCATCTTCCAGGGCCACTGCGGAAAACGCGTGACCGGTGTGACAGCGATAGCGCAGCGGCATCCCGCTACCGATGCGCCATACAACGCCGCCGCAGTCGGGGCAGGTCAGCGAGCTGCGCACGCCAATGGCATCGAGATCAGCTAGCTCGATCTTCCCGGTACGCATCATTCTGTCTTCCGACTCGGCCGCCAATGCGTCCGCTTGATTGTGTTCCTTTGGAGTGGTCATGGTTGCCTCCAGTGCTTGACGGATGGCCGTGCCTAGCTCCGCAATGGGAGCCACGACGTCGGCCGTGGTGGCTCGCAGCGCATTGATGGGCATGCTAGGCGAGCGGCAATCAGCGGGATCTTGGACGATGGTGAACCCGCCGCAGGCGCGCACCGCCCGCATCCCTGCGGCCCCGTCGTCGAGATCGCCGGTTAGAACCACGCCGATGACTCGACGGCCGTACGTGACAGCCGCTGAGCGAAACAAAGGATCCGCCGCTGGGCGGGTGAAGTTCTCTTTCGGTCCATTGGATAGCAAAGTTCTGCCGTTTAAGAGCAACAGGTGACGGTCCGGCGGCGCAATGTAAATTGTCGATGGTGCAAAAGGCTCATTGTCTGCGGCATGTCTCACCGGCAAATTGCACACGGTTTGTAAGATGGCGGGCAAAATGCTCGGATAGGCGCCGATATGCATCACCACGAACACCGAGGCGGGCAAATCCCTTGGCAGCGTACCGCACAACTGCTTAAGTGCTCCCAGGCCGCCGGTAGATGTCGCTACCACCACAATATCTCGTCGTTCCATTTGTTCCTCGCTTGATGATAGCGCCGGGCGTGCTTGTCGTTGTCTTCCGCGCTGCTCAGGCCGCTACTACTAAGAGCAAGGCGTCGTGCGACGGGTACCTGACTGCAAGCGCGCAGCGAGGCGTTTTTCAAATTCGATCTCCCCATCTATCCTCGTGTGCAACCGCCGATCCTGCGAAGCGGCAGAAACACTCTTCGGCGTCACAGATGGCAGATGCGAGGCTCAGGCCCGAGGGCCATTAGCCGATCAGGTCGAAATTGTCGCTAGATGCGCACCCATGTCACGTAACGCGCTACTCAAGGCGCCAAGTGTTCTGGAACAACGCGGTTGTTTTGGTTACCGCGCTGTCGATAAGTGCGATCTGCGAAAGCCGTTCCGACATGGCACATGACATGCTTAATCATCAGACGGTTTCTTCTTGAACGCGGGATGCACTGAAAGACATGACACCACTTCGCGAGGAGTCAAACTCAAGGCTGGCTGACGCCGACGGTGGCGGCTTCGTTATCGAAGCCCCTGATCCACGTCTTGACCGCCATCTCTACCTCGAAACGCGCATATACCGATCTGACTTGGCGATTATTTTCGGAATGGCGATAGCCAGTGTTGCTTTCCCTAGCATTTTCCTATTACTTCTTTTGCTCGGATTTTAGGGTTCAGGGTTGGATGAAGTGACCCCCGAAAGTTGGACGGTGTGACAGCTATGCTGTTGCGAGCAGAGACCGGTATGCGACCGGGCTCACGCCTCCTACCTTCATCTTGATACGTTTGTGATTGTAGTAGTGAATGTAGTTTTTCAGTCCGGCGTGGAGTTCATCAACGTCTCGAAACTTGTTTAGGTGGAAGAATTCTGACTTTAGTGTGCCAAAGAAGCTTTCCATCGCCGCGTTGTCGAGGCAATTGCCCCGGCGCGACATGCTTTGTTTGACAGAATGCTTGTCCAAAGCCTTCCGATAGACCGGCATTCGGTATTGCCAGCCTTGATCCGAGTGGAGTATGGGTCTGTCGTTCGGTCCGAGGCGCGCGAACGCTCTCTTGAGCATGGTCCCGACCATGTCGAACAGAGGTCGTCGGGCTATCTCGAAAGCGATAACCTCGGCGTTGTACAGGTCGAGAACGGGCGAGAGATACAGCTTCTCGCCACCGACATTGAACTCGGTGACGTCAGTTACCCATTTGTCGTTCGGACGCTTCGCATCGAATCGCCGTTCAAGAATGTTCGGTGCCGCAAGGCCCACCTCGCCTCTGAATGCACGGTACTTTTTCAACCGGACGTACGACTTCAGCCGAAGTTCACCCATCAGGCGCTGAATTGTCTTGTGGTTGATCTTGGTGCCTTCTTGCCGTATCACGGCAGTGATGCGGCGATAGCCATACCGCCCCTTATGCTCGTCAAAGATCGAGCGAATCCGGACCTTCAGGCTTGCATACTTGTCGGCAATCCCGAGCGCCTTCTTCTGATAGTAGAAGGTACTCCGTGCCAGGCCCGCCACCTTGAGCAAGCCAGCGAGTGGATATTGTTGCCTTAGTTCAAGCACGATTCGCGCTTTTACTGCTGCGCTTCTTGCTTCTTCGCTTGAACTAAGGCGTCGAGTTTTTTTAGGTATGCGTTCTCCATTCGAAGATGATCCAGTTCTGCCAGCAACTCTTTACGGCTAGGGGAGCTGCCATCATATGACTTCGGCTGAGGCTTTTTAGTTGACGGCTTTTTCATTCTTGGGCGGCGCACGGAAGCGTACGGCGACAAGCCGGCCATGCCGCCTTCGTCGTATGCGTGTTCCCAGTTGCCAATGATGTTGAAATTTCGGATATCAAAGAGGGCTGCAACTTGGCGGTAGGACAATTCGTCATCTCGCATACGTTGCAAAACCGATAGCTTGAATTCTAAGCTATAGGTCGCTCTACGCTTCTCCTGCACACCTTCAGCGCCATGTACGCGGTAAAGCGCTGCCCATCTACGCAGCGATTCTACGTTGATGCCATGACGTCGCGCGACGACCTTGAGCCCGTGATGGCCAGCGCAATAATCCTTAACGGCAGCGAGCTTCGCTTGTTCTGTATATTTTCCCAAGACATTCCCCAAAGATAGGTGCAACCTTCGGGGGTCAGTTCACACAAGGGTGCTCCCAATTCGTCGACAGAATGGTGACACGAATGCCTTCCGATGTGGGGACTTTGGTTCGCCGTCGTCAAACAGCAACGGCGGTCGACAACATTCGGCTCCGTGGGCAGTTCTCAAGTCAGCATACGAGCCTTCCTCGAGGAACTCCCCGGGGCGTCTTGTGAAGGCCATGCAGCGCGGCTAGCGCCACAACATGCAAGCGTGGCATTACCATTGTCAAAGGGTCTTACGGCCACTCATAACACTGTTAATCGTTCGAGTGCCGCTTGTGCTGCCTGCCGCCCGTGGGCCCAATGTGTCTGGATAGCTGCCGGGCTGAACTGACCATCCTTGAAGTGCGTTCCGTCTTGCGACGACTCGTAGTCCATCGGAACAATGCGGATCGGCTTGACGTTCGCAAGCGCTGCCGCGTTCATGAGTTCCGCATCGGCCTGGCGCCGTGCCGGCTCGATACACTCGAGCGCATAGGCGAGCAGCGACTTTAGACGCTGCGACTCGTCCAACGTTTCACGGTAAGCCGCCGCGCGACTTCCATGCTCAATGTTTTTCTGACGAATTTCGGCGTCAGTCAGATTGTCGGGGACTTGGCCGTCCGGGCTCCAAAGGTCTGCCCGGAAGATGGTCGTACGAACGTCGGCCGGAGCAGTTTCGATGATACGGTGCATCGGTGCGGCCGAAACGAGCGAACCATCCCAGAACCATGCATCGTCGATCTCGACGGCGGCAAACCAAGGCGGCAATGAACCGGAAGCGACAATCATTGCTTCACGCAGGCGCCCATGGCGGTTATCAAAATAGTGTGACTTGCCGGTAGCCACGTTGGTCGCAACGACGCTCAGGTGTGTGGTGCTGCGATTCAATTCCTCGAAGTCGCAAAGGTTCTCCAAGGTCTGATAGAGCGGCGCGAGATCCATGATGCTGGCTAGCTCGGGCGCGCCGCTACCATTCACCCATGGCACGTTCAGCCGGCGGGTGAAGAAGCCGGGGAGTCCCACGCTCATCGCATAGCTCTGGTCCGCTTCGGCCAGCGAGCGGCGAAAGTCGTCCCCAGCGAGCATGCTCGCGCCGAAAAACCCGAGCATCTGATCCCGCGTGGCTGTACCGGGTATCGAGACCCGATGATAGAACTCCCTCAGTTGATCCATTCGACGCGACTTTGAATTACCAAAATAGATGGCAGCGTTGATTGCGCCGATTGACGATCCGCAGCAAGCGTCTACTTCAATATTTGCCTCGTGTAGGGTCTCGAACACGCCGGCCTGGAACGCGCCGATGGCGCCGCCGCCCTGCAGTGCGAGGGCAACCCGCTCGAATCCCCCTGCATTCGGGTCGTGCTCAGTCATTGATGCTCCGTGGACTTCGTAGGAACTGTTTCTCCCGCTATGCACAACGACAGAAAGTGGGCGAAGTGGGACTAGACGATGAGGCAGTGCTGTGACAGGGAAACAGTCATGCGTGGACATCGTGCCCTCGGCTACTCGGCGGTCTTTCGTTGAGCGCTTCTGAGAGAGGCCCTGGGTAGCGATAACCAAAGCGGCTAACGCTTGAAACTGCCGTGAAAATCAGGCGCCGCGTCTGAGCACGAACGCGGCGCCCTAATTTCACTTGCTGTTCTTTGTGCCTGCCTCCTCCTCAGATAGCTCTTGCTCGGCGAGCATCGTCAGCTTTTGGTCAGTGGCTTTTTCTTCTTCCAATGTTTCAAGAAGAAGATTCATCGCGTCGGCGTAACCAAGCTTTTTGGCAAGGGCTGCGAGGGTGCCGTAGCTCGCAATCTCGTAATGTTCGACCTTTTGCGCCGCGGCGATCAGTGCAGCATCAAGGATCGGACCTTTCTCGATTTCCTCGATTTGCTCTTGACCTTCTTCGACAAGCCCTTCCATCGCCACGCATTTGACGCGCTTAAGCTTGATTTCAGTGCCCGCCACCACCTGATCGATCCGCTCGATCTGTCCCTGCGTCTCCTCAAGGTGTGTCTTGAAAGCGGCGGCAAGATCCGGGTTGGTCGACGCGCGGGCGAGCTTCGGGAGCGCCTTCGTCAATTGCTTTTCTGCACTATAAACATCAGACAAGGCGTGGATAAACAAATCTTTTAGCGTTGCTACAGCCACGGTAGTTCTCCTTAAATTTGTGAGCGCTGCGTTTCGAGCAGGCCTGCACGCGGTCATTTCTTTCCCTAGACCAGGATGTCAAGCGCTTTCCTTTATCGTGGATGGGCGCGGTCATGCATAACACGACCGAGCAATGGGTATGCCGCGGGCTGAACGATCGCAACCAGGTCAACCCACACTGACATTGGCGCGATGCCCGGTCAGCTGTGTACTTAGAGGTCGCGGACTAGCAAACTAGCAAGCCCTTCCTCGGTGGGACTTCATTTCTAAGCAAAGGTAACGCGCGAAAACGCTCCTTGTCGTCAGGTGTTCACCGTTCAGCAGTCTTGCCATCTACGCCGTATATCGCGGCAAGTCAATGGTGAAGATGCAACCGACGCCCGGCCGGTTCTTCACGCTCAAAACGCCTTGATAGGTTTCAACGATCTTTTTTGTAACCGATAGACCTAACCCAAGGCCGGTCTTATCTGCGGACTGCTGCCTAAAGGGTTTGAACATGGTACGTGCCGCGTCTGGCGCGAGTCCGCCGCAATGGTCCTTTACATCAATCAGGATTCGATCCGCTATCGCGTATGCGCTAAGGGTGACGGTGCTGCGCGGACGGGTGAACTTGAACGCATTTTGGATAAGGTGTCCAAGAGCTGAGTACAGGGCATCGCGATCCGCACGGAACGCAAGCGTATTGTCGACCGCTAGAACCGTGAGTCTTACGCCTCTTACCTGAGCAGCTAGCTGAGCCGCATGCGCGACCTCGGCAATAAACTCAGCCAGGCAGTGGTTTTCTGCCGCCAGTCGTGCGTTCTCAGCCGGCGCCCTTGGGTCCTCAATCGAGGATTCGATCGTCTTGCGCATCGTGGCAAGGGCACGTTCCAAAATGGTTCCCGTAGCGCCTGACAGACTTAGGTTGCCCGCTTTGGCGGCCTGGAATGCCATCATCGCGTTGCCCAGCGCATTTCGCATCTCATCCGCGAGTTCTTCTATCCGTTCTTTGAAAGCCTGTGTTTCCTCTTGATGCTCCACCCTGCCGTGTTGATAGCTGAATTCCATCACGGCCCTTGCTATTGCCGTGTCGAGGCAGTGATTCATTGTTTTGAATTCTTCGACCTCGAAAGGAACGTCGCGCTCATGCGCCAACGTGGTAACAGCCTGACAAACATCGCCGTAATCGTGCACGACCTGATCGATGGTGTAACCCAATGCATAGAGTGCGCTTCCGTGCTCGCTGGCTGATGCTCCAATCTCGGAATTGGTGGCAACGCCGCCGGGCGGACCGGAAACTTCTTGGCCGCCAGGCGAGTTATCGCTCTGCTCGAAACGAAGCGTCGCAATCAACTGGTCAAGGAAGAGCGGCACGCCAGTTTGGAGTTGGTCCTTGGACGCCGCCCGAAAGGGACGACTTGCCACTCTTTCCTGGCACTTCGCCAGGATGATGGCGCGATTGTTCGAAAGGAAGTTGTGCAACATTCATGTCCTTGGGACCGTCTCATGTCAGTCGGCCCAAACAGCGCGGACATGAAAGGCTTTGCCCATAAAAGAGGCGAGTGTCGGGGCGCGACGCTCTAAATTGACCGAGCGATCTAAACCAAGAGAGAAGCGCTCCATTAAGCGCTCGAGCGGACCTGCGCACGACTTCAATCAGACACCACCGCAAGATGTGCGTTGGGTCAGTGCGCGGCCGATGTCGGGTTGAGTCGCGGCAGATTAAGCCTCCCGGGCATGCTGCCTCGAACTTCATTATGAGGGCTGCGAAAGATTTGCTGCGTGTTATTTCAGCAATGCGGCAAAGTACTGGTATCTACCTGGAGCCTTTCCCATTGCGTCGAATGATCGTTAAGGAATCGAGAGAGACCTGCCCGACCGATCGTGATGCGCCTACCGAGACTGGTCCTAACCCGCCACAGACGATTTTAAAAGCGAACGGTTCGTATCGCTTATTCGAACCGCAAAATCTAACGCTAGAATACAACTCGGTACCCAATCTTTGGGTATCCAAAATGTTCAACCCCATATGGGAAGGAGGGGCTCATGAACAATCTTGATCTCGCCGGGGCACTACGACTGGCCATAACCGTGCTTCGCGATTCTTCAGACAATCGCAGAATGCCATCGGGTATTTCATTAGGCGCAGAGATTGCGGCACTCCATGCCGATGCGGCGGAAATCCTCGAACTGTCGCTGAAGGAGCTGTCGAATCTTTCCGATGGGTGATCCCCGTGTTTCGGCGGGCCTTCCCAAAACTCATCAAAGCGGAGGCACGATGAAATCCGAATGGGAGCGCTCAAGCGAGCGGGTGCAGCATGCGATCGAACTCCAGTTGCGACAGATCGAGCAGCTTAGACGTTGGCCGCGCAGCCTTATTGTAGTCGGATGTTTGGCCGCCATGACCGCGAGTGCTGCGCTGCTGTTTCTCCTCCAGCGCTTCTTTTGACGAAACGGACAAATGCGAAATTCCGAGGTGCAGCGTCGGCCTGTTTTCGTATTACCTCGGCGTTCTCTCAGGTCCTAGCTGGCCGAATGGACGTCCGACGCTGCGGTTACATTTTAGTAAGTAATCGTTTTCATGTCACGCAGAAATGGCTTTCAGAAGCTAGCCTTCAATTCGCGCGGAAGGGCAAAAAAAACCGACCCAAGAGGTCGGTTAAAAGTTCTGGCCACTCCGAGTGCCTGCCAGAACCTGAGAGCCAATCACGAAGCCATATCACAAACATCAGAGGAACCGGTACCGGACTTTAACAGAAGGCTGCCCAAGGATCGGTGCTTCAGCCCGCTGCCAGAGAAATGTGATCGGTTGCTAAAGAGCTACCGGCGGTGCCCGTGCGTCGCGTAGAGACGGCTCTGTGCGGAAAACGGCGTCGCAGAGTCGAGGACCGCAATTGCGACGTCGTGCGGTTGCGAGACACAGAGTATGGCACAGCCATTGCTCAATTTGTGTTGCGACGACGTCGCAGCGCCGCTGTCAGTGCTGTGCATCGAGCGCGCGTTCCTGCCTTCAAGACGCCGGCGCATTTCCGCGCTGGGGCTCGTGGCATGTGGACCGCAAGTGACGCTTCGGCGCTCCTCTCGGTCGCTGCGAGATCAACCCGACCATTTGCTGCTCGCGTGCACGCCCGCAAGGCTACCGCTCGCCCCTCACAAGGAGCCGTTGAAATGTTTGTTCATAATAAGCGCCTGCAATACACCGTCCGTGTCGCGGCCCCGAATCCTGGGCTAGCCAACCTTCTGCTTGAACAGTTTGGCGGTCCCCAAGGCGAACTCGCGGCCGCCTGTCGCTACTTCACCCAGGCTGTTGCTGAAGATGATCCGGGCCGTAAAGACCTGCTGTTCGATATCGCGACCGAGGAGCTGAGCCACCTTGAGGTAATCGGCTCGATTGTCGCGATGCTCAACAAGGGCGCCAAGGGCCAGTTGGCCGAAGGCGTACAAGCTGAAGCCGAACTGTATCGCTCGCTGACTGGCGCGGGCAACGATTCGCATATCACCTCGATCCTCTATGGCGGTGGAGCGCCGCTCACCAATTCTGCCGGCGTACCGTGGACGGCGGCCTATATCGACACCATTGGCGAACCCACTGCCGATCTGCGTTCGAACATCGCCGCGGAAGCGCGCGCCAAGATCGTCTACGAACGACTGATCAACGTCACTGATGATCCAGGCATCAAAGAGGCGTTGGGTTTTCTGATGACGCGCGAGATTGCCCACCAAAAGTCTTTCGAGAAAGCGCTGCACGCCATCCAGCCGAACTTCCCGCAGGGCAAGCTGCCCGGTAACCCGGAATTCACGAGCGTCTATTTCAATATGTCCAAAGGCGACGACGCCCGAGGCCCTTGGAACCAGGGCGGCGACTGGCAGTTCGTCGAGGATCCGCAGCCGGCAGTCGATGGCGGAGACGGCACGGCCACTGTTCAGGTATCGGAGCAGGAAGTGCAGGCGCTGCAATCGATGGCTTCTCGCACAGCCTCAGACCCAGCCGCAAATCCCACGACAGGCGCTGACCTTGGCGCAGGTCAAGCCGTTTAAAGGCCGTTAGATCTCAACCGCGCGCGGTCTGCGCGGTTGTGACGTTAAAGCTCGTCCGTTAAAATCAGGCCATATTGCGTGGGCTGCTTGTAGTCTCCCCCCACTCCCGATCCCCGGCGAGCGGCGCGACGCCACTGCTCTTCCAGCGGGTTGCATTGCTTTGGCTCGCCCTGCTATGCCACGGTGTTGACGGCGTGCGAGCGAGGGCGCCATCCAGCAAGCCGACAATGCTCCCGGAAAAAGGCAAGTCGCCGGAGCGTGTTCCAGTTAAAATCCGCAATTTGAAGCCGAGTTAAGTCCAATTTAAAGCCGAGTTAAGTCTCCAGGCGGCAGTTCTTCAGCTGGCGCCATTCGCGACTATCACCGCGCCATTCAACTGATCCTTGACAATGCAAGCGTCCCCAAGCGGTGGACCATTGTTTGACACGCATGATCCGGCGCATTTCGTTTCGACCGTAAGCATCGTTTTGAAGTAGCGGTATGCGGTATCCACGAATTTGCGGTCTGCTCCCGGTGCTTAATGGTCGGCGTTTTGCCAGCCTTCGCGAATGTTGACCCGATCGCTTGGACCGTTCTCAATAAAGTTATCCTCAAAGCATCGGCCAATCAAGTCGTCGTAACTCCCCGGGTCGCAACTTACGATGGCTCGAAACATCTTAATCAACGCGTTCCCGTCTTCGAGATGTGCAACGACTACCCGAGCTGTCCGCAGCGAAACCGACTCGCGCACGGAGGGCGCTTCACTTCCATCCTGAAGCTCGAAAGCGAAGCGGTGAATTTCTTCATGTCCCTCGGCAATGGTCGTATGTCCCCAGATAATTGCTTTCATAGTTCGACGTTCAAGGAGTTTCCGATCGCGAAGCAAGCTCGGTTCCACGGATTTCGCGCTTCCGTTCCCTTATTTCGCTTCATGCTTGAGGGGTGGGAAGCGACGAACAACGCAGCGAATGAGCACAACCCGATCACCGGTTGCGCTGCATTGTCGTCCTGCGCCCGGAGTTGTGCACTAACTCCTCAGGACTCTAGCTCGACGGGGATGGGAGGTCACAGGCATCGCTCCCAGACCAAATTTGGCGCTTAATACGAAACGTGCTATTTATGGCTCAAACGCTTGGGGGCCCGAATAACGATGAAGAGGCCGACCCCGACAAGAGCCAGGATTGCTCCGGCAGACCAGCGCGACAGCCCGCCCCTCGCAGGCGTACGCTTTCAAACTTCAGCGGTGAGCTGTTCAAGCAATTCGACTAACGCAGTCGCGGGGTTGCCTTTTTGACAATAGCCGTCGAAGTCGCCTATCGGAGCACGCTGCTGAACGAAGGCCTCGTCGTGCGCAGTTAGGGCGACTATTACGACGTCTTTGAGCAGAGGTTCGGATCTGAATCGTCGCGCCACCGCAAACCCGTCTAATTCGGGCATAGATATGTCGAGGAAAACAACACTCGGCACCCACTTCAGCGCTGTGCAAATCGCGCTTGCGCCCCCATAGGCAGCCTTCGAAGTTGTTCCAAACAGTCCGAAATACGCGGTAAAAGCGTCCGCGGCATTCGTATTATCGTCCACCACCAGCACTCGCAGCCGGCTGTCGCGGCGCACTACGCGACGACTTGTCCAACGGCGCGCATAAGTGCTAGAGGACGGCATCGATGTATGGATTGCTTATGAACATACAAAAGATAGCACAAAGAGTTCTGGAACGAGCGGCGTATTTGCTGCTTAAGGCTCCCGCAAATCGCAAAGATCAAAGCGTATACGTTTCATTTTGACGGCATCCCGAATGCTAATAGGCTTCCAGCAAAGCTTTCCATTCCCCACGATTCATCAATACACCTGAAACGACTCGCCTGGCCCGCTTCTACCCTTGTATCAGTCTCGTCGTGCTTGAGGGCGCACCGGTACAACCAACTTTTTGGGCACCGGTTCTGGTTGATTTGCTTAGTTTTGCACAAGAAGCGTTGCGGATCCGAGAAGACATCCGCGCGAGTTCTGACGAATGGATTGGCAGTATTCCGGGGCCTGGGGTATTGAATGCGAGCAATCTGAGACGCTGACCGAATGGATGGACGGAACCGGCGCAGACGCCGTCATCTGGACGGCGTTGCCAGCAAAGTCGCGCGGTCACAACGGTCGAGTACCGAGCGTGGATGAAGCAACTGCCTACCTGCAGTCACTGCATGGCGACGAACGGACGCGCGCCGAAGCTTATACGCCAGACACCGGCGACATCCGCACGCCCTTTCGGGCGCACTTCGAAACAGTATTGGGCTAGCACCCCGAGCAAGAACGCAAGCGAGGTTAGGACGCTGACGTTGTTCAGCGTGCGGTGCACAGGTGTGCATTTACGTTCACTGGCGGCTCGTCGCCCTTGAAAGGTCCACGAGGCACAAATTCGTTGACGACGCCTGGAAATGTCGAGCAATGACGCGAGGTCGGCCACAGATCTGTTCAATGGAGCCACGCCCCCGCGCGCTTGTGCGGCCGCAGCGGGCGCGGTCCACGCGAGCACGCACAGTTGGCGAGTATCTCGCGTCTGTCCAATTCCTTTTGGTACATTTTTTGCTGAGATTGAACTGTTCGTCTATTTCAACGGTGCTATGCGCAACGGAAAACGCCCAAAGCTAGTTCTCTTCCCGTTCAAATCTGTCGCACCGGCAGCCGGCTTGACCGAGAGCGACTTTGCCGTTTATGCGTCCTACCGCGGCACTCGCGCGAGCGGCTTTCACGGCACGTTGAAGGTGGTGCGTAAGACGGATTCCAAGCTGTTGTATCCGTTTGATGGCGCTTCGCCAATCGGCCCTTACACGGGACCGGACGAGGCGCTCGCAGCTGCCCAGCAAATCGGTCGAAAGATCGTCGATGGCGATATTGCAAATCCCGAGCTATAACGATTACCGACGTCTCTATGAAAGCGGCTCCGAGCGAATCTCAGTTTCAGCTGACCCGACATGGAGCCGAGTTCGCGATACTGAAAGATGGTCCGCGCGTTGAGTGCGTGATCTTGTTAGAAGCGCTGCAGCAGTGCTTCTGGCTCGACTTACCAGCTCACGATGAACGCATACGGCAGTGCTTTGTAGACGGGTATGCGCGCATCCGCGCGGTGGCGGAACGAATGTCTCTGGTTGTCAGCTCCGACATGATTCGCCTGACGCCGACGGACTTTCTCAGAAGATGAGATGACCGTCTGGGTGGCGACCACTTAGGCGCAGCCGAAGATGTTTGCGCTTTTCTTGCGATCCGGCGCGGTCTTCGGTTCCAATGGATCACCAAGACTTCACCTATCCGGAGAATGCCTCCCCAATCATGAAACGCGGTCCGAATCGAATCGGGCCAAGTGGTCATCACCCAAAAGTCCCCGTCCAACTGCCGCTTTGCGTTGATGACGGCAAGACGCTCTGATGCGAATGTTTGGGGCGCGGCGGTGTGTTGCTCGCGCTTATCACATCCTGTCACAGCAGCCCATCTCCACCTCGCATTTTCGTTATTGAAGGCGACCTCGAAGACCCGGTAGCCGCCTGGGACGCGCTTATACAATCTGTATCGATTGCTGGAAATGCTGTCGTGCACCTCAGTGGCATCAGACAACGCTTGGGACGGGCGCGAGCCAACTTGTGCCTCTGCTGTCGGCTTGTAGATTCGCAGGTCAGTCCGTCGCTGCATGGTCAAATGGGGGTCGCCGGGTCGATTCAATGGGACTCAATCTTGATCACATCAAGGCGATAGACAGAGTCCTTGGCCCAGATCTCCACCTCATATGGACTCCGGCATCCAAAGATGCCTTTCACCGCTACATCATCGATAAAGATGCAGCCGGACCAAAAGCCGCAAGAAGTGCAGTAGATCCTCAGGTATGTTTGCGGACGCATGATTTTTCCTGAGGGTCGAGGATGAGATCAGCATACGCTTGTCAATGGCCAAAAGCTGTCGTGACCGACTTGGCTCATTCCGTTAAGCCGTCGCCGAAGAGCGGCGCGGACCGGATGCAACGCGCGAAGCACGTACTAGCACTTTCCGCATGCGTCCCTCTAGCGACCCGGCAAAGTTGGGCGCTCCCTTCCCTTCGCGATAAGACCATCGCTCGCTGCGGCAGTCACCCTGCTGCAGGCAGCACTCGAATGTCGGCGCCAGGACGGACGGCGTGCGCGAAAGCGATTGCCGCGCGCTCGTCGTCGACTAAATTGACAGCAACCCCGTGACCGGTCGGAATCTCGACCTGCCAGCGTCCATAAGCGGCCGGTCGAACGATGACTTCGGTGTCATCCGCGCCTTCAGGTGTAAGCATGTAGACTAGGTTCTCGAAGATGGAAAGAATATCGCACTCGTGTTAATAGCTTCCGCGAAGGTTATGTCATTCTCCGTACAGCTCGCGCCCTCGCGCCCGCATTTTCGAGTCTTACGGGCCTGGACGCTATGATGCGGGCAATCGTTGCTGCCCTTCCCTCGCCACTACGATTCGCTTATTGGCGAACGGTTCGGCGATACGTGAGTGCTCAGTATCAGCTGCTACGAACGCGGCAACGACATACATCGCGCTGGTTGCACGACTCACTCACCGTCGTCCGCGTTATAACGTGCCGCCGCTTCGAGCATACGCTGCTTCTCCGCCTTGACGTAGATCGAGGTGGTTTGCACGATGCATCGTCCAATAGGTGGACGACTTCGGTCGGCAACCTGCGCGACGGCGCGTCAGCGCCTGCTCAAAACATATTGGCGAACCCATATGGAAGAAGTTCTACCCGCTATGCTCCACGCAAATTTTGGTGAGCCGCTTCTGACGTCAGAAGTTTTCCCGCCGAAGTCGGCCGTTCCACCTAATTCCTAAGCCATCGAGCCGGTCCCGGGCAGACTGAATCGGGAAGCCAGGTTCGCAGAGCTTCGTAGCACCGGGCACTCGGAATGCGGTATGTCGGATTTGCACGGCAAAAGTAAGTCGCCAAGCTTTTGCGAGGCGAAGCTAGCTCCTGCCAGCGCGCCGTTTGTGGAACCTGAGCATGCTATTGTCGCTTGAAGCTGCTGATCTCATGCATGGCATCCCAGCTCCCGGTCCGTTTTCCCGCGAGGGATGGATCTTTGAAGTCAAATACGACGGCTACCGGGCGCTGGTGCGGAAGGTAGGCAGCTCAGTTGATTTGATCTCGCGCAATGGTAAGTCCCTTAACGAACATTTCCCCGAAGTCGTTGCCGCGGTTGCGGATATTCCTGGTAGCTTCTCTTGGGACGCGGAGCTGACCGTCGATGACGGCACCGGTCGCACCTCCTTAGAACGCCTTCAACGGCGGACGCGAAGCCGCCATCCACTGAGCCTACATGCGGCCGCTACGGAGGATCCGGCACGGATCTACGTTTTCGACATGCTCGCTTGGGGCCACCACGACATGCGACGCATGCGGCTTTTTGATAGGAAAGCGATGTTGCGCGAGAGCTTTGCAGACACGATGGTCATCGTGTACGTTGATGGCATCGAGGAGCAAGGCGAGCTGGCATTCGAGCGCGCAGCGCGATTCAACCTCGAAGGGGTTATGGCGAAACGGCTCAAAGCGCCGTACTCGGCCGGCGTACACCCGTGACTGGCTCAAGGTCAAAAATCCGAACTACGGCCGTGCGACGGCGCCAATAAATTGGCGACCGGCATCCGCGGAAAATGAGAACGAAGCTAGCGGAACATTGCCCGCGCGTCTTAATCGGCGATCGTTGCCATAGAAAAACGCCCACGGAACTAACCGCGGGCGTTCGTTCGTTCGAGAAACATAGGCATTTAGGGCTTTTGCGCGTCGTCGTCGGCGTCCATCAGATTGCCTCCTCGTTTTCGACGCAATCAAGAGCTGGCTAATCTGGCTAAACCTCATATCGAGTAGTCAGGTCCTCGGCGTTCGTTCGCGGCACTGCTCTCGCAATTGATTTTGGGCACGCGCAATGCGGTCAAGCATATCCGCTTGGTCGGCCCGACTGGCCGGTGCGTCGAACGTGAGCGCAAAAAAACCTATGACTATGCCGCGGGCGGCACCCAGTTGCTCACGAGCGACGTTCGGGTATTTCGTCAGATTGTTTGCTTCACCAATGTAGCGATTTACCGCCGCCCATGTCCGCTCGCAAAGGGTCTCGTAGGTATATTGCATGTGAAAGTTATTAAATAGATTGGATTTCGCGAGCATCGGTCGATTGCCAGGCGAGCACAGTGCTTTGTGCCTTGCTTCGAATAACATCGGACTTGCATAGGCGGAATTTCTTATGACGCGAAGCCTCACATCTGAGTAACTACCTGCGACCCCGGATGCTCCCCAAGTCTGCCGCTTTTCGGCTTTTCCCTACTGATCAAGCCCAGTGTGCAAGCACCGGCCCGGCGCTTTCAAAGGCTAGGCGTCGTCATCCGCGTAGTACCGTGCCGCCGCCTCAAGCATGCGCCGCTTCTCTGCTTTGACGTAGATGGACGTGGTCTGGAGTGACGCATGCCCAAGGATCGACTGAACAACGTCCGTCGGCATATCTCGAGCGACGGCGCGTGTACCGAAGGTGTGGCGAAACGCATGCGCCGAGGTGTTTACCAGTTGCACCAAGTCCTCGGTGCTAATTTCGCTCAAGCCCGTCGGATCGGCACGAAGCTCGACTACAAGTCGCCGGACGGCCATGCGGACCAGCCGCCCAAGTGCGTCCGGCGTGTAAGCCACGTCACGGTCGTCAGTGGTGTGCCGACTCTGCGCAGCATTGGTTTCTGGAATCCAGACTGGCGCAATGAGCGGCCCCTGCGCCTGACCATTGAAGTCACGATCGCGGTCCGCCCAATGGGCGCGCAGTGCGTCGAGCGTGGCGCCGCTTACCGGCACCGTGCGTTGCTTGCGCCGCTTGCCGACAATCGTCAGGGCCCAGACGGTTCGAGGACCCAAACCAGATGCCTCACTCGCTGCAGGCGCCTCCCCTGGTAAACGTCGAGCGGATGTCGACGATTCGCTTCTGACGTCAGAAGCGCGCAAATCTTCACGCCGTGCCTGAGCGGCTTCGACTCACCGCAGCCCCGAGTCGCCCATCAAAAGAATGGCCGCCCGCGCAGCCCGCCACTGAGGCGCCGCCTCTTGCTGCTCACGCGCCCGCGCAAGCTTGGTCAAACGAGCCCCCGCCTCCCCCGGCTCCGTTGGCGACGGCAGAATCGGGGCCTTGCAACGTTCGTCGAGCAGCCGTCGTACGCACGTCCAGAGATCCGCCGGTAGTGCGCGGTGAACCTTAACAGCGGACTCGCGGATAACCGTCGCCGGCTCATGCACGGCGCTCCACGGGTTGCCCGCGAAGCGCACCTCGACGAGCCAGGCGAAGGCGGCGCGAATTACGCGCACCGCATACGCTTGACTGTCTTCCGACAGCCCCTCGGGCGCAAAGGGGCGCCAACGGCCGCTCGTGCGTGGACGCTTCGGTCCCGTAAAGCTGGCAATCGGCGCTTTGAAAAATCCTTGTACGCCTCGCAGTCTTCCACCAGCAGCGACGAAAGCGGCTTTTGTCGAACCACGACGCTCCACAAAATCAGCCGTTCGAGCTCCCGCGTATAGGCGCGCAGGGTCACCGGACGATCGCGATACCGGTGCAGGTAGGCGTGCACGGCGGCCAGATCGTGCTCGGCACGAATGAAGGCGAAGCTGCCCGAGCGGTTGATGCCTCGATGGAGTCCATCACCGCCCGATAACTCGGCCGGCACGGCGAGCTGCTCGAAGGGCGCCAGACGGGGCACGGCCGGATCGCCGCCCACCACGATGGCGAGCGGCTCGCCCGCTGCGCGAAAGGTGACATCGAGTGGCCTCGCATCGACGTCGTCGGCGACGCGTGCGCCGAGGCTTCGCTCATGCCGACGCAGCCATGCCACCAGCGTTGCCGCGCGCAAGGGTCCGATGCGCGGCACGGATCGCCACCAGCTGCCGCCGCGCGCGTTGCAATACTCGATCAGGGCGCCCAGCGTGGTGATTTACTCGCCGATCAGCCGTCGCGCGATCAGCGGCCGGAACCACAGCTCGACCGGGTGAGCCAGCGTCGGCGTAGCGGCCGCCAGGGTCGACGCCTGCTCGACCATGCGTAGCGTCATGGCGGTAAGCCGCGCGCTGCCGTGTTGTTTGATCGAGTTTGAGGTGATCGGCGAGCACCGATGAGCCGTGTTTGAGCGCCAGACTTACCAGGTCATCACGCATTTGACGCAGATAGCGCTCGGTGGTCTCAGCGCTCGCCGCATGGGGCGAGCGTTCGACGTCGTAGTAAAGCCGCGCGATGGTGGCCGCAGGCACGCGCTGCACAAACGCGCGCAGCGCCGTGAAGTCGGTGCGGGTGTAGGTGCGCGGCGTGGGAAGCGTCAATTGTTGAGGTTGATTGGCCATCGATTGTCGCGCGCGTGCTCCCGCAGGTGCTCACCTCACCATAGAGCGTCGCCGCTCAGCTTCCGCCCGCCGCGCAAACTGCCACCTGGCAGTAACGTCCCAGCCCGCTGACTAGTCCGAACACCCGCCTCTGCCCCGTGCTAATGGGCGTTCGGCGAGGCGTAAATAACGCTACCCCCATTTTACCCATTAAAACCCTCACTGCTTATGATCATTAGCAGTCCAGTGTACTGAGGAAGAACGTCGAACTCTTTAATGCAACGTGCTACCGCTCATCTTGTCGCCCTATAGGCATATGCGCAGCCTTTGCTAAATGCATGATTGCATGCCTTTCCACAACGAAAGGTAGAATGCGCGCTATGTATCCCTTTCGGCGCTTTTTGTTTCGGGGCAGCGCGATCGGCCGGCGACGCCTGCTGGCTGCGCTCGCCCTCTTGTTCGTGCGCGCGCTCCTGCCGGGCGGGATTATGCTCGACCCCATATCAGTGGCTACCGGCGATCTCACGCTTGTGATGTGTTCGGGGCACGGTCCAATGTTCACGCATCACGCCAGCCCAACTGCGGCGATGCCCGAAACATCGCCCGAGATGGACATGGGTCAGATGATGGGCACGATGGACAACGTCCCGGAGATGTCTGGCATGTCGGACTCTCACTTGCACGACGCAATGGCGGCAGACGATGGGATTTGCCCATTCAGTGCCGCGCTTGTTCTGGCGTGCGTGGGAGTTGCACTTGCCGTTGTGCTTTTCGGCCTGACACGTGTCGCGCGATCTTGGAGTCCAGCTCCTGCGCGCACGCCGTTGCGCCGTTCGCCTCATTCCCTGCCGCTGTCGCGGGCACCTCCTCTTTTCAGCTGAAAGACGCTTTCCCCGCTGCGCACGCCGTGACGGTGCCGCGCACGTTCGACCATTCTTTCTGCTGGATCGACAATATGAATATCACACAACGACCGCCTTTCGCGGGCGCTCAAAACGCGCGGACGAACGCAGCGCGCAATGGCATCACAGCCAAACCCGGCGGGCTGGTGCGTATGAAAACGGTACCGGCACATGTCGCGGTAGCACTGATGTGCGCAGGGCTCATCCCCGCGCCTGATGCGCGGGCCGCCGACCCGGCGATACCTTCGGCCAACCCGCAAACGCACGACAGTGCTAGCGGTGTTGCGAATGATTCAGAATCGGCGAGCCAGGCTTTGCCGCCTGTTGTCGTCACCGGCACGCACGGCTCGAGTTATGACGCACAGAAATCGGACAGCACGACGCAAACAAATACGCCCCTCAAGGACTATCCCGCATCCATTCAGGTCGTGCCGTCCGAGGTTTTGCAGGACCGGGGTGTCACTCGCATCGACCAGATAGCGGACAACGTCAGCGGGGTGCATGCTGAGGCGAACTACGGCGGCAACGGTGCGACCTTCTTTAACATTCGCGGCTTCAGCGAGAGCAATGGCTTGCGCGACGGCTTTCGCAACTACGGCTACTATGCTTTTCGCGACGTACAGAACATTGATCGCGTCGACGTGTTCAAAGGTCCGGCGGGCGCGTTATATGGCGGCATTGGCGCGGTGGGTGGTTATATCAACACCGTCTCTAAACGGCCTGAGCGCGACAACTTCGGCGAAGTCGATGTGACAGCGGGGACCTACGGTCTGGTGCGCTCGACCCTGGATGTGAACCGCGTGCTGAACGACGAACTGAGCTTTCGGCTGAACGCCTCGGGTGAAAGCAACTCGACCTTCCGGGATAACGCGGCCTATCGCTCATGGTCGGTGGCGCCGGCGATCACTTGGGACAATCACCGGGGCACGTCGGTGACGCTGCTGACCGAGTACAACCATCTGAACCGCGATGGCTTCGACTTCGGTGTTCCAGCTGTGCCCAACTATCAAGACCTTTCTCGCACTCGCTACTACGGACTTCATGACGGAGTGTACCCAGGAGTTCAAGGCGACTACGGCAGGAACGACACCTTTTCCGAAACCGTGCTATTCGAGCAGGCGCTCTCAGCGAATTGGAAGTTGCGACTCTCTGGTCAATACGCCTACGCGCGCCAGCTCTCGACGCAGTCGTTTCCCGACAGTACGACTGCTGTGGGCAATTTGCTCGACTATTCGGTCTATAGCGGCGCGAACGAATTCTCGCGGCAGTACACTGCCCGGGCCGAGCTGGTCGGCGATTTCTACACTGGAAGCTTCAAGCATTCCTTGCTCGCCGGCCTAGACTACGGCTATCTCAAACTTGGTAACGGCGGCTCGCAGGTGTCTAACATGACGCTGGACCTGTTCAACCCCGACTATGTTTCCGGCCTAACGCCGGGCGATCCGTTGCCGGTTCACCAGAGCCAGGGCAAGGATTACGGCGCCTATGTGCAAGATCTGGTCGAACTGACGCCTCAAATCAAACTCCAGCTCGGCATGCGCGCGGATCGATTTTTTAATCGCGCCGACGAGGTGGGCGAAGCGACCGTCCGAGGTCAGCAGACGACGTTCTCCCCGCGGGTTGGGCTGGTGTGGCAACCCATGGGGAATACTTCGTTTTTTGCGGACTGGAGCCGCAGCCATGCGCCTAACGTCGGACATAGCGGCAGCAACGTCACCTACGATGCGGAAGTCGCGGAGCAATTCGAGATAGGCGTCAAGCAAGATCTCATCAAGGATCGGCTGGGCGCCAACCTTGCCTTATTCAGTTTGAACCGAAATCACATCCTCACGACCGACCCAACCGACCCGTTGCTCCAGGTGTTGACAGGCAAGCAGAGAAGTCAGGGGGTGGAGCTCGACATCGCTGGCAACATCACGCCGCAATGGAAAGCCATCGTCACGTATGCCTACACGCTCGCCAAAGTCACGAGTGACACGACTTACCCCGTCGGCGATCTACTCAGTAATGTTCCGCGTCACAGCGCAAGCCTTTGGACGGTCTATCAATTGCAGTCCATACCGGGATTGCAATTTGGGGCTGGCGTCTATTACGTGGGCTCGCGAGAGGCGACCCTGCCGAACACCTTCAAATTGGCCAGCTACGTTCGCACCGACGCCATGGCGTCCTACCAGCAAGGGCACTGGAAAACGCAGCTGAACATTTTCAACTTGTTCAATCGCAAGTACTACACCGGCGGTTCGGCCGCGACTTTCGACTACACGCTCATGCCCAGTCCTCCCTTGACCGCGCAAGTCACCGTGTCCTATAAATTCTGATCGCAGGCGGGCGGTGCACGACGCTGCCCGCCATCGTACTGAATGGCATCATCAGCCGCGTACCAAGTCGGACTTGCTAACCCGTCTGCACCTCGTCGAAACGCTTCAACCTGTAGATCACGAGCGAAGCAATCCAGCTAAGCGCAAAGATACCAATGATGATATAGCCGAGCGCGCCGAAGTTGTCGTTGAGCGAGCCAATTGCATCCCACACCGGACCCTTTAGTTCGAGTCGATTGGCGAGCAGTCCGAGAGCCTCGATGCCGCCGATCGCGACGGCGACCACGATCGAGACGAGCGTGATCGTCATGTTGTAGTAAATCTTGCGCAAGGGCTTCTGATAAGCCCAACCATAGGCGCCCAACATCAAATGGCCATCGAGCGTGCCGATGAGTGACATCCCCGCACTGAAGAGTACCGGAAAGACCATGATGGCTTAGGGCGAGAGCCCTTTTGCTGCCTGCGTCGCTGCAATGCCGAGCAAACTGATTTCGGTTGCGGTATCGAATACAAGCCCGAAGAGGAATCCGATTGGATACATGTGCCAGCTACGCGTCACCAGGCGAAAAAGCGGGCGGAAGAGGCGGGCAATGAGCCCCCGGTTGGCGAGCAGCACATCGAAGTCGTCATCAACGTACGCCCCGCCAGCGCGGACATGCTTCCACGCACGATAGATGCCGCGCAAATCAGGAAATTCATTAGCGCCAGCGCGAAAAGGAAAACGGCCGAAACGAAGGTGCCGATCATTCCGCCAATCGCCTTGAAGCTGTCGAATCGCCCCTGAATCGCCTCTGTCGCCAGTGCGACGGCGACCGAGGCGAGCACGACCACTGACGAGTGGCCGAGCGAAAAGAAGAAGCCGACGGCTACGGGCCGCTTCCTTTCCTGCATCAGCTTGCGCGTCACATTGTCGATGGCCGCGATATGGTCGGCGTCGACGGCATGGCGCAAACCGAAGCCATAGGCAAGCATCGCAGTGCCGAGCAGGACAGGGTATGCGTGAAAGGCAACGAATGCCCACACCGACGCGAACACATTGATACCGATCAGCACGCCATAAATGCCGAACAGGTTATTGCGGACTTTCGAGTCCGAGTCGTTGAAAATCTGGCGCAGAGGGTCAAGCATTGTGAACTCCCGGAATAATCGCGTTCCATATCGGTGTAGAGGATGACACTGAGAGGTCTGGCTTCGGGGAGTGGCCGATCATCGGCGTCCCCCGATACAGTGGCGCGACCGCGCCGGAATCTCACCGGCTTCCCGCAGTGTCCTTGTTCAGGCATGGCCAGGTGCGCTTATACATCGCCGCTAACCAAAAGTCGATTGTTTCGTTCGTCGTACGGATTCAGTCGGTGCGTCCAAATGCTTCCGCATTGCTTTCTATTGCGAGATGCGAATAATCCGCTGAATCTCGGTAGTTGAACTTTCTACTGGCGTGGGATAATTTCCTAACCTCCGCGTTCCATTCACCAAGCGCGCCATGTACCGCGTTCGATTCCATCGCCTTGGCTCTCTGCTGGGATTGCTTGCAATCCTGCTGGTGACACTCGCGCCGGTGGTCTCGCAGCTGTTGGCGTCGCATCACCGGCTCGGTGATGCGCTGGCTACGTATTGCTCAGCCGATGATCCAGTTGTGTCGTCGGCACATGACGGCAAGCCTGCGCATGGGGTTCCTACGCACGGACAGGCCTGCGCCTATTGCAGTCTGATCGGACATGTCCCGACGCTCCTCGGCACTTCGGCTGGGCTTGTCGTACCGCTAGCCGCAACGACAATGACGGTCGCCGGTGCCTTGATCGCCGTGCCTCTCACTCTCATCTACACAGTAGCGCAACCTAGGGCGCCTCCGGTCTTCTCCTAATCCCGTGTTTGACCTGCAACTCTGCTTCTTGGCGCCTGCTAAGCGGCAGCGTGTCGTGTTTCTGCACGACGGCATCGAACGATAACTGGAGATAGCCAAAATGCGAACCTTCATCAATCGCTGTACGCCCCCGGCACGCTACGCGCTGCTGGCCACGATTGTCTGCCTTGCCCATGCTGCCCCCGCTCACGCTCACGCCATCGCGGGCGATCGCGTATTTCCCTCCACACTTTCCGTTGATGACCCCGGCGTAGGCGACGAAGCCAACCTCGAATTCGGCCACCAGCGCGTGCCGGGTGACGCCGGCGACCAAAGCATCAACACTTTCAGCTTCGAGTACGACAAGCTCATCACTCCGCGATTGGCTTTCTCCGTGGACGGCGGCTACGTCATGCAAAACAATCCCACTGCGCGCGGCTTTGACAACTTCGGCGTGGGGCTCAAGTACCTGCTTTACGTAAATGACGCGCACGAATTCATGACGTCGGTGGGTGTGAATGCCGACCTCGGCGGCACGGGCAGCCGCGCGATTGCCGACAACTTCTCGACGATCTCGCCCACGGTCTTCGCCGGCAAGGGCATGGGCGACCTGCCCGACTCGCTAGCCTGGCTGCGTCCCGTCGCCATTACGGGGGAAGCAGGACCGTCGTTCACGACGGGCGGCGGCCAACCGAACTCCTTCGACTATGGCTTCACGTTTCAGTACAGCCTGCCCTACCTGCAACAACACGTACACGACCTCGGCCTGCCCCAGCCGTTTTCCAACCTCATCCCGCTGGTCGAAGTGCCGCTCTCTCGCAGTCAGGGACAAACAACCGGGACCGTGAACCCCGGCTTCATCTGGATAAGCCGCTATGGCCAGCTCGGCGTCGAAGCGCAAATCCCGATCAGTCGAGCGAGCGGCTCGCACATCGGCATCCTCGTGCAAATGCATATTTTCTTCGACGATGTCGCGCCGCGCACGATCGGCAAGCCACTATTTCAGTAAGTCGGCACCTTCTAACAGGAACACCGTCATGAAACTCGTTACAGTGCGCACGGCTGTTGCCACGGTCGCGCTTCTGGCCGCCCACCTCGCGTGGGCGCACGCTTATCCGAAACATCAGGAGCCGGCCGCAGGATCGACCGCACCGACCACGATCGACGCCGTCGTGATCGACTTCGACGATAGGCTCGAGCGCGCGTTCAGTTCAATCGCGGTTACCGATGAACAAGGCAAGGCTGTCACGAGAGGCAAGTCCGAAGTAGACTCATCGGACAGCAAGCGCATGTCCGTGGGCTTGAGTCCGCTGAAGCCAGGCGCCTATGCGGTTGCATGGGTGGCTGTCGCTGCGGATGGACATCGTACGCAGGGGCACTACAAATTCATGGTGAAGTGACCGTGGAACCGCTCGTCGCCACGCAAATCGGCGTAGCAGCCGTCCAGGATGTGGTGTTCGCGACGGCAGCCGGTTGCCTCGCCTGCGCGGAAATGGGCAAGCGCAGCGGTATGGGCGCACCCACCGCACTACGCATTTGGCAGACCGGTCTATCGATTGTGTTGGCGCTCACGGCCCTTGCGTACCTTTGGCTACAGGCAGCCGTCATGAGCGGCTCGCCGCTTGCCGACGCCGGTGCCGCGGTAAGTTCCGTGCTCACCGAATCGCACTTCGGGTTCGCGTGGTCGGTTGCATTTGTCGGCGCCCTGCTGGCGACGCTGAGCTGGCTATCTGGTCGCTGGGGGTTGCCGCTGTTTATCGCGGGCCTAGTCGCGTGGGCTGCAGGCAAGGCAGCGGCCAGCCATGCAGCCGATGCGGGCGACCTCTCGGTGCGGGAAGCCATCCATGTCATGCATTTGTGCGCAACGGCACTGTGGGCCGGAAGCGTGATCGTTGCCGCAATTATGCTCCGAGGCCCAACGACCGCTCACGCAACGGCCGATAGAAGGCTAGCGTTCTGCGCTGAGCTATCGTATCTGGCGACGGCCGCGCTTGTTGTCGTGCTAATCACCGGCTTCTACAACGTTTTGCAGGACACTGGGGAGGCAGACGTGCGGTTCTTCGCAACGCCCTGGGGCCGGATACTTGCGGCGAAGCTTGTGTGCGTTGCAGCGGCCGTGGGATTGGGCGGTTGGAACCGGTTGGTGGTTCTCCCCAAGCTTCACGCGCAGGCGCTTCGGGACGATTCTTCATTTGCGGCCACACAAAAGCGTTTTGATGTCTTGCTGTCCGTTGAAGCGCTTGCCATGCTGGTCATTCTAACGATCGCGGCCGTGCTGGGCCATACGGCTCCGACGAGAGGTTGATTGTGCGCCAGTCATTGGAAGGCGCCGGACGGGCCTCGCGTGACGATGAGCGGCCCCTTGCGCCCTTCATGCGTCTCCTTGCTGCGTATCGCCGGCGATCGGCGGACCTGACCCGAAGGCCAGGGAAATGCCAGTTCCCTGAGTGGCCGCTTTAAGCACGACTGAAGCGGCTGAAGCGGCTGACTTCTTTGGTAGTCCAGCAAGCAAACAAGACTCTATCGATAAATCCGTTATTTCAATTATACTTAAAATATCGAAACGCATCGTCTATCGTGTCGTGCATGAACCCAGACCTCGTTGTACGCGCCTTGAGCGCTCTCGCCCACGAATCGCGCCTGGCGATTTTCCGACAGCTCGTCGTCGCTGGACCCGACGGTATGCCCGCGGGCGAGATCGCACAGCAACTAGGGCTTGCTCCTTCCAGCCTTTCATTCCATCTCAAAGATCTGGCGCACGCAGAGCTTGTCAAGTCGCGTCAGTCGGGGCGCTTTGTCATCTACTCGGCAAACTTCGACGCGATGACGAACCTGATCGGGTTTCTTACGGAGAACTGCTGCGCTGGCGCAACCTGCGCGATTAGCGAGCTCCCTAACTGTTGTGGAGACACACCATGAAACGCATGCACATTCACGTCGCTGTCGACAATCTGAACGACAGTATCCGGTTCTACAGCGCAATGTTTGGCAATGCCGAGCCCGTCGTTCTGGTAGACGATTATTGCAAGTGGGAATTGGCCGATCCGGCGGTGAACTTCGCGATCTGGAAACGAGGCGTCAAGCCCGGCGTTGACCATATTGGTATTCAAGTCGAAACACACGCGGAACTTGATGAGATGACCGCGCGCTTTACGGCGGCACAACTGCCGGTGCAGGCGCAAATCGGCACGACCTGCTGCTACGCAAGGTCCGACAAGGCGTGGACCGTTGATCCACAGGGCGTTGCATGGGAGACCTTTCGCACGCTGGATACCGCCCCCATGTACGGTTCGTCACGCGCGCGTTCGCAGGAGAAAACACAGGCACCCACCGCCTGCTGCACACCGGCCAAGTCCGTGGACACTATCGCAGGAAAGAAATGAGCAGTACCGGAACAGCGGTCCGCGCAGCGCCCCCAGCAATCGGATTTTTCGAGCGTTACCTGACGGTCTGGGTTGCGCTGTGCATCGTCGCGGGCATCCTCCTTGGCCAAATGCTGCCTGGCGTCTTTCAGGCAATCGGCCGCATGGAGTACGCCCAAGTCAACCTGCCGGTCGGGTTGCTGATCTGGGTGATGATCATTCCGATGCTAGTGAAGGTCGATTTCGGCTCGCTGCATGAAGTGCGTCAGCACATCAAGGGCATTGGCGTCACACTCGTGGTCAATTGGCTAGTCAAGCCGTTCACGATGGCGTTCCTCGCGTGGCTCTTCATCAAGCACCTGTTCGCGCCGATGCTGCCCGCCGCGCAGCTCGACAGCTACGTGGCCGGGCTCATCCTGCTGGCAGCAGCGCCGTGCACGGCGATGGTGTTCGTCTGGAGCCGCCTGACGGGTGGCGATCCGCTCTTCACGCTGTCTCAGGTGGCGCTCAACGACAGCATCATGGTGGTCGCATTCGCACCGCTGGTCGGCCTGCTGCTCGGCTTATCGGCCATTGCGGTGCCCTGGGCGACTCTGCTCATCTCGGTCGGGCTGTACATCGTCATTCCGGTGCTTCTCGCGCAGACCCTGCGCAAGTTACTGCTCTCACATGGCGAAGCGGCGCTCGAAGCGGCTATGGTGAAAATCGGCCCGTGGTCGATCACGGCGCTGCTTGCAACGCTAGTACTCCTGTTCGCCTTTCAAGGCGAGGCGATCCTCAGGCAACCGCTCGTCATCGTGCTGCTTGCCGTGCCGATCCTGATTCAGGTTTTCTTCAATTCGGCGCTGGCTTACTGGCTTAATCGCGCGGTCGGCGAGAAGCACAACATCGCCTGTCCGTCTGCCCTGATCGGCGCGTCGAACTTCTTCGAGCTGGCCGTCGCCACGGCAATCGGCCTGTTCGGCCTTAACTCCGGCGCGGCACTCGCGACCGTCGTAGGCGTGCTGGTCGAAGTGCCGGTCATGCTGCTCGTGGTGCATATCGTCAACCGTTCGAAGAACTGGTACGAGTGCGCCTGAGCTTTACGGAAACAAGCAATGAGCGAAGTCATCATCTATCACAACCCGGACTGCGGCACCTCGCGTAATACGCTTGCGATGGTCCGCAACGCGGGTATCGAACCCGTCGTCATCGAATACCTCAAGAACCCGCCGTCGCGCGAGAAGCTCGTCGAGCTGATCAACCAGTCGGGCCTGGGCGTGCGCGAGGTGCTGCGCCAGAAAGGCACGCCCTACGCCGAACTGCATCTGGACAACCCGGCATTGACCGACGACCAGTTGCTCGACGCGATGATCGCGCACCCCATTCTCATCAATCGTCCCTTTGTGGTGACGTCGGTGGGCGTGCGCTTGTGCCGTCCGTCCGAGATCGTGCTTGACATCCTGCCCGAAGCACAACGCGGCGCGTTCACGAAGGAAGACGGCGAGGTAGTCATCGATACGGAGGGCAAGCGTGTCTGCACCGATAACTGATCTTGCCACCGAGCTGCCGCAGGTCGATGCGGCGCTGCTCGAAGTGCCCGATATCCAACGCCTTCAGGCCGCGGAGGTATCCGCTCATGCGCCCCGCATCTTGCTGCTCTACGGTTCGCTGCGCGAGCGCTCGTTCAGCCGATTGCTGAGCGAAGAGGCCGCACGTCTGCTTACGGCGATGGGTGCCGAAGTCCGCACATTCAATCCGAGCGGCCTGCCGCTGCCCGACGACGCGCCAGACACACATCCCAAAGTGGCTGAGCTGCGTGAGCTGGCGCTGTGGTCCGAAGGCATGGTCTGGTGCTCGCCGGAGCGCCACGGCGCGATGACCGGCATCATGAAAGCGCAGATCGACTGGATTCCGCTTTCGGTTGGCGCGGTGCGGCCGACGCAGGGCAAGACGCTCGCGGTAATGCAGGTGAGTGGCGGCTCACAATCGTTCAACGCCGTCAATCAGATGCGGGTGCTTGGACGCTGGATGCGGATGCTGACCATCCCGAACCAGTCGTCGGTGGCCAAGGCGTTCATGGAATTCGACGAGACCGGACGCATGATGCCTTCGGCCTATTTCGATCGCGTCGTGGATGTGATGGAAGAGCTGGTGAAGTTCACGCTACTGACGCGCGATATTGGCCCGTACCTGGTCGATCGCTACAGCGAGCGCAAGGAGAGTGCCGAAGAGCTGATGAAACGCGTGAATCAAGCCAGTATCTGACCCATGCCGCCCTACGCTAGCGACCGAAAACCTGAGAGCAATAGGGCAACCTGGGCACTGGCGACCGGCCAGCTTGTCGCGTGGGGAGTGGTCTATTACGCGTTTTCGCTCTTTGTCGTGCCGATGGAGCAGGAACTGGGATGGAGCCGGGCATCGACGAATGCTGCGCTTTCGTGCGGGCTGCTGGTGTCCGGGCTGGCCGCATACCCGGTCGGCAAGTGGATCGACCACGGACATAGCCGCATCGTATTGACGGCTGGCTCGCTGCTCGCCTCCGTCATGTTGGTCCTTTGGTCGCAGGCAGCAAGCCTTGTGACGCTGTTCGCTGCATGGGTCGGATTGGGCGTGTCATGGCGGCCACGCTCTACGATCCGGTGTTCGCGATTCTAACCCGCGACTATCCCCGCAGCTTCCGCACGAAAATCACGCTGGTGACGCTCGTTGCGGGATTTGCGAGCACCGTATTCATTCCGCTTACGCAGGAGCTTGTCGATGCTCTGGGATGGCGGCATGCATTACTCGCGCTCGCGGCGATCAACGCCTGCATGTGCCTGCCCATTCACTGGCTGGCCCTGCGCAATGATCCGAACGTCGCGGCACTCGCCGTCAACAAGGAGCGGATCAGGGCAGAAAATGAGGCGTCCGTCAGGCGCGCGCTGCAAACCCCGGTGTTCTGGGCGCTTGCGGTCTGCTTTACCGCCTACTACGCGACCTTCGCTGCGCTGACGTTTCACCTCGTTCCGTTGATGGTCGAACGCCGAGTATCGCAGCCCAGCATTCTCGCGACGATGGCAGTGATCGGTCCGGCCCAGGTTCTTGCTCGCGTGCTCTGGTTCACCGTCGGACGAAACGTGTCGTCAAAGATCGTTGGCCTTATCATCACTTCGGCGTTTCCGGTTTCTGTTGTGATCCTCCTGGTCGCAGGAACCTCGCCCATCGCTTTGATCCTGTTCGCGGTCATCTACGGCGGCGCTAACGGCATGATGACAATCCTGCGCGGCACGATCGTGCAAGATGTGATGTGGACCGAGGGCTACGGAGCAGTCAGCGGACTGCTCTCTGCGCCGTCGAACATCGCGAAGGGTGTAGCTCCGATTTCCGCTGCGTTGATCTGGACGGTCGGGCAAAATTATCTCTTGGTCGAGTGGACCGTTTTGGTGGTCTCACTTATTTCCACGACTGCGTTCTGCATGGTCGCGTTCTTAGTGCGACATCGCAGTTCGACCATGACCGCCGCAATCGATTGACTAGTCCGGTTGCGTGCATCGGCGAAACACGCTCGCAAGACAACGTCCGCTGCCGCTAGCGAAATCCACAAATTATGCTAATAAGGTGCGCTTTTTGTAAGCGCGAATTAACGCACACCATCGAGAGCCAGCGACTGCCTGTTGCTCGATCAGGTTGATGCGGATACGTCGTTCCGTGTTACGAAGTTGAATGGGAGCAGGTCACGGATATCAGCATCCGCTGCGCGCTGCGGCAATGGGATCCGGAAACTAATTGCGGTTTGTTCGTATGCGGTCCTTCAAGGACGCCCTAGCAATGGACGAGTGATTCTCTGATGCTACCTGTCCACGTGGACAGCTGGGATGAGAGTACATGACAGAAGATCGAGGTTTGCGTAGCCGTCTGGTAGTCGGCGCGAAGCGGGATGGTCGCCGGGAATACGATCCGCAAGCCCGCGAGGAACTGGTCCAGTTGTGCATGACGTCCAGCGTTTCGATAGCGCGTACGGCGATGGAATACGGCTTGAACCCGAATCTGTTGCGCGAGTGGATCACGCGCTATCAGAAGACACATGCGGCGCGGAATTCGGCGGAGAAGGAACTGAGGCCAGCAGACAGGGCATCGCTTGATGTCGCGCCGCCGGCCTTGCGGACTCATGCGCCCGACGTGCCATCACCATTTGTACCGGTTGTTCAAGGGGCTGTGACGGTTGAAGGAGCGGTGTCCGCGCGCACACCATCGATCACGGTTGCCTTGCACATACGTTTGCCCAACGGTGTTGAGTTCGACATCACAGAGGCGACCATCGACGAGCTGACCACCGTGGTCCAGATGCTCGGGAGGATGCCGTGTTCCGGTTCGACGATAATCTGAAGGTCTACCTGCACCGCGATCCTGTCGACTTCCGCTACGGCATGAACAGTCTGTCGATTCTCGTCGAGCAGTCGATGCGCCTAAATCCGATGGACACGTCGCTTTACATCTTCGGAAACCGACGTCGTGACCGGATAAAGATTCTTGGCTGGGACGGCAGTGGTTTCTGGCTTTTGATAAAACGATTGGAGAGCAGCCACTTCATCTGGCCAGACAACAAGGCTGAGATCGTGACGATGACGACCAACGTGTTGCACGCGTTGCTCGATGGCGATGACATCACCGCGATAAGACGGCATCCGAAGCAGGAATATCGCCGCGTGAGCTGAACAGTGAGGCCGTGCGCATGGTCTAACCCGCCATGCCGATCAATGTCACGATCACCGCCGAGGAATTGAAGGCGTTGCTCGCCGAGCGCGATGCTGCTCGGGCATTGCGAGAAGAACAGGAGGCCTTACGCGGCGCCTTGCGGCTTATGACGGCAGAGCGCGATCTTGCTGAGGAGCGACTCCGAGCCTACCGTCGCGAACTGTTCGGCGCCAAGAGCGAGGCACTAGATTCTGATCAACTTGACTTGTTCAACGAAGCCGAGGTGCTCGGCGCGAACAGCGCGCCTGCCCAAGAAGACACGCCAGAGACGACGGTTGGCGCGCACAAGCGCAAGAAGCGCGGTCACCGCAAGCCGCTTGATCCCAATCTGCCGCGCGAGGTCGTGCGGCACGAATTGCCCGAAGCCGAACGCTTTTGCACGAACGATGGGCAAGCGCTCGTTGAGATCGGCGCGGAGATCAGCGAGCAGCTCGATGTGATCCCCGAGCAGCTTCGAGTGATCCAACACCAGCGCGTCAAATATGCGTGCCCGTGCTGCGATCTCGGCATCAAGGTCACTCCAGCGCCGCCGCGCATCATCGCGCGCGGACTGTTGAGCGAAGCAGCGCTCGCATGGATCGCCACCGGCAAATATCAGTTCGGCATGCCGCTCTATCGCCAGGCCGGTCTGCTGTGTCGCTTCGGCGGAGACATCTCGTCGAACACGATCGCCGCCAGCATGGTTGGCGTTGGCCTCGCGACCCAGCCCGTGATCAACCTCATGCGCGATGCGTTGCTCGACGCCGAACTGATCTACTGCGACGAGACGACGTTCCAGGTACTGAAAGAGAAAGGGCGCAAGCCGCAAACGAAGAGCTACCTCTGGGCGCAGATGACCAATTCAGGCGTCCCCATCCGCTGCTTCAGCTATACGCCCGGACGCGGTACCAAGCTAGCCGACAAGCTGTTCACGGGGATCCGCAAGGGCGCGGTTCTGATGACTGATGGCTACGAGCCCTACAACGACATCGCTCAACGCTACGACCTCGTGCACCTCGGATGTTGGGCACACCTAAGACGGTACTTCATCAAAGCGGAGGAGAACGTGCCGAAAGCCGCGCGTTCGCCCGATCTGCTCGCGACACGATTCATCACGCTGATCGGCAAGCTGTTCGCTGCGGAGGCCCGCCCTAAGAAATGGGCAGCTGAGCGACGACAGCGATTGCGACGTCGATACAGCACGCGCATACTCGACGCCATCTACGCTCTAGCCCTCGCGGAGTCGCCGGGTGTCGTACCAAAAAGTTTGCTCGGAAAGGCACTCACCTATCTGCGCGAGCAGTGGCCGAAGCTGATCCGCTACGTCGAGAACGGCACTTGGGCCATCTCGAATAACCCTTGCGAAAACGCGATTCGCCCATTCGTCGTCGGGCGCCGCTCATGGCTTTTTAGCGACACCGTAGCGGGGGCGAACGCAAGTGCAAACCTCTACAGCCTGATCGAAACCTGCAAAGCCGGGGGCATCGATCCCTATCGCTACCTTCACTGGTTGTTCCAACGTCTTCCTCTGGCGAGGACCGTTGACGACTACGACGCGCTGCTTCCTTGGAAGATGCCCGTAGATCTCCGCTGACCCGCATTGCTGACATACATCACGCGCTCTCCCACTTATTCAACCTTACTCCGAGGGGCGTCGTTCGTGGATCGCGTACGTTTGTTCGTCTAAAATGCGGCGGGTGCTCGTTGTGTTTCGCCCACATCCTGCTGATCTGTGAGACGGCTACTACGAATGCCTGGAAGTCGTTGTCTTTGATGACGTAGCCGTTAGCTCCTAAATCATAGGCTGCGAGAACATCGCCCTCATAGCTTGATGATGTGAGCATAATGACTGGTACAGTGCGCAGAATGGGCACTTCGCGCATTGTCCCCAGCACCTCCAGCCCGTTCACACGCGGCAACTTAATATCGAGCAGCACGAACTCGGGATCCAGCCCTTCGCGGTCACTGAATCGGTGTTTCCGCAGTAAAAAGTCAAGCGCTTGCTGACCATCGCTGACGGTGACAATCGGGTTGGTTGCGCCGGTGCGTTCTAAGGCGAGAAGCAATAGGTCGAGGTCGTTAATATTGTCTTCAACGACGAGGATCGGACGTTGCATTGCAGAGTTAATGTGGTTTAAAGGGAGCGAGCGACGTTGGCTCACGCCTGCATAGCGTCTTGATGCGCGTGCAACGATTGTAGCAACCCGCGCGGCCCCCTGGCGCACATCTCCGCAGGACCGTGCACTGACAACCAGCCGGGCCAAAGCGCCTCTACCCGCTTGAGCGAGCGTAATGTGTGCGTTCGTCGGTGTTAGTTAGCCCGGAACGAAACGGACCTTCAACCCTTCAACCGGCAATGATCGCTTTCAGGCGAATGACTGCGATTGGCCTAGGTTCGGCAGTAGTGCAGACCGGCGACGACTCGAAAAACGACCCCAGCTACCGCCCTTCGATCAGCGCCGCCGGGAAGAAACGGCACCAAGAACCGAAACCAGCTTGTCGATGTCCAGCGGCTTCACGAAATGATGATCGAAGCCTGCCGCGAGAGACTTCTCTTTATCCTGTTGAAGTCCATATCCCGTCACCGCGATCAGTAGTGTTTCCGGCGAATGGACTCGCGCCCTCAACATACCAGCGAGCCTGTACCCATCAATATCGGGTAGCCCGATATCGAGAAGACATACATCTGGCAGCCAACGGTCGTAGGTCTCGAGCCCCGACTGGGCATTGCGCGCGACCCGTACTTCGTTTCCCATCGCCTCCAGCAACATGCTCAGCGTCTCTCCCGCATCAACGTTGTCATCGACGATCAAGACCCGCAGTTGAAGATGGCCATGGTCGGCGTCGTGCTGCTCGTTGTTCTCGGCGTCAGTTTGCATCGCCAACATCTCGACGTGGTCTAGGCAAATAACGAATGTGCTGCCTTGATGCGGACCTGCGCTGTAAGCTTGCACGGTCCCGCCGTGCAAAGTGACGAGACTCCTCACGAGCGCAAGTCCAATTCCGAGGCCTCCCTGGGAGCGATCCGAGCTACGTTCCGCCTGTGAGAACAGTTCAAACGCACGGGCCGCTATTTCAGGTGTCATTCCGATCCCGTTGTCAGTGATCGTCACTCTGACATGCGGCCCATCGATAGCGATTGAGACGCTGATGTCGCCTCCTTCAGGTGTGTATTTGGCAGCGTTGTTTATGACGTTCACCAGGACCTGCGTCAAGCGCTTGGAGTCCGCGCGAACCAGCGCTGCACCCGCCGGTGTGGTAAATGACAGTCGGTGCCTTCGCTGATCGATAAGTGGGCGTACTTGCTCGATCGCGTCAGCCGCTATGCGGTTGACGTCAACCATCTCAGTGTTTAATTTGACCAGCCCTTGAGTGACCCGCGAAACGTCCAGCAGGTCATCGATCAAACCCGTGATGTGCTTGACCTGCCGTGCGATGATACCGCTGGACTTGCTTACTCGCTGCTCATCGTTGGGCGAGGCTCGCATTAGCTCGGCTGCAGCCGCGATCGGCGCCAGCGGGTTTCGTAACTCGTGCGACAGCATCGCCAGGAATTCATCCTTGCGCTTGTCTGCAAGCCGTAGCTCCTCTTCCGCACGAACTCGGTCGGTGATATCGAGCTGGGCGACCACGGCGCCCACCACTTCACCGTTTTCATCCTCAATACGGGCGCCATTACTGAGCACGGTTCGATGGTTTGGCGGGTCGTCGAAGCTGACAATCGACAAGATGTCTCGGGCTATCGCCTCGCCTTGCAAAACGCGAGCGGTCGTCCACTCATCTGTCCCGAGAGCCTGGCCATGTTTCTCAGAATGGTCGGCCCAACGGGCTTGCCACAATCGAAAGTCGCTGATGTCTTGGGGCAGAGGATAGTTCTCTCCCCAAAGTTGGACGAAGGAACGGTTCACTCGTTCGATTGCGCCTAGTCGGTCACTAACCACGATCGCAATTGGCGCTGCTTCCAACACGGCGTCGAGGCGCCGCGTTGCCGCCATCGCGTCACGCGCGGCGGCTCTGGCGCTTCGTTCACTTTCAAGCAGACGTCGCTCAGCTGTGCGCTGCCTTGTGATATCGGAAAATAGAACCGCTACCTCATCAGGCGAGGACGGATCGGGACGGAAAGCATGAACGTCGTACCAACGACCGAGCGCCACGGCTTCGTCTTGGAAATGCCTTGCAATTCCAGTGCGAGCCACCGCGCCGTAAGTCGCGAACCAGTGCCCTTCATGCGCAGGCACTATCTCGCGAATCGTCCGTCCGGTGGCGTCGACAAGGCCTGTTTGAGCCTCGAACGCGGGATTCACTTGCAAGAAGCGATAATCGACCGGGATGCCTTGCTTGTCATACACCATCTCAATGACGCAAAAGCCCTCATTGATCGCTTCGAACAAACTGCGGTACCGCGCCTCACTTCGCAGTAACGCTTGCTGGTCGCGGTGGGCGGCGGTCACATCTTCGGTGGTATGCAGGATACTGGTCATAGCGCCTTCAGCATCGAAGATTGGCGTGTTGACCGCGCGCCAGTACCGCTCCTCGTAACGTTTAGTGCCGCCGTGCGCACTGATCCAGAGCGGGAACCGTTGGAGAGCAAGCGCGGTCTGCTTGCCGGTCTCAATCACTTGCATGAGCGAGCGACGCAGCGCCTCGACGCCGGTATCTTCCAAGTCGTTTGGATTGTGCGGAAAAATGTCGAATAGACTTCGACCGACCATCTCTTCGCGTCGCAAAGTCGAATTTGTCAGGAACGCGTCGTTCACCGCAAGGACGGTGGCATCCGCTGTCGGTGCGAGAAGATAGGCGCCAATAGGGAGAGCATTGAAAAGCGCTTCGGAGGTCGGAGGCATAGATGAGCGTTTCGACGCTGGAGAGGGTAAGCGAGATAAACTGCAAACGTCAGGCATACAAGCAATTTTTGTGCTTCACAGGGAAGGCCTTATCGAAGGGAGAGGCCGGAGATTGAGCCGCAGTTGAGCATCGCATTGACCGGAGAATTTGTTTTCCGCATCGCAAGACTTTCGACACTCTGCATTGTAGAGCGGTTCGCGCGAAGTGCGAGCCCACACGCATACCCGCCTGCGCCGCCGACGGATGCGTCCAATGCAAGAATGCCGGGCGAGGCCATCGTTATTTCGCTATTGGCGATGTATAAGCTGACTGGCAAAATTTGATTAATTAATTGGGACACGTACGATGGGATTCGAACAACTTGCGGTGCTGAAGGCGCAGTTTAAGCAAGACGCCAAGGTTGACAAGGCCACTTCACGCGGGACGTCATCGACAGAAGGCGACGAGCGGCACGCCAACCCATTGACGAAGCTTCCGAGAACCTCTGCCGACGCAGCAGAACGCGCGGTTATCATTCTGCAGAGGCGTTTTCCCCGCGCCTTTCCGCCGAATTCCGCATCAAAAATCCCTCTCAAGGTAGGGATACTTAAGGACGCGCTTGTCCAAGCGGCGGCGCTCGGGTTGAGTGAGCGAGACGTCCGTAACGGGATAAAACTCTGGTGCCGCGGTCAACGTTATTGGACCTGCCTGACCGAAGGCAGCGTGCGCGTGGACCTTACTGGCGCAAAGGCTGGAATTGTTTCGGCTGCCGAAGCTGGATACGGCGTAACTCAGGAGAGGACCAGGCTCGCCCGTAGACAAGATCGGATTGCGAGAAGCGGTCATAGGCAGCCACGTTAAAGGCTCGCATGCGATCACGTTGTGTTTCGCGCGACCGCCGCGCAACCCCCTTCTTCTGGGCCACATGTTCGACGAGCCGACCGAAATGGGTGGATGTCTCTGTCTATCCTCGGGATTTCCAGACGTCGATTGCCGTCTTCGAATTGCACTCCGTGCGGAAAACGTAACACTTGGGATTGTCGATCGGTCATTGCGTCAGTTCTAGCGGGGTTACAAGCCGTCACTCAATCTGATCGTCAGCCTCCTCGTCCGCGCGAGGCTGCGCTTCCTTGCTACCAACATGCAGTCGACCTTATCGAATGCGGCGACGATCGTGTGCAAGCGCGTCTCGCGCATTTGCCTGTCGTACTCGTTGACGATTTCGTTCAGTTGGTCGATGAGCCGTCGCGCATATTCGCATGTTTCATCGGCGCTGCCGGCGGCCATGACTCGCGCCATGCGTCGTCTTGCCTCTTGAAGCAACGAGAGCGGCAACAGCCCGTGACCGTCTTCGGTGGGGAATTCGCATAGAAGCACGATCGAGGACATCTGAAGCAAAGCGGCCCTATCGCCTCTTCCCGTCCGTATTGACTCAAATGCGATGCGCGCCTGCAGGTTCAGTTGGCTTGCGTGTTCATTGCTTAAAGGGAGATACAGACGCTTGTTCTGCCGGTTGCGAATTGGCTTTCTTCCGCTCGAGCTTTGTTTCTTGGATACAGCCATACAGCGATTCGGTCCATGGGAGGCGTCAGCGCGACGCACAGGAAATTCTGGAACGAGACGGCCGCACTTATCACGAATTACGCTTGGGCGGCTCGATGTCCGCACTTCACCAGCCTCGACGCTCAGCACTTCGAGCGACAAGCGCGGCCATCCCCGTCCATGAACGGAAGGATCCCAAAAGGCCGACGGGATGATGCCGCCCAGTCGGGCGGGCATCGTTTAGGCGCGGTTAGCGTTAAGGGCTTGTCCCTGCAACTCTTGGGATTGTTACCGTAAATGCCGTCTTGGCTTCGTTCGACTCGACGTCGATGTTTCCGTTATGCGCTTGTGCAATGATGCGACAGATGTACAGTCCCAGCCCCATGCCGGACGAAACACGTTTTTGCGAGCTATCGTTGAAACTGGTGTACGCGGCGTGGAGAAGAGACGGAAGAAGGCGGTGGCGATTGAAGGAGAATGTTGCTTCTCACGGTAACACTTCCACAATCGAACTCCACCACCATGGCGAAACATACGCAGGAAACTAGCGGCAGTCAAACAGCAGAAGAAGCACAAGTCGCGAGGGCCGCCGGCCTGGACGATCTGATTCAGCAAGGGGCGCGGCGAATCATCCAGCAGGCAATCGAGGCGGAACTGGCAGTGATGCTCGAGCAATATTCGAATGTGAAGACGATCGATGGGCGGCGGGCGGTCGTGCGCAACGGCTACCTGCCAGAGCGCGAGATCGTTACGGCCGTGGGACCGGTGCCTGTTCAGGTGCCGAAGGTTCGCGATCGTTCGGGCTCCGGCATCAAGTTCAATTCGACGATCGTACCGCCGTATGTGCGCAAGTCGCCGCGGGTGTCGTCGTCGCTACCGTGGCTGTACCTGCGTGGTGTCTCGACGGGCGACATGGGCGAGGCGCTATCGGAGTTGCTGGGCGAGCAGGCCAAAGGGCTGTCAGCAAGCGTCGTGAGCCGTCTGAAGGGCGCATGGTCAGAAGAGTACGAGCAGTGGAACAAGCGTGACCTCTCGGCCTCGCGCTGGGTCTACTGGTGGGCCGACGGCATCCATACGCAGGCCCGCGCGGAGGATTCGGACGGGCAGTGCCTGCTGGTGATCATCGGCGTAAAACCGGACGGCTGCAAGGAGCGAGTGGCGCTCAGCGACGGCTATCGCGAATCGAAGGAATCCTGGAAAGAGCTGCTGCTCGATCTGAAGAAGCGAGGTCTGCAGGCGCCGCCGCTGCTGGCAGTCGGCGATGGCGCGATGGGGCTGTGGGCAGCGCTTGAAGAAGTGTTTCCACAGACACAGCACCAGCGCTGCTGGTTCCACAAGGTCGGCAACATCCTCAACGTCATGCCCAAGTCGCAGCACGGCAAGGCCAAGGCGGCGCTTGCTGAAATCTGGAATGCCGCGACAAGAGCCGATGCGATCGTCGCGTTCAACGAGTTCGTCGACACTTACGGGGCAAAGTATCCAAAGGCCGTCGAGAAACTCACGAAGGACCGAGACGAATTGCTCGCATTCTACGACTTCCCTGCCGAGCACTGGCAGCATGTGCGGACCACGAATCCGATTGAATCGACGTTCGCGACGGTGCGCCATCGCACAAGCCGCACACGTAACTGCCTGTCGCGCGCAACCTTCCTCGCGATGGCGTTCAAGTTGATTGAAGCCGCCGAAAAGTCATGGAGGAAAATCCGCGGCGCAGAGAATATCGAGGCGCTTCTGAAAGGTATCCCCTTCAAGGACGGAACCCCGGTGATTGAAAGCACACCGGCTCCTCAATCACTGGCCGCCTGATCACGCCGTCCGATCCGCGTACACCAGTCTTGACGATTGCTCCGTTTTTGCTCGCGTGACGCGCTAGCGCGGGTCAACGGATCAAACAGCGTTGGCAATGCATCAGCTGGAATCGGCGAGCCTTCGTTCGCGACTTTCAGTACGACCTGATGATCATCGCCGCCGACGCTCAGGCAAATGGATCCGGATCCATGGTTGACGGCGTTGGTGAGAAGATTGACGATTAGCTGGCTGAGCTTCGCGCCGTCCCAAAATCCACCCAGTTCGCCCGTCGCCTCCAGCTCGATTTGAGCGTTCGGGCAGGCGGATTGAACCTCGTCGACCGCGTTTCGACAAATACGGCCAAAATCTTGCTGGGTCGGATCGATTGGCAGCTTATCGCCCAAACGCGTGCGCGTATAAACGAAAAGATCGTCGATCATGGTTTTCACGCGCTCCGCACTGCGTTGCAGATTCGCGCCGGCTCGCAAGCTGGTAGGCGACAGATGCTCGTCACGCAGGATTGAGTATGTAGACGCCATGATGGCGCCTACTGGCGAGCGTAGGTCGTGCGCCAGGATGCCGGCGAACATATCTCGAAGGCGTTCCGTGCGTGCCGCAAACTGCCCGACAGACTCTGCGAGCATCTGATCGATAGCTTCGTTGAAGCGGATCATTTGCTCGAACGCGGCCGCGTCAAGCGGCCCGTGGTCCTGCCATCTGCGCAGCACGCTCGCTCGAAGGGCGCGAAATTCGGCGACCAGCGCGTTAATGCCGAAGCCTTGCGAGAGCCGGTCATTAGCATGCACACGTCCAATTTTTAAACATCGAATTGGGTAGGGCTGGTTCCCTTGACTTTGCTTCCTGTTGCTCCCGACTTTGCATCTCGCGCATGTCGATCGCGATGCCGGCGAGTAGCTCGCGTGCCGAATCGCGCAGTTGGGTGTCGTTTAAGTGGCCGTCCTGTGGACTGACGGCTCGCGCATACGCCGTCCAGTCGTCAACCAGCACATCGAAACTCGCTTCAATGAAGTCCGATAGAGTCATAAGGGTCGTCTGTTGATCCGTCATGAGCGGAGAATGGCCCGACTTCGGCCCGAGTCGGAATAATCGTTGCTACGCGCAAATAAAACTTCGGGGATTGTTCGTGGAGCCTCTTCTTACCTCGCGATGGACCGATCGCACCGTTGCTAACCGTCACCCTACCGCCCTGCGTTTGCTTGTCGTTGACGATTATCGCGTGGGAGCCGACGCAATTACTGCGGTCCTGCTGAGCGAAGGCTATGACGTGCGCTGCGTCCTGAGCGGCGATGCCGCACTCAAGCTAATCGATCACTGGATTCCCGACATTGCACTGCTCGACATCAATATGCCCGGGATGGACGGCTTCGAGCTAGCCAGGCGTCTGCGCGAGCTGCATTCAATGAGGGACACCGCCCTCGTCGCGTTCACCTCCCAAGATGAACGCGTCACCCGTTCTGCGGGCGTACAAGTCGGCTTCGACGCTTATTGTCAAAAAACCGGAACGACCGGAGTGCTGCTGCGGTTGCTTGTACGAATAACACATTAACGGAGCCACCCTTGTCTGCACTAGCATAGCGGATCCTGACATGCCTTCCTTTCGGCGAGACGACAACCCGCGCAGGGCTGCATCGTCGCCTTATGGACGCGGGCATTGCTCGCAGTGCTCGCCAACTGCTCGGGTGCGTTGATTCTGTACTGACCGGTTGCGATCTTCTAGAGTGGTGCCCGAGCTATCGTCAAGAGTAATGGAATGGACGCCCCCACCCGAAACGGCATCGATGTGCCAAAGTGGAAGTGTCAATGCAACCACTTGAATGAGGGGAGCGTTCATCATGAAGGTTACGACAGTTGGCATCGATCTGGCGAAAGAACGTTTCTTCCGTCCATGGTGTAAATGAGCACGGCCGAACTGTTCTGAGGAAAGTGCTCAAGCGGAATCACGTTGCGGAGTTCTTCGCCAACCTTCCGGCCTGTGTGATCGGGATGGAGGCATGTGCTAGCGCACACTACTGGGCTCGCAAACTGCAGGCCATGGGTCACACAGTAAGATTAATCGCACCCCAGTTTGTCAAACCGTACGTGAAGACGAACAAGAATGACGCGGCCGATGCCGAAGCAATCTGCGAGGCAGTCGCGCGACCGAACATGCGTTTCGTGCCAGTTAAGACCATCGAGCAGCAATCGGTGTTGTCGCTGCATCGCGTACGCGAGGGTTTTGTCCGGGCACGAACGGCGCAGGCCAACCAGATTCGCGGACTGCTCGCTGAATTCGGGATCGCTGTTCCAAGGGGAATCGGGTATCTCAATCGTCAGGTACCTGAGCTGATAGAAGATGCGGAAAACGAACTAACAGGCTCGTTTCGATTGCTCATCCAGCGCCTCATGGACCATCTGAAGGAGCTTGACAGGCAGGTCCGGGAGCTCGAGGCGCAGATTCAGGCCTGGCACCGTAGTGACGACACGAGTCGACGGCTCGCGCGTGTCCCGGGCATCGGGCCACTTACCGCAAGCGCGCTTGTCGCATCTGTCGGTGACGCGAAGAGCTTCCGGAACTCCCGGCAGCTTGCGGCGTGGCTCGGTCTGGTACCCCGACAGAACTCCAGCGGCGGCAAGAACGTGCTGCTTGGAATCAGTAAGCGCGGTGATACCTACCTGCGAACATTGCTGATCCACGGCGCGCGCTCGCTGCTGCAGGTTGCCAAACGCAAGGAATGCAAGGGCGGCTGGCTGAGTGGCCTGCTGCAGCGGCGGAACGCGAATGTCGCCGCCGTCGCGATCGCGAATAAGAATGCGCGGATCGTCTGGGCGCTGTTGGTCCACGGCCGCGAGTTTCACCCTGATTACCACGCGCCTGCAGCGACCGCGTAACCATCTGCCGCATGCTTACCGCTCAACCGCCAGCAGGAGACTACAGCCGATTGCTCAGGCGATCATGACGTGATGGCGAGACAGGTTAGACCGTGGCTGGGAAACTCTGGGTACACCAATGTGCGCGAAAGCACGCAAGAGTGATGAGAGTCCGGCCAGCATATTCCATCAGGGACAGCCGGCCGTGGGCCGGATAGCGAAGTCCGGATGCATGGCTGCAATCATTACCTGCCCGACGTTACGAACGAGAGCTTGGCAAGCCGGGGGCGTCCATGCATGGTGTATGGGCAGCTTGATAGCGTTCGACTTCAGGCGGCGAGTTTCTGCTGAACCGTTTGATCGCCTTGCACCGGTTCGCCGTCCCTGAAGGCAATGCCCTCCAACAACAGCTTGATCTGTTCGGGGCCGTTGATACGGCGCCAGGTTTTCTCGGCTTGCTCGATCAGCTTGAATGCCAGACCGAGGAAGGTTGGTCGCGACACGCAGTTGCGGGTGCGAGTCGTCCGGTGGCGCACGGTCGCGAATGTCGACTCAATCGCATTGGTCGTGCGCAAATGCTGCCAGTGCTCGGCGGGGAAGTCGTAAAACGACAGCAGGCTCTCCCGGTCCTTCTTCAGCGTTTCGGTCGCCTTCGGATATTTTGCGGCGTAGACCGTCACGAAACGATCGAACGCGGCATACGCGTCGGCGCGCGTCGCGGCCATCCAAATCGCCTGCAGGTCGGCCTTCGCACGCCCCTGCTGCGACTTCGGCAGCGCGTTGAGCACGTTGCCCATCTTGTGGAACCAGCAGCGCTGGCCGCGCGTTGCCGGAAACACTTCCTCCAGTGCAGCCCAGAAGCCCATCGCGCCGTCGCCGACTGCCAGCAGCGGGCCGGCCTGCAAGCCACGCGTTTTCAGGTCAAGTAGCAGCTCCTGCCAGGACGCCTTCGACTCCCGAGACCCGTCGCCGATTGCCACACGCTCCTTGCGTCCATCTGGCCTCACGCCGATGATCACCAACAGGCACTGGCCGTCCGAGTTCTCGCTACGCAGGCCGGTGTGAATGCCGTCGACCCACCAGTACACGTAGCGCGATGTCGACAGATCCCGCCGGTTCCAGTTGGCGTGCTCGTCGGCCCATTGCGCCTTCAGACGGCTCACCACGTTGGCCGACAACCCCTTGGCGTCCTCGCCCAGCAGCACGCTCAGTGCCTCGCTCATGTCGCCCGTCGAGATGCCCTTCAGATACAGCCACGGCAGCGCAGCACTCACTCGCGGCGACTTCCGCACATATGGCGGCACGATCGATGAATTGAACTTCACGCCTGATCCTGAACGATCGCGAACCTTGGGGACCTTCACGGCAATCGGGCCGGCCGCCGTCAATACCTCGCGCTCCGGCAAATAGCCATTGCGCACCACCGCGCGCTGCCCGTGCAACGTCTTGACGTTTTCGAACCGCTCCAACAGCGCCGTCAGCTCCGCTTCGATCGCCTGTTGAATCAACTGCCGGGCTCCGCGACGGACCAATTCGTCCAGACCCAGACCGGTTTCCGATAGACCGACAACCGCTTTTTCCGTAAACTTGTTCATGGTGGATGGTTTGTTGTTTGCTGGTTTCCGACTTCGACAATCAGATTCTCAGCTAAAACCTCCACCGCCTTCAATCTCCCGCCTCAACTCCCCCGTACACCAGATTCGAGCTTAGCTCCTGCCTTTCTTTCGTTGGTTCACCGGTCGGACGTGGCGTCGTTCGCCAGGCGAGACTTCACCCGCGCTGCAAGTGCGCGTGCTGCCGGACAAGCCGCCTCAAGCAATCCGTTACTGCCGGCGCCGAAACCGATACCTACCATTCTCAAGCTGCTTGCAAGTTGGCTTAACATGGGTGGCACAATTCCTTGCACGTAAGGCGTCGACCCCGATTTACCTTACATCCCCGGCACATGGCTTGCTGAATTGTCAGGCCATATTTTCTTTTAGGGCTGCAATCGTGTCGCGCCGGTGGCGCGTCCTCTATAGCTCCGTATCGGTTGGTGCATACAAGGCAGCTTGCACGGCAGAGTCAATGAGTGCTTCCAATAAAAGACACTCGCGCTCGACGAACTTCCAAAACGCTGTGACACACGCTGGCCGCATGCAACCTGCGCATCCGGCTGAGACGCAAGACGTCTCCCGCACTCTAGCTAATTCACCATCGCTATTGCATCCGCGATCCTTTCCAACGATTACTCTGAAAATCCCATGCCTCGTTTCACATCCAAACTTAGGTCTCTGTCCCCTTCAGTTGGCGCCGCCGCGCTTGCTGCCACCGCTGCCGCGGCCGCTGCCCTTTGGAACCGGCATAAAGCAAAACAGGTCGAGCGTGCCCATCCACCGGTTGGCCGGTTTATTGGAATCGATGGAACCCATCTGCATTACTCAGATCGTGGTACGGGTCCGTGCATAGTACTTTTGCACGGTAACATGGTCACACTGCAGGACTTCGAAGCAAGCGGTGTCACCGATGGACTAGCCGAAAATTTTCGCGTCGTGTCTTTCGATCGGCCGGGTTTCGGTCACAGCGATCGGCCGCGCAATCGGCTTTGGACTGCTCAAGCGCAGGCAGCTTTAATACAGCGCGCGCTTAATGAGCTCGGTATCGCAAAGCCAATCGTTGTGGGGCACTCATGGGGAACACTTGTCGCGCTGTCTCTTGCCGTCGATTTTCCCGGGGAATTGCGCGGCCTCGTGCTTATCTCCGGATACTACTTTCCCTCAGCGCGGCTGGACGTTGCAATGACGGCGCCGGTCGCGCTTCCCGTAGTCGGTGATGTGATCCGATACACCGCTTCTCCCTTTGCTGGCCGGTTGCTCATCGGCCAGACAGTCAAGGCGATGTTCTCGCCGCAGCCCGTGCCTGGCGGCTTCTTCGATGCCATGCCTCGTGAGATGCTGTTGCGTCCAGGCCAGATTCGGGCAACGTCGGAAGATGCAGCGTTTATGATCCCAGCCGCCGCGCGATTGCGCGCGCACTACGCTTCAATCGATATACCGGTGCGAATTTTCGCAGGAACCGGCGACAAGATCGTCGATCCGCAAGCGCATGCCGTGCGTCTGCAGGACGTTTTGCCGAACAGCACACTCGATGAGGTGCCCGACGCGGGCCATATGGTGCATCACAAGATCGCCAGCTCGATATGCGCCGCCGTCGCCGATATGGCAACGCGCAATAGTCCTACACTTGTTTCCGTCTGAAGCCGGTCCACAAAGGCAGACATCCCGAGGCAGACCATAGGGTTATCAGGAACGGCTGCCCGGTGCGGCTATGAATGCCGGCACAGGCGCTCCGTGCGACAGCACGCTGTATTCGGATGCGCGATACGGGGCCGCATGGGGACGCTAAGAGAAAGCGAAGCTGCCATTGAAAGAAGTGATGATAACTGCTAACGGGATCCGTTCAAACTTCACAACAGGAGAGTGCGTCGAAGCAATCGATATCCGGTACACCTCCGTTCGAGTGTCAGCAATCTTCTATTCCGAAGGCGTTGGTAGTGAACGGAAGTCGAAGACCGGACTGTGAATATCTCATTCGCCAGACGCCCGCGCTAGCAATCTGCTCGCGATTGTTTCGTGTTTACACGGTCTCGGCCGTTATGATCTAAATTATGATGCGTCGGTTGCTTGCATTGCGGCGCGGGCTTTCCATGACCGCCTCGGCAAAGGGCGGAGGGCCGGGGTATAAGCGAGCGTATGGGTGTTGGGAATGCGGCATGCTCGATGACTGAAACCCGGTTTGGACCCTTCATGCGAATCGAACTCAAGCCGTTGAACGAACAGACAATCGTATTGACCGGTGCGACCAGTGGTATCGAGCTTTCTGTAGCTCGCCATGCGGCAATGGCTAGCGCCCGGCTGATGCTGATTTCCCGCGACGAAGCGTCCCTTGCGTTGCTTGCAATGTAACTCGCACGCGATGGAGCGCCGGCTGTGGCATACACGGCGGCGGACGTCGCTGACGAAAATCAGCTGCAAGCCGCCGCTGATGCCACCGTGGCGCGGTTCGGCGGATTTGACACATGGATCAACAATGCCGGCGTTTCGATTTACGGCCGCCTTGAGGATGTGACGCTGGAAGACCAGCGCAGGCTCTTCAACACAAACTATTGGGGCGTTGTGAATGGCTCGCGTGTCGCAATAAAGCATTTGCGGCAAAGCGGCGGGGCGCTCATCAATCTCGGAAGCGAGCTGTCGGATATTGCAGTACCTCTGCAGGGCGCGTACGTAGCGTCCAAGCACGCGGTCAAAGGCTTTACCGATTCGCTGCGTCTTGAACTGAAGGACGAACGGGCGCCTGTATCGGTCACCCTTATCAAGCCGGCGGGCATCGACACACTGTTTGTCGAGCATGCAAAACATTATCTCGATGACGAACCCAAGCTGCCGCCACCCGTCTACGCGCCAGCCATTGTGGCGAAGGCAATTCTTCATGCAGCGGTACATCCGACACGCGACCTATACGTGGGTGGTGCTTCGAGGGCGATTGCCGGGTTTGGGCGACGCGCCCCACGCCTCTACGACGCCATAGCGAGCCTGGTAGGAGTTAAAGCACAGTTGAAAGGCGAACCGCGGGAAAGCGGCGACGCGCTCTACAAAAGCGGTGGTGGTTTGAGAGAGCGCTCGGGCGAAAATGGCCGCGTACGCGAATTCAGCTTGTACACCAGCGCAAGGTTGCAGCCGCCCGGGGCACGGGCAGCGTTGACGGTGCGGCCACATTGCTGCTTGTGATGGCGGCTCGGCGATACGTGCGCCTGGCGCGCGATCCTCGACAATCTTCGTGAGTGAATGTTCTTCGGTCACTGCAAGCCGCACTGCCCTGCTTGAGCTTTCAAGCGCGAGGCAGTAGCTCGCTCTGTCTGGCAGTACCCGCGCAAGAAATGCAATCCGGACCCCGAATGTCACGCAAGGCAAAGATTCTGCTGTCGCGCGAACGCGAAGACCTTGCTTCTCGCCAGAGAAATGATTCGCCTACTTCTTTGCCTCCTCCCCTGCCGCCGAGCGCTCGAGGTAGCGATTCGAAATGGACGGAATGTGGTCGAGCAGCCACTGCGCCATCGCTTGCTCCTGTGGCAGAATTTGCTCGCACGCGGCTTTCGTTTGCGCGTCACCTACGCGTTCGGCTGCGGCGATAAGAGCCGTGTAAGAGCCAATCTCAAGATTTTCGAAGACATAACTCATGATGGAACCTTTAACGACTTCATCGGTCATCGTCATGCCGCCGACCGCCTGGCCAAAGGCCATCATTTTGGCCGTCAGGTCCTTAACTACTGACGTCGTACCGCCGAGGCGTTCAATACACTGAGCAACGATCTTTTGTTGTCCAAGTGTCTCCTGCAGATGCTGATCGATGCGAGCCTTCAACTCAGGATAGTGCTCAAGCCGGCCGGACTGAGCGCGTAGCATTTGCTCCGCATGTTGCTCCATGGCATGGGCATCGCGTAGCCAGTCGAGAAGGTGGTCTTTCGGTTCAGCCATATCGGCTCCTTGCGTGACGGGAAAGTCGAGGAAGATTTCCTCCGTCTATGGTTGCTGCAATCCGTGTGCCCTTCTACGACGGGCTGCCTGCTCATGCCTGGAAGACGCACCGCGCGTTTCCAACTGTAAAAAGAGCCACGTTCCCTCGGTTTGTCGCGGGCAAGAGGGTTTGTCAGTGTGCCTTACGCTCGGAAGAACTGTGGCGGTATGCGCGTTGCTCGTTGCATTCTGTGGCCGCTTTGGATGGATCGAAGAGGTCTATTGCAACTGCAATGCGGCCGCTTGTGACTGCATCCTCACGGAGAAAGACATGAAGGCGCTGATATGGCAAGGCAAGAAAGATATTCGTTACGAGACTGTTCCAGACCCTCGCATTGAGCACCCACGAGACGCCATCGTCAAAGTATCGAGTTGTGCGATCTGCGGCTCCGACCTGCATCTCTTCGACGGGTTCATGCCCGGCATGAAATCCGGTGACATCATGGGTCATGAGTTCATGGGCGAAGTCGTTGAAGTGGGCAAAGACAACTCGGTATTGAAGGCGGGCGAACGCATTGTTGTGCCATTTACTATTTTCTGTGGTGAGTGCGAGCAGTGCAAACGTGGCAATTTTTCAGTGTGTGAACGAAGCAACCGTAATGCAAGCGCTGCAGACAAGATGTTCGGACATACGACTGCCGGTCTTTTCGGCTATACCCATCTGACGGGTGGATACCCCGGTGGCCAGGCGGAATACGTCCGTGTGCCGTTCGCCGACAAGACCCACATCAAGATCCCCGACGGCCTCACCGACGAACAGGTGCTCTTTCTTGGCGACATCTTTCCAACTGGCTGGCAAGCCGCCGTCCAATGCGACATCGAACCCACCGATACTGTCGCCATCTGGGGCGCCGGTCCGGTTGGACAGATGGCAATACGCAGCGCCGTTCTGCTGGGAGCCAGGCAGGTCATCGCGATCGACCGCGTACCCGAGCGGCTTGCGATGGCGCAAGCCGCGGGCGCGACGACGATCGACTTCGCAAACGAAAGCGTCTTGGAAAGATTGGGCGCGTTGACGCAGGGCAAAGGTCCGGAAAAGTGCATAGACGCCGTGGGCATGGAGTCGCACGCCACCCGATCCATTGACGCACTGTACGACCGCGCAAAACAGACAGTGATGTTGGAGACGGATCGCCCGCATGTGCTTCGTGAAATGATTTACGTTTGCCGCCCCGCAGGCATCTTATCCGTGCCTGGCGTATATGGCGGATTGATAGACAAGATTCCTTTTGGCGCTTCAATGAACAAAGGGCTCACCTGGCGCATGGGGCAAACGCATGTGAATCGTTGGACGGACGACCTGTTACGCCGCATTAGGGACGGACAAATCGATCCGTCGTTCGTCATTACCCATACGGTCGCGCTTTCAGACGGTCCGGACATGTACACAACGTTTCGGGACAAGAAGGATGGCTGCATCAAGGTTGTTCTGAAACCGTGAATGTGTCGGACGGCTTCCCCTCGACTTCTTAACAAGGCTTCTTATGAACTCTCATACTGACTCGGCGGGCCGGGCTTTACGCGCCGGGCGCAACCCACGTTCGCTCGCACGCGGACTCGGATGGTTCAGCCTGGCTATAGGGGCGGCTGAACTCGTTGCGCCGCGTAGCGTCGCCCGTGCCGCCGGCATTGAAGGCAGCCGCGCGCTTGTGCGACTGTATGGCCTGCGCGAAATCGCGTGTGGCGTCGGCATCCTTCTGACGCGTCACCCTGCGCCTTACGTGTGGGCGCGAGTGGGCGGCGATATAGTCGATGTCGCGACCGTGATCGGTAAAGCGGGTGTGCCCTCTCCCCGGCGCCAAGCACGGACGCTCGGCACGTTGGCCAATCTCCTTGGCATAACCGCGCTTGACGTATATACGAGCGTCGCGCTTAGAGGTGAGTCCACTTCCGATCGGGAATGGCAGCGAGGCATCGACACGCGGTATCGTGGGCGCAGCGGCTTTCCTCGCTCTCCTCAGGCGATGCGTGGCGTCGCGCGACGCGACTTTGCTCCGCCGCGCGACATGCGCACGCCACAATTGCTGCGACCGTGGATCGACGGGAAAATTGAAAAAGATACAGCTTGAAAGCGAAAGGCGCTGCATTGTTGCACAGTATATGTAGCGCATGACAACCTGCAGCAGGCGGCGAACGGCTATTCAAATGCTGCATCCCGCTAAGCCGATGCTGACACGAAAAATCAGAACGCCCTGTCGCACGCTGGGAAACCATGAGGCGGACTGGAAGCGCGGTAGTTGAACGGACCAAACGTTTCCCAAGCGGTCCGTCCAGAGGATGCGCGCGTCCAACTGGTCGATTTCGTCGAATATCTGCGCGGTTGAAACACCTGGTAGCGTCAATAGCATCGCTCTATCGCTTTGAGGCGAATAGGCGGCTGCCAATACCACTGCAACAACTGCTAGCAACGACAGTGCGCAAGGGCGTGCTCGCCTTTTAATCGGTCTCTGCTGTTCATTTGCGACGTCGGCTGTAGGACGTGCCGGTGGCGCCGCACAACGGCCATCTACTCCGTCGCCTTTATCATTGCGCCCGATTGCCCAAGCAGCCAGGGCTGGGACGATACCGAAAACCACCAGCCAGACCACATCCCAGAGAACCGGCTGCGCCGCGTCGTCTTTGATATGGTGAATCTGCAACACCCAATGATCGACAACCGCATCCAAGCCGTGCCATAAAGCGAATCCAAATAACGCCGATGATAAAACTTGTTGGAAGTGGCCTTCATTTGACAAATGCCGGCCTCTCCACATTCAATCGAAGCGGCAAGTACCACGAGCCACAATGCGGCGTGGAAGACCCCGTCTGCAAAAATCTGAGCGCGTAGATCCCTTCTCCAAGGTTGTTCAACTCCACTGAGCAAGTGATGCCACTGCAAAATCTGATGGAGGACGATTCCGCCAAAGAGCCCTGAGATGCCGAATCCTAGCAACAGAGGCGGAAGCCAACCTTTCCGGCGGAAAATCCGCGATAGTGCAGTGCCGTGCGGAGCCATCATCTCAATGCCCCCCGCGCAGCAAGCGCGATGCTTGTCCGTACTTCAAAACATGGCAGCCAAGCGTGATGGAAGTCTTCGACCGTAACCGACGCAGCGCTGTCCTTGTCAGGGGCGCTTGACTTCAACGGGGCATATAACGGGCGTTGCCCCGGTTATTAGCGGGAACTCGAACACCGGCTTGCTCGAAGGTAGCGGCGGCTTACCTTGGCAAGCCGCCCTACAAAAAGCACGGTTCTTTGACAGGTCACTTGCCGACTTCTTCCTCGGATAGCTCTTGCTCGGCAAGCAGCGTCAGCTTCTTGTCCGTCGCCTTCTCTTCTTCCAGGGTCTCCAGAAGAAGTTTCATACCGTCGTTATATCCAAGTTTCTTCGCAAGCGCAGCCAGCGTTCCGTATGTCGCAATCTCGTAGTGTTCGACTTTTTGCGCAGCGGCAATCAGCGCGGCATCGAGAATCGGCCCTTTCTCGATCTCTTCGATTTGCTCCTGTCCTTCTTCGACGAGGCCCTCCATCGCAACGCACTTCACGCGCTTTAGTTTGATGGCAGATAACTCGACAACCTGGTCGATTCGTTCAATCTGGCCCTGCGTCTCTTCCAGGTGCGTTTTGAACGCTGCCGCCAGATCAGGATTTGTCGCCGCTCGGGCCAGTTTCGGAAGCGCTTTTGTCAGTTGCTTCTCTGCACTGTAGACGTCCGACAGGGCATGGATGAACAGGTCATTGAGGGTGGTCGCAGCGGCCATGATTTTCTCCAAAAATATTGGTTGATTAAAAGCACATCATCTATTGCAATCGTCATGCCGTGAAACTGCGTTCAGCAATTCGCATGACTGAACAGCGCGGCTGTCGTGCATAGGCTGATGAATCCGCTTAAAATTTGCCGTGCGTCTGTACCGACGAGGCGGCTGGAAGCGTCGGCTCACATTGCTAGGCCCCATGAAATGCGCATACTTCGAGCAGGCCGGGGACGTAGCCGCCAGGTATAGCCTGAAACCAGCCCCAAAGCTGGCGCTGCACCGACTCGTCGGCCAGCGCATCGTAAGGAAAAGCAGCACGCTTCAAAGCAATGGATAGTCGCTCTGCGGCGCAATGCAGGCTCAGACGCCGCTCTGCAGACGGCTGCAGGCGATTGAGCGCTTTCAGGATTCGGTTGCGCTCCGAAGCATGCAGTGCCGAATGGAGCAGCATTTGTTGCAGGACGTAATAAAGGGGCACACGAGAGTCTTCAGGAATCTTCGTCAAAAGAGGGCTGAGCGACGATTCGACGTCGGAGACATCTGCTGCGCCAACCATGACACATGCCAGCCGAGCCCATTCGGAACGGGATAGCCCACGCAAGTCGGCGGCATCCGCATTTCCTGTTGCACAAGCCGATGCCAGATGAGCCACCGCCCGGTAATCCTTCGCGCCTTTTGCCTTGTTTGCTTTGACCGACATAACCATCAGGTGCCGGGAGCATACGCTCCGTTGTTGTTGATGCGATCGACGGACCAGTCCGTCTCGCAAAGGGCGCCGTGCGTAAGAGGCGATAAAGTGATCGGGCAAACCAGAGAGTCGATCCGCTTGAGATAGGACGGCGTGACGTGCGCGTCCAATATACGGCGCCGTTTATATGCATTGATGCGAAGTTGCAGCCACTTCGACACGAATCGGTCGGGCCGGTGTTGGGCAACACGGAAATGCTCGCGTCCTGCCGCAAACCCTTGAAGTACCGCGGGATCGCGCACGGCCGTATCCATCGCGCGCCCGAAGCGGGCGAAGTCCCAGCCGATGTCGAACGCGGTTTCAGGTGTACTGGCCGATACCATTGCGTTTATTCCGGCAAATGCATCTTCGAACGGCTCGATCGGCAGGGAAAGCCGCATCCCTCGCTGATCGAAGAGCCAGAGCAAACTCGCGTTGAAGCCTCTCGTTACTGCACGCCCCTCTTTGCGGCAAGGGCTTGCGCCATCTCCAGATGATGCTGAATGGTCGGTAGCGCTTTTTGCGCAGCCTTCTTCAAATCCGCGTTCTGACCTTCCTAGGCTTCTTTTTGGAAAGCAGCAACGGCCTTCTGGTGCCCGTCTATGCCGACGGTCTTTATATACGCGGTATCGAACGCCTTTCCACTGAGCGGCTTGAGCTTATCGAGTACCGATGTGTCCGAATTGTCCTTAGGAACCGCCATGCCATGGGGCGCAGCCATTTTGAGCTGGACCGTCAGTTTGGTGTGGTCGAGCATCATATGATGCGCGAAGTCTTTCACGTCTTCATCTTGCGACTGCTTGCTCGCCAGCTTTGACGTGTCTATCTCAGTCGAGCTCGACTCGGAAGCGGCCTGCACAAACGCTTTATCGACCGCAGGAAGGTCGTTTGCCTGCGTGGTGCTTGCGGCCTGCGTTTGCGCGAATGCGGCGGGTCCGGCAACGATGAGTGCGGACGTCAGTGCCGCGAAAAGAATCGAATTCGTTTTCACTTTAATGCTCTTGGCATTGGGTCTTACTGCAGATCCATAAAGCAACCGGTGTGCCGCACGAATCGGGTCCAAGACAAACATATCCGGGGCACACCCAATGCTCCTAAGGGGATGTCGAACGGCAGAAAAGGCACTCCGATTCGTTCTCCTCTTCCAACAACTGAGCTACCGCAGGTAATCCCTTGAATAACGCCGAATCTAATCCCACTCAATTGCAGCAAAAAGAAATTCAGGCGCAGACGCCATCGGAGACGCCTGCTACCGAAACTGCGCGAGCGGATGCGCAAGTCATGGCCAAGGACCACGCGGGAAAGAAAAGCCCGTCTACTTCCTACGCAAACAACGAGAGCGCCCCGCTGCCCGAAATAGATGTCGACTCGGTCACCGCGCAGTCAGCAGACCCGATCGAGCGCGCGCAGTCCCGAATTGTCTCTGTCGACAATGCGAATATGGACGCGTCCGATGATACGGTCGACACCGATGGAGAGGGGCTCGAAGCCAAGCGCGATCTACCGCTTCAACACGATAACGTTGTTGGCTCGAATGCCACCCTGGACAACAACGTTCCCGCGCCCGCCCGTGGACTAGGCGGCATTGACAGCCGAGCCGAAGGCAATCGGCCGGTGACACGTCTCCGCGCGGGCTGGACCATGGTTTATCACCGGTGCGTTGAACTGACCGACCGCAACGGCGGCCGCGTTGAGCATCCCATCTCCATCGAGCAAATACGACATTGAACATGTGCTCGTCCGCAAAGCGCAAATGCGCGCCCACCCGCTTTATCAACAGCTCGCTTTACATGGCTGGCCTTTTCGCCGCGGTCCCGCTTTTGATCAGCGCCTGTTCATCGAGCGGCAGCACAACGCGTCAGGCAGTAGAGGCGGACACGCAAGCCTATCGCTGTGCCGGTTTCGATCCTGTAGCCGACGAAATCGATTACCCGTCTGACGTAGGACGAGCGAGCAAGCGGCTGCAAGGTAAGCCGGACTGCCACCGTGGTGCCGGTGCAGGAGCAAGTACCTCTGTAGATCCCCGCCAGCAGCATGACGGGGCCGCGAATCTATAGCAGCACCTTGTGAAGCCACCAGCTACGGTGCAGTCAGCTCCTCGTAACTTAAAGATCAAAGTGGCGCGACGACAGGCACTGTCACCGGAAGCGAGCGTTTATGCTGCGTAGCGATATAGAGCGCCGCACGGTCACCACCACTTCGTCCTTGCCCTCCAGAAAATCATCGATGTTTTCGTAGCTGACACCATAACTGTCCTCGTCAGGACGCTGCGGCGTCAATGTTTCCAGATCGGCGGTCGGCACTTTGATCACAAGCCGTTCTTCCGCACCCATCAAGCGGGCTAGTGCACGCACGCGTCGCTTGGTCAGACCCGAAAGGGGCAGAATGTCCGCCGCCCCGTCACCGTACTTGGTGAAAAAACCCATGAGTGATTCGGCGGCATGGTCAGTACCGATCACTACGCCCTGTCTGGCGCCCGCAATCGCATATTGAGCGATCATGCGTTCACGCGCCTTGATGTTGCCGAGTACGAAGTCCCTTTGATAATCATCTACGTATTGAGCGCCCGCCTGCTCGAGCGACAGAAGCATCTCATCGGATGAACGCTGGATATTGACGGTGAGCACTTCGTCCGGCCGAATGAATTCGAGCGCATGTTGGGCGTCCTGCTCATCGCGCTGGACGCCATAGGGCAGTCTGACCGCCACAAAGTGCGCTTCGTATCCGCGCGCGCGAAGGCGTTCAACCGTCAACTGTGCCAATCGGCCGGCCACGGAAGAATCGACACCACCACTGATCCCTAGCACATACGTTCTCAAACCTTGAGAAACCAGGTAGTGCGACAAGAAAGTCACGCGCCGCTCACGCTCGGTTTCCTCGTCGAAATCGGGTTGAACGTCTAGCGCGGTCATGACTTCTTTTTGCCAAACTTGCCAGTCGCTGCTGCCTTCTTGCATTGCAAACTCCCGTCAGCCTTTCGGTATGCTGTTGAAGTGGTGCTCGATACGCGACAACGCGTACAGCGCAGCGGCGCGTCTGACGTCGTTACGCTCGCCGTCGAAAATTTTAGTCTCGGTAACGCTCACGATTTTGCCATCACGCAGCTTGAGCGCCCATCCGAAACACTGCGTTCCGGGCGCTGGATCATCACCGGCGTTTCCATCGGCGACGCCCGTGTTGGAAATACAAACATCAGCACAACACGCCTCAAGTCGAAGTGCCCCTTCTGCCATTTCCTTCGCCACTTCTTCGCTTGTCAGGCCGTGCTCGTTCATCGTTGCTTCCTTGACTCCGAGGAAGCCCGCTTTACCGGATGGCGAATAGGTTATGAAGCCAACGTCCAGGCAGGCGCCGCTGCCCGGCACCGACGATATAAGCGATGCAATGAGTCCTGCAGTACACGATTCTGCGGTGGCCAGTTTAAGGCTTCTTAAAGTCAAAAACGAAACGACCTGCCTCGGGATATCCATTTTTCCGTCTCTCTCAGTTTTTGATTTAATCGGCCAGAAGCCAGCGCAGCAATCACTACACCAGGCGTCGTTTGCGCGCGGGCCGGTTGCGACGCTTCTGCGCGATCGCACATTGCTTGAATTACCCCGTCCTCGGCAGGAAGAAAGGACGCTGACATGCTTGACCGCTTCACGCGAGGCTTTTTCGCCAATGGTCATGACCTCTCACGCTTTTCTCCCAACTTTTTCAGTGGAGGAAATCGCGTCAATGCGTCCATGAGCCCGTGTAACGGAATTTGCAACCATTCCGGACGATTCGCTGCTCCATAACAGACCTCGTATGCCGCCTTCTCGACGAGAAAAAGGTCAAGGAGGCCAGGGCCCTCGTCCGTGTCTTCCAGGCCGGCGCCATGCGGTGCAGCCGACGCATAGCTCCGCAGGAAAGCGTTTTCAGCGGCGGAGCGGGACGCCTGAACCTGTGCCGCAAGGCTTTCGTGACTGCTCCTTGTCTGCCCGCTTCTCTCCTTCAAATGAAACGCCGCCGCATATGCAATGGAGCGGAGCAGCCCAGCCACGTCCCGAAGCGGATGGGACTTCATTCGCCGTTCATCCATCGGCCGGGCTGGCTCTCCTTCAAAATCGATGATGAATGCGTCCTGCTCGGATAGAAGCACCTGCCCGAGATGGAAGTCGCCGTGGATACGGATTTTCGAGCTACCATTTTTTCTGAAGGTCGAATCTTCGATGGTCGTGATTATCTCGTTGCGATGGTGACTAAATAAACGGAGAAGTGACTCGTCATCAAGAGATGCGCCCGTCAGCGCTTTGCCGCGCTGGGAGACTATCTCAAGTGCCTTATTGAGTTGCACAACCGCAGCGTTTTTCCATACCGTAATATCTTGGTCGCTTGCCGGTTCCTGGTCGAACGCCGGCCCGCCTCGGCCGTTGGCCAGCACGGAATGAAGCTCGCCCAGGCGCAGACCCACGGCATGCGTCATCGCCTGTACGCTTGCAAAGGTGCCGATGGCATTCGTTGCCGACGCATACGAAGCTCGGTCGGGGTCCGCCGCTCCGGGCGACGCTCCTTCGCAGAACTTCTCGACGGCGAAAGTCCACGCGTCGCCGCTGTTCGGCACAAAGCCCTGAGCGACAGCGAGTGTGCGCTGACGCTCCGCACGATCCGAATGAATTACTTCCGCGAAAAGAGGACTGGAATTTCGGTATCCGGCGCGAGTCAGGAATCGACACATTTCCGGCTCGGGGTGCACGCCGTCCTCCAGACGTCGCATTAGCTTGAGCACGGTGTGGCCGCCGATAATGACGGAGCTGTTGCTCTGCTCCGCCGACAGCCACCGCAACTCCTCCTCACTTCTGTGTTTCAGGCGGAAGGCGTCCTCCGTAAAAAAGTCCAACGCTTCGCCATCTTGAGCGCCGACGGAGTGACCTGCGCCGATGTTACGCAACAGGGCGCGGACGAATTCGGGAACGAAAAAAGCATCGGTCACGACGCCAGTCCGGCCTAAATGCTCTATTTCCGCGAGCGTCATCTTGCGCGCCAGTTCCGTTGCGTCGCCCGCGCACTGGTCGTCCCAGATTATCGCGAGCGGCAAAGAGTAGACCTCCTCGTTTCCGTCCAATCCGACCCGGACCTGCGTCATCACACCGATGTCGTCGATCGACGGCGGCGAGGCGGTCAGCCGAATTTGGCCTATGTCACGGTCCTTTGCGGAATACCAGCGCCGCTCGGACAGATAGCGAGGCAGCACATGCTTCTCCAGCACCGTAATGTTCGCCTCGGAAAGCAGGTCAGACAACTTGCTCGCGCGTAAGGTGGCTCGTGGCGAATTGGCATGTGAATGCTTGGCCATGGTCTCAAGCGCCAATTGCCAATGCCCTTCTGCCCTTCCCTCGGGCCGTCCTTCCCTTTCCCATTGTTCATATGCGACTTGGCGCAACCGCTCGATCTCGTCCATAAGACTCTCTGAAATCTCCCCACGACAGCGTGTAGTATTCCCTAGGAGCTGACTGGCGAGCAATCGCGATGCCGCTTGAACCTTATTGGCAATTGCTTGCATGCGGACGTTTGGAATAGCGATTGCTCGTTCATGCGCGGCTGAACTTCCCCACCCATAAATCGACTAGGCCATTATGCAAGATGCACTGAATCCGGCTGGAGTTCAGGCGAGCCAGATCTTGCGGCTCTGGCATCTCACGCTCGCGGTTTGCTGCGTCGTCTTCGCGGCGATACTCGTCGCCTGTGTCATCGCGTTATGGCGGGCAAAGCGGGCGCGGCGGGGCTTGACCCCCGACCTGTCTTCGACCGAACATACCGAACCGCGCATGCGACGCGCGGTGATCACCGGCACAGTCGTGTCTGCCGTACTGCTCTTCGGCCTCATCTTCGCCGATGTCCTCACTGACCGCGCGTTGTCGCGCCTGCCGGTCGCCGATGCGCTGCATATCGAATTGACGGGACACCAATGGTGGTGGCAAGCGCGCTATCTTCCCGACCGCGGCGCGCCCGGCTTCATGCTGGCCAACGAACTGCACGTGCCAGTGGGACGGCCGGTGGTCGTCGCGCTAGCCGCCGCGGACGTGATCCATACGTTCTGGGCGCCAAACCTGCATGGCAAGAAGGACATGATTCCCGGGCGTGACACCACCATCGAATTTCGCGCTGACAAGGCCGGCGTTTATCGCGGACAGTGCGCCGAATTCTGCGGCGCGGAACATGCGTTGATGGCGTTTTCGGTCGTCGCACAGTCACCCGCCGACTACGACGCGTGGGCCGCCCGGCAGCGGGCCGACGCGCCATCGCCGCCGAACGAACTCGCCACGCGTGGCCGCGACCTCTTTCTGTCAAACGATTGCGCACGTTGCCATGCCGTGCGCGGCACGACCGCGCGCGGCATGCTTGGGCCCGACCTGACGCATCTGGCGACGCGCCCGAAGATCGCGGCCGGCACCCTCGACAACGACCACGACACGCTTGCGCGCTGGATTCGCGATCCTGACGCGCTGAAACCCGGCGCGCTGATGCCGCCATCGCACTTTGCCGCCGACGACATGACGGCGCTCGTAACCTGGCTGGAGACTTTGCGATGAGCCACGCCGCCCATGCAGACCGCGCCTCGCTTGCCGCGACCTGGAGCGATCCACCGGGCTTGCTCGGCAGACTGTGCGCGATCAATCACAAGACCATCGCGCGGCGCTTCATCGTTACAACTTTTGTATTCTTCGTGCTTGGCGGCGTGATGGCGCTGGCCATGCGCATGCAACTTGCGCGTCCGGACGCAAAGCTGATCGGCCCGAATCTCTACAACCAGCTCTTCACCACGCACGGCACGACGATGATGTTCCTGTTCGCCGTGCCCGTCATGCAAGCGGTCGCCACCTACCTCGTGCCGCTGATGATTGGCGCGCGCAGCATCGCGTTTCCCCGCATGAACGCTTACGCCTACTGGGTGTTTCTGTTCGGCGGCTTGCTGCTGTTTGCATCGCTCCTGTTCAACAGCGCGCCGGCTTCCGGATGGTTCAGCTATGTGCCGCTCGCGGGGCCCGATTATGCGCCCGGTAAAGGCTCCGACATTTGGGCACAGATGATTACCTTCACCGAGTTGTCGGGCTTGCTCGAAGCGATCATTCTTATCGTCACCATCCTGAAGATGCGCGCACCCGGCATGTCACTCAACCGTATGCCGCTCTTCGTCTGGGCAACGCTCGTGACGCAGGTCATGGTCCTCTTCGCGATGCCTTCGGTCATGCTGTGCAGCACGGCCCTGATACTCGACCGGTTAGTCGGCACGCACTTCTACAATCCCGCCAAAGGTGGCGACGTTCTGCTGTGGCAGCACCTCTTTTGGTTCTTCGGGCATCCCGAGGTGTATCTCATCTTCATCCCGCCGCTCGGCTTTATATCGTCGATCATCCCGACCTTCGCGCGCCGGCCGATCTTTGCCTATCCGGCGATGGTGCTGGCGCTTATCGCCATTGCGTTTCTTTCGTTCGGGCTTTGGGTGCATCACATGTTCGCGACCAACATCCCCGAACTCGGCAAGAGCTTCTTCACGGCCGCGAGCATGATGATCGCCATTCCGTCGGCATTGCAGATCTGCTGTTGGATCGGCACGCTCTGGACCGGCAAACTAGACCTCCGAACGCCGTTGCTGTTCGTGCTTGCGTTCTTTTTCATCCTCGTGCTCGGCGGCTTGACGGGCATCATGGTCGCCTCGGTGCCGATCGATCTTCAGGTGCACGATACTTACTTCGTCGTCGCGCATCTGCATTACGTGTTACTCGGTGGCGCAGTATTTCCGCTGTTCGGCGCGTTCTTCTACTGGTTCCCCAAGTTCGCCGGGCGCATGCTGAGCGAGCGCCTCGGGCGCTGGCAGTTCTGGCTGTTTTTCATTGGTTTCAATGTGACTTTTTTCCCGATGCATCTGCTTGGCCTCTACGGCATGCCGCGCCGCGTATGGACCTATCCGCATGGCCTCGGCTGGGACGGCATGAATCTCATGTCGACCGTCGGCGCCTGGATCATTGCCGTGAGCGTGCTGCTTTTTATCGTGAACGTCATACGCAGTTTGCGCAGCCAGACGCGTGCGCCAGACGATCCGTGGGGCGCGGGCACGCTCGAATGGAGTGTGCCGTCTCCGCCGCCTGCGCATAATTTCGATGTGATTCCCGTGGTCCACGGACGCGATCCGCTGTGGGAACCCGGCGCGCAGCCATCATGCGTCGCGGGCCTTGCCGTGGACGCGCGCGAGGTATTGGTCACGAGCGTGCTCGATGCGACGCCCGATCATCGGCCGCTGTTTCCCTCGCCGTCGGTCTGGCCGTTTGCGAGCGCGGTGGCAACGACCGTGCTGTTCATCGGCTCCATCTACACGCCGTGGGCTGTAATATGGGCGTCTGCGCCAGTCGCGGTCGCGATGATCCTGTGGTTCTGGCCAAAACGCGGCGATAACCGGATTGCGCTCGCGCGGGAGAATCGTCCGTGAACGCGCCTCATGTACGCAGCCAGGCATCCGAAACTGGCGCCGCAGAGCAGCTCGTGCTCGATGTCGCCGGACTGCCGACCTACGCCTTCGGCCATCGCAGCCTTATGTGGTGGAGCACGATGGGCCTGATGCTGATTGAGGGGACCGTCTTCGCCATCGCGGTGATGATGTACTTCTATCTGCGCGCACTCTCCTCCGCCTGGCCTATGGCAGCGGCGGCGCCCGAACTGCGCTGGGGCACCGCGAACACGCTGGTGCTGATCGTGAGCCTGGTGCCCAATCAGTTTGCCAAGCGTGCTGCGGAGCGGGGTGAGCGCGAACGCGCACGGCTGTGGCTATGCGTGTGCGTGGTGCTGTCGCTGCTGTTCCTCGTGATTCGCGGCCTGGAATTCGCGACGCTCAACGTGAGCTGGTACGCGAATGCATATGGGTCCGTCGTGTGGCTGCTGCTCGGTCTGCATACGACCCATCTCATCACCGATACCGTCGATACCGCGGTGCTTGCCGTGCTGCTGTTCACCGGCCCTTTCGAGGGCAAGCGTTTCGTGGATGTCAGCGAGAACGCCATCTACTGGTATTTCGTGATTTTAAGCTGGCTGCCGATGTACGGTGTGATTTATCTCGCGCCACGATTCTAAGGATGCTTATGCGGATCTGGCTCGCGCTTATCATCGCTCCTTCAATCGTTCTGACGTGTCTGAGCGTGAACTACATGCTTGTCGGTCCCTCTTGCCATCTGGCGAGCCAGGTGCCGCTCGATGGCGTTAGCATCGCGGGCTTTGCTGCGTGCGCTCTTGCAACACTGTCCGCGGGGCTGCGCTGGCGGGATATGCGTGTGAAGCACCGCGTTGCCGTCGACAGCCCAGCGCGGCAGGCGCGCGCGAGCTTCATGGCCGCGGTTGCCACGGGCGTCGGCAGCCTTTCGTGTGTCGCGCTCGTCGCCATTTCCCTTCCGCAATGGATACTACCCGCGTGCTGAAAGCGCTGCCCTTCCTGATCGTTCCATGCCTTGCGTGGGGCCATGAAGTCACGGCCGATGCGTCCGGCGCACCCTACCTCGGCTGGACTTTCGAGCCGTGGGTAGTGGTGTTGCTCGTGCTGACTCTGGCGCTCTATCTCACCGGCTACGCGCGTTTGCGCCTGCGTGGCGCGCGCGGTCACGCACTGCGCAGATGGCGGCTCGCCGCCTTCATCGGCGGCTGGGTGACGCTGACGGTCGCGCTCGTTTCGCCTCTGCATGCGTTGAGCGAGGCCCTGTTCTCGGCACATATGCTGCAGCACGAGCTGCTCATGCTCGTGGCCGCGCCATTGCTCGTCATCGGCCGGCCGCTCGCCATTTTCGTCTGGGCGTTTCCCTCTAATGCGCGCCTTCGGATCGGCGCCGCGACGCGCTCGGGCTGGCTCAGGCATCCCTGGCGATGGCTGACCGCGCCAGCCGTCGCCTGGGTCCTGCATGCGGCAGCGCTCTGGTGCTGGCACGCACCGCGCTTCTTCGAGGCAGCGCTCGCGCGTCCCGGCATCCATGCGCTCCAGCATGCGAGCTTTCTCGGCAGCGCGTTGCTGTTGTGGTGGACTGTATTCGGGCGGATATCGCCCGCCCAAGGTATCACGAGCGCACACGCCATGCTTTCCCTGTTCACGACCATGGTCCATACCGGCGCCCTTGGGGCGTTGCTGACGCTTGCGCCAGGCGTGTGGTATCCGTCCTGTATTGAAAGCACCCTGGCGTTGGGCTTCGACCCGCTGCAGGATCAGCAACTCGGCGGACTCATCATGTGGGTGCCAGGCGGGCTTGCCTATTTCATTGCCGGGCTTATGGTCGCCGCACGCTGGCTTGCTCGCAGGCCAGCGTCGAAAGTGTCCGCTCCCCCTGTTGCCGGAGGGCGTTGAAGTGTTCTCTCCCTCTCGACGCCTCTTCACTTTCAGCTTCGCAATGCTGGCGATGATGCAAAGTCTTTGTGTATTCGCCGCCCAAGACACGCCATCTCCCGAACTCATTGCACGCGGCGCGTATCTTGCCAAGGCAGCGGACTGCGCAGGATGTCATACGGCCGCGAAGCACGGTGCACCCTATGCCGGCGGACTCGGGATGGCTTCGCCCTTCGGCACGATCTTTACCAGCAATATCACGCCGGATCGGGAAACGGGCATAGGCGCATACAGTTATGACGATTTTGCGAAGGCTTTGCGCGAGGGCGTGGCGCGTGGCGGCAAGCCGCTCTATCCAGCCATGCCTTATCCCGCCTTCGTCAAGATCGGCGACGAGGACATGCACGCGCTATATGCCTACATGATGCATGGCGTGCCTGCGGTCAAGCATCGGCCCCCCGAAACGAAAGTGCCATTTCCGTTCAACCAGCGCTGGGCGCTGCGCTTGTGGACCGCGGCATTCGTTCCGAAGCAGCGGTTCGAACCGCACGCCGACCGCGATGCGAGCTGGAACCGTGGCGCTTATCTGATTCAATCGCTAGGTCATTGCGGTTCGTGTCACACGCCCCGCGGCATGGCCTACCAAGAGCGCGGTTACGACGAGTCGTCCAAAACGTTCCTTGCTGGCGCTGTGAATGACAACTGGTTCGCGCCGAATCTGCGTGCCGATCCAGGTTCGGGCCTTGGTCGTGTCAGTGCCGAAGACCTTGCTTCGTTCCTTAAAACCGGACACGGCGCCGGAATGGCTGCGTACGGAAGCATGGTGCAAGCCATTGAAGACAGCCTGCAATACCTGAGCGATGACGACCTCCGTGCAATCGCCGGTGATCTGAAGAGCCTGCCGCCAACCGGCATCGCCGACGGCGCATTCGAATCCGCCCCAATGCAAACGGGACGGATGAAGACACGCGCTCCCGAGATTCCGCCCGCTCAGGGGCGTGACGTGTATGCGGCTTTTTGCGCGAGCTGTCATCGCGATGATGGCACGGGCGTGCCCGATATGTTCCCGCGCCTTGCGGGCAACCCTTCGGTAATCAGCGAAGACACTACATCGCTCATCCGGCTTCTTGTGGAAGGCGGAAACACGCCCGCCACCGCGCATGGGCCTGCACGTCAGGCGATGCCCGCATTCGCCGGCAGACTGGAAGACTTGCAACTCGCGCAAGTTCTTACCTATATCCGCGCGTCATGGGGAAACGACGCGCGCCCCGTTACGACCAATGACGTCGCAACCTTGCGCGATTCGCTACACAAGTGATGCCTGGCTTCACCCGTTAGACAACCCGTATTTTGCTGATGCCACATATAGTCTTGCATGCTGACCTGAGGCAGTTCGGGTATAGCTCTGGCTAAGTGCTAAGAGCGCCAGCGCGAATGCACAGTGGCGCCACACCAGAGGAGAATCAGGATGAAAACAGCCAAGCCGACCAATGAGACTGAACGGGATGTAAAGGCGTCCAAACCAGCAAAAGACACTAACACTACTGCCGCGCGTCCTTCCGAAGGAAGGCATGCTGCCAGTCACACCAAGGCGGGAACCGGACACGGAGCGGGGGGAGGAAAAAAACAAAAGCACTGAGGAGCGCTTCCGGACGTGTCGGCCGGCAAGATGACGTCGGCCGTCAAAACCTTGATTTGGATCAAAAGACTGTTCGTGTGAAATTACACAATTGGCCTGTCGCGGCGCGCTGTCAACGCAACGTGCGCATGGCTGTGCTCTGCTTTCAAGTTTTCTCGCCTTTGTGTGAGTCGTCGGGCACCGGCCCCTCTTCATCTATCGTGCTGCCTTGTCTCCAGATGTCTTTTCCCGCCTCGGACAGTTCGCCACTGCTCGTATCTTTGCTTGCATGTGTTCCCTCGACGGCCATCTCGCCGCCTGCCTGCTCCTGGGCCGGAAGTTTCTGTCCCTTCTCCGCAGCGACTCGATCATCCTGTGAACGCCCTGCATATGTTGCCATGCTTCACTCCTTAGGTTGGTTCCCTGCCATTCGACAAAAATCCATTCATGATGAAGCAAGCAGCGCGCCCCGTCCGGCGGACTATCCTAGGCTGCCCCGCGTTGCTCCACCGGTTCCACACGTGCGCACTACAGGCCGACCTTGGGTCCACCATCGACCTCTTCACAAAGGCTCGTGGCAGCAGATCGACAAAAAACAGGCGGCTTTCAGATGATGGGCTTGCCGCCCGTCACCGCGACGGTCGCGCCGGAGATGTAGCTCGCCTCGTCCGAGGCGAGCAGCACGTAAGCGGCGGCCAGTTCCGCGGGCTGGCCGGCGCGCTTGAGCGGCACTTGCGAACCGAAATTCTTGACCTTTTCGACGGGCATCGTCGAGGGAATGAGCGGCGTCCAGATCGGTCCCGGCGCCACGCAATTCGCGCGAATACCGCGTTCGGCAAGCAGCAGCGCGAGGCCGCCCGTGAAGTTCTGGATTGCCCCCTTCGTACTCGCATACGCGATCAAACCGGGATTCGGCGCGTCCGCATTCACCGACGTCGTGTTGATGATCGCCGCGCCCTCCTTCAGATGCGGTAGCGCCGCCTTGGTGATGCGAAACATCGCGCCGATGTTCGTCGAGTAGGTCTTGTCCCACTCGTCGTCGCTGATGTCTTCGAGGCCGTCGTAGGTCATCTGGTAAGCGGCGTTGTTTACCAGCACTTCGAGATGGCCGAACGTCTCCACCGTCTTCGCGACGAGTTCGCGGCAATGCGCGCGCTCGGTGATATCGCCCGGCAACAGCAGCGCCTTTTGTCCCGCTTCTTCCACCCAGCGCGCGGTCTCCCTGGCGTCGTCGTGTTCGTCGAGATAAGAGATCGCCACGCTTGCGCCTTCGCGTGCGAACGCAATCGCCACCGCTCGCCCGATGCCGCTGTCGCCACCCGTGATGAGCGCAATCTTGCCGGCAAGTTTGCCGCTGCCTTTGTAACTCTCCTCGCCGTGATCGGGCTGTGGATCGAGTAGCCGGGTCAGTCCGGGGCGGTGTTCCTGCTGCTGTTCGGGAAACGGCGGCTTGGGGTGATTTTTTGCGGTCATATATCCTCTACAGGGGTCGCTAATCTCGATGACATCTTGTCGAGCAATGGACGGACCTATGCAAGGAGTTTTTTGGCTGTCTCGCAGGCACGACTGCCCGTGCGCTGAGCAAAGCCATTCGTAACTCTGTTTTGCGATCGTAATTGCCACCGCCTAGCTTCACAAGCGATTCTGCCCGATTCGCATCTCGCAGCCAGTCAATGCTATCTAACGAGAGCGGTCGCTCTGGTCGATGAAGGCGTATTTCATCTCTGTCGAATGAAACGAGCTAGCGCTTAACTGTTCGGAAACCACTCGAACGGTTGATGACCTGGTATCAGGTCTCTCCATTCGATCTCTTATTTCAGGGCACACGCGTTGCTCAGCAACTTGCACCGCGACGCCAATCTCTGCAAATTGAGGTAAGTGCCTCGTCGCATGCCGTGCACCAGAACTTATCGAGATCGGTCGACGCGCGGTCCCAAACATCACGGTTTGAACATCCCTACATAGGAGCATGACTATGTTCGTTCATAACAAACGTCTCCAATACACCGTGCGCGTCGGCGCCCCCGATCCGGGCCTCGCGAACCTTCTACTTGAACAGTTCGGCGGGCCGCAGGGTGAGCTTTCAGCGGCAATGCGGTATTTCACGCAGGCGGTAGCCGAAGATGATCCGGGTCGCAAAGACTTGCTGTTCGATATCGCCACGGAAGAACTCAGCCATCTGGAGATCATCGGCTCGATAGTCGCGATGCTGAACAAGGGAGCTAAGGGTCAGCTAGCCGAAGGCGTGCAGCAGGAAGCGGAGATGTATCGAGCGCTCACGGGCGCAGGGAATGACTCCCATGTCACGCAAGTGCTATACGGTGGCGGTGCACCGCTGACCAATTCGGCAGGTTATCCGTGGACTGCAGCGTACATCGACTCGATCAGCGAGCCGACCGCAGATCTGCGCTCGAATATCGCGGCTGAGGCGCGCGCCAAGATCGTGTATGAGCGTCTCATCAATGTGACAGACGATCCGGGTATCAAGGATGCCCTTGGATTTCTAATGACGCGTGAAATAGCGCACCAGAAATCTTTCGAAAAAGCGTTGCACTCGATTCAGCCAAATTTCCCGCAAGGCAAGCTGCCCGGCAAGCCCGAATTCACAAGCGTGTATTTCAATATGTCGAGCGGGGACGATGTCCGGGGCCCTTGGAACCAGGGCGGCGACTGGAAGTTTGTGGAGAGTCCTGAGCCGGCAGTCGACGGCGGTGACGGCCTTGCCACGGTCACGGTTGCCGAGGAGGACTTAGGCGTGCTACAGGCAATGGCCGCCCGGACAGTATCCGACCCAGCCAGCGACCCCGTGACCGGTGCCGACCTCGGCGCAGGCCAGGCGACCCAGTTGTAATCGAATGCGGGCCGCCGATAGCTTGGCGGTCTGCTATCCAAAAGAGGACGACGGGCGGAGACGCTCAGTCTCGTGCCCGATCGTTCTAATCCATGCGAGAGTCAAGATGGACCGTAATTACGTTTCGAGCTTCGAACAGTTTCTAAACCTATATAAGGCGCAGCATCCAAAGACCGATGACGAGCAACGGGAGGGACGCGCTCTTCTCTGGGATAAAATTCCAATGATCAGCGCCGACCCCTCGCCTGCCGACGACGAGCTAAAACAGCCTTCCTATCCCTATTACAAATCGGTTTGATATTGCGCTCGGTTCCAGGTCTCTTCCGACTTCGTCAGTTTGCCTGCGCGATCTCAATCCATAACGCCAGTGATTGTTCGACAACGCATGGCGCGTCCGATGCAGGATTGAGAAGCTCGCTCGCCAAGGCGTTCTCGGAACTATCGTTTGGCGCTGCCACAGGTGTCTGCGTCGCCGAGACCACGGGCCCGCCTCTGCGCCGATAGGCGAGCCTGCGCCGCCTCCAGATTGCGCGGGTAGTAGAAATCATCCTCCGTCGGACGATAGCCCACGCTTTCCAGCGCCTGTAGTTCGCATAGATTCGAGGCGTGAATCGAAGACTGACTGACGGAGTCGATCGGATCGGATTCACAGCCCGCCAACATATAGCACGACACATAGGCAACTATCCAAAGGCCGCGTACGGGCACGCAACGAAACATAACTAAACCCGCCATAAAGACCTTCACGACTTCTACGAGCATCCGCGCTCCCGCGTAAAGTTTGAAGAGCAATTTTTTACAAGCAACGGGTGTGCCGCCGAGATCCAGGATGGACAGCGTCAAGCGGCACGGCCGCCCAGCGACAATTACTTGGCCGGTCAGCGGGTTTAATTGTCGCTGGCTAACTCATAGTTGTCGCGCTTCCTTCCTGATTCCGCTCGGGTAATTGTCGCTGGCGAGTGCTTTGTTTGTCGCTGGCCTTACGACGACGATAGCTTTCGACGTTGAGCTCGAAGATCGTCGAATGGTGTACAAGCCGGTCAATGGCGGCCACGGTCATGCCCGGATCAGGGAAGACGTCATTCCAGCCGGAGAATGGCTGGTTGGCTGTGATCAGAAGGCTTTTGCGTTCGTACCTCTCGGCGATCAGTTCGAACAGCACGCTGGTCTCGGCCTGGTCCTTTCGCGCGTACGACAGGTCGTCCAGAATGATGAGTTCGAAACGATCGAGCTTCGCGAGTGCAGAGGGCAGCTGCAAGCTTTTGCGCGCAGCCTGCAGTTTCTGAACGAGTTCACTGGTCTGCGTGAACAGCACGCGATAGCCGACGTCGATCAGGGCATGACCGATCGCTGAGCCCAAATGGCTCTTGCCGGTCCCGGGTGGCCCGAACATGAGAATGGTCGCGCCTTTCTCGAGCCACGACTCTCCGGTGGCCAGAGCCGTCACATGCGCTTTGGAGACCATTGGCAGCAGACCGAACTCAAACGTGGCAAACGTCTTGGTCGGATCCAGATGTGACTCGTTGCGATGTCGCTCGATACGCCGTTTTGCACGCTCGGCCAGTTCATGCTCGAACAGTGCACCTAGCAGTCGCGAAGCCTGCCAGCCTTCCTTGTCCGAACGTTCGGCAAACTCTGGCCACAACCTGCCAATGGTTGGCAGACGTAGCTCGTTGAGCATCAGGCCCAAACGGCCGTTGTCATGCGCGGGAGCCTTCATGCTGCCACCTCGCTGAGCAGTGCGTCGTAGACCGCCGCGGATGGCATCTCGACCACCACCTCAGGACAGATAGTCTCGCGCGGTGCGAGTTCCTCACGCAACTGCTTCAGCTCGGGGAGCTCACCCACCTCAAGCAGTGCATCGAGCCGTTCGGCCAGCACTGCCTCGACGCCGTGATGTGCGGCGAGTTCAAGCAGGCCCACGATGGTTTTGCAGGCCTGGCGTTGCGTCAGTTGCGCCTCCAGCGCTTCCCAGGTCCGGCGATTGGCATCACGCGGAAACAGCGCGTCGCGAAACGCGAGCCCCCTGAACGCCTGGGGCTTTCGCTTAACGCCCGCGTCGTGCCACTGGGCAATCTGTTCGCGCCACGGTTCGGCCGACGAGATACAACTCGCGGGCAGGAACTCCTTGTGGCTGAACGCTGTAGCAAGCTGCGCGTCATCCGGCAGAGCGTTGTCCGGAGAAAGCCACCGCGCTCGGTTGCGATCTCCCGCACGGCTGCCAGCTTTTTACGGCCCATGATCTTCGACCGGTCGATATCCCGGTCGGAGTCACCCTGGCGCATTCGCACCAGAACCTGTCGATATTGGTACATCTCGAACTATATGAACACCTCCCGTTTTGCGACAGCTTTTCGTGTGTTTCGACTACGGCAGGATGGTTGCAGCTCTATATCCGTACATGGACTCCCGCCTATGAGCAAGATCGGGTTGCAATTCGAAGGTCTAGACTGCGTCCGTACATTCGGCTTCTGATGTGCCTGCCATCGGCACGAGCCATCATGGAAGTTTGCGCGCTTGCCCCTCATCGGGCTTTTGGCTTCGTAAAGCAGCGCCCGGATATATCAGGATCAGCAAGCGCCGGTCCGACCGGTTCGCCATGCTTACCGCTTCTTGCGCAATCGCGGATGGAGTTATGAATCTCAACTCTCTACAAGATGGCTAAGCCACCTTAAAGCTGTCGTTACTGGCCAATATTGCCCACGCTATTCGCGCGGTCTTGTTCGCAAGCGCGATTGCGGCGATGCTCATATGCCGGCGTTGCATCACCGCTTTGATCCAGCAACTGTGCCGGTCATCTCGACGCCCGACGAAGCGCATCACTGCCCGCGCTCCCTGGACGAGAAGGGTGCGGAGATAGGTGTCGCCGTGTTTTGTGATGCCACCCAGCCTTGACTTGCCGCCACTCGATCGCTGCTTAGGCGTCAGACCCAACCATGCAGCGAATTGCCGCCCGTTCTTGAACTGCAGTGGGTCGCCTACCCCGCTGCACAATGCGGTCGCTACGAGCGGCCAATTCCAGGGACTGTGGCGAGACGCTGGCAGCTCTCATTGCGTTTGAATATATCGGCAATTTCAGAAGCAAGCTCGTCGATCCAGCGTTGTAACGCTGCCAACTGTTCGAGGTACATCGAACCAAGCCGGCGTAGCAGAATAGTGATGTGAGCTTCTGCATCGTTGACGAGAGCAACAATGCCTTGCCTCAACTGGACAATGCCTAATGGAAAGATGTATCCCTCTTCGGCAAACATGCTCCGTATTTGGTTTGACTTCGCTGTTCGCTCGTGAACAAGCCGCTCACGCATACGATGAACGCACTGCAATGTCCCAAAGACGTAAGTTCGCGAGCCCAGAAGTGCGAGCCGTGACATGCTTCGATACCGATCACTAGGCGCGGCCGACGCATAGCTTTGCAAAAAGTGTTTCCGGCGTCGAGACGGGATGCTTTCACCGTCTAGCCTAGGGCTTCGCGATCGCTCGTTGTCGGGTCGTCATGCTCTTGTGTAGAAAACGTTGCAGCATGAGCAATGGCGCGGAGCAGCCCAGCCACGTCTCGAAGTCGTGGGACTTTCGCGCGCCGCTCATCCGCGGACCGGGCAGGCTCACTCTCGAAGTCAACGATGAACACGTGTCTTCTGCAGAGTACCAACGCCGTTCGAAAAGATAGCGAGGCAAAACGTCTTTACAGTATCGAAACGTTCCCTCTGAAAGTACTTCCGAGAAGCTATTCGCGCGCAGACGGACAGGCGGCGCATCGACGAGTGGATGTCGGGCCACAATCTGGAGTGCGGCATACCAGTTCTCTTCCGCACTTCTCTCAGGCCGTCCTTCATTCTCCGATTGCTCATAGGCGGCCTGTCGTACACATTCAAGCTTGCCCATGTCATCTTTCGTCACGCTGCCGCAGCCCGCGTTAGCTAGTTGAAACTCTAGGCGATGCTCCCGGCGCCTCCATATCAGATTTGCTGCGTTAGTGCCCTAATGGCGAGATATCCAACGCGTCGCCTAGTGCCTTCATAAGCATGCTTTCACTATCGGCGTTGAAGCCAACGTCCATTGCAGCTAGGACGCCGTGAAACCTCCGGTTCTTCTTGTACCAAAATCCGATGGCTTTGGCATTGAGAACGACTAACCCCGACGCGTCGGTTCCAGGTAGCGGTTGAGCATGAGGTTCAGACAGCGGCAGAACAGGCATGATTCGCTTCCAGAAGGGAGAAAGGAAACCGACGCAGCAAACACGATGCCGAAGTTAAGCCTTTCCTACGACTGCCGACTTGCCACCAAGGACATCAATCGATTTCCCAAGGATGTTCTCCGGCGGATAGCCGAAGATTATTGTTGCGCCTTCATTCCAGGTCGTGATGACGCCGTGCAGGTCGGTGCTCAACACGGCAAAATCTCTGCTCGACGCAATTGCATCCCGAAGACGCTCTTCGGTGCGCTGAACGCGGGTTTCTGCCGCGCGCAGCTCGGTCACGTCGATGAAGGTCAAGACCGCTCCCCCGATCTTGTCCTGACTCGTGCGATACGGCTGAATGCGTGCAAGATAGTGCTCGCCGTCGACGCTCGTAACGCTGCGCTCGATGGGCACCAACTGCCTGAATGCAGCCGTTGCGTCTTTCACGATTTCGTTGTAACGAAGCCGGTTCGTCACATCCATGAGAGGCCGGCCAAACATCCGACGGGATGAGAGAAAACAAGCGGCGCGCCTGCGGGGTGAAACGCTTCACGGGCATCCCAGAGTCAACAAAGACAGTCGCGATTTCCGACGCTTCCATCAAATTGCTCAGATCGTCGTTGTTGCGCCCGGCCTCATCAACCTTCATGCGTAATTCGAAGTTGACTGTGGTCAACTCCTCGTTGGCGGACTGCAGCTCCTCCTTACTTGTCTCCAGCTCTTCCTTGGCCGAACGCAGCTCTTCATTGATCGCCTGAAGTTCTTCGTTCGACGCTTTCAGTTCTTCGTTTGATACGGCTGAGCGATCAAGCGTGTCCTGCAGATGCGACTTCAATGCCCGGTTCTCATCTTCCAGGCGCTGGATGGCCGCTTCGTAGGTGGTGACATCATGGCCACTTGCCTCTGGCAGAGGTGCACTGGCCTCAGGCGGTTGGTCAAAGAGTACCAGCCAGTACGTCGACTCCTCGTCGGCCGCCTTGGCAGGGTCCACGGTAAGCGTCATGACGGGACCGGTGGCGCGGCCTTCTTGGTCACGTCGACTGAACACGGCCTTCACGCGCTGCTGGGAGGCACTCGCGCGATACAACGCCGCCCGCAGCTCCAGCCGAATGTCCGGTGCCACATTGTTCAGAAGATTACGCGTGGGCACGCCTGCACTGAAAACGATAAAGTCACTGGCGCCTGGCGAGATTCGTGCGATCTCATAATCGGCGTTGATAAGCGCACTGGGGGGCGACGCGGCGGCGAGCGCACGATCGTGCAGCGCCTCAAGCGACTTGCCACGAGGCGTATCGAAGCTGCGGGTCACCGGTTTGCCTCGCGAACCAGACCGCGGATGGATTTCGGTGGCAATCAACCTCGATGGGATTCTGCCCCGGGCGTTCGCGCCAGCGTCACCGCGTAGTCGAAGAATTCGGTGCTCCTTGCTAATCGTCTCGAACGCCGTGCTGATTATGTCGATCGATTCCGCATTGCCGAGAAATAAATAGCCGCTCGGCTTCAATGCATAGGCGAACATGTCGAGAACCACCGCCTGTGCGGTACGATCAAGGTAGATCAGCAGATTGCGGCAACAGACCAGGTCGAGGCGCGAAAAGGGCGGGTCGCTTAGCACGTTATGCTGCGCGAAGACGATCGTCTGTCGCACACTGGGGTGCACGCGATACCGATGATCTTCCTCCTTCTCGAAGTAGGCGAGTAATCGTGATTCAGTCACGTCGGCCGAGATGTTTGCCGGGTAGACGCCGGCTCGGGCTACCTCAAGCGCCGCTTCATTGATGTCAGTTGCAAAGATCTGCACCCGCGGCGGCTGCGGCATCCGGTCTGCGTATTCCTGAATCAGGATCGCGACCGAGTAACTCTCCTCTCCCGATGCGCAAGCCGGTACCCAGATGCGCGCCTCTTCTCCCGCTGGGACGCCGTCCATCAAATGCGGAATGATGTCGTTTTGCAGAGCGGCAAAGGATTTAATGTCGCGAAAGAAACTGGTCACGCTGATGAGGAGATCGGCCAGCAGCGGAACAAGCTCGCTCGAGTTGTTGTGTACAAAATCTCGGTACTCCGCGATACTGGCCAGTCGGTTCACCCGCATTCTGCGCTCGATGCGACGTTGCACCGTGGCGCGTTTGTAATGTCGGAAGTCGTGCTTATTTCGATTCCGAAGTGTCGCCAGAATGTCGTACAGCGCCTTTTCGTCAGATTTGTCGTCATCCAACGTGGCTTCGGCGTCGGCGTCCGTTACCAGGGCGGCATCAGAATCCGATGAAAGGGCGCGCGGGGCTTTTGCGAGGTCGACCAACTGCCGGCCGATTTCCTTGGCACTCAAGACCAGGTCGATCGTTCCCGTGGCAATCGCCGCTTGCGGCATCTCTGCGTACTCGGCGTCGTCCGGCTCCTGCGCAATCGTGAGCCCTCCTCGCTCCTTGATGGAAGCGAGTCCCAAGGACCCGTCCCGGCCCGTTCCTGACAAAACGATGCCGATCGCGCGTTCCTGATGCACTTCCCCCAAGGTTCGGAAGAAAAGATCGATGACGGACGAGGGTCTGTTACGGCTCGCCTCACCGGGCTGCACATGTCCGTCGTCGGTGAGGTTGGTTGCAGGCGCAATGACGTACACGTGACCCGCTTCTAAGCGCGTCCTGATGCGGACCTGGCTGACGGTCAGCGGTGCGACCCGCTGCAATATCTCGGCCGCGCTGCTCTCGTGATCTGGCGAAAGATGCAGCACCAGGACAATCGCGACGGGAGCGTCGGCGCCCAGTGTTTCGAGCAGCGCCATCGCCGCCTGCAGTCCACCGGCGGAGCCTCCTATGCCTACGACCAACGGTCTCGCCAGAGCATCGGGGAGTTGCGGGAGCGAACTGGTGGGGCCATCAATGGCATTTATTTGGTTTTTTTCCATGACTCCTCGGTCGGAAGCTCGGTCGAGCAACGACGTGCTCTTCCATCGTGACGTGCCCGCGCGCAGATCCTGATGTGCAAGTCTGGCCTGCGGCTGCGTCGGCTTGACACGTTGTTCTCGACGGCGTCTTATGTTTGCATTTCAAGCGTGCGCCCGCCCGCTAGCAAACTCAGTGGCCATCGACCTATCATAATGTTGCTTTCACTGGCGCGACCGATTGCTCGGCTCGCTCGACACGGGTCGACGGCTCCGAGGCGGGGTCGGGAGCAGAATCGGAAGGATGTTCGCACCCCCTCGCGGCGCGGCGCAGGCGCATGATCGTTTGCCGCGACGTATTGAAATTGCGCGCCACCTGACTGACCGTCCAACCATTCGAAAGAGCAAGTAAGGCCTGGGCTTGATCTGACTCGGTCATGCTAAAAGGTCGGCCGGATTTCGAACCACGCAAGCTTGCGGTCTCATGGGAGTGCCGCCCTCGAAACGTGCGGACCACGCGTTCGAAGTCAACAACTAATTCGAGGCTCTCGATGAGCGCGGCGCCACTGATAGCACTGAATCTCTCTCGATTAGGCGCTAAGCAAATGGTTGCGGCCCCTTCACGTTCTATTGCCCGCAAGGTCGTCAGAGCATCGGAAACACAGTTGCCCAACGCATTCAGACCGACGACGATCAACACGTCTACGGGCCATAAGTGACGGACGGCTCGTTGCAGACCGGGTCGCTGGGCGGCTGCTGTTGAGCAGCACGCGTTTTCGTAATACAGATCGTCCGGATGAAATTGGAATCCAGCAGCCGCGATCTGCTCCAGATACCTTTCGTTGAGCGGATCGCCCCTGGCCAAATAGACTAGATATGACATTATCGCCTCGTTCGTTCGTAGATTTGGACAATATGTGGACAGCCTACGGCAGCAGGACTACCACGTGCAAGTAGGAATTGGTGGTTTTCGGACCGCAAAACCTGCGCGGTCGGCGAATGCATAAACTGCGGTAAGACAGGCGCTTTGGGGTAGGGATTGAGATGATTGAGCGTAACGGCGCCTGATTGGTGTTGCTTTTCGCCGTAAAGGGGCCGGGTGTTTTCGGCGCAATGGCGCCAGCGAAAGGCGCCTGATTCGGGGCTCGAACGGGGATCAAGAATCCTTGTTTTTACCTCCTTTCGCAAGTGCTGATTTGTTGCTCTCGGGCATCGGGCGTGGAACACGGTAGCTCTCGCCGTCGAGCACGACGCGGTATGCCGCGTGTCGCAAGCGATCAAGCGTTGCAGCGCCGAGCATTTTGTTGGTCGCGAACGCGTCGCCCCATTCCGTAAAATCCAAATTACTTGTTAAGACAGTCGATGTACGCTCGTACCTCTCGGCAATCAGATGGTGGAAGTCTTCGTCTTCGGGCGTGCGCATGGGTTTCAGTCCAAAGTCGTCAATGATGAGCAACGGCACCTTGGCAAGCGCCTGGAATCGCCGTTCGTAGGAGCCCACGGCTTGCGCGTTGCGTAGCGTGCTGAGAAGCCGAGTCTGAGTCATGAACAGGACATCGTGACCTTGCCGGGCGGCGGAGTGGCCCAGTGCCTGCGCCAGATGGCTTTTGCCTGTTCCGCAAGGACCGGCGATCAGCACGCTGACCTTCTCATCGATGAAGCGACAGGTCGCGAGATCATGGACGACGGCGCGATTAAGATTGGGTAGCCGGTCGAAGTCGAAACCTTCCAGTGTCTTCTGTCCACGGAAGTTCGCGCGGCGCATGCGGGCGTCGAGCTTTCGATGATCGCGCCGTGCGATCTCGTCCTGGATAAGCAACGTCAGGAAATCGGTATAGGCGAGCTTACGGTCGATGGCTTCACGGTTGCGTGCTTCGAGCGTGTCGAGGATGCCGGACAGTCGCAATTGCTTAAGAGAAGACGTGAGTTCGGGAATTGGATTCATGTTCAATGGATCAGGAGAGTCTGGGTATCGCGGCAGAAGCGGCCGCCGTGGGTGTAGGTGGTCGAGCCTGACTCAACAGGTTCAATCGACAGCCAGGTCTGATCGAGGCCTTTCTGCAAGATCAGCTTGACGGCTTTGTAGCTCGGCGTGCCGAAGTGATTCGCGCGACGGCAGGCCGCCTCCAGGCGCGATGCGCCGAACTGCTGAGCGAAGCGCAGCACGCCCTGGACGGCGCGCAGCTTGATGAGAACCTGATCGCCGAAGAGCGTGTGAACAAGCGCGTAGCATGACGGCCCGATACGTTGTGCTTCTCTCAGACACCATTGGGTGTCGTGCATTTGCCAGGCCTGTGCTGCTGGCGGCATGTGATCGGCCACAGTGATACGCGTTCCTGGCGTAGTCTGGCGGACATGCGATGCCGACAGTTCGTGCTCGTAGTAGAGCTGCACCATGGTGGCGGTCGCCTTGAGCCACAGATCTTTACCGGCAAGCCGGAACGGCACAGAATAGTAGGCGCGCTCGAATTGCACATGGGCGTCGCGATGAACCTTCACGCGCGCCCAGGTTGCCAGCTCGGGCGGCACATCGGGAAGCGGCTGCAACAGCGCCTGTTCGACATCCTCGAAACGCTTGAGCGGCACTTCGCGCGTCGTGCCATGCGTCCGGGTGCTGGCCTCGTGCATCACCCAGGCTCGCGCTTGCCGGTTGGCGTCGTCAAGGTCACGGAATTCGCGAAGAGGAAGGAAACTCGACTTCACGTATTTGACGCCCGACTCGACAATTCCTTTTTTAGCCGGGTCCCTCGGCGGACACGGATCGACCTTGAACGAATACCCTTCGGCGCATTGCGCGTAAGCGCGCTGGACTTCGGGTTCGTAGATGCAGGCCTTGACGATGGCACACTTGGGGTTATCGATGATGACGCGGCCCACTACGCCATTGAACCACTCGAAGGCGTGACGGTGACATAGCAACCATGTGTCGACGCTCTGATCGCGGACAAACTCAACGTATTGATGCCGCGACCAGCACAACGTCATCACGAAGAACCACGTCTTGTGGACCTCACCGGTGTGTGCATCGGTGATGGTCGGACCTGCGCCGAAATCAACTTGCGCGGCTTCTGCGGGTTTGAACTCAAGCCGCATCGGAACATCCGGCGTGAGCTCCGCCTTCAATTGCTGAAGTAGCCTGTAGACGGATGAGTAGCTTCCCGTGTAGCCGTGGTTGCGCACCAGCGCGCTGTGAATCGTCGTGCCGGGGACGCCCGCGTCGTGCCACTGGGCAATCTGTTCGCGCCACGGTTCGGCCGACGAGATACAGCTCGCGGGCAGGAACTCCTTGTGGCTGAACGCTGTAGCAAGCTGCGCGTCATCCGGCAGAGCGTTGTCCGGAGAAAGCCACCCGCGCTCGGTTGCGATCTCCCGCACGGCTGCCAGCTTCTTACGGCCCATGATCTTCGACCGGTCGATATCCCGGTCGGAGTCACCCTGGCGCATTCGCACCAGAACCTGTCGATATTGGTACATCTCGAACTTCCTCTTCAAGCCACCCTCCGGAGCAAATGCGTGCCGGCAGAGTAGCGGTTGGTGAAGTTCGAGCGCCCGACTCAGACGCCAGTGGCGCCTTTACGGCGAAAATCTACTGGCGCCTATATGCCGAAAAACTTGCGGCGCCTAAACGCCGAAAACTCCCTGGCGCCTTTATGCCGAAAACGGTTTGGCTCCTTAACGGCGAAAGTTCACAATTGGCACGTAGAAGTGCGGGTGGCCACACTGCGGTTTCTCACACTTTTACGCGGTCGCGTCTGAGTTGCGTACGCCGCGTCCTAACGATTCCCGTGCTTCCCTGCCGCTAACCCCTATAACTCTGGATAAGCTAGATCAGCGGCAACGATCTCCGTCCCGAGCGTTACAGCCGCAACGGATGCCTCTTGTTTCGTAGGAAATGGGCCAATCGGCGCTGCCCCGTCGAAGGGATACAACAGCCGACCGTCGGTCGTACGCACAACCTTCAACTTGCCGTAAAAACCGCTTGCCTCCGTGCCTCTGTACGACGCATAGACAACGAAGTCGCCCTCTCCTGTGCCTGCTGTCGGTGGCACGGGCTTGCTCGGATAAAGGACCAGCTTGGGTCGTTTGCCTGTAATGTGTGCCATTGGTGAAGGCCATGTGAGTGGAGACAAGCTATCTCAGCATTGCCCAAGCCAAGCGGTCAGGCACCTGCTCAGGGAAACGAAGGTCGCTCGCAGGCGATGCGAGGGCCGCCCCGCTCACCCGTAGGCTCTCGACGGAAGTATCAGACGCAAGACGCGTACGTTTTGGATACCTTAGGGACGAAGAACACGTCTGTTCCTGGATGACCGTTCGCCCAAGCGACAATCCTTCTTACATTCGTCTCGCCATTGACGAGGACTCGGGAGGTAGGAAGGCGGGGAGGACCGAGGGGCGCGCAGGAGGGCGAGGTAAGAGAAGGAGGACGGAGAGCGAAAGACAAGAGACGCGCGGGTCGTTTGTAGGTCGTTCCCTATATCGGAACCTGTCCGCATTTTTGTGTGCGAGGCGGTCAGCGGAGTCACCCGCGTGCGTTGGTGAAACGCTCTCCAAACAGGATGGCAAACTGGTTCATCGCGGACGACCAGTCGAACGCCGCGCGTACTGACTTTGCCAGCACGTTGCGCAATGCCAGCCACAGCAGCTTGATGGCGGCCTCGTCATTGGGAAAGTGGCCGCGTGTCTTGATGATCTTGCGTAGTTGCATGTTCAGACTCTCAATGGCGTTTGTGGTGTAGACGACACGGCGTATGTCCGGCGGAAACACGAAGAACGGTGTGACGTTCTCCCACGCCCGTCGCCACGACTGCACGATAGTCGGATACTTCGCACCCCACGGGCCTTCGGCAAAGGCCTCCGGGGCCTGCTGAGCGGCCTGTTCACTCGCGGCGGCATAGACCGGGCGCAGCGCTGCGGCCACGCTCTTGCGGTCCTTGTAGCTGGCGTACTCCAGACTGTTGCGGAACAGATGCACGATGCAGGTCTGCACGGCCGTGCGCGGGTACGCCGTGCCAATCGCCTCAGCCAGTCCCTTCAGGCCGTCGACCACCGCGATCAGGATGTCCTGGCAGCCCCGGGTCTTCAGTTCGTTGAACACTTTCAGCCAGAACTTCGCACCTTCGGTCTGTTCGATCCACAGGCCGAGCACATCGCGCTGGCCGTCGGCCTGAATGCCCAGCGCCAGATACACCGCCTTGTTGCTCACCACGCCGTCGCCACGGATCTTCACACGCAGCGCGTCGAAGAACACCATGGGTACATCGGCTCAAGCGGACGGCTTTGCCAGGCGAGCGCTTCAGCCATGACTTCGTCGGTGACCGAGCTGATGAAATCGGGCGAAACCTCGGTGCCATAGGCTTCGGCCAGAAACGCCTGGATCTCGCGCACACTCATGCCGCGCGCGTACATGGCGATGATGCGCTCGTCGAAACCGGTAAAACGGCGCTCGTGTTTCGGAATCAGGATGGGTTCAAAACTGCCGTCACGATCACGCGGCAGATCGACCCTGAGCGGGCCATAATCGGTGATGAGCGTCTTGCCGCTGGCGCCATTACGTTCGTTGTCCTGGCCGTCGGATTTCGGCTGCCCTGCCAGGTAGCCCAGATGCATCTTCATCTCGGCGCCCATCGCGCGCTCGATGAGTGCCTTGTTGAACGCCAGCATCAGGTCCTGGACCTCGGTGGGCGTCATCGGGCCTTTGACCAGGTCATCCAGCAGACCTTCCGGAAGGGCAGGCAGCGGCCCTCGGGCCGCTGCCTGAGAAGCGACGGTGCGTTTCTTCTTCATCGGCATATCCATGACTTTTACCTTTCATAATATGCCTCGCCCACAGAATTACGGATAGGTCGTTTATATCGGGACAATTACCTGTCGAGCACCATCCACGCGCCTCAGGTGCACCCTCATCGCAACCCTTAAGTATTGATCAGGCCCTCTCGCACAATGCGCATCGTTGACGCTTTTGCCTCCTCAAGCGTGGCAACTCGGGCAACAAGATGCGAGACGTCATGTCCGGCCAGCTTTCCCTCTTCGGGTTGCTCGCGTGCCAAGAAGATTCGTTCTTCAATTGCCCGGAGCGCCTGCCAAATCGCATTCTCGGATTGCCGGCGTTGCTCATCTTCCAGCGCCACTGCGGAAAAAGCGTGACCGGTGTGACAGCGGTAGCGCAGCGGCATCCCGCTACCGATGCGCCATACCACGCCGCCGCAGTCTGGGCAGGTCAGCGAACTGCGCACGCCAATGGCATCGAGATCAGCCAGTTCGATATTCCCGGTCCGCATCATTCTGTCTTCCGACTTGGCCGCCAATGCGTCCGCTTGATTGTGTGCCTTTGGAGTAGTCATGATTGCCTCCAGTGCTTGACGGATGGCCGCGCCTAGCTCCGCAATGGGAGCCACGACGTCAGCGGTAGCGGATCGCAGCGCATTGATGGGCATGCTAGGCGAGCGGCAATCAGATGGATCCTGGACGATGGTGTACCCGCCGCAGGCGCGCACCGCCCGCATCCCTGCGGCCCCGTCGTCGAGATCACCGGTCAGAACAACCCCGATCACTCGATGGCCGTACGTGACAGCCGCTGAGCGAAACAAAGGATCCGCCGCTGGGCGGGTGAAGTTCTCTTTTGGTCCATTCGAAAGCAAAGTTCTGCCGTCCAAGAGCAACAAGTGACGGTCGGACGGCGCGATGTAAATTGTCGATGGTGCAAAAGGCTCATTGTCTGCGGCATGTCTTACCGGCAAATCGCACACGCTTTGTAAGATGGCTGGCAAAACACTCGGATAGGCACCGATATGCATCACCACGAACACCGAGGCGGGCAGATCCCTTGGCAGCGTACTGAACAACTGCTTGAGCGCTTCCAGGCCGCCGGTGGATGTTGCTACTACTACAATATCTCGTCGTTGCATTTGTTCCTCGCTTGATGATAGCGCTGGGCGTGCTTGTCCTTGTCTTCCGCGCTGCTTAGGCAGCCGCCAAGCCAATATCGAGGCGTCGCCGCTACATCAAGGGCGCAGCCAGGCGTTTCTCGAATTCGATGTCGCCTTTCTATGTCTGTGTGCGACTGCCGATCCTGCGACGAGACTTCGAGGACGAGGCTGACAGGCAACGCAACGCCGAGACCGGATGGCGCGTGAGACCCGTTTTGGCATACTAGGCGGGAATGTCCAGTGTGAACACCGTATCTAATGATAGGACGTCACGTTCAGCGATCCTCCGTGTGCCAATGCAATCTGCGATGAAATGTATTGGCCGAGGCCCAACCCTCCTTGCGCTGGCCGTTTCGCATCGCGTTGAAACGGCTGAAAGTTTTTCCAACGCTGCGGGCGTAATCGTCGGCCCGGCGTCGGCCACCGACAGTCGCAAGCCCTTTGAGTCATTGGACGCGACAACGCGGATGGGCTGATCGCTTGCTCCATGCGATGCGAAATTGCATTGCCCAGCAAATTCGAAAACAGCTGACTCAGGCGAGCGTGATCGCCCTCGAACGGGAGCTCAATGTTCAGCTGCGTTTCGATCGTTCTCTCTGGCCATGCCAAACGGACTTCGGCGGTCACATGCAAAAGTTCCGGTTCGATAGATCGTTTCTCTGTCAACAGTACAAGGCCGCCGCCGAGGCGACCTCGCGCGATTCAAGGAGGTTATCGATCAGGTCACTCATTCGCTTTATGCTCCCCGTCACCACTGCGTGGACGGATCCCTTGAAGCGGTCTGCCGGCCCTACCGCGCCGCCTTCTGCGGCCGACAGTTGGCTCGAACACCGCTTCGCCGTACGCACGATCACAAATTATTGCCGACGGTCTTGCAAGGGAAATTCCATAAGGCGTCACAGACCGTCCTGGCCTCGTCCGAACGTCTCAATGTTTGTAGCCGTCGTTCGCTCAACCGGCACCCTGACAGAGGATTCCCACCGCTTGAACTCGCATGCCTGGCAGGCCGTCGCCGGGCGCTCGTCGGACTGCACCGTGGACGCGCAGCCCCAGCACGAAAAGTAGCCCCGAGCGCCGATAGCACCGAGCAGCGACTCTTCCATATCAGGCCGCACCGCCAGCCCAGGACACTGCTCGGCCTTCCAGACGATGCTCATCGAACCGGAAGCCTCAAGATAGACGCGTCGCAGTTGCCCGAGATGCGCGACGTTCGCGGCTCGGAGCTCAGATTGAAGCATTTCCCGTGAAATCAGTCCGCGCTCCAGTTCTTTTAGCAAGATCCGTCCGTCCTTCACGACAATCGAAACGTCGCCCTGCTCCAACACTTCGAACTTTCGCCACCGCAACCCGGCCTGCGCGCTGAGCCGTTGAAGGGCGACCACTGTCAGGAGCACGATGGCAGCCGGGAGCACGCCTTGCGACGACACCTGGATCGGCAGACCAACTGCGGCGCCGAGCATCAGAATCACGGCTAATTCGATCGTGCTCAACTGTGCCGCCATACGCTTGCCCATCATGCGCATCGCGACCAGTAGCAACAAGTACATCACTATGGCCCGCGGGATGATCTCCACGAGGAACGCCCACGGGCCATCACCGATCAACAACCGCTCTATAAATCTCATCGACGCTCCACCTCAGTGACCGCGTAGGTCCATGCGAGCGCGCCACAATGGCTGCAGCTGAATTCTTCGGCATGCGTCTCCCTTACCGTGTTGCCGCAATTCAGGCAAGCGCGGTAGCCGTCGACGCGCGCTTCGTTGCGTAGCTCGTCGTCTATTTCCGGCAGCACAGATAAGCCGGGCTTGGCCGGGCGTGCCGGTATAAAAGAAAACGATCCCGATGGCTCCATGTAGAGCCGACTGACCTGGCCGAGGTGTTGCCACCCCGCCAGGCGCATCACCTCGTAGATCTTTTCACGCGGCACTGCGGCCAGCTTAAGTTCGGCGGCTTCCAATCGCCCTTCGCGGACCAGCGGTGTGACGTCTGTCGCCACCATCGTCTCGACCTGCCGATAATTGATTCCTGCCTTCGCAATTAGTCGTTGCAGGCCAATTGCAACTAAGGCAATCACCAACGGCGGCAACATGCCCCGATTGGCCGCCTGCAGCGGCACGCCGATCGCCGCCGCTAGGGTCACCACTATGGAGATTTCAAAGAGGGTGTATTGGGCCGCGACGCGTCGACCAAGCAGCCGCATGGCAATGACGAGGAGCACATACGTGACGCCCGTCCGCAGCAGCACCTCGAGCAGGAAATTCCATGAGGCGTTGCCGAAAAGAAAGCGATGCCAGTCAGTAAGACTGAACGGACGGGACGCCATGGATGCACCTGATCCTGAGATGACCGAAGCGCAAGCGCATTGCGCGTGCCCGGCAGACGCAAACCGAATGGGCCCAGCGTACTGCACGTCACAGACACTGGGCTTATACCGGTCGCCGCTGCGAAGGCTCCGCTCACATCGTCAAGGATAGTGACCGCACGACTCACCCGAGCACCCTAGTCGTGCGACTCTACCGCAGCACACATGTAGCGGTGCCGCCGGCGCTCCGTCCTTGCAAACATCTCCTGCGGCGACGCACGTGCCGCAAACGGGTGGTTTGCTGGCGCTCAGCCGGGGTCAACCCCTCCTAACGCACGCCGGCGTCATCCACCTGCGCCACCCAGTTGATTATCCGCCCCGGCGGTCCGGCCGCGCGTGGCGGCGCCGAACCAACTCTGCCCGACGCGATGTTCGGCGATGGCGCCGAGCGCGAGCACGGTTGAGCCGAGTTCGAGCAGATGCGCCGGAGACATCGCGTTCGACAGCCACCAGAACGCGAGCAGCGAGCCCATGCGCATGACGAGCATCACGAGATCTCGCGCGACGATGCGGTCCACGAGCTGGCCGCGTATGTCCAGCGCGCGCTGATTGAGCACATGCTCGCTCGCGTTGAGGAACGGACCCGCAGCCGCGCGAAGGATCGAATGCGCGACGAACAAGGCCGGAAGCAACGCGCTGAAGCCGAGCAGGACGAACGAAATGGCGACGGCGAGGCACGACCACCCGAGCCAGCCCGCGCGGTTATGCACGCCGCGGCTCTTGCGCGTCATGTAGAGCGCGACTGCGCCCGCGAGTCCCGCGACGGTGGACACCCAGCCGAGGTCGCTCGCCGAACCGAGCGACATTGCCGCGCCGACCGACCCGACCGCGCCGCCGACGCCGAGCAGTCCCGACTCGACGAAAAAGAGCGGCAAACACGCACGGAATTCCGGTTGCGCGATGACGCCGAGCGGATTCGTCGCGGGGACCATCGGCGCTTCGGAGACATGGCGCCCGAGCGCAAGGCCCGCGACCACGCACACGACGCCATACCCCGCGTACAGCACGTGACTGCTGTTGTCCGTCTTCGCGAGGCAGAGCGTGGCGACGAGCGTCGCGATGATGCCGCCCGCAACGGCGAGCGCGCCGGAGCGCGAGGCATAGCTATCGCGTTCGGAGTCGGTCAGCACGCTCATTTCGAGCCAGTAGCGGGCGCTCCACGTGAGTCCGAGGAAGAAGCCGTAGACGGCCGCCATCACCGGAATGGAGTCGCCGCCGCAGAGAAGCAGCGCGCCGGGCACGAGAAAGCTGAGGCGCATCAGCCGCCGCCCGGTGAGTCCGAGGCGCGGGCCGAGCAAATAGACGAAGAGTGCTGCGCCGCTCGCGTCGCACAGCATGTAGGCGGTAAAGCGAAACATGGCGTCAATCTCATCGACACCGACGACGAAATAGCCGATAAAACCGGCCAGCGTCCCGATTGCTCCCTGCAGGGAGACAAAGAGGAGCATTTCCTGCTCGTGCTTCGACATGGTCTTGCGTTGAATGATCGATGTCCGGCACCGCGCATTGCAGTGTCGGACTGGCACCGGGCCAGACAGTGATGCTCGGTGCATCGTCGCTGAGCGAGGCGACGATTCGATCGTCCTCGGTAAGGAATGCCGATTTCACTTCCATCGCGATGGCCATACCCGGAAACTCCATCGCGGCGAAAGTGTAGTGTTAATCGGCGCTTACCTGCAAGACAAAACCCCCTAAAAACCACGGTAAAACATACCTTTCTATTGCGTGAAAGAATCAGACGGCAGCGACCTCGGCGCGAGTCCGGAATCCTTCCGCCGTGGCGATGCGCTTGACGAGGCTCAACGCCTGAGCCACCACCTGATCCATGTTGTAGTAGCGGTAGCTTCCGAGCCGTCCCGCGAAGATGACTTCCGGATGCGCCTGCGCCAGCGCCTCATAGCGTTTGAACAACTCCGCGTTCGCCGGCCGCGGAATCGGATAATAAGGGTCGCCTTCGGCGCTCGGATACTCGTACGTTATGCTCGTTTTCGCGTGTTGCTGGCCCGTCAGATACTTGTACTCGGTGATGCGCGTGAAGGGCACGTTCTCGGCCGGATAATTCACCACGGCAAGCGACTGAAAGTGCTCCTGGTCGACGGTTTTGTGCCGGAACGCGAGCGATCGATAAGGCAGTTTCCCGAGACAGTGATCGAAGTACTCGTCGATGGGTCCCGTATAGACGAGCCTGCGATACGTCACCTCTTCGCGGACCTCCCGATAGTCTGTATTGAGCATGACCTTGATATTCGGATGCGCCAGCATCTTCTGGAACATGCGTGTATATCCTTCAAGCGGCATGCACTGATACTCGTCGTTGAAGTAGCCGTCATCGGCCGTCGTGCGCACCGGCACGCGCGAAGTCACCGACCGGTCCAGTTCCGACGGGTCCATGCCCCACTGCTTGCGGGTGTATCCACGGAAGAACTTCTCGTACAGTTCGCGGCCGATCTTGCTCACCACCACATCTTCAGATGTCCTGATTTCTTCGAGCGGCTCGGCGCGCGCCGCGAGAAACGCCTCCGCCTGCTGCGGCGAAAGGTCGATTGAATAGAGGCGATTAAGCGTGGTCAGATTGATCGGCACGGGCACCAGCATGCCGTCCACGGACGCGAGCACGCGATGCCGGTACGGTCGCCATGCCGTGAATTTCGATAGATAATCCAGTACGCGCCGCGCGTTCGTGTGAAAGATATGCGGCCCGTAACGATGAATCAGAATGCCGTCCGCGTTGTACTCGTCGTAGGCATTGCCTGCAATATGCGGGCGCCGGTCGATGAGAAGAACTCGCTGGCCGTACTCGCTCGCGAGTCTCTCGGCCATCACGCTGCCCGCGAAGCCCGCGCCGACGATCAGATAATCGAAGCCTTTGCGATGCTGTGGGCGCGCATCGGGCTGCGACGGATGACCGCTCGAGCCGGAACTGGAAGATCCATTTGCTGTCGTTTCTATGATGCGCATTTCTTCACCTCGGCAAGCATTGCGGCGCACGTGTTGTCCCACGAAGTTCCGGCCAGCACCGCTTCGACGCGGCCGATGAATGCGGCGCGGTCCTGTGCTGCCTCCAGCGCCTTTTTGATGGCTCGCTCGAAGCCGCTTGCATCGTCGGCGATGCGGACCACGCCGCTCTCGCCATAGCGCGACACCACATCGACAATGGGCGTCGATACCACGGGGCGGCCGGCCGCGAGATATTCCGGCGTCTTCGTCGGGCTGATATAGCGCGTGGCCTCGTTGATCGCGAAAGGCATCAGCGCGACGTCCCAGCCGGCGAGATAGCGCGGCAGATCGTCGTAGGACTTCTGGCCGAGATAGTGGATGTTCGGTGCTTGCGGCAGATCAGCGGGCCGAATCTTCGCCACGGGACCGAGCATGACGAACTGCCAGTCCGGCCTCGCGGCGGCGAGCGCGCCGATCAGCGCGGCGTCGAAGCGCTCGTCGAGCACGCCGTAAAAGCCGAGTCGCGGGCGCGGTATCGATGTTTGGTCCGGAGGCTCGGTCAGCGGCGCGCGCGCCTTCTCGAAGTGCGCGACATCGACACTGCTCGGAAACGCATGCACGTTATGGTGAAACCGCCGCTTCGACTCATAGAGACTCTGGCCGCCCGTGAAGACGACATCCGCCTTGCGCATGAGCCGCGTTTCGCGCTCCGTGAGTTGCTGCGGCGCGTTCTTGAACGCCGAGAGCTCGTCCATGCAGTCATACACGATAAGCCTCGCGTCGAGATGATCGGTAAAAGCGAGCGTCATCGGCGAGTAATACCAGAGACCGAGTTCCCATGTGCCCGTGTCCGCCAGATACGCGTCGAGCAGCGCGCGTTGCGCGTGCTCGTTCTCTTCCTGCGTGAATCCGGACGGAAGGCATGGCGTCAGCACGCGAATGCCTTCGTCAGCGGTCCGAACGTCGAGGGACGGCGCGGCGGTATCTGTTCGTCGAGGCTCTTCGAAGAAGAGCACTTCCGCCTGCTTCGCGATGCGCGACAGCAAGTGCTGCGGTCGCTGATACACGAAGTTCCAGCGCAGGTGCGAGAGGCATAGGAACGTTCGCGGCAGGCCCGATCGCGCGATGGACATGCGCGGGCGAGCGGGCGTCGACGGACTGTCTGCGGACCCGGCCGCGCTGGCGGCTGCGGGTTCTGATCGGGCTTGAGTCTCACGCAAGGGGGTGCCTCCGGAAGTCACTGCCGGACGGATATCCGCCCGGACATTCATCCATTGCGTCGGTGAGATCCGAAGCTCGGCTGCTTTCGCCTCGCGTTGAAGCCCGGTGACGCTACGCATCGCACGCGACGGCTCGCACGCAGAGTCCGGCAAGGCACTCATGCGCGTGTCGTCGCGCTTGCTGACAAATCTGCGACATGAGCGGCAATCGTTGTTCCAGCGCGAGCGTGCGCGGGGCAAACACTGATCGCGCAGGGCGACGGCATACCGAGTGCTTGAATACGTCGGGGAACGCTCTCACCTCGTACTAATTTTCAGGATGCTGGACATGGATGATCGGCTGGTGCTGTGGGGAGGACTGGAATGCACAGTCAACCGGGTGCGGGATACCTTCTTCAGCCAGTTGGACCGTAACGGACATGCGACGCGGGAGGACGATCTGCAGCGCTTCGCGTCGCTGGGCATACGGGCGCTGCGCTATCCGGTGCTGTGGGAAAGAACAGCGCCGTCGAGTATCGACGAAGCCGACTGGTCATGGCTTGATGCGCGCTTGCCGACGCTTCGTGCATTGGGCGTGGAGCCGATAGCGGGCCTCCTGCATCATGGAAGCGGGCCGCTGCCCGGCGGACTGCTCGACCCGCACTTCGCCAGCAGGCTCGCGGAATTCGCACGAGCGGTCGCTGAGCGCTATCCGTGGCTTTCGTACTACACGCCGGTCAACGAGCCGAACACCACCGCGCGATTCAGCGGGCTGTACGGCGTGTGGCATCCGCACGGCACGAATGACCGGACATATCTCGAAGCGCTTATCAATCAGTGCAAGGCGACGGTGCATGCGATGCGAGAAGTGCGGAAGGTCAACCCGCGCGCGTTGCTCGTTCAGACCGACGATCTTGGCAAGACGCAAGGCACGCCGGCCATGACCGAGCTCGTCAACTTTTACAACGAACGCCGCTGGCTTTCGTGGGACCTGCTTTGCGGCAAGGTGACGCGCGAACATGCGCTGTGGCGATACATCATGGATGCGGGCGTCGAAGAAGAAGACGTGCTGTGGTTCGTCGACAATCCGTGCCCGCCGGATATCGTCGGCATCAACTACTACATAACGAGCGAGCGCTGGCTTGATCACCGGACGCATCAGTATCCGCAGGCGTACCGGTGCGAATGGTACGGCCAGCGTTTCGCGGACATCGAAGCGGCGCGCGCGCTCGCGCATCCCCCGCAGGGCATACGGACCGTGATCGACGAAGCGTGGCAGCGGTATCGCTTGCCGCTCGCAGTCACGGAAGCGCATATCGACTCGACGCGTCAGGACCAGTTACGCTGGCTGTACGAGATATGGACTGCCGCTAGCGAGGCACGCGCGCAAGGCGCCGACGTGCGCGCGGTGACGGTCTGGGCACTTCTCGGTTCGTACGATTGGAACTGCCTCGTCACCGAAGAGCGCGGCTATTACGAATCCGGCGCATTCGACGTGCGCGCGCACGCGCCGCGCGAAACGGCCGTCGCCGCGCTCATGCGCGACCTTGCCGCTGGTCGTCCGCACGAACATCCCGTCATGCACGGTACGGGATGGTGGCGTCGGCCGGGGCGCTTTCTCTGCGAGCCAGTCGTGTTCGACGGATTCGGCGCCCTCGAAGAGTATGCAGCACCTGCGCGCTCGCGCGACGAGACGAACGCGGCCGCACCGATACTCGTCGTCGGCGACGGCGCGCTGGCGCAACTCTTCGCCACCCTCTGCGCGGAGCGTGACTTGCGATACGCCACCGTGTCAGCGGACGACTTGCTGGATAGCGATGCCATCGGCAAGTTCAAACCCTGGGCGGTCATTAACGCCATGTATCCGGTCGATGTCGAAGAAGCCGAGCGCGGTACAGCTGATCATCTTGGAACGATCAAGAAATCGGCAGCCGCGCTTGCCAAGGCGTGCGCCGCAGACGGCATCGAATATCTCGGGTTTTCGTGTGACCTCGTCTTCGACGGACGCGCAACGCACCCCTACGTCGAGACCGACGACGTGAGTCCGGTCAATCGCCTGGGCCGTTGCATGACGCAAACCGAGCGCGAAGTGCTGCGGTGCTTTCCGGAGGCGCTCGTTGTTCGAACCGGTCCTGTCTTCGGGCTCTGTACGCGCCCGAGCTTTTTGGACCGCGCCTTGCGCGCACTCGTCGACGACTGCGCCTATGTGGCCGCAAAGGATGTGACCGTCTCGCCGACGTATGCGCCGGACCTCGCGCACGCATGCCTCGATCTGCTGATCGATCGCGAATCTGGTGTCGTGCACCTGACCAACCGCGGCGCGCTCACCTGCTTCGAATTTGCGGTGCAAGCTGCACACATCGCGGGTCGGGATCCGAGACTCGTACAAGCGCGCACCATCGAGGCGATGCATCCCGCCGCGCCGCAGCCTCTCTATCGCGCGCTTACCAGTCGGAGGGCGGCCGTCCTGCCGACACTCGACGATGCACTTCGCCGCTGCATTGAAACCGGGATTTAAACGCGTCCAACAGCCATTCACGCCCGATCAGGCCGATGCAAAACGGCAGACGAACCGCTTAACGTTCTTTGCATTACATCAGATTGCACAACTCAATCGCGCACGCTTCGGGTCGAGCTCTGAGCGCCTGGCTGGTCAGGCCGAGCTGTTTGACGCCGCCATAGATATTCCCGTTCCTCCCGAGCCGGCGAAGGTTCAAGTCACAGGGCACAGCCGCGAGGGACGCCCCGCGCTGCCAAAGGACTTGCCACGCACGCGCATCGAATATGATCTGAGCGACGAACAGAAGGCCGCATTCGACGCGCTTGAGCGCATCGGCGAAGAGCGTAGTGAGACGCTGCATTACGAGCCGTCAAGGCTCACGGTCATCGAACATATCCGCTTCAGGTATGCAGCGAAGAAGGATGGCGAGTCGACCGTCGTGACGGCGAGCGCTCAGACCTCGCCGCTGCCCAAGAGTAATGCGAGCGCGAGTCGGCTCGCAAACATCCTGGTGAGCACCTACGTCGATCATCTGCCGTTGAATCGGCAAGAGACGCGCTATGCGCGCCGTGGTATTCACCTGCCGCGGGCCCGCTGTGCGAATGGAAGCTGGCCGCAGCAGAATTGCTCGCTGCGCTTCTGCCACCGCTGCGTGCGCACCAGTTACAGGCGCCGCGCATGCACGTCGACGACACGACGCTGCCTTTACTTGAGAAGGGCCGCAAGACCACCCGCACTGCTCGATTATGGGGCTATCTGGGTGCGGGCCAACGCGAGGAGAATGGCGTCTGGGTAGATCACCCTCCGGCGGTCGTGTTCGAGTTCGCTGAATCGCGCGCGGGCTCGCATCCGCAGGGCTACCTAAAAACTTACTAGGGCTACTTGCAGGCCGACGCATACAGCGGGCACGAGGCCCTTTATGAGACCGGCGACATCATCGCGGTCGGTTGTTGGGCGCATTGCCGCCGTCGGTTCTTTGAAATCGCCAAGACCCAAAGCAAGCCGGGACTCGCGGCACAGGCGCTGCAATGGATCGCCCAGCTATACGCCATTGAGTCGCGAATCAACCTGACCGCAATATGCGGCGCGGCAAGCGGAGACCTTGCCGGTATTAGCGCACTTCCGGCAATGGTTGGAACGCAACGTCATCGGTTTGCCGACTCAGGCCGCTGAGTTATATCGCCTCTATCTGACCATCGGCAAAATGCTAACGGCGAAGGCACGGTATAAGGATGTTCAGTACAGTGCCCGGAGCGCTGTCGCCCACGCGTGGATATTCGCCAATAGCTGCTCGCTGTTCTTGGTTTCGTGTTTGATGCACCGCCGCCCACTTCGCAGAATCGGGTACAGCGTTAGAGTCAGGAAAGCGACGGCGGCATCCTTACATCGGGATCGAGGTTTTCCCTGCCCGTGTTAGAAGCATGCGCCTTTAGCCGGCAGTACTGGCGTGACGGCCAACTTCAAAAAGCACATTCATGCGATAAATTTAGCGATAGTCGCAACTACCATGATCGTTTCCAGAACGCCTTGCATTCCCTGATTGCAGGTATTGAAGGAAACGATTCATACCGCCCCGCTTCGGTCAGCAGCGACTTGCCGTGAATTTGAGCGCTCGAGTCGGCAGGCTGCCGACCCTGGAGCAATTCGCCTCAAACGCCTATCTCGCAATTTGAGGAATCGGTCAACGACCTAAGTCTAGCATCTGCGGAGATCAGAGCTCTCACCGCTGCAGGCACTTTCCATGGCTCAGTAACGATTGAGACGATGAATTGACGAAGTCGCGCGCCTCGCATCCCCATTTCTGGCATAAAAATCGCCAAAAACACGCGATTGCGCGCGCACGTACCACTTTTACCAGTGCCTGGAGAACGCGACTTCGGGCAGCAATTGTGCAGTACGTACGGGAACCAAAATGCCCAAAAAGTTCGAATCACGTTGGTCCTACAGGCGGAAGCGGCATTTTTTCGCCGTCGAGAAAGGCCATCGCACAGCAAACTGAAAATTCATAGGCACCACTCTCACTCGCGAAAACACCTAGATCTTTTAATGACGTCCGGTGACCATCTTCTTCAAAAATTGACGCCGCAGCGATGAAAGCCGTTCCTCGACGGGTAACGACAGGTTCAAACACAAAATCACGATGAAAGATAACCATTGAAGCTCCTCGATAATCAGACAAAGAACGAGATAAAGCTTACTCACCTTAAGCACCGATTTCACAAACTCCATGCTTGGGGACGACCGGTTTTGTTCTCAATTCGCACCGAGCCAAGCGTTCCGTAACTAACTGGTTGCGCCAATCTGCCGGAGCGAATCAGCGTCTCTTAGCGCATCGCGCAGGCGCATGATGGTCTGGCGCGACGTTTCGAATGTGCGCGCTACATCCGCAACGGTTGAGCCCATTGCAAGGCTCTCGAGTGCGCGTTGCCTTTGATCATGCGAAAGAGAGAGAGGACGCCCTTGAACGATGCCATCGTCTTTTTTGGCTTGACTTGCTTCTCGGCCGCGGTCCTGACGAGCCTTATGTTCCAAATCGTTCGCAAGTCGCAGCGCGTGCAGGAAACCATAATTTTGTGCCGCACACAAATCCTCTTTTCCGTATGCAAGACATATGACTTGGATGTCGCGATTCAAAAGTAACTCGAAGGTACTGACGACGTCTGAAATGCTGTTGCCGAAGCTCCACAGCTCCGTTGTAATGAAACAGTCGCCAAGCAAAATTCGCCGCATAGCGCGTTGGAAGGCTGGTCGGGAGGCAGCAGCGACGCTCACGGAACACCGTTCCACGAATACGAGACTCATATCAACGAGGTATCCCGCCGTATCAGTATCGATCAAGTCGCGCTCGAACTCTAAACCGCTTTCGTTGCGTTGAAGACAATACACAATCGAGGCCATTACTGACCCTCGAAAATTGACTAGGCTCGAACGAATCTATGCAACGAACCATATTATCGAACAGTTGGACAAAACGTTCGCGTACGTAACGCGTGCTTTTTGACCTTTGGCTTCGATATTTTGAACGGTCATGTTTTTTGACCTGCAACCCAGCCGGGATTGCAGACTCTTGACAGACGCACGATGCCGGCTCTGATTTCAAGGGCCGCGCTCATTATCTTGGATAAAGCGCCTGCATCGGCGCCGGCGAGTTTGGGACAGACTCGCTTTGCGGGACGATATGCTAAATCGGCGCGGTGCCTTCCTTAAATCGTTTCGATGCGAGGTTCCCTGCAGATCCAGGGGACCTGCGTCGGCCTGGACGACCATTTTTAGGGCAGCCCGATACAGTCGCACTGGTGGCTTTGTTCGCATCCGGCAAGGATGCGGACGCTCTAATGCCCCGCCCGGCTTTCTATTCGTTCACTGCTACAGCTCCGGATACGCGAGAAGAGCGGCGACGATCGCGGCCCCCAGCCTCTCGGCATCATCCGTAGCACGAATCACTTTCAACGTGCCAGTAAAATCCGCTCGCCTGTGTGCCCCTGTCCGACGTATAAACGACGAAATCATCGTTTCGGGCGCCTGCGGATTGACAGTTTTGGCATGGTCGGAAACAGGATCAGCTTGGGTCGCTTACCTGTTGTGGTTGCCATTGCTATCGCTCGTCTGGGTGGGGTTATAACTTTGCCGCATTGGGTAAGCCCGACGGAATGTGCATCGAGAGGAACGACGCGACGCGCGTGCCTTGCGCAGCCCTTTCGCCTGTCAGGCGGGCCTCCGTTCTTTCGTACCCCATACGAATTGTACGTATTGCATCCCATAAGGACGAAAGGCGCACGCGATGTCGCCGCTTGACCAACAGAGATCGTCGGTTTGCCCTGCTCGCGCTTGCATGCTTCCGAACCTCTTCGCCGAGATCTAGCACTCCCTGCGTCCACGCCGTAGACGACACGGTGAATTCGAACGGCATCCGCACGCGACCTTGAAACGCCGCAGCGTACAACGGTATGCGACCATGCCCTCGCCTGTATCGATCCTTCAGCTGTCGACGACTAGTTCAAATGACAAACCAAATGCCGCTGGTTTGCGCAGGAGCGAGACAGACAGGCCGTCCAGAATGATGGAATCGAACAGAGCCGCCATCGAATTATGAACTCGGGCACCGAGCAGTGAGCTTCCGTACGAGCTAGCAGGCGCGCACGATCCGGACGCGACAGCCGACGTCGTCAGCGCAAGTCCGATTGTCAAACCTGAGTGGTTTAGAACGCCGCCGGTCAACCCGCACGAGAGATCGCAACGCCCTCGCGCGGCGAGTATGTCCGTCAGCCGGAGCAGCAATGTGCGGCTGCGGGACCATTTGACGCCATACATTGTCAGATGACGTTCAAAGCCGGAAACGTCGAATGCATATCGGGATCGGCGGCTCGTGATCGGGTCAACGATGCCCGAATGGCAACGAGGAAACATCCGTCCGACGAACCGGCAAAAAGCTCAAAACAAGCTCGCACGTTGCAAGAAGCGTCCATGCTTCTCCAGTTGTAGGGATAGGAGCGGAACAGGATAAAAAAGAGCAGAGTCGGCATAACACCTCGATGAATTGCGAAGCGAAATGCACGCGCGATTCGACGGCTGTTGCACCGGCCAACGTGGATCGAAGCGGATCGCTTTCATGTCACGAGGCGAATACCCGCGAGTTGTACCTGGATCAATGATGTAAGCGACCTCCCCAGCATCCCACGACAATTTCGGTGGTCGGTAAGCCGGTTGCGAGGTGTCCGAGCGCGCCGGAGCGAGCAACGTCGACGGCGAGACGAACAGGGAGCGGGCAAGCACTGAGCGTCATGTCGTGGCGATGGCTTGGCCACAGACAGAGCATTCCGTGCTGCACGCGCCGCTGACGGCACAGCGACTGCTCTTCTCATCTGCGCGGGACATAACCTTCGCTGGCCAGAGTCATTTCCGAGAGTCTATCCATGAGCACCGATCAAGAAAGCGCTGCGCTCCGGCAGGCAGGAACAATGCATCCGTCATGGTCTGTCCATTTGACATGGGCATTCTTCGTGCTCGCAGGGCTTTATCTCGGCATCGGCGGCGCTTGGCTCGTCGTCGTCGGCGGCACGCCGTATTACGTCGTTGCCGGCGTGGTAATGCTAGTCGTCGCTTGGCTCATCAGGCGCAGAAGCGCGCTTGCATTGTGGCTCTATGCGCTGACGCTGATTGCCACGTTGATCTGGGCCGTCGTCGAAGCGGGCTTCGACTTCTGGGCGCTCGCGCCGCGTCTTGATGTGCTGGTGCTAGTCGGCATATGGCTGCTGTTGCCCTTCGTATTTCGTCGCTTCCGGTCACCGGCGCGGCAGGCCGGATTCGCGCTCGGCGGCTCCATCGTATTGGCGGGCGTTGCGCTGGTGTGGGCTGCCTTCAACGACCCGCAACAGATCGACGGTACCGTAAAGGCATCGGCCGCCGTGCCCGTGCGAGTGGACGCAGTGAATGCGTCGCGGGTGCATCGTCCCGGCGACTGGCTCGCTTATGGCAATACTCAAGGCGGAACGCGCTATTCGCCATTGACGCAAATCGATCAGCACAACGCGCAGAACTTGCAGCAAGTATGGAGTTTTCGCACTGGAGACAGAAAAGGCCTCGACGATCCCCTCGAAATCACCGACGAGGTGACGCCCATCGCCGTTGATGGCGCGCTTTATCTTTGTACGCCGCATCAAAACGCCATCGCGCTCGACGGTGCAACGGGGAAGGAGCTGTGGCGCTTCGATCCGAAGCTCAAACCTGACCCCAGCTTCCAGCATGTCACCTGCCGCGGCGTGTCCTACTATGAGACGCCGGCTGGCACATCGGGACGGCGGCAAGGCAACACGAAGGGGCTCGCGATCTGTGCTCGGCGCATCGTCCTGCCAGTCAACGACGGGCGTCTGTTCGAACTCGACGCGGACACGGGCAAGCGCTGCCACGCCTTCGCCAGCGACGGCATGCTCGATCTGCAGCATTTGCAGCCGGTGAAGACGCCCGGACAGTACGAGCCGACCTCGCCGCCCATCGTCACATCCAAAGTGATCGTCGTCGCCGGCGCGGTCACGGACAACTACAGCAATCGCGAGCCGTCGGGTGTCATTCGGGGCTTCGACGTCGAGTCAGGCAGACTGCTGTGGGCATTCGATCCGGGCGCGCAAGAGCCGAACGCAATTCCAAGTGACCAGGCCAGCTATACATCGAATTCTCCGAACTCCTGGGCGCCGGCCGCTTATGATCCACAACTCGATCTCGTCTACCTGCCAATGGGCGTTACAACGCCTGACATCTGGGGCGGCAATCGTACTCGCGAGCAAGAGAAGTTTGCAAGCGGCCTGCTCGCACTCAATGCGACAACGGGAAAGCTCGCCTGGTTCTATCAGACAGTCCATCATGATCTGTGGGACATGGACCTGCCTGCTCAACCAACGATCGCGGACATTCGCGATGCCAACGGACAAGTTTTGCCTGTGATCTATGCCCCCGCCAAGACCGGCAATATCTTTGTGCTCGATCGCCGTACCGGAAGACCCATCGTGCCCGCGCCTGAACGTCCCGTGCCGCAGGGCGCCGCGAAGGGCGACCACGTCTCGCCCACGCAGCCGTTCTCCGATCTGACGTTCCGGCCCAAGCAAAATCTGACCGGTGCGGACATGTGGGGCGCAACGATGTTCGATCAGCTCGTTTGCCGGGTGATGTTTCATCGGCTGCGCTACGAAGGTATTTTTACGCCCCCCTCCGAGCAGGGCACGCTTGTGTTTCCTGGCAATCTCGGCATGTTCGAATGGGGTGGGCTCGCGGTTGACCCGGACCGCAAACTGGTCATCGCCAATCCTATCGCACTACCCTTCGTGTCCAAACTCGTGCCGCGCGGCCCGCATAACCCGGTATCGCCTCCGCAGGCCGGGCAGGCTGGAACCGGTACTGAGGTCGGGATTCAGCCGCAATATGGCGTGCCGTTTGGCGTGGAACTCAACCCGTTCCTCTCACCGATCAATCTGCCTTGCAAGCAGCCTGCGTGGGGCTATGTGGCCGCTCTAGATCTCAACACCAACAAGGTCATCTGGAAAAAGCGTATAGGCACCACGCGCGATGCATCGCCTATTCCGGTCCCGTTCAGGATGGGAATGCCGATGCTTGGCGGACCGGTGACGACCGCCGGCCACGTGTTCTTCATCGGCGCAACGGCAGACGACTATCTACGCGCGTTCAGCACCGACACCGGAGAGCAGCTCTGGCAAGCGCGACTGCCGGCGGGAGGTCAGGCGACGCCGATGACTTACGAAGCGAACGGCAGGCAGTATGTCGTCATCGCGGCGGGCGGTCACGGTTCCTTCCTGACCAAACTTGGCGATTATGTCATTGCCTACGCGCTACCGGACAAGCACTGACAGGTGCAACTTCTTCCACAACAGCGGCGCATCGCGCCCGACGGAGTCCAGAATGATCACGTCTTTTTCTCCTTCCATCACGACCATGATTCGCATGGACCACACGCACGTGATGGCGGCATTTCATCGCTATCACGTCGATACGCCCGCGTGGCGCAAGCAGGCCATCGTCGAACTCGCCTGCACCGCGCTTGGAATTCATGCGCAACTCGAGGAAGAGATTTTCTATCCGGCGCTTGCCGCGGCGATCGCCGGCGACGATGTTCTCGCGAAGAGCAAGCCCGAGCATGACGAGATGCGCGCGGACATCGCGAGACTGCGGTCGACGGATCCTGGCGACGCTGCCTACGATGCCGGCTTCATGAAACTCATGCGCGAGGTGATGCACCATGTGGCGGACGAGGAAACCGTACTGCTGCCGACTGCTGAACGCGCGCTCGGACCGAAACTCTCGCAACTCGGTCAACGCATGACGACCCGCAGAATGCAGCTTGTCGCTCGGAGCCAGCCAGCCGCAATCGCCGTGAATACGGCGGCAACGTTTCCGTTTGCGTCCGCAGCGATCGCCGCGCTGGGCGTCTTCGCGCTTGCTCGCCGTCTCCGTCCTAACATGCGCCGTTACAGGGTTGAACCGGATGCTTGATCATCCTTGCATCTACGGACGAGCGGGCGTTCTCCGCGAAAAAAAGACCGCCCGTGGCAATGAAGCAAGCGACGAAGTGCTAGGCAAGCTGGATAATTTGACCGAGCAGGAGTTCGAAATGCCGGCGGAAGTGTCCGAGGCAGTTGGCCAGGAAGAATAGAACTGGTTTTCTCGTAGCGAGTTTTCATCACCGGAGAAAGCTCGATGGCCATTGCACGCGTGGCTCCGACGCCGGTCATTAGTTACCCCGCGTGCATCAGGTGCGCGTCGGCCGAAAAACGGTGTAACGCATCGAGTCTTCGATCGATGTCGACGCGGCTGGCGCACTCATCGTCCGATCCACGCTTCGGCGGGCACGCCCGGTGAACGGCCCGACAATCGTTCGAATTCGATTGGATCGTGACTGCAAAACACTTCAATGTCGCTGGCGGACGGATCGTTGCAAAGTGCACGCAAGCGCGCCTGATTGCGTCTCCTTGCAACGCCATCCTTGTCCATGAGCCATTGATAGAACGCAAGTCCCGGTGTGCAATGAGGCCGTTGAGCATTCATTTCTGTGTTGTAAAAGTAGGCGTCCGCCGCAAGCAACAGCCAGCGGTTGTCCGTTCGCACCGCAATCCCCGCATGCCCAAAGGTATGCCCGCGCAGCGGGATGAATGCAATGTCGTCGCCGAAATCTGCCAGCGGCAACACGCGTTCGAAGCCGTACCATGCATCGCCACCATTTTGCCTGTGAACCGTCCAGTTATGTTGCGTGGACCATTGCTGTGGACGAAAGCGCTGACGGTCTAGCCAGGTTTTCTGACGGGCTGCGTAATCGCGTTCGGTTTGCAACATATGCACCGCTGCATTCGGGAAATCGTCGAGTCCGCCGGCATGGTCGAAATCAAGGTGGCTAAGAAGGATGTGACGCACGTCGGATGCACCGAAGCCCAAGTTTTCAATTTGCCGTACCGCCGTCATTTCGGCCCGAAAGTCGGGCTTGAGCATTGCCAGGAAAAAGGTGCTCAGACGGCTTTGCGGATTCGCAACGTCGCGGAGGCCGAAGCCCGTGTCGATCAGGACGAGTCCATGATCCGATTCAACCAGCAGACAATGACACGTCAGCTCGCCGCGCCGAAGCAGGCCCGGCGTCTGGCCGTCGAATAGCTTGCCGCCAAGCGGACAGCTCGACACGCAATTGAGGTGATGGACACGCATGGCGCACTCTCCGTCTGGCAAACTCGCAATACCGCAATCGATGCGCCTCGTCTGCTACCGCGGTCTCTTTGATACCCGCTGATGAGCGATGACCCTGCAAGGACCTGCAGATTGAACGGCAGAGGGCGACGGATGACTTCGCTGTCGGCCCAAAAGAAAGGCTGTTGCAGACGTCTACGCAACAATGATTTTTTATCGTCGAGAGCACGTCGGAGCTCGAAACTTGACGCCGGAACAGAACGAAGCGATAGGCCTTGCGCTCGCCATGAAGGAACTTTTACGATGCCAACCAAAGAAGCAAACATGTCGGACGATGAGAGAGCCTTGGTATCGGTTGACGCGCAGGCCCGCGGTGGCCGCGTTGAAATCTAGTCACGAGACGTAGCGCGGAAAACACATCGTCAGCCCGGATTCGTCGTTCTGGTTGGGACCGCATGCTCACGTGGTCACCAAGCGCCGCGCATGCACGTCGACGACACGACGCTGCCTTTACTTGAGAAGGGCCGCAAGACCACCCGCACCGCTCGATTATGGGGCTATCTGGGTGCGGGCCGACGCGAGGAGAATGGCGTCTGGGGAGATCACCCTCCGGCGGTCGTGTTCGAGTTCGCTGAATCGGGCGGGCTCGCATCCCCAGGGTTACCTGAAAACTTACTAGGGCTACTTGTAGGCCGACGCATACAGCAGCACGAGGCCCTTTATGAGACCGGCGACATCATCGCGGTCGGTTGTTGGGCGCATTGCCGCCGTCGGTTCTTTGAAATCGCCAAGACCCAAAGCAGGCCGGGACTTGCGGCACAGGCGCTGCAATGGTCGCCCAGCTACCCTATTACGTGCGATGCGGACAGGCGGTGAACCTCGTCGCCGTAGCGGAGACGGAAAACTGGGTCGATGGAACGCCAAGAGCAGCCGCGAAGAACTGCTTGGCACTTTCACCGGCTCGCATCCGAATCTTCAGCGTTTGTTCGAACGCGCGGACAACGTGAATCACGAACTGGAAACATTCACGCTGATGGCCGCGGTAAGGCCATGTAGCCTGCCGTTCATGATCGCGTGACGTTATCGCGCACGCGTCGATAACGATGGCGTATCGGCGGAAGCAGATGATGGTGTCGCCGCAGGCTCACCTTCGAGGCGAGCAATGACGAACGCGGCGTCGGCCGTCACGGCCAGCGGACTCGTTGCAGACGTCCCGCCCGTAAGCTTCTTGCGCCACAATCCAAAAGTGCTGACGGCAAGACCTTGTTCGCGACAGAAGCGCCGAGTGCCAACGCCGCTCATCTTCCATGCGGAGACCATCTCGCCAGAATGCTTCGCCTTGGCGAGGGCGCCGAGCCCCCGTTCGCATGACAGCTCGCCCCATCACGTCGTAGTCCATCGCATCACTCCCGCCATTACGATGGCGAAACCTTCGCATCATGCACCCCGACACTCAAGACGGGATGCGCTGACAGATACGTAGAGAGTGGCAGCTGGGGCGCGCACTGAAGCTCGCTCAGTGATTAGCGAGAGCATGGCTACGGTTCGGGACAAATGCTCGAATGAGTAAGTACACCCCGGCCAGACTCACCAAGATATAAACGATCCGTGCGCCGGCAGACCCGGCACCAAAAATAGCGGCGACCAGATCGAAGTGCGCTAGCCCAACTAACCCCCAATTAATAGCTCCAATGACCGCCAGAGCTCCGGTAATCCAATCAACCGGGTTGCGACGTACGACTACCGTTCCGTTCGATGTCACTGTTGGCATAATTTGCTCCTCAAACTTTCACGGATATGAAGCCAATGACGCGCATGGTCTCGTCTTTGGCTGGGGGTGGCGACGGTTAGTTTGTTTAACAGAGTCAACCAGCACCCTCTGTACTTGGACATCGTTGGCTGCCCATCGCAGCAGCTGCCCTGCAAGGACCACTAGCCTCAACGATTCACTTGCCGACTTCTTCTTCGGAAAGCTCTTGCTCTGCAAGCAGCGTTAACTTCTGGTCCGTCGCCTTTTCTTCTTCCAACGTTTCAAGAAGAAGCTTCATGCCATCGTTGTAGCCAAGCTTCTTGGCGAGCGCGGCAAGCGTTCCGTAGGTCGCAATTTCGTAGTGTTCGACTTTTTGCGCAGCGGCAATGAGCGCCGCATCGAGGATCGGCCCCTTTTCGATTTCCTCAATCTGTTCCTGCCCCTCTTCGACTAAGCCCTCCATCGCGACGCACTTGACGCGCTTGAGCTTGACCGCAGATAGCTCGACTACTTGGTCGATTCGATCAATCTGGCCCTGCGTCTCTTCCAAGTGCGTCTTGAACGCGGCGGCCAAGTCTGGATTCGTTGCCGCTCGCGCGAGCTTTGGAAGCGCCTTGGTCAATTGCTTTTCTGCACTGTAAACGTCGGACAAAGCATGAATAAACAGGTCGTTAAGGGTGGTTGCAGCAGCCATGATTCTCTCCAAGACAGGGTTTGGGTAAGAGCACGTCAGTAACTGCAATCCGCATGCCGCGTCGCGGCAATAGCGATTCGCATGGCTAAATAAACCGCGAAGCGCGCGCTTCATTCCCGGCTTTAGAACTTGCCGTGTGTCTGTATTGACCAAGCAGCTGGCAGCGTCGGCTCGCATTGCTCGGCACCATGGGAAGCGCAAAGTTTCAGTAGCGCCGGTAGGCAGGCGCTAGGTACGGCCTGGAACCATCCTCGAAGTTGACGCTGCACGAGCGCGTCGGCTAGCGCATCGTACGGGAAATCGACAGACTTCAAAGCGATCGACAGCCGTTCCGCTGCGCAGCGAAGTGCTAGGCGCCGCTCCGCGGATGGCTGGAGACGATTGAGGTCTTTCAGAACTTGATTACGCTTTGATGCACATAGTGCGGAGTGCAGCAGCATTTGTTGTAGTACATAGTAAAGTGGAACACGAGAGTCTTCAGGAATTGTCGTTAAAAGGGGGCCAAGCGATGATTCGACTTCGGCGACATCGGCGGCGCCAACCATGACATGCGAGCCGTGCCCACCCCGATGCAGATAATCGACGTATGTCTGCGGCAGCTGCATTGCCTGTCGCGCATGCCGAGGCCACCTCAGCTACCGCTTGGTAACTCATTGCGCCTTTTGCCTTGTTCGCTTTAACTGACATAACCATCAGATTGCCCGGCGCATACGCGCCATCGTTGTCAATACGATCAACTGACCAATCTGTATCGCAAAGTGCTCCGTGTGTGAGAGGCAATAAGGTGATCGGGCAGAAAGGCACGTCAATTCGCCTCAGATACGAAGGTGTTACCCCTGCGTCTAGGATACGACGCCGTTTGTAGGCATTGATGCGCAGTTGCAGCCACTTCGACACAAACCGGTCCGGGCGGTGTTGGGGAACTCGGAAATGCTCGCGTCCTGCAGCAAACCCTTCAAGTACTGCGGGATCGTGCACGCCTGCATCTAGCGTTCGCCCAAACCAAGCAAAGTCCCCGCCGATATCGAACGCGGTTTCAAGTGTGCTTGCCGATAACATTGCGTTACCCCGGCGAATGCATTCCGAATGAGTAACTGGCGGGCAGCACCTGCTTGCCCCCAGTTGACGATAAAAAAGTAGCTAGCGTCTTGGAAGCGCCTCCCGTTTATTGCACGCCCTTCTTGGCCGCAAGCGCCTGCGCCATCTCCAGGTGATGTTGAATAGTGGGCAATGCTTTCTGCGCGGCTTTCTTCAAATCGGCGTTTTGGCCTTCCTGGGCTTCCTTTTGGAACGCGGCGACGGCCTTCTCATGTCCTTCGATGCCAACGGTTTTTATATAGGCCGTATCGAACGCTTTGCCCTTGAGCGGCTTCAGCGTATCGAGTACCGTCGTGTCCGAATTGTCCTTCGGGACCGCCACGCCATGAGGCGCGGCCATTTTGAGCTGGACGGTCAGTTTTGTGTGATCGAGCATCATGTGATGCGCAAAGTCCTTGACGTCTTTATCTTGCGACTGCTTGCTCGCAAGCTTCGCCGTGTCGATTTCGGTTGAGCTCGATTCGGAAGCCGCCTGCACAAAGGCTTTATCGATCGCAGGAAGGTCGTTCGCCTGCGTGGTGCTGGCGGCCTGCGTTTGCGCGAACGCGGAAGGTCCCGCAACGACAAGCGCAGACATCAGTGCCGCAAAATGGACCATATTGAATTTCACTTTTGAGCTCCTAGCGTTCGGTTTGGAAGCACTTCTAACGAGCAACCGGTGTGCCGTAGGGATCTAGGGGTTCTCTAACGCTCCACACTCTAGAAAATGATCGTCTGCGGCACACGCAATGCTGTTCACTCTTCGTCGAGCGGGCGACCGAGCCGCTCAGCTTCTCTTTCCCGCAACCTCATGCAACCGGCGGTATTCCCGTGAACAACGCTGAATCGAATCCGACTCAATCGCAGCAGAAGGAAATCCAGGCACGTACGCCATCTGAGACGCCTGCTACAGAAACCGCCCGCGCCGATCCGCAAGTGATGAAAAATGAACATGCGGGGAAAGAAAGCCCTCCTGCTTCATATGCAAATGGCGAGTCCGATCCGCTACCCGGAATTGATCTTGACTCGGTGACCACGCAGTCAGCAGACCCGATCGAGCGCGCCAAGTCTCGTGTCGTCTCTGTCGATAACGCAAATATGGAGGCATCCGACGACACGGTCGACACGGACGGAAAGGGCCTCGAGGCAAAACGAGACCTATCGCCTCAACACGATAATGTGATCGGCACTAACGCTACATTGGTGAACAACGTTCCCGCGCCCGCCGGTGGCCTCGGCGGTATTGACAGTCGAGCGGAAGGCAATCGACCTGTGATCCATCTCCGCGAGGGATGGACAATGGTCTATCACGGGTGCGTGGAATCGGCGGACCGCAACGGTGGCCGTGTTGAGCATCTCATTTCAATCGAACGGATCCACCACTGAATATGTTTTCGTTAAATGAGTTCGGTCGCAGCGACTTCTTTCAAAGCAACTTTACGCTTGTCATGGCCAGCTTCCTTGCCATGGGCGCCCTGTCTGCGAGCGGCTGTTCGTCAGGCGGCAGGTCGGCGCGCGAGGCGGTCCAGCAAGACACGCAAGCATACCGATGCGCTGGTTTCGATCCGGTGGCTGACGAAATCGATTATCCAGCAGACGTTGAACGAGCGAGTAAGCGACTTCAGGCCACTCCCGCCTGTCGCAGCGACGCCGGAGCTGGTGCCAGCCGGCCGGAAGCGTCTAGACCAGAGTGACGGGGAAATTGGGTCAGTCGCAGCACTCAGCTTCGATGAGGAGGTTCCATGCTGCGCGCAAAAGTAGCCGTTTGTGTGGCAAGCGGCACGCCTGCTCTGAGAGCAACCTTACTGTGTCTGATGGCGGAAGAGGGACTCGTCTGCAGGCGCGAGAGCAAAGCGCTAGAGTTCGAGTGCGAAGGCGCATCGTCTGGATTCAGACGATTTGCCGCGCGAGCGATGAGCCTGCCTGGGATCGAGTCCGTTTCTGTGCACCGAACAATGAACACATCCGGCTGAGCCGCCAGAAAGTCATCCGAACGAACGTGGGAACTACTCTTTATGCTGCAGGTACCGTTATTGGCAGCGAGCGTTTATGTCGCGTGGCGGTATAAAAGCGGCGCACTGTGGCCACGACTTCAGAGCCGACGTCCCTGCCCTCCAGGAAATCATCGATATTCTCATAGCTGATGCCATAGCTGTCTTCATCGGGACGCTGTGGCGTAAGTGTTTCCAGGTCGGCAGTCGGAACTTTGCTGACAAGCCGTTCTTCTGCGCCCATCGACCGCGCCAGTGCCCTCACACGTCGCTTGGTCAGACCCGAAAGGGGCAAAACATCGGCCGCCCCGTCACCATATTTAGTGAAAAAGCCCATTAACGATTCGGCGGCGTGGTCAGTGCCGATTACCACGCCCTGTCGAGTGCCTGCGATTGCATACTGAGCAATCATTCGCTCGCGGGCCTTGATGTTGCCCAGCACGAAGTCCCTTTGATATTCATCAGCGTATTGAGCGCCCGCATGCTCGAGCGATAGGAGCATCTCGTCAGCCGAGCCTTGGATATTGACGATGAGCACTTCGTCGGGTCGAACGAATTCCAATGCGTGTTGGGCGTCATGCTCATCGCGTTGAACCCCATACGGCAATCTGACGGCAACAAAATGTGCTTCATATCGGCGTGCCCGAAGGCGTTCAACGCTCAACTGCGCTAATCGGCCGGCAACCAAAGAGTCGACACCCCCACTGATCCCGAGCACATATGTTCTCAAGCCTTGCGAGGCGAGGTAGTTCGACAAGAATGTCACGCGTCGCTCACGCTCAAGGTCTTCGTCGAAATCTTGTGGAACGTTGAGCTCGGTGATCACTTCCTTTTGCCAAGCTCTCCAATCGTTATCTTCTTGCTGCATTTCGAACTCCTATGAGCTGCTCGACAGGCCGTTGAAGTGGTGTTCGATGCGTGACAAGGCGTAGAGCGCCGCAGCACGTCTAACGTCGTTACGTTCGCCGTTGAAAATCTTCGTTTCAGTCACGCACTCGATCTTGCCATTTTGGAACTTGAACGCCCACCCGAAACACTGGGTACCGGGTGCGGGAACATCACCCGCGTTTCCATCGGCCACCCCCGTATTGGAGACAGAAACATCTGCACAACACGCCTCAAGGCGAAGTGCCCCTTCTGCCATCTCCTTTGCGACTTCTTCACTGGTCAAGCCGTACCTGTCCATTGTCGACTCCTGAACGTCGAGGAATCCCGCTTTACCGGAAGGCGAATAGGTAATGAAGCCAACATCCAGGCAGGCACCGCTGCCTGGCACCGACGATATAAGCGATGCAATTAAGCCTGCAGTACAGGACTCGGCGGTAGCCAGCTTGAGACCTCGTGAAGTTAAGAACGAAACGACCTGCCTCGGGATATCCATGTATCTGTCTCTCTGACTTCTTGATTTATTCCGTCCTGCGCGTACATTCGAGCAATCGGTACACCAGCTGCCATGCAAGGGATTAACCAACGAAGTGATGCTGGCGACGACGCGGGCTCGTGGATGGCCTGGGTCACATCCGTCAATGCGGGAAGTTGACGAAGATCCGGCCCGTCGGCGAGACCGTTAGACCCGTGAACTGATGTTCGAATTACGCGACCAGTCGCAGCCGCGCGCACTCGCGGCTGCATCGCCCTGTGGCTCTTGTGCGAGCGAGGATCGCGCGACGAATGCGAATGCGAGGCTTGCGGCGGCGGTACTGCGACTCAGTCGGTGCGTGATCAGCTCCTAATTGGTCAATAGGCGTCGCGCGTCTGGCGCACGTAGCGCCGCGCCATCATCACGAGCAGCACGGCAGCCGCTCCGGCAAATGCAGCCCGCGCGCCCGCCGGTTGCAGCCGCGCGTCGGTGTACAGGCTGAATTCGCGTACGCGGCCATTCTTGCCCGAGCGTTCCCGCAAGTCGCCGCCGCGTTCATAGAGCGCGTCGCCGCTTTGTTTCGGTTCGCCCTTCGATTGCGCCTTCACGCCAAGCAGGCTCGTGATTGCGTCATAGAGACGCGGCGCGCGTTGGCCGAAGCCCGCCATCGCGCGCGACGCGCCGCCAACATAAATGTCGCGCTCCGGATGCACGGCCGCGTGAAGGATCGCCTTTGCGACGATATCCGGCGCATAGACCGGCGGCGGCAGCTTCGGCTCTTCGTCAAGGTAATTCTTCGCATGCTCTACGAACAACGTGTCGATGCCCGCCGGTTTGATAAGCGTCACCGAAACGGGCACCTTTTCATTCTTCAATTCGAGGCGCAGTGAGTTCGTGAAGCCCTTCACCGCGTGCTTCGACGCGACGTAAGGACCTTGCAGCGGTACCGCGACGTCCGACAGTTCGCTGCCCAGATTGATGAGCGCACCGCCGCGTTCACGCAAATGCTTTAGAGCCACGCGCGAGCCGTTCACGACGCCCCAGAAGTTTGTCTCGAAGAGCTTACGTTGGTCTTCGAGCGATACATCGGCGATGCGGCCATAGACCGAGACGCCCGCGTTGTTGATCCAGGTGTCGAAGCTCCCGAATCGGTCGATCGCGCCATCGGCGGCGGCCTGAAGCTGGCTTTCGTCGGCGACGTCCGCGGGCGTGTACGCAACTGCGGGCGCACCGTCGCGTGTAAGTTCGTCGGCAAGCACGGCGAGCGCTGTCTCGTCGCGGGCGATCAGCATAAGGCGCACGCCTGCCTTCGCGGCGCGCCGCGCCGTGGCTAGACCAATCCCGCTCGTCGCGCCGGTGAGGACGATCGTCTGTTGATCGAGATGCTTCAATTGGATTTTCATGGCCGGTCCGGAAGTTGGAAGAAACAAGTGCTCGCAGCATCCCTTGTTCCTTGGCTGCGCGGCTGACGGTTTGCGCGTCAGCATGCGGACTGCGTTGACATGGCCTATCGACCGTGACCGGCCAGGACGGGTCGTGCTGGCCTTTCGACGCTTCCATACCGGCCATTCCTCGTCGCGACCCGGAGCGGCGGGCCTTCGCAGACGACGTGAAAACACGGACATTTGGATAACTACCCTTATCAGGCCATGTTTGAATTTAGACTAGAGTGGAACGCGCGGGCTGAATCGTAGAGGATAACTGATTCTTGATAATCAGCGTAACGCAGCCAGAGGTCCGCGAGGTACTGCTGCCCATTGAACTGAACGAGTCCGAGGCATTCGCAAACCGAGACTGGGCGGGTCAGCCTCCAACAGCACCCACTGATCGATATGGGACGACGATTAAAGGTCAACCACCGCGCCAACTTCGCGCCTGATGGCTTCGAGTTGGTGCGCGCCATGCGGGCGGCAGCCTATCGAGACGGAATCCGAAATCTTCATGGAAGTTTCATAAGATCAGGACCTTACGGACGGGATTCGAAGTCTAAGACGTGAGTTGACGAGTTTAAGACGAACTCATGCGAATTGACCATTTTATTTCGGTCGGAGTGCGAGCAACATGGTCACTTCGAACCTGTCATCCGTTGCAACGCCGGGATTCTACGTTGACAGACTTTTCTCGCCCTACAGCGGCCGAGCACGCGCAGCGCATTCACCACGTTGAACAACTGCGATCCGCCACAGACCTTCATGGTCGAAAACGTGCGACCCCGCGTCGGCCTTATTCCTGCAGATTGCAGCGATAACCAGTCGATTTGGGTCTTAGACACGGTCGTGACGTCCCGTGACGGTCGGGGCTGCACTACACCTGATCGATGGACCACTCGGACAGCTTGCGCAGTTTCGACCACCTTGCGTATTTCTGCCCTACCCCCAAATCTGAAATCCCAGAAAACCTTGCCAGGCAACGCTTTTCCGGGGCTTTTTGTCGAAAGCCGGGGTCTACGTTGCACAGAAGGATCCGAGTTCCAGCAAGGCTTGATGGAAGACGCGGCGCTTGCTGTCCAGACTATTTACCGATCCGGATGGTTTGTCCAGCGATCGCTGGAGCGAGTTCTTCAGCTCGGAGCCGTAGGCAGGTGCCCGGGGCTGTGCTGACGCGATAGCCCGAATCAGGGCACGGTATTCTCCGTAGTTGTTGGTCACAATCGCCGCAACAACTCTCTCGGCGAATATTGCTGGCTCTACATCTGCTTTGACGCTCAGATCGACCAGATCGAAACAAGCTTTATCGAAAATGCAGCTAAGTTCGCATCCTTCCTCAGTGGTCCGTTCAAATATGGTTCCGGCTAGCGTGAACAACCGCCACATCAGTTCCGGCGCTAGATTTGGCGCCGCCCCGGAGATATCCGAGACAATGGCAACGCGCATCGCGTCGAGTTCTTCGGCCGTTTCGTCGACCTCCTGTGCATCGAGAAACGACGTCTGTTCGCCGATTTCACAGATCCATTGGTCCACGGAGGGTGCAACGTCCTCGCCTCGTTGTGAAGACACTTCGAATTGCAACCGCCGCCGTACGCCCGGGTTCGTCATGGCCACCTCTGCAAGCAGAGTCGCCAAGCGTTCCGTCCCGACCGCCGCTAACGCTTCGGCCTCGATCGGACTCTCTTCTTTCGACATTGCTCCTCCAATGAATGCTGCTAAGGCAACAGGTAAGGGGAAACGGTGAGCAAATCCTACTCGCGCTACGCTTAAGTGCCGGTCCTTATGCGCGAGCCAGACTTTGGTAGACAGCATCAGGCAACACGGTCTCTCATCCGGATGGTCGCTCCACATCCAGTTTTGACAGCGCCTTAGATAAGCAACGATGCGTCATCGGACGGTTTGCTTCCGCTCATCTGCTCAATACGTACCAGCGACTTTTGACGGGTGACTTTTCGACAGTCGCTCAACAGCGCGCCTTTGAACGCAGCAGCACCGCGAGGTTTGGAGCTTGCTCCTGAAAGCCGACTTCGGGCGGCCTGCTCCCCTCTTAAGTACAGCACTGCAGGCTGTCACCTACGGTCTTGACACACTAGCTATTCTCCCCTTAACCGCCCGTTTTCCGCCAAAACCTGACAGACGAAATCGCAACCATCCTACACTTCTTAAAATTTCTCGCGTACGGTTCGCACCGGTACGACGGCAACACGTGTGCAAGGACTGTTGCTCGGCCTTAGCCGACATTCGCCGTTCTGTCACCACGGCTGCTCCACTTCGCTTTGCTGTCGTTGGCGACACGGCACAGGTGAATGTTGGATTCTGGTAAAAGCGAATAAGTCTTCGCGACCCTTTGCAGACGGCCGCAGCTCGGTGGCCTGAATGGCCGGTGTCAGAGCTCAACGACCGGTCATTCCGGCCGTCGCGGACGGGTTAACGGTGGCGATGACGTTGAATGGGACCTGCAGATGGCGGGCGTTCGCGCACTATGGCGTTGTCGCCTCGAGCAAGACCAAGGAGGGACTTTCGCCAATTGGACACCGCATTCCCCCAAAGCCCGTTGGGCAAAGCTTCACAAGTCTTCCGATCATCGCTCGCTCCCGGTGAGACAAGCTGCTACGATTCCTGCTGGCGGCACGCAAAGCACTTGCAGCTTGCTGACGCGCGCCGGTGAGAACCGGTGAGTGGGCGCGGTGCAAGCGGGTACGAGCGGATTCACGCGGATCTACATTTTCCACCTCATGGCGTTTTTGCCGACGGGGAAAATCATGGGCTATCTCTGGCGGCCTCGTTACGGTTTGTTGTTCATCGGCTGGCTTTACTTCGTTGCGCCGAATTCGAGCAACGCTGAACCTCGATGTCTCGCCGACCCTCATTCCGCAAGCGACGAATCTTACGGCTATAAGATGCGTGGGCAGCGCTGTGAGGGCGAACTCAAGAATTTTGTCGCCCTGACCGACGGTGTTTCTCTAGTCGGATATCAGCAAGGCGCCATTGCATTCGACCTGCGGCGGAATCAGACACTGACGGTCGAAGCGGTCGGAGACTCGCACGAGAGCGCGTATCTGCGCGCCATGAGCGTGACATCAAGAGCGCGCTATCAGATGGACGAGGAAGTGGTGCCGCTTCAGAGTCCCGTCGTTTGGCCGATGGACGTGCTCAAGCAGGCAGTGGAACATTCGGCCAACGGCGCCCTTGACGTTTCAACTATCGCGCTGAGCGCATGCTCGCATCGTTGCGCAGATATCGCTGATACCGTGTACTGGCCCGTTCGCGCCCTTGCTACCGCATCGGGAGATCGTGAACTTGCCCTGTTCGTGCGCAGCGCCACCCGTGCGGTCGATGTTACGGCGACCCTGACCTCCCTCAACGGCGACAAGATCAGCGCCAAGGCCAGCGCAGCGGCAAACGCGAATCTGATATCCGCGATCCGGCTGCCAGCCAGCCTCAAGCCCGGCAGATATCGCCTATCCATTACCGCGTTCGACGACGAATTACACGTGGCCATGCCAGCTTTCTACGGGACCATCGTAGTACCAAAGGAGGTCCCGTGAATACCGACGACGCATCTTCCGTAGCGGGCGCACCCGCCGGTGCGGACGATACGCCGACGACTGGCGCGCCCCCGGCGGTCGAGATGCAGGCACACGCAGGCGCGCCTGAGCGTCCCCCAACCGCATGGATCAAAGCGCTGAGCATTGGCATCGATGTGGATTTATTCTTCTCGGCGCGACGATCTACCTCTCAATGCCCGCCAATGACGCGGACTTTCGCTTGCATGCAAAGACATCGTTCTTCGCTTTCCGTGTTGCGGGCGACCGCACAATCACTCTTGAGTCGTCGGATTGGACGGCATGGGGAACGCCGGTCGATTCCGCGGACGGCGGGACCGAGCGATTCTCGCGTTCTCCCGGCGACGTGCCGCCCGGAAGCCCGCCCGATCGCATAGACATATCGCTTCAGGCAGGCGACGTAGTGCAGATCCGCGCCGACGACGTGACACCGTTTCGCTACAACATCCTGCTTCCGACTCGTGCCGCGACGCTCTCGGTTCAATCAGGAAGCGGCGCGTCACTCTATACGCGGCAGGACGACGGCAAGCGTTTAGCGATCGCGAATTCTGCGCCGACCTTTCAGTTCCATGCCGGCCAGGGCCCTGAAGAAATGCGTTTCACACTCGCCGAATGCCAGGTCGTGCTGAACCGCCCATCGACTCCCGATCGTGCGGACAGCGCATCGATTCCTCTGCCGCTTGCGAGCTGCGGTCGCGACATTGCGAAGCGCTTGCGGGTCGACCGGATCGGCTTAAAAAAGGCGCGCAAAACAGAGATGGCGTCGCGGCCGGTCTACTCGACGGCGGAATCCAGTTTCTGGATCTTCCAAACAGTGAAATCCCGCTGTATCACGGAACGGATCTGCGCCTCGATGTCGACGATGTCGAAATAAGCACACTCGAACTCGCGCGCGACGGCATCGGCGTGTACGCCAGTGGCTCCGCCAGATCGGCGACGCTCGACGTCGAGACGCATGAGCGCGGCACGAAGGCTCACTCGATCATGCCAACCGGACTTGACGCCCTAAGAAGTTCGCCATTGATCACAACCGGCGCGGCCGTGATGTCGAGTCTCTTGGTAACAATTGGCTTCGTCATCTCGATCGCTGGTTTCCTCAAGCCCTTCGGCGCGTGGCTTCAACGCGTGCTCGGCATAAAGCCGGATTCCAGCGGAAGCTAGAAATGAGACTCTTCTTCGGCATTCTGCTTGCGGTATGGGTAGCGAGCGCATACGGAATTGATCCTATCGATCATTTGAATGTGGTCGTCATGATCGATGCGACATATGCGCATGGGAAGCCGGAGACCGGTGCGGGCATTGTGGTCGACGAGACGCCCGCGCGCACCGTGGTCATCACGGCGCTGCATGTCGTTCAGCGGCCAGACACATCGCTGAGTCCTGGGGTCGCGACATCCTGACTCTTGAACAGAAAACCGCCACCGTGACAGTGCCAGCATCAAGCGCCTTGGACGAGCAGGCTTTTGCAATCTTGCTGCGATACGCGGATATGGCGCAATGGTCCAAAGCCCTTGATGCTGATCTAGCCGATGTCAGATTGATCCGCCGTGACTATAACTTGATTTTCGCCGCCGGCACGGCCGAGACTCGTTCGGTCGAGATCGGCGTGCTATGGACAAAGTGGCTCAGCAAGATGCGCCATGAGCTCAAAGTAGCGGAACGGGCCGCCGATTTCGAGGGAGATGTTGATGACGGATGGGATGTAATTCACGAGCATTCGCAGCATGGCGGAATCGATCCCGAAGACAGCTATCCCTATCTCGACCTGTTTGCTATTGATGACTACGAGCCGGATACGTTTACGAATCGCTGGGGTGAGGAAGAACTGATTGACGACGGAGAAATAATTGTGCTGAAGAATGGTGAGGAGGTCTTCGGCCCGAATGCCGCGAACGAGTATTGTGAGTTCGTGTTTGGTGCGCACCTCAACGAGTACGGTCAGAAACTGTTTGGTTACGTAAAGACGCTCGTGAAAATTGGGTTGCTTGAACTGCGCGATCCCGATGCTGACGAGCGAACGTTTCTCAGCATTGCTCCTTGGCATAGCCGCCTGGTCTGACTTGCCGGCGCAACGCGACAGAATTCTGCTGGATCAGCTTCCTCCCACGACGCCTGACGCCCGCCAAACGATCTGTTGAGTAGCGGCACCGTTAGCCAGCAGCTGCGGTGATTCATTCCAGAAGGATCCCAACGTCCGCGCTAACTGAGAACTTGTCGACCCGCTGGAAGGGTATGAGTGACTGTTGCACCCTAAAAGCTGCCGTAGAGGTCTCCCCGGGCCCAACGTCCGCAACCGGTCGTCAAGACTCGTCCGCCGGGTCCGGGAAACGACATTCGACTGCGCTGCATAGCGAATGGCAGCAATACTGCATGCTGCAGCCCCACGCCGGCTGAACACCGAATGTCGGCAAAGGCCGAGAACGCGACCGTCCCCACATATCATGACGCCGCGCTAACGGGCGAGGGGGTTTCGCATAGCAGGGTCCGACGACCCTTCGCATATAATCCGAAGTTGAAAAGTCAATGCGCCGCAACGGAGCTTAAGCTATGAGTCGGACCCGCGGGCGAAATGCGGGATATCGAGAACAGGCGAACACCCGCCAGCCTCATCATCTGTCTAAACCCAATCTCTCATCCCGCAACCGTACGTCCTCTTCGTCGCCTTCCGGAGAGTCCGCTGCGACGGCCTCAATAATCAAGACGCGGTCGTTTCAGTTTCTGGTCAATGCGGTCGGCGCTGAGAATATCGCATTGGCGCTGGATTCCACTCTATCGCGTATCGCGGAACTTACGAAGGGCGAAAGATTCACGCCCGAGACGGCCTTCCACATGGAGACCACGCTCGGTCTGCCTCATGGGTTCTTCGATCAACCCTACCCTGCCCTTTCGCCCGAGCTCATTGCTCGCTTGAAATCGCCTCTCGAGTTTGTTCGAACGGACGACGACCTGGACGACGACGTCAAAACGCAGACGGTACCGGCATCGGCATCGGTGTCGGCATCGGCACCGGTCGTTTCAGTTAAACCAGAACAGTTGTTTGTTGCGGACGGTTCGTCCGAGGGTGTACAAATGCCATCTCAGAAAGCGAAGAGCCCGCATAGCAATGCGAAGATCGGTCAAGCTCAATTTGCCAAGCAGACAACCGGCAAAGCCGCTGCAAAAACCGCTTCCGGTCGACGGGCAACAATCGAAGCAACATCGCCCCAACAAATGAGCCTCGACGATGGCGCCACGGTCGAGAGCATCCGACGCGCGAACCTTCATGTGCTCACCGGGCGCAACGGATCGAAAGCCAAGCTCGGTTTCGTCATGGGACTGACTGGGTCCAACATGGCGCATCGACTGCACGGAAAAAAGCGGATGGACGAGGCAGAAGCGAACCGCTTTACCGACCGGCTTGGTTTGCCAACTGGCTGGTTGGACCAGCCGCGCTCCGAAGCAGAAATTCCCGAGTCCGTCTCAGCTTTACTCGCACCCGCGTCACGCGCTCGCGCGAGCGCTCAAGAACAAGTGTCTCGCGCTGCCACCGATGACGCCGGCGCATCGGATGGATTGCCTCCTTCTCTTCGGGTGAGTGAGACGCCGTCCGCTGCGTCTGCGAGTGAATTGGAGCCGGTTGTCTCTGAGCCGCAGCTCAGAAGTGCAAATGCCGCGAATCCTTCCCCGACGAACGAGCCGAAACAAACCGCCGCGATCGACGCGCACGCCGTGGAAGATGACGGTGATCGCGTGCCGGTACGAGCACTCGCGAACGCTGATCTTCCACCGGATTTGGCAACCAGACTGCAGGGTCTGGACGGTATCTCGCCAATAGCTGAAGCGCTGCTCAAGACGCTGGCGGGTAAAGCGCGTACAGGTCGACTCGACGAGTTCACGGCACTCGAGCTACTGCAGAAAGCAGTATTGCTTTGACTCGGTCGCGCGTCGGTTCCAATGCAGCCGCCCGTTCGTCGTGCCCGCAGTCTCGAGGTCAGGCTAGTTTCGTTGCGAGCACCTTCGCGATAATCGAGGAAGGTCCTCCGACGAGTTGTCGGACTCGAGCCTGCACGTCCAGCGCCGGGATGCCCGCTGCCGCCGCGGCCTCGACCGTCGCATCGTAAGCGTCGAGAACGTCGCTAGGCGCTATTTCGTATCCGTAGCCGGCATCCATCCATCGCAAAGCGCACAATCCGCAGGCCATTGCGAATGACGGCTGCTTCACTGTGAAATCGCGCGCCGCGCGCGTGAGCGTTTTGGGGTCTGTTGGGTAATCCTTTGCAAGCGAAAGCGCAATATCCAGCAAGCCCGCGCCTTTCGCAGCGGCGAACCATTTGCCTAGCGAGCCTGGCTCCGATTCAATGAGATCGGCAAGAATGCTTTGCGACGTATGATCCGGATACTTCTTTGCGATCGCCCGAAAGGTCGCATGGTAGGTCCCTGCCCGATTAGCCGCGAGCGCGTATCGCTGATAGGCCTCCTCGGCCATCCCACAGTCGAGAAGAATCGCCTCGCAACGCCGTGCGATGGCGCCTTCCGGGGCGTTGAGTCCACGGCTCGATTCCGCCAGACTAATCGCGTCGCCGGGGCGACCGAGCGAAACGAGGGACTCGACTGCCCACCGGCGATACCACCAAAATTTCAGTCGGTCATGGCTGACAAGCTCCAGCACCTCATCGAAGCGGCCGGCCGCGTGTAACGCGCTCAGACAAGGTATCGTCCCGACGAAAAATCCGTACTCGTCCGCCTGCACAACATGCCGTGTGAGCGGCAGCAATTGGTCTGCCCACCGAGAAGCGAGCTCGGGCGTGACACATAACGTGCCCCAGTGTTCGCCCAAACTCTCGATGTACGGCATCTGGTCCTCTTGTAATGCTTCGAACAGCCGTTCCAACCAGCGCTCCCGGACCGCTCGCGGCACGTCGGCCGCGGCGATCACCGGCACCAGCGCATCGATTGCGCGATTGACGGCGCTGCCCAAAGCGCCCGAGGAACTATCCACCTGCTCAAGCGCGGGCGACAATTTTTCAAGCAGCAGGACGGCGCCCTCTGCGCCCAGCACCGGGTCGATGCGCGCGGTAGAACGGATTTCAGTAATCGCTTCTCTGATGCGCTGGATCGGCAGCGCCGATTTCCACCCGAACGCCGAGCGTCTGAAGCGAGGCGCGAAAGTCCATTTATGTGCTGGCATGCGACTTCACCACACTAAGAACTGCATTGAGAGGACAGCTAGGCGGATGACAAATCTAGACGCCGATAACGAACATTGCAAAGGCCGATGCCGCTTCGCTCCCGATCGATCACCTGGCAAACTGATGTGCCGCTTCCTGCAGCGGCGTTCAGGTCAGCCGCAAGCACGTGTGCCGCCTAAAGTGCCAACATGGTGCCCCGGCAACGCGCTCCGCCGCATCGACAGGCGTAGAGCTTTTTCAGCGCTAACGTCTTTCGGCCTTCGACGAAGAGCCGATAATCGATGAACAACTCCTCGCCCGGTTCGATATCTCGGAGCGCTTGAAAAAACACGCGACTGCCCTGTTGCTCACCTTCACAGTTTGGTTCACAGCTATGGTTCACCCAGCGCGCCGAGTTGCCACCCTGCGCTCCGTCGATCACGCGCCCGTCATCAAGGTCGAAAAATAATGTATGACCGTCCTCCGCGGCCGAGCGTTCATAGCGATGCTGGGCCACTGCCCACGAGATCAGCTTACCTTTGTATTCAAGGATGGTCTCGCCCGCCCTGATCCGGGCTACTGCGAACACGCCCCTTCCATGAACGGGGGAGCGACGAACGAACAAGCGACGCATATATAAAGGGGGTGCCTATTTTCGATGTGGGTTGACGGATGCACGCGGCAGGCCAAAAGCTTGGCATAATCAGAGCGACACTTGCTACTGCTCCCTTATGCGCTCAACGACCCGCCGTCGTACGAAGGAAAAGCCGTCGCGCGGCACGCTTGCGCGCTACGGCGAACGCATCGTCGAGATCTTAGGTGAGGCGCGCGGTCAGCGCATCATGATCCGCTCGATTCATCCCGATGGGCGTGAGCGCCTGACGGCCGTCAAGTTGGCCAACCTACTTCCGCTCGAAAGCCAGTTGTTCTGATAAGGCCGTGCATTCGCCTACATCTGGAAAATTTAGCGCTCAAGACGCGTTGATTGCGTCCTTGAAGGCTTTCCCCGCGGTGAACTTGACCGTCCTTGCGGCAGCGATTTCCACGGCCTCGCCGGTTTGCGGGTTGCGACCCGTGCGGGCCGCGCGCTCGCCGCGGCCGAAGCTGCCGAACCCGATGAGCTGCACGGCACGCCCCGCGCTCACCTCTTTTGTAATCGTCGCCAAGACTGCGGTGAGCGTCTCGTCGACAGCAACCTTGCTGTTTCCGGTTTGCGACGCGACGGCGTCGAGCAGGTCCTGCTTGTTCATTGTGTTCTCTCGTAGTTTGAACTGACCGCCATCTTACCCAACGCAAGTGACGGTCGAACGCTGAGATATGTATTAAACGATACGCACGGACCAAGGACAGGCGGGCCCGCGCCGGCCGGGTCGCGTGCGGCAAGGCAAACGGCTAGGGTTGTGCGTAGACCGGGTGACACTGATAAAGCCCCGCCCCGTTAAGGCGATCGCCGCGAGCATGACCCGCAACATGCTTGCACACCAATCATTCGAATCCTCTCGGCAGACGCATAGGAATTCGCTCCGATGCCGATATAAAGGCATGGAACCTCAGCCCCACCCTTCCTCTGCCGCTTTTGAATATTCTATGATCGACGCAGATCTTGGGCATCTGCTGCGCGCGGTCGCACTGGAAATCGTCGCCCGCAACCCAATGCTGCCCCTGACTTACTGGAGGCGCCGTGTCACTCGGATTCTCGAAACGCGGCATCTTCTCCCCGCGCAGATGGCCGTCGCCTCCAAGTTGAAGGTCCTGATTGAATCATCCAGCCCTAGCGAACGATTAATCGTCACGACCAGTTGAGGATGCGGCTTGGAACTCGCGTACCCTGCTGGTTCTCGGTTCATACATGGTCGTCGCCTCCGGCGCTACAGGGCATACCGGGACTATGCTCGCCGCCCTCTAGAGGCGGCCCCAGGGCACGTCTGGCGCCGGTCTTGGTACGCACGATGACTTCTCGTGCAACTCTTCATGCGTGATAAGTCGTATTAGCACGCATGCGTTTAATGCTGCGCTTTGCCCATGCTGGCAAACGTCAGAGAGCGGATTCGGTTCGTGCAACAGATTCGTCTAATCCTGATAACTCGTATTACCAGGATTACGTTTAATGGGTAAAATACGCGGTACGGCGTCTATGCCCCGTCCCGTCGGGCCTCCGAACAACGACAAGAAGCCGCCGCCATGGCCAACAAGCCGCAAATCGTCACGAAAAGTCGCGCCGCGTACACGCGTAATCACTTCGCCGCGTTGCGGGCGTTCGTCCAGCGCGTGCCCGCCGCGACAATCACGCGGCTGTATTTCTCCGAGGACGGCGATGGAAACGAGGCGACGCCCGGCTGGGTCGAGTCGTTCCTGCGGCGCATGCAGGCGGAGTTGGTCGAGCTGGCGCTCGAGCACGGCTCGTCGGTGCTGGCCGATCACCTGAAGGCCTCGGCCAAAGCGCACGGCAGCGCAAAGCTGACGGCCGTGACGCTCAAGATGGTCGAACAGGCGGCGTTGTTGGCCGTCGCCAGGCCCGAACCGGCGCACGGCGTCGGCATGTGGTTCCGGCCGCTGGTGGCACGGCGGCTGAAAGACGCGGGTATCGGCACACTCGCCGATCTGGTGGACTTCTGTAACCGGCGCGGCGGAAGCTGGTGGCGGGGGGTGCCGCGCATCGGGCCGGGCCGTGCGCAGCGGGTCGTCTCGTGGCTGCGGCGGCATGAGGCCGAACTCGGGCTGCACGTCGCAGCGGACGTCGTGCTGGACGATCCTCTCCGCGTGTCCGAGGCGGAACTCGTAACGATCGATACGGATTCGCGCGCCCTTGTGCCCCTTGAACGGCTGAGCCTGGCGCACGAACTCGTCGGCGCCGACGGCATAAACCGCCATAGCAGCTTTCCGTACATCCGGGCGAGCCACGATCTGGACGCCGTGCGGGCGTACCTCCATCACTACCGCGATCAACCGAAGACGCTCCGCGCCTACACCAAGGAACTCGAGCGTTTCCTGCTCTGGTCGGTCACCGTCAGGCGCAAACCCCTGAGCTCGCTGCTGGCCGACGACTGCGAGGCCTACAAAGACTTCTTGCGCGCGCCCGCGCCCGACTTCGTGGGTCCCCGCGCGTCGCGCGTCAGCGGCCGCTGGAAGCCATTCGCGACCGCGGAACTGAGTCCAGAAAGCCAGAGGTATGCGGTGCGGGCCTTGCGCGCGGCTTTTGCGTGGCTCGTCAACGTGCGCTACCTCGCCGGCAATCCGTGGACGGCCGTCTCCGATCCGATCGTTGTACAACGTGAAGACCTGATCAAGGTGGAACGCGCCCTGACACCCGCGCTGTGGCAGCGCATCCGCGCCCACATCGACGCGCAGTGCGGCCGGGTAGACGGCGCCTATTGGCGCTCGATCCGGGTTGCGCTGCTCCTGAGCGGCGACTCGGGCCTGCGTCGAGAAGAGCTGGTCAACGCGAGGCGCGAAGCGATGTCCCCGACGCATCACGGCGACGACGAAGAAGCGATCTGGCAACTGTCCGTCGTGGGCAAGCGCAACAAACAACGGACAGTTCCGGTCAGCCCCGCGACCATTGCGGCGTTGACGGCGCATTGGCGCGATCGCGGGCTGGAATTCGAAACGGCGAAAGACGGCCCCCTGTTATCGACGCTCTTTATTCCTCGGACAATGCGGGGCCAAAAGAAGTACGCCGACGGAACCGCCCTCGCCTACCACGTCGACGGCATCAACAAGATGATCGAGTGGGCGATGAAGCGGCTGATTGCCGAGATGAGTAAGGACTTGTCAGTGGAGGAAATCAAGCTACTGGCGGGGACATCCCCGCACGCGTTCCGGCACACTTTCGGCACGCACGCCGCGGCTGAGGACGTGCCGCTCGACGTGGTTCAGAGGATCCTCGGACACGCGTCGCTGCAAACGACGTCGATCTACATTCAAGCCGAGAAGCAGCGGATGTTGCGCGAAGCTGCGGCTTTCTACGCTCGACCAAAGACAGACGACCGCCTCGGCGAGAAGTGAGCATCGGTTGAGTTCCGGGGCTAGTGGTATGACCCGGGGATCGATGCCACCGGATGCGTTGGAAGCAAAACAAGCGACTCCTGAGAGCTAACGTTGCGGGGATGCTTGCCTTGCTCGACCGACCGACGGTCTTTCGCTCGCCGCACGAGGACGACCGCTGGCCTTGGAAACTGACGAAGGATCAACGCCCTGCTTCCATCCTTGATGTGCCCCGGTCATACTGACTCGAATGATCTGATGAATTACCGGCAACCAGCACCGGCGCCGAAGGACGATAAGGGAAATACCTATTTTTTGCTGCCTTCGTGAGCACGCTCGCTATCAGCGCATACGCGTCCAACGACGTAGACAGCGGCACGTTCGCGGGCAAGTTTGTTGAATACGCGAAGGTCCGCGATTCAGGCGTGTGCCTCAAAGACGCGCGCAAGATGGCAATCGACAAGAAAGGCCCGAACGGCGCTTTCTTTATCGAGGGCGTCTGTCAGAACGGCAAGATGAAACACATGACGCCGGAACAGATACGCGCGACGGTTGAGAGGAAGCCTCCAAATCCCGCGCACACCCGCTTGATAATAGTTGATAAGCGTTGCACTATTAGCACCTACTCGGAGGGCAGAACCATGATTAGCGCAGACCTTGGACAACAGCTCGAGGGCTATATCACGAAGCTGGTTGAGTCAGGACGCTACGGCTCGAAAAGCGAAGTGCTCCGCGAAGGCGTGCGATTGATTCAGGATCGTGAGACGCAGCTTGCCGCGCTCGATACCGTGATCGAGCGAGGCATCGCCGATTCAGACGCGGGTCAAGGAAAACCCGCCGAAGAGGTGTTCGACCGGCTGGAAGCCAAGTATCAGGCGATGGTGAACGGCAAGGAATGATTGTTCGCATCCTTCCTGACGCCGGGGCCGAGCTTGAGGCTATCGGCGATTACATCGCCCGCAACAATCCCCGCCGTGCCTTGAGCTTCGTTCGGGAGCTGCGCGAGAAGTGCATGAGCCTCGCAGACATGCCCCTCGCCTACCCGCTCGTGCCTCGCTACGAACATCGCGGCGTGCGGCATCGCGTTCACGGCAGCTACCGGATTTTCTACCGCGTCACCGGGCACCCCGAGCGCATCGACGTCATTCACATCCTGCACAGCGCCCGAGACATCGCCGCTATCCTTTTCCCCTAGACACAAACCAAAAAAGCCCAGGACGAGCTAAGTGCTAGGCAGCCATCGGCTACGCCGGAGGCGGAGGTGGTGCTAATAAGGAAACTGGCCGTCTGCGGTATCCCGGCAGCGGCCAGTTCTTTTGTGCCTAGCGCGAGCTACTTAGCTCGCTCAGTCGATCAGTGACCGAAATAGACAGGCGCGATGCTATTGCCGGTGTGAGCGGGGCCGCCCGATGCCGAGACAGTGTCGCCAACGCCACCGTAGCTATTCTGGCCGTTTTGTGCGGCGACCTTGGCTTCGGCAGCTTGGATCTCTGCCGGGTAGGTCGTCCGCTCCGTGCTCGGGTTGTAACCAGCACGTTGGAGCTGCACCAGTTCCGCCTTCACTTGCGCGCGGGTGACCGGCTGGCTTTGCGCAAAGGACGAGACTGCCGGAACAGCGAGCGCAGCAGCGACGATGAGAGTTGCGAGTTTCATGATGCTTACCTCCAGATCTTTGTCGCAAACAGCCCTGTTTGCGTTTCAGTGACCTCAGTATAGGTAAGCGTCTGCGTAAGATTAATGAGCGAGCGAACAACAAATTGTTGCTCCGTACGGGATAACCCTAGTCAAAGCCCTCTTATCGTCCGCTCTCTGTGAGAGGTCCACCGGCGAACGTCGGGCTGGGGTTGCCGCTCTCGCCTCGCGCTAGCGGGCCCTTTCGTTGTTAAGTAGAAGGCGCAGCTTTTCAAGCGCAACCAGTTGGCCGTGCCCCTCCTCTCGCCAGCACTTCTCAATTACCTGTTGAAGCTGATATGCGTCGTCGACAACGCCGCGAAATCGCTGTACCTCCAGTACGAGGCGTTGGACATCAGCGTCGCGCCCTCGGTAGCGACTCCACAGGAGCCTGAGTTCGTGGTAGCTGACAGGCAGGAAGGTCGGAAGAGGCATGGTTACGGACGATCACTGTACATATATACAGTATCGTAACCGCATTTTGCTTCATGGTCACCCAGCCGGCGGCGCCGTTGCCGCTCTTGCCAGCGGTGAGACCAGTTCAGTATATCTACTTCTCCACAGGCCTCTAGGGAGGCTGGTTCCTCGCCCCGCTCGTATGTCATCGGCACATGCTTGGCCTTAGTATGAGCGCACAAGAGATTTGCGGCGAAAAGGAGAGCTATGGCAATTTCTTCTGAGCAAAAACGGATGCCAAGCGCTGCTGCGTTCTCAGGGCAGCGAATCGAAGCGCAAGCGTCCTATCGGCGATGGCAGTTTCCATGTGGAAACCGGGTCGGCCGTTGAGGCGTTGCCGCCGCGTTTGCTCGCTATTCACCGCAAAGTTTATCTCCGCGGGGCGCGGCAAATCTGTACGGACGAAAACTTGGCGTTGCGAACCCGTAAGACGCAAAATTGCGCAGGAGTAAAGACGGTTTCCAGGTGGAAACCGGGCGCGTCATTGCATGATTTCAATCGAATTGACCAGTGCTGCCGCTAATGCTCGCAAATGGTCGACATCTATGAGATCTCGCCGCGTTGAATGCGCTTTGAAGCTAAAGGAAAAAGTAACAGCGTCACCGACGACGCGCACCTCTACCTTGCAGTCGGTGTCAGCAGGGCCACCGGCGAGATAGCTCAAGATTGCAGCCGACGACCGGCGTGCGGGCTGCTCCGAGAGGAGCTTGGCGTTGCGAGCAACCTTCGAGACGCCTAGCATTCTGACAAGTGCGAGTAGCGTCTCTGCGTTGCCATGAGAAAAACGCTTCTCATCAAACAACCCTGTGATCACTGCTGGAAGCTTTGAGAGGGCCGTCGCATTCGATAACCGTTGCTTTCCCCAGCCTTGCTGCTTCGCCGCATCAGCCTTCGTTTGCCATTTGTTGGCCGTTACGCCCTCGACGAACTGTCTCGCCCGTACAAATGGAAGATCGACTTGCGGCGTGCGTCCGCGCGCTGGTGGCTGCGGCGGCTTATCCTCCAGCGCGTTAATGATCTCGGACCAGGACTTTCCCTCTTTCCCAATCCCTCTTGCTCGTTGTTCTAGGGCCTCGCGCCCGATGCCGCGTTCGATCCGAATAAGCTCTCGCGCGGCCCTGCCGATCAACCCGGTTTCAGTAAAGAGGAGGAGTACGATTGCAGGCATCCCCGCGACGCGCAGTGCTCTATTAACGTCTTCCCGTTTAACCCCAAACCCTGCCAGGGACTCTGCAGCCTCCGTTTGGTTTCGCCACAGGCGTCCCAGGCCGTCTTTATACACGGTAGCAAGGGCGAGCGGATTTCGGCTCAACGGCTTTCCGACATAGGTTTCCAAATCCGTTCTCCGTTTCGACTGGTTGTCGGCACCGTGCGCGACGCTCTTTAGCATGTAGTTTCCACCTCGCCGAACAGAAAGGTGACGGGTTCTTGCGGCGAGCAGGAGCTATTGCTGGCGAGGATCGCCCCACCAGGACTCTTGGGGGACGCTTCGTGTCTTCACAACATGCTTGAATAAGATTACATTTTCAACTTGCGAAGACGATTGCTGAAGGTAGGCAAATGCTACGTGCCTTGGTCGGCGACGCAGGCTGCGGGGCCACCAGCGCGAGCGCCGCAGCCTTCGTGAGCGCATTGATGATGTCGGCTAACCCCGACGCTACCTTCCCCGGCCATTCCCCGGCTGAGAACCGTCAGCGCGCCACCGGACCTCGGACAGCTCGAACGAATTATTGACTGCGACGCGGCGGACATTTGTTGCCAACACCCCAACGACGCCTCAGCCGCCGCGACCTAACGCAGTTTCTACGTAGAAACCGGGGGCCGTGCAATTACCACGTTGCATGACGATTCCGGCAAGCATTAATCGAAAGAAAACAGAAGAAAGTTGGCATCTCATTGTGACGCGCGATGCCATCGGTGCTCAACGATCATCAGTCATGGCGTGGGGCCGACACTTAACTGGTCGGCCCACCCCTTGAAGGCTGAGGCGTGCCTTCGCGTCAGGTGAACACGCCAGTTTCTACGCAGAAACTCTCAACGACCCCATGGTGAAGGGTATCGTTGTGACTAGTCACAGAAGTGACTAGCGACAATCTTTTATCTGGCCCTTCTAAACGGAGAGGCTGCCGCCGACCGCGCTTGGACTCCGAGTGCAGACTTGCAATCTCCACGAATACATTGAAAGTAGTCAGGCCATCAGTGCAAGAGAAATTTCTCGAGCCCTTGGCGGCCAGCCTTCACGCACCCTCCTTGAACGGGCTATTCTCACTACTCCATAAGGTCGAGCCTCGCGCAGTGAGTCCGCCCGTTTAACTCGTCTACGTGCCTTTGTGCTTTTGCAGGGGGAACAATATTTCTATTGAAACTTTTTGTTGGTATCCATATCATTGCCGGATCCCGGTTTCTACGTAGAAACCGGGCTCGCGCGGGACTTCTCCTGCAAGGAATCGATTCGATGGCCGCAAAAATAATCACCGTCTTCAATCAAAAGGGCGGTTCTGGTAAGACAACCACATCCTGCAACTTGGCTGGCGTTTTGGGATTGCGCGGTTACAAGACGCTTCTAGTTGATCTGGATGAACAAGGCACCGCAACGCTGTCCGTCGGTGCCGCATCGGATGACCGACCGTTCCCAGCCGCGCTGACCAACCTTTCGCTCAGTCCACGCCCTGATCGCGAGATTGCGAAATTCGTCGAGGACTTCCAATACATAGTCATTGATTGCCCGCCAGCCATTCGGTCCAGTGCACCTTCCGTTGCACTTCTAATCTCGGATCTCGGTCTAATCCCAGTCGGAGCATCTGGCGGAAATCTGTGGGCGGTTCAAGAAGCCAAGAAGCTGGGCCTGACCGCGCAAGTGTCAAACCCCGAGCTCAAGTTGTGGTCCGTTGCCAACATGGATCAAAAAGTAACGATTGTTCAGCAGATTTTCGAAGCAGCCGCACAAGACGAAGAAATCAGCATGTTAAGAACACGACTGGGTTTTCGAACAGCATATAAGGAGGCCGAGGTCTCTGGGACTACGGTTTTGCAGATACGCGGAGCGAAGGCCGCTCATAAGGAAATTAACGCTTTCGTTGATGAAGTCCTTGAAATCGTAGGGGAGTAATCCATGACAAAAAAGAATTTCTCCGCTGCGCTGAACGCCGGCGTGACAAGGGACCAAAAGCTAAGAGACGGAGTCGTGTCCTCGCGGTTCGACCGTGTTGAGGCCGCGCTTGGTGGTAGGACGACGTTGCTGGACAACACGCCTGCTGGTCAGCCGCTTTCTGAAAAGTCTGCCCCGGCGAACTCCTATATTGAAACTTTGGAAAAGGCCGGCAAGGTCAAGGCAACATATGCCGCGTGGCCAATCGATAAAATCGACGACAATCCTCTGAACAGCCGGACTGTGTATCGCGAAGAGCTAATCTCTGCTCGCGCGGCGTCGATGGCAAAGGATGGGCAATTAGTTCCGGCGCTGGCAGCACGCCATCCCACCGATCTGGAGCGCGCGATACTGATCGATGGGCATTACCGCAAGCAGGGCGCACTTCGTAACCGCGTGCACACCTTGGACTTGAAGTTGCTCGAGGGTCTCGAAGCTATAGACTTCTATCGGCTCGCTCGGGCAGCGAACAACGAGCGAGAACAGGAAACTGTACTCGACGTTGCAATGGGTTACAGAAAGCTTTTGGACGAAGGTTACGCCAAGACCAATGACGACCTAGCTCTGCTCGTTGAGGAGGGCAAGTCCAAGGTCAGCAAAACGCTGGCGGTTCTCGAACTCCCCTCGTCGATTCACGAGTTCATTTCGCTCTATCCTCAGCAACTGGGTATCAACATCTCGTACGAACTCACCCTGTACTTCAAGTTGGCAGGGGAGAGCAAGACACGCGATCTTGTGCAGAAGATCGTTGACGAGGGCTTGTCATTTCAGAAGGTAAAGGCGATCCGGGAGGGGCTATCTCAAGAACGCGCACCGAGACGAACATTCTCGCGGCAATATAAGGTTTCTGACGCCGACGGCTCTTCGATTGGAGCAATCAAAGAGTGGGGCAACGGGAACATTCAGGTAAGTCTTGCCCTCAACGATCGTGAGAGAGCAGAGACCTATATAGAAGCGCTCAAGGAACTGCTCGCCGAAGACGGACACAAAGCCATTTGAGGACTACACGTGTCCTACTTAGCCTGTGACAAGACGTACTCAAGTAAATCGTCGGCCGTAGGTTCACCCCACGTATCGTGCGAAAGCCATTTGAAAAAGCCTGTTTCCGCGAGCTTCGTGGGCTTTTTGGATGGGTTCAGCTTTAAGTTATTTGCGTCGACCGACTCGTTGTAGCGTTCGATCAACTTCGACTGGTCGTTGAAGTCTAACTCTTGGAAATATCCTTTCGCTTCTCCAATCTTCCAGGCGTCATAGCGGGAACGCAATTGTGCCTCTTGCTCGGCCCTCCCGCTGGCCGGTCTTCGCGCTATGTCTTCAACGGACTCTGCGATTGGCCCGTACTCGTTTAGCAACGCCTTCCGAAAATAGGCGGGAATGTTATCGACCGGTGGTGCGCCTCGTTTATTTACCCGGCCGTTCGTGTACGAAATAGCCGAACGAACGCGCTGATCACCGTATTGGGAGAGCAGCCTTTTTGCCTCTGAACGCGGGACGCCCAGCTTGGTCATTTCTTCTATCAGCCCATCGTCCCGACCGTTACCATCAAGATCAAGGGTAACGCTTTGCTTCCGGGTCACCCGAAACTGCACTGCCTCGACTTTTCTCCCAGCCTTGTGTTCGATGAGTTCAAGCATATGGTCAGAAAGTTCATTGACCTCGCGAATGCAGGGCAAGAGCACCTTGCTTTTGAAGAGCTTGTACTCCTGGTACGTCTGCGCGCCCTTGTCTTGCCCGAGGATCAAGTCCCTAAACTTGCTAAGCGGAATTTTCGCGGTTAAGCCTACACCTTCGTACCTTACGGTGTTCTCCCACAACGCAAGCGAATGGGAACGTCGAAACTCTCGCGCGATACGCATGTCGATCAACGCGAAAACCTCGGGATTGAGCAACTCGCCACGAATCTGTTCAGAAAAGCTGTATTTCAGGGTCGCCTGCTTTAGTTCAGCGCCAGCAAGCAGGCCAGAAGCGCGCCAGACCGTGCTGCTGTCGGCCGAAAGATAATCCCAGTTCACAACCGTACTGATAAGCGAATTTACGGTGTCCTTAACATACTGCGTGTTATTGCTGTTTAGGCCGCTGTCCTGTGACAAAGCGCTGATGGTGATTGTGAAGCTGGATCGACCTGGCTCGACAGATTCCTGTTTGATCGCGTTCTTAATAAGGGAACTAAACATTTTTCGTTGCTGCAAGCCGATCTTTCCGGACCGGGGAGCGATGTGAATTGCCTGAACGGCTTTTCTCAGCAGGTCAGGGGGTTGAACCGCATTGAAGAGAGAAGCCTGATTCTCTTTTCCTTCGACCGATTTGGAGCGCGCCATAATGGGATAGGTAACCAAGTACCGCTCCGACTTTATACCTCAGGTCCTGTGAGCGCAAGGCCTTCGATACCGAATCAGCGCCCAGCGTTGCCTAGCACCATATCTAGCTACCTAAGTGCCCGAGAGCCGCGTGATCACGGCCTCTAAGGTAGGCATTTATGGGAAATCCCCACAAAAGGGCTCCCATGGCGCTGAGACCGAGGGAATTTGGAATGTGCGAGCAAACCCGCCCCATAGTGCACTACCTTTCGACTCTCCCATGGGTTGCCACCCTCCCTTCGGTTCGGACAAAGGCGCACATATTGTCGCACCATGCCCGGCTACCTCTTCGAGATCCCACAGACGGTAACCATATGAACGCAAATCGTCACGACGTCGGGAACGGTGCGGTTGCGCCGCTTGATATTTCGTTGGAACCGGCGAGTGGCTCTCATAAACGGCTACCAATGGACCTTCCCAGAGATGGCTACCTTAAGTCTCGAACGGAGACTAATGCTCAACCCATAGACCGTTACCCATCGATGTTCCCATACGCGACTACCGTTCGCCGGAGCCGATCGCGATCCTATAAAGAGCTACGTTCTTCCCATATCCAGAGACCTTTTCCCCCATAACAGGGGTCCGGATTTCCCATATCCACAACCTGTTTTACCCATCAATAGCTACCGCCTGCCCCATAGGCTGGGACCATATCGCCCGGAAACCCTTGTGCATTAAGGTTCTCCGGGCGCTAAAGGTTTACTAAAGGTGTAAAAGTGTCTTTAAATCTGTAAACACGTGGCGTGTTTCAATAAAAACTGACTGGACATACACACACTCCTCGGCTTGCCACAAAGGTCGCACCTTGATGTCTCGCAAAGGTAACCAGATTTGGGAGCTTTTGCTGACCTGCACCGTTCATCAATCGCATAGCGGTGGCCACCCGCACACCGAAGGTCCTCGCTCAGAAGCTCGAATCCCATTCGACAGACATACACGCATAGCGGGAATGACGTGACCGACGGTCAGTGGTTGTTCGATCAAGCAGCATCACACGGTCGGAAGTTGGACGATAGTGAGTTCTCTGCTTCCTAGTAGCGCTGCCCGTTCCCTTAGCAGCCAGTCACCAGCGTTGCCATCGGCGCGCCTTATCACTGATAATTCACTTTATTGGGGCGACACTGGCTAACACACTGATTCTGAATCAGAAACCGAAAACAGACAGGTGTGACAATCCGGGTCTTTCCGCAGCTGTCACACACGACGCCGCGGTCGCCGCAAAAAAGGCTCGCATTCCGAAATCGTCGTGCAGCGGAAAGACGCCGAAAAACCACGCCTTTCTGGCAAATGCGTTTCATCATGATAATTCCCCCCGCATGACCGCCTTACCGGGTCGTCGGCGGCAGCCGTGCAATGACGCACAAAACTACCCACCTTTCCGATAAATCAAGGCCGCTCGCGCTGTTTCAATGGTGACCATTCCAAAGGGTTGCCATGCGTCTTTTCAAGAACAAGCGTCGGGCCGCGCTGTCCACGGCCCCCGGCTCATATGCCGACGAAGATCCGAGCAAGGTGATTTTCGAAACGAGCACGAGGCTCACGCTCGAAGCTAATCGCTGGATGCTCATCTCGTTCGGCCTCGCATTTATCGCGGCCGGCGCTGTGTGGACGCGCCAACCGCCGGCTTCGGTCACGCGCGTCGTAGGCGTCTCTGCCGACACCGGCGGCCATCCGATCGTGACCGAGCTCGTCGCCTACAAGCCAGACTCGCAAGCTGTCCGCACAACGGTCAAAGATATGGCGGTTCGTTGGTTCACGATCGAGCCCGTGCTGACGGACCGGCTCGAGAGTTCGCGCATGACGGCTAACATCAACGGGGTGAGGGCGCAGATGATCGGCGTGGCGGCCGGTCAGTTCCGCGACTGGCTGAAGGCCGACACACCGTTCCAGCAGATCACGGCCAACCCGAAACTGATCCGCGAAGTGGACGTGCGCAATATCGCGTTGCTCGAAGACTCGACGGTACTCGTCGAGTTCACGACGACCACCTCGCAGGCTGGCGCGACCGGCAAGCCGGACGTGAAGTCATATGCACTCACGTTGCGCTATCAAATCGTCGCGCCTACTGCTGAGCAGGCGTTGACGACGAACCCCTTCGGCATCTTCATTCCGTTCTTCCGCCTCGAGCGGACCGCATAAGCATGACCGCAACCATTCTCAACAAACGGTCGGTCATCGGCATGTGCGTTCTCGCTGCGTGCGCAGCATTCCTTGCTCAACCGGCTGCGGCCAAAAAAGGCGCAAGCGACTCGGCGTTTAATGCCGCGATGGTTGCGGGCGACCCCATGAGCCCGATCAATCCGTTCAACGGCGGCGCCGATCCTTTGACGATGCCCGGCGACGCGCGCGTCGGCGTCTTCCCGTACAGCCGCGACCAAATTTACCGCGTGCTGACCGCACCGCTAAAGCTGACGACGATCGAACTGGAGAAGGGCGAGAAGCTGATTGCCGACCCGGCAATGGGCGACAGCGTCCAGTGGGAGATCGACGACGACAAGATGAACCACGTGTTCATCAAGCCGCATAAGGCCGATTTGGTCAATACGTTGCACCTGACCACGAACCTGCGGGAGTACGACTTCACGCTCATCGCCTCACCGGCAGGCGGAATGTTCTATCAGACGGTGCGCTTCCAATATCCGCGCGCGCCGATCGCCCGCGTCAGCGCTCGCGAAAATGCGTCTGGAAACGGCGACCGTGGTGGTGCTGATTTGGGAAGCATCAGCGTCGCGCCCGACAAGCTGAACTGGGACTACAGCGTCGACGGCCGCGCTGAATTCACGCCGGAAACCGTTTTTGATGACGGCCATGCGGTTTGGATGCGCATGCCTGCCAACGCGCAGGAGTGGCCGGTTCCGTTCATTCTCGATCATGGCGATCGCGTCGTAGCGAACTTCATTCGCCGTGGGGACTTCCTTGTCCTTCAGCGTCTGGCCGACGAGATCGTTCTGCGTTCGGGCAAGGACGAGGTTACAGTAACGCGCGGCCGCCGTCGCATGTTCGGGGTGTTCTGATCGTGGCGAAGAAACCGGACTCGGCTACGCCTACTGCGGAGCAAGAAACGCTAGTCAAGGGCAAGACGCCGCGCAATGCGATTATGAGTATCGGCATTCTGGCTGCGGTCGTGATCGGCGGCCTCGGCTTTTATTATCAGCTACAGGCGACGAACAAGGCAGACGAAGAGGCCCGCATCAAGAAGGCGACCGCGCTCAAGTCGAGTACGGAAGCGCCCACTGCCGCGAACAACAACGACATCGACCAGATGATCCGTCAGCAGCGCGACGCAGCGGCGTCGGAGGCTGCCGCTCGCGCAGCGTCTGAAGCAGCGGCTCCGAAGCCCGCTGTCAAACCGATGCTGACCGGCGCGGACTTCCAGGAAGAAGTCAAAGGCTCGGGCACGGACACGCGCGAGCTCTCGCGGCAGGCGGCGCAAGACGCGATCTATACGTCCTCCATCTTCAAGAAGGCAGGCGCGTCGCGTTCGGCGAACTCGGCGACCGGCGTACTGCCCGCTGGCGTCCCTTCGTTGGACGAGGTGCGAGCTGCCCGTAACGCTGCCGGAGCCAACACGCCCGATGCGATGGCAATTGCTTTGGCGAAGCAGGGCCAAGCGCCCGAAGACCGCGATCGCGCCTTCCTGCGCGATGCGGCTTCGCAGGGCGGCATCGAACGCACGACCTTCAATGGCCGGTCGACCGGTTGCACCTTGACGCCGCCGCACGTCATCCACGTCAAGACGGTGGAGGGGCTGAACTCGGACAAGCCGGGTCGCGTTTCATTGATGGTGGACGAGGACATCTATGACAGCCTGCGCGGCGACTGCTTGATGATCCCGAAGGGCGCGTTCATCAATGGCATGTACAGCGCGGACGTCAAAGTCGGCCAAGAGCGCCTGCTGGTCGCGTCGACGAGTCTGCGTCTGCCCAACGGCAAGGGCGTGCCGCTCAACGGCATGCAGGGTGCGGACCAGAACGGCTACGCCGGGTTTTCGGGCGACGTAAACAACCACTTCCTGAAAATCTTCGGCGCGGGCTTCATTACTGCGATTCTGCTGAAGGCCTTCGACAGCAGTTCGCAGACGGCGACGACCGCGACGCCGAACGGCGTCACTACTTATGGTGACACGGCAGGGCAGGTGGCGGCAGCGACGGCCCAGACCGTCATGCAGCGCAACCAGAATATCCCGCCGACGATCACGGTGGAGCCCGGCCAGAAGTTTCTGGTGCAGGTCACCCAAGACATCGTGATGGAGCCGTACCATGAGTAAGGCTCTCGCGGCGGCATGCCTGTCTGTCATGGCGTTCGGCGCCCATGCTGCAATCATCGATTCGATCATCAGCCCGACGCGGATCGTGCTCGACGACGGCGTAAAGCGGGCAATCGTCGAACTGCCGGGCGAACCGGTCTACACCTGCGGGCTGAAGCCGTTCCTCGCATGGGCTAACCGTTTCGAAGGCCAAACAGTCGGAGCTGCTGCTGGCGGCCTCGCCGTGAGCATCTATGGGTCGCCGGTCAGCCTGGAAAGCCTTTTCGTGAAAGCCGGGTGGTTGCGCCCCGCGAATCTTACCGATGACGCACAAGCGAGCATCGCAGAGCGGCGAGGCGGCTGGGCCTGCGCGTCCGCGCAAACGCCATTCGACGTCATGCACACGTCGGTCGATCCCAAGATTCTCGCGGGTATCGCGCTGAACGAGTCGGCCTACAACGGTCGCGCATGGCCGTGGACGCTGAACGTCGCCGGTCGCGGCTTTTACTTCCGCACGCGCGAGGATGCGTACCGAGCCATCCGATACCTCATCAGCAACGGCCGTTCGAACTTCGACATTGGCCTGATGCAAGTGAACTGGGGATACCACAGTAAGCGCTTCGCGAATGCTTGGGATGCGCTCGCGCCGGCGACTAATATCCGGGTCGCTGAAGACATCCTCAACGAGAACTATCGGCTCACGCACTCTGCCGTGAAGGCCGTCGCGTATTACCACAGCGCCAATCCCGCACCGGGCCGCGAGTATGTCGCTCGCTTTGTAAAGCACCTCTCTCAAATAGAACGCGGTCTATGAAGCACACGCTCTCTCTTCTCACTATTGCGCTTGCCGCAGTCACGCTCAATGCGGCGGCCGCTGGCACAGACCCGCTCGACTTTGACTATGAGATCGCGGGCAATGTGCTGGAGCGACCGGCACTTGTTTTCAACGATGGCAGCGACACGTACTTCCAACCGCGTGCCGGCCAGGTGCTGCGCGTCGACGGTGGCCACAGTCAGGGTCCGTACATCGTTGTGCCGGGCACGCCCGAGGTGATCCGTTACTCGGCCGGCGGTTCGAGCGCCACCGCATACTGGAAGAAAGCGAATCGATTCATTGGCGACAAGGCGCGCACCGAGACACCTGCCGGATTCAGCGGATTTTCCGGTCGGCTCGCGCTTATCGGACCGCGCAGCAGCCTGGAAAGTACGCGGCCCCTGAACGCCACGCTGCCGCTTGCGCAACTGGTGAAAGCGCTGGTGCCGCAGGGATGGACGGGTTCAGCGCAGAAGGACATCGATCTGACCGCTTCGACGAGCTTCGGTACGCGCGACGGCGAGAACTGGATGCAATCGCTCGATCGCTTGGTCGCCGCCTCGGACCTGTACGCGGACGTCGATTTCAACTCTCATCATGTAACACTTCGCCGCTCGGCTCCGCAGTCGGTGGCGGTGAACTATGTTGCGCCGGTATCTCAGATCGCAGCAGCTCCGACGCCAGTGTCTAGCGCATGCGCTGCGGCCGACCCCATCGCCGATCTCGCGAAGAAAGTCGAAACGGAAGCAACTGCAGCGTCGGCGTCAGTCCTCGCAGCCAAGCTGGGCGCAGTAGCAATCCGCGACGGTGATGACAGTCATATCCAGATCAAGTTTTCGGCCAAGCCCGCGGCCGATTTGAAGGTGATCGGTCAGGATGGCAAATCGCTGCGTCCGAAGTGGGATGACGCGACCGACGTGGTTACGTTCAACCGCGCGGAGCGCTTCACTGTTTCCAACGGCACGGACAAGGTCGAAGTCGCCCGCGTTGCCGGAACGGTCTATGAGTTCGACACTGCGAACAATGCCGCTTTGCAGAGCGTGTTCGATCAGGACGGCTCGACCTTCTTCAAGTTCGCCGATACCGTCGGCAAGGTGACGGTCGCAGACGTGGCGCACATGGGCTCGGGCGAGCAAAAAGGTCGCTACTACAAGTTCAACGGCACGGCTGATCAGTTCATCGTGAACGCTGACGGGAACGTCGTGAATGTGCTGCGCAAGCACGATGTTCGGTTTTTTGATCGGCCCGCATCATGAGCCGACTGTTCCTTTTCTCGGCATTGCTCTTCACAGCCGTCTCCCTGAACGCGCGCGCGGATTGCCTTGACGACGCGGCGAGCTATCACCGCGTGAGCGTTCAAGTCGTGCGCGCGATTGCGCAGCAAGAGTCCGGAATGCACCCGTATGTGACCAGCCGCAATACCGACGGCAGCGAGGACATTGGCCTGATGCAAATCAACTCGTCCTGGCTTCCGAAGCTCGCTCGCTTCGGTATCACGCGACAACACCTGTTCGATGCGTGTGTGAACGCCTACGTAGGCACATGGATTTTGGCTTCGAACATTAAGCAATTTGGTCCGACTTGGAAAGCCGTCGGTGCCTATAACGCAGTCTCCTCGAACAAGCAACTCGTCTACGCCAACAACATTTACCGCCGCCTGCAACGCGCGAACTGACCAACATGACGCCTACTTTTTCTATTCAGACGCAACGCACCGCGCGCATGGTGGCCCACTTGTTCGCGTGTTTGGCACTGACGACCGTATCGGGTCTCGTCGCAGCCGATCCTGACCAGTCCCGCCTCGCACCTCCGCCGGGCGACGGTTGGCAATTGCTTTCCGCACCGGTCGCAAAGGCCCCGGTGGTCCAAATTGCCATGGTGACACCGGCTGCGCACGTTGCTGCCGCGGCCCCAATTCTTACCGCTGCTCCTGCGGCTCCTGCCGCTCCCGCCGCGCGCAAGCCAGCGATCGGCGGCGCGGCGCCTTCGGCGCTTCCTGGTGCTGCCGCGCCGTCACCTGTCGGCTCGTTGGACGTTGCCCCGGTTGTTGTGCCGTCGCAAGGTGGTGCGACAGCGGCCGGCGGAATCCTAAGCTTCACGATCACGCCGCAGGACATCAACCTGCGCAACGCGCTCGACCGCTGGCTGCAGCAGCAGGGCTGGCAACTTGCATGGAAGATCGACGACGACTTGCCGCTTGAGTTCAACGCGACGTTCTCGGGCGACTTCAAGTCGGTGCTCACGCAAGTGATGCAGGCGACGAATCACATGCGCACGCCCACGCGCGTCTGCAAGCACACCAACAACGTAATTCGCGTCGTCGCACGCGCAGCCAACTGCCAAGAGTAATCGCCATGCGCCTCACGAAAATCAAATCTGCCGTTGCCATTCTCGTGGCCGCCTCGCTGACTGGCTGTGCCGTGTCGCAATCCGATGTCAACCATGCCTATGACGCGACGAACGCTGAAGCCACGCGTGCGATGGGCAATGGCCCGGAGTCCATGTCGCTCGTTGAAGAAGTGCCGACCGCGTTCCTCGGCGATCGGCTGGTGCCCGTCGCGTATGAAGCGACGCTGCCGGCGATCTTCCGCGAGAAGACGGTGGTGTTCCCCGGCAATCTGCCGCTGTCAAAGATCGCGACGCTTGTCTCAACCGCGACCGGTTATCCGGTGCATTTGAGCCCGGACGTCTTCATCCCGCGCGACGCGCTGATTCCAAGGACGAACGGCGGCGCTGGCGCCCCAACCGTACCGACGCAGCTGCAAGCCATCGCGAAGCCGAACGTGGAGCCGGTCTACGCGCAAGCATGCAACTGCAAGGTGGGCGAGTATATGCGTGGCGTGACGGAAAACCTAGGCCTCGACTGGACGTTCGATGGCAACACCATTTCCATCAGCCGCTTCGTCACCAAGACGTTCACGATCGCAGCAATCCCCGGCAAGGTGTCGATCAAGTCGACGATGTCCAAGGGCACGGATACCTCGACGGGTAATCAAGCGTCGGGCGGCACGACCGGCGGGACAACGGGCAATACCGGCTCGTTCTCCGCTGTCACGTCTACCGGCCGCGACGGCACGTTCGATCAAATCGCAATCATCCAATCCGAGCTTGAGAAGCTCAAATCGCCGCTCGGCGAGGTGGTGGTCAATCCCCAAAGCCGCCTTGTGATGGTACGTGATACCAAGGAAGCGGTCGATCGCATGGGTGCGCTGCTCGCGCGTGAGAACGCAATTTCCACGCGGCAGGTCGCGCTTCGCGTTCGCACGTTGCAAGTGGATCTGAGCAACAGCTCTCAGGTCGGTGTGAGTGCGGACATTGTGTTTAACCGCATCTCGGACGGCCTCAAGCGTTATTCGGTGACGGTCGCTTCGCCTACATCTCTGGCGACGGCAATTGGTGGCACCGTCGGTCTCTCCGTCCTGAAGCCTGGTTCGCCGATGGAAGGCACGAACGCCATCGTCAGCGGCCTCAACGCGTTCGGCAAGACGGTTCAAGACAACACGCAGACGAAGCTGACGTTGAACGGCCTGCCGGTGTCGATTGGTTCGTTCGAAACGAAGGGCTACCTGGCCGCAACGACCCCGAGCCTGGGTTCGATTTCGGGCGGCACGGCCGGTGTTCCGGGCTTGCAGCCGGGATCGGTCACGGTCGGTGACTTTGTGAACATCCTGCCGTCCGTCAACGATCACAACCAGATCATCCTGTCGTACTGGAGCGATAGCTCGAAGCTCAACGGCCCGTTCACGACCATCAGCACCGGTTCGGGTGACACGCTGCAGCAGATCCAGTTGCCGGACATCCTCGGCAACAAGGACGATCAGACGATCGCGTTGTCGGACGGTCAGACCGTCGTGCTGTACGGCGCGGTGAGCAATCGGTACGACGGCAGCAACAACAACGGCATCGGTGGTCTGTCCGGCGCTTGGAACAAAGGCAGGACGTTCCAGGTAATCATGCTGACCGCGGCTGTTGTCCCCTCGATGTGAGTGCGAGGTAAGCATACCCATGCACTTTGAATCGATACCAGGAGAGAAGGGCGCGAAACTCGCATTCGGGCTGGAATGGCGTGCCTATTCGGCAAAGGGTTCGCGCGCAGAGCGACGGCACTACGCGCACGAGTCTGGAGCGACGCACTTTACCGAGTTCAAGGCCAACGACGAGAGGATCGTAGGTTACTGCGAGCTTGAGCCTGCGCAGCGCAAGGGTGGCAAGCTGTATTCCGCCGCTGCACGTATTGCCCAGCTTGACCGCGTACGCCGGCGCCCCGCAGTCCTTGTCCTGATCCAGAACGATGAGCGCGTGCACCTTGTACTTGTGCAGCGCGGCGCTGTTTCAATGGACGAGGAGGTGGCCCTAAACGCGCTCGCTGAGCGACGCGAGCAAATTGAGGATCGGTGTGCGAAGGCCGGGCTAGAACTCGCCACGCTTGGCCACGGCGCACAACTGCACGCGGTCGATGAGTCGTTTCATATTCGCGAGCTGCTTGTCGCGCGCAAGGTCGGGGTCATCAAGAAGATCCCGGTCGCTGTGCCGACGGCTGTTCCGCTGCTTGTAATTCTGGCGGCCGCATTCTTCGGTGGTAAGCAATTGATCGACGCGCTCAATCCGCCGCCGCCTCCGCCTGCGCCCCCACCGACCTTCATGCGGGACTATCAGTCGGCGGTGACACGGACGCTCGCCGCACCCGCGCCGCTGGCGAACCAACTCGTACCGAAGATGTTGGGAGCCTTCGGTGCTCAGGAAACGAATGTCGCCGGATGGCAGTTCCAGAAAGCGACATGCACGGTCGCGGGCCCGTGTGTCGTGACCTACAAGCGGCAGGGCGGCACCTTCAAGGAGTTCGACGCACGCGCGCCCGAGTCACTGCGTCCGATCGTCTTCAATCCAGATGGCTTGCATCTGACGACGCGCGGTCCCGAGGTCTCGGTGGCCGAGCGCGTCGCACTGGCGCAAGCGAAAGGGTGGCCGACGCAACAGGCGCTTATTAAGGCTTTGCAGACGGACCCGCAGCGGCTTTCGAGCAAGCCCGAAACGCTGGATAGCCACGGCTACGTCGTTGATATCAAGCCTGCTGAGCGGCTCATTCCGCGACAACCGATGGCAAGCGAAGTTCAAGGGCCGCTCGTGCAGCGGGGCACGTGGCAAATCGACGGATATAAATGGCAAAGCGCGTTGATCTCGCACCTGCCGGACAACATGGCGCTGGACACCCTGGACGTCGACATGAAGGACGACGGTACAGGCGTGCATTTCACTGCTAAGGGTAAATATTATGTTCTCAACTAAGTGGCCAGTTCGCGCCACATGCTTTGGCGCGCTCATGTTCGTCGCGGGCGCGGCTCTCTCCGAGGAAAGCCATCTCACGCTGGACGACATCGACAAGCTCGCCCGCGAGAAGTTGGTCGATTCGATGCGCAAAGGCCAGGGGGGCGAAGGCAATGCAGCGCCCGCATCCGGGGGTGTTGGACTGAGTTCGCCACTTGGTGCCGCGCCTGCTCCGGTCGCGGCCGCGCCCGCGCCTGTCGCACCCAAGATCGAGCGACAACCTAGTCTTCCGCCCAAGCGCATGTTTCCGGCCACGTTCGTTGGCGCGTACTCCGATGTGTCTGGTTCGTACGTGCTCTACGACTACCAAGGCACGACCTATGCCGCACGCCGCGGAACCCGCTTGCTCAACGGCTGGACGGTCGCGTCCATCGACGGCTTTAGCGTCAACCTCGTCGATGGCAAGCGCCACTGGACAGAGACCATCGCGGCACCGGCTGATGTGCCTGTGATTTCGGACGGCCCGGCCGTCCGGGCGATCACCGATCTCTCATCGCCGCTTCCGCCCGGTGGAGTCTCGTCGACCGCTTCCACTTTCGTACCGTTCGGGAAATAAGAAATGGGTCTGTTTGCACAAGAAGAGCAGGACACGCCGGAAGCCCGCGGAGGGTTCCTCAAGCGCTTCAGGACGCTACGTTCGAGTTTCGTCGAGCCGGGCAGCAGTGCCGAGCCGCAGTTGAAGATGCCAAAACCCGTGCGCGAGAAAGTACGCGGAAATGAGCAACGGCAGTCGGCAGCGAGCCGCGCGGTGAATCCCCAGATTATGTTCCTTGGACGTGCACTCTCGGGCGGCGACATTGAAGACGTCGATAGCACTGAGCTTGACGATGACCGGTACGCGCCGCAGCAACGAGCGGAACATGGATCGCACGCTCCAGAGCGTCCCGACAGAGACGAACCGGTGTTCCAGCCGTTCGTGCCGCCCGCGTTTGAGCGTCCCACCTACGCCAGCATGCGCGCTGCAATGGACAACGTCGAGCGTGCTCAGTCGGGAGTCGAGGCAACCGTCACCGAGCAAGCCGCTTCGGTCGACGCGCAATCTCAATCGGCACCTATCTCGTCGGGAACTGCAGAGAATAGCGTTGCAGCCACCTCGGATGCGACGTCAGACGCGGTAGCGCGCGGCGACAGCGGGTCGCGCAACAATGAGCGACAGCCGCAAGCCGAAGTCCGACGGCCGGCTGAAGCGGAGCCGCCCGCACATGTCGTCATGCCTGCGTCGACAGCCGCGAAAGATGATCCTCGCGTTGAACAGCGTCAGCCAGAGGCGGCGAAGGAACGCGCCAAGGATTCGTGGACGAACGTCGCCGAATCGGAACCGGGATCGGACGACGATTCGCAGGTAGCGGCCGGCGGGCTTTCATCGGGGCGACCGGAACTGGTGTCTCCTGACTCGCTCCCGGACTTCAAGCGGATTCTCACGGTAGCTGACGACAATGCTGCGCTGCGCATCCCTGCGGCCGCACGCAAAGAATTCGTCGTGGTAGAGCTGCAACCCGGCGTCGCCATCACGGTGGCAACCGCGCGTTTCGCGGATAAGGCGCAGTACGCAACGTTCATCAAGGATCTCGGGAATAACGACATCCTCGTGCGCGAAGAAATGGTCGCGACTGAGGCTGTCATTGCTTCGATATACGCCGCGAAGACGGCCGCATCTTCGAACTCGGCCGCGCGCGAGTCCAGCCGGGCGATCGGCATTTTCCGCGACATCATCGAGGCCGCGCACGGTTATGGCGCGAGCGATATCCACTTCGAGCCGCGCGAATTCCACAACGAAGTCGAAGTCCGTTTCCGCGTGAACGGCGATATGTACACGTTCAACCGCATGCCCAAGGGCATCGTGCGGCGTGCGCTGTTCGCGGCATACAGCGACCTCGTGCAGAAGAACACCAACTCTGGCAACAGCTTCCAGCCGAGCGCGCCGCAGTCCGCGATGATTCCGCTCGTTGTGAAGACGGACACGGTCAATCTTCGTTGGCAATCGTCCCCGCTCGTTGGCGGTTATGACGTCACCTTGCGTCTGCTCGACGGCAACTTCAAGAACTACTCGGTGCTCCTGCCCAAGGATACGGGCCTTGAAACGAGCCAGCTCGAGCTGATCGACACGCTCAACTACGTCAGCGGCGGCATCACGGCGCTTACCGGTGAGACCGGCTCGGGAAAGACGACGACGCTTCGCGCGCTGTCCTACATGTTGCCGCATCGCGAACTGAAAAAGCAGTTCGCCGTGAACGAGCCGTCCGAATACCCGATGCCGTGGCTCTCGGACTACTCCATCATCCGGCGTCCGGACGAGACCGACGATGAGGCAAACCGGAAATACGCGGAAGTCATCCGTACGCTCATGCGGCAAGACCCGGACGATCTGACCATCGGTGAAGTGCGAGACCGAGTGGTGATGGGGCTGGTTGCGGAACTCGCGCTGACCGGTCACCCGGTGCGCTTTTCTCTGCACGCCGGTGACATCATCGCGGCCGTCATGCGTATGGCAGGCGGGCGGCTACAACTGCCGATCGACGAACTGGCGTCCGAAGGCTTCATCAACGCGGTCGGCAATCAGAAGCTGATCCCGACGCTGTGCGAGCACTGCAAGCTACCGGCCGAAGACGTCATGCAGAAGGCCGACCTCAAAGTGCTTCGCACCAAGTTCGGCCTCGACACGTCGCGCATGGCATGCCGAAACTACGACGGGTGCGCACACTGCCGCCTCGACGGTCTGTTCACGCGCAACGGGAAGGTGGCCGGTGGGACTAAACGCCCGTCGCTGGCCGCAGAACTCTATCGGCCAACGCCCGAATTCCTGGACCGCGTTGCCCAACGCAATTGGGCCGGCGCACGCCAAGTTTGGCGCGGTGAGCGCCGTACCGGGTTCGATAACGCCGACATGACCGGAAAGACGCTATATGAACACGCTCTTTTCAAGGCTTCTCGGGGTTTGATTGACCCACAATTCATCAATCGCTCGATGCAGTCGTTCGCGCAGTACCGCGTGATGCCCGGCGTCGATGGTCTGATGGTCTAACTTGTCCCGCTATGTTCACGACGTTCGCAAAGATGCTGCCGCCTCGGCAGCAGTTGGTCGCCGCGCTCTGGCGCTTCCAGAAGGTCCGCGAGGACTTTTATCGCGAGACGCGTCTTGATATCGCAGCGAAAGGGCTGCGTAACACCGAGACGCTTTTCGATCGGCTCGAAACCTACGAGAAGCGCAGTCGCTCGCGAGGAAAGCTCGAATGGCGCGTGTTCGCGCGTATCCGTGAGGCGATGCAGCGCGGGGAGAGCTTCGCAATGGCGATCAAACCGTTCATTCCGGGCGATGAATACGCGCTTTTCGACATCGCGGACGAGTCGTCGCGCGAAGACGCGGTTGTGCGCGGATTCGAGTTGGCCGAAATGGCGGCGAAGGCCAAGCGCGTCCTGTCGTCGACCACCTCGGTGCAGATGGCTTATCCGGCGCTGCTGCTCGTCTACATGTACGCGTACTGCATGCTGTTCGGTGGCGTCATATTCCCGCAGGTGCTCGACGTAAGGCCCCTCGACCAATGGCCGGATCTTGGGCGGTTCCTGTACCACGTCGATACGTTCTGCTTCGAGTATTGGTGGCTCACGCTCACAGCGATGATCGGTCTGGTGTTTGCGTACTTCTCGACCCTGAAACGTTGGACAGGGCCGCTACGCGACAAGTTCGACCGCATGCCGTTGCTGTGGCGCAATCGCCGCGATCTGCGCGCGGCGCTATTGATCGTTTCTCTGGCAGGCCTGTTTGATTCGAACATGACTCTGCGCGCAGCGCTGGAGCGGCTGTTGAAGACTGCCGACCCGTGGCTGCGCTGGCATTTGAAGATCATGGACCGACGCCTGACGGCTCGCTCAGACGAGCCGATGCGGGCGCTCGACACGGGCATTTTCTCGCTCGCGATCGTCGACACTATTACGGACGCTGCGGGCCGTGACCAGTTTGAGGCCGCGATCAAAAGCCTTGGGCGTGAATCGCTCGATCGCGTCGTTGAAGCCGTCAAGCGAAATGCTCGGTTGACGCACTACATGCTGCTGGGCTTCGCGGCGGCATTGTTCCTAACCCTTGGCATCGGCTCGTATGTCGTGACCGGCGCCGTCAATCTCACATCGGGAAATCCCGCCGCTACAAGCTACTAAGGAAATAAAAATGACCAACGATAAACGAGAAGCCGTCCGGATGGACCCGAATACAACCGCCGCGAATGAGATGGACGCGATCAAGGCCCGCCGCGCACGCATGCTGAAAGCGGCGCGTGCGACCAGGCAGTCCGGGGAGCTGTCGATGATCGAAGCGGGTGCAGTGATGGCGGGTGCCGCGTTGCTCGCGCTGGCGGTCTATGCCGGCGGGAAGTACGTCCTCGACCTGATCCATGCGTCGCAGTTCAAAAGCGAGGCGCAGATGTTCCACACTGGCATCCTGAACGCGACGCAGAACGATGCCGATTTTTCCTCCGAGACGCTGACTGTCCTGGCGCAAAACCATGCCTTCGATTCGGCGGGTTCGCGCGTCGCGTCGGACAATTCTTCGGTGAAGGGGATGTTCAACGGGACTGTCACGGCAGCCGTTAATACGCTTGTCACCTCGAACGACGCGCTGGTGTTGACGTATCCGGTCACCTCGACGGTGTGCTCGCTGAGCGCCGCTGCTCTGATCACCGTCTATACGCAGGTAACGGTCAATGGCACGACCGTCTTTTCACCGACGGTCGCGTTCAACCCGGCGACGGTCGCAACCGCCTGCGCGTCGAACGGCTCAATGGCGTCGATGGGCCTCTGGACCACCCGTACTTAAGCGCGGGCCGCCGACATGGGAAGCATTCTTGAGATGTTGATCGTCCTGGTTGGCGCGGCCTTGCTGACAGTACAGGGAATCAAGGAAGACATCGCTGCGAAGCGCCAGAACCTCTTGCAGATCGAAGGGCAAAACATTGCGTCGATCAATGCGGCGCTTGGCAGCTATATCACCAACAACTATGCCGCGCTTATTCCAGCGGGGTTTTCGCAGACGACGTCTACGCTAATCGCTGCGCCGACGCTGGCGCAACTGAGCGCGCAGTCGAATAACAAGGTTGCTTTCAAGAACGGTCCATCCTGGGGTGGCACCTACCAGATCGCTCTATCCATCGTACCCGACAATTGTTCGACCTCTGCAGGTAATTGCCATATCGCCTCGCAGATCTATCCGAGCTTGCCGCTGGTGAGCATGAAGAATAAGACTGCCGACATCGCCGGTGCCGGTGTTCTCGCTGCGGCCGGAGGTGCGCAGTTCGGCTACTCGACAAACCGAGCGCCTGCGACGGTGACTGGTATTCACGGCGGGTGGACGTTGCCTAATCCGGTAGGCAGTAAAGCCGGGATGGTATTGGCGATTAACGGCTTCGGCGCGGATGGTAATTCGCCGTATTACCGGCGTGATGGTGCGCTGCCGTTGACTGGCACGATGAACGCCAACAATCAGGACATCCAGAACGCAGGCAACGTGAGCGCCAAGACGCTAAAACTGCAGGCAGGCAACAGCGTGCAAATTGCCAATGGTGCAATCTACTACGGTGATGACACGAATGCGGCGGTGCGCACAAGGGGAACCCTGTTTATCCAGAACTACCAAGGGACGGGTCCTGCTCCGCTCAATGTTGGGGACGTCAACTCGAGCGGAGCTTTGAACGGCAACGCTTTGACGGTGAATACGGCAGGCGCGAACGTTGCCAACATAAACGTCGCGAACATAAACGCAGGCGCGGGCAATTGCGGCTGGAATAGCGTCACGATCCGCAACAACCTCATGTACGTGTGCAATAAGTGGGGCGACTGGGTGGGGGTCAGCACGTTGGTCACTAATCACAGCAGTGACGCCCACCACAGCGGCTACTACAACGGATGGGGTGTCAATCCTCCTGCATGCGGGGCAGGCGGAACGGCCTGGTATCGGATCACTCCGCAGACCATGACGACCGACTATGCAAATCACAATCCTCCGCTTGCTGGTGCGCGCTTCACAATGGGCTGGAACGGCAGTCAGTGGGTGCTTCAAATCTACAACGTGCTCGCGGACGGTGCTAACAGCTTGGTACCCGACCAGTTGGGACTTCAGGCGGAGATCGACGTTGGTTGTTCTTATCCCAATCAATAAGAGAAGAAATGAGAAACACCGGGATTGCATGTGCGGTGCTCGCTGTCGCGTGCGCCGCCAGTATCGGAAACGGGGCCGAGGCCGCCGACGTTTATTTGCCGATCGGAGTGCCGATTGCCCCTGGCTGTAACGCTGGCTATTCATGGCAGAAGATCGGCGTGCGGTATCAGTGCGTGACGCCGCAGCCTTCCTGTGCGTATGGCTTTGCAAGCGGACCTTCCTGGAACGGCAGTACATGGGTCTATTCGTGCAATGTGCCGCCACCACCGCCACCACCTCCGGCCTGCCCGAGCGGGTCCGAACAACAAGTTGCTCCATCGTGGAACGGCTCGGCCTGGGTCGGACAGGTGTGCAGACCGACTGCCACGCAATTGCCCCCGCCTGGAAGCCAGTGTGCGGCCCGCGCTCAGCAAGACGGTATAACGCTTTCGCCCGAGAACGTGTCACGAAGGCATACATACAATTCGTACGCTGGCCCGGCAACATCGTATTACTACGACTCGTCCGCGGGGCCTTATTGGGAGGTCGGCGGGTATTCTGGAAATAGTTGGACGGTCGTTTGTAGCTTCGTCATCGCCACGGCTAATTGGGTGCCCGCAGCGAATAATCCGTATGTACGCGCCATTAACCAGCCTTATGACGGCGCTGGTGGAGGGTAGAGACCGTGGCTCGCCATGCAAGGCAGTAGTATCCGACGCCTCGCGCTGCTGTATTGCGAGGCGTTTTCGTGGCAACGATTGGGACGCAGTGACAGAATACGGTTCGGAATGCTCAGCGCCAGTATCAAGCGCAGCAAAGTAAAAAAGCCGCTAGATCAACTAGCGGCTTTCCATTTCATGCCACGTTCTTGTTAGCCGACGATGTTTCCGGTCACGAAGTTGAAGGTACGCGAGAACGCGACGCCGTTGATCGTACCCACGAGCGAGACGGTGTATTGCGAGTTCGGGGACAGGGGCGTCGCCGGGTACGCGACACCCATCCACGGCGGCAGTATCTTGTTCGGGTCTTTGGCCGCGTCGAGAACCTGCAAGGCAATCACGTGCGACAACGAATCGGTCATCGTGCCTGTCTGCATGACAACCGTGTCAGTGGGGTTGCCAGCAACTGCGACCGGCGTACCCCAGTTGCCGGAGGTAGCGGGCGGCGTCGGCATCTCTCCGGAGGCTGAGTATGCAACACCGGTTGTCCCTTGACAGGGGAAGGTCAACGGCCCATTCGTCGTGACCGGCTGATATTTTGCCAGCGTCATGGAGTACCACACGTTTGGATAACCGTTATACGTCGTTGCAGCCTTTCCGATACCAATCGAATTAGTCGGCGCGACAGCAACGTCGATGTGATAGACACCCGAAACCAGGCTGTAGATGGATTGCTGCCCGTACTCCGTTTCGGACCAGCTCTGACTCGTATAGATTCCGCCCGACACACCAACAAACCCACTATTCTGCGTATAACCGGAGTGCGCTGCGCGCTCAACGTAGCCGGCGCCCGTGAAGTCGGGATTGCCCGCGATCTCCGTGTCGCTAACTACGTTGTTTGTTGCTTCATATTGCGCGTGTGCTGCCGCCGCCTGATCGAGCGCAGTATTTTCCTGTAGGGCCGGGAAACCGCATTGCTGGCGCTGTTGGTTGAGCAGGTTGAACGCGGCCAGTTGGAAGCTGCCAGCCGGGTACTGGGGCGTCGTCAAGTTCGCCGGAGTTGTCGGCGCGGGTGTGCTTGCGCCGGTTGCAGACGACGCATTGCTGCTGCCGCCACCACCACCACCGCAAGCAGCCACCAGCAGCGATGCAGCGATCGCGGCCATCGAGAGTTTGAAGTTTTTCTGAATCATCATTTGTTGTTTCCGATCTAGTTGTTGCAGTCGCCCCCGCGATCTGCTTACTTTCATCTTATTGAGCGGTGTTCGAAGTCAAGGCGTCTTGGAAGTCCGTCTCGAAACCGCTTTCCTCGTTAGGGAATTGCCGTTGGCCAATGGCGGCGCGGGCATTGTAATACCCCAGCAACGGGTTGCAATTCCGCACCGTTGCTTGATCGCAACCGTTTGCTATCACTGCTGTCTGCGGGCTCGAAGGTGCTTCATCCGCAAGCCGATGAAGACGACACCGAGGACCGCAGCAACGTCGACGGGCTGTGTCGCGCCGACGGAAGAGAGAAGTGCGGACCCGCCCCAAAGGAGAATGAGGAAGGTCGCGAGCGCGCCGAATGCCTTGCTTTTCGACACGGCCGCGAACTGCCGCCTGCCTGACCCGAATCTTTGCGCGAAGCGAACGTTGCTTTGCTCAAGGTCGAACGCGTCCTGCGACTGCACCGTTGCCCGATCTGCGCGGTAGTGCCTTTCGTACCGTTGGAATCGGGCGTCGCCGCGGCCCTCAAGCCATGCGGCGACGCTGTCTGGAAAGAGGTAAGCGAAGTCCTGCATGGCTCAGTGCGTCACGTCAGAGTGAAATTCGATCGCGCCGATCGCATCGGCAATGCACAGACCATCGGCCTCGCCGTAGTACGCGCCGGTTTGAAGGTCCAGCCAGCCAAACTGCACACGGCCGTCGCGTGAGAAAACGACGAGTCCAGCTTCAACGCTAAACTGTTCGGACATTAATCGAACTACCTCCGTTGTGGTTATCGTTACTCGTTCTTTGACTTCGCCTGCTTTTTGGCGGAGCGCGACTTAAGACTGTAGCTGCAGCCCGGACAGAAGAAGTCTTTCGCCAGTTCGATCCTTCCTTGCTCGTTGGAGAGGATGTACTCCGTCTTACAGGTCCGGCACGGGGTCATCGTTAGCCGGGAGTGGATCGCCATTGCTCGGGTGAGGTGGATCGCGCGGTCGGGGCTAATGACCAACTCGTTGCCGAACATCTTCTCGGCGACGTCGATAGAGGCGATAAGCGCTTCAGGGATGTTGCCGCCGTTGGCCAGCGCCGCGCGATAAAGCCATGCCAAGAACGTTCCCTGCAGGCGATGTGTCGGGTGCTCGACGTACCAGATAAGCGACGTCGGGTTGCAACCGCACGGTGAACTGACGCCGTGGATCTCCCGGTAGGTGTTCCGTGCTTTTGTTGCGTTCAGCGTGAACAGATTGGTCGCAGTTGCAGCGCGGCAGCCTTGTGTCATAAGCGCCCGCGCGTAGACATCGCGTTGTGCCCGGTCCAGCCGGAGGTCTGACCACGCGTGCTTGAATGGCAAGGTGGACGGCGGGAGCTGAGCCGTACGCATGAGGTAATGGGCGACCGCCTCGTTTGACAGCCATCCCGTGCGGTATTCTGTCCAGAACATGTTGTCGTCGAACCGCCATCTATAGAGCGGGAACTTGATCTCGCCGATCGCCGATTGGATGCGACGCATCGGCAGGCCCTTGAGGTAGTGCGCGAGTTCGAGCGAGAGACCTAGCAGCGGTGCCGCCAGGACGTTCATGTGCAGCACGTCCTTAAGCAGCGTCACATAAGAGCTGTTGTTGTGAAATATGTCCCGGTCGGTCATGCCATCGACTTCGGGCATCTTATCCGTCAGCTCTTCCACCTTTCGCGAACGCAGGACGCCGTTGACAAACGTATCCCAGTCTCTAGGGTCCGGCAGGGTAGGGGACAAGGCGAGGAACGGCATGTTCATCAGCGTCGCCTTCGGATCGGCGTGCGTGTCGAACAGTTCCATGTTGTCCAGCGATAGGCCCAGCACGCCTTCCGCGTCGGGATACCGCGCAAGCACCTTGTGCATGGCGTCAGTGAGCGAATAGTTTTCGCGCTGGATCTTTTCGGCCAAGAAAGCCGGTAAGGCGATGTTGGTCTCAATCGCGTCCAGAGTATTCTTCGACATTGTCGTTTTCATTATTTCTATTCCTGTGCGCCTTGCGGCGCACGTCCACGTGGTCGGCCTCAGCCCTTTTACTTAGCGAGCCATGCGTCGAGTTCGCTCTGCGATTTGCGCATCATCGCGGACAACGTCTCGAACATCGGGCGGTGCTCGGCAGGGCTGTCGCTTGCCTGAACGGCCAGCTGCGCTGCGGTGAGCTTTCCAGCGAAGGATTCAAATGCGGCGGAAACGCCTTCCATCGTCTTTTGCACCTTTTCCGCGGCAGCGAGCGCAGCCTTGGCTTTCTCGCGGTTCTTCTCGACCTCGGTTACTTCGTGCTTCAGTGCGTCCAAGGCTTGCGTCGTCTTCTTGAATTCGGCTGTCTTCGCCTCCAACGCTTCCGACAGCGATGAGAATCCGGGAGGGGTTACAAGAACCTCCTTCACCTGAACTTCCGGCTTCTTGTTCATGACCTCATCGAGCAGGCGGGCGATCTCCCTGTCCTTATCTGCGAGGTCTTTCTGCATGTCGCTCATCCCCGCGGTGCGACGGTTGTAGAGGTCGTCCAGGCCGTCCAGTTGCTGCTGCTTTGCGGCCAGGGCCCGGGCCTTGGTGTCCAGTTCATCCTTAAGATGCTGCGCCTCGCGCTGCGCAAGGTCGAGTGCGGTCTTCGTGTCCTCAAGGACGGACGTCACGTTGTCTACTTGCTTTTGGCTATCAACGAGCGCCTTTTCTTGCTTTTGAAGCGTGTCGAGGAGCTTTTTCACGTCTGCGCGTCTCATGTCGGGCTTGCTTTCCTTCGCCAGCATGATCTCGTTGATCTGCGCGTCGGTGACGTGTGCTGCGGCTAGCATGTCGAGCTCGCCTACGTTAAAGATGCGGATTGCCTCTTCGTTGTTACCGAAGCGTTCCCAGCATCGCATGTACTGGCGGGCTGCCGACTCCTTGATCTTCAGCGAGCTCTCAAAGAAGTTGTACGCCATGCGCGCGGCTTTGCGGTGGATCGAAATCGAGTCGCCGCCCTTAGCCACCATATTGTTACGGATGAGGTAGTGGGCGTGAAAAAGTTGATTGCCTAGCGCAATCATCTCGGCGGAGATGCGTTCCCGCGACTCGGAAACGGCCATCATGGAGTCCGTCAGCTTCGCGACGAGCTCGTCCTCTCCGCCAAACGAGTCTTTAGCGGCTTTTTCGATGGTGGCCCGGGTGATCCCTTTGTTATCGTCGCGCGGGACGATGAAGTCGGACATGGAATCGTCACCGAACGGAACCGGTAGATTGGGATTGAACTTATTCGGAACGTTTCCGGACGTCTCGCCTGACAGCATTTTTTCTCTCCGTTGTGTGCAGCGCTGACGGGCGCTGCCCTTCATAAGCAGGGCTCTCATCCCCGCCACCTATCGAACGATCGATCATCTAAGTAACCAATCGTAAATTCTTCGTTACACCTTCTGGGGGTGAAAGACGTATATTTCGCCCCCTCTTTCGCGCAAGCCGTTGCAGACAAAAGCCCTACAAGCGCGTGTAAGCAATCGTTTAACGGTTCAGATGTGTGACACTTTAACGTTTATGTGGAATAAATTTCCTAAAGTAGGGCTTGATTTCGTTCGAAAGTTTTGGTTAAGCAGCCACCCATGCTTTGCGGGCAATATGAGCGTTTGCTAAGTTGTCGGCGTACATCAGCACGGCCGCCGTGGCGCGACGGATGTCTATGGGCGGTCTTTCTTTGAACGAATCGCGCTTGAGTCGCAGCCAGTAGGGCAACTCCTCCAGCGATAGCAGATCGATCGGCAAGTCCCAATCGAGCACGGCCGTGGGCGATGTGAAAACGCCCGCGCCGGCAACCGGCCACATGCCTGGCAGTTGTTCACGAACGAATCGGAGCTTGGTGCGGTTCTGCGCTATTGGGGAGCGCCTGTTCTCCGGTTCGCCGTGTTGCGAAGTTCGAGTGAGATTTCCGGGCATAAGTGATGGCGCAATGTGCCCGGACCAGTTTTTCATCTCAAAAACGAAGATGCCGAAGGGCGTGATCGCAAGGTGATCGATCTCTGCCGTTGGAAAGGCCGTCCCCGGTGCGTGCTCGATCACCAACGGACCATCGTGCAGATAAAACTCCTCGCCACACAGGCAGCGGAGGGATTTGCGCAGCTTCGCCTCCGTCGCAGCCTCGCCAGCAGCGCCGATCGCGTCCACCCAACGTGGCGCTGTGCGCGCCGAATGCGAAGTGCGCGAGCGACGCCGTCCTTTAGACCGTCTATATAGGTGGTAGCCGCCGACGGCGATCAGTAGTTTGATAAGCATGTGCTGGCTCCCTGGTATGAATGCTGCAAGCATGGCAGGGCATGCGCGAAGTCAAGGCCGCCCGCTCGCAGTCACAGATGCGTCGAAAAAAGCAAAAGGCGGTATGAAATCGCGAGCTTTCGAAGGCACGCACCTCGCAGGCAGGGCGTAAATTCGCATCTATCCCCGCGTCCACGACGCATCGACCCGAGTTGCGCATACCGAGGCCGCGCGCTCGCATCCATTTCCCCTGCTCTGAGCGGCTTCCGCCACGCCTTCATTCGAGCCGTGACGAAAGCGTCTCTCCGCGCGCCGTTTTTCCCTGCTCACCCGAGCATCGAAAATCATCCAGCGCCGTATTGGCTGGACATCCCTTAGTGCGTCTTTTTCTGGAGAGAAAAATGCCGAAGCAGTTGGTTATGAAGGCGATGAAGTCGCCCGGCTGGTTGGTCGCTGTTTGCTTCGCCCTGTGGTTTGCGGCGCATTCGTTCTTCGCCTTTCTGTTTGTCTCTGCCGCCGTCGCTGTCTGGATCAAGAGATCCATCAAGGCGGCGCTGAAAGAGGAGAAAGCTGAGGATTCGAAGGCGCCCGCGCACGCCGTTGTCGCTCCGGCTCCCGCCGACGCCAACGTCACGCCCATCAAACGTCAGTACGCCAAGTCCGCAGTGGTCGTTCCACTTAAGACAGGCACCGACGACTAGTCGCTACGCCTGAATGTCAAGACTGCCCGCACGGGCGGACTTGACCCCTCACCCCAACGGGAAACCATCCCGTTGCGGGCATGGGTTCCCGTTCATTCGGAGATTCCCATGCAAGCAGAAGTAGCCGCATGGCAACTGGACATGTTTGGCGCTCCCGAAGCACCGATCACACGCGTCCAGGCCAAGCCCGATCCGCTGCCGGATCCGCACCTGTGGAGCGGGGCCGTTAAAGACAAGATGGTCGACGCGTTGATCAGTCTCGCGACTGACAGCAGACGCGGCGACAACATGCCCGAGTCGTTAATGGACTGCGCTGCGTTGTTCAGCGAGCGACTCAAAAACCGAAAAAAGATGGAACTTGAAGACTACCGGGCCACGCTCGGATGGGTCATGGAGTTCTGGATGGGCGCCTTGCCGTATCGGTTCGTGTGCCAGATCAACGGCGTCGATCCCGAGATCCTGCAGGACGTCATTTCGAGCAACCCTTTGCTCAAACGGGACATGGAAGAAGTGCGTCGCGAGTGCTTCGGCACGCTGCTCTAGGAGGTCGACTATGAGCACATCAACATTCGGCCGGCTGCTGGGAACGCTCTTCGGAGTGCGGTCGGCGACGCAGGCCCGGAATAGCTACCCCGCAAAGCAATCATCCCCCGTCGAAGTCGGAAAAGGCGGAGCGAACGAGCGGCAAATCGCGATCGCTGGTCAACCGATGCTCTTTCGCGACGAGGGAGTTGTCGTGGTGCAGTTTCGCCCGGCGTTCGACTATGAGCTACGGCCAACCGCAGTCGGAATGAAGCTGATTCCGGCGCTCGCTCCGCACTGGGAAGTGCTGCGAGAGCACCAGGGTCCGCTCACAGAAGCGATTGCGGCTGCCGTCCGGGACGTTCAGCCGACAGAGGCGCCTTCCGAGCGTTCGGTTGCGCCAACCCGTCCAGCCGCCGCGAGCGACGCGCGACCGACAAGACAAATCGTCGAGACCGTAGCGTCGTCGCCAGCGCGGGCCGCCGAGCCATCGCATCGACCCAGTGAGCGCGCGCGATATGGCGTGCTGAAAGAGTGGGGCGAGCGGGAGTTCCCGGACGGCAAGCGACCGGGGCGGACCTACGAATCCTTCTGCATCACACTTGAGCACCGTACAGGTGTGGACGTGCTGCAAGGCGAGGGTCTTCGCGACGCGATTGCAGAGGCACATTGCAAAGTCGGCGATCGCATAGAGGTCAGGCGCCTTGGCAAGATCAAGGTACCTGCCGTCGATAAACGTGGTCGACCCAAGCTCGATGCCAGCGGCGCGCAAGTGCTCTGGGACAAGTGGCTTTGGGCGATTTCCAAGAAATCTTAAAGGAGCTTTTTATGGCATCAGTAAACAAGGTCATCCTCGTTGGCAACCTCGGAGCCGACCCGGAAACGCGTTATCTGCCGAGCGGCGACGCGGTGGCAAACATTCGACTGGCAACGACGGATCGCTACAAGGACAAGTCCTCGGGTGAAATGAAGGAGCAGACCGAGTGGCATCGCGTTTCGTTCTTCGGTCGGCTGGCTGAAATCGTCAACGAGTATCTCAAGAAGGGCTCGTCGGTGTACATCGAAGGCAGAATCCGCACGCGCAAGTACACGGACCAAGCCGGGCAAGAACGGTATTCGACGGAAATCGTCGCAGACCAGATGCAAATGCTCGGCGGCCGCTCTACCGGTGATCGTTCGTCCAATGACGGTTTCGATAGCCAGCGCCCCGCACGTCAAGAACGGTCGCGGCAGCCGCGACCGAGCAACCCGACGTCGGCGAATCGCGAACCGCAATCGACGTCGTATGGTGGAGGCGGAGGCTTCGGAGATATGGACGATGATATTCCGTTCCGACCGTACTTAAAGGGACGTGAATGGTCCGCCGTTTGATCCCGTAACCGCTCACCTCTCTTCCTGTTTCTTCTCACCTTCGTTGCTTCGTCGACCCGGAAACGGTCGGTGGAGCCGCGAAGCATCTCTTCCCTGCGCGACGCGACCTCAGACGTCGCCACACCCACGTTTCGCTTCCCCTGCTGAAAAAAGCCGCCCGCCGTGCTCGTCATGCGCGAGGCGGACGGCTTTTTTCAGCACGGTTTCACCGCCTGTTCAGGCATCGACCTCAACCACACCACTACTGGAGTGCCAATGAATATCAAGGACATCAAGCTGTCCCCGGAACAGTGGGTTGCGTTGCTCCAGAAGTATGGAGTGCCCGCAAGCTCATTGACCGGGAAGGGCGCACCCTGTCCCATCTGCGGTGGAAATGACCGCTTCACTTACGACAACAACCGCGGTCGCGGCGACTGGGTCTGCCGCAAATGCAACGACGGCGACCGAAAAGCCGGCGACGGCTTCGAGCTCATCTGCAAGTCCGCCGGAATGACCTTCCGCGAACTCATGATCAAATTCGAAGGCGGCAGCCTGGCCGATGCGCGGCAGAACCGAGCACAACCGGCAGCCCCGGCAGCCCCGGCGCCCGGCCGAAAGGTGGATCCCGAGTGGGCGCGCAAGCGCCTCGACTCAATGTGGGATCGAGCGACGCTGGTCGGTTCCGATGGTCTCGTTCCGCGGTACCTGCGCGAACGAGTGCCGGGTCTGACAGTAGCGCCGTCCGCGGCGCTACGTATGGCGATGCTCGATTACCGGCACGAGAAGAAAGTCATCGGTCAGTGGCCCGGCATCCTTGCTCGATTCACATTGCCGGACGGCCGACTCGGAACGCTGCACCGCACGTTCCTTGAACGCACGAAACCGGCGAAGGCGTCGATCGTCACTAACGATGGCGAGATCCTTCCGGCCAAGCTGAACGACGTGACGCTTCATAAGCTCAACGGCGGCGCAGTCCGGCTGATGGATCCAGTCGATGGGGAAATCGGCGTCGCGGAAGGTCTCGAGACGGCGTATGCCGCGCACATGTTCTTCGGTGTGCCGGTCTGGTACTGCCTGAATCGAATCCTTCTCGCCGATTTCGTTGTGCCGGACGGGCTCGGCATCCGCGTCGTCCACATTTTCGCGGACTTCGATGCGGTCGATCCCCGCACCGGTAAATCGCCGGGGGTCGATGCCGCATTGAAGCTTGCGAAGCGGCTGCGAGCTGAAGGCTACACGGCTATGGTTCACCGGCCTAAAAAGCGGGAAACCGATTTTGCCGACGAGTGGTGTGCATCTCAGGCAGCGCATCGCCCGTCCGTTCCAATGGTGGTGCGCCGCGACGAACGTGAAGCACTGCACGTTTGAGTATTTGATTCCGCGGCCGCCTGGCCGCTAACAGTAACTTTTTGCCCGGTGGGGATTCGTCCCCAGCCGGGGCCGCAATCCGCCCGAGCTTTTCCAATGGAGAAGAGGAAATGAGCTTTAGCATGATTGTTGGCCGGTATGAAATCGTCGCAACGTCCGGTGTCGAGAACGGCTCGGTCAGAGTTGGAAAGTCTGAGGCGGAAGCCTACGATGTGATCGACCGCAAACGAGGCGGTCATGCCCGACTGGAGAAGCAGGGCGTCACGCTGGACACTGCTTGGTTTTACTGCATTCGTCGACAGGCGAGCGCACAAGGTGTATCTCTGCTGCATTGATGCCCCGTGAAGACAAAAGCCCCGACCGTTTGGTCGGGGCTTTTTTATTTGGCGGCTAGGAATCAGCGACTACTTGTAGCGCACCACGTACCACAAACGCCACCGTAAGACGAAAAACGTAACCTTCAGGAACGGAACGAGGATGCCAGTTGCCCAACACATCACGAACGCACTGGACCCAATCAACACCTGAGTAAAGCCGCTCTTTGGCAGGTACGCACAAACCCACATCACGAAGAAAGACGCCATCACGATAATGATGCGTCGCGTGAAAAACGGCAGCGCCATGAATCTAGCGTACATCATCGGCTCCTTCGGCTGAGCGGGACAAGGCGCGATGAAACAGATAAGCAGCCTCCCACGCAGCCAGCGCGGCGGCCACAAAGATCCACATGCGAACGCCGCGCGTCCAGTCGGCGTGAGCCAACATTTCTAAAAAGCCCATTTCTCCCTCCGTCGCCTATGCAGGCCTGAACTATACGTTCCTATCTTGTCAGCATTCTCGCATTGTCAAGCGGTCGCGAAGAAAGCGATCGTGAAGAGCACCGACGCCCTTGCCGATCGCTGCGTCATCCCAGGTTCAGATTTTCAGCCAGGAATGCGTAGTCGAAGTCTGGCTCGCCGTCGCCGACGGGTTGACTCGGTGCAGCTGTAACGACCGCGTCGCGAGCGGACGTAAGAATCGTTGGGCAGGCGATTGGCTGCCCGGTCGCAGCCAGGCGCAGCACGCGTCCCCGGCTGGTAACTGACCGAAACGTTGCCCCGCAGCGCATCTTCGGCAAGGCGCTTCAACAGCGCCGCACGCTGCCTCGGGTTGGAGATCGCAACCAGAGCGTCGAACAACGCTGGCGTCACTACTTCGCTGATTGTTACCTTGATCTCCAAAGCGCCTGTCATGCGGGCACTCCTTCCTTGCGCTTCTTATCGCGCAGCATCGTTGCCTCGCCAGCGGCAAGAAACCCCTTGACGTTCGTGAAACACGGATCTGGCATGTGGTCGATCCTCAAATGCGGAAAACGCGCTTGTATCTCGGACTTGTAGAGAGCCGCACCCCCACCCGTGAGAACGATTGAGCGAATATCCACGGTGTTTTTCACACCCGCTTGGATCGCTTTTACCGCAGCGTCTATGACCGTTTGCGCTCCGGGCAGAAACTCGCGAAGGTCGTAATCGTTCCCGTTGAGCAGCAACGTGGACCCGGTGCGCAACGCCTTATCGATCCGCTCAATTCCCTGAGTGTCGATATGCAGCTTCTCCTTGATGACAGCCGCGATAGCTTCGTAATAGTGAGAAGCGCCGCTGTGATGACCTCCGCTGCGCTCTTCGTCGATCGTCAGCCCCGTCGCGACTACCCAGTCCGTGGTGAAGTAGCCAACGTCAATAATGAGGTGCGGGTCCTCTTTGTCGAACTCGTGATACCGCGAGAAGTTGACCAATGCACCCAGAGGCTGCGGCAGCACGATGACGCTCCCGACATCGAAATCCACCTCGCCGAACGCATTTTTGCCGGCGAAGGCACTGCGCAGGTGCGCAACGTGGGTGTGGAAGTTGCGCATCGGCAGACCGAGGACCAAGCGGTCGACCGATGCAATGTTGGCGAAATTAAACGCGCCTGCCAGCAACGCGGCATAGCTGGAAGTCGTGCAGTAGTCGTCGTTGAGCGTCGCGCCCGCATCGCCGTTGCGCGAGCTCAACAAGACGCCCGGACCAACCTGATAGCGCTTACCTTCGACCTCCACGGCGATCGTCTTCGGCGTCGTGATCAATCCGGCGCTCTCCTTGGCGATCGTATGTGCCTTGTACGGCGGCGTCAGCGACGGAAACATAAATGTTGAGACGTCTGAACCATTGCGAAAGGCGACCTTGGTGTTGCCATATCCAACGTCGACAGCAAGGACGGGTGCATGTACTTTCATTGCGTTCATTCTCTCTCCAGAGCATTTCAATAGGCCGCACTCATCTGCCCGTTATCTGACAGAAAAGTGGCAGATAGGCGGTGATGATGGCGTTCTCTCTACCAACGTTTGGATAACTGTCAGATATCTCCACCTCAACGGTGAGAAGCAAGAACGGATGCTGGGCCTTGCCTCAATCTGTTAGTTATCGGGACGAATTCGGTGAGAAAAGTCCACCTCACACGCGTCCAACTCTACAGATCGCCACAGAGAGTCAAGGAAGCAAAAGCTCGCTACATTTAGGCAGCTTTCGAAAAATGCGTTGGCTTCCGAGCGGCTAATATTCCAATCACCAACCGCGCGACCAGCGCATCGACCTCCTATACGGACCATCGAGGGGACCGCTTTGCCTAGCGAAAATCCCCTCTGTCACAGGCCGCAAAATCATGCGGCCTTTTTCTCAATCAAATCAAACGCACCGTGAGCCAAGTTGAGGAACACGGACACGCGATATCCATTGGGTTTGCGGGCAGTTCAGCCCGAGAAAGCAAGTTGAGTCGAGGTGCGAGCGGACACGGACACAGTCTGCTGCTGCGATCACCGACGCATTCAACGAGCATGGACGCATCCTTACAGCACACGAAGCTGGGTACGTTGCATGAGGCCCGACACACCGCGGCGGATTCAACGCGCTTGGGGATGGGGGAGCGAGCAAGCCAGAAAGGCGACTGCTCCCTGTACGGAAGACGAACGGTCGGCGCAACCGGAACAAAACAGCGCAAGGGCAATTACCGAGCAATTGGCCTCAGCGCATCAGTGCTAAGGCCGGCGCGGTAGCCGTAGCAGCGGCACAGCCCGATCGCGAAGCGAAATGCTCGCGGTTGGACTGCCGGCAGCAGCGGGGAGAGCAATCAACGGCGAGAGGTTCCGCGAAGCGGACCAGCGTTGATGTCTACCGGCAGCTAGTCGGCGGCGGTCAACACGCGAAGCGTGAGACCGGCAGCACGCAGCAACACGGACGGTCGATGCACGTTTCTTCCACGTGCGGGGCTGATCGAATGGAATCGCTGAAGGCGAGGAAGGGTGGACCCGGCGGGGTGACGCGGCGCGCTGCGCGAAGAGACGAGGAGATAGGCTCCCTGCGGTTCTCGCCCGGCGACAAAGGGATCGGGCGCATGTCAGTGTCCGCGGACCAAGCGCAATACAGCGAGGAAACGATGCAGGAGCAGTTGGACGAATTCGTGCTTCGGAAGGCAGTTACGGGCTCATATGTTGTCGGCTCGTACCACCGCGTAATGGGACCAGTTTTCCTAGACGTATTCCACTCGGCCGAACGGCATTATGGGCTGACGCTAAACCTAGACCGGGCCCATCGCTTTGAGCGCCATACGGTCGACATAGATGGCTTTCTAGCGAAGCTCGACGAATGTAATCACGCGTCGGGCGTGCCTGCGGGCGCCTTTACCTCGCTGTGTAAGCACTCCTCCGTCTCGCCGGAAAGTTTGGCTGCGTGGACAATAGCCACACCTTGGATAGAGGTCTTAGCGCCTGCGCCGCCGCTGTTTTTGCGTGCATTCGGAGCAGCGATCGAGCGTGGTTCTCCGTGGACGACAGACGTTTCGCAGGCACACCGCTTCAGTGCCCGAGATATCTTGCTCGAGCCGTCGCTCAGGCGGATCGAGCCGCACGGACGGTTCGTCTCGCTGACGGCGGGTGGCGGCACCGCCACAGTTGCGCACAAAGCCGCCCAGGAGCCGTGGGTCAATCATCCGCTTGAGGCTGACCTAGCGTGGTCCATGTGGCAGTTGTCCGTGCGATACGGTTTTGACGATGTGAGCGCGAGACGAGCTGCGCTTAGGCACGCAGCGGCGGCCGGTTGGGAATCTGCGGCGGCAGGCGTGATTGATATATCCGGCCATATTGCGCGGTCGCCTGAGTTGCGCCAATCGTTCGAGACAGGACGGGCGCTCTGCTATGCAACTAATCACTTGATCAGGAACGCACAGGGGAATTGCTAATGTCGGTCACCGTCAACGTCCGCTCTGAACTTCGCCGCTACAGTTTGCCAGAGGACTTCAAAATCGAACTGGAACGGCTTCTTGAGGACAACGTCGCTCGCGTGCACAGCCGGACTCGCGTTAGTAAAAACTCGCTGTCGTTGAAGACGCAGGCATATCGGATTCAGAAGATCTGCCACGCATTCGTGGAGCTTCGCGAGAACGGATACGCACTGAAATCTCCGTGGGCCGTGAAGCAGAAGCACGTCGAGGCACTTGTGTACATCTGGGTTCGTAAGAAGCTGACGGGCGGAACAATCGAAAACAAGCTGACCTATCTTCGCGCACTCGCCGAGTGGATGCACAAGCCAAACCTGATCGGCCCGTTGGAGAGTTACGTTGACCGCAAAGAGCACGGTCTCGTGCGCTCGTACATTGCCGCCGAAGACAAGTCGTGGGAGGGCAACGGAGTCGATTCGATCGAGAAGATGGCGGAGATCGCACATACCGACAAGTATGTGGCTGTACAACTCCGCCTGCAGTTGACCTTCGGTTTGCGCGTCGAGGAAAGCTTCCTCTTGCGCCCTCTTGAGTCAGTCGGCGATGACGGTATGCTTCTTCGCGTCACTCGGGGGACGAAAGGCGGTCGGAACCGGGTCGTTCCGATCGGTGACGGCCTAGACGTACTGAAGGAGGCGGCAGCCCTGATCAATCCGGTTTCCAAGACGACGATCCCTCTGGGATATACGAAGCAGCAGTGGAAAGACCGGTTTTACCGAGTGCTCCGCAAGCACGGCGTACGCAAGAGCGCGCTCGGAATAACTGCCCACGGCCTACGACATCAGAACTTCCACACGATGTACGAAGCGCTGGCAGGCGTGAAAGCGCCGGTTAAGGGGACAGGCGAGATTGCGCCGAAGGAGAAGCACGAGGAGGCCAGGCGGCAGGTGGTCGAGGCGGCCGGTCATAGCCGTCCATCGATAGCGAACGCGTACCTGTCGACCCATAGAGTGCAGCAGCAAAAGGCGCCCGACGTCACATTCGATCAGGTGTGTGATGCCATCGCTAAGTTCAACGGCAACAAAAAAGCTGCTGCGAACTTCCTTCAGATCTCTAGGCAGAGCGTCTATCGAATCCTGGAACGTAGCCGCGAGTGTGCCAATGCAAAAAGACCCGGGTTGTCACACGCGTAAAATTCGTGATTGTCATTTGTTTTCAATGACTTGAACGGAAACGTCTCGCGCAAAGTGAATTATTACTGATAATGCCCCGTGTCCGGTCCCGCGTTTTGGCTCAATTTAACAGCCAATCCAATGACCGGCTTGTCATAGCGTGATAGGTGAGAATGGCGGCCAAGGCGAGCGCCACCGTGAGCTGCGGTGCGAGCTTTGCGCGCAGGCGGTAAGCGGCGCGAAGGTAGTCGATGGGGGACATGCGTTTCCTGTGGTGGTGGGTTGCTGCTGGCGCCGAACTGGCCAGCACCAAACCAGTATGGACGCATAAGCCGCAAGTCAAGTTACCAGCGATTGCGGTCCGGCATATCGTCAACTGCGAGGTTCACGCTGTTTTCGAAACTGCCCTCATCACCGCCCGTCGCAGGAATGCGCGGAAACTGAATCGAGGCTATGCCGTCGATGTAGACGCGTTTCGCAAGTTGCTGGAGCTTCCGGTATCTCGCAGCATCGTTGAGCACTGTGTCGACAGGCCAGAAATCGCTCAAGGTGATCTTGCTGTCGACGATTTTCGCAGCCAGCATGGCGAAAATTGGGCCGCGCTTCTCCCAGTCGCCGTCCGTCCGTGCCAATAGGTTGATCAGGAACGGGGCATCGAGGGCGCTGACTTCTTTCCTGATCAGCTTGAGGAGATCGCCTTCCTTGGCAGGGGGGCGCCGCGTCCGAGCGTTCCAGATCGCGCCCGCCTTCTCTAGGGCCGCGTGCCGGTCGTCGCCGATTGCGATCCAAGGCGTTTGCATGCCGCAGTCTTCGCAAAAGATGCAGCAAACCTTTTCTTGCGGGATCGCAAAGAGTGAGCGCGCTTCGAGGTCGTTCATCTGCGGAGCAGCTCGGTCGTCGGCGCTCAGATAGTCACTCGCGGGCGCTGATAGGCGCTTTAATAGTCGGTGCGAGTAGCCAAAGGCCCATTTTCCGCCGCAATGGTCGCAGGGGAAGAGCTCGTCAGTCATGGCAGCGTGGTCCGGGGCGTTCGCCGATCGTCGGCGAAAAGGGTGTGGGCGGATGCATTATAACGACGCTCGTTTCCCGGCCAAATTAGGAAACAACCCCGAACTTTACAACACCTTTCAGACTACGCGGCGACGCGATTGGCGGCGATTGCGTTGTAATCCTCGTGGCTGACCAAGCGGATAGGCCTCAAAGATGGGGCGTCGAAAAGTAACCGATACGATCTGCCAACGGGGACCGATAGGAGCCTGCCGGCGGACGACTTCAGGAATTTGCCGTCGAGCGAGAAGGGATGGATTCCGTTGCTGACCTTCGCGAGGAGATCGCGTGCCTCGCGTTGAACGGACGACAGATGGCGAACCATCGACAGGTCGATGGCGTCGTCGGCAGTCAAACTTCTTTTCGCCGCACGCTTTTGTTCCATCGCGAGGCGTTGCTCCGCATTCTCTTTTTCTGCGTTGGCGCAGGTGTGGCAGAACTTCCCCTTGCCGGTGTGGCCGCATGCAAACGTCTGCTTCATGGTGCTGGTGCTCTGTTGTTGCTGATAGCCCATTGCACCACCGATTGACGCTCGGTCAAGTCTCCGTTGAAGGCTGTTTCGGTGCTCTTTTCAGGTTATCGATGGCGTCGAGGGTTTTGGAAAGCTCGAGAATCCGGGCATCAGCAAGAGCCAGACGATTCTTGAGGTGCTCGATCTGCGAGAGAGCGAGACCATACTACTCAGCGAGCATTGAAAGCGCGGAGAAGGGCGCCACGGCCGTGCCGCAGTCAGAGCAAGAGACGGTGCCGCCGTGTTTGGCCAGCCGAATATGACGATGCGCGCAGTCGTTGCCGTCACTGCGCGCATCGTTGGTAGAGAGACGCGTAAATGGAAGGATGGTGCTCATTCAGGAGTCAACGAGTGGCGCCGCGCCGGTAAGCGGGCCACCCTCGATTTCGCCGCGTAGGTTGTCGGAGAACAAAACCCGAGCAATTCTCGCATCTCGCCGATAGTGCCGCTCAACATTATCGAGATATCGCCGAAAGGCCGCGTCGTCGATGAGACGCCCCTCAATCGAACAATGCGCGAGCCGTAAATCGGTCGGCGTCGACGCTTGTTGTTCAAGTGCACGCGCGTGTCCGCCATCCGGCAGCCACCACCTGTTCCAACGAACGGTAAAGGCTAGCCAGCTACGCGCTGAGCTATCGATCTCTGCCCACGACGCCCGGAAGTCGAGGATCGCGCCAAGCGTGCTGAAGAACACCATGCGCACATGGGTGTCGTCGGCGGCCGCGACAACGATCTGCTTGCGCCGCTCATCGACCGGGTCGATCGAACTTGCCATTGCGAGCGCGGGGTAACTCACCTGCCAGTCGGCATCGCGAGCCGTCGCGTGTTTCAAAAAGAAAGAGTTCGAGCTCACGTGTTGTCTCAGGAAGTTGAAGACTGGGACAAGGTATCGCGGTGATGCCCGCTGTCAAGTCAAGCGGCGGCCGGCAGTCGTACGGACGCTAGTTCTGCCGGTGGTATCCACTCGACACAAGGCGCTGCGGTGCGCGCGTACCGCACCTGCTTTTCCTTTTTGCGCTCAAGGTACTGCGGGTTGCCCTGCATGCCATAGACTTCGATCGCGGTCAGGGCCTCGGTGTCCGTCAGTTCAAAGTCCGGCAGCAGTGCATCGCCGTTCTCCAGCCTGAGCGGCTTGGTGAACCGACGGCGCTCCGCGACCAGCCGGTTGGCCATCGCGACTTCGTAGCTGGAGTCGCAAGGTAAGAAGCTGCTGTTGCACAACTGCAGGGCGATGTCGAGGATTCGAAGATTCCCTTCTTTGGTCCGCTCGATGACCGCTAACACCGCGATCCGCGCGCTCGCGTCGCCGACCATGGCCCATGCAGATCGAAATGATGCGGCCGCCATCGCAATCAACTGCTTTGAGGCGAAGAAGGTGCGCTTCGTCTGGCGAAGCTTGACGACGAAGCCATACTTGGAAGCATCGACCGTGCCCAACTCGCCAAGGACCAAGCCACGTTGCGACGCCGTGGGCGTCGTTTCAATCCGCCCGAGAAAGTCATCGAACTCCGCGACGATGGATCGCGCTTCGTTTTCATCATAGCGACGCATGACATGCAGGACGCTCTGCATCGACTTACCGTTGAGTTTGCCGTCTCCAAGTGCGGCGACGAGGTGAGCGTTGCATTGTCCCCAACTGCGCGCAGAGGCACCCGTCCAGGTATGCAAATCCGCCTCGATCCAAAGACGCTGCAGGAAGCCGAGCAGCGGCGCCGCACGGCGCGTCCTGCCGGTGCCTGAAGTGTTCGCTGACAGGCGGGGAGAGGTTTCGACTGTTTTGACAAATAGGGAGGCGTCGAGCTTGACGTTCAAACCCGCAGGAGTGTGCTGAATTGCATCAGCGGCGTCGGACTTGCTCTTGCCGATCGCAGCCGCCGCCGCATAGAAAGGGCACATCGAGTTGTGGTGCGGCCCTTCGTCGGGCCATCGCGCAAGATGAAAGAGCGCGCCGTAGCTACGAACCACGAGACGCAGCGGTTGGTCCGCACCCGCAGCGTTGCATCGACACACCGCATAGCCCGGCGACTTCTTGGCACGCTCAAGCTGGCGCGCGTAGCGTGCGGGGCTGTTCTGAACGTCCTCAAGTGAAACGGTGAGGTTGTCAAAGGAGACGTGAACCATGTCTTTCGGCCTCGCGCAGGGTGGAACGCGCCTGGTGGCTGGGGACCTTGTGAACATGGGCGCGAGTGCCCAGCAGACTGGCCATCTGGCGCACGCTCGAGCAGAACTGCTCTGCGTGGAAAGTGCTGGGAAACTGCACGCCGACGGTCGATACGGCGCCAGGAGCGGCATAGTCACGGGAAAATACCGCGCCAGCGCCGATCAGTGCGTCCAGCCATGAGTCCGGGAATCCAGCGGCCGGCTCTGCATCTGCGCGTGCGCCTGCCGGGTCATCTCTGACGTCTTCGAAGCTGATAATGATGAGGTCCATCGTCCTTAGTCACGGGCGAAGAGGCGGATGCGAGCTGCCTCAGTTGCAAGTTGGTGCTTTCGCCAAAGCCTTGTCGCAAAGGACGAGCGCGCCCATCGCCGCGACGACTCCTGTGAATACGAGTGCGATGAGCAGTGCGGCCAACCCTTTTTCGTTGCTTGCGAGCGCTTCGGCGCGGACGCTCTGCGCTCTCGCGAGTTCGACACGCTGCGAATCCAGCGCGTCGTCGAACGACTGACGGTCGCGAAACCCATAGTTTTGGAGCACAGTCGCCTGCGCGTTGGCCGGAACATGCTGGAGCGCATCAGCGACGCCTTGCATGCGCTCTACGAGGCCTGTGCCCGCAACGACCGGTACGGCTGTTCGCTCGAGTTTGAATCCGTGCACAACAAGGCCGATCGCCGCAACCGAGGTCGCGCACGAAGCGATGAGGACGGCAACAGTGG
>NZ_JARTVX010000005.1:0-891253 GCF_031450875.1 Caballeronia sp. LZ001 | reverse complement strand
AGCGCGCCGAGCGCAAGCCAAATGCCCATCACCGCATGCACGTTCTTCCACAAGGGCCGGCCTTTAAGCGAGAGCCGCGGCAGCAGCGCATCGCGCGCGGTGGTCTTCGTGCGTGGCCACCATAACGCAACCCCGGTGCCGATCATCACGAGCGTCCAGCATGCGGCGAGTTCCATCAACAGCTCGCCAGCCTTGCCGAGTAACAGTTTGCGATGCACCATGCGATCGAGCTGGATGAACCGGTTCTCGACGCTTAGCGTGCCGAGCACCACGCCGGTGTACGGATTGAGGTAGACACTTTCCTTTTCGCCGCTCGGCAGCTTGAAGACGAATTCGGCGCTGCGAGAAGGATCGTCGAGAACGTGCACCGTCGATGTGACCGCGCCATGCGGCACCGCCGCGCGTGCATCGTGCATCAGTTGATCGGGAGGCAAACGTGGCGTGGTTCGCGGTGCAACCACCATTTGTTGTCTGTATAACAACGGCTCGATTTGCGGCTGAAAACAATAGATCGTTCCCGTGATGGCGAGGACGATCAGAAAGGGCATCACGAAGAGCCCCGCGTAAAAGTGCCAGCGCCATAGCGTTCGATAACTGCCCTGGGATGCGCTGGCCGCCTGGGCCGCACTCGAGGCGGCGCTGCTGGTCTTCGCGTGCATTGTGTTTCTCCATGCCACTTTCGGTGGCGTACCGTGGGATCGGGACATCACGATGCGATGCGCGCGCATGCCTGCGCGGCGTTCGGCATCGATCAAGCGGATATCGGCTTCAGGAGAAAGCGGGCGGGGCGCGCGCATGGCGCGAGGTGCGCGGCTCGATGCGTAACGTGCTGATAAAACGCGTGGCGACGAGTTGCGCGATGGCGCGAGCGGTGACCGCAAAGCTCACCGGCAAGCCCGGAATGAAGGGCACATGCGCAAGCAGGCCGCAATAACCGCATGCTTGTCCATCCGGCATCGTGGTGTGCGAGTGAGACGCGTGGTCTGCGTCGTCGCTCATCGATTGCATTCGTTCCATCGGGCAATCCGCGTCCATCGTCATGGCCGGCATGCGCGCGGCGACGACGAGTTGCGAAACCGTAGGCGCGAGCGTTGCCATGAGGATCGCAAGCAATCCAAGCAAGCTGCACCATGTCCGAAAGAAACGGCTCTGCATGTCGCGGTGGGTCAATGAAGATGCCTTAGAAAGCGTAGCGCATGCCCGCGAAAATGCTACGTCCTTCGCCCGGATAGAAGATTGCGTTCGAGGTCGTGCGAGCATCGGCGACCGTGCTGATGTCGCTCACGTAACGCTTGTTCGTCAAGTTGCGCGCATCGACGAAAACCGAGAGACCATTGCGAAAATCCATTCCCGCCTGCACGCCGAGGAGCGTGTAACCGGGCACGCGCAAGGTGTTGGCGTCATCCGCCCATGCGCCCGCCGGAACCCAGTCCACCGATGCCGATATATGAAACCCGTTGGGCCGCGAATAGCCAAGCGCCGCGCGGATCACGTTCACCGGCACGCCTGCGATGCGGTTGGAGCCGTATTGCGGATCGTCCTTGAAACGGAAATCGCTCAGATTCCAGAGCCCGGACAACGTGATCTTGTCGCCCGCGCCGGCATGCGTGATGTCGCGCAGCACATCCACCGATACACCCGCCTCGATGCCTTGCAGCACGGTCTTGTTGGCGTTGAACGTGGAGGCCGGAATGTCGGGATCGGTCGTGTATTGAAGCAGCTGATCGCGCACGAGCGAGCGATATGCGGTCAGGTCCCAACTCACGCGATCGCGCGTGCCGCGCGTGCCGATCTCGAGCGTCCATGCATGTTGCGATGCCAGCGGCGTGAAGCGCGTGGTGTTCGAGAAGGTCTGCGTGAGGTCGGTGAAGTCCGGAACATCCTGGCTGCGCGTGACATCCACGAATGCCTGAATGTCCTTGTTCGGCTGCCACAGCAGGCCGAGCTTCGGATTCACGCCGCTGAAATTTTCGCTCGCCGACTTGTAGTTCGGATCGGCGGCGAGACCGCCATGATCGACATATTTGCGCACGTCGCGCAGCGCCTTGAAGCCAGCCATCACGGCGAAGGTCGGCAGAAAGAAGAGCCGGTCTTCGACATACGCTTCGTAGTTATAGGCGCTTTGCGTCGAGTCGAGCGTTTGCGTGCCGCGCTCGCCCGACACGTTCACGTACTGCCGCGCCTGGGTGTTGCCGCCGAAGAAGCGCGCGCCCGCGATCACATCGTTGCGCATGCCGCCCACGTCGATGGTCGCCGTATAACGCGGCGCGAAGCCGTAGGTCCAGCCATCCTGATCGATCAACTGGAAGATCGGGTGATAAAGGCTCTTGTGAATGGCCCACGTGACGAAATCGAGCTGTCCGACATCGAGCTTGACCGTCGTGCGATTGGCAATGCGCTCGGTGCGCGTGTCGCGCGCCTGATCGCCGGCAAGCGCGCTCGCGGAAGCCTTCGTGGGATTGTTCAGGGCATCGCTCAGCGACAGCGTGCCGGGCAGTTGCTGATCGATGATGTACGCGCCGAGATAGAAGCGCGTTTCGACATCGGGCGAAAATTTATAACCGATATTTGCGTTGAATTGCTCGTACTGGCCGCGATCGTGATCGCGATAACCGTCCGCATGATTCACCGAGAAAGTGCCGATGAAGTCCAGCGGCCCGACCACGCGCGAGAACTGCGCGCTGCCCCGGATGGTGCCGTAACTGCCGCCCTCCAGCCGCACGATGTTGGGCGCATCCGCCGTGTAGGCGGTGGGCGTAAGGAAATCGATGGCGCCGCCGAGCGTCGACGAGCCATACGCGAGACCGTTGCCGCCTTTATAGACCTCGGCGGATTGCAGCGCGAGCGGGTCGATCTGGTAGTAGTCGCCGCTGCCATCGGCGAGATTGGTGGGAATGCCGTCCTGAAGAATTTCGAGGCCGCGCGTGTGATAGCCGCGTGCGATGCCCGAGCCGCGAATCGACAAGCGCAACTCTTGTCCGTAGCGCGTCTGCACGAATACGCCGGGCACGTTCTTGAGCACGTCGCGCAACGTGAACGCGTAGGTGTCGCGGTAATCGGCGCTATCCACGAAGCCCACGGAGCCGACGGTCTGATCGAGCGTCTGCTTTTGCTTGACGACAGTTTGCGATGTCAGCGAGTTCGCGGACTGGCCCTGGACGATGACTGCGGGAAGTGTGGCGGTCGCGTCGTCTTGCGGCGTCTGCGCAATGGCGCGCGTTGCGAAGAGCGCCGTCATGCCTGTCATCAACGCGCCCTTTCTGGCAAGTCGTCTCATGATCGCGTCCCCCGTGCGGAAGACGCGGAAGACGTCCCGGCGGGGACGTGCGTATGACGCGTGGACGGCAAAGCGCCGCCACGTTCGAATGTGGTGAACATGGTTCATCTCCGAGTTCGATTGATCGGGACTCGCACGAACAGACGAACGTGCGAGACCGCGCAACGCCTCACGGCAGTGCGGCATTGCGTTGGCAAAACGAAGTCAGATCAGAACGGGAGGCGCGCGCGGTTGCGCGGTGGTGAACGGCTGTGCGGGACGCTCGATCTCGGTCCGTGCGACCGCGATAGCGCGTGCTGCGGGAACATCGAGCGCGAAGCTCGCGCTTGCGCCCGGTACGACGGGTGTATGCGCGAAGAAGTGACAATAGCCACACGCTTTGCCGTCGAATTGCGAGAGCGCGTCGGGCGAGTGATGACCGGAAGCAGCATCGCCCGATGCAGCATGTGCCGAACACAATTCGGCGAGCGGGATGCCGTCATGCGTATTGGCGGCAATCAGCTGCGAGACCATCGGCGCGAACGTAATCAGCAGCATTGCAAGCAATGCCAGCAGAGAACCCGTTCGTTGATGAGTGCGGCTGCGCATAGGCCCAGGCGGGGAGGCAGATAAAAGTTAGCCGATTATGCCATCCGGCTAACTGTCTTTACACGCCGCTAGCGTGAAAAATTCCCGCTATAAGAAATGCTGCGTGGATCCATGTCGCAGGCGGGATCAGCCGCGCGCGTCGATCCAGTCGCGTGCCCAGATGCGTGAGTAATTCACGGCGTCGGCTTCTTTCGAAAAATAGCCGAGCGAATAAAAACGATACTGCGTGTCGATAGGATCTTCGTCGGAACGCTCGAGGAGGAGATTCGCCGAGAAGCTTTGATCGCGCAAACGATGCGCGGACGGATATACCGCATAACCGCGGTAGTTTTGAGAATGTGCCATTTTAATTTTAATGAAGAGGCCTTCCGGCAATAAACACGGAAAGTCAGCGGACTAATGCCGCAAAAACGAAAACTGAAGGATGTCAGGCGAATTAGCCTGTTTGATGAACTGCGCGGGAGAAAATCTGGACTGCGAGATTTGGACTGCGAGGCTCAACTAAAACCCAACTGATATAAAAAAGGACCCGGTTTCCCGGGTCCTCACGCTACGAAGCTACTTGGAGCTTACAGCGGCGTGATGTTCGAAGCTTGCATGCCCTTCGGGCCGCGCTTCGTTTCGAAGCTTACCTTCTGTGCTTCGACCAGGGTCTTGAAGCCTTCCGAACGGATTTCGGAAAAATGGGCGAAGAGGTCGTCGCCGCCGTTATCCGGGCTGATAAAGCCGAAGCCCTTGGTGTCGTTAAACCACTTGACGGTACCGGTATCCATGATATTCCTTGGAAAAAATTTGGATGAAAATTGCTTTGAAACAGCGAAGCTGCAAGGAGGGAATGGACAACGAATACCGCGGAAAACGCACTATTGATGAGCAGCAATCAACTTCTTGAACTTCAGAACGGATTATCACAATTCCACATATTTTAGTCAAGTATATATTTGTCACCGTGAATAAAAGGCGGACCGGAGGTCCAAAAACCCGGCTCCGAACCCGCCCGTAACCCATGCTCAGGCTGCCGCAAGCGCGTAGCGCCGGCAATGTTCGAGATAGCCGGTTTCGTGACTGCCCACGAGTTCGACGATGCTGCTCCAAAGCCACAATGGCGCGTCGATCGATTTGGTCTTCGTGCGCCGTAGCTCCGAGAGCCAGCTACGGCGCGTGTTCTTGTCCATTTGGCGCGCGTGCGCCTGACCGACGACGAGCGCGAGATAACGCGCGACTTCCATCGCCTCCGTTTGTCCGATCTGCTCGATCTCCAGCTTCAAATCCTGCGGCAACAATTCGCGCAGGATTACCGGCCGTCCCTGCAGACTCGCGGCGCGCATGCGTTCGCCGAGATGAGGCGAGAGATGGCGCGCGCCTTCCACGACGCGTTCGGCGTGATCGCGCGGCATCGACGTGCCGGGATAGCGCGGCGCGGCGGCCTTGACGCCTTCCTTGATGTCCATGATGCACAGGTCGTCGCCTTCGATCACGCCGCCGTCGACATCCAGCAGCACGGCGTAGCGCAGACGTCCGAGCGAGCTACAACCCTTGACCCAGTAGGCGGCGTCGAGCACCGTGACTTCGCCGGTATCCGGGCGTCCGCGCAGGCTCGTCGCGAGTTGCGTCACGCTGGCCTTTTCGAAGAGCGATACGATTTCGGCGCGCTCTTTCTTGCTGATCGGCCAGAAACGGTTGCCGAATGGAATGGTGGGCTGCACGTCGTCGAGCCGCTCGCGGGCAAGATGCTTCCACGAACGGCGTACCGCTTCGCGCATCACCACGCGAACAACTTCGGGCCTGCGCACGGAATTGGCGTCGCTATCCTTGTCGAAGGCTTCGGCGTAACCCGCGAACAGCGCTTCGATCATGTTGATGGTCGTAACGCCTGGCAGCGCCGATCCGCGCGCGGCCGTCGCGAGCGACAAGCCAAGCCGGATCAAATCGTGCGCGGGATTGCCGATAACCGTCTGGTCCAGATCGCGTATCTGGATTTCGATCTTCCCTTTCGCGTCCGCGATCGGGCCGAGATTGCCGGTATGACAATCGCCGCAAATCCAGATGGCCGGACCGTGCGGCAAACTGCGAATCTCGGCTTCTTCGAGCCAGTCGTAAAACTTGATCGTGTTACCGCGCACATAGGCGTGCGTCGAGCGTGCCATCTTGGCGTTGCGCTTGAGCTTCAGGATGTCCTGACGGCTTTCGGAATCAGGCACCTTGGTTTTAGGTTTGAGCATGTGGAGCAAGTAGTCGTGGGCAGAACGGGCGCATCGAGCGCGATTCGACGCTGGCTGCCGATCATCCGGCGCGCCATGTCGTTTTCGAAGCGATGCAATCGCACACCGTGTGCCTGAGCGGCAGACGCGGATTACATCTCCGGAATGCGGATATCCGCCTGGACGATTTCGCTGCCGCGCGCCGATGCGGCGTTGACGGCTTCGTCCTTCTTGCTATATGGACCAATGGTTTCGGCGCCATCGAACGGAAAGAGCAGACGGCCGTCGGTCTTTCTGACGACTTTGAGCGTGCCGAAAAACCCGGAGGTGGGCGAGCCGCGGTAAGACGCATAAATTTCGAAGTCGCCGGCGCTGACGCCAGGCGCGGGAACGGTATAGCGGGAGGGGGAAAGCACGAGCTTCGGTCTTCGTCCAGTCATGATCTTCATCGGTAGCGTACGAGGGCTCGCCGGGAAGCAGCCGGACACCGGGGCAACGGTTTGAGCATCGCGCCGCTCGGGTTTGTCGATCTTTCCGACGAGCGGTGCGAGTACTGACTACCCAGCACTAACCGTTCCAGTCATCGGCCGCCTTGCTGTGCGGGTTTCGACAGGATGAAAAGAAAGCGGTATCCGCTCAACGCGACGCTTATGGCGCAAGCAACGGGTCGATAAGCTTGGTGGACCAGGGAAGGATGACGGGCGCGGGCATGGCCAAATGCTGCACGGACAAACGCGAATGCCACGTAACGTGCGACGCGGAACGTGCCGTTACTTCGCGCGGCCCGCAAACCGTTCCATTGCCTTTTCGAAGCGCGGATCGCCGAGATAGCCGACGTTGAAGCGGAACCACGGCGAGACGCTATTCGCGTGCGCCGAGAAAATGGTGCCGGGCGCGAGAATCACGTGCTTGTCGAGCATCTCGCGTGCGAAGGCGATGGAGTCGTCGCAACCGGGCAGCCTGGCCCACAGGTACAGACTCTGATCGCTCACCTTGTAAAGCGTCGCGCCGCAACGCGTGAGCACTTCGACGCCGTTGGCCGTAGCGCGCCGCAGCCGGTCTTGCAGGCGATTGGTATGCCGCAGGAAATGACCGTCGCTGACGATGGCGTCTAGCGTGCGTTCGCAGTATTCCGAGCTGCTGACGTGTGTGAGCATTTTCACGTCAGCCAGATCGCTTGCCAGATCCGCGCCGCACGCCAGAAAGCCGACCCGCAGTGCTGCCGATACCGACTTCGAAAAGCTGCCGACATAGATCGTGCGCCGCAATTGATCGAGCGCGCAGATGCGCGTGGCCGAGCGCGGCTTAAGATCGGCGAGGGCATCGTTTTCGACGACGATCAGATCGTGCGCTTCGGCAAGCCGCAAGATGCGATGGGCCTTGGCCGCGCTGATATCGGTCGCGGTCGGATTATGGCCGACCGATTGCGTGAAGAAGAGCTTCGGACGATGCGTCTTGAGCTGCTCTTCGAGCGCCACGATATCGGGCCCGTCCACACCGCGCGGCACGCCGACGATATTCGCGCCCGAGAGTTTGAGCTTGCCGAAGAGCGCGTAGTAACCGGGGTCATCGACGAGAACCGTGTCGCCTGCGCGCACGAAGTAACGCACGACCATGTCCATGGCCTGATTCGCGCCATGCGTGAGGACGATCTGCGGCGGCGCGGCCTCGATCTCGTATCCGGCCAGCTTTTGCTGCAAATGTTGGCGCAACGGCAGATAACCGAAGCGGCTGCCGTACCGAAAGAGCGACGCGACGCCCGTGCGCACCACGCGCTGATGAAAGTGATCGAGCCGCGTCTCTTCGAGCCACGCGACGGGCGGAAAGCCTTCGCCCACGTTGAGAAAGTCGGGCTTGCTCTGCAACTGTTCGCGCATGAGCCAGACGGAATCCATCGCGCGATCGAGTGTGGGCGCGTCTTCATCCGGTGGTTGCTGCCCGGCGACGCTCGCGACGAAAAAGCCCGCGCCGCGTCTCGGTTCGATCAGACCGCGCGCGGTCAACGCGTCGAACGCGCTGATGACGGTGTTTTTCGAGCAACCGTTCGCCTCAGCGTATTCCCTGATGGAAGGCAGTTTGTCGCCGGCGCGCAGGAGCCCGTCTTCGATCTGTCTGGCCAGATTGTCCGCCAGTGTTCCTGACAGGCTGGGCTTCTCATGGCGCATTGCATCTTCCTCTTATCGCATGTTCGCGTCTGTCATGGGTACAGTGCGCGCGCTGTCTTCTCGAATTGTACCTTTCCATTGGGTACAGCAAGCCTATTATTCGCCCAACCGCCGCACGCCCGCAAGCTTCGCGGGCGACGGATCGGACATCCATCGAAAGAGATAAGAGGAAGACACATGACAGATTCGCAATTGCCCAACTTTCGCGCGATGTCACCCGCGCAGCGCCTGAGCCATATTGCCCAGGCGACTGGCATGGACGACGCCGAGCACGCGCTACTGAAGACGCCCGGCGCGCTGTCGCTCGAAACGGCGGACGGCATGATCGAAAACGTGATCGGCACGTTCGAGTTGCCGATGGCCGTCGCAGGCTACTTTCAGATCAACGGTCGCGACGTGCTGGTGCCGATGGCGGTGGAAGAGCCGTCTATCGTCGCCGCAGCCTCTTATATGGCGAAGCTCGCGCGCGTGGAAGGCGGCTTTCGCACGTCGAGCACCGGTCCGCTGATGCGCGCGCAGGTGCAGGTGGTCGGCGTGTCGGACCCGTACGGCGCGCGTCTCGCTATCCTCAAGCATCGCGACGAGTTGATCGAGATGGCGAACGCACGCGACAAGGTGCTGATGGGTCTTGGCGGCGGTTGCCGCGATATCGAAGTACACGTGTTTCCGGAAACGCCGCGCGGCGCGATGGTCGTCGCGCATCTGATCGTCGATGTTCGCGACGCCATGGGCGCCAACACGGTCAACACGATGGCCGAAACGGTAGCCGGGCGTATCGAGGAAATCACGGGCGGCAAGGTGCGGTTGCGTATCCTCTCGAATCTCGCGGACTTGCGGCTTGCGCGCGCCTCCGTGCGCTACAGCGCCGCCACGCTGCAAACGAAGGAGTATTCGGGCGAAGACGTGATCGCCGGTGTGGTCGATGCCTATCTCTTCGCCGCCATCGATCCGTATCGCGCCGCGACGCATAACAAGGGCATCATGAACGGTATCGATCCGGTGATCGTCGCGACCGGCAACGACTGGCGCGCGGTCGAAGCGGGCGCGCATGCCTATGCGAGCCGCGGCGGCCGCTATACGTCGCTGACCACGTGGGAGGTGGCGAACAACGGCGACCTCGTCGGCACCATCGAAATGCCGATGCCCGTGGGGCTCGTCGGGGGCGCGACCAAGACGCATCCGCTCGCGCGGCTCGCGTTGAAGATCATGCAAGTCGAATCGGCGCAGGATCTCGGCGAAATCGCCGTGGCCGTCGGCCTCGCACAGAACATGGGCGCGTTGCGCGCGCTTTCCACGGAAGGCATCCAGCGCGGCCACATGGCGCTGCACGCGCGCAATATTGCGCTGGCGGCGGGCGCGAGCGGCGCGGATATCGACTGGGTCGTGAAGAAGATGGTCGCCGCGCGCAACGTGAGCGTCGACTACGGCATGAGCCTGCTGCAGGGGCCGCGCGATGCATGAGCTTCCGAAGCGCGTGCGGATCGTCGAAGTCGGTCCGCGCGATGGCTTGCAAAACGAACCGTCGCCTGTCTCGGCAACGGTGAAGGCCGAACTGATCGAGCGTCTGATCGATGCTGGCGTGCGCTATGTCGAAGCCGCGTCGTTCGTCTCGCCGAAATGGGTGCCGCAAATGGCCGATGGCGCGCAAGTGCTCGAGCGCGTGTTGCCGTCCGCGCGCCGCACGGGTACGACGCTCGCCGCGCTCGTGCCGAATCTCAAGGGACTCGAAGCCGCGCTCGCCGCACACGCGGATGAAGTCGCGGTGTTCGCGGCGGCGTCCGAGTCGTTCTCGCAGAAGAACATCAACTGCTCGATCGACGAAAGCATCGCGCGCTTCGAGCCGGTAATCGGCGCGGCGCGCAAGGCGGGCGTGCGCGTGCGCGGCTACGTGTCGTGCGTGCTCGGCTGCCCGTTCGAAGGCGAAATCGCGCCGGAAGCGGTCGCGCGCGTCGCCAAACGCCTTTACGATCTCGGCTGCTACGAGATCAGCCTAGGCGACACCATCGGTGCGGGCACGCCGCTCAAGACGCAAGCCATGCTCGACGCGTGCGCCGCGCAGGTTCCGCTGCAGGCGCTCGCCGGCCACTTTCACGACACGTGGGGCATGGGTGCCGCCAACGTGCTGGCCGCGCTGCAACGCGGCGTGGCGACCTTCGACAGCTCGGTATCCGGTATTGGCGGATGCCCTTATTCGCCGGGCGCGACGGGCAATGTCGCGACCGAGGACATCGTCTACCTGTGCGAAGGCATGGGCATGACGACGGGCATCGACCTCGACAAACTTGCGGATGCGGGCGCGTTCATTTCGGCAGCGCTCGGACGCGCAACATCGTCGCGCGTGGCGCGTGCACTGGAGGGCAAACGCCAGCGGGAAAGTGCGGCGCGCAAGGTTTGACGCACGACATCAATACGATACGAACTCCGTATAAGGAGGAGACATGGAACAACAACTCGCCGCGCATCAGCGCGGTCATCGGGCAACGACGAACGCGGCCGAGGCCGACTACAAGCTCGTCGAAATCTGGGGCGATACCGTCGATACGCGGCATCTCGCTTGGTCGGTCGTGCTCGGCATCGCGATCAGCTATGGCGCGTTCGCGGCGGCCAATCGCGTGCTCGCGGCCTATGTACCCGACCCGGCGATGGCGCGCGCCTACGCAATGCTCGTCGGTCTCGCGGGATGCCTGATTGCGGGCGCGGTCTGCGCGAAGTTGTTCCGCCCGAAGCGCGAAGTGATCGAGGAAGCGCATGGCGCGGCGGGCCGCGAGGAAGTGCTCGCGCAACTTGCGAGCGAAGCGGGTGGGCTCGGACGCGTCGCGGATCTGCCGCCCGCGGTGGCGGCGGAAATGAAGGAACTCGGCCTCTACGAACTCTTCGCCGATTACGAAAAGCGCGCCGATGTGCGCGAAGGAGCGCGCTGATGGAACCGCTCGTTCAACAACTGCTCGTCGCGCTGTCGATGGGTCTCATCGGCGCGGTCGTCTTTGCGGGCATCGGCCTCATCTCGGGCACGGACGAAACCACCACGCTCGCGCCGCTCACGCTGCTCGTCGTGTTGCTGGGTGTGCCGCCTGTCGGCGTATTCTCGTTCTTCATGGCGGGCGCGGTCTCCAAGCACATGACACACGCGATACCCACCGCGCTGCTCGGCATTCCCGGCGACACGCTCGCCACGCCGCTTCTGCAACAAGCGACGATGCTGCGCAATCTCGGCGTGCCGCACATTGCGCTGCGCAAGATGATCTCGGGCGCGATCATCGCGGCATTCGTCGCGGTCCCGCTCGCGGTGCTGTTCGCCGTGCTGCTCGCACCGTTCGGGCCGGTCATCACGAAGGCCGCGCCGTGGGTGTTTCTGGCGGCGGCCATTGCCATTGCATACTTTTCGTCGGGACGCTGGGCTTCGGTGCTGCTGCTCGTGCCGTTCGTGCTTTTGATCATCGGCTTGCAGGCGCTTACGGGCAAATATGGCGTCAAGCTCTCGGTCAGCTACTTTCTCGGCATCGCCATCGGGCCGCTTATCGCCGATCTCTTTTCGATACTTTCGCCCGTGGGCCGCGCACATATGCGGCGCGATCGTCCGCGCACGTTTTCGCTCGCGCCCGATGTAAAGGGCTGGACTGGTTACTTCCCGAATCCGCTGAAGGTGCTCGATGGCCAGCAACGCGGCTGGGTCGTCGCGACCGCCGCCATCTCCAGCGCGACCTTCGTGTTCAGCCCGGTCGCCATGACGGTCGTGCTCGGCGAACTCGTCGGCTCGCGCGTGAAGCATGCGTATCACCGGCTCACGACCGTGATTTCGGCGCGTAACGGTGTGACCGAGGCCACGTATATCGCCGAGGCGCTGATTCCGCTCATCGCTTTCGGTCTGCCGCTGAGTCCGGTCGCGGCGGGACCGGCCGCGCCGCTCTTCAACGCGCCGCCGCGCTTTACCGTGGATACCGCGACGGGTCACATCAACAATCTTCACACGATGATGACGACCTGGCAGTTTCTCGGCTTCGGCTTGCTTGCGGTGGTGCTGGCGGCACTCGTGGCCTATCCGCTGTCGATGAACTACGCGCATCGCGCGGCGTCGTTCGTCGCACGCAAGCTGAGTCACGAGGCGATCATCGCGACCTTCGTCGGCTTGATCGTGGTGATCAGCGTGTGGGAAGGGCAACTGCTCGGGCTGCTCGTGATCCTGACCGTGGGGCTGATCGGCGGACTGTTGTCGCGCTTGTTCGGCTTCAACACCGGCGTGCAGTTCATGGGCTACTACACGGCGGTCCTGAGCGTGCCGGCCATCACGAAGCTCTTCGGCGGCTAGCCGCGCGCGGACGTATCCTTGATGGTTCACGCCATCGAGGAGCGAATGTGACGAGTCAGGACTTGAAAGAGCGCGCGGTGTCGCCTCCCGTGGTGCGGCACGCCGCGCCGCAAGGTCCGTGCGATGAACTGATCATTCGCACGCAGCCTGAAGCGACCGATCGACCCTGCCGGCGCAAACGGCTCGCGCTGGCGGCGACGATCCTCGGTTCCAGCATGGCCTTCATCGACGGCTCGGTCGTCAACGTCGCGCTCTCGTCCATTCAAAGCCAGCTTGGCGCGAGCGTCGCGGCCATGCAGTGGGTCGTGAACGCGTATCTGCTTTCGCTCGGCTCGCTCGTGCTGGTCGGCGGGTCGATGGGCGACAAGCTCGGCCGTCGCACCGTGTTCATCGCGGGCATCGCCATCTTCATGCTGGCTTCGGCGGTATGCGGCTTCGCGCCCGATACCGCGTGGCTCATCGGCGCGCGGGCGGTGCAGGGCATCGGCGCGGCGCTCCTCGTGCCGAGCAGTCTCGCGATCATCGGCGCCGTGTTCGAGGGCGAAGCGCGCGGACGCGCCATCGGCACATGGGCGGGCGTTGGCGCAATTACGTCGGCGCTCGGTCCGGCGGCGGGCGGCTGGCTCGTCGATGCCTACTCATGGCGCGCGATCTTCTTCCTCAATGTGCCGCTGGCCGCTGCGACCATCGCGCTCGCCATGCTGGCCGTTCCCGACAGCCACAAGCCCGACGCGACACAGCGCCTCGACTGGCCCGGCGCGGCCTGCGCGGCGGCGGGACTCGCGGCGCTGACCTATGGACTCACGGAAGCATCGGCACGCGGTTTCGGGAATCCGCTCGTGCTGTGCGCGCTGGTCGTCGGCGTGCTCGTGCTTGCCGTGTTCGTCGCGATAGAAGCGAAAAGCGCGGCGCCGATGATGCCGCTCGATGTCTTCCGCTCGCGCGACTTCAGCGGCGCGAACGTCGTCACGTTGCTGCTGTACTTCGGCTTGGGCGGCGTGTTGTTCTTCCTGCCGTTCACGCTGATTCGCGCCTATGGCTATACGGCGACGCAAGCGGGCGCCGCGCTCTTGCCGATGCCGCTCATCATCGGACTGCTGTCGCGCGTGACAGGCGGCGTGACGGGGCGCTTCGGCGCGCGCACATTGTTGACCGTGGGGCCGTGCGTCGCGGGCTTCGGCTTCGGCATGCTCGCGCTGCCTTTCGTGAGCGGCAGCTACTGGACGGGCTTTCTTCCCGCGCTCGTCGTGCTCGGCATCGGCCTCACGATCACGGTCGCGCCGCTCACTTCGGTCGTCATGGCGTCGGTCGAGAGCGAACGCGTGGGCGTGGCATCGGGGATCAACAATGCGGTTGCACGCGTGGCGAGCCTGCTTGCGATTGCGCTGCTCGGCATTGTGTTCGTGTGGTCGCACGACGCCGCGATGGCTTCCAAGGCAGCATCTGTCAGCGATGCCAGCGCGGTCGCCGGCGCATTGCGCGCCGTCGCGTTGCTGTCCGCGCTATGCGCTTTCGCAGCGGGAGGCGTCGCGGTCGCGACGATTCGCTCCGGCCGTTAAGTGTTGTTTATGTTCATTCGACGCTCGGCGGCGTGACGCGCGATGAGCTCGTCGAGCCGCGAAAGAAAGAGGCGCAAGGTCGGCGACTGATTCGACTTGCTATAGCCGACAGCCAGGTCGATAGTCGGTGCATCGCCTGCCAAGGGACGGCTGACGACGGACCACGGCATCAAATTCTGAACGTACGATGGAATCAGCACGAGACCGCGCGTCGATGCCACGAGCGACATGACCATCGCCGGGTTATCGACGCTCTGCGATGGCACGATATGCACGCCCGAGCGCTCGAGATAATCGTCGACGACGGAACGCAGCACCTTCGCCTTGCCCGCCATGGCAATGAACGGTTCGCCCACGAGGTCTTGCGGCGCAATCTCGGCGCGTGCGGTCAACGCGTGATCGCTCGGCATCAACACGACGAGCGGTTCTTTATCGACGATGTAATACGCCAGATCGAAGTCCGGCTCCGCGCGCATGAAGGCGAGGTCGAGCTTGCCGCGCGCGACGCCTTCCGCGAGTTCGGTCGAATAATCGCTCGATACCGTGACATCGACGTTGAGCAATTCGTCGCGAAGGATATGCATGGCGCCCGGAAGCCAGTTCATCTCCTGGCCCGTGAGAAAGCCGAGCGCGAAACGTTGCTTGCTTGGCGTCGCGGCACGGCGCGCGGCTTCGACGGCGGCATCGACCTGATTCAAGGCGATTTTCGCGTGTTCCATGAAGGCCTTGCCAGCGGGCGTCAGATCCACGCCGCGCGCGCTACGCTCGAAGAGGCGCGTGCCGACCTGATCTTCCAGATCACGGATCTGTCTGCTGAGCGAAGGCTGCGACGTGAACAGCCGCTCTTCCGCCGCTTCGGTCAGACTGCCGGTTTCCGCCACTGCAATGAAGTACCGCAGATGCCGCAGTTCCATGGGCTTCCCGTGCGAGTCGTTGAACGTATCACCCGGAGATTATCCGGGCAATCGTCCAACTGCACGAGTCGTCATGCGCGTTCAACGGTCAAAGCTTCGAGCCGCCGTCCACGTGTAGCGTCTCGCCCGTGACCCAGCGTGCGGCATTCGAAGCAAGAAAGGCCACGGCGTCGCCGATGTCGTCCGGCTGCGCAATGCGTTTGAGCGCCTGCATGCCGAGCGTGAGTGCGCGGCCATCGTCGGTCTTCGTGAAGTTCGACATATCGGTTTCCACGACGCCCGGCGCCACCGCATTCACGCGAATGCCGCGTTCGCCGAGCGTCGCCGCGAAGTGCTTGACGAGCGTATCGACCGCGCCTTTGGTCGCGGCGTAAGCGGACAGCGAGGTCACGGACGCGCGCGCCACGAGCGACGACAGCAAGACCACGCTGCTGCCCTTGCACATCGCGGGAAGCAGTTGCTGCACGAGGAAGTAGGGCGCGCGCACGTTCACGGCGTAGAGCGCGTCGAAGTCATCGACGGTCGTATTCTCGATGCTCGCGGCCTTCGAGATGCCCGCGTTGGCAACCAGGATGTCGAGCCTGTCGCCGACCACTTCACGTACACGCCGTGCGAGTTGGTGCGGTCCGTCTGCATCGCGCAAATTCGCCTGCACTTTCTGCGCGGTGCCGCCTGCGGCGCGAATCTGCGCGACGACGGCTTCGGCTTCCTGTTCGCCGCTGCTGTAGTGAACCAGCACGCTTGCCCCTGCACGCGACAGCGCGATAGCCGTTGCGCGACCGATACCGCGCGATGCGCCCGTGACGAGCGCGGTCTTGCCTGAAAGATCGTTCATGTCGTTGCTCCTTTAATAGGGAAGAGAACGCGTCAGCCCGCGGTCTTGCCACCATCGACGGTGACGATCTGACCCGTGACGAACGAGGCCGTATCCGAAGCAAGAAAGACGATTGCGCGCGCGATATCGACAGGCGTGCCAACACGTCCAAGCGGCACCTTCGATGCAAGCGCGGCCTTGCGTTCGGAGGTTCCGGTGAAGCGGTCGAGCATGCCGGTATCCGTGGGGCCGGGCGCCACTGCGTTGACCCGCACGCCGAGCGCCGCGACTTCGAGTGCGGCGGACTTCGTCATGCCTTCGACCGCATGCTTGCTGCCCGCATAGACCGACGCGAACGCCGCACCTTCATGCCCGTAAGTCGACGACACGTTCACGATGCTGCCGTGCTTCTGCGCCTGCATGACGCGCAGTTCGTGCTTCATGCTAAGGAGCGTGCCGAGCACGTTGGTATCGAAAGTCGATGCATAGCTTGCGGCGCTCTGATCGACGATCGCACCGGGCTGGCCTTCGGTGCCCGCGTTGTTCACGGCGGCATCGATACGGCCGAAGTGCGCGACGGCTGCATCGACGAGATCGCGCACGCTGTCTTCGTGGCGTACGTCGGCGGCAACGAAGAGCGCTTCTCCACCGCGTTCGCGCAGTTCGGCTTCGAGCGCGCGTCCTTCGGCTTCACGCCGGCCCGATACGACGATGCGCGCGCCGCTGTCGGCAAAAGCAAACGCCGTTGCGCGGCCAATGCCGGTGAGCGCGCCCGTGATGAGAATGACTGGCTTGTCCATTTCGTGACTCCATCGAGGTCTGAGAGAGACGGGGTTGTGTTGCAGACCCGTCGGTGGAATCAAATGTAGGGTGCGTGCTTGCTCAAGAAAAAGACTTTCGAGGCAGCCGGTCATGCCTGCGAGGCATGACGCATTGGAATCACGAACTGGCCTCGCGTTCGGGAAAACGCCACTCCTGTCCCGCGACGCTATGTGCGTCACGTCACATTCAATCGCCAGGCGCGAGTCTATAAAGACTGGTCGCGACCATCCAGACGTTGCGCGTCATTCGTCGTACTTGCGTACATTCGCAGCCCGCCCCCAACGGAGTTTCCATGAACACGACGATGAGCATGAGCTTCAAAACCCGAATGAAACGCACGATCAAATGGCGGCTGATCGCCGTGGTCGCCGCGTTGCCGGACTGGGTTCAGACGCTGCTCTTCGTCTCGTGGATCAGGCGCTTCGGCGAACGCGTGCCCGTCTTGCGCGTGCTTTATAACGGCTGCTATAGAACGCATCCTATCGACCGCATGCTCGGCACCGATACAGGCGGCATTTATCCGCCCGAATCCGACAGCGGCCCCGGCGCCGATGCGGGCAATCTACCGTATATGGGATCGCAGCCAAGCATTGTGCGGCATGCGCTGCAGCAACTTGGAGACGTGCGTGGCAGCACGTTCATCGATATCGGCTGCGGAAAAGGGCGGCCGATGATCGTGGCCACCGAGTTTCCTTTCGACGCCGTGCTCGGTTATGACCTGGCCGAGCCGCTCATCGAGATAGCGAACCGCAATGCCGAGATCGTTGCGCGCCGGTTTCCGCAGAGGATACGCATGCAGGCCTTCGTCGAGAATGCGCTCGAACTCGCATTTCCGAAGGGCGATCTCGTTGTCTTCCTGTTCAATCCCTTCGGCGCCGCGCTCATGGCAACGCTTCTGAACAATCTGGAGAAAGCGGTTGCAGATGCAACTATCCGCAAACTCACGGTGGTTTATATCTACCCCGTCTGCGCGCATGTCTTCGATCAATCGCCGATCTTGACGCGACAGCTCTCGTGCTCGATTCCCTATGACAGTCACGAAATAGGCTATGGGGCAGAGTCGGAGCAGACTGTGATCGTCTGGAGCAACGCAGCACGAACGGACGTTTGAGTTCCGGCAATGTGCGCTAGTACACGTTCACTTTCGTTGGGTATTCTAAATATTCGTTGAACCCTGCGCGAAGTGAACCATACTTCCTTGGCATTTTCCGATCACTACTGCCACGTCGGCTGACTCATTAGAAGAGTCGGACGCGGAGCGTTCGCGGGCAATCCGCGGGCGCGAGGGGACAAACATGGCTTCCACGATTACCCGGCGCTCGTTCGTCACGGGGACGGCGTCGGCGCTTGCGCTTGCGTCCATACCCGAACTCGGTTTCGCCGCGACGCCCAATGTCATACGGCTCGAATGGCAAGTCTTCAAGACAACGCCTCACTACGCGTCGTTTCTCAATGCCATCCGCACCATGCGAGCCACGGCCGACAGCAGCAAACCGGCATCATGGCAGTACTGGAGCAACGTGCATTCGAATTATTGCCCGCATGGCGTGGCGTACTTCCTGACGTGGCATCGCGGTTATATCTATTACTTCGAGCAACAACTGCGCACTGTGTCAGGCGATAACACGCTGACGCTTCCGTACTGGGATTACTACACGTATCCCGTGATGCCCTCCGAATTCACCGATACCGCGAGCGGCAATCCCTTATACACATCGCGTGTGAACACGAACGTCTATCAGGCGCTCGATTTGAGCCCGTTCGCGCGCAGCGTCGCCAATTTTCAGCGTGGCACGAGCAACGCGTTCGAGACTAAACTGGAGAATGCACCGCACAATCCGGTGCATGACATCATCGGCGGATACATGGCGGATATCATGACCGCGCCGCTCGATCCCATTTTCTATCTGCATCATGCGAACCTCGACCGCCTGTGGAATGCGTGGTCGTTGCGCTCGACGAGCAAGGTTCCTGCAGCCAACAACAAGTACTGGTCCGGCAGCTTCACGTATGCGACCAACCTCACGATGACGAAGGCCAAGACGCGGACGACCACGGGGCTGGGATACGATTACGCCAACGATACCGTTCCAGTCATCTTGCCACCGCAAGCAGAACGCGGCGGAATCATTCGGGTTCAGGCGCAAATGTCACCTATAAGCGGACGTCCTCAGATAGGCACCTTTACCGCAAGCGCGGGGCGCACGGTGTCATCCACGCGGCGTTCGCTTGGCGGCGTGAAGGGCGTGGCCCTTGCCGACAACTCCATCAGCGCGCGCATTGCGCTTCAAGCCGCCAATGCCACGTTGCTGCGCGATACGCTTGCCGTGGCTCCGGAAGCGGACGACAGCAGCGCGATCGAATCGCAAGCGCAGTCGCAATCGCAAGCGGCCAGGCCCGCCGCTTCGGGATTTCGTCATGTGAATCTCGTGCTGGACGGCGTGTCCATGCCGGCGGCGGCACGTGCCGGCGGATTCTTCTACAACGTCTATGTGAATTTGCCCGCAACCGGCGACCCGGATGCTCAACGCGATGCTCACTTCGTCGGCACGCTCGGCGCGTTCGAGGTATCGACAGCGACGCATCACGGCGGCAGCTCGATCGAGTTTCCCGTGACTGAATTGCTCGCGCGCGCGGGCGTGACGAACCCGAATGAAGTGGTCGTGTCGTTCGTGCGCGTGAGCGGTGTGAATGCGGTTAAGGGAACGGCGATATCCATCGGCGAGATGCGCGTCGAACTTGCCGCGGATGCCCCATAAGCCGCGCTCACTGCGTTGATTTCTGTCCGTTTCTCGCGGTGAGTTGCTCGTACACGTCGTGCGACACCGCGAGCAATTGCGGCCGTGCAATCGCGCCCGATACCGCATAGCCGAAGTCGCCATCGACCCAATAGAACACGTTGACCGAGCCGTCCTGATACAGCTTGAACGCGGTGACGTCGCGGCTCACTTTGCGATGAGACACGTTGAGCGTGATGCGTTCGCCATTGGCATCGTGATACATGAACTGCGCGATAGGACCTTCATCGCCGGGCAAGAGACGGCCGCCCATCAGATTGAAGCCCACGCGCGTGAGCACGGGCGCGTGCACGTCGGTGCCGAGGCGGCTCGATAGCCACTTCACGAGTTCTTCTTCCTGATCCGCGCCGACTTCGACGGGACGCGTGACCATCGGCGCATACGTGACATAGGCGATAGCCGATTGCCGCGCGAACGATTCGTCGCGGGAGAGGCTGACGTGACGAAGCGAAGTGTTCTCGCCATTCGGCATGAGCATGTCGCGCGCTGTTTCGCTGAACATGCCGCCCACGCCGATGCCGATACCCAGCACGAGTGCCGCAGCAAGTCCCGCAAAGCGCGGCCAATTCGCGGCTTCACGTCGACCCGCATCGACCTTCGTGACAGTGCTGGATGCCGATTCGAGCGGCAGCACGAGACGTTGCGGCAGCGGCTCTTGCAATACGCGATCGTACCGTTCATGCAGCATGCTGTTGAGCGAAAAGTAGTCGCTCACGCGGCCCGCGAGCGCGTCGTCGGTTTCAAGCAGCCGATCGATTTCCTCGCGCCGTTGTTCGGCGATCACGCCATCCACGTAAGCCTGGATTTCGTCCTCGCTGACGGGAGTCGATTGTCTGTTCATCGCACCACCTTCAATTGAGCGCTGTCCTGCTTGCCTGCCATTAGCGCGCGAAGCCGCTCGCGTCCGCGCGAAAGCCGCGACATTACCGTGCCGAGCGGTATTTCGAGGGCGAGCGCCACTTCCGCATAGCTCATCTCTTCGAGCCCGACGAGCAGCACCACTTGCCGCTGTTCGATGGGCAGACGCTGCAGCGCATAGTCGAGATCGCGCATTTCCAGCGATTGCGTGTCGCGGCTAGCCACCGCGAACTCGCTTTCGTCGATAGCTTCTTCATCGACGGAGACATGCACGGCTCGCGCATCCGCACGGCGCGTTTGGTTGGCGAACACGTTGTGCATGATCGTGAAAAGCCACGCGCGCAGGTCGGTGCCGGATTCGAATTTTTCGGTGTTGCGCAGGGCGCGTTCGAGCGTGTCCTGCACGAGATCGTCGGCGAGTTCCTGATTGCGGATGAGCGCACGCGAATAGCGCCGCAAACGCGGTACGTGGTCCATCAATTGGTCTCGCACGCTCATTGCGGCTCCTTGCAGCGGGCGGTTCGATTGTCGGCGCGGGCGTTCACGAGGCATTCCCTTGCATGTTTTGTTGCTTCGCCAGCAAGTCGGCCGCGCGCATCAGTCCTTGCGTGCCCGCTCTAGCGCCCACCACTGTGCGCACGCCAGCGGTCGAAGTCCATTCGAGAAGGCGCGCCGCATCGATTCTATGCGCCTGCCACGGCGTTCGCATGGATGCCGCGGGTGCGCGCATCGAGAGCAGGACGAGCGGTTCATTTAAAGCGTTGCGATAGGTGATTACGCTGACCGTCGAGAAAGCGCCGAGCGTCACGTTGCGTATGCAGTTAGCGCGAAATCCAAGCGACGAAAGATCGGGCGCGGCAGCGGCGGGAACGGGCGTTGTCGCTTTTGGTGCATCTATCGATAGTGCTTCGACAGCTGCGCGTTCGAGTGCCGCGTCAGGGACGCGCACGGTGACCCAGATCGCCGAAATCATGAGCGCGAAACACGCCAGGATCGCCGCGAGTAACCGGAAGCGCAGGTCGATCGTGGGACGGCGCGATGCTGGTTGAGCGTGGCTGACGTCGTACATCGAACGCAGTTGCACGTTCAGTCGATCGTAAAACACGACTCTGCGCGCTTCGTCCGGCCGCCGCGCCAGATAGGCGTGCAAGCGTTCGGTCCGTTCCGACGCGAGCACGCCGTCCGCGAAAGCCTGGACATCGGCTTCGGATAGACGCATTTCAGAGGGCGGATTCACGATTGCGGGCCTGTTCGAGGATCGGGTCAATGACGCAAACAGCGCCACGCCGCGTTTATTCCGCAAGACGCGAAATATTTTTCGATGCAGCGGCGGGCGAGCTTGCGGCCATCAGGAACCGGCGTAGATATGGCAGAAGCTGTAGGGCCCCACGCATTGCGAGGCGCTCATGTTCATGCGTGCGTTGCCCGAGTCTCTCGTGGACGCGGCGCCGCCGTATGAGGTCGTATCCGCGGAATTCGCATGCGCAACCTGGTTCTGATAGATCGGGCTGACGTCGGGATACGAGGCATCGACCACGAGTCGCGAGCCGTTTTGCTCGGCCTGAACGAGTTGTGCGCGGACTTCGGCGCGTGTGAGACTCTGCGCGAAAGCGCCTGAGGAGAGGACGAGTGCGGCGGATACAGCGGCGAGTTTGACGAGGTTCATGTTCGGCTCCTTGAGCGTGTTTAATGGGCTTGCATGTAGACAAACAACCGTTGCGGCAAATCTATTCCCGAGAATTTTCGGCATGAACGTGCTTGCTGACTGAGGGTTGGTTACTTCGCTTTGTCGTCACGTGCGAGCAGTGCGCGAATCTTTTCCTCGGTCTGCGCGTATTGACCTTCGCCGAAGTGGCTATAGACGAGTTTGCCGTTCTGATCGATGAGATAGAACGCTGGCCAGTATCGATTCCCATAGGCTCGCCATGTCGCGAACTCGTTGTCTTGCGCAACGGGGTATTCAATGCCATTGCGAACGATGGCTTTCCTGAGATTGCCCGTATCGCGTTCGAAGCCATACTCGGGCGAATGCACGCCCACCACGACGAGTCCTTTGTCGCGATAGCGCGCATGCAAGTCCTTCACGTAGGGCAGCGTGTGAGCGCAATTGATGCAGTCGAAAGTCCAGAACTCGACGAGCACCACCTTGCCGCGCAGTTGCTTAAGATCGAGCGGCGCGCTGTTGAACCAGTTGTCGATACCCTTGAAGTCCGGCGCGTTTGCACCGTTCGCTACGGTTGCGGTAGCGGGCAACGAGACATGAGTGGATGCAAAGACCGCGAACGCCGCGCTGCCCGCGATGCCCGCTGCAACAGCGGCGATCCTGAAACGACTGAACATGATTTACTCCTTTGGAGTCGATGTCAGGTCGTATTGGATCGCGGCGGTGTATCTCGCTTGTGGTGGTTATGAATCGGCGTGTGTCGCTTCAGGATGCGGATACGCTGTGATACGAAGCGTATCCGCAAGGCATCAGCATGACGACGCTGTAGCGCAAGCTCAATGGCTCGCGTTGAACGCAAGATAGCGCCAGACGAATTCATCGCCGATGCGCTGCACCTTGCCTGCTGAGGTCATCGGGAAATGCGCGGGAAAGACCGTTGCATTCGTCTCGGCTGCATGGTTCAAGAGCCATTCGCGCGAAGCGCGTGCAAGATCAGGTCGAAGGCAGAAGGTCGAACCGAACTGCGGTCTTGATACTTGCAACGGGCTATGCATGACATCGCCCGAGAAGAGCGCACGCTCGTTGCCGGACGTTATCTCTATCGCCATGTGTCCCGCGCTATGCCCGAAGGTTGGCCAAAAGCGGATGCCTTCGCGAAGGATTGCGCCTTCGTCCGGCACGGTAAGCGCGATGCCCGCATCGATCAAAGGCGCAACGCTGTCATCGAACACCATGCGTCGCGGTGCGCCCGCGGGCGTGTCGAAGAACGCGCGCTCACGTTCGCTGAATACATGAGTCGCGTTGGGAAACACAGGCGTCCAGCGCCCGTTCTCCCAATGCGTATTCCAGCCGACGTGATCGACATGCAAATGCGTGAGCAGCACATAATCCACGCGATGCCGGTCGAAGCCCGCCGCTTCGAAACGCTGCAGTACAGGGTTGTCGAGCCGGTCGAATAGCGCACTGAAGGGTCTTGGCTTTCCGTTGCCGATGCCCGTATCCACCACGAGCGTCAGCCCGTCGATCTCGACGACCCATAGATGTGTGCGTAGCGTCACTTGCTGATTGTCCGAACCGATGCTCGCCAAATCTTCGTTGGGAAACAGCACGTCGGCCCTTAACGAAAATTCCGTTTCGTCGATACGCGTGACCCGCATTTCGTTAAGACGCCAGTCGAGCGCTGTGTTCATGCGTTCTTCCTCGTAGTCGATGCAATGCGCGTCGTCGCCAATGCATAAAGCAGGGCGCTCGCAAGCGCGGATACACCGCCGACGATGGCGAGCGCCGTGCCTAAGCCGGCATGCGCACCCGCGAGATGCTCGTTGAGGTAGCCTACCGCGAGCGGACCGACGCCGCCGCTTATCGCATTGGTCATGAAGACGAGCAGCGCGATCGAACGGCCGCGCATGCGATTAGGCACGGCGATTTGCAGCGGCACAGGGGCGAGCGCCATCGCAATGCTCGCGGCGAGCGCACATGCGCCGTAGAGCAAGATCGCGAGCGTGCTGTTGGTCACGAGCGGCATGGCGATGGCGGCGGGCACCAGCGCGGTCACGGCGCATGTCGACAGCAGGAGGACTTTGTGTAGCGTGCGTTCGTCGGTGACGCGCGCGGCGAGCATGCCAGCAAGCGCCACGCCCATCATGCCGCCGATCATGTAAGCAGGCGCGGCCATCTTTCCGACCATGGCGGGCGCAAGATGGAAGTGCCGCATGAGCAAGGTGGGAAACCACGCGGCATGCGAATAGAACAGCGTGATGAGCGCGACATAAGCGGCGAAGTACGGTGCGCAGAAGCGATTGCGCACGAACAGTTCGGCGAGCACTTCGCGTAGCGAGGGCAGGGCTTCATCAAAATCCGTATTGGCGATGCTGATAGTCGTGGCTTCGCGTCTTGCCGGCTCGCGAATTGTCAAGGCAACGAGTGCTGCCAGCACGAGTCCTGGTGATCCGACGAGCACGAAAACCGCTTGCCACGGCTGAAAGCCATGCGCGGCGAGCCATGTACTCACGTCGCCGCCAGCGGCGGATAGCAGCATGCCGCCGCCGAAAAGTGCAAGCCCGCCGCCGATATACGGTCCCAGCATGAAGACGCTGCTCGCTCGCGCGACCTTACGCGGCGCGAAGATATCGCTGAAGATGGAGAGCGCCGCAGGACTCAGCGCCGCTTCCGCGATGGCTGTTCCCGCGCGCGCGAACAGCAGTTCCGTGAAGCTCGTCGCGAAGCCGCAAAGAGCCGTGGAAATGGCCCAGATCGCGACGCATAGGGCGATCAGCCTGACGCGATTGGCGCGATCCACGAGACGCGCGACGAACACACCCGCAGTCGCATAGCACATGGTGAACGAGAAGCCTTGCAGCAGTCCGATTTGAGTATCGGTGATGCCGAGCGTGAGCTTGATCGGCTGCACGAGAATGCTGACGATCTGACGGTCCAGATACGAAAACGCGAAGCACGTGAAGAACAACAGCACGACGTACAGCGGATGACGGACGTCGAGCGGGGCATCGGCGTTAGAAGCCGACGCAAGCGGATGAGCGCTCATGCGAATGCTCCTTGAAATCAGTCGAGGGATGCTTCGGCGGCAAGAAGCGCAATGCAATCGCCAGCTTCGACGCGGGCAAAGGTGCGCGCACACATCACGCGACCATCGCCACGAAATGCGATTTCGCGCGGCGCGCGCCACGGTTCTTGTGGATCGAAGAGACGGCCCGCGAGCTGACCCGAGCGCACTTCGTCGTTCAAGGCGAAGGCGGGTTCGAAGACGCCCGCATGCGGCGCATACACGTAATGCTGCGTGCCTTCCACGCGTAGATAACGCGTCCTGGGCGGCGCATCGTGCGCCGCATCGTGCAATACATCGAGGCGATGCAGCACGCGCTGCAAACCGCTTTCGACGATAGCGAGATTTGCCGCGTCGCAGCCGGCATGGCCGCCGAATTCGCCGCATAGGAAGAGCGTGTCGTGGCGTTCGGCCGCGGCTGCGAAGGTGCGATCCTCGCCGAGCAGATCCATGATCATGGTGTAGGGCGCGCCGAACGCGCGCACCAGATCGAGATAGCGCGCGCGACGTGCGGCATCGCCCGATGGCGGCGATGCAAGCAGTGTCGGCGCATGTTCGAAGCTCGCGCCGCCCGCGTGCAGGTCGATGACGACATCGGCGCGCGGCAGCAGTTCTGTCTCGACATAATGCGCAATCATCTCGGTCGGCTTGCCGTGACGTGAGCCGGGGAAGAGCCGGTTGAGATTGCCGCCGTCGATAGGCGATGTGCGCGAGCCATTCACGAACGCCGGAAAATTCAGCCCCGGTATGACGATGATACGACCTCGAATCGAAAGCGATGGCATGCGCTGCATGAGCTTCATCAGCGCGACGGGGCCTTCATATTCGTCGCCGTGATTGCCGCCGGTAAGAAGCACCGTGGGGCCGTCGCCCGCGTTCAGGACGGCGAGCGGAATGGGGATATGACCGTATGCGGAACGGTCATGCGACCACGGTAGACGCAGTGTGCCGGTCTGAAAACCGTGGCGTTCGTAGTCGATATCGGTTGCAATGAGCGAGGCTGTAGTGGACATGAGCGGATCTCGAATCGAGTAGGTTCGTATCCACTATTGCCGACGAAATATCCGCTGGCCAATGCCGTTTTCTGCAGCGGGCGATGCCTTCAGGGCATCACGCTTCAGGGTGCTTTTGCGCTTCGAGCAGTTCGATGAAGCGTTGCAATGCCGCGCTGCCATGCTGCGCAAGAAAGCAGAATTCGAGCGGCAACGGCACCGACAGGTCCTCCACTTCGACGAAGCGCACGCGTGCGGGCGGACGTTCGCGATTGGCCGCATTTACGAGCGCCGCGCCGACGCCTGCCGCGACGAGCGAGAGAATCGCGGTTTCGGTGGAGGCTTCCTGGCGAATATTCAGCGTGAGACCGCGCTCGGCGCACGCGGAGATGAGGCGGTCATAGTAGGCCGCATAGACGTGTCGCGGAAACGCGATGAACGGCAGCGCGGCAAGCTCGCTTGCACGCACCCTGGCTTGCGCGGCGAGCGGACATTGCTCGGGCACCGCAAGCACCACGTTCTGTTCGAGCAGCCGGATGCTGGCGAAGCCATCGGGCAGCGCGCCGAAGCGGTAACAAAAGCCGCCTTCGAGCCGTTCGGCGGCGATGGCATCGAGTTGCTCGGGCGTGTTCATCGGCTGCAATTCGAGCGCTATGTCGCGAGCGTTCTGCTGAAACGCGTTGAGCGCGGACAGCACGAGACCGCTCCACGATGCATTCTCGACGAAACCCACACGCAAACGTCCTTGTTCGCCCGATGCAATGCGATGCGCGAGCCGGTTCGCGGCATCGACATGGGCGAGGATCGCGCGTGCTTCGGAGAGATAGGCAATGCCGGCAGCGGTCAGCTTCAGGCCGCGCGGCGTGCGTTCGAAAAGCGTCGCGCCGATGGTCTGTTCGAGATCTTGAATCTGCCGGGAAATGGCGGGCTGCGTGACATGCAGATGCTCGGATGCGGCGCGCACGCTGCGCAATTCGGCAACGGCAATGAAGTAACGAAGATGGCGCAGTTCCATGTGTTGGTCGGGCGTGAGACGGCCATGTGAGCGGTGAGAGACACGAAGAAGTCTCTCACTTTGCCCGAGGAACTGCGATGCGAATGACCTTGGAAGAAGGCTTGGTGTTATGCGGCACGCGCCTGCAACGCGGCGCTTTCTTCGCGCGCGGCCTTTGCGGCCTTGGTCTTGCCTGCACGCGACGGCGGCTGGCAGATTCCGCAGACCATGCCGGTCGTGATGTCCTGCGAGTGCGCCACGAACTTGCCGTGGCAGCGCTTGCAGCCCGCGAGGCGCAGCATGCCGGCTTCCTTGAAGCGCACCAGCGTCCATGCGCGCGTCAGGTCCATTTGCAGCGGCTCGCCTTGCATCGTGAAATGCTCGGCATAAAGACCATAGGCGCGGCTCAAGAGATCGACGCGGTCCAGTTCGCGGCTGTTGGCTTCGAGAAACGCATAGACATTGGCGAACATGGATGCATGGATGTTCGGCCCCCATGTCAGATACCAGTCGGCGGAGAAGGGCAGCATGCCCTTGGGCGGTGAAGCACCCTTCACTTCGCGATAGAGGCGAATGAGACGGTCGCGCGAGAGCTTCGGAAACTCCGACTCGAGCACTTGCATGCGTGCGCCGAGCTTGATCAGCGTAACCGCGCGCAGCACCTGGCTGGCGTCGTCGGCGAGACTCTTCGTCGATGCAGTCGTGCTCATGTTCAGGCCACCAGAAGCGATGCGTTGGATGCGGCAGAAGCGCTTTGCGCGCGTTCCGTGAGACTGGCGAGGCCTGTGAGCAGCGCATCGCCGCCAAGGCGGAAGAAGCACAGCAGTTGCGACGACGAAGCCAGCCGCACGGTCTGGTCGGGCGACAACTGCGTCAGCGTTTGAGCCATTTCGGCGGACAGGCCGAGATGAGCCTGCGCCGCGTCCCGGTCTTCGGTCAGCACACGCTGCGCAAGCAGCAGATAAGACAGGTTCAATTCACGAATCGAATCGAGGGTTTGGCTGTCGTGCGTCATGGCGTTGGACCGAAGTTGACTGTGACGGGGAGTGTCGGAAACATCAGTTGTTTCAGAGCACGGAACCGATTGTGAGGCGATTCCATTTGTCATGCAACACAATGTTACAGAGGCAAACCTTTGCGATCGGACTTTTTTGAGTAGGCAAACGTTTATGGAAAGAAGATAAATACTTTATTGGCGTCCTGTCCGGAGAAAGAATCTTCTCACATGGACGAAATATGGGTCCGCCAGTGACGCTTCTAGTCTGATCAATCGTAAATATTTCCGCTGGTTTAAGAAAATGCTGCTCAGGGATTCGACCGTTAAAAAAGTCATTTTCGGCAAAATGTTCCGTAAAAATTTCTTTCGCCTGATGTATGAAAACGACAGAGTTACCACCCGTGAGGCGGAATTGTTTCCGCAAAACTTGAATCCAGATGTGATTCGGCGGTTCTTTACAGAAGGTTGTCGGCAGGCGAAAACGAGAGTGGGTATCTGCAATGCAACAATTTTGGCCGGGTTTTTGTCATCCCTTCTCCTCAAGGCGCTCGGACCGCCGAGATGCCGCAATTGCTTGCACCGCCTGCCTCGGCGGGGCGTTCTGCAGTCTAGTTCTTCCCTATCTTGGTTTCAGCGCGCATCTATCGTGCAGCACTGCAACAATTTTGAAGCAAGTCTTTAACGGGCTCAAAAACATTGCCATTAAAAAAGCACCACTGGCCGATAAAGGCGCGCAAACGCTAAAACCGGTATTCGAGAAACACTGAAAGACGCTTGAAATGTAAGCAGGGTCATTAAGCGGCGATTTAACGTGTTCGAAACTGAATCATTTTTCATCGGCCGCACTTCGTATGGCCCGGCACATTCCGGCTGACCCCTTGCTGGTATGAGGATTGAGGTCTCCTGGCACGCCTCTCGCTTATGTATGACAAAGCACGGTAAATAGTCGCGAACGGGAATCGAACAAGCGGCTAACGGTGCTACGGGGCTGGCCCTGAGGTTTCGATGATCGCCGTCCGATGCGATCACGAAACCTCAAGTGGCCAGAAAAAAGCACAGCGCAATGCGCACAGACCAAAAAGTCAAAAATCATGTTGAGCCTTCAATCAGACCTGCACGGCAACCATTTGTTGGGCGCGCTTCCGGCGCAAGAATGGCAAGCAATCGCTCCTCATCTCGAACTCGTCCAGTTGCGCACGGAACAGTTGCTTTGCGATTCCGGACAACGCATTCACCACGTGTACTTCCCGACCACGGCTATCGTCTCGCTTCTGCATACGATGGAAGACGGCGGCTCGGTGGAAGTCGCGGCAGTGGGCCGCGAAGGCATGACGGGCGTTCCGGTGCTCACGGGCGGCGACACTATGCCGACGCGCGTTCAAGTGCAGTGCGCGGGTTTTGCGTATCGCATGAGCGCGGGCGCATTGCGTGAACACTTCGGCAAGTCGGACTTTCTGCGTCGTGTGATGCTGCTGTATATGCAAGCCCTGCTGACGCAAGTCGCGCAAACGGCCGCTTGCAATCGTCACCATTCGCTCTCGAAGCAACTGTGCCGCTGGCTGCTGATTCAAACGGACCGCACCCCGTCGGATCAACTGCGCGTGACGCAGCAAATGATCGCGGACATGCTCGGCGTGCGTCGCGAAGGCGTGACGGAAGCCGCAGGCAAGCTGCACGACGCGGGTCTGATCCATCACAGCCGTGGCTGTATCAAGGTGCTCGACCGCGCCGGTCTGGAAGAGCGTGCGTGCGAATGCTACGGCATCGTCAAGCGTGAGTTCGAACGCATGCTGCCGCGCACGCGTCAAGCCGAGGCGCTGGTGTAAAGGCCAAAGCGCTCAGATTGGAAAGCGCTCGATGGTGTCGCGTACCTGCTTCAGTACGTGTTCGAGCGTTTCCATGGGCACTGAACTCAAGCCTATACGTAAGGCTCGCGGTGCATGCCGCGTCGTCGCATAGGACTCTGCTTTCGATACGGCGATGCCCTGCGAAGCCAGCGCCGTCGCTATGCGATCCGCGCGCAAGACTTCGGGCAAGCGAAGCCAGAGGAACAGCGAGGACGGGTGCGCGAGCATCTCCATGTTCGCGAACACGTCTCGCGCGATCGCTTGTCTGCGGCGCGCTTCGCGGCGCAGCATGACTTCGTGCCGCGCGACGGTGCCGTCGGCCATCCAGCGCGTGGCTATCGCGGTGACTATGCTCGGCATGCTCCAGTAACTTGCGCGGATCGTGGCCTTGGTGCGGCTCGTGCAGTCTTCTGGCGCGACGATAAAGCCAAAGCGCAGGCCGCTTGCGAGACTCTTGGCCAAACTCGATACATACACCGTTCGCTCAGGCGCCAGCGCCACGAGCGGCGGCGGTGCGTCGTTCACGAGATACGCGTAGGCGGCGTCTTCGATCAACATACAGTCGTGACGCCGTGCGCTCTCGACCAGACGATGACGCTGTTTAGCCGACAGCACCCAGCCGAGCGGATTGTGCACGGTTGGCATGGTGTAGATCGCGCGTATGCGGTGACGGCGGCATAGCTTGTCGAGCGCGTCGAGATCGGGACCGTCATCCAGGGCGGGGATCGCATGCACAACGCGGCCTTGCGTATGCGCGAGCATCTTGAATCCCGGATAAGTCAGCGCGTCAGCCGCAACGGAATCGTGCGGCTCGAGCAGTGCGCGCGTCGTGATGTCGAGACCTTGCTGCGCGCCAAGCACTAAGAAGATTTGCTCGGCTTCCACGCGAATTCCACGCGCTTTGGCCAGAAACTTGGCGACAATGGCGCGCTCATGAAGCCGGCCACCAGGCGGTTGCTGATGCATGAGCGCGGCAAGGTCGCCTGAAGATGCGAGTTCGCGCAACATCGAGCGCAATAGGTCGGCCTGACCCGGCCACGTTGGATGATTGAACGACAAATCGGCGGTGCTGCCTGAAAGCCGCGCTTCATCGCCGATATCCCACTCGCGTTTTTGCGGCCGGTCGCGCACGAAGGTGCCACGACCGGTTTCGCCGACAACTAGACCCAACGACTTCAGTTCCGCATAGACCTTGGTCGCCGACGCGATGGCAATGCCGTAACGCGTGGCAAGCTGCCGATGCGTGGGCAACAACGCTCCCGGGTGCAGTTTGCCATTGCGTATATCGGCTTCGAGCGTGGCTGCAACTTTCCTGACCTGTGTCGTTGCGCTCATGTGTATGTAGGACAATTATTTGATTGTCCTAGTTTAAGCGATTATCTTCGGCAAAACACCGAGTTGGAGCCGACATGACCGATAGCGCACACCGCCACGTTCCCGTCCTCGAGTTCCTGAAGCGTCAACTAGACGGCAGCCTCACTGCCGATACCGTCACGCACATGCGTTATCCCACCGCGATATCGGCGCTGCTCAAGTTTCGCATCGTCGAAATAGGCGAAGCGCTGGCCGTTATCGAGCTCGATGCCGATTGCGCCATTCACGGCAATCAACAAGGCACCGTGCACGGCGGTCTTTTGTGCGAACTCGCCGATGCGGCTATCGGCACGGCGCATTCCACTGTGATGGACATCGAGGAGAGCTTCACGAGCATCGACCTGAGGGCGACCTTTCTGCGCCCCGTGTGGAAGTCGAGGCTTTCGGCGCGCGCATGGGCCGAGCATCGCGGCAGGACCATCAGTCATTACCGATGCGACATTCAGCGCGAAGACGGCAAAATCGTGGCGAGCGTCGCGAGCACGGTAATGACATTGCGCGGCGCATTAGCAAAAAACCGCTAAGTACCAAGCGGGAAAACACCTACAGATCACGAAGGGAAATGCCTTTGACCTTCTTTCGAATCGAAACTAGACTCTTACGGAACAAAAGACATTTCGACTCGACAATTCGATGCTCACCAACAAGAGTTCGCTTAAGCGGCGGCTGCAGATCGTCGAACTTGTGCGCAAGCGCGGCGAAGTGTCTGTCGAGGAACTCAGTCAGGCGTTCGACGTTTCGAGCGTCACCATTCGAAGTGATCTGACGTATCTCGAGCAGCAGCGTTATTTGCTGCGCTCGTTTGGCAAGGCGCGCTATCTCGTGCAGAAAACGGGCGACGACATTCTTGTGCCGGCGTCGGATGGCGCCACGCGCAAGGCGTCCGAGACCATGATCGCGCGCATTGCCGCTGAAGCCGTGGGCGATCACGAAGCACTCTTGCTGGGAGCGGGAGAGATCATTCACAAGATCATTCCGTTTTTGTCGGACCGCGCCAACCTGTCGCTTCTCGTGCAGGACGTCGCGGTCGCCGGCATGGCGCAGCGCTTTCTGCATTGCGAGTTACTTCTGACCGGCGGCCAACTGGAGCATGGCGCAACTGCCATGACTGGACCTGACGCCGAGGCATCGGTGGCGCGTCATTCGCTCGATCTGTGCATTCTTCAGGCGTCGGGACTCGATCGCGACGGCAATTTGCTGGCTGCCGACCCTGCGCAGGCACGCGTTGCGCAAGCGGCAAGACGTACGGCCAAGCGGACGGTCGTCGTCGCTTATCAGCCGCTGCTCGACGAGCGCAACGGCGAAGTCTTCGCAAGCGTGGCCGATACCGACACGTTGATAATGGATGACGGTATCGATTCGCCGACGCTCGACACCGTGTCGCGCAACGGTCTGCAATTGCAGCGAAGGGATAGCGGCATTCTGGAGTTTAGGCAGACTTAAGTTGAAAGCGCGGTACGCCCTGAACGTCAATCTGCCTTGTTGGCATCCTGACCAAAGAACGCCATGGACGAAGCTCAAGCTCAAGCTCAAGCTCAAGCGCAAGAGGCCGGCCGCACCGGCTACATCGTAACGATGGGCGAGATCCTCGTCGAAATCCTAGCGACTCAAATCGGGCAGTCGTTTCGCCGGCCAGGCACGTTGATGGGACCGTATGCGAGCGGCGCGCCTGCCATCTTCATCGATCAGGTGGCGAAGTCGGGCAGTCGCTGCGCGATCATCGGCTGCGTCGGCGACGACGACTTCGGCGTGCTCAACGTCGAACGGTTGCGTGACGACGGCGTCGATGTGTCGGGCATCTCCGTGATCAAATCCGCGACGACAGGTAGTGCCTTTGTGACGTATCGCGAAGACGGCGACCGCGACTTCATCTACAACATTGCGAATAGCGCGTCGGGGCATTTGTCAGTCGGCGAGATCCGCGAGCACTTGCTGAAAGAATGTGGTCACTTTCATGTGATGGGCTCATCGCTGTTCTCGTTTCGCATCATCGAGGCGATGAAGAAGGTGATCGAGACCGTGAAGGCAAACGGCGGTACGGTTAGCTTCGATCCAAACATTCGCAAGGAAATGCTGCGCATTCCGGAGATGCGCGAGGCGCTCGACTTCATTCTCGACTACACCGATGTGTTTCTTCCGAGCGGCCACGAAGTAATGCTGCTTGCGAATGCGCGAACGGAGCAAGGCGCAATCGACGAACTGCTTGCGCGCGGCGTGCGCGAGGTCGTCATCAAGCGCGGCAAGGACGGCTGTAGTCATTACGACGGCAATCACGCGAGCCACTTCGCGGCATTGTCGGTTACGGAGGTCGATCCTACCGGCGCGGGCGATTGCTTCGGCGGGACATACATTGCGTGCCGCGCGCAGGGCTTTTCCGTGGAGCGCGCGCTCGAGTATGCAAGCGCGGCGGGCGCGCGGGCCGTGACGTTCCGTGGACCGATGGAAGGCACGGCGACCCTTGCCGAACTCGATGCGTTCATCGCCGCGACATCGGAGGCAAAGCATGACTGACATCGTCACGCGCTTGACCGGCGACGAGCGCGCCGCCGGGCGCCTGAAAGGCATCTATTCGATTTGTTCGGCGCATCACTGGGTGATCGAAGCCGCAATGAAGCAGGCGCTCGATGACGACACGCCCTTGCTCCTGGAATCGACATCGAATCAGGTGGATCAGTATGGTGGTTACACCGGCATGAAGCCTGCGGATTTCGTTCGCTTCGTGCATGGGCTTGCCGATCGCATGGGATTTGATCGCCATAGATTGCTTCTCGGTGGCGATCATTTAGGCCCTAACGCATGGCGTAATCTGCCTGCCGAAGATGCCATGCAACGCGCCGATGCCTTGATCGATGCTTACGCCGCCGCAGGTTTCAGAAAGCTTCATCTCGATGCAAGCATGCCCTGCGCCGATGACCCCGCGCGTCTATCCGACGAGGTCGTGGCCGAACGTGCCGCGCGTATGTGCGCCGTCGCCGAAGCGGCTGCCGCGCGCGTGGGGCTCGCCGAAGGTCCGGTGTATATCATCGGCACTGAAGTGCCCGTTCCGGGCGGTGCATCGGAAGAACTCGCCACCGTGGAAGTTACGCACGCGAGCGCTGCGCTCGATACCGTCGCCGTGCATCGCAAGGCTTGGGATGCACGCGGACTCGGCGCGGCGTGGGAGCGTGTGGTGGGACTCGTCGTTCAACCCGGCGTGGAGTTCGATCATACGAGGGTCGTCGACTACGCCCCCGCGCTTGCAAGCGGACTTTCCAAGGTGCTCGAAAGGCTACCGGGTATCGTGTTCGAAGCGCATTCCACCGATTATCAAAAGCCCGAGGCGCTCTCGGCGCTGGTCGATGATGGCTTCGCCATTCTCAAGGTGGGACCGGGCGTAACCTTCGCTTTGCGTGAAGCGCTTTATGCATTGGCGGACATCGAGTGCGAACTCCTCGCGCCGAATGTCCGGTCGAATCTGCGTGAGATAGTCGAACGCGTGATGCGCGAGAAACCCAACAACTGGGAGAAGTACTATCACGGCAGCGACGCGGAGAAGCGGTTGCTGCGAACCTATAGCTATAGCGACCGCGTGCGCTACTACTGGTCCGACCATGATATCGATGAGGCGACGCGCAAGCTGGTGGCGAACCTCGCGAACATCGGCATACGGGAAAACCTCATCAGCCGCTATCTGCCGGAGCAATACTGGCAGGTGAGGCGGGGGTCGATCGATGCATCGCCCATGAGCCTTATCTACAGCAAGGTCCGCGACGTAATCCGTGTTTATGCGGAGGCCTGCCGCATGCATACGCAGGCAAAGTGATCGAATGAAAACTAAGGAATCCAATATTTGAAAGCAGGTTCATAGGTGAACCGGATCGCGCCTCAAGCCCGGCAGGGAAAACCCGCTTTGACTGGGTTTCGACCCGAAACTAAACTCTTTCAGCACAAAAACAGCTTGTCCATGACACGCGACGGGCGCACAGAGGCACTGGAGGCGACACCATGAGCAAGCCAACGCTGGCAGCCAGCGAGCGGGCGAGACCCCGTCGCGGGTTCGCCGCTCAATTGCTGCACTCGCGCGAAACCGGTATCGTCGGCGCCCTGCTGATCATGGTCGTGCTTCTGTCGATCTTCGCGCCCGACTTCGCGAGCAAGGGCAACCTCCTCAACGACGCGCGCAACCTGTCCTTCATCGGCATCGTGGTGCTGGGGCAGGCAGCGGTGATGATCACGGGCGGCATCGATCTCTCGGTCGGCAGCGTATGGGGACTGGCCGCCGTCGCGTCAGCCGCGATGATGCAGGCCGGCATGCCTGTGTTTCCCGCTTGCGTGCTGACGCTGCTCATAGCCGCGTGCGTCGGCCTCTTCAACGGCTTCTGCGTCACCAAACTGCGCATGCTGCCCTTCGTGCCCACGCTTGCCACCATGAGCATTGCGCGGGCGTTGGCGCTCGTCATTACGCGCGGCAAGGCTATCGATGGCTTTCGTCCCGACGGCGATTCGTTTTTTGCCCTCGGCGGCGGCGACTTTCTCGATCTGCCCGTACCGTTTCTGATTTTCGTGGCGCTCGCCATCGTGTCCGCCATCGTTCTGAAGCGTACCGTCTATGGCCGCCAGTTATACGCGGTAGGCGGCAACGAACGCGCGGCCATGCTCACCGGCCTCAACGTCGACCGCCTGAAGATGAGCGTCTACGTGATGTCGTCGGTGCTCGCGGGTCTCGCGGGCATCATCGAAGTGAGCTATCTCTCGTCGGCAATCTCCAATCAAGGATTGGGCAAGGAGCTGAGCGTGATCGCGGCGGCTGTCATCGGCGGAACGGCATTGTCCGGCGGCGAAGGCACCGTGATCGGCGTATTCGTCGGCACCGTCATTCTCGAAGTGCTGCGCAACGGTCTCGTTCTGCTCGGCACGGACGCTTACTGGCAAGGGGTGTTCGTCGGTTCGGTGATCGTTCTTGCCGTGTTTATCGATCAACTTAGAAAAGGCGTCTGGCGACGTCGATGAAAGCTGTATTACAACGACTCTGGAGAAGACCATGACACGCACCATGCTCAGTGCCGTAGCCGCTACGCTCCTGCTCGGGATCGGCATTGCCCAGTCGCAGGCGGCGGACAAGAAGGTGTTCGCCGTCGTACCGAAAGCGCTCGGCGTCGCGTTCTATGCCGACGCGGAAAAAGGCTGCAAGGAAGAAGCCGCGAAGATCGGCGCCGAATGTCTGTTCACCGGCCCGGCCCAGCTCGACGATGCAGAACAAGGCCGTATTGTGCGCGATCTGATCACCAAGAAGGTCGCGGGTATCGCCATCGCGCCGAACAATGCGGATTCGATCAGCGGCGTCATCAGCGCGGCATTGGCGAAGAACATCCCGGTCGTGACCTTCGACTCGGACGCACCGAAGTCCAAACGCATCGCTTTCATCGGCACGAACAACGAAGCAGGCGGCGAAGCGGCGGGCGAAGCATTTGCTAAGGCGCTGCCCAAGGGCGGCACGTATGCGGTTCTGACGGGCGGTTTGTCGGCGGCGAATCTCAACGAGCGCATCAAGGGCTTCAAGTCGAAGCTCAATGGCGACTTCAAGGAAGTGTCGGGCTCGCCTTTCGCCTGCAACGACGATTCGAGCACGGGCGTGCAGCTCATTCAGGACATGCTCGCGAAGAATCCGAAACTCGACGGCATCTTCTTCGCTGGCGGCTGGCCCATGTTCGCGCCCGAGGCCTATATTCGCGCGGTTCGCAACAAGGCTGCCGATATCAAGGCGGGCAAGTTCGTGATCGTTTCGTTCGATACCTTGCCATCGCAGATCAAGCTGCTGAAGGAAGGTTATGCGACGACGCTGATCGGTCAGCGGCCGCTCACGATGGGCACCGAATCCGTCAAGCAACTCGATGCGCTGACCAAGGGTGGCAAGGTGCCACCGGTCACGGATACGGGCGTGGATATCGTCAACTCGTCGAACGTCGATAAATTCGTCGGCGGTAAATGAACCGCGCGCGGGGCCTGGCCACGCGCTGCGCCCCGCGTCATTCGTGAGAAAGAGTGCTGCCATGACCGTGCTGTTGAGCGTTGAGCAGATAACGAAGACCTATCCCGGCGTGAAAGCGCTGCAGGAAGTGTCCTTCAATGTCGAGGCCGGCACCGTGCATGCGGTCATGGGCGAGAACGGCGCGGGCAAGTCGACCTTGATGCAAGTGATCGCAGGGGCACATGCGCCGACCTCGGGACGCATGATGTTCGACGGTCAGGAGGTCGAGTTTTCGAGTACGCGCGATGCCGCCGCCAAGGGCATCTCCATCGTCTTTCAGGAGTTGATGCTCGCGCCGAACATGACGATTGCCGAGAACATCTTTCTCGGCGCGGAGCCGCGCATGGCGCGCGTGCTGGTCGATCGCGGCGTGCTGTTGACGAGAGCGAAGGCCGCGATGAAACGGCTCGGCATCGCACTCGATCCCGATACGCGTCTCGGCGATCTCACCATCGCGCAGCAGCAGTTGATCGAGATATGCAAGGCGTTGATTCACGAGCCGCGTCTTTTGATTCTCGATGAACCGACTTCGAGTCTTTCCGAAGCCGACTCCCTGACGCTCTTCAAAGTGGTTCACGAACTGCGCGCGAGCGGCGTGACCATTCTCTATATCTCGCATCGCATGCGCGAAGTGTTCGACAACTGCGATGCGGTGACCGTTCTTCGCGACGGCAAGCACGTGCGTACCGCGCGTCTTGTCGATACCTCACCCGATGAAGTCGTGCGCCTGATGGTGGGCCGCGATCTCGCCGAAGTACGGCGCATCAAGCCCGATAACGCGCATCAGCCAATCGTGCTGCAAGTGGATGGTCTGGGCGACGACGAGCGTTATCGCGACGTATCGTTTTCGTTGCGACGCGGCGAGATCGTGGGACTTGCCGGACTGATCGGCGCGGGACGTTCAGAAGTGGCGATGGGTATCTTCGGTGCGCCGCCGCCGAAGCATGGCAACGTCACCATCGAAGGCAAGCCGGTCAGGATCGCGAAGCCTCGCGATGCAATGAAGCTCGGGATCGGGCTCGTGCCCGAGGACCGCAAGGATCAGGGGCTCGTGCTCGGCATGTCGGTGGGCAGCAACCTGTCGCTCGCTGCGCTGGGGCTTGGGCGTCTTTCGAAGGGCACGGTCATTCGCCCGCTGCAGGAAGCGCGCATGATCGACAGTTACGTCGGGCGCTTCAACATCAAGACGCCGACCGTCGAACAACTCGTGGGTCTCTTGAGCGGCGGCAATCAGCAGAAGGTGGTGCTGGCGAAATGGCTCGCATCGAAACCGCGTGTCCTGATAGTCGATGAACCCACACGCGGCGTGGACGTCGGCACTAAAGCCGAGATTTACGCGCTCATGCGCGAACTTGCCCGAGAAGGTCTCGCCATTCTCGTCATCTCCAGCGACCTCCCGGAGATACTGACCATCTCCGACCGCATCCTTGTCATGCGCGGCGGTCAGCTTGCGGGTGAAGTCGGCTTTGACGACGCCTCCGAGGAACGCATCATGTCGCTGGCCGCGCTCGAACATGCTGACCCGGCACATCCCGAGGTCAAGCCAAAAGGCTTCGTGGCCTAGCAAGTCAGGCAAACATCAAAGGAGTCGTGCCTTGAATAAAGTCGGCATGTTCTACACGTATTGGTCGACCGAATGGCTGGTCGATTTTCCGGCCGTGGCGAAGCGCATATCCGGCTTGGGCTTCGACATGATGGAAATTTCGCTCGGCGAATTCAACAATCTTCCCGATGCGAAGAAGCGCGAACTGAAGACCGTCGCCGACGATCTCGGCCTCACCGTGATGTGCTGTATCGGTCTCAAGCCCGAGTACGATTTCGCCTCTCCCGAGCAAAGCGTGAGAGATGCAGGCACGGAGTACGTCAAGCGCTTGCTCGACGATTGCCATATGCTCGGTGCGCCCGTTTTTGCAGGACTCACTTTCTGCGCGTGGCCGCAATCGCCGCCGCCCGGCATGACGGACAAGCGTCCCTACGTGGAGCGTGCCGTGGACAGCGTGCGTCGCGTCATCAAGGTAGCGGAAGGCTATGGGATCATCTACGCGCTGGAAGTGGTCAACCGCTTCGAGCAATGGCTTGCCAACGATGCACGCGAAGCGCTCGCGTTCTGCGATGCGGTCGACAACCCTTACTGTAAGGTGCAGCTCGACACGTTCCACATGAATATTGAAGAGCACTCTTTTCGCGATGCAATCCTCGCGTGTAAGGGAAAGCTCGGACACTTCCATCTGGGCGAAGCGAACCGCTTGCCGCCAGGCGAAGGGCGTCTGCCGTGGGACGAGATTTTTGGCGCGTTGAAAGAGATCGAATATGACGGGACAATCGTCATGGAGCCTTTCATGCGCAAGGGCGGAAACGTGAGCCGCGCAGTAGGAGTCTGGCGCGACATGTCGAACGGCGCGACAGACGAACAAATGGACGAGCGCGCACGCCGCTCCTTGCAATTCGTGAGAGGCCATTTGACGTGAACTGAGGCCGCATCGGAACCGACTACATGGCATCTTTGGAACGCGCTCGCCGCCTGCTTGCACTGGCGCAAACCGGATTGCACTACGCAACGAGCGTTTTCGATACCGAACGTTACGATGAGATCGCGCAGATCGCGCACGCTGAACTCGCCGCGCTCTCATCGACTGATTCGACCAAGATAGCCGAACTTTTCGCGTTCGAAACAGGCTATGCCAATCCAAAGCTCGATGTGCGTACCGCGGTATTCAATGAAGCGGGGCAGATTCTGCTCGTGCGCGAAATGGCGGACGGCATGTGGTCGCTTCCAGGCGGCTGGGCCGACATAGGCGTTTCGCCCGCCGAGAACGCGGCGAAGGAAGTGCGGGAAGAAAGTGGCTATACGGTTAAGATTCAGCGCTTGCTCGCGGTATGGGATGCAGACAGACATCCGCATCCACCATCGGTCTTTCACATCTGGAAGCTGATTTTTCTCGGCGAGATCGTGGAGGCGGGCGAGGTCATCGGTGCGGAAACGAGTGCCGTCGGATTCTTCAGCCTCGACGATCTTCCCGCGCTATCGCTTGGGCGCGTGCTGCCGCAGCAAATTTTCAGGCTGGATGAGCTGAGACGAAGCGGTCATATCGACTTCGACTGAAGCGACGAAAGAAGCGACACTGGAAGCGAGCGGTCAAAGCCCGAGACATATCGCGCCCGCCGCGACGACCATGCATGCGAGCCAGCGCTTCACGCTGACGGCTTCGCGCAGAAACACTCTACCGATCAGCACCGCGAACACCACGCTCGTCTCGCGCAATGCCGATACCGCGCCCATCGCACCCGACTGCATCGCCCAAATGACGATGCCATATGCGCCGATCGATACCAACCCGCCCGCAAGCGATGAGCCGATCGACATCGGGGCGGTGCGCATCGGCGTCCATAGTGCAGAGAGCCCGCGCGTCGCCATGAAGAGCAGCGGCATCAGCCAGTAGAACATGAACATCCACGCGGTATAGGCAAGCGCGTTGCCCTCCGACAAGCGCACGCCGATACCGTCGATCACGGTATAGACCGCGATGGTCACGCCAGTCAGAAATGCCGCCAACGCACCTGCGCGCGATACGTGGCTACCTTGCAGCGCCAGCGAGATGATGCCGCCCGAGATCATCACGATGCCGAACGCATGCAGCGGCCCGATGGCCTCGTGCGCGAAGAGCGCTGCGCCGAGCGTGACGAGCAGCGGCGACGAACCACGCGCAATCGGGTAAGCCTGCGCGAGATCGCCTCGCCGATACGACCGCACGAGGCTCACGTTATAGACGATATGCACGAGCCCCGATGCAACGATGCATGGCCAAGCGGCGGAAGCGGGCATCGGCAAAAAAACGATCACGATGGTCGAGACCACCGCGATGGCAATGCTCATCCACGTCATGGAGAGGAAGCGGTCGCGATTGCCATGCAACATCGCGTTCCAACTGGCGTGAAGCACGGCGGCGATAAGGACGAGACCGCCGGTATAACTGAGCATGCGGATTCCAGGCTAAGGACGCGAAAGAGGGATGTAAGCAGGTTATCTATCTTGTGAGCGTGCGGCAAACCAGTTAAATTGGCCGCTCGCGTTAGATAAACTCTTTCGAATGAAACGAGTCCTGCCTCCGCTCAATGCACTGCGCGCGTTCGAAGCCGCAGGGCGTCTTGCCAGCTTCAAGGAAGCCGCAGCCGAATTGCATGTGACGCATGGTGCAATCAGTCAGCAAGTGCGCCTGCTCGAAGAGTGGCTCGGCGAACCGCTGTTCGAGCGGCATAACCGGCGCGTGGTGTTGACTCCCAAGGCAAAGGCCTACCTGGATGAAATCGGTCCGCTCTTCGAGCAATTGTCGCAAGCCACTGCGCGATACGGTTACCCTGGAACGGTTTCGCGCACGTTGTCCGTGAATGCGCCCGCCACTTTCACGTTGCGTTGGCTGGTTCCAAGGCTCGCGAAGTTCCACGCCGAGCATCTCGATGTAGACGTCAAGGTGGAGACATCGAACGCATCGGTCGAGAGCCTGAAAGATATTCACGACATCGTGATTCGCGGCGGTCCCGACACGTTCTATGGCTACTCTATGCGGCCGTTCCTCGTCGAGGAAAGAGTGCCTGTGTGCAGCCCCGCGTTAATGCAACGCGTCGCGCTGCGCACGCCGGAAGATTTGCGGCAGCATACGTTGTTGCATACGTCGAGCCTCCCGCGTTTATGGCCGGACTGGCTCGCGCGTGCGGAGATTCCCGCGCTGCGGCCTGCCGCGATCCTGACCTTCGATCACTTCTATCTCACCTTGCAGGCGGCCATCGACGGACTCGGCATTGCGATGGGACCGACCGCGCTCGTTGCCGACGATCTGGCCGCTGGCCGTCTCGTCACGCCGTTTGCCGAGCCGCGCCTGCCATCGCGGAGCTATTGCACCTACGTGCCGGATGCGAAGTCCGACGACGAACTCGTCATCCTGTTCCGCTCATGGCTCGAAGGTGAGGGAATACGCTGATTCACGCGCGGTACACGATATCGACATCATCGGCCTGTCACAGACCTCCGTCACACTCGCGCCACACGAATTTTCGTCCGTCTCAAGTCGTCACGCTGACGAATCGCTTACGTATGGGAGTCACGCAATGAGCTTCGATCATCTGGACTCACAGCAGGTCCGGCGCTTTCAACGCAAGGTCACGCTGCTGTCCGCCGGAGGCACTTTCCTCGATGGCTTCGACTTGACGATCGTCGCCGTCGCGCTGCCTTCGGTGATCAAGCAGTGGCATCTCGGCGCGGGCGTGCAGAGTCTCGTGGTGTCGTCGGCGATCATCGGGGCCTTCATCGGCGCGGCCTGGCTGGGGCGGCTGACGGATCGCTTCGGCCGCAAGGCCATGTATGTCGTCGATCTGCTGGCGTTCGTGCTGTTCGCGCTATTGACGGCCGTCTCACAGAGCGCGTGGCAACTCATCCTGTTTCGCTTCTTGCTGGGCGTGGGCATCGGCGCGGACTATCCTATCTCCGCCACGCTCGTCGCCGAATTCAGTTCGCGGCACAAGCGCGGACAGCACGGCACCTTTCTTGCGGCGATGTGGTTTGTCGGCGCGGTGGCCGCGTATGTCGTGGGGCTTGCGTGCCTGCCGCTCGGCGATAACGCATGGCGTTACATGCTGGGCGTGGGCGCCATCTTCGCGTTGATCGTGTTCTTCTTTCGCATGACGCTGCCGGAATCGCCGCGCTGGCTGCAATCCAAAGGCCGTCACGAGGAAGCCGAAGCCGTCATGCTCGCGGTAACGGGCGAGCGTGTCGTGCTTGCGCGCGAGCTCGAGTCGAAGGGCAGTCTCGCCTCGCTCTTTTCCAGGCCCATGCTACGCCGTACGATATTCGTGCTTGGTTTCTGGTTTTGTTATGCAACTGCCTATTACGGCATCTCGATGTACGCGCCGACCATCATCTCGCCGTTCTCGCATGGCTCGCGCGTGCTGACCATCATCGGGTCGGGTCTCATCGCCATTCTCGGGATGATCGGCGCGATCATCGGCATGAATCTGGTGGATCGCTGGGGACGCAGGCCGCTGCTGATCACGTCGTTTGCCGGGCTTTCCGCCGCGCTTCTCGTGCTCGCGCTCAACTCGAAGCCGACCTTCGGCTTTCTGGTCGTGCTGTTCAGTTGCGCGGTTCTGTTCGCCAATTCGGGCGGCGGCATTCTCAACTTCGTCTATCCGACCGAGCTCTTTCCGACGAACGTGCGCGCGGGCGCATCGGGTCTCGCGACTTCCGTAAGCCGCATCGGCTCGATTCTCGGCGTACTCGTGTTCCCCAATTTTGTCGCGTGGTGGGGCGCGAGCGCGGCGCTGTGGTTCTTCTTCGGCATCGCGCTCGCGGGCTTGCTGATCTCCGTGTGGCTCGCGCCTGAAACGCGCAATCTGAGCCTCGAACAACTGAACGCGCTCGAAGAAGGGAACAAAGGCAAGCGCGCGGCGAGTGCGTCGAACGCAGCCGATGATCTCGGCATGGCGCGACGCTAAAAGCACCGCTTAGTCGATGAGCGCGTCGTTCTCGTCATAGAACGGATAAGCACCGCCGTAATCGCCGATGAATGCCGTATGCGTGACGAGCCCTTCGCCCGCGACATAGCGATGCAACTGGAATGCGGGCGGTTCCATCACAAAGCGCGACGGGCCGCGTTTGCGCAAGTCGAGCGCGACTTGATGCGCGGTCGACGGACACACGCTCGCGATCGTGCCGGCAAAGCGCATTTGAATGGCGCGATGCACGTGCCCGCACAGTAGACGCTCGATCTGCGGATGACGCGCGACGATAGCCGCGAGCTTCGCTGCATCGGCGGCATCGAGCTTTTGCTCGTCCATATGCTCGATACCGCAATCGAACGGCGGATGATGCATGGCAAGCAAGGTCGGCTGCGCAGCGCTTCTTGCCAGCGTCTCTGCAATCCAGTCGAGCCGTTCATCGCACAGCCGGCCGCCTCCGTGTGGCGGGTCTTGCGAGTCCGCGACGACAATGCGTACGCCGCCTAGCTCGAACTCATACTGAACAAAACGCGCTTGGTCTCGCAGATACGCATGATCGCCGAATACCTCGCGCAGCGCTTCTCGTCCATCGTGATTACCGATGCAAAGGTAATACGGAATCGCAAGCGGATTCAGTAGCGTACGTAGATAGGCGTATTCCTCGGTATCGCCGAAATCCACGAGATCGCCCGTGATCAGCACGGCGTCGGGTCGCGGATCGAGTGCGTTGAGGTGCTCGATGCATCGGCTGAGATAGGCGGCGGTATCGACACGTCCATAGGCGAGCTTGCCGGGCCGCTTGATATGAAGATCGCTGATTTGCGCTAATAGCATGAGAGTCGACAGGCCGTGCGGGTGCAGGGTCCATGCGAAGAATGGGCTAATCAGCAGGATAGCGCGGACAGGTGGGTAGTGCGCGGGAAAACGCGAATGCGAACGCGCGCGATGCGCGTCCGCATGTTCCTCAATCAATGATGGTCGTGATCGTGATCGCGGTCGTCGTCGGCCCTGTAGAGCAGCGAGAGATCGACAGCATTGGCCATGGCCGCATAGCCCGCATCGTTGGGATGCAGATGATCGCCGCTGTCATACACTGCGCGAATGTCGATCGGATGCGCAGGATCGCGCAGCACCGCATCGAAATCCACGACCGCATCGAACGCGCGGCTCGTACGTATCCAGGCATTGACGGTCTGACGGATCGCTTCCTTTTGCTGCGTCCAGTAGCCTTGGTTCGGCGTGCCTTGCAGCGCGTTGTGGAACGGTGTCAGTGTGCCGCCCACGATCTTGATGCCGCGCAGATGAGTCCGCGCGATGATCTGCTTGTATCCGTCGATGATGTCCTGCGCCGGAACGAGTCCCGCCGTCGGGTCGAGCACGGTCTGAGGCCAGCCGATATCGTTGATGCCTTCGAGGAAGATCACTAGCTTGACGTTCGACTGGCTGAGGACATCGCGGTCATAGCGCGCGAGCGCACTGATGCCCGAGCCATCCTTGATCACGCGATTGCCGCTGATCCCCTGATTCAGCACGGCATAGCTGCGCCGCGCCGAGCCGCCATTCAGCCGTTGCGAGAGATCGTCGGGCCAGCGGCGGTTCGCATCGACGGTGGAGGCGTAGCCATCCGTGATCGAATCGCCGAAGGTCACGACGGCGGGTGTGTCGCGGTCGGTATCGATCAGCACGCCGGACAGAAAAAAGCGGTTTGTGTATTTTTGCGGAGAAGGTTGATCGGCCGTGGCGGTGTTGTCGCCACTCGATACATACGCGTTCTGCACGGCCAGTTGATGCACGGTTTGTGCTTGCGTGGCGTCGGGCAGGAAGAAGCTCACGGCAATGTCCGCGAACGGCGGCAGCTTGATATCTACCGGATCGCTGAGAATCGGCGCACCTGCATAAAGCGCGACCGTGGTCTTTCCGCCGAAGGTAAGCGTGCGATCGGAGTTCGGCGCGATCTTCGCGCCGCCGACGGATAACGCAATATGTACCGGTCCCACCGTTACTGGCGTCGTGCCGAACTCGTTGGTGAGACGCACGCGAACGCGGTCGCCGCCAACGCTCAAGTGCACGACCTGGCGAATCGTCGTCGACGCATTGAAGCTCTGCGGCGTGGTCAGGTTGTTATTGCGATCGGCACTTGCTGTCCATGTGGAGATCCATCCATCGTCGCGGCCGTCTCCTCGCGATGCCGAGACGTTCGGCGCGGCGAGAACGAAATACGCTGCGCATAGCAGCGCCATCGCGCGGCCAGCCGCGCGGAAGAACAGACGTTCGCTCATGGATGTCTCCGTTATTTATTTGACCATCCTGTAAGGATAGCCAAGTAAATATGGACGACGAATTGGACGATGTCACTATCGTATACCCCGCTGCTTGCGGGCGTGTCATGTGCTTTCGCGGTCGATGATCGTAAAGCCCGTGTCGATCTTCACGCGCGAGGAAACGGCGCCCGTGCGGCCCTGCAAAAAACGCGCGAGCAAGGTATCGGCCGCTTTCATGCCGATGGTCGCGCCATCCACACGTACCGTCGAGAGTGCAGGGTACACGTGCGCGGCGGTGCTCAAGTCGCCGAAGCCCATCACGGCGATATCGTCCGGTACGTTCAACTTGCGGCTGGCGGCTTCCGCGAGCACGCCCTGCGCGAGCGTGTCCGAACTGCATACGATGATGCGCGGCGGCCGTGCCTGCAACAGCTTTGCCGTGCCTTCTCGTCCTGCCTGCAACGTTGCCGACGCGGGCATTATCTCGAACGCGGTGTTCCTGATTCCCTGTGTCGCGAGTTGCGCAATCAAACTCTTGCAGCGCCGCAAACCGCGTGGATCGTCCACGGACAACACGCCGAAGTCACGATAGCCCTTCGCGACGAGATGTTGCGCGACCTCTTTACCCACCTGTTCGTGCGAGAAACCGATGACCGTATCGATAGGTTTGCTCGTGAGATCCCATATCTCGACAACGGGAATGTTGGCCTTCACCAGCCGCGCGACGGTGACCTTGCTGTGACTGGTGCCAGCGAGCACGATGCCATCCGGGCGGCGTCCGAGAATGGCTTCGACGAGCGCTTCCTCGCGCGAGATTGAATAAGCGGTCACGCCCAGCAACGTTTGATATCCCGATGCCGTCAGACGGTCCACCAGCGCCTGCACGGTGTCGGCGAAGATGGAGTTGGCAATGGTCGGCAACAGAATGGCCACGAGACGGCTTTTGCTGCTCGCCAGTCCTCCAGCGAGCAGGTTGGGCACGTAACCCGTCGCGCGAACGGCGTCGAGCACCTTCTTCTGCGTGTCGCTGCGCACGAGTTCCGGCCGGTTCAGTGCGCGCGACACGGTCATCGGCGCGACGCCCGCCACGCGCGCGACATCGATAAGCGTCACGCTTTCCGCCGTCGCCTGAACACCTTCGTCTTTCTTCGCCATATTTCCCCGACTTCGTTTTCTTCAAAGCGCCACGCATCGGATTAGACCATGAAGGCCCACCGATCAAAGACGTTTGCACTCGTGCATTAAGCGTAAACCATGATGATTGCGCAATCAATTAAGCTTGAATGATTGCGCAATCATTGTATGATCGACTCATCGCTAAAGGCTTCGAACTCGTCACTCAAGGAATCGGCACATGAACGCAACGTCTTCGCTTCTCGCAGGAACATCGAACGATTCAATAAGGTGGATTCGCGTCGCCTCCACGTTCTTGCCGCTCGCCAATCCCATCAGCGACGCCAAGGTGCTGACCGGCCGGCAGAAGCCGATGACCGAGATCGCCATTCTTTTCGTGGAGATCGAAACGGCCGATGGTCAACGCGGACTCGGCTTCAGCTATTCAAAACGCGCGGGCGGTCCGGGCCAGTTCGCGCATGCGAAGGAGATCGCGCCCGTGCTGATCGGCGAGGATCCGAGCGACATCGCGCGGCTGTGGGACAAGCTCGCGTGGGCGGGGGCGTCGGTGGGGCGCAGCGGCATGGCGGCGCAAGCCATCGGCGCGTTCGATGTCGCGCTGTGGGACCTGAAGGCAAAGCGCGCGAACCTCTCGCTTGCCAAGCTGCTGGGCGCGCAACGCGAGTCGGTACGCTGCTACAACACGTCCGGCGGTTTCCTGCATACGCCGCTCGATCAGTTGATGACCAACACCGACATATCGCGCGAAAAAGGCATAGGTGGCATCAAGCTCAAGGTGGGCCAGCCGGACTCGGCGCTCGACATTCATCGCGTGCAAACCGTGCGCAAGCATCTGGGCGATGCCTTCCCGCTCATGGTCGACGCCAACCAGCAATGGGACCGTCCGACCGCACAACGCATGTGCCGAACGTTCGAACAGTTCAATCTCGTCTGGATCGAGGAGCCGCTCGATTGCTACGACGCCGAAGGCCATGCAGCGCTCGCCACGCAATTCGATACACCGATCGCCACAGGCGAGATGCTGACGAGCGTGTCCGAGCACTGGGAGTTCATCCGGTTGCGCGGGGCGGATTATCTGATGCCGGATGCACCGCGCGTCGGCGGCATCACGCCGTTTCTTAAAGTCGCGACGCTCGCGGATCACGCGGGTCTCATGCTCGCGCCGCATTTCGCCATGGAACTGCATGTGCATCTCGCGGCAAGTTATGCACGCGAGCCGTGGGTCGAACATTTCGAATGGCTCGAACCGCTCTTCAACGAACGGCTCGAAACGCGCGATGGCCGCATGCTCGTGCCGACGCGTCCCGGTCTCGGTCTCACGCTCAGCGACCGCGTTGCGGGCTGGACCGCGCAGGAAGTGGAGATCGGCGCACGCGCCTGACGTTTCCATCGGCCAGAAAGAACGCTTTTCGACAGGAGTAGCGATGAAGGATTCCGCGGTTGCAAGCCCAGGCCTCGCGTCAGTGAGTGCGCCGGACGTCGACAGATCGAGAGTCGCGATCAAGCCGATCATTCAGGTCGTCGCCGGCAATGCGCTGGAAATCTACGACTTCATGATTTACGGCTATTACGCGAGATACATCGCGCAGACGTACTTTCCGAGCGACAACGAATACATCTCGCTGATGATGTCGCTCATGACCTTCGCGTTCGGGTTTCTCGCGCGGCCCGTGGGCGCTATCGTGCTCGGCGCTTATACGGACCGTCATGGGCGCCGCAAGGGTCTGATTCTCGCGTTGTCGTTGATGTCGCTCGGCATCATCTCCGTGGCATGCACGCCTTCCTACGCGAGTATCGGTATCGCGGCGCCGATCATCGTCTTGCTTGGACGGCTGATGCAAGGGTTCTCCGCAGGCGCCGAACTCGGCGGCGTAGTGGTCTATCTCGCGGAGATCGCGCCGGCCAGACGCCGCGCGTTTTATACGTGCTGGCAAGCCGGCAGCCAGCAAATCTCCGTGATGGTGGCGTCGCTCGTCGGACTCGTTCTGCTTTACTGGCTGACGCAAGACGAACTGCACGCATGGGGATGGCGCGTGCCACTTCTGCTCGGCTGCATGGTCATTCCCGTCATGTTCTGGCTGCGGTCGAGTCTTCAGGAAACGTCGGTGTTTGCGGCCAGAAAGCGCGCGCCGAAGATGTCCGAGATCTGCACGAGCCTGGTCTCGGACTGGCGCACCATCGTGCTGTGCATGGGCATGGTGTCGATGGCGACTGTGACTTCGCAGACCATCACCACTTACGCGCCGACCTTCATCAAGAGCCTGAATCTGGGCGCATCCGCGGGCTTCATCATTCTCTTTTTCGGCGGTTTGTCGGTGCTCGTCTGGCTGCCGATCATGGCGCTCGTGGCCGATCGCTTCAACCGTCGCACGGTGCTGATCGTCGTCACGTTGCTGGCCGCCGTCACCGCGTATCCGCTGATGTCATGGCTCGCCACGCATGCAACCGTGCTGAGGTTTGCGGTGGTCGAACTGTGGTTTTCGTTCATCTATGCAGCCTACAGCGCCGTTCAGGTCGCGGCCATGGTCGAACTCGTGCCGCCCAATGCGCGCACATCCGGCTATGCGTTCGCGCAGGCTATCGCAGCGGCCGTGCTGGGCGGCTTCACGCCCGCCATCCTCACATGGCTCACGCACACGTTTCATAGCAGCGCAATGGTCGGCGTGTGGCTCGCGATCAACGCGGCGATCAGCCTCGCGGCGGCGCTTTGCCTGAATCACGAGAAGACGGGAGCGCGGCAAAAGGTCGAGTTACACTGAACCTCCGACCTTGCTGGAGTAGCGACCCGCCATGCACATCGAGCCATTCAAGATTGCCGTTCCCGACGAAGCGATAGACGACCTGCGCCGCCGGCTACGCGATACCCGCTGGCCACCCATGACGCCATCCGAGTCTTGGAAACAAGGTATCGATATCGCGTGGCTGCGCGAACTCGTGCAGTACTGGACCGATACGTTCGACTGGCGCGCCGCCGAACGCGAGCTCAACCGGCAACCGCAATTCATTGCGGATGTGAACGGCCAGCGCGTGCACTTCGTGCATCGGCGGGGCGTGGGTCCAAAGCCGTATCCGGTCATCATCACGCACGGCTGGCCGGGATCGTTCTTCGAGTTTCATGCGCTGACGGAGATGCTGTGCGATCCCGCATCGTTCGGAGCGGACCCGGCCGATTCCTTCGATGTCATCGTGCCGTCGCTGCCGGGCTTCGCGTTTTCCGCCGCGCCCGCGCAGCCCGGCACGTCCGCGTTTCAAGTCGCCGATATCTGGGCCGCGCTGATGCAAGGTCTAGGCTACGAGCGCTTCGGTGCGCAAGGCGGCGACCTGGGTTCGGCGGTATCGGTTGCGCTGGCGTTGCGGCATCGACGGCATGTCGATGGTATTCATCTCAACTTTCTGCCGGGCTCTTACGAACCATCCGTGGATCCGGCAAACGCGCCGATGAATGCTGCCGAACAAGACTTCGTGCGCGCGCGAAGCGAGTGGGTCGCACTAGAAGGCGCCTACGCGCACATGCACAGCACGAAGCCGCAGACGCTTGCTGCATCGCTCAACGATTCCCCCGTGGGACTCGCCGCGTGGATCTGCGAGAAATTCCGCGCATGGAGCGATTGCGACGGCGATGTGGAGCGCAGTTTCTCGAAGGACGAGTTGCTGACGAATCTCTCGCTCTACTGGCACACGCAGAGCATTGGCACGGCGGTGCAGATGTACTACGAAAACCGCCTGCAACCCATGCGTTTCGCTGCGGGTCAGCGCGTGTTGCCGCCAGTGGGTTACGCGCGCTTTCCCAAAGAATTGAGCCGGCCGCCGCGCGAATGGCTCGAACGTGTCTTCGATGTCGCGCAATGGACCGAGATGCCGCGCGGCGGCCACTTCGCCGCGATGGAAGAGCCCGAACTTCTTGCCGTCGAAATGCGCACGTTCTTCAGGCGCTTTCGTTAGTCATGCCGCGGCGGGCGCCGCTTCGCACAAGGTCAGCGTGAACGCCGCGATCTTGCAGACCGACGCGGTCAAGCCAAGATCGGTCACGACGCAACATTCAGCGTGATCGACCCGAGCGCGGCGCCGAGTGAGAAGCCGATACACATGAACCATGCATTGAGCGATAACGCGACAGGCGTACCGCGCAACCCCGCAACGTTCCGAGCGCGAGCCAGCAAAGTGGCGTCAGAGACATCGGCGGGGAAGTAGCGTTCATGGCGGCCTCCGGCTTACGCGGCCCGTGCTTCGGCGCGATGGAACGGATAGTCGGTATAGCCAGCTTCGGTTCCGCCAAAGAACGTGGGACGGTCATACGCATTGAGCGGCCACCGATTGCGAAGGCGTTCGGGCAAATCCGGATTGGCGATGAAGTCGCGTCCGAACGCCACTAGATCGGCATCGCCTGCTTGCAGGATGGCTTCGGCCGTCGGCCCCTTGAAGCCGCCCGCCGCGATGATGACGCCCTCGTAATGCTTGCGGATCAGTTGCGCGGCCACGGGTGCGGGGTCTTTGCTGTCGTCATCGACATTGCCGAGCACGCGCGGTTCGATCAAGTGCAGATACGCCAGATCCAGCTTCGACAATTCACGCGCCACGTAGGAGAAGAGCGCTTCGGGATTGCTGTCCGACATATCGCCCCACGTGCCGCTCGGCCCGAGGCGCACCGCGACGCGCTGGCTGCCCCACACGGAGATGACGGCGCGCGTGACCTCCAGCAGAAAGCGCGCGCGGTTTTCGAACGAGCCGCCGTAGATGTCGGTGCGCATGTTGCTGCCGTCTTGAAGGAACTGATCGAAGAGATAGCCGTTCGCGGCGTGCAGTTCGACACCATCGAAACCGGCTTTCTTGCCACGCTCCGCTGCCGTGCGGAAGCGCTCGACGAGTTGCGCGATTTCCGGAATGGTGAGCGCGCGGGCCGGGGTGTTGGGAATCCAGCCAGCTTCCGTATAAGCGACGCCGCCATGCAATACCGCCGACGGAGCCACCGGCGCGCCGCCATCCGGCTGCAACTGGCTATTGGACTGACGGCCCGCGTGATAAAGCTGAAGGAAGATGCGGCCGCCTCTTTCATGCACGGCTTCCGTGACTTGCTTCCAGCCTTCGAGCTGGCTGTCGTCGTAAAGGCCGGGCGCGCCGAGGTAGCCGTTGCCGTTCGGCGCGGCAATGGTCGCTTCGCTGATTAGGAAGCCGCCTTTCGACGTGCGTTGCGCATAGTACTCGGCCATCAACGGGCCGGGGATGGCGCCTTCCTCGGCACGCATGCGCGTGAGCGGCGCCAGCACGACGCGATGCGAAAACTCGTAGGGACCGACTCTGACGGCTGAATGAAGTTTGGACATGTTCTCTCTCCGGAATGCGGATGACCGTCGAATTCCTCGACGGCAGGTGTTAAGGCTTGAAGAGAGTGTATGAACCGGACGACATAAGAAAAATGGGCTAAGGTTCCGAATATATCGGACAAGAACTTCCTTAATCGGCGGATCGCGTCGCGCGAGTCGGCCAGTTCTTCGGGATACTCATGGACAGCCTAGGCGGCATTTCGATGTTCGTGCAAGTCGCTGAAACGCGCAGCTTCACGGAGACGGGACGGCAATTGGGCGTGTCGTCGTCGGCGGTGGGCAAGGGCATTGCCCGCATGGAAGAGCGTCTCGGCGTGCGGCTTTTTCATCGCAGCACGCGCAGCATTACGCTGACCGCCGAGGGCGCGCTCTTTCTCGAACGTTGCAGGCGCATCCTCGGCGAAGTCGAAGCCGCCGAAGCCGAACTGTCCAATGCAGCGGGCAGCCCGCGCGGGCGTTTGCGAATCAGCACGCCGCAATTGTCCGCGCTCATCATGCCCGCGCTGGACGGGTTCATGGCGCAGTATCCGGATATCGAAATCGATGTCGATTTGTCAGACCGTATGGTCGATATCATCGAGGAAGGTTTCGACACCGTGATCCGCACGGGCGCGCAGCACGATTCGCGGCTCGTTTCGCGGCGTCTTGGTTCATGCGGGCAAGTGGTCGTCGCGTCACCCGGATATCTGAAGCAGCATGGCGTGCCGCGTCATCCGGCGGAACTCGTGAATCACGCGTGCCTGCTGCATAAGTTTCCCGCCACCGGCAAGCTCGAACGCTGGCCGTTTCAGCTCGGCACGGCGAAAGCGGAGCCCGAGTTGCCGCAGACGTTCGTGAGCAACACTATCGAAGTGCTGGCGTTCCTGGCGCTGCAAGATAAAGGGCTTATCTTCGTGCCAACCTTTCTCGTGCGCGATGCGCTTGCGAGCGGCGCGCTGCAAATCGTGCTGGACGATTACATCGATCAGACGGTGACATTCTGGATTCTCTGGCCGGCGACGCGTTATGCATCGCCGAAGCTGCGCGTGTTCATCGACTACATCAGCGAGCATTTGCGGATTGCTTAGTCTCTATCGCGAATGACATCCGCTTTCGAGCGTGTTCGATATCTCGTAAGCGCCACGTGAATCATGCGGATCGTATACGCTAGCTGTCATCGAACGTCTACGTCGAGGATAAGCGCATGATCAACCGCATCGAGACCGACTTGCTTGATATCGCTTATGAAGAGTCCGGGCCGACAGACGGCTGGCCCGTTGTGTTGCTGCATGGCTTTCCCTACGACATTCATTCATTCGATGAAGTCGCGCCGCTCCTCGTGGCACAAGGCGCGCGCGTCATCGTTCCTTATCTGCGTGGTTACGGTCCAACGCGCTTCCTTTCCGCCGATACCCCGCGTTCCGGTCAGCAAGCGGCGTTGGGCGCTGACCTGCTCGCATTGCTCGATGCGCTCGACATCGGGCGCGCAATGCTCGGCGGCTACGACTGGGGCGGACGCGCCGCGTGCATCGTCGCGGCGCTGCATCCCGAACGCGTCAGGGCGCTCGTCACGCTCAACGGCTACAACATTCAGGACATCGCGGCATCGGGCAAGCCGTCGTCGCCGGAAAACGAGCTTCGCTACTGGTATCAGTATTACTTTCATGGCGAGCGCGGCCGTGCCGGCCTGACCGCGAACCGCCGAGAACTCTGCCGCTTGCTGTGGACGCTATGGTCACCGAGCTGGCGCTTCGAAGACGACACTTACGCCGCGACGGCCGCATCGTTCGACAACGAAGACTTCATCGATGTCGTGATCCATTCGTATCGGCATCGCTATGGGCTCGTGAATGGCGATCCGCGTTACGACGCGCTCGAACAGCAACTCGCGAAGGCGCCGCCCATCTCCGTTCCCACGATCTCGTTCGACGGCGCGGACGACGGTGTCATGTCCACCGGCGGCACCGCGCATCACTCCGTGCATTTCAGCGGACCTTTTGAATATCGCGTCGTCGAAGGCGCGGGACACAACCTGCCGCAAGAAAAACCCAAGGCATTCGCCGATGCCTTACTAACGCTGCACGCGCAAACCTAAACCCCTCGCCGTCGCCTCCGTTCAATCCGGTCCGCGCTCAATGCACGGGCCGCGCCTCCGCACGCCCGTCCCTTTTCATCTTCGAGATCGTTACTAAGGGTAATCCCTCATTTGCCGATTATTTTTGAACCCGGCATCGTAAACGTATGTTGTCAACGATGTACATTTAAGTGCCCGGTGAAAGCGAAGCAATGCTTCGAACCGACAACGCAGCGCTCAAAGGAGAAAAGCAGATGGCCAAGGAAATACTCGTAGCATTCGGCATCGACGTCGATGCGGTCGCCGGATGGCTCGGCTCATACGGCGGCGAAGACTCGCCCGACGACATCTCGCGCGGCCTCTTTGCGGGCGAAGTGGGCTCCATGCGCCTTCTCAAGCTCTTCGAGCGCGAGAAGATCAAGACCACATGGTTCATTCCCGGCCATTCGATCGAGACTTTTCCCACGCAGATGCAGGCGGTTGCGGACGCGGGCCACGAGATCGGCATCCACGGCTATAGCCACGAAAACCCAATCGCGATGACGCCGGAGCAGGAAGAAGCCGTGCTTGATCGCAGCATCGACCTGGTGACGAAACTCGCGGGCAAGCGGCCGACGGGCTACGTCGCGCCGTGGTGGGAGTTCAGTAACGTGACGAACGAGTTACTGGTGAAGAAGGGCATCAAGTACGACCACAGCCTGATGCACAACGACTACCACCCGTACTACGTGCGCGTCGGCGACAGCTGGACGAAGATCGACTACAGCAAGCATCCGGATACGTGGATGAAGCCGCTTTCGCGCGGACAGGAAACGAATCTCGTGGAGGTTCCCGCGAACTGGTATCTCGACGATCTCCCGCCGATGATGTTCATCAAGAAGGCGCCCAACAGTCACGGCTTCGTCAATCCGCGCGATATCGAGGAGATGTGGCGCGATCAATTCGACTGGGTGTACCGCGAGCACGACTACGCGGTGTTTCCCATCACCATTCATCCCGATGTATCCGGCCGCGCGCAAGTATTGCTCATGCTCGAACGTCTGATCGCGCATTTCCGCAAGCACGAAGGCGTGCGCTTTTGCACCTGCAATGAAATCGCCGACGACTTCCTGCGCCGCCAGCCACGCAAGTCCTGACCCTACCGATACGAGCCCATCCCATGACTCCTTCCGAGCTCAGCAAGAGCGCGCCGGCGAAAGCGAACCCGCTGTCGGCATCAAGTTTCAAACTCGAACAGATAACGCCCGGCGACGTAAAACGCGCAACCGTGGTCGCTTTTTTCGCGTGGGTGTTTGCCGTGTACGACTTCATCCTGTTCGGCACGCTCTTGCCCGAGATCGGCAAGCACTACAACTGGGACGCCGCCTCGCAAGCCGAAATCGCCACGCTGGTGGCAATCGGCACGGCGGTGATCGCCTTCGCCATCGGACCATTACTGGATCGTCTCGGCCGCAAGGCAGGGCTCTTGTGGACGGTGGCTGGCGCGGCGTTGTGCTCGGGACTGACGGTCGTGGGCGGCGCAATGGGTCAGTGGCCGCTCGTGTTCATCCGCGCACTCTCGGGTCTCGGTTATGCCGAGGAAACCGTCAACGCGACTTACCTCAACGAACTGTACTCGACCGCCAACGATCCGAAGCTCAATCGCAACAAGGGCTTCATTTATAGCCTCGTGCAAGGCGGCTGGCCTATTGGCGCGCTGATCGCATCCGGTCTTACGGCGCTCTTGTTGCCGCGTATCGGTTGGCAAGGGTGCTTCATCTTCGCGACGTTCCCGGCCATCGTCATCTTCTTCATGACGCGGCGTCTGAAGGAAAGCCCGCAATTCCTGCTGCACAAGCGCATCAAACAGTTGCGCGAAGCCGGTCACGACGGCGAAGCGCGCAGTCTCGCGGGCACGCATTCGGTGGACTACGAGGAGCACAGCCGCGCAGGTCTTTCCGAAGCGTTTCGCGGCAGCGCATTGCGTGCGACGCTCGTGCTCGGCGGCGGCATTTTGCTGAACTGGTCCGCGATTCAGGTGTTCAGCGTGCTCGGCACGACGGTGCTCACTCGCGTGCATAACGTGTCGTTCGAAAGCTCGCTGCTGATTCTCGTGTTGTCGAACGTGATCGGCTATTGCGGTTATCTGAGTCACGGATGGATCGGCGACAAGATCGGCCGGCGCAACACGCTCGCCATCGGCTGGATGCTCGGCGGTCTGTCGTTCGCGGGCATGCTTTATGGTCCGAGCAGCCAGGGCGTGGTCGTCGCGCTCTATAGCCTCGGTCTCTTCTTCCTGATCGGACCGTATTCGGCGGCGCTGTTCTTCATCGGCGAAAGTTATCCGACGGCCATTCGCGGCACGGGCAGCTCGATCGTCCATGCAATGGGTCCCATCGGCGCGATCCTCGCGGGCGTCGGCGTCACCTCGATGCTCAATCACGGTAGCGACTGGCTGCACGCGGCGCTCTGGTTCGGCGCATTGCCGTGTTTCCTTTCCGGCGTGCTAATTTTGTTCGCGCGTCATGTCGATCCCACCGAAATCAAGTAACTCCACTGGAGGTCTTTCGTGAAAGCAGCATTGGTAACGGGCGCGGCGAGCGGCATTGGGCAAGCGCTGGCCGTGGCATACGCGCAGATCGGCGTGGCCGTGGTCGGCGGATACTTTCCTGGCGATCCGCATGACCCGCAAGTCACGGCAGCCGAAGTCGAGAAGGCGGGCGGTCAGTGCGTGATGCACGCGGTGGACGTGACTTCCGCCGAGGAAGTCGAAGCCTTCGCGAACGAAGCGATCACGCGCTTCGGACGCATCGACTATGCGGTGGCGAATGCGGGCTTGCTGCGCGCATCGCCGCTCACGGAGATGAGCGACGAACAATGGCATCAGATGCTCGATGTCGATCTGTCCGGTGTCATGCGCACCTTCCGTGCGGCAGCGCGGCATATGACCGATGGCGGCGCGATGGTCGCGATATCGTCCATAGCGGGTGGCGTCTATGGATGGGAGAACCACACGCATTATTCCGCCGCGAAGTCGGGCGTGCCGGGACTATGCCGCGCAGTGGCGATGGAACTCGCGCCGCGCAACATCCGTTGTAATGCGGTCATTCCGGGCCTGATCGAAACGCCCCAATCGCTCGATGCAGTCAATTCGCTCGGCCCCGATGGCTTGCGCGAAGCCGCGAAGGGCATTCCGCTCGGACGCGTCGGCAGGCCGCAAGAAATTGCCGCGCTGATTCGCTATCTGACGAGCGACGACGCCTCCTACATCACCGGCCAGTCGATCATCGCGGATGGCGGACTCACCGTGCGCTGGCCCGGCTGATTCTCACGCACAGGAACAACAGCACATGGCATCCTTTTCACTCGAAGGCCGTCGCGCGGTCGTGACCGGTGCGGCAAGCGGTATCGGCGCGGCAATTGCGCTCGCTTATGCGGAAGCGGGCGCGCGTCTCGTGCTCGCGGACCTCAACGAAACGCGTCTGGCCACACAAGCGGACGCATGCCGCGCGCTCGGCGTCACAGTGCAAACCGTGATCGCCGATGTCGGCGAAGAGGCGGGCGCGCACGGTATCGTGGATCGTTGTATCGAGGCTTATGGCGGCATCGACATTCTCGTGAACAATGCGGGCATGCTCACGCAGGCACGCTGCACGGACCTCACCACGTCAATGTGGGACGACATGATGCGCGTGGACTTACGCAGCGTGTTTCTCTGCTCGCGTCGCGCATTGCCTTCGATGACCGCGCAGCGCTGGGGACGCATCATCAACGTGGCGTCGCAGCTCGGCATCAAGGGCGGCGCGGAACTCACACATTACGCGGCGGCCAAGGCGGGCGTGATCGGCTTCACCAAATCGCTCGCGCTGGAAGCCGCGCCCGACAACGTGCTCGTCAACGCCATTGCGCCGGGGCCGATAGAGACACCGCTCGTCGATGGAATCAGCGCATCATGGAAGGAGATGAAGGCGAAAGAACTGCCGCTGCGCCGCTTCGGCCGCGCGGAAGAAGTTGCGCCCACAGCGGTCTTGCTCGCCTCCGACCCGGGCGGGAACCTGTTCGTCGGGCAGACGCTCGGACCGAATTCCGGCGACGTCATGCCTTAAGAGGGAGGTTTCATGTGCGGCATGTGCGGATTACTGGGCGGCGGGCGGCACTGGTCGAATACGGTTTCGGCGGGCGCGGGCGTGAATGCGCGCGCGCAGCGCTATGCGCAGGTCGCGCATGCGAACCGCGTGCTCGAAACGTTTCGTCTGCGTCTTGCCGACTTTCACGGCCAATCGTTCGTACTCTCTTCGCCGACCGGCGCGCAATTGATGATCGAAGACTTCATGCAGATATGGAAGGCCGCGGAAAGCATGCTCGGGCGTCCGCTCGATCCGCTGACACTTTTCGCCGATGACGAGGCCGCGCCATGAGCCTTGCCTACGATGTGATTCCGGTGATCGTCGTGACGGGCTTTCTCGGCAGCGGTAAATCGACCTTGCTTGCAGATGTCCTCAAGGGCGATGCCGCGCGCGATACGGCCGTGCTCGTCAACGAATTCGGCGAAGTCGGGCTGGACCATTTGTTGATCGGCAAGGTGGAAGCCGAGACCGTGCTGCTCGACAACGGTTGCGTGTGCTGCGCCATTCGCGGCGAGTTGAAGGACGCGCTTGCGCACCTGTTCTCACGACGCGCACGCGGTGAAGTGCCGCCGTTCTCGCGTGTGGTGCTGGAAACGACGGGGCTTGCCACGCCCGCGCCGATCATGGCGACCTTGCTCGGCGATCGCGTGGTATCGAGTCATTATTCAATCGCGTCGGTCGTCACCGTGGTCGATGCCGTCAACGCGCGTCAGCAACGCGAGCGGCATCCCGAATGGCTCGCGCAAGTCGCGGCTGCGGACCGTCTACTCATCAGCAAGACGGACCTCGTGGATGAAGCTCACGTCGCGGCACTCGAAGCCGAACTCGAACGCGTGAATCCGGCCGCGAGCATGGCGCGCCGTACCGTTCACGACGATGCATCCGCGGTGCTCGGCCTTGCAGCGCATGTGCCGGATTTCGCGGACTTCGTGCGTCGCACGGGCATGACATCGAACGCACGACGTGACGATGGCGAGCGTCCATTGGCGCGTCTTTCGCAACACCGGGAGAACCTCTCGACGCTGACTTCCTTCTCTATCGATTTCGACGTGGCGCCCGACTGGCCCGTGTTCACGTTATGGTTCACCATGCTGCTCAACCGTCACGGTGATAACATCCTGCGCGTCAAGGGACTGCTCGCCATTCGCGGCGAGTCCCAACCGGTCGTGCTGCATGCCGTGCATCATCTCGTGCATCCCGTATTGCATCTCGACGCTTGGCCCGGCGGCGCGCCGCTTTCGCGACTCGTGTTCATTGCGGAAGGACTGGATCGCGACGCAGTGGCTGCTTCCTACCGGCGCTTTTGCCGGCACCTCGAGACAGAAGCCATAGATTGAATCCCGTCCGCTCGAATCTCTCCGGTCCACAAGCGCCCGCCGTGCATCCGTCGAAAGTCGAGTTGCGCGTGCTCGGCACATCCGTCACGCTACAGGAACATCTGCGCAAGCGCGCGGAGCAGGACCTGGGTATCAAACTGCGCTTCATCGTCGATGACGGTTCGAGTGTGCAGCGCGAAGGCGTGATGCACCCGGACCGCTACGAACTCTACGATCAATGGTTTCATAGCATCGAATGCCTGTGGCCCGCGCATGCGTTGCAGCCTATCGATGTCGCGCGCATTCGTCGTTGGGACGAGGTCAACACACTTGCGCGCACCGGACATACCGGACGCAATTTGAGCAATGGCGTGGGCTGCGTGCCCGCCGACCGCCTCTTCGTGCAGACGGACGGATCGCTTGCGCGCAAGCCGAGCAAGCGCATCAGCATGCTGCCGCTCACGCACAATGCGGACAGCTTCGTCTACCTCGAAGATGCCATGCCGCCTTCGCTTCTTGCAGGCGAGGAAAGCTGGGCATGGCTGCTTGCGCCCGAACTTGCGGGACGCGTGGCGCTGCAGGCGGATGCGGCCATCGGCGCGATCGATGCCGCGCTGGCGGTGCAAGCCTGCGGGCTGATGCGCTTCGAGGATATCGGCAACCTGAGTATCGAAGAGATCGATGCGTTGATCGCCACGCTCATCGACTTCAAACGGCGCGGTCATTTCGCGGGCTTCTGGTCGAGCTTCGCCGAAGCCGCGCAATTGATGATCGCGGGCAAGGTCGTGATTCAAAGCATCTGGTCGCCGGCGACGGTCGAACTGGAACGCGCCGGTTTGCGCTTTCGGCTCGCGCGGCCGCGTGAGGGGTATCGCGCTTGGTTCGGCGGTATCGGTATATCGCGGCTCGCGCATGGACGCATGCTCGATGCCTCCTACGAATATCTCAACTGGTGGCTCGAAGGATGGGCAGGCGCGACCATGGCGCGTCAGGGCTTTTATATCTCGAACCCGGAGCGTTCGCGCGAGCACATGAGCGACGCCGAATGGGCGTACTGGTACGATGGCAGGGAAGCGCCCAAGGACCTTCCCGGCCCGACGCGCAAGCATCTCGTGCCTGCCGGACAGATGCGCGACGGCGGCAATTACGTCTCGCGCATGAGCCGGGTCGCCGTGTGGGACTCGGTGATGGACGAGCATAACTATCTCGTACGCCGCTGGACCGAATTCATGCGGTCCTGACAGCGAAGTTCGTTCAACGATGACAAGACGCGCAAGCGCTTCCCGAACCACCGCTCCTCTCGCAGACGCAGAGGACACGGCAGACGCATCGATGGCATCGGTCGACTCTATCGAACCGGACAGCCGTCTGCGCTACCGGTTGATTCACGATCATCTCAAGACCGCGATTGCACTCGGCAATATCGCGCCGGGTCTCGTGCTGCTCGAAGGTCCCGTCGCGCGTATCTTCGGCACGAGCCGCGTGCCGGTGAGAAAGGCCTTTGAGATGCTACATGCGGGCGGCCTATTGCATACCTTCGACGGACGCGGTTATCTCGTGGCGCATCCCGATGGCGGCGTGCCGGAGCCGCTACGTGCGCCGCTTTCCGAAGATGCGCTCGGCTTCGACCGCCCGCCCGAGCCGCTCGACATTCCCTCGAATAGCGAGCGCATTTACAACGCGCTCGAAGGTGTGATTTCGCTTGGCATCGTGTTCGGACATTTTCGGATCGACGAAAGCGACGCGGCCGAAGCGTTCGGCGTGAGTCGCGGCACGGTGCGTGAGGCGCTCAACCGTTTGCGCGATCGCGGGTTAGTGGAGAAGGCGGCGTATTCGCATTGGCTATGTGGACCGCTTACCGCGCGTGCCGTGGCGGAAGACTACGAGTTGCGCGTGTTGCTCGAACCTGCTGCGCTGCTGGCAAGCGCGCCTTCGTTGTCCCGCGCGCAACTGGAAGCGGCGCTGGTTGAGATCGAGCGTGCGATTGCACTGCCCGATTCCGTCGATGCCGCAGCGCTCTATCGCATCGAAACCACGCTGCACGACAGCTTGCTGAGTTTTTCGCGCAACCGCAAATTACGCGCGGCCATCGGTCATGCGCACATGCCGCTCATCGTGAATCATGCCTTTTACGATGCCTTCAATCTGCATCCGGAAGCGGGTATGTTGAGCGAGCATCGCGAGGTCGTTCGTCTTCTTCTGAAGGGCAATGCGCAGGCTGCCGCCGATGCGCTCACGCAACATCTTCGCGCCGGACAGAAGCGCACGCTGCAGCGCTTGAAAGTGCTGGCGGTCTTGCCCGATCCCGACTTGCCGGCGTATATGCAACGCATCGCCTGATAGTCACGTGACAAGCGCGCCGCTGTGCGATGATGCGACGTATAGCCCGAAGGAGCCCGAGCGTGCGTCGAATGCCTCTTGGCGGTTGCATCGTTGCTGGCGTTCTTGCGAGCGTGGCCATGCCTCGGGTCGCGTTTGCGCAGTCGGTCGCGGATCAGGTCGCGGGCGTCCGGCTCGGCTCGGGCTATGCGCAACTGCTGAATCTCGCCGCCACGCCGGATATCAATTCCGCTCACTTCGACCTCTCCAATGCGGGCATCAAGCCCACCATCGACATCTTTCGCGTGCCGTTTGAGTCGAAGCTCGCCACGATCACACCCGGAAGCGATATCTTCTGGCGTGTTTCCGCGGGCTATCTTTCCAATCGCGCGACCTTGCCAGTGGATTCGCCATCGCCCGGAGCGGGCAGTATCGGAAGCAAATGGTCCGCTTTCAGCCTGGGCGGCGGCGTAGTGTTGCGCCAGAAGCTCGGCTATGGCTTCACACTCACGCCCGCCATCGATGCCGGACTCGCGCGCCTTATCAACGGCGCCAGCTACGAAGGCTCCGCGAAGCCGCTGAGTTCACTCACCGATGGTGTGCTCTTCAACTGGCATACGAATGCATGGCTCGTCACGCCGAACGCCGGCATCGAATGGATGCGTGAGCAGGACGAGCAAAGCCTCAGCGTCAAGGCACATATTGCATGGTCGTGGATCTCGACCTTCGATGAATCGCCGGGACTCGAGGGCTTTCGGGAAACCGCCGGCGTGTACTCGCTGCGTGTGGAATATGCGCGGCCGACATCGCTCAGCGTGTTCGAGCGCAAGCTCGACTGGTTCGTGCGCAGCGGCTACGGCGGCTTCTTCGGCGCGAACCGAAGTGCGCTCGGCTTTTCCACTGTTGCCGAAGTCGGCCTCGGCTTGCTGACTCCGTTGAGCGCCAAAACTCAGGGTGGAACCAGCGTGAAACTAGGCGTGAGCTATTTGTTCGGACCAAACATCCGGGGTTGGTCGGCAAGCCTGGGCCTGCAGTACTGAACAAAAAAAAGCGCACGGCGCAATGCCGTGCGCTCCGGCAGCAAAGGGCGGGGGTTGGAGGAGTCCACCCATCGATGCCTGCAAAGCGGACGAGAAACAACCTCTATCCGCAACCGTTGACGGCTCCATGACGAGAGCCATCACTCGCCACACTACAGCACGGCATTCGCCGCATAAATCGCTCTGTCTGAACACACATGACACGGCGCGCGAACAATCGCGCAGAGCCTTGTCCGGCCGAAGCTTGCGCACGTTCCGTTTTTCATATTCCGGTTGCGACTATTGAAAACGCTTGACCAATAAGATTGTATACGTAATCTAAACGCCTTTAGACGATGGTCGACATCCAAACGAGCCGGACGGGATAGGTCTTCCCGAGCGGCGCTCGGCGGACGATCCCAATTCTCTTGAGGTGAACGCAGGTGGATACGAAAGCAAAACTCGATGACGAGGCAGAGGCGGGGCAAAGCCATCGTCCGCCAGCCCGGCGCCGCACCGCCACGTGGATCGCCATTGCAGCCATGCTGGCCATAGGCGGTGGATGGTTCTACATCAACCATCGCAATGCCGGAAGCACCGCAAGTGTGCAAGCCGCACCGCCTCGTCATGACGTTACCGTGAGCAAGCCAGTGGTGCGCGACCTCGATACGCGCTTAGGGTTTCTCGGTCAGTTCTCGGCTGTGGATCAGGTCGAGCTTCGCGCGCAAGTGGGCGGAACGCTCACGGGCATCCACTTCAAGGATGGCGATGTCGTCCGCAAAGGCGATCTGCTCTTCACTATCGATTCCGTGCCGTACGAGATTCGGCTCTCTCAGGCAAAGGCGCAGCAGCAGACCGCGCAAGCGCGTCTCGTGCTTGCGAAGCAGGAACTGGAGCGCGCGCAGGAGTTGCAGCGAGGCGATGCCGGCACGCGGCAAAGCGTCGAACAACGCACTTCCGAACTGCATGGCGCAGAGGCCGCGTTGGACGATGCCGCCGCGCAGATTCGCGACGCGCGCTTCGATCTCGATCACTGCAAGATCTTCGCGCCGTTCACGGGACGCATTGGCAGGCATCTGGTGTCGGCGGGCAATCTGATCGCGGGCAGCCGCGCGGCGACGAGCCCCACCACGCTGCTCGCCACGCTCGTTTCGCTCGATCCCATCTATCTCGACTTTGACATGAGCGAGTCTGACTTTCAGTCGTTCTCACGCTATCGCGCGGATACGAAAGGGCCGCTTGCGAACAGGGTCGAGCTGGCCTCCGGCGAGGGCACGGACGCGGACTATTCGCGTCAGGGCACGCTCGACTTCCTCGATAACGTGATCGACCGCGCGAGCGGCACCATTCATGCACGCGCCACCGTGCCGAACGCCGACTTGCGGCTCACGCCCGGCGAGTTCTCGCGCGTGCGGCTTGCCGTGGCGCATCCCGCGGCGACCTTGCTGGTGCCGGATGCATCCGTGTTGCCGGATCAATCCGAGCATGTCGTGATGACCGTTGCAAACGACGGCACCGTCACGCCCAAGCGCGTGGAGATCGGCGAGATGCGCGGCGGCTTGCGCGTGATCCGTGCGGGACTGACACGCGATGATCGCGTGATCGTGGATGGTCTGCCATTCGCCGCGCCCGGCTCGAAGGTGACTACGCGCGACGGTACCGTCCGCTATGAAGCGAACGACGCGCAGACGACGCGGACCACGCAGACAGCGCAATCGAAATAGCGGAACGACACACTCATGCGTATTGCTCACTTCTTTATCGACCGTCCACGATTCGCGACGGTCGTCAGTGCCTTCCTGACGTTGATCGGACTCGGCGCCATGTACGTACTGCCGGTTGCGCAGTATCCCGAGATCGTGCCGCCGACCGTGCAGGTGACGACATCGTATCCGGGTGCGTCGGCGGAGACGATCGCGCGTACGGTAGCGACGCCGCTCGAACAGCAGATCAACGGCGTCGAAAACATGCTCTACATGGGCAGCCAGTCGACCGGCGACGGCAGGCTCACCGTAACAGTGACATTTCGCATCGGCACCGATCTGAACGTTGCGCAGATGCTCACGCAAAACCGCGTGCAGGATGCCTTGCCGCGCTTGCCTGAAGACGTGCAAAGACTCGGCGTGCAAGTGCGCAAGTCCACGCCGAGCATTCTGCTCGCGGTGCATCTCTATTCGCCCGACAAGCTGCGCGACACGTTGTATCTCTCGAATTACGCGACGCTGCATGTGAAGGACGCGCTCGCACGTATTCAGGGCGTGGGCGATGTGCAGTTCCAGGGCGCACGCGAATACGCGATGCGCATCTGGATCGACCCCGATCGTGTCGCGGCGAGCAACCTCACCGCAAGCGAAGTGCTGACGGCACTGCGTGCGCAGAACCTGCAGGTCTCCGCGGGCGTGCTGAACCAGCCGCCATCGGGCAACAGCGAGGCGTATCAAATCAACGTCGAGGCACTGGGGCGTCTCGCCACGCCGGAGCAGTTCGGCGATATCGTCGTGAAGTCGGACGGACAGGGGCGCATCACGCGTATTCGCGATATAGGCCGCGTGGAAGTGGGCGCGGCGGACTACGGTTCGACCGCCTTCATGGATCGCAGCGATGCGTCGACCTTGCTCATCTATGCCGAACCCGGCGCGAACTCGCTCGCGGTCGAGAAGGCCGTGCTCGGCGAGATGCGTGAACTCAAGCGCGACTTTCCGGCGGGTCTCGACTACAAGATCATCTATGACCCGACGATCTTCATCGGCAAGTCCGTCGATGAAGTCGTGACGACCATCTTCGTTGCGATCCTGCTCGTGGTGGCCGTGGTCTTCGTGTTCCTGCAGAACTGGCGCGCGACGATCATTCCCGTGGTGGCCATTCCCGTGTCGTTGCTCGGCTCTTTCATCGTGCTCGCTGCGTTCGGGATATCGCTCAATAACCTCTCGCTGTTCGGGCTCGTGCTTGCGGTGGGGATCGTGGTGGACGATGCCATCGTTGTCGTCGAAAACGTCGAGCGGAACATGCGCGCGGGCATGTTGCCTGTGGAAGCCGCGCATCGCACGATGGACGAAGTGGGCGGTGCGCTGCTTTCGATTGCGCTCACGTTGTGCGCGGTGTTCGTGCCATCGGCGTTTCTGAGCGGCATCTCGGGACTTTTCTTCCGGCAGTTCGCAGTGACCATCGCGGCGTCGACGGTGATCTCGTGTTTCGTTTCACTCACGCTGAGTCCGGCACTGTGCGCCGTGCTTTTCAAGCCGCATAGCGAACACGATGCCGAGCGTTCGAACTGGGCTTCGCGCATCATGCACGGCGGCTTTGCGCGCTTCAATCGCGGCTTCGAGCGCCTTTCGTTCGGGTACGGTAACGTCACGCGAAGGCTCGTGCGCGGGTTGACCGTGGTGCTTGCAGTGTATGTCGCGCTCATCGGATTGACCGCGCTGCAATTCGCGCGCACGCCGACGGGCTTCATCCCCGAGCAGGATCAAGGTTACCTGATTACCGTCGTGCAGTTGCCGCCAGGTTCCTCGCTGCAACGCACTGAGAAGGTCGTGCGTCAGGCCATCGATATCATCTTGTCGACACATGGTATCGAGCACGTAGCGCCCTTCGTCGGGCTCGATGCAACCACGCTCACGGTGGCATCGAATTCTGGCACGGTGTTTTCAGGCTTGCCTTCGCTCTATAGCCACTCGCTGCCGGGCGTGACGGCCAACACCGTACTCGCCGATATGCGCAAGCGCCTCTCGGTCATCAAGGACGCTTACGTGTTGACCATTCCGCCGCCGCCGGTGCAAGGAATCGGCAATGCAGGCGGCTTCAAGATGATGCTCGAAGATCGTGCGGGCCTTGGACCGGAAGCGCTCGTGAAGGCCGCGAACGCACTCGTCGCGGCGGCCAATCGAGATCCGAATCTCGCGGGCGTGTTCACGCTCTTCAATGCGGGCTCGCCATCGGTGTTCGCGAACATCGACCGGGTCAAGGCGCAAAAGGTCGGCTTGACGCCCACGGATGTGTTCTCCACTTTGCAGGTCTACCTCGGCTCGCAATACGTGAACGACTTCAACTATCTGGGCCGCACGTATGAAGTGATCGTGCAGGCGGACGGGCGTTTCCGGCGGACAGGTGAGGACATTACGCGGTTGAAGGCGCGCAATCAGGCCGGCGATATGGTGCCGATAGGAACCGTCGCGCATCTGGAAGACCGCACGATTCCGTATCGCGTGCCGCGCTATAACCTCTATCCGGCAGCGGAAGTGCAGGGCGTTGCAGCGCCGGGCGTGGCGACGGGCACCGCGCTGCATCGCATGGAAGAGCTTGCGCATCAGGTGCTGCCGCAGGGCATCGGGTTCGAATGGACCGAGCTTGCATATCAACAGCAACAACGCGGCACGCCCACGCTCGTCGTGTTCGGCGCGGCGGCGCTCTTCGTGTTCCTCGTGCTCGTGGCGCAATACGAGAGCTGGAAGTTGCCGCTTGCCATCGTGCTGATCGTGCCGATGTGTATTCTCGCGTCAGTCACCGGGCTTTCGTTGCGTGGCATGCCGATAGATATCCTCGCGCAGATCGGCTTCGTCGTGCTCGTCGGGTTGGCGGCGAAAAACGCGATTCTGATCGTCGAGTTCGCGAAGCAGAAGGAAGACGAGGGCGTGTCCGCCGTCACCGCTGCGGTGCATGCGGCGCGTACCCGTTTGCGGCCCATTCTCATGACCTCTTTCGCGTTCATTCTCGGCGTCGCGCCGTTGGCCGTGGCAACCGGCGCGGGCGCGGAGATGCGGCAGTCGCTCGGCACCGCCGTGTTGTTCGGCATGCTGGGCGTGACAGGCTTCGGTCTGCTCTTCACGCCAGCCTTCTATGTATTCATTCGCCGGTTCGGCAAGGGGCGTGCATGATGAAGCCATCGCTCACATGGATTGCGTCATCGACGTTAATCGCGGCGCTTGCCGGTTGCGCAGTCGGCCCCGACTACGTCACGCCTGAAACGGCCCTGCAACCGCTGCAGCACGTGCCCGCACAAACCGGCAAGACCGCTCCACCGCTCGATACCTGGTGGACCGGCTTCGACGATCCCATGCTCGTCACCGTGGTCGAGCGCGCGTTGTCGCAGAACCTCGATCTCGCGGCGTCGTTCGCGCGAGTACAGCAGGCGCGGGCGGCAGCGGCATCGGCGGGCGCGCAGTTATTGCCGACGGTGGACCTCGATGCATCGGCGAGCGCGCAGCATCAAAGCCTCGTCAGCCCGCTCGGCTCGCTTGCGCGCACTTTCCCTGGCTATAGCCGCGATCAGCGCGAATACACGGTAGGCGCGGCGGCAAGCTGGGAAATCGATCTGGCAGGCGGTCTGCGTCGCGATGCGGCCGCCGCCACGCGCGAGGAAGAAGCCGCGCAGGCCGAGCAGGCCGGCACACGCGTGACAGTTGCCGCCGATGCCGCCGATGCCTATCTGCAAGTGCGCGGCTTTCAGGCACGTCTTGCGGTGGCGCAGGACCAGATATCGACGGATGCGAGACTGCTCGACATCGTGCGTCTGCGTGTGGCCGCAGGCGCCGCCGACGAACGCGAAGTCGCGCAAGCCGATGCACTGCTCAAACAAGCGCGCACCGTGGTTCCTACGCTGCGTGTGCAACTCAACGCGCAGTTGAATCGACTGGACGTGCTGATGGGCGTGCAGCCCGGCACGTATGCGAGCGAACTGGCGACAGCGGCGGATATCCCCGGCATTCCATCCATCGATGCGTCGCCCGATGCCACCGCGCTGTTGCGTCAACGTCCCGATGTGATCGCGGCGGAGCGGCGTCTCGCGGCATCAAATGAACGTATTGGCGCTGCGATTGCCGACTATTATCCGAAGCTTTCGCTAACTGGTCTGCTCGGCTTCGATAGCGGCGGCTCGCATGAGCTGTTCACGGCGCGCGCGTTTCAACCGGCGATTACGGCGGGACTGCGCTGGCGTCTCTTCGACTTCGGCAAGGTGGATGCGGAAGTCGCGGCGGCGCGTGGCGCGAATGCGGAGGCGCTGGCGGTTTATCGGCAGAGCGTGTTGCGTGCGGCGGAAGATGTCGAGAACGCGTTCGTCGCATTGAGCGAAACGCAGAACCGGGGTATTGAACTCGATGCCGAGGTGGCCGCGCTCACGCGCGCACGCGACTTGTCGCAGCGCGCTTATAAGGCCGGTGCGATCACGCTCACGGACGTGCTGGATGCAGACCGTCAGTTGCTCGTGGCACGCGACGATCTCGATGCCACGCGCGCCGATGCAGCGCGTGCGGCGGTCGGCGCATTCCGCGCGCTTGGCGGCGGCTGGCGCACGCAACCCGCCGCTACCGCAGACGATGCCTCACTGAGCGAGCGCCTTTCTGGCCTCGCGAAGGATGGTGTCAGATAGCGCTGGCTCGTTGACCATGCGCGCCAGCGTCAGCGCGCCGATCATGGTGGAGAGCATGACGAGCGCCTGCTTCCTCGCGGCGGCGGGCGGCTCGTCGAGACTACCGGCGAACAGTTCGACCAGGCGCTCGATGCCCGCGGTCGCGGCGGTGCGCACTTCGTCGCTGGAACGCGCGAGTTCGCTCGACAGCGCGACGAACGGACAACCCGCGCCCGCGTTGTCGCGATGCTCCGGCGAAAGGTAATCCGCAACGGCGGCGTTGATGCCGCTCTTGCGCGTAAGCGCCGACGACATGGTCTCGCGCAACGTGTCGCTCGCCAGTTCGAGCGACTCCAGCACCACTTGTTCCTTCGATCCGAAATGCTTATAGAAGCCGCCGTGCGAGAGGCCGGCTTGCGCCATGAGATCGGCGAGCGCGGTGCCATCTATACCGTTCTCACGAAAGCGCGTGGACGCCGACTCCACTATGCGTTCGCGCGTTTCGGCTGCTTCCTGTCGGGACTTGCGCATGACGTGTCTATCTCTCTTCCAAATGGATGTAATTTAACATCCAAAAGCGTGCGTGACCAATCGCATCTTCAACGCTTTTTCAAAGGCGCGCCCACGCTGCCGATGTCGTTCAACGCTTCGAGAAAGGCCGCGACCTTCGGCAATTTTTCGCGGCCATGCGCGTAAGCTGCGAAGACTTCGAGCGGCACGAAGGAAAGTTCAGGCGCGGCATCGACGACACTGCCATCGGCCAACGCAGACCCTATCGCGTACATGGGCAGGACCGCGACGCCCAGCCCCGCGCGGCAAAAGTCCGCAAGCGCGAACAAATCGCTCACGACCATTTTCGGCGTGAAGCTGATCTCGGTTCGTTTGCCCTGCCAGATGACATTCCAGCTCGTGCGCGGCGCGTAGGTCTGCAGCGCGAGGCATTCGTGCGCGACGATTTGCGCAGGCTCGGTGATCGGCCCATGCATGGCCACGTACGCCGACGACGCGCACAAGCAAAGATCCGCCGAGGCAATGTGCCGCTCGCTGATTCCCGATTGCGATGTCGATGCAAGGCGCACGGCGACATCGAAATTGCCTTCGAGCAGGTCGGCATAGCGATCCGAGAGATCGACCTCGAAACGCAGCCGCGTATGACGGTTTGCAAGCCGCGTAACACATGGAATGACGCAGGCGCGGCCGAATGCGGTCGGCATCGTGATGCGCAACAGGCCTTCGGGTTCGGCCGCGCCGCGTTGCGCTTGCGCTTCGGCGTGTCGAAGACGCAAGAGGATGTCGCGTAACTCACTCGCGTAGGACTTGCCGGCATCGGTCAATGCGACGTGTCGTGTCGTGCGTTCGATGAGGCGCACGCCAACTCTGCTCTCCAGAAGCGAAATGCGCCGGCTGATGGTGGATTGCGTGACACCCAGTTCGCGCGCCGCAGCGCCGAACCCGCCGTATTCGGCGACGAAGAGAAACGTTTCGGCTTCCAGCAAGCCTGTGCCATTCATGCGTTTCCTCGATTTCTCATATCCACGCTGGCGATGTTAATCGAGTTGGCGGATGGATGTACTCTGGCTTCGTTCGCTGCATCGTCGTCGCAACGCTCAAGCGCACGCACCGAAAAACCATCAAAGGAGTATCAGATGAATTCCAACGATCGAACCCGCATTCACTACGCAAGCGCAACCGAACTCGCGCGCCTCATTCGCACTCGCGAATTGTCGAGTGTCGAAGTGATCGAGGCTCATTTGCATCGCATCGAGGCCGTGAATCCCAAAGTGAATGCCGTGGTGACGCTAATGGGCGAACAGGCCCTCGAAGCCGCCAGGCAGGCGCAACGAGCCGTGATGAGCGGCGCCACGCTCGGGCCGCTGCATGGCGTGCCTTTCTCCATCAAGGATGCACTCGATACCGCCGGCGTGCTCACGCAGCGCGGCTCGCGGCTCTTTGCCGGCAACGTACCCGCGCAGGACGCTACGTCGGTCGCGCGCTTCAAGGCCGCAGGCGGCATCCCGCTCATGAAAACCAACTTGCCCGAGTTCTCGGCGTGGACCGAGACCGATAACCTCGTTACCGGCCGAACCAATAATCCGTGGAATCTCGAACGCACGCCGGGTGGTTCATCAGGCGGCGAGTCGGCGGCGATCGCGGCTGGCATGTCGCCAATCGGTATCGGCAGCGATGTCGCCATTTCGGTGCGCGGGCCGGCGGCGTTCACTGGCATCGCCGCACTCAAGGCCACGCATGGCCGCGTGCCCTATACGGGCCACTATCCGGGCGTGATCGCGCGCTGGTGGCATGTCGGGCCGATGGCTCGCACGGTCGGCGATGTCGCGCTCGGTTACTCGATTCTGAAAGGCCCCGATGGCTTCGATGGTTACGCCGTGCATGCCCGCAACGCCGACGCGGACCGTGCCGGGATCGCAGGTCAGCCCGTGCGGGTAGGATGGGTATCGGATGCCGCGTTCGGCCCGGTCGATCCCGAGATCACCGCCGCGGTCAAGGCTGCCGCCGCGCGTCTTGCCGATCTCGGCTGCGATGTCGAAGAGGTACGCCTGCCGTTTCTCGGCGAGCCGCTCAGTGGGCTGATGACGCTTGTCTTCGGCGAGCTCGTGCCGTCCGTCAAGGCCATAGTGAAAGGCCGCGAGCACGACTTGCACGCGATAGGCAAGGGCATCGTCGAGACGCCGGACCCTGCGTTCGCCGACTTCATCGGCGCCGAAGCGAAAGCGGAAGCGCTCAGGTCTGCGTTCGCCGGATTCTTCGAGCAATACGATGTGCTGCTTTGCCCCGTGAATCCGATGACCGCAACGCCGCACGGCGCGCAGGAACTCGTGGTCAATGGCGTGACGGTGCCGTGGACGCATGTGATGAGCGCAACGTCACCGTTTAATCTGACCGGCTTGCCGGCGCTTTCGGTGCCCTTCGGCTTCAGCTCGGAGAACTTGCCGATCGGCGTTCAGTTGGTCGCGAAGTGGCTCGATGAAGCCACGATCTTGCGGCTCGGCGCGCTCATCGAGCGCAAGGGCGGCCTCGGCGAGCGGCGGCCTGCTATCTGAGCGGTGCGCGGCATCGGCGAATGTGTGCGCTTGCGTACGCAGACGAATGCAAATCGCGAGGGTTCGTCGCCTATCGCCTAAGCTTTCAGAGCGCCGGGTTCGTCCCGGCTGCCTTGAGCTTCCATGACGAAAAGGGCGGGGGAGACGATGCCGGACAAACTGACAGTGATTCAGTCGCAGCAGATGAACGCGCACGGCGAGCCGGACGTGGGCACGTTCAACTGGCAGTTCCTGGCGCAAGGGGACTCGTGGTTCACGACCAATACGGTCGAGCATTGGAGTTCGTCGAATCTGCTAAAAAACCTGGAGTTCGCGCAGGCGGCGGTCGCCGTGAATTGCGCCGACCCCGGCGATACGCTCACTCACATGGTCGACCTTCGTCGAGACCCTTTGTTTTATTCGCTGCTGGCCGGTCCAAAGGAACAACCGTGGAGCGCGATTTTGCTTTCGGGCGGCGGCAACGACCTCATCGATGCCGTGCAGGTCGCGGCGATCGGCGACAACGGTGTGCCTGTCGCGCCGCACGAAAGACTGCTTCTCACGAGCGACGAATGGGGTGGGCCGCTCGCCGCCGCCGATAATCGCTACATCTCGGCGCAAGGTTGGGAGACCTTCAGGCTGCATCTGGAGCAGCAGTTCAAGGCGCTGGACTTCATGCGATCGAAGAGCAAACACAACACGAATACGCCGATCTTCACGCACACCTATGACTACGCGACGCCTCGCGCGAGCGGCGCGGGTTTGGGAATTGGACCGTGGCTCTTGCCTGCGCTGACAGACTATAAAATCCCTGCGAACGACTGGAACGCCATTGCGGACGCGTTCATCGACAAACTTGCTTCGATCAGCATGAGCCTCACGTTGCAAAATTTTTATGTGATCGATACGCGAGGCATCCTCACGCGCGCCGATGCGCAAGCGTCGGGCATCAGCAATGATTGGGAAAACGAAATTCACGCGACCGAAGCCGGATACGGCAAGCTCGCGGTGCCTTTCGTCAGTCGCGTGAGCACGGTGCTGGGGTTGGCTGCGCCAGCGTCGCCGCTCGGTGTGATCGAGACGGCGCCAGCGCCCGTGGTGACACCGGCCGTTGCAGCGAAGCGTCGCGGGCGAGGCACCGGCGTCAGACCGGCGTAAAGGTACTGCGGTCTATTTTCGATGCGCGCGCTCGACGCGCGTCATCGAAGCGCGTTCGTCCGTCCGTTTGGGCGGGAGCGTGTGCGGTTCGCAAACGGTCGATATCGCGTTCTTGTAGATGGTCTGTATGCCGTTCGGCGATTGCACCGCGAGCACGTATTTATCGAACGATTCGATCAGTCCTGTCAGCTTGATCCCGCTCACGAGAAAGACCCATACGGTTTTTCGCTCGGCGATCAAGGTCTCGAGGAAAGTCGACTGAATGTCAGTATCGGCTTGAGTCATGGCGGCCGTCCCTTTCCGTGAGTACATCGCCCCCAGAATACGCGCCGCGCAAGCCCCGACGTGTGGGGTGGGCCACAGGCAAAACCGGTCTCTCTCGGAATCTCCGTGAAAATACGGTGTTTCGTGTTGATTATTTCCTAGTATGTTTAGGTGGACTGGGTTTTAAGTGTTGATATAAAACGGGTGAACGCCGAAACGCGTCGCCCTCGTCTGCTACTCCTTCTTGTCATCCACCTGCATGATCCAGTGGCCGCCCGCATTGAGAAACCGCGCCTCGGAAGTCTCGCCGCCACCGCTGCCAAGCGTCGTGAACATGCCACGCATGGCATCGGCGGGTCCGCCCGATATGTTCATCGAATAGTCGCAGACATAACCCGGCTTGCCCGATGCCGGCGCGCAACCGAGCTTCTGAAACGAGTCGATCCGCATGGGTTCGTTACCGCGCACCGACTTGCTGCCCATGAACATGGTGGTCAGGCAGAGCATGGCATCGCCGCTCGTGAGCCTTGAACGGTCGGCCTGCTGGCAACGCTCGTTTTGCGACGAGATACCTCGCGCGATGGCCTGCGCCCGATTGTTGACCGCATCGTACATTTCCGCCGCCGTGGGTTCGCCGCCCGAATGCGATGCCCGCTCGGATGACTTCGATGTGGCGCGCGGCTGTGCATCGGCGACGGCGACCGGACGCGCCGAGTCGTTGCCGGACGATGCCTCGTACGCATCGCCGAGCGCGCTGCGTTTGCGCAAGTCTTCTTGCTGCGCGACCATCGCTGTGGCAATCGCCACGCCGGCCGGCGCGTTGGCATCGCTATCCATCAGATATCGCGACTTGATCTGCGCGATCTCCTCGCCCGAACGAGCGTGCCTGATCTGCTGCTCGATTTCTCCTCGCGAGCTTTCGAGCGCCTGGGCGCGCCGGCTCAGAAAATATTGGTAGGTTTCCTGAACGCTCGGCACACGCTCCATGCCGTCGTAGCGCCGGCGGAAGTCCGCGCTCCACGTACGCCCCTGCTGCAGGCCGGCCAAACCGGTGCCGAGCGCATCGATGCTCTGCCGCTCGACGGCTTCCTGCGCCGTGCCCAACTGATTGAGCGCGACGCCGATCTTCGCCATCTCGGCGTTGCGCGATGTCGTGAGCGCCGTGGAGAACGCTGGCCGGCTTTGCATGCGATACAACTTCGCCAGTTCCACCATGCCGGGATAACCGCGCGCGTTGTCGATGGCCTGCGCCGTCTGCGCGTCCTCGACAGGTATCGCCACGCGTTGCTCGACAACCGTCATGCGTTTCGCGAACTCATCGCGCTCGGCGCGGAGTGCTTGCGGCAGAATCTTTTGCGCCGATGCTTCGATCTCGATCAAACGCGCGTGGCCCGTTTCATCGGCTTTGAGCGACTCCGCTTCCGTCGCGAGTTCCGTGAGTCCGCCAGTCGCGGCGCGCGACTGCGCGAGCAGGCGCAGATTGCTGTTATAGCGGAAAGAAGTCATCGCGCGAGTGGCGGCGGCCTTCTGATCGGGCGGAATCGATGCGAGCGGTCCGGTCGTGCTGAAACAGTGCGGCAAGATCTTGCTGGTGTACTCCGTCAGCATCTTCGGGTCTATCTGATCGTAGGTCTTGCCGAACACGGGAGCAAAGCGCGCGTCCTGAATCAGCGCTGTCACGGCCGGGTCCGATTGCGGCGATTGCGCCGCACTCATGCCACCGCCGCCAGCGGGAAGCGGTCCGGATGTGAGCCACGTTTTTACGTCGTCACACTGCGCCTTTGCTTCGTATTTCTCGTATTGTCCCTTCGCTGCGTTGACGAGCGGTTGCACATGAAGGTTCGCTCCGCCGCCACGCAGACTGTTCATGATCTGGCCGAAATTGAGGCCGTCGGCAAAGGCCTCGGGCGCGAGCGCCGCACAACAGAAGCCGGCGAGAACGACGCCGGTGCGGCGCAACGACAACGAACTTGCTACGACGCCAGCGCGCGCCATATTCCGGGCGGTAATCATGTTCGCTCTCCCAAATGACTGATGAATTGCCCTGGTATCCGGATCTTATGAAGGATGTACAGCACGAAGACCACGCGACGATCAACCGGCGCGGGCCGCTCGTAATGCATGGTCTCCTCGCGATACGATTCGTCGCGCCAGCATGAAAACGCAGGGCGGCTCACCCAGAACAGGGCGGCCATGTCGTGATCGCGCTCGGTCGTGAATGACGCGCTCGGAACGCGAGACGCTATGAATCTACGGCGGACGGGGCGGGCAGTCGTCTCCCAAATAGGAGATGCGTGAGGGGTTACGGATGAGGCGAAATGCTCGCGACGCTACGGGCCACCAGTGCGGCAAGCGCGCCTTGTCTGCTGGTGCCGGTCTTGGAAAGCACTTTCTTCAGATGCGAGCGCACGGTGCCGAGCCCGACGCCGAGCGTGGCGGCAATCTGATCGAGCGATTGTCCTTCGCCGATAGCGACCGCTATTGCCGCTTCCGCGCGCGTCAGTCCGAACAGGTCCCGAAGCGTGCGCGTGGCGGAATCCCCGGAAACCTCAGGATCGCGAATGAAAATGCTTGCCGCTGGGCGTGACACATCCGCCGACGCCCAATTGGCACGCCACGGCGCCACGAGCAAGGTGAGCGGCAATCTGCCTTGCCGTGGCACGGCGAGCGCCGCGCCAGCCGCGTGAGCCGCGCCGTTCGAGGTTTGCACGGCGTCGCGTATCAGCTTTGCAAGCCGGCTGTTCAATGCGGGACTGTTCATGCACACGCGCCGTGCATGCGTGCGAATCTCGGATGACGAAGCCAGTAGATTCTCGGCAGCGCGGTTCGCATACAAGACCATGCACGATGCATCGACCACGAGCACGCTGGTCTCGATGCAATCGAGCGCATCCACTGCCGCGCGTTGTGCGAGCGCGGTGTCGCGCAACCGTTCGCGCAAGCCGAGCGCGCGGCGCACATGCGGAAACAGCACGCCCAGTTCCTGACGATCGTTCTCTACAAAACGCCCTGCGGAAAGCGGCCGATGCACGCCAAGCACACCTGTCTCACCATTGCCAACGGGAAACAGCACCCCAACCATATGATAAATATCGAGCCGCCGCGTCCAGTCCTGATAGAAGCCGGTGCGCTCGAATTGCGTATCGGGCATGAGGCTTTGGCTCGTGAATACTTCGCCCGGATGAAGCCGCGCGGAGTGTTCGACCCATAGATCGTTCCGATGCCAGTAATCCGCCCAGGCCTGTTCGTTCGGCGCGACACGCAGATTGTCGGTCACGCTTGCGAGCTTTGGACCGCGAGGACCGCCGCATGTCTTGAGCACGCCGCTCGTGGCGTCGAACGCTCGTGCAATGGCCGAAGCCACGCCGACCCATTGAGCGTCGTCGAGCGCGGCATCGTAGAGAAGACTGATTACCGGACCGAGCCGGTCTTGATGTCCGACCGGTTTATTGTCTGCGTCCATGATCTTTGCCTCGCGGTTGCTCACGAGTTCAGGACCGAAGCGTGGTCCGTAGACGAAGGCCTTCGGGTTGCAAGGCCTCGAATGGAATTGCAGATTACACCTTAGGTAACCGAACTAAAAGGGAAAGCTTTGAGTGAAGTGCACCGGCAGAGTGCGAACGTGTCCGCAATGTATTTATCGTCGCAGCTCGCCAGGCCCTTTGCCCGTCCACCGCTTGAGCGCGCGGCGGAAGTTCGCCGCATCGCTGAAGCCGAGAAGCATCGCGACGTCGTCGGTGCTCATCTTCGTCGTCTTCAGATATTCGAGTGCGAGCGAACGTTTTACATCGTCTACGATAGCCACGAACGACGTCCCTTCCTCATCCAGACGACGCCGCAACGTGCGCGTGGTGAGATGCATCGATTCGGCGACCGCTTCCATGCCCGGAAAAACGCCGGGTGTGCTCATCAGGACCTGATACACCTCACCCGATACACCGCTCGATGTCTTCGCCTGACCAATCAACCGGTCGCACGTCTCCTGTAGCAGCGCTGCCGTGAGCTTGTGCGCGAGTTGCGGCTTGCGGTCGAGAATGGCGCTGTCGTAGACGAGCTCGCATTGCGGCTGATCGAAATAGCACGGGCAGCCGAGATATTTCGGATAGATATCCGCGTGCGCGGGCGCAGGATACGAAAAGCACGCCTTGACCGGCGGACAGACGCTGCCCGCAACATCCTGAAGATGCGTCACATGCTGCGTGTATTGCTGTTCGATGATGAACTCGCGCAGTTCACGCGATGGGCTCGAGATAAATGCATCGGGGAAAGTCCAGACCATTCTGTCGGGATATTCGGTCCATTCGATAGCGACTGTCGGTGTCGCGAGCCGGTGATACCGCACGCCCAGCTTGAAGTAGTCGCGCAATGAGAGACACGACATCAGCGCGTATCCATACATGCCGTAAGCCGACAGATGCAGCTTGCCGCCGACCTTGAACGGCGTGGCCGGTTCGCACGATAGCGCCACTGCATTTCGGCAAACGGTAGCGTATTGCCCGATGGAGGTCAGCACGGAAGCGTCTTGCAACTCCTCCGCGCTCACGCCTACGCCACGCAGACTGTCCGCCGCAGCAATGCCTTGCTCCGCCAGCACCTCGACCAGCGCGGCGATCTTGTAGGGCGCGTAGATGCGCTCGTTGAGCGGCGGGCGGGTCGTCGCCATGGCTCTCCTCGCAATGTCCTCGCGGGACTTCCGTGTGTCCGAAAATGACCTTTTCGACGAGATGCTATCTCACTACTATCAGTGTCACAAGAGTTCGTCCGTCGATACGGGCGGCATCGAGACCCGATGAAAACTCAGTGGAGACAAGGATAGTCAGATGAGCAATCCGGCCCGCAAGGTCATCATTTCGTGCGCCGTCACGGGCGCGACTCACGTTCCGTCGATGTCGGAACATCTTCCGCTCACGCCCGCGGACATTCGCGATCAGGCAATCGAAGCAGCCGAGGCGGGTGCCGCGATCATCCATCTGCATGCGCGCGATCCCGTAGACGGAAGGCCCACGCCAAGCCTCGATATCTTCAGGCAGTTCGCGCCGGCCATCGCGGAGGCGACCGACGCTGTCATCAACATCACGACAGGCGGCAGCACGCGCATGACGCTCGAAGAACGGCTCGCTTATCCGCTGCATGCCGCGCCGGAGATGTGCTCGCTCAACATGGGCTCGATGAACTTCTCGATTCATCCACTCGCCGCGAAGATGTCGACGTGGCGTTACGACTGGGAGAAGGACTACGTCCAAGGCATGGAGGACATGATCTTTCGCAATACCTTCAGGGATATCAAGCGAATCCTCCAGCAACTCGGCGACAAGGGCACGCGCTTCGAGTTCGAATGCTACGACCTTGGGCATCTCTACAATCTCGCGCATTTCGTCGATCAGGGGCTCGTCAAGCCGCCGTTCTTCATTCAATCCGTGTTCGGCATTCTCGGCGGCATGGGCGCGGACCCGGAGAACATGACGGTCATGCGCACAACCGCGGATCGTCTCTTCGGACGCGACAACTATCACTTCTCGGTGCTCGGCGCCGGACGTCATCAGATGCCGCTCGTCACCATGAGCGCCATTCTTGGCGGCAATGTGCGCGTGGGTCTGGAGGACAGCGTGTATATCGCAAAGGGCGTGAAGGCCGAGTCGAACGCGCAGCAGGTCAGAAAGATTCGCCGCATTCTGGAAGAGCTTTCGTTCGAGATCGCGACACCTGCCGATGCACGGCAAATGCTCGGTCTCAAGGGACGTGACGAAGTCACGCTCTGAATCCCATGCTCAACGCTGCCACATAAAAGAACAGCAGCGGACTTATCAGGAGACGACATGAACCACGGCTTGGTCAAAGACAGTATCGATGCGTTGCATCGCGTGGCGACGAAGAAGGCGATGCTGAAGCTGATCCCGCTCATGTGCGCGATCTACTTCATGTCCTTTCTCGATCGCACGAATGTCGCGCTTGCAAAGGCGCAGCTTGCCGCCGATGTCGGCATCAGCGCGGCGGCATATGGGCTCGGCTCGGGCATCTTCTTTATCGGCTATGCGTTGCTGGAAGTGCCGAGCAATCTCGCGGCGCATCGCGTGGGTCCACGGCGATGGATCGCGCGTATCGCGGTGAGCTGGGGCATTCTTTCCACCGCGATGATGTTCGTGCAAGGCGAATGGTCATTCTATGCGCTGCGCGTGCTCTTGGGCATCGCCGAGGCCGGGCTCTTTCCGGCGCTCATGTACATGGTGACGTTATGGTTCGCGCCCGCCGACCGGCCCATCGCGGTCGGCTGGATTTACACGGCGCCCGCGCTTGCACTCGTTCTTGGCAATCCGCTCGGCGGCGCGTTGATGCAACTGGGCGGCATGGGCGGTCTGCACGGCTGGCAATGGATGTTCATGATCGAAGGCATCCCGAGCGTGCTGGCGGGCGTGCTGCTCTACTTCAAGCTGCCGGAGCGTCCGCGCGATGCCCGCTGGCTTTCGACCGATGAAGCGCAAGTGCTGGAAGCACGCGCCGTCATCGATACGCACGGTCATTCCGAACTCACTTCGGAAGACTGGCTCGCCGCGATCAAGCGGCCGACGACCGTGCTCATCGGCCTCATCTATTTCTTGAATCAGGTGGCGTTCGTCGGGCTTTACTTCTTCACGCCTGCAATGATTCAGCAGATGCATGTGAAGACGCCGTTTATCGTCGGCTTGTTGTCGAGCAGCGTGGGTATCGGCTTTCTGCTGGGCGTGTTGATCTTGCCGCGCATTCATCGGCGCTACGGCAACGACTGCGTGTATCTCGGCATTCTGACGGCGGGACTCGTCGCGGCCGGATGCGTGTTCGTCGCGACATCTGTTCCTGCGGCGCGCATGGTGTTGCTCGCGGTCACGGCGTTTTTCGCGGGCGGCGTGTTGCCTTCGTACTGGGCTATCGCAATGAAGCGACTGCAAGGCATTCAGGCGGCGGCGGGGCTTGCTTTCATCAACACCGTCGGGCTGATCGGCGGTTTTGTCGGGCCGTATCTGTTCGGTATGACCGAGACCATCACGGGCCGCAGCGATTCGGGTTTCATGGTGATTCTCGCGGCGTCCGTGCTTGGACTGGCGCTCATTCCGGTGTTCGCGAGAGCGATTCGACGCGAAGATGTGAGTGCATCGCGTGTGACTGAAGGCGGTGCGGCGAGCGCGCATTCGTAAGCGATTGAGCAGTTGCGGCGTGATTCTTCGCGAACGCATGGGAGGCACGATTGCCGCGTCTGCGGGAAGCGCTAGCGTCGCAAGCGACGGCAACATCACAGGGCAGGCCATCCGTCTCGATGGCCTGCCCCATGTACGAACCTTAGCCAGGAATAACCTTCGCCGCCTTCAGCTTCTCGAACAACTCAAAGAATGAATCAGGCGTGCTTTGATAGTCGAGAAATCCGGCTTTGCGGCTCTTGGTCATATCGGTGAGCACTTCCATTGGCCGGCCAAGGTCGGCGTCGGTATGCCACCACGAAGCCAGCTTCTCCACGTTCGCTTCGATAAGACCGAAGCGCGCCGCGATCTCGGCCCACAAACGCGGCGCGTCCTGCATGCGCGATTCGAGCGGACGCGTTTCGCCATCGAACGGCGCGGCCTCGATGCCGAAGTATTCTGCGAGCTGCGACCACATCCAGTTCCAGCGGAAGACATCGCCATTGACCACGTTGAAGTCTTCGTTACGCGCATTGGGCGAAGTCGATGCCCATTCGAGATGACGCGCCAGAAGGCGTGCATCGGTCATGTCCGTGAGACTGTTCCATTGCGCGGGTGAACCGGGGAACACGAACGGTGCGCCGGTTTCCTTGCAAAGCGTCGCGTACACGGCAAGCGTGACGCCCATGTTCATGGCGTTGCCGAGCGCAAAGCCGATGATCGTATGCGGCCGATGCACGCTCCAGCCGAAGCCATATTTCTTCGCGGCTTCAAAGACCTTATCTTCCTGCTCGTAATAGAAGTTGTCGACGTCCTGCCGCCCTTGTTCCTCGCGAAACGGCGTGAGCGGCACCTTGCCTTTACCATATGCTTCGAACGGGCCGAGATAGTGCTTGAGGCCGGTCACGAGCGCGGCATGTTCGAGCTTGCCGGTGGGTCCAAGCGCATCGAGTACATGTCGCACCATGGCGCCATTCACGCGGATGTTTTCTTTCTCGGTGGCTTGCCGCGCCCATGCCGTGAAAAACACGTGGCTGAAGTGCAGCCCGTTGAGTGCTTCGCTGACCGACTCCGCTGAAGTCAGGTCGGCGGTCACGGATTCGACGCCTTCGCGTAGGGCCGAGCGGCCGCGCGAAAGACCGGTTACGTGCCAGTCGTCGAGCGTTAGAAGATGTTCCGCGAGATTGCCGCCGACAATACCCGTCGCGCCGATGATAAGTGCTCGTTTTTGCATGGAGATGTGCCTGTGATGAGGATCGATGCGAATCTTGGTGTCGCTCGATTGTAGGCGGGATCGTGCAAACGCGTACTTTGCATACGGCGGTGCTTCATCGGACGAGCCTCACGCAAAAAGAGCGAAGCCCGCAAAGGCTTCGCTCTCGCAGTACCGCGCTGACTGTCGGACAGGAGATCAACCGCAAGCGGGCGCCGCCTTCTTGCAGGCATCGGCCAATTGCGGCGGCGGGTCTTTCTTGAACACGGTCTTGTAAGACTCGAGCACATTCGACTGCACGACCGGCAGCGACTGCACGCCAATCCACGCGGGCGGTGTCTGGCCGATCAGCGCCTTCATCATCGCCATGGCTTCGGCTGCGCCCTGATCGTACGGACGTTGCGAGCCCGTCGCCTTGAGCGGACCGCCCTTGGCGATCTCGATTGCCGATTCGAGCCCCAGGTCCACCGTCGTCACAGGCGTGTTGATGCCCTGCGCGCGCATCGACGTAAGCGTGTCCAGCGCGGGCTGATCCCACACGGCGAACACGCCCTTGACGTCCGGATTCGCCGTCAGAAAGTCGCCCGCAATCTGCCCGACTTTCGACGGATCGGTGAACGCGACCTGCTTGATCTTGATGTCCGCGCGATTCTTCTTCAGCCAGTCGTTGACGGCTTTGGTCCGCTCCGTCGTGCTGAAGTAATCGACGCCGAAGTTCACGAGACCGACCGTGCCGCCTTTCGGCACGCACGACGCAAGCACCTTCGCCGCGATCTGGCCGTTGCCTTCGCTATCGGCCGAGACCATGGCCGCGTACTGCTCGGGATGCTTGAGGCCGGTTGGCACGTTGTCCATGAACACGAGCTTGATGCCCGCTTGCGAGACCTTCTTGTAGGTCGCGGCCGTTGCCGTGCCATCCACGGGAATGGAGATGATGCCGTCCGGATGGCGCTGGATCGTGTTCTCGATATCGGCGATCTGCTTGTCGACCTGATACTCGGCCGATGCCGTGCCGATCACTTCCACGCCGTATTTCTTGAGCGTATCCGTAATGCCTTGCACTTGAAGTTGCGACCAGTCGAGGTTCATCGTCTGCATCGAAATGCCGACCTTGAACTTGCCGGCCTTGACCTTGGCGGCTTCGGCGTCGGTCAGCTTGACGGCATCGACGGCTGCCGCCTTCTCGCCATTCGGTCCCTGGCCGACGATGCCCGTTGACCCGATCGACGCCACATTCAGCTTTTCGCACGATTGCGCGAACGCCTGCGCACAGCACAGAGCCATGGCAGTCGCCGCCGCGACACTCGCCAGCTTTACACCTGATCCACGACGATAGTTCATGTCTTGCCTCCATTGGTCGCGTTGTACTTCGTCTCCTGCTTTTTTGACTTGCCTTTCGTGGTCTCTCACGCAATGTCGATCTGCGCGGGAAACCAAAACTACTTGCGCGTGAACGCGACTGCCGCAACGATGATCACGCCCTTGATGACGAGTTGCAGCGACGAACTCACGCCGAGCAGCACGAGCCCGTTATTCAGCGTGCCGATGATGAGACTGCCTAGCAGCGTGCCTAGAATGAAGCCGCGTCCGCCGAAGAGACTGCACCCGCCGAGCGTGACGGAGGCAATCACGTCGAGTTCCATGCCCTGCACGACGTCCGGGCGCGCCGCATGCGAACGCGCGGACAAGACGAGCGCGGCGAGGCCGGCAAGCGCGCCCGTCAGCACGAATGCGAGCGTCGTCACGCGGCGAATGTTGATGCCCGAGTAGAGCGCGGCCGTGGGATTGCCGCCGGCTGCATAGATTTGCCGGCCGAACACGCTGTAATGCAGAAGCAGAATGCCGCCGATCACGGCAAGCAAGGTCCAGATGATCGGCACCGGCACGCCTGCAATGTCGCCTTCGCCGAAGATCGCAATGAAATGATCGTTCGTGATGATCTCGGGCCGCGTCGTCGTGACCATCAATGCAAGTCCGCGCGCCGCGCTCAAGCTGCCGAGCGTCACGAGAAACGAGGGAATGTTCAAACGCGTCGTGACGAGACCGTTGATCGCGCCGACGATCGCGCCCGTGCCAATGCCCGCGATCGCGCCGATGACCCAGCTATCGCCGATATGCGACATCGCGAGCGCGGCGGCCATGCCGGACAGCGCGAGCGACGATCCCACCGACAAGTCGATCTGCCGCGCGATGATCACGAATGTCATGCCGATAGCGATGATCGATACGAGCGCCGTCTGGCGGCCGATGTTGAGGAAGTTGTCGATGGAGAGAAACCACGGCGACGCGAAGCTGAACACCACCAGCAGAATCGCGAACGCAAAGTACAGCATGTAGGGGCGGTCGCCCTGCAGCAGAAGCTGCGCAATGCGCCGTGCGCGCGAATGACGCTGGGCGCCTTGTTGTTCGGCGGGCATCGGCGAAACAGACTCGTTCATGTTGCGGGCTCTTCGGTAGGGCGGGCCAGTTGTATGAGATGGTGCAGTTCTTCCGCGTGACGAATCTCGGCGCGCTCGACAGTGCGTGTAATCGCGCCATTGGCGACGATGGAAATGCGGTCGCAGAGCCGCAGCAGTTCGTCCAGATCCGACGACACCACCACGACGCCCGTGCCTGCGCGCGCCGCGTCCTGTACCACGCCGTAGATTTCCTCGCGCGCGCCGACATCGACGCCGACCGTGGGTTCATCGAGCAACAACAACTTCGGGCGCGGATGATTCCACTTCGCGAATACGACCTTCTGCTGGTTGCCGCCGGAGAGAAACTTCACGTGTGTCGATGCATCGGGCGCTTTCACGGAAAGCTGCTTCATCGCGACGCGTGCTTGTTGCGCGGCGGCTTTCGCGCGCAGCCATCCGCCGCTCGAAAACCGCGGCAGGCGCGGCAAGGTCAGATTGCGTTCGATCGAATGATCGAGCACGAGCCCTTGCAGATGACGGTCTTCAGGCACGAGCGCGACGCCGCGCCGGATTGCATCGGAGGGATTGCGCGCGCCGAGCGGTTCGCCGTCGAGATCGAGGCTGCCCGACTCCACGGGCAGCAGACCGAAGATGGTTTGCAGAATCTCCGTGCGGCCGCTGCCGATCAGTCCGGCAATGCCATGCACTTCGCCCTTGCTCACGGACAAGTCGACGGCGCAAAGATGCGCGTTGCTTACCTTCGACAGCTTCAGCACGGGCGCATCGGCAGCGCGATCGGCCATCGCGACTTTGGTTTGCGCCGCCGCACTCGCCGAGGTTTCCTGACGCGCCTGCATGGCCGCATGACGCGGGCCGACGATAGCCGCGACGAGCTGCTTCATGTCGGTCTCGGCGGTGGCGAAACTTCCGGCGTTTGCACCATCGCGGAACACGGTCACGCGCTGCGAGATGCGAAAGACCTCGTTCAGCCGATGCGTCACGTAGATCACGCCGACGCCGCGCGCCGTCACGGTGCGAATGGCGTCGAAGAGAATCCGTTCTTCGCCGCCTGTCAACGCGGACGTGGGTTCGTCGAGAATCAGCACGCGCACGTCGCCCATCAGCGCCTTGCAAATCTCCGTCATCTGGCGATAGGCGAACGGCAAGGAATCCACGGGCACGCGCGGATCGAGCGGAATATCGTGCTCGCGCAAAAAGGTGCTGACCTGGGCCATGAGTTCGCGTTGCCGGACGAAGCCGAGGCGCGTGCGCGGTTCGCGCCCGAGCATGAGGTTGGCGCCGACGGACAACGATTCGACCAGACTCAAGTCCTGATACACGACGGCAACGCCTGCCTCGCGCGACTTTGCGGGCGATTCGAATGCGACCCGGCTGCCCGCGATTTCGATCGATCCTTCGTCGTAGGCATGGACGCCGCTCAATATCTTGATGAGCGTGGACTTGCCCGCGCCGTTTTCGCCGAGCAGCGCGTGCACTTCGCCCGGCAGAACTTCGAGATCGACGCCGCGCAGCGCCTGGACGCCACCGAACCTTTTGGTGACGCCGGTTACACGGATCAACGGAACTGGCGGCGATGAAGCGGCCGCGACCGGCTGACTCATCCTGATGTCTCCTTCGTCAAATAGACGAATTCTTATGTTTTCGCGGTCGGGCCGCGTGTTGTGTTGTGATCTTCGCATCATGTAAATGGTGCGTCAATAACAGATAGCCCTAGTTTTCGTGTTCTGAACGGGAGAATCGCAACAATATCGACCGGTTTTGTGATGATCTTATCGTTCCGGGGACGGCGTTCTGTGACGGAGCGCTACGAGTAATTGTCCGTCAGGCGCGCAGACGCTCGACTACGTTGCCGATGCGAAGGAGCCGCCGAGTAGGGAGCGGTGCGCGGGAGTATCGTGTGCGACAAGCACGCCTTCTTTGGGAGCGCACGATGAACGACGCCCGACGACTCGCCGCCTTGCGCATCGCGCTGATTGCCGTGGGTTTAATCGCCATCTTCGCGTTATGGCCGCTCATGATCCTGTGGCCTTCCGGATGGAGTTGGCAAAGCAGCCATTCGGACTACCCGCTGATGATCGTCGGCATCTACGCGACGCTCGGCGTGTTTCTACTGATGGCATCGCGCAACCCGATGAAGCATCTGAGCCTGATCTGGTTCACGGTATGGTCGAGCGTCGTGCACGGCGCAATCATGGCTGTGCAGTCGTTCGGCGCCGAGATGGACGGCACGCGCCACGTCGGTCATTTGCTCGGCGATGTGCCTGCGCTATTTATTGTCGCGGCCGTGCTGGCTTTCCTTATGCCGCGCGAAAACAAGGCACGAGCGCTTTAATCCGCCGATGCAGTGTTCGCGGTGCGTCCCGAGTCTGTAGGACGTACCGCGACCAATACCTTATATGCGCTCAGGCTTGCGCTTGAGTTTCCTTCAACGCTTCATGCTTGTGCGAATGCGTCGCTCCGTATTTCAACTCGAAGTGCGCGCCTTTTCCGTTTCGCGTGGGCGGAAAATGTTCGCCCTCGACGCAGGTGACTTCGAAGGTATCTTTCCCGTCCTCATAGACCACTGAGTAAATGCCCGATACTTTGACGATTTCACCGGGCTTGTACGAACTGTCGCCTGCCATTTAGCTTCTCCTTTTTGAACCACATACGGACCGACGAAAGAGCAATCGGCGTTCCGAGCGGTGTCATGCCGGTCGGTAAACGGCGCAGGGAGTCGAGTTCGTGTGAACGCGAGCGGGCGTTATTCGCTCGCTTCTCGTCGTGCTTCAGCCGAAATCGCCGATTATTAGTCGTTGCCTGCGGGACGTCGCCAAACTGTTATTTATGGGCACGGGAGCACGGCACGGGAATAGCGATTGCGCTAGTCCAGCGGTGAAACCGTCGCCCACAACAAGAGAAAGACGATACGGTTCGAACGACAACGCGACATTAGTTTGACCAACGAAGTTTCAAGGCGGGCGATCAAGGTCTGATCGATCCTTGTCGATGCAGGCAAGATCGTCTCCCTGAAGGACGCTTCCTGGCTTTGGACTTCATCAGGAGCAGGGCCATGATGCACGAATTTCTCAAGAATAATCGAAGCATCTTGCTTGAACGTTGCCGCATCATGACTTTCAAGCGGAACGCCGAATCTCCGGTGATGGCGGATATAAAGATCGTCCTTCCCGAACTGCTTACGCAAATAACCGAACTTCTGCGCCAGCACCGTACCACCGAAACTCCGAATTCGACATCGGGGCTTCCCGAACGGGGTGAATCGAAGGATACCCCGATAGGCAGAACCGCACGCGAAGCAGGCAGGGTGCTATTCGGAACGGGACTCAAGATCGAAGACATCGTCGTAGGTTACGGCGATCTATGCCAGGCGATTACCGAACTGGCCGTAGAACGGGATGCGCCTTTCAAGGTACAGGAGTTTCGAATACTCAATCTGTGCATCGATACGGCGGTTGCCAATGCCGTGATGGCTTATTCGGCCGCGCGAGACAACGCGCGCACGAATAGCGGCGCTCAGACGCAGACCGATGAGAACAGAATGCTCGCGCACGAGATGCGTAATCTGATCCACACTACGCTGCTCGCATTCACCGCTTTACAACGAGGAAATCTGAGCGCGAAAGGAGCCACCGGATTACTTGCTGAGCGTAGTCTTTTGCGACTCGGCAAGCTGACTGACCGAATGCTTCGCGACTCGGCAGACCCGGCGACCGTACGTTACGACGACGTTATCTTCAGTCTCGCTCCATTAATCCTGGAAATCGAGGGAGCGGCGCGAGTGGACGCGACAGCCCGTGGAAAAAGTTTTTCCGTTACTCCGGTCGACGCGCTCATCAAGGTTCGTGGAGATCGCGACTTGTTGTATGAGGCGATAATCAACCTCTTACAGAATGCGTTCAAGTTCACCAAGGAGAAAAGCGCGGTCGCGTTGAGAATCTATGTGAATCACGACGTCTTTATTGAAATCCACGATCAGTGCGGAGGACTTCCTTGTAAGAACGGCGAGTCGATGTTCGATCCTTTCGTGCAATTCAATGCGGATCGCAGCGGACTGGGCTTAGGACTGACTATTGTGAGGCGCAACGTAGAAACTTTGAGGGGAACCGTGGAAGTGAAGGACATTCCTGGCCACGGTTGCGTCTTCATTATTCGCTTGCCGCTCGTTTCACACGCATGAAGTCGAGGTTGGTCGCATTCATGGCGCGATCCAATGACCGTGCCACTCGTTGCGTTCGAGCCAGAAGTTTGCGCGCCGGTGCATTTCGCCCGAGACGTCGAGGAAATCGATCTTACTGACGATGACGTCGATGAGGCAGAAGTGTTCGAAGCCATCCGTCTGAGTGTGCGCTGTTGTGTCGTCGGGCTTCGGGCGCGCATCGGGCGGACTGTCCACTAGTGTTCCCGGAGGCAACGGCGCACGATAAAGCGCGAGCGAACCGGGGCGGCTCGCGTTCCACACGGCGAGTCTTTCGTCATCGTCGATGACTTGTTGCGCGCGCCCTTCGAGTCGAATCTGGATGCCGGCACGCCAGTCGCCGACAAGCGCGGAGACGTTCGGCTCCTGTTCGATCTCAGCGACCTTTTCCGATCTCACGTCCGTGTGAAAGCTCACAAGCGCGCGGTCCTGGATGGCACGCCGCATTACGACCGTGCGCAGCTTCGGCGCGCCATCGAGTCCGATGGTCGCGAACTGCATCAACGTGTAGGCGGAACGCTCGCGGCCGGGATTGGCGCCTGAAAGCAGATGGCTCCACGTCTGCGCCAGAATCGCATCCAAAGCGTTGCTCAACTGACGCCTCCGTTGCTTGATGCAGTTGTAGTGACAGCGGCGATTAGTCAGCCTTGAAGACGATGGCGGCTGTGTCGTCGATCTGCGTGAAGCTGCGCACGAAGCGATACGACTGCTCGTCGATTTCGATTCGATTTGCACCTGATGAGGTCAGTTCCAGCATTTCATCGGCGAGCGATTTTGGAATCGAGCCTACTTGTTTCAACTCTTCCTTGGGCCCGGATGGGTCGCCGAGATAGACCGTGCAAACGTCGGCGGTATGCCGAATAAGGACGACGCTTGTCGCCTTGTCGAGCGCGCGTTCCAGATAATCGGCGAGTGGGCGTAACGATTCGAGTTTGTGATCGGAACGGTCGTCAGCGAATCCATTGATGTCTGGCACTGCGGCCTCCTTGATTTGATCGTCTGCACCGTGGTTCGATACGTCGAAGCGCACGATGGTGCAAGCGACGGAGTTTCGATTAGCGAACCGGCTCTTCGGCTTTTTTTCCCGATAGCAACGATTCGATGGCGGCGACGGATAGCGGTTTGGACAAGTGGCCATCGAAGCACGACATATCGAAATGTTCGTGAATGTCGTCGTGTGCGGTTAGCGAGAAGATGCGCCGGGAGGCATATTTCTCGGATGCGCGGAGTCGCATGCACAGAGCGTGGCCATTGATATCGGGAAGCCCGATATCCAGAAGGATGAGTTCGAACGCGCCTTCGCCTGCGGCCGCTTTCAGCGCCTCGGTGCCGGTGTAGGCGCGAGTAACCGCATGACCCATGGACCCCGCGATTTCGGCGAGCATGTCGGTGGTATCGGTGTAATCGTCCACTACGAGAACTTTCATTTGAAGTGCTCCCAACAGTGAGGACCGAGGTGCGGGGGTTTTTGATGTTGAGGTTGCAGTCTACTCTAGGTTGCTGGGTTGGATGCCGGCGGCTGCTGAGCACCAACTTGCGTTGCTTGGTGTCACTGAGAATCTTTGACCGAGACTTACCAACTTCCGTTATATGTCGTTTGCGGCCACTTCGTCTCACGAAATTTCTTGCTGATTCTTTATGTTATTCAGAAGCAGACAGCCGATGGATCATCGCCTGTCTGCGGACAACCCGACGGTGGAAGGTCAGTGCTTCCGTCTCGACAGTCACCCAAGCGTCATCGTAAATTTAGAAGTCGGTCCGGACACTCAACATGACGTTACGCCTGTCGCCGAATACACTGTAGAACTGGCCGGGTGGGCGAATGTAATAGCCGCGATCGAAGATATTGTTCAACTGCAGTGTCGCTTCGAGATGCTTGTTGAAGCGATATCCGACCTGCGCATTGAAGATGGCATACGCGCCCTGTTCGACGCCGCGCGATATGCGTGTCTGCGCGAGCATGCCGCCGCCGACCGATACCCCGCGCATGACGCCCTGCGTAAACTGATACCGCGTCCACAGTTTGAAGAGATGCTTGGGGTCCGTGCCATCGGTGAGGCCGGGCGCATCGTTCTCGAAGTGCTCGTTCAGGTACGTATAGCCCGCATAGACGTTCCAGTCCGGCATCGGCTGTCCGGTGACTTCGAGTTCGACGCCCTGACTGCGTGCCTTGCCGGCGGCAAGGTAATAGAACTGATGATCGGGATCGTCGACCGCGCGGTTGTTGTCGTTGATACGGAACAGCGCCATGTTCGTATTCAGGCGTCCGCCGAGCACGCTGCTCTTCACGCCGACTTCGTATTGCTCGCCGGAACGCGGTGGAATGCCCGCGCCGGAGAATGTCGTCTGCGTCTGGGCGTCGAGGAAGCGCGCGTAATTCGCGTACGCGGTGACCGCCGGCACGATATCCCAGACGAGTCCCGCCGACGGCAGAAAACGATGGTTGATCTGCGAGTTCGTCGCCCAGTCCGTGAGGTCGGGCAGTGTCGATTGCGTGCGATCCTGTACGAACGCCTCGCGCGCGCCGAGCACGAGCGTCAGCGGATTCGCGAGTTTGATGCGCGCCTGCGCGTAGATGCCGTACTGGACGGTGCGCTCGTTCGTGCCGAAGCTGAAGGGCGTATCGACCTGCGGCACGGCGTTGGGATCGAACAGGCTGAAGGTGCCGCCGTCGAACGGGCCATCGACGGACTGGAAGCCCGAGAGCGCCGTCGACGACATCACCGAATAATTTGCGCCGACCGTCAACGTGTGCGTTTGCCCGAAGAGCCGGATGGGACCGGACACGTTGCTGTCCGCGCCGAACCAGTCGTAGGTGTTGCGCTGATTCTGATCGCCGTAGAAGCTGAGGCCATCGGTGGTCGCGCCCGGTCCCGAGTACGCGTAGTACGCCCGCGTCAGCATGTGCCTGTAGAACAGCGTCGTGGAGGACTTCCAGCCGCTTTCGAAGCGATGCACGAGGTTCGCGTTGGCTTCCTGAATCGACGTGTACGACGTGTTCCAGCTCGGGCTGAAGTTCTGTGCATACGAACTCGGCACGCGGCCGACGAGTGCGGTCTGATCCGCATTGAGCACGCCGCTCGCGCCGTAGTCGAGGCCGTACATCGGCAGGACTTCGTAGCCGCCCGAGAGCGAGAGCGTCGTGCGCGGCGTGAAGTCGTAGTCGATCGCGCCATAGGCCATGAACTCCTTGCTGCGCGCCCGGTCGATGGATTGATGCCCGGCCTCGCCGACGATCACCGCACGCCCGCGCAGGCTGCCGTCCTTGTTAAGCGGTCCGGTGACGTCGATCATCTGCCGCACGCTGCCGAAGGAATCGACTTGTGTGTCGGTCGTCAGATGGAATTGATTTTGCGGCCGTTTGCGCACGAGATTGACGACGCCGCCGGGCTCGCCTGCGCCGTCGATCACGCCGGCCGGTCTGCGCAACACTTCCACACGGTCGTACATCGCGAGGTCGAATTGCGTGAGATATTGCAGGCCGCTGACGATGGGCGTGCCATCGAATTCGATGCCAAGTTGTGAGCCCCGCGCGCGGAAATAAGCCGTGCCGTCGCCGTAGCTGACCGAACTGACGCCCGTCACGTAGCGCAAGGCTTCTTCGATGGTCGTGTCGTTGCGGTCGTCCATTTGCTGGCGCGTGACGACGGAAACCGAGTACGGCGTCTCCTTGATCGATTGCGCGCTCTTGCCCGCGATGGTCGCGCGTTTCGCGGCGTACGAGCCGCTGTCTTCGGTCGTCGCATCGGCGCCGGTGCTGTCGGTCACCACGACGGCGGGCAACGTCACATCGCTGCCCGCCGGGTTTTGCGCGCGTGTGGGCGGCGATGTCGCGCCGAGCATCGTCAAAAGCGCGAGCGCAAGCGGCGTCATGCGCGGCGCGCGCACGTGCCATCCCGTCGTCGGCGCGGGCATCGCGCCGCGCGGGTCATTCCCTCTTCTCATGTTTTCTCATCCCATCGTTGAATAGACAAACGGCGTCGTCCCGCTGCATGCGGGCTTGAATCGGATGGGGACATTGGTTGTGTGGTGCGAGGCACGCGCGGCCCCGTTCTATCGACTTCGATGCAACCGTCATGTTTGCCGCGCACCGCGCAGCAGGATCAGCATGACGAGCCACGGACCGCCGAGCAGTGTCGCGACGAGACCGGCCGGAAGTTGCTCCGGATAAGGAATCTGCCGTCCCAGCCAGTCCGCGACGACCATCAGCAGCGCGCCGAGCATCGCTGCGAGGTAGACCTGCGGCAGCAGACGCCGCCCGCCCGAGAGTCGCGCGATATGCGGCGCGATCAGCCCGACGAAGGACAGCGGTCCGACCACGACCGTCGCCGCCGCCGTCGATACCGCCGCGAGCAGCAACAGGCCGAAGCGCGCGCGCCCGACCGGCACGCCGATGCTCGCCGCCACCTGCGGACCGGCGCCGAGCGCCGCCAGCCAGCGCGCGAACAGCGGCGCCACGGCGAGTACCGACATCGCCAGCACGGCCATGAGCAATGCCATCGCCGGCTCGATGTAGTAGGTCGACCCGACCAGCAAATCGAGCAGCACGCCCGCGCGTGGATCGCCGCTCGCCATGACCGCGCCGACGACCGCCTGGAACAGCGCGCTGATCGACAATCCGACGAGCAGCAACCGCTCTGGCGCGAACCGCGCGCGCCGCCCGAGCCAGAGCAGCAAGCCAAGCGTGGTGCACGCGCCGGCCACGCTTCCCGCGAACAGCGCGGCCGGTTCGAAGCTGCCCGCGATCAGCAGCACCGCGACGACGCCGAACATGCCGCCCGAGCCGACGCCGAGCAGGTCTGGGCTTGCCATCGGATTCGCGGTCATGCGCTGCAACAGCGCGCCCGCCGCGCCCAGCAGACTGCCCGCTGCGAGCGCGGCCAGCAGGTGCGGCACGCGCCAGAAGAGGAGCGCGTCGATGTCGGCCGGATGCGCGAACCGCCAACCGTCCGGTCCGCGCGTGACGACGAACGACAACGCGCACGTGATCGCGAAGAGCGCTGCCCATACGAGCGGCATCGTGCGCACTGCGTGCGGCGCGGTGCCGCGGTCATGCGTTTCGCGGATGTCCGGCGTGGTGCGAAGGCGCGGCAGCAGGACGACCAGGAGCGGCACGCCGATCATCGACGTGACCGTGCCGGTGGGAATCAGATGCGCCGAGAACAGCTCGCCCTGCGAGACGATGCGCACGAGTTCGTCGGTGAGAAAGAGCAGGGCGGCGCCCAAAAGCGGCGCCCACACGAGCCGGTCGCGCAGGCGGCGCGCGCCCGTGAGCCGCGCGAGGAGCGGCGCCGCCAATCCGACGAACCCGATCACGCCGACCTGCGCCACCACGCTCGCCGTGAGCACGACCGCGACCAGCAGCGCCGCGCCGCGCATCCAGCCGACGGCGGCGCCGAGATTGCGAGCGGTGGCATCGCCGGCATCGAAGAGTTGCAGCGGTCGATGCAGCAGCGCCGACGCCAGCGCGCAACCGCCCACGCTCGCCGCAACGCGCGCGGCGCTTTGCCAGCCGGTCTGATCGAGTGCGCCGCCGCCCCAGATCTGCAAGCCTTGCAGCAGATCGAAATGCATGACGCCGATCGCGAGGCTGATCGCGCCGCAGTACAAATTCACCACCATGCCCGCGAGAATCACGGCAAGCGACGACATGCGTTGCAACCATGCCAGGCCGAGCACGAGGATCATTGCCAGCGCGCCACCCGCGAGCGCGATGGCTTCGCGGCCCGCTGCGAGCCAGCCCGGCAGCCACACGCTCACGACGGCGAGCCCGAGATACGCGCCGGGGAAGATGCCGAGCGTCATCGGTTCGGCAAGCGGATTGCGCAACACCTGCTGCACCAGCACGCCCGCAAGCCCGAGCGCCGTGCCGCACAGCAGCGTCATGGCGATGCGCGGCAGCACGCTCTCGTGCACCAGCACGTCGCGCATGTCGGTGAGATCGGGCGAAACGAGCGCCTTCCAGAACGATGCGCCGTCGAGCGCGCCATGCAAATGCAACGCGGCGAGGCACACGGCGGGCAGCATCAGGCCGGCGAAAAGTGCAAGCCGCCAGTCGCGTGGCGGCGCCGAAGGGCGAGTGAGTGCGACGCGGCTGCTACGCAAGCCCACCTCCGCCGTTATCGATGATGGTGCGTGCATTCGCCATTGCGGTCGCGAAGCGTTGCATCGAAATCAGGCCGCCGTACGGGGCGATCACCGGCAACACGGCCACGCGTTTCTCGCGGACCGCTGGCAGCGCGCGCCAGAGCGGGCTCGCCGTCAGCGCCGCGCGGATATCGGGCGCGAGCGGCCGAGTCAACGCGATATCGGCGTCGGCGGCTTCGAGGAGACGGGGCAACGGCACGACGGTGGAACCCATCGCGTTCGTCGTCCAGCGCACGCGCGCAGTCGCGGCGTTCGACAGCCCGATCTTCGCGAGCACGTCGTTGAAGAGACTGCCCGCGCCGTACACGCGCAGATGCCGCTCGTCGATCACGTCCGCGACGATCACCGGCCTGCCGCGCGGCACGCGCGCCGCGATGTCGCTCATGACGCGCTCGGTTGAAGCGAACAGCGCGTCGGCCCGGGCGCGGGCGTCGAAGGCATCGGCCATCACGCGGGTTTCGGCGCACAGGCTCGCGTAGGGATGCCCGTCGGTCATATACGCGCCGAGCGTGAGCGTCGGGGCGATACGCCGCAGCGGCGCGAGCAGTCCCGCATGCGCGGGCGTGACGATCAGCAGGTCCGGCGCGAGCGCGAGCAGCGCATCGAAATTGGGTTGATAGAGAAGGCCGATATCCGCGACATCGGACGGCAGCGGCGGCACCGCGATCGTGTTCGCATACCACGCGGGCAGCGGAATGCCGACCGGCGCGCGCCCGAGCGCGAGCAGCGTCTCGGTCAGCTCCCAGTTCAATACGACGATACGTCGCGGCGCCGGTCCGGCCACGACGCGCGCGGCACGCGAGAACGCGAGCAGCGCGGCGGCGCCTTGCAGCAGCGTGCGTCTCGGTGGCGACTTCATGACGGAAAACACATGCGACGGCCGGTGGACGCATCGGTCGTAACCGACATCGGCACGCCGTAGATGGCTTCGAGCCGCGCCGGATCGACGATTACCGCCGCGTCCTCGCGCATCAGCAGACGCCCCTCGCGCAACGCGACGATCCGGTCGCAGAAGCGCGTCGCCATGTTGATGTCGTGCATGACGATGACAGCGGTCATCGCGCGCTCGGCGCACAGCGTCCTGACGAGTTCGAGCACGGTCAGCTGATGGCCGACATCGAGCGCCGACGTCGGTTCGTCAAGCAGCATGCAGCGCCCGTTCTGCGCGACCAGCATCGCGATCCACGCGCGCTGGCGCTCGCCGCCCGACAGGCTGTCCACGGTGCGGTCGGCGTAACGATGAACATCGGCGGCTTGCATCGCCCGGTCGACGTGCGCGGCGTCGCCGGCCGTGAAGCGCCCGAGCGCGCCGTGCCACGGATAGCGGCCGAGCGCGACGAGCTCGCGCACCGTCATGCCATCGGTCGATGGCGTCTGCTGCGGAAGCCAGGCGACTTCACGCGCGAACTCGCGCGTGCTCCAGTCGGCGAGCGGCCGGCCCTGCGCATCGGACGACGCCCGTATCCGGCGTAATCTGTCCTGCGAGCAGCTTGACGAGCGTGGATTTGCCGGAGCCGTTGTGCCCGACAAGCCCCGTCACGCGGCCCGGTTCGATATGCAGATCCAGCGGATGCAAGAGCGTGCGCCCGCCCGCCGAGCGCGACACGCCTTCGAGCGAGAAGGCGGGCGGCGTCGCGGTCGCGTACGCCGTCTGGTAGACGTGGCCGTTCATGCGAGCGCCGCCTTTTTCGTGGAACTCACCTGACCGCTGTCGAGCTTGACGATACGATCGGCGAGATCGAAATAACGGTCGTCGTGGGTGATGACGAGCACCGTCTTGGCGCGCGCCTTCAGTTGCGGCAGCAGCACGCGATAGAAGACGTCCTTGAACGCGGGGTCCTGGTCGGCGGCCCATTCGTCGAAGAGATAGAACGGGCGGTCTTCCAGAAACGCCACCAGCAAGGCAAGACGCTTCCTCTGGCCTTGCGACAGATCGAGCGTCGAAAAACGGCCGTTGTCGATGCGCACCTTGTGCTCTAGTTGCAATGCCACGAGCAGCGCGCGCGCCGTGGCCTCGCTGTGCGCGGGCAGGCCGAGCAGCGAATCGAACAAATGGAAATCGCTGAAGACGACGGAGAAAAGCTGGCGGTAAGCGGCGCGATTGCCGTCGTCTACCACCGTTTCGTCGATGACGATGCGTCCCGACTCCGGCGCATACAGCCCGACCAGCACCTTCGCGAGCGTGGTCTTGCCGCTACCGTTGCCGCCCACGAGATAGACGAGTTCGCCCGCCCGGAACGTCAGATCGATAGGTCCGAGCGTGAAAAAACCGTCCTCGGCTTCGCGCACGTAGCGATGTTCGACGCCTTCGAGCGTAATGCTCGCGAACGCATCGGCGTCGAGCGAGGCGCTTGCGGGCTCGGGCGGCAGGGCTTGTTCGAGCTGATCGACGCGCTCGAACGCGATCCGCGCGCTGCCGATGGCGGGCAGGGCCGCCAGCAATCCTTCGACCGGCATGATGAGGTAAAGGAAGACGAGCGCGTAACCGGACATCACGTGCGCGTCGGCATCGAAGAGACGCGCGAGCACGAAGAGGGTCAGGCCGACGAAGCCGAACAGCAGCAGATTGCCCCAGCTCGCGGCCAACGCGTGCAGCATGTAGCCGCGCGTGCGCTGCGCGCGCACCGCTTCCACATGCGGGGCGAGATCACGCGCGACGAACGCTTCGGCACGCGCGCGATGCAGCTTCAGTTCCTTCGCGCCGTCGAAGAGCGAGCGAAAGCGTTGCAACAGGCCGTCTTCACGCTGCCGCGAATCGCGCAGATGGAGAAGCGCCCGCGAGCCGATCAGATGCGTGCCGAGCGATCCCGCGCCGATCGCGACGAGCGCGAACAGCAGAATCGGCAGGGACAGCATGCCGAGATAGACGAGACAACCCGCGATCACCGCGCCCTGCATGACGATCGACGGCAGACTGATGAAGAACACGACGATGGTATCGAGGTCCTGCGTGAGCGCGTTGATGGCGCGCGACGCGCCGCATCGTTCGAGATCGCGGTACGACGCGCCCCCGATGCGGCCGATCGTCTGCAAGCGCAACCTCGCCTTGGCGTGCTGTCCGAGATACATGAACAGCATCTGAGAAACGACCCGCGTGAGAATGACCACGACGCCCAGCGCCGCGAAGCGCACGCCGAGCGTGAGCAGTTCGTCGCCGGTTGCGCGAAGCGCCTGATTGATCAGCGCGACGAGCGCCGCGTTCGCCGCGCCGCTGACGAGACTGACGACCAGCGCGACAGGCAACAACCCGCGCGCGCCGCGGATCGACGAGGCTATCAGAGACACGTGCGCACACCCTCGTTGAAAGCAGCCAAGGCAGGCGGCTGCCCACAAAGCGCATTGGGCGGCAACAAAAATGCGAGAATGCGAACCATTAACATTTCAACCGATGGGTCGGCGCAAAGTGTTGAGTGACGACGAGTTTAGCGTTTCGTCGAAAGATCAGGCCGACACCGAATATCGAATTTCTGACAACTATTGGTGTTTTATCGATAGTTTTTTGCGTACCACTTTTTCGCGACCATGAAAGAGTTCCTGCTCAAACGCTATCCGATCGAACGCGTCCCGCTGTCGCGAGACGTGATGGCGACCCTCGTCGACTATCGTCATGGCGAGCGTATAACCTGGCATCAACACAAGCACGGACAACTGGTGTTCGCCGTGCGCGGCGTCGTGCGCGTGCTCACGCCCTCGCGCACCTGGACGCTGCCGCAGTCGCGCGCAGTTTGGCTGCCATCCGATGTCGATCACGAACTGCACGCGGTCGGCGACACGCAACTATGCAGTGTGTATTTCGAGCCGCGTGTGTTTCCGTGGTCGTGGCATCAACCGGCCGTGATTGCAGTGTCGCCGTTGATGAGAGAGCTGGCCATCGTGCTGGGCGCCGCGGGCGAGCGATACGCCGAGGGAAGCCATGCCTCGCTCAGCGCGCCGCTGTTGCTGAAGGTGTTGAGAGAGACGCCCGCGCTCGCCGAGCCCGGCGTGCCATTGCCGCGCGATGCACGGCTGCTGCAGATCTGCGAGCACATGATGAACGACCCGGCGAGCGAACTGACGCTCGATTTCTGGGGCGAGCAGTTTCACACCAGCGGGCGAACATTGGCGCGCTATCTGAATGCCGAGACTGGATTGACCTTTGGCGCATGGCGTCAGCAGATACGAGTCGCGGAGGCAATCACGCTCCTTACGCTGGGACAACCTGTGACGCAAGTTTCGAAGAAGCTTGGCTATCGCAGTGCGAGTGCTTTCATCGTCATGTTTCGTCAGGTCACGGGAGAGGCGCCACAACGTTACCTGGCTTCGCGCTCGTCGAGCAGATAAACGGAGAGCGGGGCGGCTCATGCAGACTTCGAGTTGGAAACTTAGATGTAGATCGCATCGTTGCTCGAATGACGTTCGTATAGCTGCGGTCTTCGTTCGGGCCTCGATAGCTGAATGTCGAATGGCCGTTGTAGCGTTGAAAGCCGTCGTCGTCGGTACGTGGGGGAGAAGGGCGGTTGAGGGTCGTGAAGACTCATGCGCGCCTGCGGACGTTCGATTCAGCGGTGCAAGCCGGCGAATAACCGCAGACGGACGGACTGCAGCCACACGGTTCGTAACTGGGGAAGGTCGGCTATGGCCGAAAAGACGCCGTCACCGCAGCATGCGAACGCAAGCCGCAAGCCGCAAGCCGCAAACCGCAAGCCGCAAACCGCAAGCCGCAATCCCCAAACGTCGACCTTCTCAAAACCGGGCGAACGCCATTAATCGAACGTCATGGAGCGTGCATAGCTGGTTTAAAGTCGACCAATTCGACGCAAACTAGCGCTCGCTCTGAAGGCGCTAAAAGGTTGAGCAAAATGCAGCACGGCTGAGAACCGTGAGGTCGCGGCGCAGGTCCGTCACCGTGCACCTCCCAACCATCAATGGCATCATTCCCGGCAACCGACAAACAACGCCCCGGAGGCGCCACCAATGACCCCGAAAATCGACGTACACCAAGTAGAAGCCCTTCTGCGAGACGTCGGCCAATCCCTGCTTCAAACCTTCAACACCCAATACCCCATCTACGAAAACGCCGAGATGATGCGCGTTTTCAAGTCCCTCGACGATCAAGCCGCCAACACCATCCGCGAAGCGCTCGCCGCTCGTTATCCTGAGATCGCGTGGCTCGAAGGAGAACTCGCGGAAGCTGACGCCCAGACAAGCGACAAGAAAGCCTTCTGGATCTGCGACGCGATCGATGGCGCCGTCCAGTTCTTGCGTTCCATCGCCTCATGGTGCATCACCATCGCGCTCGTCGAAGAAGGCGTCACGGTCTTCGCGATGACCTACGATGCCATCCGCAACGAATGTTTCCACGCCGTGCGCGATGAAGGCGCGTTTCTGAACGGCGACCGCATAGCCGTGAACGGCCGCAAACACCACGCAGGCGCAATGCTCGCCACCAGTCAGCCGCCGTTCATCGGGAATAAACCAGCAGTCGTCGAAGCCGCAGGCGAGTCGTTAAGCGCGATGCTTGCCAAAGCGGGCGCTGTCCGCAATCTCGGACCCACATCGCTGCAACTCGCCTATGTCGCGTGTGGGCGGCTCGATGGCTTCTGGGAATTCGGAGAAGATACATTCAACTGTGTTGCAGGCGCTTTGCTTGTCGAAATGGCGGGCGGTCGCGCGACCAACGCTATCGGCGAGCCTTATGGGTTGAAGTCGGCGAGCATCGTCGCTGCATCGAGTGGCGTATCGGAAAGCATCATCGAAACTTTTGCTGCGCATCCTGGATTGACGCGCGCTGCGTAGTTTCGGTCTGGTTTGGAACGCAACAGTCGCCTGCCGAAGCTGGCGGCGACATAGCGTCTTCAGCAAGACGATTCTTCACCATCCTTTGAAACTGATTACCAACCCAGCCCAATTATCAAAGCGCATCATTGCGACCAAACTGCTTCCATGCATCGACGTTGAACAAAGCGCATCGGCAAGTCCCAACAGCACGATCGCTCAGTCCTTCATCACTCAATGGAAGCAAGCCATGAACAACAACACCTCCGATCACGACGCACGTCACACCACTGCGACTCAAACGAGCCGTCGCACGTTCCTGGCGCAAGCGGGTCTCACCGTCGCGGGCCTGGTCGCGGCCGGTGGAATCGGCGCAACCGAGCAGAGCTTCGCAGGCGTCAATGCCGCGTCGAATAACCCGCTTTCCAAGGCCACAGGAAAAGGGTTTTGGCCCAACGGAGCGCGCCTCGCCGTCAGCGTATCGATGATGTTCGAAGGCGGTGGCCAGCCCATATCCGGTGCAGGCGGCCCGATTCCCGAACCGATCGCGAAGGGCGTGCCCGATCTGCCGACCAACGCGTTCTTCGCGTATGGCTACTACGAAGGCATACCCCGTGCGCTGGATCTGTTCGATAAGCACGACATCAAGGTATCGTCGTTCATGATCGGCAAGGCGATCGAGCAAGTGCCCGATCTCGCGCAAGAAATCGTGCGGCGTGGTCATGAAGCAGCCGCGCACGGTCAGGTTTGGTCCAACTCGTACAACATGCCGCGCGATGCGGAAAAGCGCTTCATCGCCGAATCCGCCGATACCATCGAGCGAATCACGGGTCATCGTCCAGTAGGCTGGAACGCATACTGGCTGCGCAATTCCGTACACATTCTCGAAACCTTGCAGGACCTCGGCTTCGTCTATCACATCGATGAACCGAGCCACGACGAACCGTTCATCGTCCCCGTGCGTGGCCGCGATTTCGTCACGGTGCCGTACACGTTTCATATGAACGATATCTCGTCGTTCCCGTTCGAAGGCTATAACCCGATGGCCTATGAACAGGCCTTGAAAGACGAGTTCGATCAGTTATACGAGGAAGGCGCGAACCGTCGTCGCATGATGCTCGTTGGTTTCCACGACCGCATCAACGGTCACGCAAATCGCATCCGCATGCTGGACCGCTTCTTTACTTATGCACGCTCCAAACCCGACGTATGGTTCGCGCGAAAGGACGAGATAGCGCAATGGGTGCTCGCGCATCGCGCGGATACGCCGGTGCTAAAACGTGGCCGAGCGTCGGTGACGGGGTTGCCAGCTTGAGCGTTTGAGCTTGGTCACTTCACGATCTCAGGCGCAGCAGGCTGATTGGTTCCGTTAGGTCCAGGTGCCGTGGCGTGCGGGGTTTGCATCGCTCCATCCGTTTGCGCACCCGTTTTCATTTCCGCACTCACGGCCTTTATCGATCCAACGCCCGGTTTCTCCACGACCTCGTTACCAGGCGGCGCAAAGACATTGACCTCTTCTTGCGAATAGGCGTTTGCAAGCGCGCTATAGAAGACGGCCGCAGCCGCTGTCGGCAACACGATAACGAGTCGCATACGACCTCCACTTTGGACGATGGCCAAAGCCTCGGTGATTGCATCGAGGAACTTCAACAGAAGAAACGAACCGGGCAGTGCATGCTGCCTCAAGTAAGTTATAGGCCCTGCCGATAGCGATTGACAGGCCGCTTCGAAAAATTGTCAGCATATGCATGGATTACTTCAATGCCATCGCGAGCAAAACATGGCATCGAAAGCAATCAGTATGTGTTTAGTCAGATTTGAAACAAAGCTCCAGTCGAGCGGGGGCAGTGACGATATGCAGTGATCTTTTACAACGTCCCCTCTCGATCTCCAATGGCATTCCTTTCCAACATTAAAATCGGCCGGCGCCTGGGCGCTGGTTTTGCAGTCGTTTTGTTGCTGCTGTGCGCGGTCGGTGGCATCGGTCTCGTTCAGGCATCACGCATCTATGACGGTACGCGGGAGATGGGTCAGAACTGGCTGCCGAGCGTCGAGGCGCTCGGTAAGGTGCGCGGTTTCGCGGACGATGTGCGACGCACGTCCTTACGTGCGCTCGTCACGAGCGACGCGTCCGATCGCAAGACCGTGATTAACCAGCATACGCAGCTAATTTCCAAATTTGCCGCGGCATTCGACGGCTATGCGCAACTCGTCTCGTCGCCCGAAGAGCAGCGGGTTGCAAGCGGCATCAAGTCGGCATGGGCGCAGTATCTGGAACTCGATGCGAAGATTCAATCGCTCACCGAATCCGGCGACACAGGCATGGCCGAGGCTCGCAACTTGGCCGGCGGCCCTTCCGCGAAGGCATTTGCAGACGTGCAGGAGTTGATCGACGTCGACATCAAGCTGAATCACGAGGGCTCGACCGCCGAGATGGAAAAGGCGCATGCGTCCTATCAAAGCACGATGGCATGGACGGTCGGTCTCATCGCGGTGGCAATCGTGCTGGGCGCGGGAATCGCGTCTGCAATCACGGTGTCGATCACGCGGCCCATCCGCCGTTCGGTGGAAATAGCGGAAACGGTCGCGCGTGGCGATCTCACCGCAGTGATCGAAGTGCAAGGCAGCGATGAGACGAGTCAGTTGCTCGGCGCGCTGCGCCACATGAACGAGCGCCTCGTCGATCTCGTGAGCCGCGTGCTGACGAGTAGCGCAGGCATCGCGACGGCGTCGGCGGAAATCGCATCGGGCAACACCGATCTGAGTCAGCGCACCGAAGAGCAGGCCGCTTCCCTCGAAGAAACGGCCGCGAGCATGGAAGAGCTCACCACGACGGTCAAGCAAAACGCCGACAACGCGAGTCAGGGCAACGCGCTGGCCGCGCAGGCGTCGGAAACAGCAGCGCGCGGCGGCGAACTGGTCAGCCGCGTAGTCGATACGATGCACGGCATCTCCGGCAGCTCGGAGCAAGTCGCGCAGATCATCTCGGTCATCGAAGGCATCGCGTTCCAGACCAACATCCTCGCATTGAATGCGGCAGTGGAAGCCGCGCGCGCAGGCGAACAAGGTCGCGGTTTCGCGGTGGTGGCGGGCGAAGTGCGCACGCTTGCACAGCGCAGCGCGACGGCCGCAAAGGAGATCAAGGATCTGATCACCGAGTCCGTGGAACGCGTGAACAATGGTTCGGCGCTCGTGGACAACGCGGGCCGCACGATGACGGAGATCGTGCAGGCCGTGAAGCGCGTGGCCGATCTGATGGGCGAGATCAGCTCGGCATCGGGCGAGCAGCATCATGGCATCGAACAGGTCAACACCGCAGTCATGCAGATGGATGAAATGACGCAGCAGAACGCGGCGCTCGTCGAGGAAGCATCGGCGGCCGCGCAGTCCATGGCGTCGCAGTCGGCTTCGTTGCGTGATCTCGTCGCGGTATTCAAGGTGGATGCAGCGGCTGCGCGCGCGGTTCCGGTATCCACGGCGGCGAAGCCAACGAGCGCGTCTCGCGTCGCTCTCAAACCTCGCGCTCCAGCGCCGACCAAGCCTCGCGCCTCAGCGAAGACAGCGCCGAAACCTGCGCCGACGCATGCAGCGACTGCGAGCGCGGAAGGGGACTGGCAGACGTTCTGAGAGCGCGAGCGAGCGAGCCATCCGCGTCAGCAGGCGTGGATGGGAGTCGTGGCGCTCTCACAAAGCAATCGCAACCATTCCTCACACCTCTTCAAGTGCACACCCAGGCAGCACGTCCCGCACCATTCCCGCTCCACCATGCGCCGCCATCGCGCAACGCGGCGCTAACTCGAGCACGCAACCAAACGGCCACTTGTGTCCGTCTCAGCCGCTAGCGACCGAAACGGCCACAAACGCTCCCCTACCCCGCCAACAATCGACAGCACACAGCCACCTCGCCAAACACGGCGTGGAAGTCGCTAAAGAGTCATCCGTTCACAAACCGCGCATCGCTGCGAAGCACGCGCCAAGGATGACTCCGCCATGCAAATCCGCAGAATTCCCACTACCGTCGTCACCGGCTTTCTTGGCGCGGGCAAGACCACGCTCGTCAATCACATTCTCGATGCAACGCGGCCGATGCAGATCGGCATCGTGGTCAACGAGTTCGGCGAAGTCGGCATAGACGGTCAGTTGATCGTCGCCGACGAAGAAGCCGTCATCGAGATTAATAACGGTTGCGTGTGCTGCACGGTCCGCACGGATCTCGTCGCAAGCGTGCGCGATCTGCTTACACGCTTCGGCGACCGGCTGGAACGGCTGATCATCGAAACGTCCGGGCTCGCCGATCCCGCGCCCGTGCTACAGACCTTTCTCGCAGACCCCGACGTGCGCGAACGTCTCGAACTCGAAGCCGTCGTAGCCGTTGTCGATGCAATGCACGCATCCGCCCAGCTTCACGATGACATCGCGCGCGAACAAATCGTGTATGCGGACCGCATCATCATCAACAAGACGGATGTGGCCGTGCCCGCGAAAGTGGCCGCGCTCGTCGAAGAACTCCGACAAATCAATCCCACCGCGCAGATCGACTTCGCGAACCATTCAGCCGTCGACGTCGATGCATTGCTCGGCGTGCGGAGTTTCTCGCTCGATAACCTGCTCGCCGTCGAACCCGGTTTGCTCGATGAAGAAGGCCACGATCACGAACACGACGACAGTATCGCTTCTTGCGCGATCGTCGTTCCAGGCGCCATTGACGCAAGCCGCTTCAATCAGTGGATCAACCAGCTTGTGCAGACGCAGGGGCAACAACTGCTGCGCATGAAAGGCGTGCTCAACGTGCACGAGGAAGCAAGGCGTCTGCATTTTCATAGCGTCCACATGCTGCTCGATACGAGCTTCGGCCGCGCATGGAAGCACGACGAAGCGCGTGAGAACCGCTTCGTGATGATCGGCAGAAACATCGACGCACGGCACATGCGCGATGGACTTCTTTCCTGCATGCATTGACCCATTCATTCATTTCTTATCGAGGAGCACGCGCATGAAAAAGCCCGAAGCATACACATTGAGCATTGGCGTACTGGCCGTCGCGGATACATGGCTCACCGGGACCGTATTTCCCGTACCCGTCTGGGTGACGTTCATTGCATGGGCGTCGTTCTTCGTGCTTGGCGGCGGTCGCGCGGGCTTCGTGAAGAGCGTTGCGTCCAATCTCACGGGGCTGGTCATCGCATCGCTCACGTTGCTCTGCATTGCGACGACGAGCGGTGGCGCGTTTGCGGCGGCGGTGTTCGTCGGCATCGGCAGCGCGGCGATGGTGCAGGCAGCAAAGATCAGATTACTCGATGTCTTGCCGGCCATCGTGTGGGGCTTTGCATCGACGGTCGGCACGACGGTGGCAACAGGCAAGGCGATCACGACCGCTGGCATCGGCAATCCTGCACTCGTGGCCGCAGCGGCGCTCGTGACGGGCGCGGTCTTCGGCTTCGTGTCGGAAGTGGTCGGCGAAGCGCTGTTGTTCAAACGCGAGCATCGGCTGAGCTGAACTCGTTTCTTTACGCACGGAGCACATCGTGAAACTACAGCATCATCTTGGCGGCATCGAAAATCTCGGCCCTGTCAGCACCGAACGGCGCGTGTTCGTGGAACCGTGGGAGACGCGCATCTTCGGTATTCATACCGTGATGATGGCGGAAAGCGCGCATCTCTCCAACGCGCTGCATCGCTATCCTGTCGACACGCTGCCGACGACATTCAAGAACGACTGGACGTGGGCCTCGCTGCGCACGGGCGCGGAAGACATGCAGCCGTTCGAGTATTTCAAGTATCGGTACTACGAGAAGTGGCTCGGCGGCATCTCGCAGTTCTTCGTCGATCAAGGCTACATCTCGGCCGACGAACTCGCGCAAAAGACCGCGCACTACCGCGCGAACCCCGATGCCGCGCTGCCTGGGAAACCCGACGCCGCGCTCACCGCGCAGATCGACGCGTATCTGACGAACGGCGACTCCGGTTATCACGCGCTCGAAAGCGCCGCGCGTTTTGCGAAGGGCGACGCGGTACGCATAGCCGACCCCGAAGCGGTCGATCACACGCGTCTGCCCGGCTATCTGCGCAACAAGACCGGCGTCGTCGATCTCGTGTATCCGGGCGCGTTCTCGTATTTCGTATCGACGGGACCGGACGGTATAGGCGCGCCCATGCCCGTGTATCGCATTGCGTTCAATACCGCCGACATCTGGGGCGCCGACAAGAGCGAAGCGAACACCACCCTTTATGCCGACTTGTACGAAGCCTACGTACAAGCGGCCAACTGATCCGGAGCCACCGCAGCATGAGCCAACTCTTTGAATTTCCCGACGACCGCGAAGCGTCGAGCGCGGCAAAGGTGCGCGCGCTGGAAGCATTGCTGATTGAGAAGGGCGTGATCGCGAGCGATTCCGTCGATGCCGTGCTCAAGCACTTCGAAACCATGGCCGGGCCGTTCAATGGCGCGAAGATCGTGGCGCGCGCATGGACCGATCCGGAGTACAAGAAGCGCCTCGTCGACGACACACCGAAGGCCATCGCGGAGCTTGCACTGCCGCTCGGCATGACGGGTGCGGAAGGCGAGCACATGGCCGCCGTCGCCAACGACGAGAACGTGCATAACCTCATCATCTGCACGTTGTGTTCGTGCTATCCGTGGCCGGTTCTCGGCTTGCCGCCGTACTGGTACAAGGATCCCGTGTTTCGTGCACGCGGCGTGCGCGAGCCCCGTGCCGTGCTGGCGGAATTCGGCGTGAACGTGCTTGCGGACAAGGAAGTGAAAGTGTGGGACAGCAGCGCGCAAATCCGCTGGTTCGTCGTGCCCGAGCGTCCCGCCAACACGGAGCACATGAGTGAAGCGGAACTCGCCGCGCTCGTGACGCCGGAATCGATGATGGGTGTCGCCCTCATCGAAGCGCCCACCGCCTGAGGCCCGTCATGTTCACTCGATTCGAGGAATACGCGGCGACGTCGATGCTCGGCGCGCCCGATTCGCCGCCGCGTCTCGACGGCAAGCTGTTCTTCACCAACCGCTGGGAGCGCGATGTGTTCGGGCTTGCGCTGTCGTTATCGAAAGCGGGCTGCTTCGAGTGGGAGGACTTCCGGCAGAGCTTGATCGCATCGATTGCACAGTGGGAAGCGATCGGTTGCGTCGACCAGCCGCGCTGGGACTACTACGAACGCTTTCTCGAAGCGCTTCTGAACGTAGTCGAAACGAGCGGCGTGTTGTCGCGCGATGAACTCCTGAAGGTCGTGACGGCGCGGCGCGTCAACGTTGACGCCTGAGTCTTGCGCATCCATCCAATCATCATCATCGATTCAAACGAGGTTTTCAATGAACGACGCTATTGCTTTTCCTACCGAAGCGGTCACGCCCATCCCGTTGCGCGAGCTACTACCCTGGATCGTGTTCGGCGGTCTCTTGATGTTGCTCGCGCTGTATTTCGTCGGCGCGGAAGAGGGCGCGACCTCGATCGTGTCCGGCATGTACGTTCACGAGTTCGTGCACGATGGACGCCATCTGCTCGGCTTTCCCTGTCATTGACGCGGAGACGATCATGGTCGGCAAACTGTTGATGCGCGGCATGCTCGCGGGCGTGGTCGCGGGACTGCTTGCGTTCGGTTTCGCGAGAGTGGTGGGCGAACCGCAAGTCGAACGCGCGATTGCAATCGAAGAGCACGCGCACGCCGCTCACGGCGATGCGCCCGAGCCCGAACTCGTCAGTCGCGAGACGCAGGCGGGCATGGGCTTGCTGACGGGTGTCGTGGCCTATGGCGCGGCTTTCGGCGGGCTCTTCGCGCTTGCCTTCGCATATGCGTGGGGCAGGGTGGGCAAGCTCGGCGCACGGCCGCTTGCCGCGTGGATGGCGCTTGCGGCGTTCGTATCGCTCGTCGTGGTGCCGAGCCTCGTCTATCCGGCGAATCCGCCATCGGTCGGGGACCCGGAAACCATCGGTTATCGCACGGCGCTGTTCTTTCTGACCATCGCCATCTCGCTTGCGATCATGCTGTTGTCGCTCAACGTGCGCAGTGTCGCGGCGAGGAAGTTCGGGCAGTGGAACGGAACGCTCGTCGGTATTCTCGCGTTCGGCGTCATGCTTGCCGTGATGATCGTCGTGCTGCCCGGGATCGACGAAGTGCCGGCCGGCTTTCCCGCCACGCTGCTGTGGAAGTTCAGGATGGCGTCCATCGGCATGCAGGCGATCGTCTGGACGACCATTGGCGCGCTGTTCGGTGTACTCGTCGAGCGTAGCGAACTCGCCGGCGCTCGCCAGCCTCGCAAGGCACCGGCTTTCGCGCCGGCGGTGCGCAATCGATGACATGCGCGACCGCGTGTTTTTGGGCGGTTAGACTAATCGTTCAGGGCGACGGTGTTCCGCCGCCGCCCGCTTTCAGACGGACACCAAAACTCCGATGAAACGCATCAAGGTCGGCATGCTCGTCTTTCCCGGGTTCCAGTTGCTCGATATCGCCGGGCCGAAGGACGCCTTTGCCGAAGTCCGCGTGTTGAGCAAGGGCGAATGCGAGTACGAAATGATGACGGTCGGCACCACGCGCGGCAGCGTGCAGTCGTCGAGCGGCCTCACGACCGTACCGGATCGCACCATCTTCGACCGCTGCCCGGAGTTTGACACCATCATCGTTCCGGGCGGGCTCGGTATCTTCGACGCCTTCGACGATCCCGCGCTCAGCGAATGGCTGCGCGCGCAGCACAAGCAATGCCGCCGCGTATCGGCGATCTGCAATGGTCTCTTCGCGCTCGGTTCGGCGGGACTGCTCGACAACAAAGTCGTGACCACGCACTGGATGGACGTGCCGCGACTCGCCGCGACGTTTCCGCGCGCGCGGATCGAGCCGGACCACATCTTCGTTCGTGACGGCAACATCTTCACGACGGCGGGCGTCACGGCCGGTATCGACTTGTCGCTCGCAATGATCGAAGACGACTTCGGCCGTCAGATGGCGCTGGATGTCGCCAAGTATCTGGTCGTGTATCTGCGGCGCGCGGGAGGTCAGTCGCAGTTCAGCCCGCTCCTTGAAACGCAGGCCGCGCCCGGCTCGCAGACTATGGCGCTGCAGGAGTTCATGCTCGACAACCTGCATGTCGCGCATACGGTGGCATCGCTTGCGGACCGCGCGCATATGAGCGCGCGCAATCTCTCGCGCATCTTCGCCAAGGACTGCGGCACGACGCCGATGACCTTCCTCGCCAATGCGCGCATCGACGCGGCGCGGCACTATCTCGAAGCCACGGAATTGCCGATGCGGGAAATCGCGCGCCGCTGCGGCTTCGAGGATACCGACGGCTTTCGCAGAACCTTCTTTCGGCGGCTCAGTATCAATCCGGTGGATTATCGCGACCGGTTCAGATCGAAAGCCGACACGGTTCAGGCAGCCAACGGACGCGCCTGAGGATCAGCTTCCGAGCGCGTTCGGATCGCGCCAGGCACGCTCGAACGGCAGCCGCCAGGCACGCGGCGCGACGAGCTGATGAATCGCATTCGGCCCCCACGAACCCGGCGCGTAAAACCGCACGGGCGGCGGCGATTCGAGCAGCGCCGTGGATACTTCCCACAGCCGCTCGATGCCTTCCGCAGTCGTGAACAGCGTGCGATCCCCGCGCATGGCGTCGAGAATCAGGCGCTCGTAGGCTTCCAGCACTTCGCCGATCAAGCCCGTGTCGCGCATGGCGAACTGCAGGCTCAGTTTGTCGAGACGCATGCCGGGGCCGGGCCGCTTGCCGTAGAACGAGAGCGACATCTTCGAGGCATCGGCGAGATCGAAGGTCAGATGGTCCGGTCCCTGCGAACCCACGCCCGAACCGGCCGGAAACATGCTCTTCGGCGGCTCGCGAAACGCAATGGAAATGATTCGCTGGCCTTCCGCGAGCCGCTTGCCGGTGCGCAGATAGAAGGGCACACCCGCCCAGCGCCAGTTGTCGATCGAGCATTTCAGCGCAATGAAGGTCTCTGTTTCCGACTCGGCGCTCACGCCTTCCTCGGTCCGATAACCCGTGTACTGACCGCGCACGACATCGTTAGGTTGAATCGGCAACATGCTGCGAAAGACCTTGTTCTTCTCCTCGCTGATAGGCGAAGGTTCCAGCGATGTGGGCGGCTCCATTGCCATGAACGCGAGAATCTGGAACAGGTGCGTGACGACCATGTCGCGAAACGCGCCCGTCTGCTCGTAGAAGCCCGCGCGCTTGCCGAGGCCGAGCGTTTCCGGCACGTCGATCTGCACGTGATCGATGAAATTGCGATTCCATATCGGTTCGAACAAGCCGTTGGCGAAGCGGAATGCGAGGATGTTCTGCGCCGGTTCCTTGCCGAGAAAGTGATCGATGCGAAAAATCTGCGCCTCTTCGAAGACCTCGTGCAAGTGCGCGTTGAGCGACACGGAACTTGCCAGATCGGTGCCGAAAGGCTTTTCCATGATGATGCGCGAGCGTTCCACGAGTCCCGCTTCATGAAGCATGCCGACCGCCGAAAGCGCGGCGTTGGGCGGAACGCTCAGATAATGCAGGCGCCGGCATTCGCCGCCGAAGCTTTTCTCGGCGTTCAGGACCGCCGCCTTCAGCGTTGCGGCGCCGGCTGTCAGGGGCACGTAATCGAGATTGGCGGCGAACGTGTCCCACTCTTGCGGCGTCACCTTACGACTCGAAAACTCGTCGAGCGCGCCTTTCGCCGTGACGCGGAAGTCGTCCACGTGAATGTCGTCGAGCGCGACGGCAATGATCTTGCAGCCGGGGATGAACCCCGCATTCGACAGATGGAAGAGGCCAGGCAACAGCTTGCGTCGTGCGAGATCGCCCGTGGCGCCGAACAGCACGACCACTTGCGGAAATTTCGGACCTACGCCTGCGGAGATCTTGGCCATCGTGCGAATCCTCGTTGGGTTGTCACGGCTCGTCAGCAACAGCGTCGCGTCTCATGCGTTCCGACAGTGTCAGTATCGCTCAGGCGTGCGCGATTCAATAAAGCGCATTCGAAGCGCGTTCGCGCGTGGTCCACATTGCGGGATCGTGCTTCAACGCAGCTCGCGTTCCCTCGGCGGTTTGGGCTGCCATGCATCGACGAGTCGGCCGATAAAGAGCCGCACCTTCGGACTCGGATGCCGTCGCGTGGGAGACACCGCGCTAATGGGCACGCCCTCGGCGCCAAGCCGGAACGCAGCGGCGCGAGCGCGATTGCGCTCGGTTCGCTCGGTGGCGGCGCGGTCGTCGAACATCTCGGCATTGCTTCGACGATGCGCTTCAGCGCGATCCTCGCGGCGCTGAGTCCAATCGTGGTCGCGACGACGTTCGGCACGGGCCGCGCGCCGCCCAGCGAGCCTTCGAGGAACTGAAGGGTGCCGCCGATGCCGCGCATGGAGCCGGCTTTTTTGGCGGCTTGCCAAACGCGCTGATTGACTTTAGCCTGCATCGGCAATCGGCGGAACTCATCAACGCAATACCTTCCGGTATAGGACAAGAATGACGATGAAGCGTATCGGGACAGGCCGTGTTTTGTGCATCTGCGCCACGGCTGGATTGGCCGCGGGCAGCATCGGTCAGGCTGTGGCGGCGCCAACGGATGCGCTCATCGCAGCCGCGAAGCAGGAAGGGCAGTTGACCACCATCGCACTGCCGCATGACTGGTGCGGTTACGGCGCGGTCATCGCCGGGTTCCAGAAGAAGTACGGCATTCGCGTCAACGAACTCAACCCCGACGCAGGCTCGGGCGACGAGATCGAAGCGATCAAGGCCAACAAAGGCAACAAGGGACCGCAGGCACCGGACGTGATCGACGTCGGTCTTTCGTTCGGCCCGACGGCGAAGAAAGAAGGCTTGTTGCAGCCGTACAAGGTGTCGACGTGGAGCGCGATTCCCGCTGAATCCAAGGACGCCGAAGGCTACTGGTACGGCGATTATTACGGCGTGCTTTCATTCGAAGTCAACACCGACATGATCGACAAGCCGCCGGCCGACTGGAGCGACTTGCAGAAGGCCGACTATCGCAACGCGGTTTCGCTCGCGGGCGATCCACGCTCGGCGAATCAGGCCATTCAGGGCGTCTATGCGGCGGGCTTGTCGCAGACCAAGGGCGACGCAAGCAAGGCGGATCAGGCAGGACTCAAATTTTTCGCCGATTTGAACAAGAGCGGCAACTTCGTGCCGGTGATCGGCAAGGCGGCGTCGCTGGCGCAAGGCACGACGCCGATCATCGTGCGCTGGGACTACAACGCGCTCGCCGACCGCGACACGCTCAAGGGCAACCCGAAGGTGCAGGTGATCGTGCCGAAGACGGGTGTCGTGGCGGGCGTTTATGTTCAGGCGATCAGCGCGTTTGCGCCGCATCCGAACGCCGCGAAGCTGTGGATGGAATACCTCTATTCCGACGAAGGCCAACTCGGCTGGCTCGCGGGCTATTGCCACCCAATGCGCTACAACGAACTCGTGGCGCAGAAGAAGGTGCCGCAGGCGCTGCTCGACAAGCTGCCGCCCGCATCGGCGTATAAAGGCGTCGTGTTCCCGACGCTGCCGCAACAGGACGCCACCAAGGACGTCGTCACCAAGGGCTGGGATCAGATCGTCGGCGCGAACGTGAAGTAAGCGTGACGCACGAGATCCCGCGATGAGCGTCTCTCCTCCGCAAGGCGCCGGGCCGGATCTGCTGGCGCCGGCCGCGCCCGTGCCGCCGGCCGCGCCCGTGCCGCCGGCCGCGCCCGTGCCGCCGGCCGGTGCCGCGCGCGCAAGCGGCGGCGCGAGTTGGCTCACGTATATCGGCGTGCTGCCGTTCTTCGTGTTCGCGCTGCTATTCCTTCTGCTGCCTACAGGCTTCTTGATGGTGGGCGCGTTCCAGGACCCGCAGGGACACTTCACGCTCGTCAACTTCCGCGAGTTGTTCCAGCCGGGCGTGCTCGATGCCTACTGGATCAGCATGAAAGTCAGCGCGGCGTCGGCCGCGGGCGGCGCGATACTCGGCTCGCTGCTCGCGTGGGCGGCGGTGAAAGGCCAGTTACCCGCATGGATTCGCCCGACGCTCATGACCTTCTCCGGCGTGGCGTCGAACTTCGCGGGCGTGCCGCTCGCGTTCGCTTTCATTTGCACGTTGGGGCGCGTGGGTCTCGTCACCGTGCTGGCGCGCAAGTACCTCGGCTTCAATCTCTATTCCACCGGCTTCAGCATTCTGAGCTTCGCCGGACTGACCATCACATACCTGTATTTCCAGATTCCGTTGATGGTGCTCATCATCACGCCCGCGCTCGACGGTCTGAAGCGCGAATGGCGCGAAGCCTGCGATTGCCTCGGCGGGACATCGGCGCAGTACTGGCGTTATGTCGGCTTGCCGGTGCTGTGGCCGAGCTTGCTGGGCGCGGCGCTGCTCTTGTTCGCCAACGCGTTCGGCGCGGTCGCCACGGCTTATGCGTTGACCGGCAGCTCGCTCAATATCGTGACCATTCTGCTGTACGCGCAGATTCGCGGCGACGTGCTGCATAACCAGAACCTGGGTTACGCGCTCGCGCTCGGCATGATCGTGGTGACGGGGCTTTCGAACGGCGGCTATATCTGGTTGCGTGCGCGCGCCGAAAGGGGACGCCGATGAAATCGCAGTCGCGCGCGGGCGCCGCCATCGCGATGATCGTCGGCTCGCTATATTTTTTGATTCCGCTCATCGCCACATTCGAGTTCAGTCTGCGCATGCGTCGTGGCGAATACAGCTTCGACGCGTATCGCGTCGTACTCGGCGATCCGCATTTTCAGGCGTCGTTCGGCTATTCGGTGCTGATGGGCTTTCTCACCATTGTGATCGGCGTGCTGCTCGTGGTGCCAACCGCTTACTGGGTGCAGCTGCGCTTGCCGAAGCTGCGCCCCGTGGTCGAGTTCATCACGTTGCTGCCGCTCGTGATTCCAGCCATCGTCATCGTGTTCGGCTATCTGCGCATCTACAACAGCAGTTCGATCCTGCCGCTCACCGGCAACGAACGCGCGACCGACCTTTTGCTCGTGTTCGGCTATGTCACGCTGTCGCTGCCGTATATGTATCGCGCGGTCGACGCCGGCATGCGCGCCGTCGATATCCGCTCGCTCACCGAAGCCGCCGAATGTCTGGGCGCGGGCCGCGCGACCATACTTTTCAAAGTGATCTTCCCGAATGTGCGCTCGGGCATTCTGTCGGGCGCGTTCCTTACCTTTGCGGTCGTCATCGGCGAGTTCACGCTCGCGAGCCTGCTGGATCGTCCGGCGTTCGGCCCGTATCTGCAGTTGATCGGTGCGAACCGTGCCTACGAGCCGTCGGCGCTCGCGATCATCGCGTTCGTCGTCACCTGGGCCTCGATGGGGCTGATCCAGGTATTCGGTTCGGCGCGCGCGCTGGCCGGCCAGAAAACTTGAGCCTGAGGCACGCGACGCATGGCATTTCTCGAAATCGACAATCTTCACAAGGCGTTCGGGCCGAACATCGCGCTGCATCAGTTCGACATGAAAATCGAGCGCGGCGAGTTCATCACGTTCCTCGGTCCTTCTGGATGCGGCAAGACGACCGTGCTGCGCATGATCGCGGGCTTCGAGACGCCCACGCGCGGCACCATTCGTCTCGATGGCCGCGACGTCACGCATCTGCGTACGCGCGAACGAGCCGTCGGCATGGTGTTTCAATCGTATGCGCTCTTTCCGAACATGACGGTGGCGCAGAACATAGGCTTTGCGCTGCGAGTGGCGAAGCGTCCGCAGAAGGAGATGGACGAGCGCGTGGCGCAAATGCTCGAACTGATCAAGCTGCCGCATCTTGCCGAGCGTTATCCGTGGCAACTGTCGGGTGGCCAGCAACAGCGCGTGGCGCTGGCGCGCGCGCTTGCGAGCAAGCCGCAAGTGTTGCTGCTCGATGAACCGCTGTCCGCGCTCGATGCGAAGATCCGCGTCTCGTTGCGCGAAGACATTCGCGCGTTACAGCGCGAACTTGGAATCACGTCGATCTTCGTCACGCACGATCAGGAAGAGGCGCTATCCATTTCGGATCGCATCGTCGTGATGAACGAGGGGCGCGTCGAACAGGTCGGGCCGCCGCTCAACATCTATAACTTTCCGCGCACGCGCTTTGTCGCCTCCTTCGTCGGCACGCTCAACATTCTTGCGGGCCGCGTGATCGATCCCGCGACCGGACGCATGGCCGTGGACGGTCAGGAACTCGTGACGTCGCGCCAGTTGCCATCGGACGATGCCGGCCGGGAGCGGCTTCTCGCCTTGCGTCCCGAAGCGATCGTGCTGGAACCGCCCGCGAGCGGCCGCAATTCGCTGGCGGCAACCGTCGAGGAAATCAGCTTCCTCGGCGCGGTGGTGCGTATCCGCGCGCGTGTGAAAGACGCGGTAGTCTCGCTCGATGTCTTCAACGACCCGAACCGGTTGCTGCCCGAACGCGGCCAGCCGGTCGCGCTCGGCTTTTCGCACGAGAATCTCCTCGTGCTCGACGAGGACGCGCGTTAGGCAACGCGCCAAACGTGCCGTTGCGCAGCGCACCAGCGTCGCGGCGCCGTTCGGCAGGCGCGAGACTCGATCTCGTCGCTGCATTGCGGCACGCGTAGCGAATATATACGCGATGCATCGATGTCATCGCCGCGCATTTCGATTCCGGCAATTCAGACACCTTGCATGGCGGATTACGCCAATGCAATTCCCTTTTTGTTAAGGCACACTAAGCGGCAGCATCCGGTTTCGAGCTTTGCATCCCGCAAACCATCAAGGCAGTGAATGGAGGCTTCGAGATGAACCGAAAAAATAATGCGGCCATCTGGATCCTGGTCGCCATGCTGTTGGGCATCGGGATCGGCTACATGATCTACTCGAGCTTTCCGGACAAGAAGACTGCTACTGAAATCGCGGGCTACATCTCGCTCATATCGGACGTGTTTCTGCGACTGATCAAAATGGTGATCGGTCCGCTCGTGTTCTCCACGCTCGTCGTGGGTATTGCGCATATGGGCGATGCAGCCTCGGTCGGGCGCGTGTTTGCCAAGGCGCTCGGCTGGTTCGTCACCGCGTCGCTCGTGTCGTTGCTGCTCGGTCTCATGATGTCGAACCTGCTCAGACCGGGCGAGAATCTCGGGCTGCCGTTGCCGGATATCGGCGCGTCGGCGAATCTGGCGACTTCCAAGTTCACGCTCAAGGACTTCGTGAGTCACATGGTGCCAAGGTCGTTCGCCGAAGCGATGACCAACAACGAAGTGCTGCAGATCGTCGTGTTCTCCATGTTCTTCGGTGTGGCGCTCGCCGCGCTGGGCGACAAGGGCAAGATTCTCGTCGCCGCCATCGACCAGCTCTCGCACGTCATGCTGAAGATCACCGGCTACGTGATGAAGCTCGCACCGCTCGCCGTGCTGGCCGCAATGGCGTCCACTGTCGCCGTCAATGGCCTGACCATTCTGCTCAAGTTCGCGGTCTTCATGGGCGACTTCTACTTGAGCCTGTTCATGTTGTGGGCGTTGCTGGCGCTCGCGGGTTTCCTGTTTCTCGGACCACGCGTGCTCAAGCTGCTGGGACTGATAAGAGAAGCGTTCATGCTCTCGTTCGCGACCGCGAGTTCGGAAGCGGCGTATCCGAAGATTCTCGATGCGCTCGACCGCTTCGGCGTGAAGCGCAAGATCTCCGCGTTCGTGATGCCGATGGGCTATTCATTCAACCTCGACGGCTCGATGATGTACTGCACCTTCGCGACGTTGTTTATCGCGCAGGCCTACAACATTCCGCTTTCCATCGGCACGCAACTGACCATGTTGCTGGTGCTCATGCTGACATCCAAGGGAATGGCCGGCGTGCCGCGCGCGTCGCTCGTCGTGATCGCGGCGACGCTCAACCAGTTCGGCATTCCCGAAGCGGGTTTGTTGTTGATTCTCGGCGTGGACACGTTCCTCGACATGGGCCGTTCCGCCACGAACGCGGTGGGCAATTCGATTGCGAGCGCGGTGGTCGCCAAGTGGGAGGGCGAACTGATGACGGAAGCGGAAGCCGACGCCAACGCGGCGCGCATCGAAACCGAGCTCGAAGCGACCATCGCCCATCCGGCAGAAGGTTAAGCGGAGCCGCGCCATGAAGATGCAGCGATTCTGCTCGATGCTCGCGCTCGCGGGGACCTTGATCGCCTGTGCCGGAGCGCGAGCGCAGGACGATCCGCAAACGTCACGCGCTATTCCCGATAGCTTCGCGCCCGTCGCGCTCACGGGAACGCTCGCGAAGGTGCGAAAGAGCGGTGTCGTCGCGATTGGTTATCGCGAGGCATCGGTGCCGTTTTCGTATCTGAACGCGCGCCATGAACCTATCGGTTATTCCATCGAGTTATGCAAGTCGCTGGTGACGGCCATCGGCGATGCGATCAACCTGACGCCGACCATCCTGTGGGTGCCGGTTACGCCTGATAATCGTATCGACGCCGTGACGAGCGGCCGTGTCGATCTCGAATGCGGCTCGACGACCAGCAATATCGAACGCCAGAAACGCGTGGCGTTTTCGCCGATCATCTTCGTCGCGGGCACGAAGGTGATGGTCAAGAGCGGCTCGCCTATCGCCTCGTTTCGCGATCTCGCGGGCAAGAAGGTCACGTTGACCGCTGGCACCACGAACGAGAAGGCGCTGCGCGATCTGGACAGCAAGTTCCGGCTCGGCATTCAGTTGCAGATCGTGCCAGACCACGCGCAAGGCTTCGCGCAAGTGGCCGACGGCCATGCCGACGCATTCGCCACCGACGACGTCTTGCTCTACGGGCTGATTGCCGAGCACGCGGGCGCGGGCGGCTCGTACCGCGTGGTCGGCGATTACCTTTCGTATGAGCCGTACGGCATCATGTTTCGCAAGGACGATCCGCAGTTGGCGCAAGTGGTGAAGGACACGTTCCAGGAACTCGCGGCGGATGGCGAAATGGACCGGCAATACAAGCGCTGGTTTTTGCGCCGCCTGCCATCGGGCACGAGCATCAATCTGCCGATGAGCGCGCAACTCGAGACTATCATTCAGACGACCGCGGGCACGGACGCGCAATGAAGATGCGCGCGCCAGAATTGCGGCCACGGTTGGCGCGGTGCTTCGCATACGAAGATATCGCGGCCACTTACCGTGCTGTTTGCAATCCCGAAGCGGTTCGTGAGACGCGCGGCCATACGGCACGACGCCAACTCACGCTGCACGATATCGCTCGGAAAACCCACGACGATCAGCGGCTTCGGCGGCGGGTCGCCGTATCCGCGAAACCAGTGTGAGTTGGTGCCGGAGATCGGGCTCGGCAGCTTCAAGCGCGCGCCGAATAGATCGATGGCGCCGGCCTGGCCCGTATCGGCGACGAGAATGCCGACGCTCGCACGTTGCCTCTCGGGAAGTGTGTCGCGAATGCGCGCGACGCTTTCCGCCATGTCGGGCCACCCGAGCTCTTCGTTGAAGTTGCCGCCATTGACGCGATCCGCAAAGCGCCACCATGTCGATCCGACCGGAGCAATCGGCAGTACGGGTGCCGCGCCCAGCACCGCGCCGATTGCGAGCACGACGCACACGGACCAGCGAATCGCCGCTGCGTGGCGCATGTTGAGCGATGCCATCCGTTGCTCCGCCCACACCGCGCCCGCCGCGAGCAACATCGGATAAGCAGGCGCCATATAGTAGTCGCGGCCCTTCGCCACGACGAACAACACGAGCGGCACGACGAACATCCAGCCAAGCACGCGAAACCGCTTGCCTTCCCCGACGGCGAAAAGATAGTAGAGTCCCGCGAGCCACAAGGGAACCGTGAACGGGCTTGTCGTGATCCAGAACTGACCGAGCAGGAACCCGTTGCCGCGTCCCATGCGGACGTCGCGAGCGTGAATGCTCTGCAGAAAATCCAGTGTGATGAAGTCGTGCTGAAACTGCCAGATCAAGTGAGGCAGCACGATCACGCCGACGAGCGCGACGCCGAGCCATAGCCACGCGCTGCGGAAGTATCGACGGGCGGGTGTGAAGAGCAAGCCCGCGGCGATACCCGCTGCCAGAAACGCGATGGTGTACTTCGTCAACAAGCCGATGCCGATGGCCGCGCCAACGCCGAGACACCATCGTGCATCGTCCGTGGACAGCAGGCGCACCGCGCAGTATGCGGCCGCGACCCACCATAGATAGTCGAAACTGACGTACTGATAAAGCGCGCCCGCGCTCAACGCGACACTGCTAATAGCGGCGGCCAATGCGGCGACGATCTGCGCCCGTCTGCTTCCTCCGAGCTCGCGCGCAATCAGGCCCGTGAGCACGAAGGCGATGCCCATTGCCAGCGACGAGAAAAAGCGCAAGCCGGTCAGCGACGGCCCGAACAGCGCGAACGCGCCTCGCGCAAGAAACGGAATGAACGGCGGGACGCCGACGTAACCCCACGCGAGCGAGCGCGCGTCTTCCAACGTGGAGAGCTCATCGCGATGAAAGCCGTATTCGCCATTGGTCGCGATATGCAAAATCACCAGCGCCGCAGCCCATGGAAGCAGTGGCGCGGTGTCGGCGAGTGAATGCGTTTTCAGGCTATCGGCTGGCCGCATGTCTCCTCCGTTTTGCGGGCGACTTCAGCGTGCCGAGTCTCGCATCGTCCGACGCACGAGGCAAGTCGCGTGGCGCGCGTGATGCGAACGTTCGTGCCCGTACACGAGCGGATCAACGGCGGGCGCCGCGTTTCTTGCGCTCGCGCACGAGCTTGCCGGCATCGACGGGAATGAACGGCGCCTGAAAGCGCTCAACCAGGAAGTCGATGAACGCACGGGCGCGTGCGGTCTGGTTGCGTTGCCGCGGGTAATAGACGAAGAGATCGGCCGATGGCAGCACGGCGTTCGGCAGCACGATTTCGAGCCGTCCGCTCTGTACATACTTCGCCAGGTCCCATTCCGAGCGGATAAGAATGCCGTGTCCGTCGAGCGCCCAGCGCAGGACGATATCGCCATCGTTGCTGGATAACGCGCCGCGCACTTTCAGCGCTTCCGTGTGGTCTTCGTCGATGAATCGCCATACGCCATGGGCATCGTCGTTCTGCCGATGAATGATGCAGCGGTGCTGCAGCAGGTCTTCAATCTTTTCGGGCGTGCCGAAGCGTTCGAGATATTTCGGCGATGCGCAAAGAAAGCGCCGGTTGCTCATGATGCGTCGCGCGCTCAAGCGGCTGTCGGGCAGTTCGCCGAAGCGTATCGCCATATCGAACGCACCTTCGACCAGATCGACGGGCCGATCCGTCACTTCGAACTGAACCTCGACCTGAGGAAAGCGCTTAGCAAACTCGGACACGAGCGGCGCAATGGTCGTGCGTCCGAAGCCGAGCGTCGCGTTGATGCGCAGCAGCCCTTGCGGATCGGTGCGCGCGCCCGTGATCGCTTCTTCCATTTCGCGCACTTGTTCCACAATCTGCGTTGCATAGCGCAGATAGGTTTCGCCTTCCGGCGTGAGGCTGATGCTGCGCGTGGTGCGGTTGACGAGCTGCGCGCCCAGCCGCTTTTCCATGATGCCGAGCCGCTTGGTCGCTGCGGGCGGCGTGAGATCGAGTGCGCGCGCCGCGCCGGACATGCTCTTCAGTTTCGCGAGCAAGATGAAGAACTCGAAGTCCGTTGCCGAATCAGTATTCACTTTAAGTAAAAAATGAAATGAATGTGGGTGAATCTTAACCCGGCATTTCGCGGCTAACCTAACGTCTTCAATGAGCGAGTGCCGTCAGGAGAAATTCATGAAGATCGTCGAAATCCGCGAAAAGACCGTTCCGATCAGTTCGCCCATCCGTAATGCATATATCGACTTCAGCAAGATGACGCTGAGTCTCGTCGCGGTCGTGACCGACGTGATCCGCGACGGCAAGCCTGTCGTCGGTTACGGCTTCAACTCGAACGGCCGCTACGGTCAGGGCAAACTCATGCGCGAGCGCTTCATTCCGCGCATCCTCGAAGCAGACCCGGGCACGCTCCTCGACGATACCGGCAACAACATCGATCCCCACAAGGTGTGGGCGACCATGTTCATGAATGAGAAGCCGGGCGGTCACGGCGAGCGTTCGGTGGCTATCGGGACCATCGACATGGCGATCTGGGACGCGGTCGCGAAGATAGAAGGCAAGCCGCTTTTTCAGTTGCTCGCGGACCGTCATGGCAATGGCCAGCCGGACCGCCAGGTATTCGTGTATGCGGCAGGCGGCTACTACTATCCGGGCCAGGACCACGGCAAGCTCAAGGACGAGATGCGCAGCTACATCGACCGGGGCTATACGGTCGTCAAAAAGAAGATTGGCGGCGCTTCGCTCGATGAAGACCTGCGCCGTATCGATTCGATCCTGAGCATTCTGCAGGACGGCCAGAAGCTCGCGGTGGACGCCAACGGCCGCTTCGATCTCGACACGGCCATTCAGTACGCCAAGGCGCTCTCGCAATACGATCTCTTCTGGTACGAAGAGCCGGGCGATCCGCTCGACTTCGAGTTGCAAGCCACGCTGCGCAACTACTACGACAAGCCGATGGCCACCGGCGAAAACCTCTTTTCGATGCAGGACGCGCGCAACCTGATTCGCTACGGCGGCATGCGTGCCGACCGCGACTGGCTGCAGTTCGATTGCGCGCTGAGTTACGGTCTCGTCGAATATCTGCGCACGCTCGACATGCTGCATCAGCACGGCTGGTCGCCGAGCCGCTGCGTTCCGCACGGCGGGCACCAGATGTCGTTGAATATCGCGGCAGGGCTGGGGCTTGGCGGCAACGAGTCGTATCCTGATCTGTTCCAGCCCTACGGCGGTTTCCCGGATGGCGTGCAGGTCGAAAACGGCTATATCACCATGCCCGACTTGCCCGGCATCGGTTTCGAGGGCAAGGCCGACCTTTACGCCGAGATGACGAAGCTGTCGGCGTGACGCGTCACCAGATGGTGTAGCCCGCATCGGTGAGCAGGATGGTGCCGGTGATTGCGCTCGCCGCGTCCGACGCCAGAAAGGCAATCGCCGATGCCACTTCCTCCGGTTCCACCATGCGGCGCATCGGCGTGTTGTCCATCCACGGCTTGAAGAAGCGCTCGTCCTTTGCCGTCACGTTCGACATGACCGTGTTGACGTAGGTCGGCGCGACGCAATTGACGCGCACGTTGCGCTCCGCCCATTCGCCCGCGAGCGACTTCGTCAGATGATGCACCGCCGCTTTCGACGCGTTATATTGCACCTGCCTTTGCGGTTTGTTGGAGATGACGCCGGACATGGAACCCACGGTCACGATCGAGCCTTTGCCCTTGGCGAGCATATGACGCCCGAACGCGCGGCACGTCCAGAACGTGCCGTTGAGATTGGTGTCGATCACCTTGAGCCACGCTTCGTTGCTCATTTCCTCGGCGGGCGTGTCGGGCCACGCAATGCCTGCGTTGGCGACGAGTACATCGACCGCTGCGCCGCCATTCAGTTCGAGCGCGACGCGGTCGCATTGATCCGGGTCGGTGACGTCGAGCACCACGCCGCTGGCATCGACGCCGGCCGCGCGCAGCTTGTCGACGGCTTCGCTCACCGCATGATCCGTCAGGTCAGATACGGTCACCGCCGCGCCCGCTTCGCCTAACGCGATGGCGGTCTGAAAGCCAATGCCCCGGCTGCCGCCGGTGATGAACGCGTGCCGCCCTGCGAAGCTTTGCTTGTCCACTTTCATGCGAATCTTTCCACGGGTTGTGTTGAGATAGGGAAACGGGTTCGGCCTCATGCGCGTCGTTTCGATGACGCGCGAACCCTCGCTGCACTATATTTCAATTTCTTCAACTCATGGATCGCGACGATGAGCGGTGGCTACCTGATCGGCCTGGACTACGGAACGGATTCGGCAAGAGGCGTGCTGGTGGATATCGAAAGCGGCGAGGTGTGCGCGATGCATGCGCATCGGTATCGGCATGGCACGCTCATAGACGCGCTTCCGGGCGGGTTCCCGCTGAAGGCGGGCTGGGCTTTGCAAAACGCGCCGGATTATCTCGAATGCGCCGAGGTCATTCTCGCGGCGCTCGGGCGTGGGAAGCGTATCGAGGCTATCGGCATCGGGTTCACGGCGAGTTCGCCATTGCCTGCGTCGGCGGACGGAACGCCGCTTTCCACGCGATTCCCCGACGATCCGCACGCTTACGTCAAGCTCTGGAAGCATCACTCGGCGCAGCCCTGGGCCGACGAGATCAGCCGTGAACGCGGCGTGCATCTGACTAAGTCGGGAGGCAAGACTTCCGGCGAATGGTTGCCCGCGAAGGCGGCGCAGCTTGCCGCGGAAGCGCCCACACTTTGGGCGCAGACGGAGCGATTCATCGAGGCGGGCGACTGGCTCGTGTGGCAGCTCACCGGAACGGAGTCGCGAAGCTCCGATATGGCGCGCTACAAGGCCCACTATTCGGATGCGGGTTATCCACCCCTCGGCGTCGATGGACTCGCCACGCGATCGAGCGCGCCGAAGCATATTGGATCGTCGGCGGGAACGGTGCGGCGCGAGTGGATCGAGCGCACAGGCATGCTCGGCGAACCGGCCGTGGCGGTCGCGGCTATCGATTCGCACGTGATTCTTCCCGCGCTCGGCGCGACGCAAGCGGGCACGCTCGTCGGCGCGCTGGGGACATCGGCGGTGTACATGTTGCTCGATGACACCGAGCGTCCCTTGCCCGACGGTATCGAAGGCGTGGCGAAGGATGCGGCGCTTCCCGGTCTATGGTGCTACGAAGCAGGGCAGGCCGGTTTCGGCGATGCGCTCGCGTGGTTCGTCAAAACCGCGCCGCTGGCGGAGGACTTGCCAGCGAACTTCTCGGCGTACAACGCGAGCGCGGCGCGTTTGCGGCCGGGTGGGTCGGGGCTCCTCGCGCTCGACTGGTGGAACGGCTGCCGCGTGCCGCTTTCCGACCCGCAGGTGAGCGGCATGCTGCTTGGCTTGCGCACGACCACGACACGCGCGGAGATTTATCGGGCGATGATGGAATCGCTGTGCTTCGGCGCACGCACGATCATCGAGCTGATGCAGAGCGAGGGCGCGCCGGTCACGCGGACCATCCTCGCGAGCGGCTTGAGCGAGAATAATCGCTTCCTGCTTCAGTTGATGGCGGACGTGCTCGGCAAGCCGGTCTCGGTGCCCGACATGCACAACGCAACGGCGGTCGGCGCCGCGATTCATGGCGCCGTCGCGGCGGGCGTGGTGCGGGATTTCACGGACGGTGCGGCTCGCTTCGGCGCGCGGGCGTTCCAGCATTTCGAACCGGACGCCGCGTCGGCGGATGTTTATGAAGCGTTGTTCGAGCAGTATCGGATGCTTGCCTCGCGTGCGGAATTGCGGGAGGCCATGCACGTGGTTTCGCGGCTTGCGTTACCTCGGTGATTCGATTCAATGCGTTCGGGCGCACGCCTTCAAAAGCCAAATAGCCGACGCGGCGTCTCCCACTGAATCTGCCGCCGGACCTGCGCGTCCGGGACGATCTTCTCGAAGAGCGCAAGCAGCGGCCCATGATCCATCCGCTCTGGCGCACGCAAGAACGGCCAATCGGAGCCCCAGATGCAATGCTCCGGTCCGAATGCGCGCAACAACGCGTGAGCGTAGGGCCACACGTCCTCATACGGATACGCTTCGTGCGCATACTTTTGCCAGCCCGACAATTTGACCGTCGCGCGCCCGGTCTCTGCGATCCGAAGCACCGCCTGAAAGCCTTTCTGATCGATGCCATCCGCGCTATCGGGCCGCGGCATGATCGATCAAGACATTCACCGGTTGCCGCGCGAGCCAGGGCTCGAGCGTCGCCATCTGATCGCCAACCACCTGAATCTGCGCGAACATCTCGAGGTCCGCGAGCGACGCGAAAAGCTCGCCTGCATTCAGCACGAGTTCGACGCCTTCCATCGCCGGGTTGAACGCGACGCCGACCACGCCCGCATTGCGCAGCGCAGTCAGTTCGCTTCGGCCGATGTCGTTATCCACCACCGCAATGCCGCGAAACCGCGCCGGGTACGTCTGCAACGCGTCGACGAGACAACGGTTGTCGGTCCGGTAGCCGCTCGTCGGGCCAACCAGTAGCGCATGACGCACGCCGTAGGCATCCATTACGCGAATCAGTTGCGCGGCGGTGCCGAGTTCCTGACCTTCAGGGCGATACGGCGTGTCGTCGCGATACGGAAAGCGCGCAGGATCGAAGATATGGCAATGACAGTCGATCCTGTCTTCATCGAAAAGGCTCATGGGTTGATCCGGTTGGAAGATTGACCCGCTCAGAGCGAGCGCTGAATGGCTTGTCCGAGCAAATCGAGACCGAGGTCGATCTCTTCCTCGCGCACGGTCAGCGGCGGCGCAATGCGGAACACGCCGCCCATGCCCGGCAACTGCACGATATTCATGCTGAGGCCGAGATTCATGCACTCGCGCGTGATCTTCGCGCCGAGGCCGTCATCGGGCTGCTTGGTGCGGCGATCCTTGACAATCTCCACGCCGAGCAGAAGACCGCGTCCGCGAACATCGCCGATACAGTCGAAGCGTTCCATCAGATTTTGCAAGCCGCGCCTGAGTCTTTCGCCCATGATGTTCGCACGCGCGACGAGTCCTTCGCGCTCGACGACGTCCAGCACGCGCAGACCGACGGCGGCGGGGAGCGGGTCGGACACGTGCGTCGTATAGAAGAGATAGCCGAGTTCGTGCGCGCGCTCCTCGATGGCCGCCGACGTGACGATGGCCGCGAGCGGCAGCCCCGCGCCGAGTGTCTTCGACAAGGTGAGAATGTCGGGCGTGACGCCGTCGCGCTGGCACGCGAACATGTTGCCCGTGCGGCCGATGCCCGTTTGCGCTTCGTCGAGAATCAGCAGCATGCCGCGCTCCTCGCACTTGCGCTTGAGCGCTGCCATGTAACCTTCGGGCAATTCGATGATGCCGCCCGAACTCAGGATCGGCTCCGCGATGAACGCGGCGAGATTGCCGCTCGACTGGCGGTCGATGAGCGCGAACGCGTAGTCCAGTTCCGCGAGGTAATCGTAGGCGCCGTTGCGCTCGAACTGCGGCCGGTAAGTGAACGGAGCCGGAATCGCGAACGAGCCGACCGCAGCCGGGCCCACGCCCTTGCGGCCCGCGCTGTAGGTCGCGGCGGCCGCGTGCCCGGTCATGCCGTGCCACGACTGCGCGAAGCCGACGACCTCATAACCGCCGGTGACGAGCTTCGCCATGCGGATGGCTGCTTCGTTCGACTCGGCGCCCGTGCTGAGCAACAGCGCGCGGTCGAGGCCTTCGGGCGTGATGTCGGCGAGGCGCGTCGCCAGATCGACGACAGGCCGCGAAAGCATCCCGCTGAAGAGATGGTCGAGCTTGCCGGCGTATTCGCTGATGACCGCGACGATCTCGGGATGGCTGTGGCCGAGCACCGCGCTCATCTGTCCCGAGGTGAAGTCGAGAATGGGACGATCATCCGCGTCGTAGACGAAGCTGCCCTTCGCACGTTCGATGATCATGGGTTCGAACGTGCCGCCGTAGCGGATCAGATGCTGCTTCGCGTTGCGCCAAAACGTTGCGTCGTTATTCCGGGACACCGTGCATCTCCTCGCGAATGGGAAGAACCTGCAGTCTAGACGACGCTTCGCGAATCGCCCACACCTTCCCTTCAGACGATGACAGGCGGATGCGTCACGATCGACTTCAATTGCGGCACCGGCGCGCGCAAGGCGCTCAAGTCGGGCGTCGGGCGCTCGAGCGATTCGTCCCCGGCAAACGCGGTTTCGAGTGCTTCGGCGATATCGAGCACGCGCGCGTCGCCACGCAGCGCGCCGACCAGTTGCAGACCGAAGGGCATGCCCGATTGATCCATTCCGCAAGGCAACGAGAGCGCGGGATTGGTCATCATCGAGATGACGTATGTGAGTCCGAGCCAGCGATAGTACGTGTCGAGCGGCCGGCCGTTGATCGCTTCCAGATGCCATTGCGACCATGGAAATGGCGTAATGGAAGTGGTCGGCGACACGATCACGTCATACCGTTGCACATGTTCCTGAAAGCGCCGGTACAAACGGGTCTGCGTGACGTGCGCGCCCACGACATCGGCGAGCGTCATCTTCACGCCCATTTCGTAGTTCGCGCGCGTGTTCGGGCCGAGCAGCGACGGATCGCGCTCATAGGCTTCGCGAAACTGCGCGACGAAGTTCTGCGCGCGGATCACGTCGAAGCAGCGGTCGCTGTCCCGCATGTCGATATCGACCGGCTCGCACACCGCGACATGCCGCGCGACGGCTGCCATTTTCTTGCGAAAGGTGGCGCGCGTGGCGTCGTCGAGCGCGCAGGTGCCGAAGTCCTCCGTGAAGCCGATGCGCAACGTAGACGCATCGATTGGACGATGCTTCGTGAAGGTATCGGCATCGACTTCGTAGGAAAGCGGATCGCGCGCATCGAAGCCCGCTTGCGCGGCGAGCAACAGACGCGTGTCGGCGACGGTACGCGCCATTGGTCCACTGACGGTGATGGGCGCCCAGCCCAGGTCCTTGCGATCGCCAGGCACGAGTCCCGGCGATGGCCGAAAGCCCACGACGCCGCAATACGCAGCCGGAATGCGCAACGAGCCGCCGGTGTCCGAGCCCGTGCACAGCGGCAACATGCCGGTGGCAAGCGCAACTGCCGACCCGCCCGACGATCCTCCCGCGTTGAGCAACGGCGCGAAGGGGTTGCCGGTTGCGCCCCACACGACGTTGCGCGTGTTCGCGCCCGCGCCCATCTCCGGCGTATTGGTCTTGGCCGTGACGATGGCGCCTGCCGCGCCAATGCGCGCGACCATGGCGTTGTCGGCCTCGGGCACGTGGTCGCGATACATCGCCGAGCCATATGTCGTGAGCACGCCCGCGGTCTCTTCGAGGTCTTTCACGCCGATGGGCAGACCATGCAGCAAGCCCGGCGTTTCGCCGCGCATGAGCGCGTGTTCCGCGTGCCGTGCCTCGATGCGTGCGCGCTCGAAGCATGTCGCGGCCATCGCATTGACCGAAGGGTTGAGGGCCTCGATACGCGCAATGCTCGCATCGAGTAATTCCACCGGCGAGATTTCGCGAGTGGCGATGAGCCTGCGTGCATCGACAGCGGAAAGAGAAGCGAGCGTGTCATCCATGATCGATCAGGCCGCCGCTTGGGCGAAAGATTGTTCGACGCACGCGGCTATGGCATTGCGCGTGTTTTCGAGGTGCGCGCGTGTCTGCTCGTGCACGGCGCGGCCATCGCGCGCGCGGTAGGCATGCAGCAAGCCCGCGTGCTCGTGATTGTTGCTGTCCATGATATCGCCCTTGACGTACATCGACAGCGACACATAAGGCCGTGCGACGAGCGACAACCCTTCGACCAGATCGAAAAGGCGCGTGCCGGTTTCGCTCGCCATCAGATGCTGATGGAACTCTTCGTTGAGAATGGCCCAGGTCTCGGAAGAGGTCGTCGCGCACATCGTCTGATGCACGGCTTCGGCGGCGGCAAGACTCGTTTCGCTTGCGTTGGCGCAGGCACGTTCGGCGAGCATCGGTTCGAGCACCATGCGCAGTTCGTAGATCTCGGTGACATCGGCGGCAGTGAGTTCACGCGTGACGACACCCTTGTTCGGATCGATAGCGACGAGCCCTTCGGCGCGCAAGTCGCGAAACGCCTCGCGCACAGGCGTCGTGCTGACGTTGAGCCGCTTGGCCACTTCTTCCTGGCGAAGCCGCGTGTTCGGCGGATAAATACCCTGCAAGATTTCCGCGCGCAGCGTGCCGAGAACATATTGCGCGATGGTGCGAAATGGCTGGCTCAACGTCGTCTCCTTGATTTGTGTGTTCAGTCGGGCAGCGCGCGTCGCTCGAACCCGAGCATGCCTTCGACCCATGCAGCGATGCGGAGCAGCTTCAGATCGTCGTCATATCCGCCGACGAGTTGCAAGCCGAGCGGCAAGCCAGCGTCGGTCCAACCGGACGGCACCGTGACGGCGGGCGCACCCATCAAACTCCACGGCGCGCAGAAGCGTGCGTCGCCCGTATCGCCCAGACCTTCGGGCGCCGCGCCGCTCGATGGCAAGGTCACGAGCGCGTCGCAACCTTCGAGCAATTGCTGCGAACGCACGCGCAGTCCGGCTTGCAACAGCAACGCGTCCTGATAGCGTGTGAGCGACATGGCGGCACCCTCGGCAAGCAATGCGCGCATGTGCTCGCTGATCAGTTCGGGCTTGCGCGCGGCCGCGTCGCCAATAGCGCGATGCGCTTCGATCGCGAGTATCGTCAGCGTGGCTTCGCGCATCTGTTGCAGGTCCGCGCCGTAGTCCAGTTCGACGATACGCGCGCCGCCTTCGCGCAGACGTTGCAGCGATGCCTCGAAGCTTGCGCGTTGATGCGGCGCGATCAGTTGGTCCCAGAATGGCGTGCGCACGACGCCAAGCCGGGGCGCTCTGTTGCCGCCATCGAAATAGGCGCGCCAGGAGGCTTTATCGGCGAGGGTCTCGGGCGCGGCATCGACGAAAAGCGCATGGGCTACCGCGACATCTTCCGCCGAGCGCGCGAAGAAGCCGATGTGATCGAGCGAAGCCGCAAGCGGATGCACGCCTTCGGTCGCGATCTTGCGATACGTGGGCTTGTAGCCGACCACGCCGCAATAAGCAGCCGGACGAATGACCGAGCCGACCGTCTGCGTGCCGATGGCAAGCGGCACGATGCCCGCTGCCACCGCCGCCGCCGAGCCGCTCGACGAACCGCCCGGCGTATGCGCGCGGTTCCACGGATTGACCGTCGCGGCGGGACCGCGCCAGGCGAACTCCGTCGTCGCGGTCTTGCCGAAGACGATGCCGCCGAGCGCGCGAATGGAAGCGACGATGCGCGCGTCATGAGCCGGACGATGGCCGCTGTAAATCGCCGAACCATAGGACGTGGGCATGTCGTGCGTATCGGCGAGATCCTTCACGCCGATTGGCACGCCCGCAAGCGGGGCCGTTACGGCGTCGCGCACGCTGTAGACATCCGGACGATGCACGAAGGCGCGCAGCCACGGATCGAGCAAGTCGGCGCGCGCCTGCGCCTCTTGCAAGGTGGCGCGCACCGCCGCTTCGTCGTGGCGATTGGCGAAGAGAGTCGCGAGCAATGAGCGAGGCTGATCGGTCATCGCTTACTTGGCCTTTACCGAAGCAGCCGCGAACGAGTTGTCGACGCCGCTCGCATAGGTAATCGCGCCGGGCTTGATGTTGCCGATGGATTCCTGCAACGCAAGCGCGTTCTTGAACGCCTGTTCCGATATTTCAGGCGTGGGTGCGTAGATGTTCTGATCGATCAGACGCTGCACCGCCGAATCCACGATCTTCGGGTCGAGCGACGGGAACTCCGTGCGCGCCACGGCCTTGGCCGTATCGTGCGATTGCTGAATCAGCGCTTCGGCTTCGCCTATCGACTTCACGAAGGCCTCCACCATCTTCGGCTTGTTCTTGATCGTGGACGTAAGCGTGTCGATGGTCGAGAACGCATAGCCGCCCGGATAAGCCTTCGGAAACGCATACACGATGCGATAGCCTTGCGAGATGCCGGTTTCCGCTTGCGGCATGTACAGCGCGGCCGCTTCCGAACGTCCCGCCGTGACAGGCGCGAGTTCGGTGCCGATCTGCACGGTATTCATCTTCACGTCGGCAAGCTTTTCGTCGTTGATGAGCCGTTGCAGCAGGTACGTGCTCGTAGAAGGCGGCAAGGCCGTGGCGACGCTCTTGCCGTTCAAGTCCTTCAGGTTCCTGACCGGCGAATCCTGCGGCGCGATCACCCACACCGGCACGCCGGCCACGACGTTGGCCACGTTGATGAGCGACGCGCCCTTGAGGTTCGCGAGCATCGCGGTCATCGGGTCTTGCAACGAGAAGTCCGCGTGACCGCCGATCACCGCCGCCACGCCCGCTGCACCGCTACCCGCCGTGATTTTCTGCACGGTGAGGCCGTTCTTCGTGAAGATGCCCTTGTCGATGGCGACATAGAGCGGCAAGTATTGAATCGACTGGAACGCCTGATAGACGACGACCGGTTCGGACGATTGCGCCTGCGCGCCTTGCAATCCAAAGACGGCCATGCAGGCAGCCGCGACACCCGTGAGCAGAACGTTTTTCTTCATTTTCTCTTCCATGAAATGATCTTTGCTTCAGCAAATTGAACGATCCAGCTAAGAACCGATGCCATCAAGGTCAGCACGATGATGCCGAGCCAGACGGTGTTCAGATCGAAGAGCGAGCCCGCGACGAACACGGCGTGCCCGAGCCCCGCTTGCGACGCGATGTACTCGCCGACCACGGCGCCGATCAGCGCGAAGCCGATGTTCACGCGCAGTGTCGAGAAGATCCACGGCAACGCGCTCGGCACGATGAGCTTCATGAAGATCATCGAGCGCCGCGCCTTGAACGAGCGGAAGAGGTTGAGCAAATCGCGATCGACTTCGCGCGCGGCGGCGCATGAAGAGATCATCGCGACGGCGAAAGTGGAGATCGCCGCGAGCCAGATTTTCGACGACGCGTCCGAGCCGAACCAGATGACGATGAGCGGCCCGAGCGCGATCTTCGGAATGCTGTTGAGGATGACCGAGAGGCCTTCGGCGACGCCTGAGATCGCGGGCAGGAACCACAGCAGCAAACCGAGCCCGATGCCAAGCGCACTGCCTATGGCAAGACCCGCGAGCGTCTCGTAGAGCGTGACCCAGGTATCGGATGCGAGCGTGCCTTGCGACAGCCCGAACACGGCGGCGTCGTAGATGCCGGCGGGTGAGCCGAGCAGCTTGCCGTTGATCCAGCCCGAGGCGACGGCGAATTGCCACGACGCCACCAGCAACACGACGATGCCGATCACGGCGCCAGTCGTGCCGAGCTTGCGCGGCGCGCGGCGCGTGGTCTTTCCGGGCGTGACGGTGGTGGACAGCACGGCTTCACTCATGTGCGGCTCCTTGTGGTGTACGTGAGTCGGATTGCACGGTGGCGCCGCTGCGCAAGCCGTTCCAGACGCGCGCGTGATAGGCGCGGAACTCGGGCGCTTCGCGCGCGGAGACGGCGGTGCGCGGGCCGTGCGTGCTCAGCGTGATGTCGATTTCGTCCTGCACGCGTGCGGGGCGCCCGCCGAGCAGGATCACGCGGTCGCTCATGGCAATGGCTTCCTCGATGTCGTGCGTGACGAGCACCACGCTCGTGCCGGTTTGCTCGCGCAGCGCGATGATGTCGTCTTCGAGCGCGAGGCGCGTCTCGTAGTCGAGCGCGGAGAAGGGCTCGTCGAGCAATACGAGCGTCGGCTCGACGAGCAGCGTGCGAGTGAGCGCCACGCGTTGACGCATGCCGCCCGACAGCGAATGCGGATATGCGTCGGCGACGCTTGCAAGACCGTAGCGCGCGAGCATGTCGCGAGCGCGAGTCATGTCGTCGGGCCGCACCTTGCGATACAGTTCGACGCCGAGCAGCGCGTTTTGCAGCACGGTGCGCCACGGCATCATCAGGTCTTTTTGCAGCATATAAGCGATGCGTCCGGGCGACCCGTCGGCGCGCGCGCCTATCGCTATGTGGCCGGATTGCGGCGTCAGCAGGCCCGAAACCAGGTTGAAGAGCGTGCTCTTGCCCGCGCCGCTGCGCCCGACGATAGACACGATCTCGCCTTCGCGCACGGCGAAGTCCAGGCGGTCGAAGATGGTGGTGCTCACGCCGTTGGCGGTCTGGAATGCGTGACTCAACTGGCGCACGTGCAGCCGATTCGCGTCGGGCGACGCCGCACGCGCGGGTGCTTCGGTGGGGTTCATCTTCAATCCTCGCGAGTCGTCGGTTATTGCGATGCACAACACATAATGCACAATCAAAAATGACGGTAGGGGTTTGTCAAAATTGACGAGCGTGTGAAAAGCGGGCAGACGAACGCGCGGGAATCGGGTTGCTTCAGAAGTGCCGGGTTGGTGTCAGATGCTCGTGAAGCTCGCGCGTCAAGGTTTCGATGCGCTCGGCCAACTGGCGCGTAAGCTCGGTGAGTTCGGTGTTGCGTCGAAGGAGTTCGGCCATCTGCGACGTCTCGCGCGCAAGCTCGGTTTCACGTTGCTGGCACGCGAGCGCGATATCTTCGCGATGATGCGCGTCGGCTTCAGCGAGCGCCTTGTCGCGATCGGCCTGACGCGTTTGTGCAAGCAAGATGAGCGGCGCGGCATAAGCGGCCTGCAAGCTGAACGCGAGGTTCAGGAGAATGAACGGATACGGATCGAAGCGCGATATGCCGAGCATGTTCGCCATGATCCAGCCGCCCACGATCAGCGTCTGCGCGATGAGAAACGTGGGCGTGCCGAAGAAGCGCGCGAAGGCTTCGGCCTTCAATGCGAACCAGTCGTTGCCGAACACGCTCGACAGATGCGCGTGGGGTGCGTGAAAGCGCAGAGGATGCCTTGCTTCCTCGGGCGCGGGTTCGGTTGCGTGAGCCATGTTTCCTTGCAAATGGGTTGGTGCAGGCGCTTGCCGTATCAACTGCCGTTATCCGACCAGCCGATGCTGACGATGGGAAAAATATCCGTCGGCGTACGGACGATCGCGACCGAGCCGAGAATGACAAGCAGCACGGCGAGCACGATGTAAGTGTGCGGTCTTTTCAAGGCGAGTCGGACGATCCACATGACGGTTTCCAATGGTTTCGAGTGACGCACTGGCGCGCCGGCGTGCGGTTGGGTTGAATGGAGCTTAGGGCTTTCGAAGGCGGCGGTTTCCGTAAGGCGCACGGTCGTTGCCGATTCGCACGGTGGTCGCGCGTTGGAGGTTTTTGTGAGCGGCGGTCGGCTGCTTTCCATACGCTCGTGTTCGATCAGCCCGATGCGCGCGCGGAAACCGTCGAGATTCGTCCAACTCAAAACATAGGCCCTTGCCGTCCTTCGAGTCTTCCTGAACCTCATGCATGCGCGGCATACATGCTATGCCGCCGCGCCCTCTGTTCATCCATGCCCGCCAACTCCATTCTCTTGCCTCGGCTTGTCGCGAAGCTAGCTTCGCGTCGAGCACCATCCACGTCATGCGGAGAATCATCATGGGTAAGCTTCAAGGCAAGATTGCGGTCATCACGGGCGGAAGTAGCGGGATTGGACTCGCAACCGCAAAGCGGTTCGTCGCGGAAGGCGCGTATGTCTTCATTACGGGGCGTCGTCAAACTGAACTCGACAAGGCGAAGGCTGTCATCGGCTCGAACGTAACGGCTGTTCAGGGCGACATCTCGAGTCTTGAAGATCTCGACCGCCTCTACGAGACGGTGCGACGCGCGAAAGGCGGCTTGGACATCGTCGTCGCGAGTGCGGGGTTCGTCGAGGTGTTGCCAACAGAGTCCGTGACACCCGAACACTTCGACAAGACCTTCGGCATCAACGCACGGGGCACGTTCTTCACGGTGCAAAAGGCGCTGCCGCTGCTGCGCGATAACGGCTCCATCGTCATCGTTTCTTCCGGAATGCACATCAAGGGATCTCCGGACTTCGGCGTATATGCCGCAACGAAGGCGGCGATCCGCTCGTTCACGCGGACTTGGGCATCGGAATTCAAAGGCCGCGGCATTCGCGTCAACACGCTGAGTCCGGGAATGATCGAAACGCCGATCGTAGACGGCCTGTTCAGTTCGAAGGAAGAGGCGGACGGCGCACGAGCAATGTTCAAGCAGATCACGCCACTGGGCCGAATCGGCCGCGCTGACGAGATGGCCGCGGCGGCGCTGTTCCTCGCCTCGGACGAAAGCAGCTACAGCACAGGCATCGATCTGATCGCGGACGGAGGAATCACCCAGCTATAAACTGCATGCCATAAGCCGTGCTGATGCCTTGCGTTTCTCGTTCGTCCCGCCGCGTTTATATCGTAGGAGGAAAGTTCCAGTGGATCGAATCGATGTCATGCGGCTCTTCATCCGTGTTGCCGACAGCGGCAACTTCTCGAAGGCGGCGCGTGCGGCCGGAATCAGTCAGCCAACGGCAAGCAAGACGATTGCGGGTCTCGAAGCACGGCTCGGCGCGCAACTGTTGCGCCGAAGCTCGCGAGGCCTGGGCCTGACAGAGGCTGGCCAAAGCTTCTACGAAGGTGCGGTTGCGATCGTCGAGAGCGTGGACGATGTCGAGGCTCGCGTCGGCAGTGGCGAAGCGTCGCCGTCCGGCATGGTGCGGGTTGCCCTGTCTCCAGCCTTTGGGCGTATGTGCATTGTTCCGCACCTGCCGCGCTTTTGCGCTCAGTTCCCGGACGTCCGCGTCGAGTTCACGGTTGCGCAGCGCTACATCAATCTGATTGAAGAAGGCATCGACGTCGCCATACGAATTGGTCCGCTGAGCGACTCGACTCAAATTGCGCGTCGAATTGGCAGCACCGAGTACCTTACTGTCGCTTCGCCGGCTTATACCGAACGCATGGGCGTGCCAAAGACGGTAGATGATCTCGTCAATCACGAATGCATTGCTCTGATGTCTCGCGACTCTCCGCGAGTCTGGCCGTTTGCCGGCCCCGACGGCGCGAAGGAACACGTGCCGCAAGGTCCATTAAGAAGCAACGACGCCGAATATGTCCGAGCGGCGGTAATTGCGGGCTTGGGCATTGGGCATAACGCGGGCTGGCTTTATTCGCGGGACGTCGAGGAGGGCAGGCTCGTACCGCTTCTCAAGGCATTTCGGCCCGCGCCTTTTCCGATCAACGCAGTGTGGCCCGGAAGCAGGCAGTTGCCTGGCAGGACCCGCGTTTTCATCGAATTTTTAGCGGACCTGTTCGCCGCCGATCCCCGGTTGAAGGTTCGATAACTCTCGTGGGGATAGCGCAAGCGACGCTATTCGGAGACTGAATACGTCCTATGCCAACACGCCCTCTACCGAAAGCGTCCGCGCGAGACTATCTTTGATTTCAAGCCGCCGCGAAAGAATATACGGCGACAGGCAGAAGTCGGAGTCGAGGCGTCATTCGCCGAACTCCTCCCCTTCAGGCACTTTTCGATGACTTGCTCCGGCAACGCATCACGTCTTAGTGACAAGTGCTCTTTCGAATAGCCTTCCCAGGAGTAGAAAATGGTCGATGAAAATGGTCCTCATTATTTCGTGGCGTTTCAAACGCCGGGTCCGAAGTGGATTCAAAGCGTGAAGTACAACGAGCAACCGGACTTCATGAAACACGTGGCTTATATGGCCGAGATGCAGGACAAAGGGCTGACCGTGATGAGCGGTCCGTTCATGGAGAAAGCCGGCGGTCTCTCCGGTGTTCTGGCGGACGGCGGCATGACGATCTTCAAGGCTGCTGATCTTGCGGATGCCCGAAAAATAGCAACCGATGATCCGACAGTACAGTCGGGCATGCTCAACGTCGATGTAAAAATGCTCTGGGTTCCGTTCCACGATTAGCCCACGCATCTAGCGATGCTGCCGGGCGAGCGTTGATTTGGCGTGCGCTTGGTGAGCAGTAACACGGTATGAGGCTGTGAATGACTGATTCGCAGCCTTTGCGAGAAGCCGGCGTTTTCGTGCAGTGTTCAGCGAACGGCTGTCAAGCAACATGCAGCCAGCTTGCCGCCACCACTCGCGGCAAGCCGGTCAATGCTGGAGAATGCTTCTCCCCCGATCAAGCGACGAATGGATCAGGAAGGAACGCCATGCCGTGCCGTCAAACGATCGAGATACGCGGCAATCGTATCTGTTTCACTAGCCGAGCAGGCGAGATATCCATCGGGCCGCACGAGCGAGATCGTGTCGGCCTGCAATGGTGGTCGGACGTTGTCGTCGAGCAGGCCCGGATAGGCGTCGATCAATTGCTTCACTGCCGCAGTCGGCGCCGCGAACAGCGCGAATACCGGCCGCACGCCTGATCCTGCTGGTGCGTGGTCGGACGTCGGCGCAACGCGTTCGCCAGGCTTCATCCCATGCACGGACGGGCCGTTGAGCGGGCTATGCGGATAGTGGACCGTCACTTCCGACATGGTTTGAGCAACGCCACGGGTGAAATGCGAGAAGCCCAACGCAAAGTGCCCGGCAAGGTTGCGCAAACGCTGTGCAATCGCGTTGCGAAGCGTGGCGACCGATGTCAGTCGTTCCGCGGCTTTCAGTACCTCGTCGCCAACCGCGCTGCGCTCCGGGCTGTAGGTGTCGAGGAGCGACTCGTCCGCTTCGTTGCGCAGCACGAGTGCAAGTTTCCAGGCAAGGTTGATCGCATCCTGCATGCCGGTGTTCATGCCTTGACCGCCAGCGGGACTGTGAATATGCGCTGCGTCCCCCGCAAGGAACGTGTGGCCGTGTCGATAGCCCGTCACCTTGCGACCGTTGATGCGAAAGCCGGACAACCATACGGGATCGTGGAGTTTGGTACCGGCCGGGCCGCGCCGGTCTACGAGCTGCTGCACCTGTGCGAGCGTTGGCGTCGGTGGAACCTTATCTGCCGTCGCCGGCAAGTCGCCGATGACGCGGTAACGGCCAGCCTGGATGGGAAAAATCAGCAAGACGCCATCCTTATGCCAGTGGACAGAAGCGTCCGTGTCAGGGCGCGGATACCCCGTCATGTGAACGTCAGCAAGGAACCAATCGCTCAGCAGCGTTTCCCCCTCGAAAGGCACGTTCAAGGCGTGTCTTACGATGCTGTGCGCGCCATCGCAACCAAGCAGCCAGTCGGCACGCACGGCCTCTTCGCGGCCGTCCGGATGGCGCAACACCGCATCCGCGCCAGAGGCATCGGGCGTGATCATCGTTACTTCGACGCCGCGCTCGATAGATACGCCTTGGCTCGCCAGACGCTCCTCCAGCAAACGCTCGGTCTCGGATTGCGGCAGTGCCAGCGCATAGTTGTGCGTGCTGGGGATCATGTCCATTGCAACCCGACCGACCACCTCGTCCTGCGCCATGAAGACGACGCCGTCGATCTTGAAGCCAGCGTTCACGAACGGCGCGGCGCCGCCTTCGCCCCGGTCGAGCAGCTCGAGCGTCCTGCTCCAAAGCACCATGGCTTTGGATTTATCGGTACGGTGCGGCGCCTTGTCTACGATGCGCGCGTGGACACCGTAGCGGGCGAGTTCGGAGGCGAGCGTCATGCCGACTGGACCGGCGCCAACGATCAGAACGGAAGCAGTCATATACGTCCTCTCAAAGCAAAGAATTGAGCGATTCAGTCGGAGTCTTCAGGAAAGGCGCCGTGGTGCGAGTACGAGCATGACGTCCATGTCCGCGCCTTGTCGATCGTCGGCTATCGGTCGGGGAGCAACGGCAGGCTCCGCGCGCTTAGACCAAGAGTGCGGTGACGAAAGAGCAGTCATTGCAACGCTTACGGCAGCCTCGAAAAAACCTGAAGATGAACGAAAGTTTGACGTATAGGGAAAACGTTTTTTCCGGTCTTTGTCTGCGGTAAGGGTCACGGCATTGCGGAGCAATAGCGCCGCGCAGCAGTTCAACTCATGGTGCCAGATAAAAATCCAGGGGAATAACCTCCACGGCCCATCCGCCTTCTTCGCCCAATGTCGCGGCCGGATGCATGGACGCGATGCGCACCGCCTCGTCAGGGCTATCTGCCTCGATGATGAACATGCCGCCCACCACTTCCTTCGCTTCGGTGTAAGGCCCGTCGGTAACGCGTGTCGTGCCACCAAGTGGGCGGAGCGTCTTCCAGTTTTCCAGATCGCCGAGCGAGGCGGAAACCACGACCTTGCCGGTGGCACGCATCTTCTCGTCCAATGCCGGGCATTGACTCACTAGCGCCTTGATTTCGTCTGGCGTCATCGCGGCGAACTTCTCGGGGGTGAAGTAGGCGAGGCCGAGGTATTTCATGGCAAATCCTTTTGATGAGATTTACTGACGACGAATTTGTTGAGCGGAAATCGACAACGGCGGTGTACCAATTGCGCTCAATCAAACCGCTTCACCGATGAGCAAGTCCAGATGCGGTCAACAAAGCCAAGGTTCGCATCGATCGAATGACGGGGCAACCGGCCCTGGCCAGCGGGCCGATACGAATTCGGGACCCAAATTCCATGCCGCTCTAAACCATTTGGCCGGAAGATGTGCCGCTACGGTAAGCTCAAACGACTATCACGCCCCGCGCAAATACTCCCCCAAAAATTCCACGAACGTCCTGAGCTTGACCGAAAGCTGATTGCGTTCGAGGTAAATGGCGTGAATGTTCGCGTCCGGCAAAGCCCATTCATCGAGCAAGGAAACGAGCTCACCGCGCGCGAGATGTTCGTCTATCTCCCATTGCGAGCGCGTCGCGATGCCGCGACCGTCCAGCGCCCACTGCAACACCGCGCTGCCGTCGTTGCTCGATAACGAGCCATCGACCTTGACCGTCTCCGTGCGCTTGCCGCGCGAGAAATGCCACGTGCCGTAAGCCGACTCGTTTTCGCGCAACACGATGCACGCGTGACGCGCGAGATCATGCGGCGCCGATGGTCGGCCATGCCGCGCGACGTAAGCCGGCGATGCACACAAGATGCGCCGATTCGCCAGCAGCAGACGCGCGTTGATGCGCGCGTCCGGCACTTCGCCGAAGCGGATGCCGACATCGAAACCTTCTTCCTGAAGACTCACCGGACGGTCCGTCAGATGCAGGACGATCTTCATCGCCGGATAGCGCGCAATGAACTCCGACACCGCAGGCGCTATACGCGCCCGCCCGAATCCGAACGACGCGTTCACACGCAGAAGACCAGTCGGTTCGCCGCGACTTTGCGTGACGAGCTGTTCGAGTTCCGAGAGCTCATCGAGAATGCGCGAGCCGTTCGACAGGTACAACTCGCCCTCGGGCGTGAGGCTCAGACGCCGCGTCGTGCGATTCATCAGGCGCACGCCCAGACGCCGCTCCAGTTGCGCGAGCCGCTTGCTCACGGCTGGCGGCGTCACACCCAACTCGCGCGCCGCCGCAGCCAGATTGCGATGCCGCGCCACAAGCGCAAACAGGTTGAGGTCAGAAAAGCCATCCATCTCGCGTCGCTCCAAATCTGCCTGATTCGTTCCTGCCGGTTACGACCGAAATGCTTTCGAGGAAACCCAATCTCGTAAGGCATCAATTAGACTCGAATCAACGTTGGGAGACAACCATGTTCGAAGGCTTCGATGAGCTATCGATTTCCGTCGATGGCATCAGGATTCACGCGATCAAGGGCGGCCAAGGCCCCGCGTTGCTGCTACTGCACGGGCATCCGCAGACGCACGCGATTTGGCACGAAGTGGCGCCGGCACTCGCCGAGCATTTCACGGTGATCGCCGCCGACTTGCGCGGCTATGGCGACAGCGACAAACCCGCAGGCGCGCCCGATCACTCGAATTATTCGAAGCGCCGCATGGCGCTCGATCAGGTCGGGCTGATGCGCGCATTGGGCCATGCGTCGTTCGCGGTCATCGGACATGACCGTGGCGGGCGTGTCGCGGCTCGCATGGCGCTGGATCATCCGGCTGTCGTGACGCGTCTGGTCACGCTCGACGTGGCGCCGACGCTCGCCATGTACGAACAGACCTCGTTCGATTTCGCGCGTGCCTACTGGCACTGGTTCATGCTCGTGCGACCCGCGCCATTTCCGGAAACACTCATTCGCGCGGACCCGGACCTGTATCTCAGGCAGACCATCGGCGCGCGCAGCGCGGGTCTCGCGCCGTTCACGGCAGAGGCTTACGCCGAGTATCTGCGCTGCTTGTCCGATCCCGCCACGGCGCATGGCATTTGCGAGGACTATCGCGCGAGCGTGAGCATCGACCTCGAACATGACCGCGCGACGCTGGCTTCGAACGAGCGAATTGAATGCCCATTCATGGCGCTATGGGGTGAGGAGGGCGTCATCGAACAATGCTTCGATCCGCTGCGCGAATGGCGTGCTTACGCGCCGCAAGTCGAGGGCGAGGCGCTGCCTTGCGGCCACTACATTCCCGAGGAAGCGCCGGCGATCTTGCTCGAGCACGTCCTGCCCTTTCTGACCAACTAACGCCATGTCGAACCGAACCCTGTACCAGAAGCTCGTCGATTCTCACCTCGTCTCGCGTATCGACGAACAGAATGTGCTGCTCTATGTCGATCTGCATTTGATGAACGAGTACACCAGTCCACAAGCGTTCAGCGCGCTCGATGCGCGTGGCCGCGCGGTGCGACGCCCGCATCAGCAGCTTGCGGTCGTGAGCCACATCATTCCGACGCACGCCGAGTCGCCGCGCGTGATTCGCGATGAAGCGTCGTATTTGCAGGCGCAAAATCTCGCGCGCAATTGCGAGCGCGCGGGCATCCGGCTTCTCGCGGCCAATGATCCCTTGCAGGGTATCGAACACATCGTGGCGCCGGAACTCGGGCTCATTCGTCCGGGCATGGTCGTGTTGTGCGGTGACAGTCACACCACGACATACGGCGCGCTTGGCGCGTTGGGCTTTGGAATTGGCACATCGGAAGTGGAGCATGTGCTCGCCACGCAGACGCTCGTCTATCGGCTGGCGAAAACCATGCGCATCGATATCGATGGCGCGCTGCCTTACGGCACGTCGTCCAAGGACGTGGTGATCTGGATCATCAGCCAGATCGGCGCACAAGGCGCGCGTGGCTATGCTGTCGAGTTCGGTGGATCGACCATTGCGTCGCTGTCGGCCGAGGCGCGCATGACCTTGTGCAACATGACCGTCGAGGCGGGCGCGCGCGCCGCGCTCATCCCGCCGGATCGGACCACGTTCGACTATGTGCGCACCCATGCAAAATCACTCGATGAGGCCGCCTGGCAAGCCGCACTCGCGGACTGGCGCGAACTCTACTCCGACGCAGATGCGACCTTCGATGCCGAATATCGCTTCGACGCGCATGCCATCGCACCTTTTGTCACATGGGGCACGAGTCCGGATCAGGCCGTCGCGATAGACGAGCCCATTCCCGACGAAGCCGCGCAGGCCACCCCCGAAGCGGCGGCATCGTTGCGACGTGCGCTCGATTACATGGGGCTCACGGCGAGCCGTTCGTTGGCGGGAACGCGGATCGACCGTGTGTTTATCGGCTCGTGCACGAATGGGCGTATCGAAGACCTGCGCGTGGTGGCGAACATCGTGCGCGGCAAGCGCGTGGCGCCCGGCGTGCGCGCGATGATCGTGCCGGGTTCGGGCAGCGTGCGACGCGCGGCGGAGCGTGAAGGTCTGGCGAAGACGCTGATCGATGCGGGTTTCGAATGGCGCGAGCCTGGCTGCTCGATGTGCCTTGCCATGAACGACGATGTGCTGGACGCGGGCGAGCGTTGCGCATCGACCACCAACCGCAACTTCGAAGGTCGACAGGGACGTGGCGGCCGCACGCATCTGATGAGCCCGGCAATGGCGGCCGCGGCCGCGATGACCGGCTGTATCACCGACGTTCGAACGCTCATGGGAGAGGCATCATGACGCGACTGACGAAGATTGCAGGCAGCGCGGCGCCGTTGTCCATCGACAACCTGGATACCGACCAGATCATGCCGAAGCAGTTTCTGCGCATTATCGACAAGGCGGGTCTAGCGGATGGTTTGCTGTACGACTTGCGTTTCGATGAAAACGGCGCGCCGCGTGGGGATTGCGTGCTCAATCGGGCGGAGTTTGCAAAGGCGCGCATTCTGATTGGCGGCGCGAATTTCGGATGTGGTTCCAGCCGGGAGCATGCGGTGTGGGGTTTGCAGCAATATGGTTTTGCTGCGGTGATTGCGCCGAGTTTCGCGGAGATTTTCTATTCGAACGCGATGAATAACCGCTTGCTGCTCGTGCAACTGGAACGCGATGTCGTCGATATGCTTGCGCGTGAAGTGACCGAGACGCCGGGTGCTGTTATTTCCATCGATCTGGAAGGGCAGACGGTGGTGTCGGCATCGGGTAAGCAATATGCGTATTCCATCGGCGCGCGTCATAAACGCATGGTGATGGAGGGAATGGATACGGTCGATTTGACGCTTCAGTCGCTGGCGCAGATCGAAGCGTTCGAGACGGTGCATTTTGAACGACGGAGATGGGCGCGGGTGATGTGAATTCATGAAGCGCGCTTTAGCAACCTCTTTCCTGAACTTTCCCCCAACTACGTATAGCATCCCCATTGCAGTGCCGAACAGCATGCACGCGGCTCGCCCAACGCCGCGAAGTTCCTCCCACACCAAGGAGCAAACGATGCCAACGATGCACGCAGTGCAAGTAGCGAAAGCCGGCGGTCCGCTCGAACTCGTGGAGCGCGAAATACCCGATCCGCCCGAAGGACACGTGCTCATCAAAGTGCAAGCCTGTGGCATCTGCCACAGCGATTCCCTCACGAAAGAAGGTCAATGGCCGGGTCTCGAGTTTCCGCGCGTACCCGGTCACGAAATTGCAGGCGTCATCGAGAAACTCGGTGCGAACGTCGAGGGATGGCAGGCCGGGCAGCGGGTCGGCGTCGGTTGGCATGGCGGGCATTGCGGGCATTGCGAAAATTGCCGTCACGGCGACTTCGTGCTTTGCAAGAACGCGCTCGTTCCCGGTATCAGCTACGACGGCGGTTACGCGGAATACATGGTGGCGCCGCAGGAAGCACTCGCGCGCATGCCCGACGATCTCTCCGATATCGACGCCGCGCCGCTTCTCTGCGCCGGCATCACGACGTTCAACGCGCTGCGCAATAGCGGCACCCGCGCGGGCGATGTCGCGGCGATCCTCGGCATCGGCGGGCTCGGGCATCTCGGCGTGCAGTTCGCGCGCAAGATGGGCTTCGTCACGGTCGCCATCGCGCGCGGCAAGGACAAGGAACCGCTCGCGAAGCAACTCGGCGCGCATCACTATATCGACAGCGAATCGCAAAACGTCGGCGAAACGCTGCAAGCACTCGGCGGCGCACGCGTAATTCTCGCCACCGCCACGAGCGGCAAGGCGATGAGCGCGGCTATCGGCGGGCTCGGCATCAACGGCAAGCTGATCATGGTCGGCATCTCGCAAGAGCCAGTGGAAGTGCCCGTCGCGCAGTTCATCATGGGTCGCAACTCGGTGCAAGGCTGGCCGTCCGGCACGGCGGCGGACTCGCAGGAAACGCTCGCGTTCAGCGCTTTGTCGGGCGTGAAGCCGATGACCGAAGAGTACCCGCTCTCGCGCGCGGCCGAAGCCTACGACCGCATGATGAGCGGCAAGGCGCGCTTCAGAGTAGTGCTCATTCCAGGCAAGTGACCTCCGCCGAAGCATCGTTTCATTGACCAACGAACATAGAGTCAATGTCGCCCGAACCATTGGGCGACATGTAGCACGTCGCTATCGTAGTGTTCATGCGGTCGAATCCATCCCGGCCGCTTCAACACGATCCAGTTCCTTGGAGACACGAAAATGGCGACCCCCACCGTCGCGCCGCTGACGTTTCAGCGCGCGCCCAATCTTCCACGCAATTGCACTTTCGATCCGCACGACTGGCAAATCCTCAGCCAATACTGGCATCCGGTCGCGTTTGCTTCGCAGGTCGCGGACAAACCGTTGAGCGTCACGCTGCTCGATGAGCCGCTCGTCGTGTTTCGTGCGAACGATGCACTCGTCGCCGCGCGCGATGTGTGTCCGCATCGCGGCGCGCCGCTGAGTCAAGGCTGGGTCGAGAACGGCCATCTCGTGTGTCCTTATCACGGCCTCGAATACGGTGCGGACGGCAAGTGCAAGCATATTCCGTCGCAGGAAGGCGGCACCATTCCCGACCGTCTGCGCCTGACCACTTACGCGGTGCAGGAAGCCTATGGCCTGATCTGGGTGTCGCTCGGCGGTGGAGAGCAAGCGCTGCCCGATTTCCCCGCATGGAACAGCGAAGGGTTCCAGCAGATCTTGCCACCTTCGATCGACATCAAGGCATCCGCGGGACGTCAGACGGAAGGCTTCATCGATGTCGCGCATTTCGCGTGGATTCATCATCGCAGCTTCGCGGACCGGCGCAATCCCGTGGTGCCGAGCTACACGGTCGAGCGGCGCGGCAACGGCATGCGCGCGGAGTATGTCAGCACCGTCAGCAACTTTCCGAAGTCGATGCAGCATCGTGCGCCCGAAGGCTTCTTGTGGCGCCGTATCTTCGAAGTGGATGTGCCGTTCTTTGCACGTCTCACTGTGCTCTTTCCCGAAGGCGGCCGGCTCTCGATTCTCAACGCCGCGAGCCCGGTATCCGCGCGTCTGACGCGTCTGTTCGTGCCGATTGCGCGCAACTTCGACAAGGATCTGCCGCTCGATGATGTCTACGAGTTCAATCGCCAGGTGTTCGAGGAAGATCGCGCGATCGTCGAATTGCAATGTCCCGAAGATCTGCCGATAGACCGCGCCGCCGAAGCGCCGATTCTCGCGGATCGTTCCTCGGGCGCATATCGCCGCGCGCTAGCCGAGATCGGTCTCGGTCAGGCGTACGTCCGCTGATCGCCATGGCGGATACGGAGAGCATCATGAGAATCTGGGAATGCGTGATCTGCGGCTTTCGCTATGACGAAACGCTGGGCTTGCCGGAAGCGGGTCTTGCCGCCGGCACGCGCTGGGAAGACGTGCCGGACGACTGGCTCTGTCCCGATTGCGGAACGGGCAAGCAGGACTTCGAGATGCAGGAGGTGTCGGCATGAGTCACGATATGGATCTACCGGTCATTATCGTGGGAACGGGGCTCGCCGGTTATACGGTGGCGCGGGAGTTGCGCAAGCTCGACGCGCAAGTGCCCATCACGCTCATCAGCGAGGACGACGGCAGCTTTTATTCGAAGCCGACGCTTTCCAACGCGCTTGCCATGAACAAGGCGCCGCACGCGCTCGTCACTTTCGATGCGCGCGCCATGGGCACGCAGCTGAACGCGAGCATTTTGTCGCACAGCAAGGTGGAGCGCATTCTCGCGGATACGCACGAACTCATCGTCGATGGACAATCTTTTCGTTACGGCAAGCTCGTGCTCGCATTGGGCGCGGATGCGCGGCGCATTCCGCTCGCGGGCGATAGCGCAGGCGACGTGCTGTCGGTGAACTCGCTCGACGACTACGTGCGCTTCAGAAAGCGGCTCGAAGGCGCGCAGTCGGTCGCGCTGCTCGGCGCGGGCCTGATCGGCTGCGAGTTCGCCAACGATCTCGCGCTCGCGAATTACAAGGTCACGCTGATCGATCCCGCGGCCACGCCGCTGTCACGGCTGATGCCCGAACGCGCGGGTCATGCGTTTGCACAAGCGCTCGAACGACATGGCGTACGGCTGCGTCTCGGGCGTTCGGTGGCAACGGTGAATCGCGCGGAACGCGGCTACGCGCTCACGCTTTCCGATGGCGAGGAAATCGATGCCGACGTCGTGTTATCGGCGATAGGTCTCGCGCCGCGCACGCAGCTCGCGGAACAAGCGGGCATCGCGATAGAAGGCGGCATACGTACGGACGCCTATTGCCGCACGAGTGCGGCCGATATTTACGCACTCGGCGATTGCGCGGCTATCGAAGGAAAAGTGCAGCCGTATGTGTTGCCGATCATGCACGCAGCACGCGCGCTTGCCCGCACGCTCGCGGGCGAGGCAACGCGCGTCGCGTTTCCGATCATGCCGGTGACGGTTAAAACGCCCGCATCTCCAACGGTAGTCGTGCTGCCCGAGGAAACCGGAACATGGCGCTATGCAAGCAACATATCCGACGAATCGCTCGACGGTCTGCACGCGCTTTGCGAACATGCCACCGATGGCCGGCCACTCGGATTCGCCTTGCTGGGTTCGGCCACGCAAGCCAAGGCCGCGCTTCTCAAGGCGATGACATCGGGCAGTTTCGAGTCCGCTCTACAACGATAACGACGCAGCTTGCCTCTGACCGACCAGCGTCGCGCTTGCCGGTGGCTTGAAGAACCTGTCGCTTCGGTGCCGCACGGTAGACGTTTCGACGCCGCAGCCAAAAGCTTGCGGCGTCGTTTTTCATGGTGCTTATGCGCCGGGTGTGGCCGCGAGCTTGCGCGCAACGTTCGTGACGAGGCGGCGAAGCCATCGCGTGGCCGCGCTGCGATGCGTTCTCTCATGCCATAACTGGTAATACGTGAGTGCGGGCGTTGCGCCGGGAATCGGCTCCATCTTCAAAGGCAAGAGGCGCGCGTAGTGGGAAGCGAGCGCGCGTGTCGTCGTGAAGATGAGGTCCGAGCGCACGAGCACATAGGGCGCCATGCCGAAGTAAGGCAGCGTGGTCGTGACCGTGCGCGTAAGACCGTTGCGCGCGAGTTCCGTATCGATGGTGCCCCACGCGGTCGTGTTGTAGGTCGTGACAGCGAGATGCTCGGCTTTCTCGAAGGCGTCCTTCGTGAGTTCGCCCGGCTTGACCGGATGATTCGCGCGCATCAGGCAAACCAGTTCGTCCTGACACAGCGGTTGCAGATGCAGATGCGCGGGCGGCGTGCGCCAGTTGCCGATCACGAGATCGAGCAAGCCTGTTTCGAGGCCGTTTTCGTAGCCGCCATCGACCATCATGAGATGCTTGAATTCGAGCTTCGCGGATGGCGCCGCTTGATGGAACGCGTCGATCACGGCGGGCACGAAGAACACATCGAGATAATCCGGCGAACCGATTCGAAATGTGCAGTTGCTCGACGCCGGATCGAATTCGGTGTTGGGATGAAGGATCGCGTCGATATGACTGAGCGCCTGCGCGGCAGGCTCGATCAGCGTGAGCGCATGACTCGTCGGCACCATGCGGCTGCCGCTGCGCACTAGAAGCGGATCACCCGTCATTTCACGCAGCCTGCGCAGCGCAATGCTCACAGTCGGCTGCGATTGCCCGAGCAGCTTGGCGGCGCCCGAGACGCTCGACTCCGTGAGGAGCGTATGCAGAACGCGGATCATATGGGAGTCGATGCTTTCCCTGGACATCATGCGGCGTCACCTTTGACATGGGGGATGCGCGGGCGATCTTGTGATTCGTTATGGCGCCCGGCTGCGCAAAATATACGGACGGATATAGCGAAGGTCAACGCTGGGGCAAACGCGTATGTCGCCGCGAAAGCCTTGTGCCGTCTGACTCATGGCACCGCGTTTATGGCGAGAATGGTCGCAGGGTTATGCAAGGCGCGCCGCTGTGTGCACAACGCGCCAGCGCCATGACGTGAAGGATCAGAACGGCTTGTACGGCAGGAACTTGCCGTCGAGCGTGATCACGGCGCGTGATCCGCCTTCGGGATCTTCCACCTTCTTGATGTCGATACGAAAGTTGATCGCACTGATAATTCCGTCGCCGAATTGCTCATGCACGAGCGCCTTCAACGTCGTGCCATACACCTGCACCATTTCATAAAAGCGGTAGATGGTCGGGTCCGTCGGCACGTTGCCCGGAATGCTGCCGCGCAGGGGAATGGTCTGAAGCAGCGCGGCGGCGTCGTCGCCGAGTTCGAGTTTGTCCGCGACGCTCTTTGCGGCTTGCTCCGGCAACGGGTGCTGGCCGAGAAGCGCGGCTGTCACTTAGGGCACGCTGAGGCTCGTTCCTTCCGCGAGTTCGGCGTACGTGAGTCCCTTGCGCGCCTTGGCATCGACGATATGTTCGGTCAGCGTGGAACGCGACAACTGCGAAATCTGCGATTGCATGACGACTCCTTTGCCCGGATGGCCGGTCGGTTGAACAAGCCGACAGTTGACCACGGCAAAAAAGCTCAATCCAGCGGCGGCACGACGCCTTCGTTCAAGGTTTTGAGCAGACGCGCGCGGCGCCGTTCCAGATCGGCGATCTGACGCTCGATCGACACCAGGCGTTCGCGTTGCAATGCGGTGGTCTCCGGACACGTCACCGCGCCTTCGATCAGGCGCATGCAGTCGGGAAACGCGAGGATATCGGCGAGGCTGAAGCCGGTCGCGATCATGCGCTGTATCTGCCTCACCTGAGAGATGGCCGCGTGCGGGAACACGCGATAGCCGTTGCTCGCGCGAACCGAAGTAAGCAGGCCATGCTCGTCGTAGTGGCGAATCGAACGAACGCTCGCGCCGGTTTCGCGAGATAGCTCGCCTATAGTCAGTAGCGTGTGTTCAGCGGATCGTGTCATGCAAAAAGACTAGCACTTTTTCGCTTGACCCTGACACTAGTGTGAGGCGCGAGACTCAAGACTTTCGAATGAATGAGGAGTGTCATCGTGTCTTTTCGCATGGTTCGTTACCTTGTTTCCACGTTGATCGCGACGGGCGCGTTGAGCGCCGTATCGCCCGCTGCGTTCGCGGAAGAGAAAAGTTATACCGTCAATGCACCGGATGGCGTCGCGCTCGCCGTGCAGGAATCCGGCAACCCGGACGGCCCCGCCGTCGTGCTCATTCATGGACTGCTGGGCAGCCGCCTGAACTGGGATGCGCAGGTGAAAAGCGCGCGGCTGAAGGGCTACCGTCTCATCACTTACGACATGCGCGGTCACGGTCGCTCAGGGAAGCCCACGAATGCCGATGCGTATACCGACGGCCGCCGCTGGGCCGACGATCTTGCAACAGTCATCGAAACGTCGCATGCAAGGAAGCCGGTGCTCGTTGGCTGGTCGCTCGGCGGCGCGGTCATCTCGAACTATCTGGCGGCCTATGGTGACGGCAAGATCGCGGGCGCCGTGTATGTGGATGGTGTGATCGAGCTTACGCCCGAGCAGATCGTGGCGCATCCCGATGTCTATCGCGACATGACATCGGCCGATCTCAAGACGCATCTCGACGGCGAGCGCACCTTCCTGAGCCTTTGCTTCGACACGCAGCCGGACAAGGTCACGTTCGAGCGCCTGCTCGCCAATGCCGCGATGGCTTCGTGGGACATGCAGGCTGCCGTTCAGTCGATGAGCGTAGCCGCCGCCGATGGTCTCGGTCAGGCGCATGTTCCGGTGCTGCTGATCTACGGCGCGCGCGATGCGCTCGTCAAGGCGCAACCGGCTATCGCGCGGGCGCGTCAGATCAACCCGAACCTGCGAAGCGTGCTGTATGCGAAGTCGGGCCATGCGCCTTTCATCGAAGAGCCGAAGCGATTCGATAACGATCTTGGTGCGTTCGTCGATTCCGTATCGGGTAAATGAAAAGTTCCCACTCGTGAATAAAAATCTGCACTCTACAGTACGGATTGTTGACACGAAGCACAGCGCAGTTAAACTGTTCCTCTATATGAACGAGGAGCAGCGCATGCGTCGTGAGGAAATCGAAGCCAGCAGCACGGTCAAGTCGGCGGACCGCACACTCGATCTCTTCGAGTTGCTCGCGCGCTGGGGCCGCGAGATGTCGCATGCGGAGATCGCCGAGGCGCTCGACATTCCCAAGAGCAGTCTCACCAAGCTCATCCGCAATCTGACGGATCGCGGCTATCTGCGTTTCGTGCCTGAAACGAAGGGGTATCGGCTGGGCGATGCCATTTTGAAACTCGCGCAGCAGTCGAATCAGTTGCGCAGTTTGATTGCATGCGCCGAGCCGGTCCTCGGCGATATTACGCAGCAAACGGCGGAATCGTGCGCGCTCAATCAACTCAAGGGCGAGCAGGTCGAAGTCGTTGCAACGGTCGTGAGTCAGCAGCGCCTGCAATCGCATATGCGGCTCGGCGACCTCGCGCCCTTGTATGCGGTATCGGGCGGCAAGGCAATACTCGCCTTCCTGCCCGATGTCATGCGCGCCGAATATATGCGCTCGGTGTCGTTCGAGCGCTTCACGAAGAACACCATCGGCACCAAGAAAGCCTTGCTGAACGAGTTGGAATCCGTGCGTGCAAACGGCTTCGCTCATTCGCTCGAAGAATTCACGCCGGGCATCGTGGGTCTTGGCGTGCCCATTTTGTCGTCCACCGGGTTCCCGCTCGGTTCGCTCAATCTCGCGATACCAGCCGTGCGTTACTCGCCGGAAATAGGCGAGCGGTCGATTGCGATACTCAAGGCATCCGCGGTGCGCATCCAGCGTCAATATCTCGCGGAATAGAGTTACTGCGCTTTTGCAAGGAAGCGCTTCATGCTCGACATGATCGTGCGTGCTTGCTCATCGAATGGTTGTCCGCGCAATGCGAGCGTGGGCGCTTCGACGGCGAGCGTCAGGTCGGCGGGCAGCTTAACCAGCACATCGTGCAACGGGAGTTCGCCATCGCCGGGAAGCAAACGCGCGGTGCGTGCTTCGGTTCGCCGGTCGGCCACCGCAACCGGCGAGGCACGCGGTCCATCGCATATCTGCATGTATTCGATAAGCGCGGGGTCGATACTATCGATGTCCTCAACCTTCGCGCCCGAGCGGAAGTACTGCAAGGCATCGATCAAAAGCCGCGCGTTCGGCTGACCGCTTGCCTGGATGGTGGCGAGCGCATCGTCCAGCGTGCCTATGGCGCAATACGTGATCAGCTCCAGGCCAACCGTCATTTCGAAGCGTGCAGCCGCTTCGCACAGCGCCCGAAAGTTACGCATGAGACGCTCGCGGTCCTGATCGAAGCCAACGGTAAGCACATGCTTCGCGCCAAGCCGATGCCCCGCTTCGAGCGCGGGCAAGAGAAGGTCTATGTTCGTGCTCTCTTGCAGCCAGATGGCTTCGATATCGAGCAGGCGAACGCCCGTCGCTTCCATGCGCGCGGCGAGTTCGCGGATGAGCGCCGGATTGCCCGCGACATCGACGATGCTATCCGCCGCCGTGGGCGCCACGACGCGCAAGCCGTAATAGTCGAAGCCACCGGCGTGCGCGGCATCGACGAGTTGCAGCGGATGCGCATCCAGCATGGTGAGGTGATGCAAGGACAGTTTATGCATTGTCGTCTTCGTAAGTCTTTAGCGCCTTGCGGGCAGAACAAAGGGATAAGCAAGGAGGGCCGTGCCCGGCGTGACTTCATGTCCGGCCGGGCTCATGCTGCCTTCTATCGTGTCGAGTCGCGCGATCAGGCCATCCTTCACGCCGAACACGACATCCGAATCCAGATAGCGGTCGCCTTCGATAAATACGTGCGTGACGATCGTTTCGAAGCCCGGCGCGCTGACCTTGAAATGCACATGTGCCGGCCGGTAAGGATGCCGCCCTTGCGCATCGAGCATCTTGCCTACAGGGCCATCGTTCGGAATCGGATAGAAGGCGGGCACGATCGAACGGAACCAGAAACGTCCATTTTCATCGGCGTGAAAACGGGCGCGCATGTCGAGCGCGGTCAGGCCCGCCTCGCGTTGTACGTCGTAGAAGCCGTGATCGTCCGCGTGCCATGTCTCGATGAGCGCGCCCGCAATCGGCTCGCCATGTTGATCCGACACACTGCCTTCCACGATCATCGCCGGCCCCTCCAATGCATGCGAAATGCTCGCGCCCAACGGAAGATCGCGCGCCTCTTCGACATAGAACGGCCCGAGCACGGTGGTCTCGGTGGCGTTGCCCGTGAAGCGATGATTGAGCGCATCGACGAGCATGGACACGCCAAGCGTATCGGAGAGGAGGATGAATTCCTGGCGCGTCTCCGAACACATTTGGCCCGTGCGCGTGAGAAAGTCGATAGCGCCGGCCCATTCCGCTTCGGTCGGTTCGATCTCTTTCAAGAACGCATGCAGATGCCGGACGAGTGCCTCGCTGATTTGCCGCGTCCGTTCGTTCTCGCAACCGCTCAAGCGTTCGAGCACGGCTTGCGTGATGTTGTCTTCGTTGAAATTTCGCATCGAGTGTCCTTATTCGACCAGCGCGGGCGGCAGGCCTTTCCATGCGCGTTCGAGCATGGCGCGAAGCGGTCGGCTTTCGGGCGCGCGCGGATTTGCATAGGCGTTGCGCGTGACGAGGTCGATTGCGTGATCGATGCCCGCTTCAGGCATGCCGATCGCTTCGAGCGAACGCGGCACGCCAAGCGATGCCGCGAGATCGTGGAGACCGGTCCACGCATGCTCCGCGTTCAATGCGCGGGCAATGCGCTTCATTGCGGGCGCGGCGGCATCGGCGTTGAAAGCGGCGACATGCGCGATCATGATGGCATGGGTCTGCGCGTGCGGCAGATCGAATGCGCCGCCAAGCACATGGCAGATCTTGTGATGCAGACCCATGCCGACCGAAGCCAGACACGTGCCGCACAACCACGCGCCATATTGCGCGGTGCGTCTTGCGTCGATCGATTCGGGCGCGCGCGCCACGTCGGGTAACGCCGCCGCCAGCGACGCGATACCTTCCTCCGCCATCAGCGATGTGATCGGATTGCCGTCCGCGGCATAGAGCGCCTCGACCGCATGCGCGACGGCGTTGAGCCCGCTTGCCGCGCTCATCGCAACGGGAAGACTCAAGGTCAGCTCGACATCGTAGATGACGATTTCGGGCAGCACCTTGAGCGTGCGCTGTGTGCGTTTCTCGCCGTCACGCGTCTCGCCGATGATCGGCGTGACTTCGGAGCCCGCATACGTGGTAGGCAGCACGATCTGCGGCAGGTCCGTCTGCAATGCAATGGCCTTGGACAGACCGACCGCCGAGCCGCCGCCAATTGCGATCACACAGTCGGCGTGCGCGCGGTCTACGGCTTGCAAGGCGCGCGCCGTGACGTCCCAGGGCGTGTGCATGGTGGCATCGGCGAAACGGTGTGTCGATTCCGGATCGAACTGCTGCGCGATGGCATCGCCCAATGCGGCCTGTTCGCGCGTCGTCACGATGAGCGGACGCGTACAGTCGAGCCGTGCGGCTTCGGCGGCCGTCTCCGAGCGCCGGCCCGCACCGAAGATCACGCGGGCGGGCAACGCGTTATAAACGAACTCTGTTGCCACGGCGTTCATCACAGCGTGCCTGTATCGAGCCACGCACGGCCACGCGCATAAAGTGCTTCGACCACGGGACCGGTTAGTCCCGGCATGTCGCGCTTGACCTTGTAGCCGATCTTCGTCTGAATGTACGCGAGATGCCGGTAACCCTCGGGAAAGAGCCCGAGTATCTCGGGATCGAGTTCGAGCCGCACACCCGTTTCGACGGGGTCCAGACGGTCTTTCTCGTAGATAGGCTGACGCAGGCGCAAGAGCCACTTGCCGTCCACTTTCTCGTAGAAGTCATAGAAGCGCCCGGTGCAGACGACATCGCAACGATGACCTTCGACCTCGCCGCGCTGCGAGATGGTCATCTTCGTCTGCGCAATGGCACGTGTGCCCTCGAGATCGATAGCCGTGCCGCCGAGGAAGTGAAGAATACTGACGCCGCGCGCCCAGCCTTCTTGCGTCACGCGGATGAATTCCGGCCCCGTGCCTTGAAACCACGTGGCCATCATCACGCCCTCGGGATGCCAGAGCGTGGCGAAGCGTTCCCAGTCGCCCGCGTCGCGCCACACGGCCCAATTCTCGATTGCCTCGCGTATTGCCAGCCGTTCCAGCAGTGTCTCGTTCATTGTGTGACCTCGTGTTCTCATATGGAAAGTGGTTTCCATGGTGAGTGAGCGCAGGCCGTGCCGTCAAGCGTTATCTGGGCTTTGTAGGGACTATCCCTAGTTTGTTCTCATACGGGAATTGTGCGTGAAAACGCGTTGACAGTTTTCGATGTGAGTTTCTAAGATGGAACGAAAATACGGATGAGAACACACTTACATCACCAATGGAGACATCGATGTCCAACGCAGCAGACCATGAGCCGCACGGACGGCATCAGTCGAAACTGGCGGCCGCGAGCGGCTGGATCGGTTCGGCGCTCGAGTACTACGATTTCTTCATTTACGCGCAGGCCGCGGCGCTGATCTTTCCGCAGATCTTCTTTCCGAAGGGCGATCCCAAGGTGGCGATTGCCGCGTCGCTCGCGACTTACGGCATCGGCTACGTTGCGCGTCCTATCGGCGCGGTCGTGCTCGGGCATTGGGGCGATACGCACGGTCGTAAGTCGGTCCTGCTCGTCTGCATGTTTCTGATGGGCTTCTCGACGATGGCCGTCGCGTTCCTGCCCACTTACGATCAGGTCGGCTTGTGGGCGCCCGCGTTGCTCGTCGTGCTGCGGCTCGTTCAAGGCTTTGCGGTGGCGGGAGAAATCTCGGGCGCGAGTTCCATGATTCTCGAACACGCGCCGTTTGGGCGGCGCGGTTATTACGGCAGCTTCGGCATGCAAGGCGTCACTGCCGGGCAATTGCTCGCGGCCGCCGTGTTCCTGCCGCTGAGTCACTTCATGCGCGAGGACGCCTTCAATTCATGGGGCTGGCGCGTGCCGTTCCTGATGAGCGCGCTCGTGTTGGTCGCCGGTTACTTCATTCGACGCAAGGTGCGCGAGACGCCCGCGTTCGCGCAGGAAGGCGAGCGTGGCGCGGTGCCGCATGCGCCCGTCAAGCTCGCGTTCAGGCATTGCTGGGACGACATGCTGCGCGTGATGTGCATGTCGATCATGAACGTCATTCCCGTGGTCACGACCATCTTCGGCGGCGCGTATGCGGTGCAGCAGGCCTATGGCATCGGCTTCAGCAAGAGCCTGTATCTGTGGATTCCGGTGCTCGGCAATGTCGCTGCCATGATCGTCATTCCTTACTGGGGACGTCTGTCGGACAGAGTGGGCAGAAGGCTGCCGATCATCGTCGGGTCGGTCGGTTCCGGGCTGCTTTCGTTTGCGTATCTTTATGCCATCAGCATTCATAGCGTGACGCTCGCCATCGTTTTGTCGATACTGATGTGGGGCCTCGTGTATCAGGGGCAAAACGCGGTGTATCCGAGCTTCTATCCCGAGCTCTTTCCAACGCGCATGCGCGTGACGTCGATGGCCATTTCGCAGAACGTGGGCGTCGCCATTTCGGCGCTGCTGCCGGCGCTGTTCACGACGGTCGCGCCGCCCGGCTCGCAAAACATCTGGCTGATCGTTGGCGGTATCACGTTCGGCATCACGGTGTTGTCCGCGTTTGCGACATACTCGGCGCGCGAGACGTATCGCATCCATATGAACGATCTTGGCCGGCGCGATGCGGTGCCGGTCCCCAAACACGAATACGAACGCCTGCGCGAAGAAGCGACGCAAGAGCGCGCCAATACGGCGAAGCCGCTAAGCGGACAGGAGCGCGGCGCATGACGGCGTTCGACACACAAGAGAAGGCCATGACGACGACATCATCCGGTTTGACCGAGGAAAGGCTGAGGCTCGATGCACCCGCCGACGCGCTCACGCGCCTCTTCCATATCTTCGGCTCGCCGATTGCGCATGTGCGCGCCCCTGTCGTGTGGAGCACGTTGATGAAGCGCTACGGCATCAACGCGCTGATGCTGCCCGCCGATGTCGATAGCGCGCACTTCGATGCCGCGCTCGCCGGCACCAAGGCCATTGCGAACGTGGACGGCGTCATCTTCACCATGCCGCATAAAGTGGCCGCCATGCGTCATGCCGATACGCTCACGGAGCGCGCCGAGCGCATCCGCTCGATCAATCTGCTGCGGCGCTGCGCGGATGGCGGATGGGAAGGCGACAACGTGGATGGCGCGGGCTTCGTCGCGGGCCTGCAGGCGGATGGCGTGCGTCTGGAAGGCGCGCACGTCTATATGCATGGCTGCGGTGGAGTGGGGCGCAGTATCGGCTGGTCGGTCGGGCTGGAGAAAATCGCGAGCCTGACTATCTTCGATATCGACACCGAGCGTGCGCGCGAATTGGCCGATGCCATCGCCTCGGTCAGCGATGCGCGCATCGAAGCCGGCACGCCGGATATGCGCGGTATCGATCTCGCCATTAATGCAACGCCCGTTGGCTTGCATGCGCATGACCCATTGCCCTTCGCGCTGGATGAACTTGCACCGCACGCAGTCGTCGCCGATGTAATCATGGAACCGCGCATGACGGCTCTGTTAAAGGCGGCTCAGGCACACGGTCTGAAGGTTCATCACGGACGCAACATGATGAACTACGCGATGCCCATTTCCGCGTCCTTCTTTGGCTTGCCTGCATCGTTCGACTGGAACGGCAAGTCACTGCAAGGATGAGCCATGAATCAAGCTGCGAATGATTGGTTCGAAGGATTTTCGAAGCTGGATGTCACGGCGGGCGATGTGCACTTCAACGGTATGATTGGCGGCTCTGGCCCACCTGTGTTGTTGTTGCACGGCTATCCGCAGACGCATTTCGTCTGGCGTTACATCGCGCCTGTGCTTGCGCGCTTCTACACGGTGATTGCGCCCGACCTGCCCGGCTATGGCGCAAGTGTCACGCTCGCGCACGAACAACGCTGGACCAAGCGGCGCGTGGCGCACGCTCTCGTCGAACTCATGAGCGCACTCGGTCATGACCGCTTCGCTGTCGTCGGACACGATCGCGGCGCGCGCGCGGGTTATCGGCTGGCGCTGGATCGTCCCGAGCGTGTGGCGGCGTATGCCTCGTTGACGGTGGTGCCGACCATCGACGCGTTCGCATCCGTGAATAAAGCCTTCGCCGTCAACGCTTGGCACTGGTTCTTTCTCGCGCAGCCGGCTGACTTGCCTGAACGCATGCTTGCCGCCGATCCCGATGCCTTCATTGAACGCGCGCTCGGCAAGATGGCAGGCGGCCTCGAACGCATGGATAGCGACGCACTCGATGCCTATCGCCGCGCCTTTCGCAACCCGGACGTGCGCCATGCAATGTGCGAGGACTATCGCGCGGCAGCCGATGAAGACTCGGCGCACGACAGCGCGGATCGCGCGGCGGGCCGCAAGCTCGTGTGTCCCGTCATGGTTCTCTGGAGCCTGGAAGAACGTAAAGGGCAGGCTCATACGCCAATCGAAATCTGGCGCGCATGGGCCGATGAAGTCAGCGGACGCGGCATCGGCGGCGGCCATTTGCAACCGGAAGAATCGCACGAGGAAGTCTTGCATGACCTCGTGCCGTTCCTGCGGCAACACACCTCATCGTGATAGATCAAAAGGTTGGATACATGGAGAAGATTGGAATAGCCGTTATCGGCGCGGGCGTGATTGGCCGGCGTCACGTTCAGGAGATCGCGCGTAACGAGTCGTGCAGGCTCGTGGCTATCGCCGATCCATCGCCCGGGTCGGCGAGTTATGCGGCGTCGTTGTCCGTGCCGCTTTATGCCGATTACCGCGAGTTGCTGAAGCACGAACGTATCGACGCGGCTATCGTGTGCACGCCCAATCACACCCATCTCGAAGTGGGACTCGCGTTTATCGAACGAAAAATTCCCGTGCTGATGGAAAAGCCCATTGCAGACGATCTCGAATCTGCAAACGCGCTTGCGGATGCATCCAAGGAAGCGGGCGTTGCCATGCTCGTCGGGCAACATCGGCGGCACAATCCGGTAGTGCGTGCAGCGAAGGAAGCCGTGGCAAGCGGAAAGATCGGCACGCTCGTCATGGCGAACATCATGTGCCTGTTGTACAAGCCCGATGACTACTTCAACGTGCCGTGGCGCAGACAGCCAGGCGGCGGTCCTATTCTCATCAACCTGATTCACGAGATCGACTTGCTGCGGTTCATCTGCGGCGAGATCGTGTCGGTGCAGGCGGTATCGTCGAACAAGGTGCGCGGTTTCGACGTGGAAGACTCGGCGGCCTGCACGCTGCGACTCGCGAATGGCGCGCTTGCCAACATCAGTCTCTCCGACACGACCGCGACGCCTTGGGGCTGGGACACGGCAGCGGGCGAGGACCGTGAACTCTTCGCTTATCGTCCCGTGCCCACGCATTTTTTCGCGGGCACGAACGGCGCGGTCACCATGCCGGACCTGACGATGTGGTCGTATCAAGGCGCGAAGGGACGCGACCAGCCTATTCACGATGCGCGCCTTGCCGTGCCCGAGGAGAACACGTATGCAAACCAGCTCGAACATTTCGTCGATGTCGTGAGAGGTTCGGTGCGTCCCGTCATAGACGGACACGACGCCGCACGCACGCTTGCGGCAACGCTCGCCGTGGAGGAATCGGCGCGGCTGGGGCGCCTGATCGAACTGAACGTGACCTGATGCGGCACGCTCCTTGCGCCAGACCTCTATATGTCACCACGCCAAGAGGATTGCGCCATGAACGATAAAACCATCGACGATACGAATGCACAAGCCGGCCCGTCCGACGACCCGAAATCGCACCCGACATCGAATGCCGAAAAAGACCCGAGCGATTGGGTTACGGGGGACGAAAAGATGACGGGCGCGCAGGCTTCCTATCTGAAGACGCTTTCCGAGGAAGCAAAAGAAGAGTTCGACCCGTCGCTGACGAAAGCGGACGCCTCGCTCAAGATCGAAGAATTGCAAGCGAAGACGGGGCGCGGCCAAAAGTCTTGAAGTATTCGAACGCTGCCATCTAAACAAAGCATGTTTTGTTGGTTTGCGCGTCGTGACTGCTGAGTGAGAATCGCGGAGTACGGTGCTGGTGTGAACCCAGCGCCGCCTCTAACCGTGCTCTCCCAGCGGAAATCATGATGGCGTCCCTTTTGCACCGCCGGCCCCGTCGCGCCGGAAAGATTCTCGTCGCGGCTTGCGCGGTTGCCGTACTCGTTCTGCAAAGCGGCTGCAAGCCGGACACCGAAAAAGTACAGAACTCGTCGGCATTGGTAGACAAGTCGGCGACGCAGGAAATCACCTACTTCAAGTATCCCGACAACCCCGCGTTCGACCTCGTCTATCTCGCCGACAAGCTCGGCTACTTCGAGAACACGAGCACACGGCCCAAGTACGTCGGCAAAATCTCCGCACCGCAGATCATTCCGCTCGTCGGCACGGGCGAGATCGACTTCGGCACGCGCATGGTGCCGCTCGTCATCTCGGCCATTGCGAGCGGCGCGGACATCAAGGTGGTCTCGGCTGGCGGCGAGACGCTGCCCGATGCACCGCACATGAAGTATTTCTCCCGCGCCGATTCGGGTATTCGCGGACCAAAGGACTTCGAAGGCAAGACGGTGGCGTTCAACAGCTTCGGCGCATGCGCGGAGTTCGTGACGAAGAAGTATTTGTCGCAGCATGGCGTGGATGTCTCGAAGGTGAACTGGCTCGTCGTGCCCGACAATCAGTCGCAGCAGGCGCTCGTAACGAAGAACGTGGATATCGCCATCATTCACCCGCCGTTTTCCGGCGCGGCGGAAGCCGATCCGCAATTGCACAAGTTATGGAGCGATTGGGACGAAGACGGTGGCCTCGGCGGAATGGCGCCGTATAGCGTGAATGGCGCGTTTGCGCGGGCGCATCCGCAAGCGGTGAAGGACTTCGTCACGGCTATTGCGAAGGCGGGGAACTGGGTCAACGCGCACCCTGACGAAGCGCGTCAGCTTACGGCGGAGCGGTTGGGTATCGACGTGAAGCTGGTCGAGCGTTATGCCTATGTGAAGGATCTCGTCGTAACCGAGCCGCCGATCCAGTACTACATCGACATTCTCGAACAGGCTGGCAAGATCCCGAAGGGCAAGGTTGCAGTCAAGGATGTCTACACGAACGACTACAACCCGTACGCTGGCAAGTCGTCGCAAGCGAGCGCCAGCACGCATGCGCAGGGCAATCCGTCATGAGCGAGAAGATCGTCGCGCGTGGCCTCGGCCTCACATATGAAAACGAGGCGACAGGTTCGAGCCTCACGGTGCTCGATAACTTCGATCTGAGCGTGCGCGAGGGAGAGTTTCTCGCCGTGCTCGGACCGAGCGGTTGCGGCAAGTCGACGTTCCTAAGCATTCTTGCCGGCCTCGTGCCGCAGACAGCGGGCGAGATTACCGTGGATGGCGAACCTGTCAGCGCCGCGCGGCAAAAGCTTGGCGTCGTGTTTCAGGGCTACGCGCTCTTTCCGTGGCGCACGGTGCGCAAGAACGTTGAGACAGGGCTCGAGATTCGCGGCGTGAAAGCCGTGCAACGACGCAGCGAAGCCGAACGTTTTTTGCGTCTCGTCGGGCTGCTCGACTTCGCCGATCACTATCCGCATCAGCTATCGGGCGGCATGCGCCAGCGTGTGGCCATTGCGCGCGTGTTGGCTTATGGTCCCGAGATACTGTTGATGGACGAACCCTTCGGCGCGCTCGATGCGCAAACCCGCGAGTCGTTGCAGCAGGAGTTGCTCGCCATCTGGGAGCAAAGTGCAAAGACGGTCGTCTTCGTCACGCACAGCATCGACGAGGCGATTTTTCTCGCGGATCGCGTGGCCATCATGGGACGCGGGCCGGGCCGCGTGAAGGAAATTATCGATATCGACTTGCCGCGTCCGCGCGATGCCTCTTTGCGCCATTCCGCCGCTTTCATGGCGTTGCGGCAGCGTGCATGGGCAAGCCTGAGTCTGGAACTCGGCGAAGCGCTTGTTCCGTCGCGCGAGCAGCACGATGAACTGAACACGGGGGCATTCCGTGCCTGAGCAAAACACCATCCGCAAGCTGCCGGGCCTGATCGCGCCGCAAACGCCGCAAACGGCACAATCGCCCAGGGTTCGCACGGCCGCGCCGCGGCGGAGTATTCGGCTTTCCATGGCCTTCGAACGATCCATCGCGCTTATCGTCTTCGTGCTGCTGTGGGAGTTGTTGCCGCGGCTCGGTGTCGTGAGCACGGCGTATCTGAGTCCGCCTTCGCAAGTGGCGGTTGCCATCGCGCATCTCGTCGATAGCGGCGAAGTGTGGAAGCACCTCGGCGCAAGCGCGCTGCGCTCGCTTAGCGGGCTCTTGCTGGCCGTTGTCGGCGGCGTGGTGTGCGGATTCGCGCTTGGGTGGTTCCGGCGCGCAGAGCGCATCGTCGATCCGCTTTATCAACTGCTGCGGCAAGTTTCCGCGTTCGCGCTCTTTCCGGTGTTCATGCTCTTTCTCGGGATCGGTGAATCGTCGAAGATCGCGATCATCGTATGGGCGGCGTTCTGGCCCGTGCTGCTCAACACCATCTCTGGTGTGAAGCAAGTCGAACGCGTGTTCATCGATTGCGCGCGTTCCATGGGCGCGGGGCAAGGCTTCATCTTTACCAAGGTCGTGTTGCCCGCCGCGTTGCCCGAGATACTGACAGGTATCCGGCTCGCGGGCGCCTACAGCATCACGGCGCTCGTCGCGGCAGAGATGATCGGCGCGCGCTCGGGTCTCGGTTTCTACACGCTCAACTCTCAGGAGACGTTCCAGATTCCCGACATGTATGCGGGCATCGTGCTGCTCGCGCTGTTCGGCCTTCTGATCAACAAGAGCCTTTCGCTGCTCGAACGGCGTTTGCTGCGCTGGCGTGTGGGCCTCGCACAGAATGGCTAGAGCCGGACAAGCGGCGTCGCATGAAGGCGGCTGGCGGCTGTGGATGCCGCTTGCGGCAGTCGCGTTATTTGCCGCGTTCCTGTTGTCGCCCTTGAGCGCAAGCTGGCGCAATTCACTCGCCGATGACCGGCCGTTCGCAGCCGCCTATGCACGCGGCAAGCTGATCGTCGCCGTGCCGTCCCAACCCGCGCCTATCCTGACCGTCGGCCACGTCGACCGTTCCGTGCGCGCACCCGAGGCATACTCCGCCGCGCTCGCCGAGGCACTCGGGCGCCGCGCCGGACTGCCCGTCGAACTCGTGTTAGCCGAACAAGCCGATGCGCGCCACGCCGTGCAAGACGGTCGCGCGGATGTCGCCATCGCCGGGCTGGCGTTTTCGCCGGATGCGTCCGTCGCCTTTGCGCCCGGCAACTACGCTTCGGGGCGAGGCGTTGCGCTCGTTCTTCGGCACGGCAACATTCAGGACTGGCGCGATCTCGAGGGCCGCTCGATCTGCGCGTCGCGCGAGAGTCCGTTTGCGGCGCGCGCCGTGCATCGGTATCGGGCGGCATTGCAGGGCTTCGACAGGCCGCTTGACGCATTGCTCGCGTTTCAGGCGGGAGAGTGCGCCGCGCTCGTGGACGATGAACTCGTCGTGCGCGCGCTCCTCAAGCAAGCCGACTGGTCGTACTACCGGACGCTGCCGGGCGCGGTTGCGCCCGCGCCGGCGTTCATCGCATCGCGTGGCGGCGATATCGCGAGCGCGGCGTTCATCGAACGGACGGTGAACGGGTGGCGGCGCGAGCGCTGGTTCACCACCGTGCGGCAGGATCAGGCCACTCGCCTCGCGTTCGAAATGTTCAACGCACAGAACGATTTGTATTGCCATTGAAGAGTCGACAAACAGGCGACGGTCGCCTCGTCGCGCCCGCCCAGCCTTGTAAGGAGCGGTTTTTGCTGAATGTTCGATGCCTGGATCTACCTGTCATCGATTATGAAAGCCACGATTGTTTCGCACGAGGAGCCGCATGGCTCCGCCGCCGAGATCCACCGCTTCCGCTTTCTGCTGGAAGACGGCAACGAAAAGCCACTTGAGGAAGCCATTTCACTGCGTACGGCACGTGTCATCGTCGAAAATCTCGCCGATGGCAACGCGTTCATCAAGATGCTCCATGCCATTGTTTCCTCGGACCCCGCCGACTACGACGCGCTGATCGGCAAGGCGTTTCCGGATCATTTCCGCGATCAGCCCGCAGCCAACCGCCCGATGCCGGGAAAGGAGAGCGAAGGCCCGTGCCCCTGACCAGGCAAAAAATGCCGCTGCCGTGCCGATTCCGGGAATTACGGGGAAATTCGTCCGTTTATCGGGACTTCGAATTTCCTGGACGTAGCTAGAATTCATTCTGTTGCCACGCTCTTCCACCCCCGGGACGAGCGATTTCCGCGCCGTGCGCTTCTCCTCGCGCACGGCGCTTTTTGTTTTTTTAGCGCCGTCAGGCCGGGTACGAAGTTGCGCGCTCGGCAGGCCCGATGCGTCTGCGTTGCCCTAATTCGACATCAACGAGCGCGCCTGCTCCAGAAGCGCGGCGGCCGCGAGAAATTCCTTGCGGCCTGCCATCGTCAGCGCGGCCATCGCGGAGTCTTTGAAAAGCTCGTCGTTCGAGATCAGCGGTGTAGTCGTTTCTATCAGTCGATGCTGCCGCAAACGAAAGAACGCGAGCGACTGGAACGCGCTCATCTTCTGGTCTTCAGGCATTCCAGAGACGACGAGTTCGGCGGCGCCAATCAGTTGGGCGAGGGCTTGTTCGTAGTCGGTGCGGTTCATCGTCATTCCCTTCGCGGATGAGTTGCATGAGGCAAGGTTAGCATCGTGCGGATGCACTCATGCCAAGCGAACGCAGTGGTGTAAGCAAACCGTTGAACCGCTTCTCCAGCAAGCCTTACCGACTGGCCTGCGGGAGACGCTGAACGAAAATTCGACATCCGCCGAATCCCTGAAAATCCCCCATTCCCAAGCGAAATCGACGCTCGAATACGATAAAGCCGCACCCATCCGTGCCGTTAAAGGAGGCTTAACTGAGTCCATCCATCAGAAGCCTTCGTCGCTCGTCACATGATCTTTTTCGAACACCGGCTGGCTCGCATCGCACGCGTCGCGGTTCTTCTCGGAGGCGTTTTCGCCTCGATGACCGCGCGCGCCGACGATGCTCCCAAAATGTTCACGCTCAGCGGCTTCGGCACGCTCGGCATGACGCATTCGTCTCTCGATACCGCCGACTATGTGAGCAGTCCGCTCGAACCGAACGGCGCGGGTGCATCACGCAAGTACGACTTCGAGAACGATTCGAAGATCGGCTTGCAACTGAGCGCGCGCCTCACGGACAAGCTCTCGGCCGTCGTGCAGGTGATCTCGCAGCATGAATACGACAACACCTTCAAGCCGCGCCTCGAATGGGCGAACGTCAAGTACGCGTTCACGCCCGACTTCAGCGTGCGCGTGGGCCGTATCGAGTTGCCCACCTTTCTGAACTCGGAATATCGCAACGTCGGTTACGCGTTTCCGTGGGTGCGTTTGCCGGTCGAGATGTACAACACGCAACCGCTCACCAATAGCGACGGCGCCGACGTTGCTTATCGCATCGCGGCGCGCGGCATCTCCAACACGGTGCGCTTCGTCTACGGCTACTCGGTCTTTCACGTGAACCCCGGCGCATTCCGCACCGAGGGCAAAAACATTCTCGCCTTCGACGATACCGTGGAGATCGGCAACTTCACGGGTCACGTCGGTTATCAGCACGCGTCGGTCAAGCTCCCATTCCTCGCCGACCAACCCGTGAACGTCTACAGCATCGCCGCCGCCTACGATCCAGGCGCGTGGTTCGTGCAGGCCGAACTTGCACGCGTGACGGTCGAGCAGGTGACGCCTGGCTATATCAGCGGCTACGTCACGGGCGGCGTGCGCTACGCGAAGGCCACGTTTTTCGCGACCTACGCGCAGTCGCACGGGCTCAACCGGCCCACCGCCATTCCCAACTACAACAACGGCCAGCGCGATGTTTCCATCGGTGCGCGCTGGGATGTCGTCAAGAATATCGACCTCAAGGTGCAGTTCGATCATGTCTGGGTGCCGTCCAATTCGACGGGCACGTTCCTCAATCAGCAGCCGGGCTATCAGTTGGGAAGCGGAAGCAATGTCTTCAGCGCCGCGCTCGACTTCGTCTTCTGAGGAGCCCGACATGCCACTCCTCAAACTCATCGGAACAGCGTCGCTCTTCGCGGCCCTTTGTATGTGCACGTCATCGGCGATGGCGGATGTCGTGGTCGTCGTATCGGCAAAAAGTCCGCTCACGTCGCTCAACGAAAGTCAGATCGCGGATATCTTCCTCGGTCGCGTGGGCGCATTCCCCTCGGGCGACGAAGCCGTGCCGCTCGACTTGCCTGACGACTCGCCCTTGCGCGCCGATTTCTATCGCGATTGCACGGGCAAGTCGGCGTCGCAATTGCGCGCGTATTGGTCGAAGCTCATCTTCACTGGCCGCGCGCAACCGCCGCGCGAGATGGCCGACGCAGCCGCGGTCAAGCGTTATCTGCAAGCGCGTCCATCCGCCATCGCCTACATCGACCGCAAGGATGTGGACGCGAGCGTGAAGGTCGTCCTCAGCCTGCGTCCGTGAAGCGCGCCCGTTCATGATCTTCAACATCGACAAGATGCGCGCGATCAAGCGGCTGATCGAACCGGACGCGGCGCGCGGGCCTTCGCACGTGCAAGGCGACAGCCAGGAAGCGCGCTTGCCGCCTTCGCTGCGCCGGGCCATGCGCCGCGCGCTCGAAGCGCACGTGATGATTCCGGTATTCGCGGTCTTTCTGCTGGCGATCATCTGGGTGATCGTGCTGCAACTCGTTCACACGCAACGCATGGCCGCCGAAATCGCCGCGAGCGAACTCGGCCGTGAACTCGCGGATACCTACGAAGCGCAACTGGTGCGCAATCTCGCGACCATCGACCAGACGCTCAAGACCGTGCAGTTCGCGTACGAGACGAACGGCGCCGCAAGCTTCAAGCGCCTCAACGATCAGGGGCTTCTGCCGTCCGCGATCGTGTTTCGCGTCGCTATCGCCGATGCAAACGGTCAGCTCGCCGCGTCGAACCGCTCGGGCATGCCGCTCAGCGTGGCCGACGAGCCGTGGTTCATCGCGCAACGTCAGCGCCAGGACGACGCGCGCGCGCCGTACATGAGTCTCGTCGCGCCTTTTGAACACGCGGACATGCCGGAGATCATCTTCAGTCGCCGTCTGCGCGATGCATCGGGACACTTCGGCGGCGCGGTCATGCTCTCGCTCGACCCCGGTTATCTGACGAGCAACTACGACACGGCGCGCATGGGCAAGCATGGTCTGCTCGCGGTGTTGGGCGCGGACGGCGTCGTGCGTGCGCAGCAGATTGGCGATACGGTCTCGTGGGGCCAACGCTATCCCGACGCGGCATTGCGCGCGGTGCGCGATACGCCGGTCAGCAACGCGGTCGTGCATGAGTGGGACAACGACGCACACCGCTATACCAGCGTGCGTGAACTGAACGGCTACGCGCTGATTGCGCTCGTCGGTCTCGACCAGGACGAACAACTCGCCGATTTTCGCAGCCGCCGGCGCGCCGACTTCATCTGGACGAGCGTGCTGAGTCTCGGCGTCATCGTGATCGCGTTCATTCTCAGTCGTTCGAGCTGGCAACTCGCTGTCAGCCGCCGACGCGAACGGCGCGCGCAACAGACTTACTACGCGGCATCCGAATCGAGCATCGACGCGTTCCTCGTGTTTCGCGACGAGCGCGGTCCGGCAGGCGAGATCGAGAAGTTCATTCTGACCGGCACCAACCGGCGCGGCGTCGAGATTCTCGGCGTGGCGCGCGAACGGTTGATTGGCAGCACGCTCGACGAAGCGTTCGTCGACGCGCGCGACGGCGGCGTCTTCGACGAGTTCGTCGAGGTGGCCGAGACGCTGCAGGTGCGCGAGCACGAATGGCAGTATCGGCGCGCGGATGGCGAGACGCTGTGGCTGCATCGGCAAGTGGTGCCGGTGGAAGACGGCGTCGTTGCCATCGTGCGCGATCTGAGCGCGCGCAAGCGGTCGGAAGCGCGCAGGCAGGAGCAGAGCCGAATCCTCGAAATGATCGCGAAGAGCGTGCCGCTCGAAGAAGTGCTCGTGCGCGTGGTGAGCGTGCTCGAAACGCAGATTCCCGGGTCGCGCTGCGCGGTGCTGCTGCGCGACGGCACGAGCAACTGGCTGCGCGTCGGCGCGGCGCCGAGCATGTCGGAGCGATACCGCGAAGTGGTCGGCCAGTCGCGTATCGACGAAGATGCGTTGTTGAGCGGCAAGGCCATTCATACGCGTCAGACGGTATGCGTGATCGACGTGGCGCGCGACGAGGCCCTGAGCCGCGAACTCGCGCGCTGCGGCCTCGCCGACGTCATGTCGTGCTGGGCCTTTCCCGTGCTCTCGCACGACGGTTCCGCGCTCGGCGTCATCACGCTGTATATGCAGGAGAAGCACTATCCGAGCGAGCCGGAATCGCAGGCGGTTGCGCTGTCGACGCGCATTGCGGGTATCGCGATTCAGCGCAGCGAGGCCGAGGAGCGCATTCGCCATATGGCGAACCACGACGCGCTCACCGGTTTGCCCAACCGCACGCTTCTAAGCGACCGTCTCAAGCAGGTGCTGTTGCAGGCGGAGCGTTATGGGCGCGGCGTGACGGTGATTTTCATCGACCTCGATAACTTCAAGCTCATCAACGATAGCCTTGGCCACCGCGCGGGTGACGATCTCCTGCGCACGGTCGCTTCGCGCATGGTGCAATCGGTGCGCAGCACGGACACGGTCGTTCGTCTGGGCGGCGACGAATTCGTGATCGTGTTGCTCGAAGACGATCAGAGCGGCGCGGGCGTCACGGCCATGGTCGAGCGCTTGCGTCAGACCATTTTGCAGCCTGCGGAATTGCAGGGACAGCATTATCAGGTGAGCTGCAGCATGGGGCTTGCGAGCTATCCGAACGATGGCCGCGACGCCGACACGCTCCTCATGAACGCCGACGCCGCGATGTATCACGCGAAGGAAATGGGCCGCAACAATTATCAGGCCTACACGGCGGACATGAATCAGAAGGTGCATGAACGCCTGCGCTATCAGGAGCAGTTGCGCCACGCGCTTGCCAACGACGAGTTCCGGCTCGTGTATCAGCCGCAGGTGGATCTGGAGACGCATCGCGTATTCGGTGTGGAGACGCTGCTGCGCTGGGAGCATCCGACCGAAGGCCTGATCTCGCCCGCGACCTTCATCCCGATTGCGGAAGAAACGGGTTTGATTCTGCCGATTGGCGACTGGGTGCTACACGCGGCCTGCCGACAAAATCAGGCGTGGCAGGACGAAGGTCTGCCGCCGGTGACGGTGGCGGTGAACGTATCGGCGCGGCAGTTTCTGCAAAAGGAACTCGTGGAACGCGTGCGGCATGCGCTCGACGAAAGCGGGCTCGACCCGCAGTATCTCGAACTCGAGATTACCGAAAGCGTCATCATGCAGGATCTCGATGGCGCCATCGCAACCATGTGCCGGTTGCAGGAAATGGGCGTGAAGCTTTCCATCGACGACTTCGGCACCGGGTATTCGAGTCTCTCGGCGCTGAAGCATTTTCCGATAGCGCGTCTGAAGATCGATCAGTCGTTCGTGCGCGAGTTGCCGGGCGGCGACGACGATCGCGCCATCGTCATGGCCGTGATTTCGCTCGGACGCCAGCTCGATCTGAACGTGATCGCCGAAGGCGTGGAGAGCGAGCAACAGCTGAAGTTCCTGCAGGAAAACGCGTGTTCGGAGATTCAAGGGTATCGATACAGCCGTCCGCTCACGCCCGATGCCTTGAAGACGCTCTTGTTGCAGCCATTCGAGTGGCCCGCCGAAGCGGCTTGAGTGCGGCGCGAACGACTTTAGTCTTGACAGTGTTCCCGGCCTACACAATCATCGTTCGTTGATGCGCGGCGTTTCATCGGCGCGCGCCGACGGTCAACGCAAGGACGACGAATATGGCAAGAGAACTGGAAGGCAAAGTAGCCGTGGTGACGGGCGCGGCCTCGGGCATCGGGCTTGCCAGCACCGATGCAATGCTGGCGGCAGGGGCGCGCGTCGTGCTGGTGGACCGCGACGAAGCGGCACTGACGAAGCTCTGCGCCGAACGCGGCGATGCGGCGCTCGCGCTCGTCATCGACCTTCTCGACCCCAAGGCCTGCGCGACGCTCGCGCCGCGTGTCATCGAGATGGCGGGGCAAATCGACATCCTGCATGCGAACGCGGGCACTTACGTGGGCGGCGATCTCGTCGATGCCGACACGAGCGCCATCGACCGCATGCTCAATCTCAATGTCAACGTCGTGATGAAGAACGTGCACGACGTGCTGCCGCATATGATCGGCAGGCACACCGGCGACATTGTCGTGACGAGTTCGCTCGCGGCTCATTTTCCGACACCGTGGGAGCCGGTTTATGCGTCGTCGAAATGGGCCATCAACTGCTTCGTCCAGACCGTGCGGCGTCAGGTGTTCAAGCATGGCATTCGCGTCGGCTCGGTTTCGCCAGGGCCGGTGATCAGCGCATTGCTGGCCGATTGGCCGGAGGAGAAGCTCAAGGAAGCGAAGGAGTCGGGCAGTTTGCTCGACGCGAGCGAAGTCGCAAACGCCATTCTCTTCATGCTGACACGACCGCGCGGCGTGACCATTCGCGACGTTATCCTGATGCCGACAAACTTCGACTTATGACGCGCGAGACGGACGCGTTCGCTACCAGTCGATGCGATGCTTCTCGTCCGTCTCGCGGTGCCGCCGGTCGTCGTCCATATGCAGATAAAGACTTGTCGTGGCAAGCGATGCGTGCCCGAGGTTGTCGCGCACGAGCCGCAGATCGACTTTCTGATCCGCCATATGTGAACCGGCGCTGTGACGCAGCCAGTGCGCCGACGCCTTCTCCAGCAAGTCCGCGTTTGCGGATGCGCCGTCGCGTTCGCGGAGCCGGGCCGCTGCGCTCGCAAAAATATCCTTCACGATGGAATGCAGCGCGGCGCGCGTGAGCGGCGCGCAAGTCTTCGTGCCGTCGTTCGCGGCCGTTGCGCCGACGGGCAGCACGAGCGGCGTGTCTTCGCTGGGCGAGGGCATTGCGCTCAAGCCCAGATGCTGACGATAGCGCGAGAGCTCCGTCATCATCTCACGCGTGGCGGGCACGAGGCGCTCCTTGCCGCCTTTGCCGAGGACGGTGAGCCACCAGCGCATCGTGCCGTCCGCATCGCGTCGCACGAAAAACTGCCCCATGTGATTGCCGCCGACTTCCGCTATACGCAAGCCCCCAAGGTAGAGCAGCGTGAAGAGCCAACGCGCGCGCGACGCATGGGCGCGAGCGCGGTCAGTTTCGCGCGGCATGGCAGCGATGGTGTCCTTCACTTCCTGCCAGAGTGCCGGTTCCAGATAACGCGTGATGCGCGGCGCGGCATGCTTTGCGCGTTGACGAGACAGCGCGAGCGGATTGCCCGCGAGATAGCCGGCTTGTACCAGCCACGAAAACAGCGCGTTCAAAATGACGACCGCCTGACGCTGACTCGCGGGCGATAGCGGCCCGTAAAACGGCCGCCAGCGCGCGTCGCTGCGCGCATGCTTGCGCCCGCCGCCCGCGACCCATGTCGCCGCCGGTTGCGGGTCGGCGAGAAAGTGCTGATAGCGCAGACAATCCTCGTGCGAGAGCGACGACAGCGGCTTGCCGAGCGTCACGATAGACCAGAGCAGAAGGCGTTCGGCTTCCTTGCGATAGTTCTCGAAGGTGGTCTTCGTTGCGTGGAAGCGCGACAGCCAAGCGCGGATGGCGTCGAGGTCGCTGTCCGCCTCGATTTGCGCGTGCTTGCGAAGCTCGCGGTTCGTGCCGTCGCGGCCATCTATTTCCGCTGGAATTACGAGCGCTTCAAGCGGCATCGGCTGAAGCGCGACGCGGGACGATGCTCGCAGAGTTTGGTTCAAGGTGGGGCGTCGTCGGTGGGTCGAACTGAACGACATTATAGGTGGATGTGCTTGCCCCGATCCATGTTCAGCTCCCGCGATAAGTCCCGAAGCTCCATGGCGAACAGAGCAGCGGCACATGGTAATGCTGTGTCGCGTCCGAGACGGTGAAGCGCACGGGAACGACATCGGCGAAGACATCCGGCGTGCGAAAGTAGTCGGCGACCCAGAAGCGCAACTCGAAGCTCCCGGCGCGCGCCTGAGCGGCGGGCAAAATCGGCGCGTCGGTGCGGCCATCGCGATTCGTCCGCGTCCGCGCGATGAGCGTCGGCGGCTGCGTGGTCGTATCGAATAGCTCGATCTGCATGCCGGCAGCGGGCTTGCCGGTGGATACATCGAGGACGTGTGTGGTGATGCCTGCGGCCATCGTGATGCTCCTGTTCGAAATTACGGAATTAGCTGCCGCGATAATAGTTGTAGCTCCACGGCCCGAAGAGCACGGGCAGATGGATGCGCTGCGAGGCATCGGTGATGCGAAAGCGCAGCGGTATCTTCGAGAGGAACAGCGGCGTCGGCAGCTCGGTCTTGCGCGCGGCGAAGTAGTCGTCGACGTGCAGCAGTAGTTCGTAAGTGCCGACGCGGTAGGTTTCGTCGATCAGAAGCGGCGGTTCGCTGCGGCCGCTTGGGGCGAGCGTGATCGTCTGCATGAGTTTCGGCTGGCCATTTTCAATGCTGAACAGGTCCACGCGCATGCCCGCGGCCGGCGTGCCGTGCCAGGTATCCAGTCCATGCATGGTCAGGCGCGGACTCAGGCCGTCCTGCTGCACGGGACCGGTGTTCTGATTCGGCGCGGACGCGGCCTCCATGCCAGCGGCGTGCGCGGTTCCGGCGAAGAGCACGCTGCTGCCTAGCGCCATAGACTGCAGCGCGAAGCGCCGGCGGCGGGCATCGAAGGCGGGAAGGGTGGTGTCGTCGCTCATGTCATGCCTCTTGTCGTGTGCCGCCAAGCTTGCGGATACCCGCGATGACCAGCACCGCGGCGAGAACTTCGATGATGGCCACGAGATACAGCCCGGTCGTGACCTTGCCGGTGGCGTTTTTGATGAGCCCCATTACATACGGCGCGCCGAAGCCCGCGAGATTCGAGACCGAGTTGATCAGCGCCACGCCGACAGCGGCCGCGCTGCCCGCCAGATAGCGGTTTGGCAACTGCCAGAACACGGGAATGGCGCTCATGGTGCCGGCAAGCGCCAGAGTCATCGCAATGAGCGAGACGATGGCGGGCAGTCCCGGCACGCCCATGAACAACGCGAGCGCGGCCATCGACACGCCGCCTGCTATCGCCGGGCCGCTGAAGTGCCAGCGCACCTCGTTGCGCCGGTCGGAGCGCGCGCCGTTGAAGATCATGCCCGCCGCGCCGCACAGATAGGCCACCGCCGCAATCCAGCCCACGGCAATCGGCGAGATAAAGCCCACGTCCTTGATGATGGTCGGAATCCAGAACGTCAGCGTGGAGTTCGCGCACAGCAGGCAGAAGAAGATCGCGATGAGCAGCCACACCTTGCGGTTGGTCACGAGCGAGCGCCAGTCGTGTCCGCGCTCGCCCATCGAAGCGTTGTCGCGCTGCAGGGCATCGAGCACGACGCGCTTTTCATCTGCCGTGAGCCAGCGCGCTTCATCGGGCTTGTCGGTCATGTAGAAGTACGCGAAGAAGCCGGCCAGCACGGAAGGAATGCCTTCGATGATGAAGAGCCACTGCCAGCCGTGCATGCCGTGAAAGCCGCCCATCGAAGTCATGATCCAGCCGGCGATGGGACCGCCGAGCACGCCCGCAATCGCGGATGCCGACATGAACGTGCCGAAGGCGCGCGCACGGCGCTGCGTGGGATACCAGTAGGTGAGATAGAGGATCACGCCCGGATAGAAGCCCGCCTCGAAGGCGCCGAGCAGAAAGCGCAGGAGATAGAACTGTGTCGGCGTGGAGACGGTCGTCTGCAGCATGCAGATGACGCCCCAGCAGATCGTGATGCGCATGATGGTCTTCTTCGCGCCGATCTTTTGCAAAAGCATGTTCGAGGGCACTTCGAAGAAGAAGTAGCCGAGAAAAAAGATACCGGCGCCGAGCCCGTACACCGCCTCGGAGAAATGCAGTGAGTCCAGCATTTGCAGTTTGGCGAAGCCGATATTCACGCGGTCGAGCCATGCCAGCACCCACAGCACGTCCAGAAACGGCAGCAGGCGCCACGAGACTTTGCGATAAGCGCTGGCCTCCGCGTTCGCGATGACGTCAGCCGTTGCGCTGACCGTTGCGCCGTTCGGCCCATCGGCGTACGCCGGCATGACTTCCTTGATGATCGACATGATGAGTCCTCCAAGCGCGATGAAGTAAGCCGCCGCGGCGGTGCGTTCGATGGAGCCAGTATTGAAAATCAAAAAAAGCTTGGGAACGGCGGGCGTTTGAATAAGCCCGATAGCAACTTCGATATGCGCCGCAAAGCCTTGCGGCGCATGGGTTTGCGGGGTTCGACAGAGGTGCGTTCGCCGTTATGGATTACCCTTGGAGCGCGCGTTCAGGCCTCGTTGCACCGCCTTCGTGCAGGAATCGGCCGAACGCATCGAATTAATTCGGCACGTTGCCCTCGATGCTTCTACACGTTACAACGTCAAACAGGCAAGCGCTGCCCCGACGCTGCGCCGTTCACGGGCCACGGACCTCAAAACATGAATCGCGCAGACGATCCATTCGATACCTATCTGTTGCGCGTGCTTTGCACGTTGATCGCCGAGCGCAGCGTGTCTCGCACGGCCATTCGCATGAATCAGTCGCAGCCGGCCATCAGCAGCGCGCTCAAACGGCTGCGTACGATCTTCAACGACCCGCTTCTCACGCGCGAGAAGAACGTGATGGTCCCGACCGAGCGGGCGCTGCAACTCGCCGAGAACGCGCAAGCCGCGCTCGGCGCGCTGGATAACCTGCTGGTGGCGGACGACCGGTTCGATCCCGCCACCACCGAGCAGACCTTCACGGTCGGCATGCCCGACTATTTGGCGCCGCCGTTCTTCGCGCATGTGGTGCGCGAGTTCCGCCGCACGGCGCCAAGGGCGCGTCTCGTCGCGATGCCGCTGTCCGCGACCTTCAACTACGAGCAGGCGTTGTCGGAAGGCTCGCCGGATATCGTCATCGGCAATTGGCCGAATCCACCGGAGCATCTGCATTTGTCCGTGCTGCTTGAGGACGAGGTGGTGTGCGTCGTGGCCGAGGACAGCGTGCATGCGCGACCCGGCGAGTTCACCGCGCAGACTTATCTGGACGCGGCGCATATCGTGCCGACGCCTTATTCGCGCGATCAACGTGGCGTCGTGGATACTGGACTCAGCACGATGCGCGTGCATCGGGATAATCGCGTGAGCTGTCCGTACTTCAATCTCGCGCCTAGCCTCATTCCAGGCACGGACCTGATCCTGACCACGGGCCGCCACTTCGCCAACTATCACGCGCAATCGCTGCCGGTTGCCGTGCTCGATCCGCCGATCGAGTTTCCGCTCATGCGGTTCTATCAGCTGTGGCATCCGTCGCGGCATCGCTCGGCATCGCATGTGTGGCTGCGCGGCACGTTGACGGCGGCGTCGCAAGCGCTGCGCGAACTGCGCGACATGAAGCGTTAGGGTAGCCGGCGCTCGTTATCGGGTTCTGCTATGCGGTCTATAAGGCCGCGGTTCTCGCCCGCCGCGCTTGCGCTTCCTATACTCGGCCCGTAATCGTCATCCACGCCTGGCCTCGATCAAGCGGGCTTTACGGGAGCACTACATGTCTCAGTCGATCGATCTCGCGCCGATCAATGCGCTCGATCATGCAACCTTCCTGCGCGCCTTCGGGAGCGTCTTCGAGCACTTTCCACAGGCAGCGAGCGGCGCGTGGGAACGGCGGCCATTCGGCTCCGCGCCGGAACTGCATCGAGCGATGATGGGCGTCATCCGCGCGCTAAACGAGCGAGGCCAATGCGACTTTCTGAACTTGCATCCGCTATTGTCGGGTTCGAACATTCGTGCAGGCACGATGACGCGCGATTCGAATGCCGAACAAAAGGGCGCCGGACTGGACGCGCTGACGCCCGCGCAAGAGGCCGCGCTCGACCGGATGAACGCGGACTATCTCGCGCGGCATGGCTTTCCATTCATTATCTGCGTGCGGCATTACACGCGGGAGGGGATTTTCGCGGCGTTCGAACGCCGTATCGGGCGTGACACGCCACAGGAGATGGACGAGGCGCTCGCGCAGATCGAGGCAATCACTCGGGCGCGGCTTTATGAGCGCTTAAGCGCTCTCGTCTCCTGACGATCGGAACGACGAGCGGGGAAAGGAGCCGTTGAGTTTGCGGCTGAACTTGCGGCTCACCTTGAGCGCGAGCAGCGCAGGCTTGGTGATATGCGGACGCAAGATGGCATGCTTGCGCACGTATTTCGGAACGTACCATTCAGAATGGGTCCCGGCATAGAACAGCGCGGCATGGCCTTCGCGCAGCGTGCGCGGTTCCTGACCTTCGGCCGTGATGATGACTTCGCCTTCGATGACGTAGATGGTCTCATCGGCATTGAAGTACCAGTTGAAGCGCCCGGCGGTGCAATCCCAGACCCAGGAAGTCGTGGTCGTGTCGGGACTCTGCGACCACTGACCGCTGCGCGCGACGGGATTGCCCTCGAGTATCCACGCCGGGTCGATCGGGTCGGGCTTGAGCAGAACGTCATCCAGACGAACTGACTCGAAAACGGGAGTGGCCATGAGAGTTCCTTTGCCGGTACTGGCGATCGATTAAATAGGGCAGCAAAAAAAGCGCCTACCCGGCGAATTCATCGCCATGAATTGCGGGAACATGGGTTCGGTCGATGTCGGCGTGCTCGGTCAAGACCATCAACGGATATGCATTGGTCCGCGTGAGCGTTATCCGCAAAGGGTTTTAAGTCTTTGAGCATATCGTGATAGGTTGGTCGGCATGCGCTTCGTATGAACAAACCAAAAGTCATGTTGCGACGCCCGGCAAAGCGTCGACAACTGGCTGGCCATTCGACAACCTACTGAAAATTCTTCCCGATGCCAAGGCTTTGCGTGATGACGTGCATCGCCTCAGGAACGGTCAGACGCTTATATGCCCGCTGAGTTCCGTTTTTGATCAGGGCTGACGCGCACCTTTGTCATGCCGAGCGCTATTTTGAATAACCCGGCGGCAAAATTAAACGACTGCTACACTTCATTTGTCATTCAAGTGCGGTGGCGGCCGACTCTCAATGCCCCGCTCCGGTTTCTCTGGTTATCGCTCAGCGCGGGTGCCGTATGGGATTTTCCCAGCAACGCTTTACCGTGCAAGACCGCGTCAACCGGTCTGCATGGCGCACCCGTAGCGCGCTCCGATGGTACGACAAGCTGAGCGATTGGACCGATCCTGGCGAGGCCGCGGCTATCGCTTATGTGCGCGCGGAAGTACGCGATCAACCTTTGCTCGATGTCGGTGTAGGCGGCGGACGCACGGTGCCGCTGCTGTCGCGGGTGAGCCCGGATTACACGGGTGTCGATTACACGCCCGAGCTGGTCGCGATATGTCAGAGAAATTATCCGAGCGTCCAGGTGCGTGTCATGGATGCGCGCAACCTGGCCGAATTCGAGGACAACAGCTTCGCGCTCGTGATGTTCAGCTTCAATGGCATCGATTCCATCGACAGTGAAGGCAGACGCAAAGTGCTAAGCGAGTTTGCACGCGTGCTCAAGCCAGGCGGTCTCGCATTGTTTTCTACCCACAATCTCGCCGGGCCGGGCTACAGGGAAACGTTTGCGCAAGCTTCGCATGTTTCGCAGGCGGAGAATGTCGTCGAATTCGGCATCAACTGCGCGCGAGCTTTATATAACCTTCCAATGGCGGCGTTCAATTATCTGCGTTATTCGCCTCTCAACCGCGAATACGACGGCTATGCGCTACGCGTCTGCGCCGCTCACAGGTTCGGCATTCTGATCCTTTACACGAATATCCAGACGCAGCGCCAACAATGTGCCGAGGCCGGCCTGCTTACCGAGGCCGTTTTCGGAAGTAATAGCGGCGCTCAAGTATCGGAACTGGCCGACGTTAGCGGCGAGAACTGGCTGCATTTCGTCGCGCGAAAGGTCTAGCGGTTCACTTCTGCGTTGCAATCGATTGATTTTTGGGTCCTCGAACGTCACGCCGTGCAGTCCCTAAGGAACGTGACTATCGTTCGCGTTAGCGGCGATTGCGCATCGGCACGATACCGAAATGACTTTCGATGAGATCGGTGAGTCGCCAGAGCGAACATGGGCGACGGACGTGACCGTCGAAGCCGGCTTCTTTCATCGATGGCAGCGAATCGAGCGGTTGAATGTTGCTCATTGCAATGATCAATAAACCCGCCGTGTGTTCCGTTCGACGCAACTGCCGGACAGTCTCAAAGTCGGGTGGCGTGTCCATTCTCGTGTCGAGCAGCAGCGCATGAGCTTTCCAGTGCTGCAGGAAACGGCGGGCGTCGCCCATTTCGCTTGCGTGTATTGCTTCGAATCCTCTCGTGGACAGAAGAAGCGCAAGTGACTTGCCTATTGGCCTGTCCTTATGCCCGATTACGATTCGCCTTTTGCTGGTCACGACAACCTTGCTGTCGGGCCGCCACAGCGCGAACTCCTGCTCGTCGTCCAACGGTAAGCGCCCTGTCACGATGTGCTCCTCTGACCTGCGTTGATCGACTAATCATTGATTGCGGGTCTTTGCCGATGCGGGCGCCGCGTTGCAACAGACCTCGTCACACAGTGGCGCCATTCTGACCTGATCCAAACCGCGAACCGGTAATGACGTGCATGTCGCGCATTGCTGTTGTAAGTGCTTGCAGCACTCGGAACGAATCCCGGCGTGCTAGGTTAGGCGCTCTGCGTGCGGGGCACAGAGCCAAAGCCGCACTGCTCTTCCTCATTGGTATTCATAGATATCAGATGAGTTCGGAATTGCCTAGATCATTCCTGTTGTCGTTGTCCAACGTGTCGGAGCCCGCGAGCACTTCCACATTAGGTGACTCGCATTCTTCACAACGAAGTGCCTCTTCCGACAATTGCGACGAAAACAATTTCCCGCAAGACTGACAGTGGCACGTGAGCATTAGGCCTCCGAAGTGCGGCGCATACAACGTTCTGAAGAAAGGTTAGCACGTGGTTTCGCCAGTTTCAGATTCTTCTTCTCAATGAAGCAAAACGATTCATGCATTCCAACGAAGTGGGATGTGTGGAAATTCTTAAATAAATAACGTCAGTTGATTGAAGAGGTTGCGCGTGATCGTGAGCGTCGAACGAGCGTTATTGAGCCAGGCAATGAGCAATCGATCTGCATATCGAAGTAATTAGTCTTCTGCCGCTTGTCCGTCGCGCGCGTATTGCGACGGCGAGCGGCCGACATGCCGGGTGAACGCGACGCTGAATGTGCTGGCGGAGCTATAGCCGACACGCTGCGCGATCTCCGCGATACGCCCTTGACTTCGCCGCAACAGATCCTTGGCGAGCGCCATGCGCCACCGGAGCAGATATTCCATCGGCGCTACGCCCACCGCGCGACTGAAGCGCTCGAAAAAAGTCGAGCGGGAAAGCGCGGCCTCTTTCGCCAACTCGGCCACCGTCCACGCGTGCGCGGAGCGTTCGTGCATTCCGCGTAAAGCAGCCGCTAAACGAAGGTCCGACAGCCCACGCACGAGACCCGGTGACGCGTCCGTTCCGGCCGTCGAGCGCAGCGCCTCGATCAGCAGCACTTCGAGCAAGCGAGAAAGCACGACTTCGCGCGCGGGCCGCTGTTCGCGCGATTCCTCGCGAACCAGTTGCACGAGCGTGGCAAGCCGCCGTTCCCCGCGAACATGCACGAAGCGCGGCAACAGCGAAACGAGCAGAGCCGCGTCGGGTGAACCGAAGCTGCAGTGACCTGCCATCATGCGCGCGTCGATCGGGCTATCCGGCGGGCCGATCCTGAACTCGCCATTGCCGAGCGCAACGGGCGATTGCGTTTCGGAACCGGGCGGCGGCGCTTCGAGACTGGACACCGCAACGCCGTAAGCGGCGGGAATCAGCATGAAGTCGCCGGACAACAGTTCGATCGGCTCGTAGCCGTCGATTGAGATACGGCATCCGCCTTCCAGAATCACGCAATAAAAAGGCTGACCTGCGTCCGAGCGGCTGATGTGCCAAGGACTTGCACCATGAACGAGCTTGGAGAAATTGGCAGCCGGTTGAAGCAGCGTCACGACTTCGGCCAACGGATCGATCATTGCCGGACTCCTGCAAATGAAATCTGGATTATCGATTGTAGCGAGTACGAGAGCGGCGATCTATTGTGGTGGCACACGCAAACCACTTCAAAGGAGTCGTCATGCAAACCGTGTTGATCACCGGTTGTTCTTCCGGATTTGGGCTCGAAATCGCCCGTCACTTTCTGAGTCGCGGCTGGCAAGTCATCGCGACGATGCGCACGCCGCGCACCGATGTTCCGCCGCCGTCCGAACACCTGCGCATCTTGCCGCTCGATGTCACGAACGCCGAAAGCATTCGCGCGGCAATCGAAGCCGCGGGACCGATCGATGTCCTCGTCAACAACGCGGGCGTCGGCGCGGCGTCGCCCGCCGAACTCGTGCCCATTGCCACGGTGCGCGACATCTTCGAGACCAACACCATCGGCACCATTGCAATGACGCAAGCCGTGCTGCCGCAGTTTCGCGAGCGCGGGGCGGGCGTCATCGTCAACGTGACGTCGAGCGTGACCATCAAGCCCTTGCCGCTGATCGGCGCATATCGCGCGAGCAAGGCGGCGGTGAACGCCTTCACCGAGTCGATGGCGCTTGAACTCGAACCGTTCGGCGTGCGCGCGCGCCTCGTTTTGCCGGGCCGCGCGCCGGACACGCGCTTCGGCGACAACGCGCGCGCGCATATGCATGGCCTGGAGCACGCGGCCTATGCCGATCTCGTCAAGCGCGTCTTCGAGCAGTTCCAGGACACCGCGTCGCCGACCACGCGCGCGGAGGACGTTGCCGAAGCGGTATGGCGCGCGGCCACCGACCCCTCGGCGCCGATGCGTATTCCCGCTGGCGTCGATGCCGAGGCATGGGCCGCCGAAGCGCGACAAAGGTGAAGCGAAAAATAATCCCAACGAATCGACAGGCTCGAAATGCGCGGGGAGGGTAGTGTTGCCTCGTTCGACGCGGGCGGTCTACGCGTTGGGAAAATCAAACGATTTCACCAAGACGTGATCGTTCGCGATCGAAGCCGGGCCTGACATCGTGCTTCAGTACCGCACGATGTCGGGGCACGAATACATCCAGCGCGCGATCATGGTGCCGGCGTCCGCACTGAAGGACGTCATTAACACGTTGAAATTACCGATTATCCCCACTCCCCGTTGTTTGCATTTCACGCTTATCGCTAAAGAACTCGTAAGCATAATTACAGCCCGTTGAGCAAGCCCTGAAAACGATCATCTTTCGTCTTTCGATATGGACATTACGCTCTGTTACACTGCACTACCAACTAAAAAAAGCTGTCTACTTAGCGATTAAATCGGGGAAACACTCTGTTGGGGGCGGTATGCGTCTTTTTGTTTACCGTCTCGCGGGCGTCTCGACGCTCGGCGATGCGGCCTGCGTCTCTACGTTTCGCGCACCGGGCTTTACAGTTCGGGCTCTTCCACTTCTCATCGCACTTGCATCTGCTGGCAGTTTCCTTCACGCGCCGGGAGCCGAAGCTGCACCGCCTCTTCCTCAAGGCGGTAAATATGTCGCGGGCTCGGGAACCATCGCACAAAGCGGCGGAACCCTGAATATCAAGCAGTCGGGCACGAACGGCATTATCAATTGGACGAGTTTTTCCATCGGCGCGGGCAATACGGTTTCCATCAACAACGGAACCGGCGCAACCCTCAACCGCGTCACCGGCAACGACATGTCGGCTATCTACGGCACGCTCAAGAGCACCGGCAGCGTCTACCTCATCAATCCGCATGGCGTGCTCATCGGGCCGACGGGCGTGGTGGCGACCGGCGGACGCTTCGTTGCATCGACACTCGATACCGATAACGACTCGTTCATGAACAGCCCGGATTACTTCACGCTCGGCGGCAGTTCGAATGCCAGCGTGATCAATCTCGGGAAAATCAGTTCGTCGGGCGGCGACGTCTTCCTCATTTCGGCGAAGAGCGTCATGAATGCCGGATCGATCAGCGCGCCGAAGGGCACGGCCGAACTCGTCACGGCGCGCGAAGTCGTGCTTGCGGACAGCGCATACGGCCAGCAAGTTGGCGTGCAGACGACGGGCACGAGCGGCGACGTGACCAACTCGGGCACGATCCAGGCGGCGCTGATCAGCCTGCAAGCGGCCGACGGCAACATCTTCGCGCTTGCGGGCAAGTCGGGCGCACTGCGCGCCACCGGCACGGAAACGCGCGATGGCCACGTGTGGCTCGTGGCGCAAGGCGGTACGGTGGACGCACGCGGCGCCACCATTTCCGCGCGCAACGCGGATGGCAGCGGCGGCACCGTCGACATGACCGGCAACGCCATCAAGCTGAGCGAGGCGAAAGTAGGCGCGGGACAGTGGAACATCACGGCCCCGACCTTTACCGCCGACGCAGCGCCCGCCCGCACGCTGGCCGCGAACCTGAGCAGCGGAACGTCGATCACGGTCCATGCGAATGGCGCGGATGCCACCAAGGGCGCGGGCGACATCAACGTGACATCGAATATTCGGTGGATCGGGTCGTCGTCGCTGACGCTCGACGCCGGGCATTCAGTGACCATCGCGCCGGGCGCGACCATCGCCAACACGGGCGCGGGCAGTCTCACCTTGCGTGCGGACGCCAGCGCGGTCGACAACGGCGGCAGCGTGACCAATCGCGGCACGCTCGACTGGTCGCACAGCACGGGTATCGTCTCGGCGCTGTACGACATGACCGGCAGCTACACGCCCGGAACCGTGCATGGCAACGCGAGTTGGAGCGCGGCGCCGTTCAGCGGTCTGCTCACGCAGGTCACGGCTTATCAGCTCGTCAATTCGATTGCCGATCTGCACGCCGTGAAGAACAATCTCGGCGGCACTTACGCACTCGGCTCGTCGCTGGAGCTGGATGGCGCAACGGGCCTCTCGGGCATCGGCAGCGCGGCGCAACCGTTCACCGGTCAGTTCGACGGCATGGGGCATCTGCTGAGCGATCTGAACATTCCGAGCGGAGCGAATACGGGCTTGTTCGGCGTGGTCGGCCCGACCGGCATCGTGCGCAACGTACTAGTGGATAGCGCCACCGCGTCGTCGTCGGGCGGTCCGGTCGGTGTGCTTGCGGGCACGAACTACGGCTACCTGGTGAATGTCGCGAGCACGGGCATCGTCAACAAACCCACGGGTACGGCCACGGCAGCGGGGGGGCTGGTCGGCATCAACCGCGGACGTATCGAGCGTTCGTGGAGCGGCGCGCAAGTCAATGGCGATGGCGAAATCGGCGGTCTAGTCGGCGAAAACGATGGTTACATCGGCCAGTCGTACACCATCAACTTCATGACGGCTGCCGCAACAGCGACGATCGGCGGGCTCGCGGGCGTGAACAGCGGCACCATCGAGCAGTCGTATTCGCAGAGCTTCGTGAATGGCGGCGCATATATCGGCGGCTTGGTGGGCAACAACACCGGCACCATTCGCCAGTCGTACAGCACGGCATCGCTTTCGCCGGGCACGGGGTCGCATAAGCCGGGCGCCATTGCGGGCACGAATAGCGGCACGATTGCCAAAGACGTCTTCTGGGACAAGGAAACGTCTGTCGCGACAGCGGGTGTCGGCAGCGGCAAGGCCATGTCCGCTTCGAGTGGTCTGACGAGCGCGCAAATGGCCACGCCAGCGAGCTTCGGTCCTACGTGGGACTTCAGCTCCAAGGGAACGTGGTCGCTTCCGGATGGCACGGAGGAGCCGGTCCTGCGTTGGACCGCCGGGCTGTAAGGCAGAACGGACGCGGGCGGACATCGTTCCGCCCGCGTCGATATCGAGATCGACGTAAGCGCGCATAAGCGTCGTGCCGTCGCGCTAAGTCGTTCTGTCGCGCGCGCCGCTTTCGCACACCGTCATCGCTAAGGTTTCCCCAGGCGCTTGCCGTTATCCAGAGAGGCTCAGGAAAACGGCATGTCAGCGATGGCTCAGACGCACACGCATTACGACAATCTCAAAGTGACGCACAACGCGCCGCCCGAAGTCATTCGCGCGGCGTACAAGGCGTTGAGTCAGCGCTATCACCCCGACAGGAACACGAGTCCGGACGCGACAAAAATCATGAAGATGCTCAACGACGCCTACGCCGTCCTGAGCGATGCCGAATCGCGGCGCGGTTACGACGTGACGATTGCGCAACAGCTTCCGGAATCGGCTGCTTGGGGCGAGGTCGGTTCGCGTTCGTCGATCGGTGAATCGAATGCGACTATCAAGCGCGGGAAGCTGCGCGGCTGGGCGTGGCTTCTGGCCGTTGGCGTCGTCGTGTCGATACAGTGGTCGGTCAGTGAACCGGCGACGCACAAGCCGAGCGTCGCTGCGGCTTCTTCTGGCGAGCAGGTTGCCCGCGTTGCGGCAAAGGCGGATGAACCCGTCGCAACAGTTGGCTACGCCGAGCGCGTCGGACGGCGCGTGCGGACGAATATCGCGTGGACCAATGGCGTGGCTGGACTCGAAACGGTGATCGGCGCGCGCTGTGCGCCCAATGGCGCGTTGCTGTCCGCGTCCATCGTACATTCGAGCGGCAACGCGCAATGGGACGAAACGGCATTGCGCGCCGTTCAACGCCTCGACCCGATGCCTGACGATACGAACGGCGAGACACCCGCCGCATTCGCCGTCACCGTGCGCTCGTCGGGCAATTGACGCGAATTTCTCAACCAGCAACCCTGGCGCGATGTTCCCGCATCGAGCGTCTCTGAGCGCTTGTGCGCTATTGCGGGACTATTGTCGAGCATGTCTGCTCCGCAGATTTCCAAGGCATCGAAGAAAAGCAGGTCTTGCGCAGATCGGGTTATCGTGCGACAGGCGTCGGCGGCTTCTTAGCCTCTACATTCTTTCGACGATAGGGGCATGCGCTTCTCATGCGGCCTGGCGCGCTAAGTCCGTGCTGTTGCCGCCACTAAAATAGCCACCGTGCGAAAGGCCTCTTGCCCAACATCGGTTCGCCTGTTCCGGAGAGTGCATGTTCGAGAATATGCTGCGTGTCGAAAGGGGACCAGACTGGCAGTTCCACGTCTACACGGATAGCTGGCTGGTCGCGGTCATGCTCGTGGCCGCCTTGCTGCTCGCCATTTTGCTGGCGAGCGCGATCTGCTACTACCTCACGCGCTGGATCATGCTCATGATCGTCAGCCGGCTGACGCGCAACGAAGGGCGCAAGTGGTTGATCGCCGCCGAGCGTCATCGCGTGTTTCACCGGCTTGCGCCGCTCGTGCCCGCTGCGATCGTCTATGCATCGGCGCCGACGCTCTCTGGTCTCACGATACCGTTTATCGCGGTGCTCGGACGGCCATTGGGCATTCTCGCCGCTTGCTACATGGTCTACACGCTGCTGCGCGCCGCGCTGGCACTGCGCGACAGCATCGACGAACGCTATAGTCACTTTCCAACTGCGAGCGAGCGGCCAATCAAGAGCTTTCTGCAGATCGCCACCATCGTGGTGTATCTCGTCGCGCTCATCTCCGTGGTCTCGCTCTTGATCGAGCGTTCGCCGGTCTATCTGCTTACCGGCCTCAGCGCGGTGACGGCGTTGCTCATCATCATCTTTCGTGACTCGTTGCTCGGCTTCGTGGCCAGCATCCAGTTGGCAGCCTACGACATGCTGCGCGTGGGCGACTGGATCGAAGTGCCGGGATTCGTCGCGGATGGCACGGTCATCGATATCGCGTTGAATACCATCAAGATACGCAACTTCGACAACACCATCGTGATGCTGCCAAGTCAGCTCTTGCTCACGAACAGCGTGAAGAACTGGCGCGGCATGAGCGAGTCGGGCGGGCGGCGCTTGAAACACGCGATTCATTTCGATGTCGATACCGTGCGCTTCCCCGACGACGCAATGCTCGCGCAAATGCACGACGCCATTCGCTTGCCGGTGGGCGCTTTCGAAGGCGAGCGTCGCACGAACCTTGGGTTGTATCGTCGCTATCTGAGCGCTTATCTTCGCGATCATCCGGCGGTGCGGCGCGACATGCCGCTCGTGATTCGTCATGTCCAGACAGCGGCGCCGGTGGTCGCGCTGGAAATCTGTCTCTATCTCGACGAGATACGCTGGGAGCCGTACGAGGCGATGCTCTCGGATATGCTCGATCACGCGTATGGCGTCGTGCCGTTGTTCGGTTTGCGGTGCTGGCAAGAGGAGCGGAAGGGTTCCGCGGTTTGAAGATGGCGTTGCGATCATGCGGCGTGCGTCTACAGTCAGCGTCGTGCGCGCCGCATGCCTTTCACCCAACGCTCCGGCCAAAACCGCCACACGAGCAACAGCAAGCCAAGCGCTGCCGGAATCCAATTCAGCTTGGTCGGCACGCGTTCCGAATGCGCAAAGCGCGCATCCGTCATGGCCATCAGCAAGTCCTGCGGCAACCGCAAACGTCGATAATCGAAGCCGATTTCTTTCGCAATCGACGCCAGATATCGTCCGCGCAATTCCGACAACTCCTCGTGACTCTCGACTTGCACGCTCGCGCCAGGTTGTGTCGGCACTTGAATGACTTCATCGGCGCGCCAGTAGCCGATACGATTGCCGTCTTTATCCGTTCGCGGGATGGGCGCGGGCTGATCGCCGCCTATGCCGATAAGCCAACCCTTGAGTTGCGAGCGTGGAATGTCGCGCACGCGCTGATCGCCGGGAAGAATGGGCGGTGCTTCCTGGCCGTCCGTGATCATGAGAACACTGGCGTCTTGCCCGATACTGCGCGCCGTACGCACAGCCGCGAAGATACCGCCTTCGGCTACTCGACTCCAGTTGGTCCAGCGCATCGTGCCATCGATACCAGCAAGCGAGGCAAGCAACGCATCGAAGTTGCCGCACACCTCGACGGGCGGCACCAGAAGCAAGGTGCTCTGGCCTGTGAAGATGCTCCAGCCTATCTTCGAGCCGCACGGCAAATGCTCGATGCTTTCGCGCATCGCGGCCCGCGCGAAGTCCAGTCTGCTGATCGGCGCGCCGCCGACGACACCCACGTCCTCGACGCTCATGCTCTGCGTGATATCGAAAGTGACGATATAGCTGAACACGTCGCGTTGGAACATCACGCCGGGCATCCAGACGGCGGCAAGCAGCAACGGCACGGCGGCTACCGTGGTCCAGTGTCGCCGCCGAAGGAACGCAAGTGTCGCCGCGACTGCCTTCATGGCAGATCCTCGCTTTGCGCGCCACGCGCCTTCACCGTGGCCTGATGCTTGTAGTCGCGCTCTTCGTCGCTCGTCTGGCCCTCGGGCGCGAGCCACAACGCGCGTTCGAGGTTATAACGCGCGTCCCAGTCGTCGGGCGTGAGCCGCAGCGCAGAGCGATAGCGTTCCTTGGCTTGTTCGAGCAACGGCAGCGAGCGAACAGGACCGCCCGCATCGGGACCGGCCGCCTGACGCAACGACATGTTGGCAAGATCGAATAGCGCGGCCGTCTGCAACGCGGCATCGTGGTCCTGCACGAGCACGGAGTCGTAAAGCTTCTGCGCGCCCGCATAGTCGCCTGCCTTCGACGATACGACCGCACGCGCCAGCCGAACTTGGGCGGCATCGTCCAGTGACTGCGGCTGCGCGCCTTTGGCGCTTACCGCCGACACCGCGCGCGCGACAGCATGCGCATGCTGCAATGTCGCCAAGTCGAAGAGCGCGACTGCTGCAAACACGAGCGTTGCGCCGCCGAAGGCAAGATGAACGGCCAATCGCTTCATGACCAGCTCCGTACCTGAACCGCGCGCAGCGCAAGCAACGCCGCGCAACCGAGCAATGCGGCGGCATAGCACAACGCGCTTTCGTCTTGCCGCGGCAAGCGCTCGTCGAAAGATACGACCGCGTTGTGCTGCTTGTTGATCTCCGACATGGCGGCGGCCATTGCGCCCGCGTCCTCCGCCTGATACAGCCGATACGGCGAGCCCAGCGTCTGAAAATAGCGATGCAGTTCAGCTTCGGCCGAGGCGTCGTCGGCGGGCGCCATCTTCGTCAGATCGGGGCTGTAGACGCCGCTGCGCAGATACACGAAGTAAAGCGCGATCTGATTGCGCGCAAGGCCCTCGCTGATCGCCGCGCGTGCAGCGGCATCGAGATGCGCGCCGCCATCGGACACCAGCACGATGGCGCGACGGCCCGCGTATTGCCTGCCATCGAACTGTTTGATCGCCGCGATGAGCCCGCGATCGAGCTTCGTATCCGGCATGCCGCGGCCTATTCCCGTGCCTGAGATCGCCTGCGTGATGATCTCGTGATTCGACGTGAACGGTACGGCAAGAACCGGGCTGATGCCGAACATTAGAAAGGCAAAACGGTCGTCGGGTCGCTCGGCGACGAAGCGTTCGAGCGAGTGGCGAGCCACCGCGTTCTTGGACTGGCCGCTCGGTTCGGAGACAGGCGTCTTCGACATCACCGAGTCCATGCTCGCGCTACGGTCCATCAAAATGAGAATGTCGGCCGCCGTGCTCGTGCGCAAGACGTGCAGATGTGAACGTCCCGGTCCCGCGAGACCGATGATGATGGCCAGCATCGCGAGCACCGCGCACGCACGCCGCAGGTGTTCGACGGTCGCGCCGACAGTATCCGCTGGCAGCCAGTTCACCGACGAGAAAGCGAACGCCTCGCTCGGTCTCGGCAACAGCGGCAAGAGCGCGAGTGGCAGCATGAGCAGCAGCCAGGGCCGGAGAAAGTCGATGGGCATGAGGTCATTGCCCTCGCTCGGCCCGATACAGCGCACGCGCGAAGTCACGCAAGTCGAACGGCGCGGGAGCGGCATCGCGGACAAAGAAGCGTTCCTGCGAGCGCGTGTAGAACTCTTCGAGTCGCGGCTTCATCGATTGCAGATACGGCGCGCGCACGAACAACGTCGGTAGCGATGCCGCATGCACGACTTGCCCGGCCGTTTCGTCGAGCGCGCGATGCACGTGAACCCAGGCATCGTCGTTCGCATCGGCATCGGTGCGTATAAGCCGCCATGCGCGAGCGAACGGACGTTGCCTTGCATCGCGGCGGCTCGACCACCACCACCACGCGGCCCAGCTTGCGAGCGTGACGAGCAGTAACGCAAGCATGACGATCATGCGCCGATGAACCGCCGGATCATCCACGGGAATGACGAGCCGATCGGGCCTGAGCGCTTGCAGATCGCCCGCGCGAAACGAGGCGCGCGGCGTCAGCGGCCCGACGCTGATCGGCCATGCAGGCACGCGCAGCACCGCGCCCGCAGCCGGCCTCAATTCGAGCGCGGGCAGTTCGATGTTCGTGAGAGCCTGCGCCGCGTTGGTTATCTGATATTCGAGCACCAGCCACGAGCGGCCCTGCGTGTCCTTGACGATTCGCGACGCACGGCGCTCGAACCACACGCCCACGCGCCCGGCCGATGGCAAGGCGACATCGTGGCCGTCGGTGCTCAAGAGGACGCGCTGCGTCAAGACATCGCCGAGAACGTGGCCGAAGGCGCGCGGCTGCTCGACCGTTGCGTTGACCGTCTGTTCGGCTCGCGCCGGTTTTATGCCGATCAGACCGAAGACGATCAGCATGAACGCGAGGATCATCGCCCGGTTGCCGCGCATCATGCGGACGTTTCCAGGAAGTGGCGCGAGAGGGCTTCGGCATTGAAGGCGCCTTCGACAAAGAAGGGATACGCGCCGCGTCTGCCGAAGGCCGTCTTCAAATCGTGGCGCCGCTTGGCGACGTTATCGCGCCATTGCCGAACCACGCGAGCACGCAGCCAAAGCGTGCGGTTTCTGCCGGTCTCCAGATCGCGGACCGAGAGAAATCGGCCTTGCGCAGGCGGCTCGATTTCGGCCGTATCCCAGATGACCATCGGCACGACTTGCGCGCTGACGAGACGATCCAGCGCCGTGTCGATACGGTCGAGCGGCCAATGAAAATCCGAGACCAGAAAGACGAGACCGCGACGCCCGGCAAGACGTTCGAGTGCGCGCTCCAGCCCGGCGTTTTCTGGCGTGGCGTGCGATGCCCCTTCGAAACCGCGCAGCAGCGCCGCCATGTCGTCGCCGATGCCGCGTCCGTGTCGCGCAGGCATGAAGAGGTCTTCGCGCTCCTGCTCGTCGAACGCGAGCATGCCGACCTGATCGCCCGCGCGAAACGCGCTATAGCCGAGTGCTTCGACGAAATCGGCGGCCAGATCGAGCTTCGAACGTTCTGCGCCGAAGAGCATCGATGCCGATACGTCCACCACGACTTGCACCGGCACCGCGACCCGCTGCAAATGCAGACGCACGAGCCACTGCGGCGGAACGGAGCGCTGGCTTGCGCGCAAGTCGAGGCGTCGCGGGTCGGGATGATCGAAGAGACGCGCGTGCATCGCGAATTCCTGCCCCGCGCCGAAACTCGTGCCGGGATGCGAGCCGGGCCGGAATCCGCTGGCGCGCCCCGGCAGCCGATAGTGGAATTCGACTGGGTTCTTCATGGCATCACGGCACCGCGATTTTCCGCATGATCGTCGCGGTCAATGCCTCGGCGAGTTCCTGCCGACGCATCTCATAGACGGGCGTAAAGAACACGCGATGACCGAGCGCGGGCAGCAGCACCGTATGAACGTCTTCGGGAATGGCGTGCAGACGGCCGTCGAGCCAGGCGTTCACGCGCACGGCGCGCACCAGCGCGCTCATGCCACGCGGACTTGCGCCGGCAAGGATCAGCCGCTCCATGTCGACGCCATCCAGTTGAATGTCGAAGCGCTGAGGCGTTTCCGTCGCCTCCCAGATCTTCAGGATGTAGCTTTCCATGCTCGGACTGAGCGTCACGCTACGCTGGATCGCCGCGCCGATATCGTTGAGACGCGTCGAATCGATCACGGCGGACGGGACGCTTTCGATGAGCGCATCGGCGTCATGGAACGCAGGATCGAAAACGAGCGCGCGACGCACATCGGTGTCCGAAGGCGTCGGCATGTTCAGTTCGAACAGGAAGCGGTCGCGCGCGGCGGAAGCCAGTTCGAAGGTCTCGTCCTTCTCCACCTTGTTGCGGTCCGCGAACACCGTCATATGCGGAAAGCGATATTCGCGGCCGAAGGCGGAGACGGAACGCTCGGCCATCGCCCGAAGCAGGAGCGATTGAACCTGCGGGCGCGACCGGTTGATCTCGTTGAAAAAGAACGTGGTCAGACCTTCGCCGTGCCGCAAGAGCGGACCGGGATCGATGCGCGGTTTGCCGTCGGCCTCGACGAAGGTGTGATAGATGAGATCGCCCGGCATCAGGTCGATGGTGCCTTCGATCCGTTCGAAGTCGCCGCCGGTCGCGCGAGCGAAGGCGCGCAGCAAGGTCGTCTTGCCAACGCCGACGCCGCCTTCGAGCAACACGTGCCCGCGAGCGAAGAGCGCAATCTTGATTAGATGGATGGTTTCACGCTGTCCCACCACGGCGCTCGCCACGGCCAGTTCCAGCTTTTGTGCGGCGCGGCGCCAGTCTTCCAGTTCGGTTTCCGATGCCATGGTCGTTGTTATGAGGCAGTGCGGTCTGTTCAGGATTACCGAAGTGAATGCATAAGATATGCCGATGTAGTCCGGGCTTGGCTTTCAAGCGGAAAGGGGGAGAGTAGAGCGGAGCATAGTGTCATCCATCGACAACACTGTGTGGCAGCGTTTCGGTGTGAAGCGTGTGAGGCGTGTGAGCGTTCAACTCGCCTTCGCAAGCGGCGTTTCAGTCTCGACAGCCGAATCGATCTGCGCGAGCAGGGCTGACGCGACGGCCAGTTGCGCGGGCACCAGATGCCTCGTTTCCAAAATCTGCATGACACGCCGCCGCCAGTATGCAAGCGGCAGCACGCGGTTTCGATCGCGCACTTCGTCCGGAATGACGATGCGCAAGTGCGCCAGGTCGGCGTCCGTCAAGCGCAGTTCGTATGATCCGGTGGGAAATGGGTCGTTGGGTTTCATGCCTGTATATCGGCAAGGAACATGAATTTCCTAAGTGCTTTGGAAGCCTGTCTCCAGCCCAATGACCGGCACTAAAATTTTTACACGGTTGCTGAAATGTTTTTCCGATTACTGGAAATCGCTTTTCGCGTGATCAAACGAAAAAGGCCGCATTCCCTGAGGAAAGCGGCCTTTTCACGCGGCGCACGATGCTGTCTCGCCGCTATCTTCACGCCAGGTTATTGACCCGCTGCCGGCGAAACCACGCTCGGGGTAGCCAGCGTGTTATTGGTCTTCGGTGCGCTCGTGGCCGACGTCGAAGTGCCGTTCGTGCCGCTAGGAAGCCCCGAATTCGGCGCACGAGCGCCCATGCCGCTGTCCGAGTTCGTCACGCCCGGCGTGCCGTAGCCGCCCGTTGCGCGGTTCACCTGATTCGCCGGGCTGGCCGTGCTCCCGGAAGAACCCGCGCCACCGTTCGAACCGCCTGCCGACTGCGCGAAAGCGCCGGCCGACAGGGTGAGTGCGGCGACGGCCGCGACTAAAGTGCTGATTGCTTTGCTCATGATCCGTCTCCTTTAAGGGATTGGAATATGGAAACAGACGAATGCCGCCTGCTTGCTTTTGAGGCAGCAAACAGCGTGCCGCAGGCTTTCAATTCGCATAGAGCAGGCCGGCATCAAGTGAGGAGCTTTTTCAGCATGAAAGCCGTGAAGCCAGCCCCCATGCGACGCCTATCTCATGCATCGATGTTCGATCGTTAGCCAGCTTCAGGCATCCCGTGGCCCATTTCGTCGATGACGTCACAGATTGACGATAGTCAGTGTCGTCATCTCGATTCGCCCACATCCTCCATCAACATCCGCGCGCCTTTCTCCGCCACCATGATCGTCGGCGCATTCGAATTGCCGGACGTGCAACCGGGCAGAACGGATGCATCGATCACGCGCAAGCCTTGCACGCCGCGCACGCGAAGCCGGGGATCGACCACGGAATCTTCGCCGCCGCCCATTCGACACGTGCCGACCAAGTGATACCCCGACACACCACGAGCCAACGCATAGTCGAGGAGCGCATCGTCGGCGATGACGTTATCGCCCGGCAGCGTCTCGTGCTCGATGTATCGCGCAAGCGCGGTCATCGAAAAAATCTTGCGGCCAAGTTTGAGGCCCGCGACGACGGCCGCTTGATCGCGCGAATCCGTGAGGTAGCGTGGAGAGATGACGGGCGCCGCGTGAGCATCGGTCGAAGCGGCGTGCACGCTGCCCTTGCTATGCGGGTACGACTGATAGATGGCGAGTGTCATGCCCGGCTCGCGTTCGAGCGCATACGTGCCCGGCTCGAAGCTCGCGGGCGCGAAGCTCAGTTGCAGATCGGGCGCGTTGGCTTCAGCGCTGCTGCGGGCAAACGCGGCGCACGTGCTTGCGCCGCACGTGAGCAGGCCCTTTCCCGCCACATAGCGCGACAGTTCCTTGAAAAGCGCGACGCCATGCGTGCGTTCGTTGAAGGTCGACTGGCCGCGCACGCGTTGAGTGACACGCACGGAATAGTGATCGCGCAGATTCTCGCCGACATTGTCGCTCTCGTGCACGACGTTCACGCCGAGCTTCTGCATCAGCGAGCCCGGCCCGATGCCCGACAACTGCAATAGATGCGGCGAGCGGATCGCTCCGCACGCCACGATCACCTCGGCACGCGCGCGAACCTTGATCGTGCGTCCCGCTTGCGACACCTGCACGCCAACCGCATGCGTGCCATCGAAGAGAATGCGTTCTGCAAGCGTGTCGGTCATCGACCCGAAATTCGCCCGTTTGCCGATACCCCGAAGATACGTCTGCGCCGGCCCCGCGCGAAACCGTCCCGCGCGATTCTGCTGAAACGGCGCCGCGCCTTCGCGCTCGACGCCGTTATGACTTGCACGGACCGTCATTCCAGTCTGGCCGCACGCATCGAGAAACGCCTGACTGAGCGGATGCGTCTCCATGAAATCATTCACCGGCAAGACGTTCGCCGGGCTCGCACCGCCCGCATTCTCCATCTGTTCGTAGATGGGCAGGATGTCGTCGAAGGACCAGCCCGCGCAACCTTCATCAACCCAACGCGCATGTTCGGCTCTGGCCGAACGCACATAGAGCATGCCGTTCATCGACCCGGTGCCGCCGAGCATGCGCCCCTGCGGATAAGCGATCACGCGCGAATCCATGTGCGGCTGCGGCGCCGACCGATAACGCCAGCTCAGAACCGGATGCTCGATCAGCGAAAGAAAGCCAGCAGGAATATGGATCATCGGATGACGGTCGCGCGGGCCGGCTTCGATGAGAAGCACGCGATGCGCGCCGCTCGCCGATAACCGGTTCGCCAAAACGCAACCCGCGCTGCCGCCACCGACGATCACGAAGTCCGCTTCTCGATCCCATTGCGTCGACATGTGGCCTCAGTAACTCGTCACATTTGCGCGCCTGCCGGCAAGCGGACCCGCAGCCGCGGCTTCGGCGATGAGCGCTTCGCTTGCACGGCGCAACGCACGCGCACGCTCCACGGGCGGCGCGAGATTCGGCAAGCCGTGCATCGGAATCTCGACGGATATCACGGTGTCGGGCGGCAGCGCGCGGACCATCGAGCGCAGATCGATACCGCCATCGCCCGGTGGCAAGCGCGCCTGCCGCGCCTGGAAGATGAGTTCGGCGTCGGTCGTCGGACGTTCGCGCGGCGCATCGCATAACTGAAAATACGCGAGCTGGTTCGCGGGCAATGCTGCGATTTCCTCCGCGCTGCCACCCGAACGATCGACGTGCATGGAATCGACGATGATCGAGCCGGTGCCCGCAAGCGCCAGCACGCGACGCGCGGACGCCATGTTCTTGATGCCTGTCCATGGCATGAATTCGAGCCCCATGCCAATGCCATGACGTGCGCCGAGTTCGAAGAGTCGCGCATAGCGATCCGCGATGGCCGCTTCGTCCGGACTGTCGCCCGCAACCAGCATGTGACGCGCGCCGAGTTCGGCGGCCGCCGCAAGCAAGGGCTCGTGCGCGTCGATGTCGGTATCGGGCAGCAGGCGCACGATTTCGACATCGTGCACGGATACGTTCAGATCGCGCATGCGGGCGAGGGTCTCGCGCATCATCGGCGTGAGCGTGGCGCCGATCATCGGATGCTGATGCTCGCCGGGCGCCACGGGCGCAAGCCGCAGATTCACCGAACGAAAGCCCGCCGCGCTGGCGGCCTCGATCATTTCCGGTGGCGTGAGTTCGATCAGGGTCAGGTGCGCAAGGGAGAGCAAATGCGTCATGGCGTCAGGCGTTCAGGCTGATGGGTTGAATGTCCTGGGCGCTTTCAGCGCCGTCTTCGAGCGTGTCATGCTTGGCGAAAAACGCGAGCGAGCGCGCGACGCCATCCGCGAGCAAGGTCACGGGCAAGCCGGGAAGCACGCGGTTCAAGTCGTCGGGCGGAAGGTCCGCGACAATCGGCAACGGCGGGCCGCTAGCGGAAAGACGCGCGCCGGGCACTTGCCTGCCGATCTCTTCGATGAGCGCATCGGTGCTTTGCACGTCGCCGCATAGATTGAAGACATGCGCGCCTTCGACCACGCGCGTGAGGGCGGCCCAGAAGGCTCCGACGACATCGTCGACATGGATCATGCCGGTGCGGCCGGTGAAGGGAATCGTGTAGAGCTCGCCGCGCGCCGCCGCCTGGCACGCGAGACTCACGCCCGCGCTTGCGCCGTCTTCGCGCCCCGGACCGTAGACCACGAATGGACGAAAGCCCACGCTGGCCACCGCGCGTCCGTCCGGACCGGCGTTGTACCAATAGCTACGCGCGCAGCCTTCCGTGGCGAGCTTGAATGCGCCGTAGTGCGTGGTCGGTTCGGGATACGCCGCGTGCTTCGGTCCGTAGACGCCCGCCGAACTCGTGTAGACCACGCGCGCGATGCCGTGCTTCTTCGCGGCCTCGAAGACGTTCAGCGTGCCGATCACGTTGATGGTCGCGCCGCGCACCGGATCGTTCTGGCAGAAGGGCGTGAGCACGCCGGCGAAATGCGCGACGGCATCGCAAGCCGCGAGCGCCTGATCGACCGCGCGGGTATTGCCGATATCGCCTTGCAACCATTCCACGCGTTCAAGCGATGCACCTAGCAGCACACGAATCAGCTTGCCCGGCGGATTCAGGTCGAACACACGCACCGTTTGTCCTTCGGCGAGCAGGCGTCTGACCAGCCACGCACCGATAAAGCCATTGCCGCCCGTCACGCAGACTCTCATTGCCGCCTCCGATGTCTCGTTCGTTCCTCGATTTCACTGACTAACTAGTAGGTTCGTTAAATCGGTGGTGGTAGATTAATCGATGGAGAAACATGGACACTTGGGGATAACCCCAGTCGCCAGCCATCTACTTGAACGACCCGATGCCATCCGATACCTACGAACCCGTTCCCGCGCCCGAGCCGAAGCGGACGAATCAGCGCGATCTGGCCGCTGTGCGCACGCGCGCCGAGATTCTGCAAATCGCCACGGAAGAGTTCGCGCTGCACGGCTACACGGGCGCGCGCGTGGACGCGATTGCCGAGCGCATGCGCGTATCGAAAGCGATGATCTACTACTACTTCACGAACAAGGACGGGCTCTATCTCGCGGTGCTTGAGCACGTTTATTCGTTGATCCGCGATGCCGAGGAAGCCACGCGTCTCGATCAAGAAAGTCCGGCCGAGCAGTTGCTCTCACGCTATATCGAGAACACGTTCGAGTTTCACGAGAATAATCAGGTGTTCAGCCGCATCATCAGCATCGAGAACATACACAACGCCACGTTCCTGAAGAAGTCGCCGACCATCAAGGCGACGAATCGTCCGGTGCTCGAAACGCTGACGAACATTCTCCATCGCGGCATTGCGGCGGGCACGTTCCGACGCGACATCGGCGCGGTGGATTTGCACTATCTGATCAGCGCGCTGTGCATCTATCGCGTGTCGAACCGGCATACGTTCGGCACACTGTTCGATGTCGACTTCGCCAAAAAGTCGACACGCAAGAAGCAGCGGATGCTCGCGGTCGAGTCGGTGTTGACGTTGCTCATGAAGCCGGCCGCGGATTGACTGGCCGTTCGTAACCGTCGCACGAAATTAACCCCTTGGAACAAAAGTTGCGCCTTCCTTGGGTCTCACGGCCGGCGTTCGGGCGCATGCCTGTCCGTCACCGTCACTCTCCAAAAGAGGCGCAACGATGAGTATTTTGTCCGCAGTAGGTTTGGGTTCGAGCGAGAAAGTCCGCTATGCGATCGTAGGTTTGGGCGACATCTCGCAGGAAGCGATGATGCCCGGCGTGAGTCACACGGATAACTCGGAGATCACCGCGCTCGTTACGAGCGATCCCGAGAAGGCGCGCAAATTGAGCGAGCAATACGATGTAGCGCACACCTATGGCTATGAGCAATTCGATGAGATGCTCGCCTCCGGCAACGTCGACGCCATCTACCTTGCCACGCCGAACTGGCGCCATGCGGAGTTCGTCATTCCGGCGCTGAAAGCGGGCGTGCATGTGCTCGTCGAAAAGCCGCTGGAAGTGTCCACGCAGCAATGTCAGGCGATAATCGAAGCCGCGAAGGCATCGACGGCGAAACTGATGGTCGCTTACCGTTTGCATTTCGAACCCGGCACGTTGTCGACCATCGAACGCATTCGTTCGGGAGAACTCGGCGACATCATTCTTTTCACGTCCACGTTCGTGCAGAAGGTGGACCCGGCAAACCATCGCGCGACGAGCGGCATCACGGCGGGCCCGATCTTCGACATGGGACCGTATCCGCTCAACGCCGCGCGCTACGTGTTCGAGGACGAGCCGACCGAGGTCGTTTCGGCTGTCGGCGTGCGGCATCCGGAAGCCGGTCTCGGCGATTTCGACGACACCGTCGCGGTCACGCTGAAATTTCCCGGCGACCGGCTCGCGCAGTTCGTCGTGTCGTATGCGGCCAACGCAATGGAGTCGTTCTTTGCTGTCGGCACGAAGGGAAGCATCGCAATGCAGCCGTGCTATACGTACGGCAAGCCGCTCGAACAGGCCGTGACAATTGGCCAGGACGAAGAGAATCATTCGTTCAAGAACACGGACCACTTCGGCGGCGAGATGAAGTACTTCTCGGAGTGCATCTTGAACGACACGCATCCGGAGCCCGACGCGGAAGAAGGTTTCGCCGATGTGCGCGTGATCGAAGGCATCGTCAAGGCACTTGAAACCGGTGGACCGGTCAAGCTCGATCCGTTCGTGCGCACACGGCGTATCGACACGTCCGCGCAGTTGCAGACGCTGCGCGCCGTGAAGTCGCCGGAACTCGTGAACACGAGCAATCCGGCCGAAGGCATCGACAAGGTGCCTAAAAATTGAATTCGCGCAAAGAGAAGACTCGACGTGACGCCGATGGCTTTCTGCCGCTCGATGCCTACGGCGCGTTAGGCGATGGCCGCTCCGTTGCGTTGAGCGGAGCGGATGGATCGATCGACTGGTGGTGCGTACCGAGCATCGACTCGCCGCCGCTTTTCGACCGGTTGCTGAACCCGCAAACAGGCGGTTTTTTCGCCATTACGCCCGCCGAACCCTTCGAAGTCAAGCGGCGTTATCGCGACGACAGCAACGTGCTCGAGACCGTCTTCACCACCGCGTCGGGCCGTGCGAAGCTGGTCGAGTCGCACAACAGCGGCGGCGCGGGCAGACTCCCCTGGGCCGAGCTAGCACGGCGCATTGAAGGCATCGAGGGCGAGATGCGATTCGACTTGCGCATCGTCTTCGGGCGTCAGGACGATACGATCAATCCGTATTGTTCGATGATCGGCAAACGCGCGGTGTTTCATGCGGGCCGCGTGTTGGGGCTCTTTCTGCATAGCGAAGGTGTGGTCGTCGACGAACGCGCGGATGCCGGTGTCGTCGCGCATGTGGTCGTGCGTGAGGGACAGCGCGAGACCGTGGCGATCATCGCGGGCGAAGACGAGCCGCTCGTCGTGCCGCCAATCGAGGATATCGACAGGCGCATCGACAAGTCCGACAACGAATGGCGCGAGTGGACCACGAAGCTGCGCTATGACGGGCCGTATCGGCCGCTTCTGATTCGCAGCGCGCTTGCGCTCAAGCTCTTGCTTTTTTCGCCGAGCGGCGCGATTGCAGCGGCCGCGACTACATCATTGCCCGAGCGGATTGGCGGCAAGAAGAACTTCGACTATCGCTACGCCTGGATACGCGACGCGGGCTACACCATCAAGGCGTTTTTGCGCATGAATGCGCAGGAAGAAGCGAAGGCGGCCTTTACGTGGCTGCTGAAGCGGATCGAGACGCAAGGCGCGCGCGTGTTGTTTTCATTGTCGGGCGACGTCGTCGCGGATGTGCACGAGACCGGCCTTCCCGGTTACATGAATTCTGCGCCGGTCATCACAGGCAATGCCGCGACCAATCAGCATCAGCACGGCATTTACGGCGATATTTTCGGAACGGCCGCGGTTTTCGTGCGCGCGGGGAATATCCTCGATTCACAGAGCGCTCAGACGCTCTCGCGTCTCGCGGATCAATGCGCCGACCGCTGGCGTCTCAAGGACGCGGGCATTTGGGAACTCGAAGAGGCGCAGCATTACACGATGTCCAAACTCAGCGCGTGGGAAGCGCTCGCGCGTGCGGTCGAACTGGCCGATAGCGGGCAGTTGCCGACCACATGCCGCGATAGATGGGCGCGTGAGCGCGATCGCATCGAGCAATGGATCGACGAACATGGCTGGTCCGAAGAGAAGGGCGCATATGTGATGTATCCGGGCAGCGACAAGCTCGACGCGTCCATGGCGCTCGCCACACGCTTTCGCTACGACGGCAAGGAACGCGCCGAACGTACGCTCGACGCCATTCAACGCGAACTGGGCGAAGGCGCATATCACTATCGATACAGCCGTGCTTCCGAAGAAGAAGGGTGCTTTCTCGCGTGCACGTTCTGGCAGATCGAAGCTCGCGCGTTGCTGGGACAGAAAGACCGCGCGACGAAGGCCTTCGATGCGGTCATCGAAGCGCTCGCGCATGGCGTCGGAATCTACCCTGAGATGGCGGACCCGCAAACCGGCGAGTACCTCGGGAACTTGCCCCAAGGGTTGACGCATCTCGCGATCATTCAGGCTCTTACGGCGTTGCAATCATCGGGGCGAATGGAGGACGACATCTAATTCGTGGCGAACGGTGCCGTATCCGACCGTCAGCGCGGGCATTCACCTATGTCATTGCGTTTATTAGACCCATACTGTGGGACATCACCGAGGGTCGTGTCAGAGACACCCCGTTCCTGACGCGCGGTGTTTCTCCGGTAGGCAGAGAGTCGTCAATGACCCGCCATGGAACACGCCCGCGACGGGTCCGTCGCGGGCGTTTTTTTATCGCTGCTCATGCGGCGGGCTTCATCGTGATGCGCCGCTGAGTTTGTGCCCGGCATCCCGCGAGAGCTTCACGTAGCCGTAGATCGACACGAGCGTCACCACGCCCGCAGCGAGAAACGCAAGACGGAAGTCGTCGAGTGTGAAGGTGTGCGCGTGCGCGCCGTCCTTGCCGTGATAAGCCGATGCCGTGCGCAACGCCAACGCGCCGAATGCAATGCCGAGCCCGATGCTCATTTGCATCGCCGCGTTCCACATCGTGTTGGCGGCGCTCATTTGCTGCGTCGGTACATCGGCGTAAGCGAGCGTGGCGAGCGAGGTGAACTGCATCGAGCGCGTCACGCCATAAACGAAGATCACGAGCAGCGTGAGTACGAGCGGCGACGCCGGCGTGAGCAGACCGCATGCAATGGTGAACGCGCCGCATACCGCACAGTTGATGATCGCCACGTTCCTGAAGCCGTGGCGCTTGAGGATGCCGGTCGTGAGCGCCTTCATGCCGAGATTGCCCAGAGCGCTTGCAAGCAGTAACAAGCCCGACTTGAACGCGGACAGCCCGAAGCCGATCTGAAACAGAAGCGGCATGAGATAAGGCACGGCGCCGATGCCGATACGCGTAAACGTGCCTGTCACCACGGTCACCGAGAACGTGGGGATACGCAGCGTCGTCACGTCGATGAGCGGATGCCGCGCGACGAGCGCATGCCGATAAGCGATCACGCCGATGACGAGACCAACCGCGACCACGGCCAGTCCGACCCACGGATTGGTATCCGGCTGACTTGCCATATCGGCGCCATAAAGGATGGCGGTGAGCGACAGGCCGCTCAGGATGAGCCCGGTGACATCGAACGGCCGGCGTTCGCCGCTGCGCAGATTCGGCACCCACTTCAGCACGGCTAGCAATACGACGAGGCACACCGGAAGATTGAGCAGGAAGATCCAGCGCCATGATGCATACGTGGTGATGAAGCCGCCGATGGGCGGCCCGACCACCGGCGCGACGATGCCCGGCCACGTGATGGTAGAGATGGCCTGCATCAACTGCTTCTTGTCGACGCTGCGCACCACTGTCAAGCGGCCGACCGGCACCATCAACGCGCCGCCGATGCCTTGCAGAACCCGGGCCGCCGTGAACTGCTCCACGTTTTGCGAAATGCCGCAGAGCAAGGACGCCAGCGTGAAGGTCACGATCGCGCTGAAAAACACGCTGCGCGAGCCGAAGCGGTCCGCCACCCAGCCGCTTGCGGGAATGAAGATGGCGAGCGCGATCATGTAGGCGCTCATGCCGAGACTCAGCGCATTGGGGCTCGTACTGAACGAATGCGCCATCTGCGGCAGCGCGGTCGCGATGATCGTGGTGTCGAGATACTCCATGAAGAACGTCGCGGCCACGACATAGGGAAGCGGGCCGAGCGAGACGGTGCGGTCGGTTGAGTCTGTCATTGTCTTGCCGGAAGGCGGGGTGCGGGCTGAGGGTGGATGCTACCAGTATTACTGCGTTCCCGAACCCGGCCGTGATTCAACGCGCCGTTGCGAACGCTCACGCGGCCGGCACTTTTTCGAATTCGGGCGGCGCCGCTCTGTATGACCAATACGCCCATCGTTGTTCCTAGTTGCTACTACCCATTGCCATTTCCCTTCGATTCTGTAAGCGTTATGCGTTGTATCGGCGTAGATATAGCGAGCCGATATATCGACGATAACGATCCCGGAATAAAGGACCTCACCGATGAGCTTTGCACACGACTTCAAGCGTCTTGCCTCGCTGCTGCTTTTGCTCGCGTTGCTCCCGTTCGCGGTCACGGCCTGCGGCGGCAACGACGACTCGCCACCCGCACCGAAAGCGACCTTGTCCGTGTCCGGTGAAGTCGCCACGCCGGGCAATCTCACACTCGCGCAGATCCAGGCACTTTCGGCCACCACGCAAACCGTTTCCTTCGGCAGCGGCACGGGCCAGCAAAGCCACGTCTACACCGGCGCGACGGTGTGGTCCGTGTTGAACCAGGCTGGCATCGTCGTCAATTCGGCGGTTCACAACGACGTGCTGGGCAAGTATGTCGTGGCGACCGGCAGCGACAACTATCGCGCGCTGTTCGCAATGGGCGAACTGAGTCCGGACTTCGGCAATCGCGGCAATCTGGTGGCCTACGCCGAGACGCTCAACGGCGCGAGCGCGGCTCTCAACAGCACGGACGGTCCACTGCGCATCACTGCTCCCGGCGACGTCAAAGGCGGCCGATACGTCTCGAACCTCGTCAAGCTCGAAGTCCATTCCGCGATGTCCACGGTCACGGCGGGCGGCGGCGGTCTCACGACGCAGTTCCAGCTTCTCGGTGCGCTGAATCACCCGGCGACTTTCGACACGGCAGCATTGCAGGCGCTGTCTGCCGTCACGCGCACGGCTGGCGGAAATAGCTACACGGGCGTGAGCCTGTGGGACCTGATCAACGCAGCGGGCATCCAGACCAACACTGCGACTAAAAACGACTTGCTCGGCTTCTACGTGATCGCAACCGGCAGCGATGGCTATCGCGTCGTGATTTCGCTTGCCGAACTGTCGTCGGACTTTGGCAATCAGCCCGACATCGTCGCTTATGCGATGAATGGCGCCCCGCTGACATCCACCGGTTTTGCGCGCCTCGTGATCCCCAACGACGGCAAGGCCGGGCGCTATGTTTCGAACCTCGCGGCGCTCGAAGTCGTATCCGCGCCGCGCTGATTAGCCTGCCTATGCAACGCTAAACCCGCCGCCTGACCTCTTGCGGCGGCAAGCCAAACCCGCGCATGAACGCCTCGCGCATATGCCGGCGATCCCGAAACCCTGTTTCCTTCGCGATGGTTTCCAGCGGATGCCGGCTTTTTTCGATCATCAGGCGCGCTGCTTCCAGCCGCAACGCTTCGATGGCCTTCGCAGGCGATTGCCCCGTCTCCTCCGTGAACACGCGGCTGAATTGACGCGGACTGAGATTCGCCTCGCCCGCGAGTTCCTCGACCGTCAGCGGCCGGCCCAGATTCTTGCGTGCATAGTTGAGCGCGTTCTGAATGCGGTCTGATTTCGGCGCGAGATCGAGCATCTCCGAATGCTGCGACTGGCCGCCCGAACGCCTTTGCGGCATCACGAGCTTATGCGCGACCGAGCGCGCAACGTCCGCGCCGAGATCCTTTTCGACCATCGCGAGTGCGAGATCCAGACCGGCAGTCATGCCCGCAGACGTCCAGATAGGACCATCGACGATATAAATGCGATCGTCCTCAATGCGCACATCGGGAAAGCGGCTTTGCATCTCGCGTGCGTAGAACCAGTGCGTGGTCGCGCGCCGGTTGGACAGCAGCCCGGCTTCCGCGAGCACGAAGCTGCCCGTGCAAATGCCCGCGATACGCCGCGCCCGCGTACCCGTGCGCCGCAGGAACGCCAGTATTTCGTGAGGCGGCGGCGTGTCGAGCGGCGTGTTCACGCCCGCCGCGATCCATGTGTCCACGGAGGCACGCGCACTGACCCGGCGCGTGCCGACGCTCATGCCTAACGACGAACACACCTCGCCGCCGTGCGCCGAATAGTTGGCCATCCGATAAAAGGGCTCGCCCGCTACGTGGTTGGCGTATTCGAACACCGACTGCGACGCGATTGCCATCACCTGAAAGCCGTCGCTCAACAAATAGCCGATGCTGTGCATGTTTCCTCGTCCTCGATGTCCGAAAAAAGTCGTTTGTCCGAAAACACGACCATATACGTCATTTCGGTCGCGGTCAATTCCGCGCAGAATCTACTCACGGATTCACCACCACCTTTCGAACCGGAGTGACATCATGTCTCAGAACCATCGCGGCACGGCCCTCGTCACGGGCGCATCGTCGGGCATCGGCGCGGTCTATGCCGAGCGTCTTGCGCGTTCGGGCTACGACCTTATCCTCGTGGCGCGCAACCGCGAGAAGCTTGCCGCGCTAGCCGAACGTATCAGTAATGAAACGCAGAAGGGCGTCGAGATCATCGATGCCGATCTCAACGACCGCACGGCGCTCGCGCGTGTCGAAGCGAAGCTGAAGGACGACGCGAGCATCACGCTGCTGGTGAATAACGCGGGCGTCGGTACGCATACGCCTTTGCTCGACAGCGACGTCGATGCAATGACCCGCATGATCGACCTCAACGTGACCGCGCTCACCCGCCTGACTTATGCGGCGGTGCCGGGCTTCGTCGCGCGCGGCAAGGGCGCGGTGATCAATATCGCGTCTATCGTGAGTATTGCGCCGGAGTTGCTCAACGGCGTCTATGGCGGCACCAAGGCGTTCGTGCTGGCCTTCAGCCAGTCGCTGCATCACGAACTCGCGGCGAAAGGCGTGCGCGTGCAGGCCGTGTTGCCAGGCGCGACGGCGACGGACTTCTGGGAAAGCGGCGGGCTCCCTATCGACAATCTGGACCCCGCAATCGTGATGTCGGCGGCCGACATGGTCGATGCCTCGCTAATCGGCTTCGAGCGCGGCGAACTGGTGACGATTCCCTCGCTGCACGACGGCGCCAAGTACCAGGCGTACGAAGCCGCGCGTCAGGCGATGGCGCCGGAACTGTCGACCAACGCACCCGCCGCGCGCTACGCGGCCTGAACCATCGTTCTCTTTTCCACATTTGGACTGACCATGAAAACCACGGGCAATACCATCTTCATCACGGGCGGCACTTCGGGCATTGGCCGCGCGTTGGCGGAAGCGCTTCATCAGCGCGGCAATCAGGTGATCGTCGCGGGACGGCGCCGTGCGCTGCTCGATGAAGTGGCAAGCGCGAATCCGGGCATCGACACGGTTGAACTCGATATCGCCGACGCCGCGCAGATTCGCAGCGTCGCCGCGCAATTGATCGCAAAGTATCCGGCGTTGAATGTCGTCATCAACAACGCGGGCATCATGCCGTTCGACGATGCAGGCGGCGCGCTCGACGATGAAGCCGCGGTGCGCCTCATCGACACGAATCTGCTCGGCACGGTGCGCGTGAGCGCGGCGTTCGTCGAACATCTGAAGACGCAGCAACAGGCGTATATCGTCAACAACAGTTCGGTGCTCGCGTTCGTGCCGCTCGCCGCGACCGCGCTGTATTCGGCGACCAAGGCGGCAATCCATTCGTATTCGATGTCGCAACGCTTCGTGCTGCGCGATTCGAGCGTGCGCGTGCTGGAGATCGCGCCGCCGTGGGTGGACACGGACTTGGTCCACAAGAGCGGCGATCCGCGCGCGATGCAGCTGGAAGCGTTCATCGCCGAAATCATGCAGAAGCTGCCGGAAGCGACGACGGAAGTCGTGGTCGATGCCGCGAAGCCGCTGCGCGATAACGCCGGACCGAATGAACATGCGTTCGTCGAGCAGTTCAATCAGTTCGTGACGGACAATCCCATTCCGGTCGCTTGAGCGTGAAGGCGAGAAGGGGCGCCCAGGTTGCAACGCCCCCGATCCTCCTTAAAACTCCAGACGCGCATTGACTGAAACCGTGCGCGGCTCGCCAGGCTGAATGTAGTCGGCATATTGGAATTCCCAGTAACGCCGATTCGTCAGATTGTCGATAGCCGCGCGCACGCCGACGTTATGTCCCGCGATGCGTGTCGTGTAAGTCGCGCCAAGGCTGTAGATCATGAAGCCCGGCACGTTCAGATCGCCGGACGGACGCAGGTTCGTGTTGCCCGTGAACTTCGCATTGGCGCCAAGCGTCAGGCCCGGAACCACGGGCACCGCATAATTCACGTGGGCCGCCGCGACGAAGCCGGGCGCACCCGCGACGCGATTGCCGTCGAATGTCGAGCCTTTCTTGTAGTGCGTCGCGATCCACATCAGATCGCCGCCGACCGTCCAGTCCCGGCCGATGCGAACATCCGCGCCCGCTTCCATGCCTTCGAAGATGGACTCGCCATCTTCCACGAAGACGTTATCGCCATTGGCGTATTGCGCGCCGCGCTCGATGCGGAACAGCGCAGCCGTCGCGCTCCAGCGCTCGTTCTGACTCTTCACGCCGACTTCGTATTGCTTGCTGCGCAGCGGATTGAGGATCGCTCCGGCATTGGCGTAGAAGTCGCCGACGACATTGCCCGCTTCCAGCGATTCGACGTAGCTCGCATAGAGCGTCGTGCCCGGCGTGAGCTTGAACATCAGCGCGACGCTCGGCGTGACCACGCCGTTTTGCGAGTAAGTCGAAGTCGTCGTGCCGTCGTTACCGTAGCCGTGCTGCTCGTAATTCGTATAGCGCACGCCGCCGAGCACCGACCAGCGTTCGGTGAGCGCGATGGTATCGCTTGCGAACAGCGCTTTCTGCGTGATGTCCGCGTTGCGATAGGTGTAGAAGCCCGAACTGTCGTAGCGATTGACGTTCGGCTGATAGATGTTGCCCGTGCCGATCTGGTCGTAGAAACTGTTCGCGGTGTTGTCGTTGGTTTGCTTCTGATACGCGGCGCCGAACACGAGCTGATGTTGCAGCGGCCCCGTCTTTACGAGACCTTCGGCCATGACCTGCCACGCATTCAGCTGATGCCCTTCCTTGCCTTCGAAGCGAAAGTCGTCGTAGTTGCCCGCTGGATCGAGCAGATTGTACGTGCTCTCGTTCCGATACCGCGTGCTCTTGCTAAAGCTGTATGAGGCCGAAAGCGTCCAGTCCTGATTCAGGTTGTAGCGCAAGCCGGCAGTATAGAGTTGCAAGTTCGTGTTCAGATGCTGGTCCGGCGTGACGAGCGTGCTGCTGCCGCCACTGAGCGTCGCGGGCAACGAGGCGCCCGTGTATTGCGCGGTCGAGATGGCCGTCGTGATGCCCGACGCATGGCGTTCCTGATACAGCGCGCCGAAGGTGGCGGTGAGGTCTTTCGTGAGGCGTGCATCGGCGGAAAGGGAGAACGAATCGCGGCGCACGTTGCCGTCGTTATAGGTCTTGCCTTCCTCGTGCGTCGCGTTGAAGCGGTAGCCGAACATGCTGTTCGGTCCGATACGCCCACCCAGGTCGACATGCTCGGACCATACGGCCGTCGACGCATAGCCGACATCGACGCTGGCGATCTGCTTATCCGTGACGGGTGGCTTCTTCGTCACATAGTTGACCACGCCGCCGGGCGCGCCGAAGCCGTACATGAAGCCCGACAAGCCCTTGAGCAGTTCGACGCTTTCGAGTTGCTCGTAGGGCATGGTGATGCCGTAGGCGTTGAACGGCTGGCCGTCGATCCTGTAACCGTTCTGCCAGTCGAGTTGCATGCCGCGCACGGTGATGTAGCTCGCCCACGCGTTGTACGGATTGCTGTTGTCCGACACGGATGCGTCCTGCGCGAAGACATCGCCGAGCTTTTTCGCCTGACGATCCGCGAGTTCTTCGCCGGTGACGATAGTGGTCGAGTAGGGCGTGTCGAGTTGCGTGCGGGTGCCGAGCGCGCCAGTGCTGACGTCGCGGCGCAGATGCTGGCCTGGGTCGGTGTCGGATGAAGCGGTGACGGAGACTGCGGGGAGTGTGGCTTCGGTGGCGTTGCCGGATGTCGATGAGCCGGTGTCGCTTTGCTGCGCAAGGGCCGATTGACTGGTGGCGAAGAGCAGGAGCGTCGCCAGTGTGGACGGGCGCATCGCCCATTTGCCGATGGTTGTACTGCCCCGTGGTGCTGATTTCATCCCTATTCCCGTCGTCGAGTTATTGGCCGTAAATGCGAACTATTCGCATTAGAACGGGCGCAATTCTGACGGGTGTTTGGGAATTTGTAAACTTCGATGTTTGATCTAGGGGCGCCGAGAAGGGCTGCTGGCGGCCTTTTGCGGGTAGGCGTCGCTGATTAATTCGTTCGAGGCGGCGCGAAATGTTCGATCAAACGAGCTTCACGCGCCGCCTGTTTTCATGCCGCAATGTGCGGCCAGCAATACCGTCAACGTCGCTCGGAATCCGCAGCCGCATCACCCAACAACCCCGGCAACTCCAGCAACGTCCTGTGCGCTCCCCCAAGCTCGACCGCCGCTGCGTAAGTCGACTGCACGGCGGTGGCAATGGCATCGACGGCATGGGTGTCGCCGGCCATCGTCACGTAGTAGCCGAGGTCTTTCAGCGCGTTCGACATATGAAAAGGCATGCTCGAAGGATCGCCGTCGATAAGCGATGGCCGCAGCCGCTCCAGCGCCGCGCCGCCTCCGCCGCCCTTCGCGAGCACATCGACGAAAGTTTGCGGGTCCACGCCCGCACGCTTCGCGCAGGCAGCCGCCTCGGAGATCAACGCAATCGTGCCGAGCGACACGAAGTTGTGCAGCAACTTCATGCTGTGTCCCGCGCCAGTGCCGCCGACCAGCGTGATGTTCTCCGCGAACGTGCGCAGCAGCGGCTCCACTCGCGCGAACAATTCCGGGTCCGCGCCCACCAGCAAGTTCAAACGTCCTTCGTGCGCTTCCTTGGCGGTGCGCGTCATGGGCGCATCGATGAAGAGGCCGCCCGCCTGCGTCACGCGCTCGGCCACGCGCGTCGTGGATGCGGGCACGGCCGTCGAGCAATCGATCACGATGGTGCCTGGCTGCAAACCCGCGAGCACGCCATCGGGCGCACTCAGAACCGCTTCCACTTCGGGCGATCCGGTCACGCACAGAATGACGATCTCGGACTCGCGCGCGAGCGCCTCGCCCGTGGTGAAGGTCTTGACTCCCCCCGCCAGCAGTTCGTCGAGCGGCTGGTTGCCGGGATGCTCGACCACGCTCAACGGGTAGCCGTGCTTCATCACGTTGCGCGCAATACCGTGTCCCATGAGACCGATACCGATCATGCCGATGCGTTGCTTCATGCTCTATCTCTTCGAGTTGTCGTTTGGAAAGCCGGTTGCATCCGCATCAACGGTTGACGAGCCTCTTGGGCAACATCACCGCCAGTACGAAGCCGAGCAGAAGGCAACCGACCATCGAGAAAATCGGCAGCGTGAGGCCGCCGGAAAGCTGTTTCAGATACCCCACCACATAAGGACCGAAGAAGCCGCCGAGATTGCCGAAGGCGCTGATCCATGCAATGCCGATAGCCGCGCTCGTGCCCAGCACCGCCGTCGGCATGCTCCAGAAAAGCGGCGGCAACGACAGCAATCCCGCATTGGCCATGCACAGCGCAAGCATGCCGAGCCACAGGTTGTCATGCCAGAGCACCGAGAGCGACAATCCTGCCGCGCCCATCAACAGCAAGGCCGCGACATGCAAGCGCCGTTCGCCGCGCTTGTCGGCGCTGCGCCCGAACAGCACCATGACGACGACCGCAACCGCGTTTGGCAGCGCCGCGAGCAGGCCGATCACGAAGTCGCTCTTGATGCCCATCGACTTGATCATGGTCGGCGCCCAGAAGGTGTAGCCGTAGATGCCGAACACGTCGAGAAAGTAGATGAGGCAAAACGCCCACACGAGCCAGCTCGACAAAAGGCCCTTGTGATTGGCTTCGGCGGTGATCGCACGGTCAGCGGCGAGCACGCGCGACAACAAAGCGCGTTCGGGTTCGCTGCAGTGTTTGCTTTGCGTGACATCGTCTTCCAGACCTCGCCACGTGTAGACCGCCGCGAGAAACGCGGGCAGCGCCTCGATGATGAATATCCACTTCCAGCCCGGCAAGCCCATCAGGCCGTTGAAGTATTCCATGATGAAGCCGGTAAGCGGCGAGCCGATCAGTCCCGCCAGCGCAAGCGCCGCGTAGAACATGCTGAGAATGCGAGCGCGCCAGTGCCTCGGAAACGACTGGCTGATATAGAAGATGATCGCCGGAATGAAGCCCGCTTCGGCGACGCCCAGCAAACAGCGCATGGCATAGAACTGCATCGGCGTGGCGACGAACGCCGTAAGCCCGGATACGATGCCCCACGACAGAATGATCCGCGTGATCCAGCGGCGCGCGCCGACGCGCTGCAAAATCATGTTGCTCGGCACTTCGAAGACTACATAGCCGAGAAAGAAGATGCCCGCGCCGAAACCGAAGACCGCATCGGAGAAGCCGAGTTGCTGGGCCATCTGCAGCTTGGCGAAGCTCACGTTCACCCGGTCGATATACGAGGTGATGTACGCAAACATCAGAATGGGCAGGATCTGTAGCGCGAGGCGCCGGAAAATCCGGTCCTCGGCGGCCGCGTCGCGCGCGGGTGCGGACGGCAGAGCGCCGCCCGGCATGCTGGTCGCATCGATTTCCACGTCTGTCTCCGTCATATATGTACTGATTTTTTTAAAGCCCTGTCAGTGTCGCCGGATTCGTGGCAAACGGCGGACGCAGCAGGACATGGGAAATTTAGCCTGTGCCGCGCGCCGTCGATATGCGAATTCCTTGAAGCGGGCTTTCGAATTGTTCGAACGCCCGATGCGAGCGGCCACGCGCGTGCATCGCTCAGGGTAATCCTGTAGGGCGCGAAGACTGAGGGCCGCCGCGAGGGTGCCATACTGCGCGGCATGATCCATTCACGGAGCGTCTGGTTTGTTCGATCTCACCTCACTGGCTCTCTTTCTGCGCGCAGTCGAGACGGGGAGTCTGTCGAAGGCGGCGCAGCATTCGCATATGTCCTTGTCGACGGCCAGCCGGCGCATTGCGCTGCTCGAGCATCATTTCCGGGTGGTGCTGCTGAATCGAACTTCGGCGGGCGTCGAGCCCACGCCCGCCGGAGAAGCGCTCGCGCGCCACGGCACCGAACTGCTGCTCAAGACCGACGCCATCTATAGCGAGCTGTCCGACTACACGAAAGGCTCGGTGGGCCGGGTGCGCGTCTTCGCCAACATCTCCGCGATCAGCCAGGAGTTGCCCGAGCATCTGCGAGCGTTCTCGCAGAAGTATCGCGACATCAAGCTGCATATCAGCGAATTGCGCAGCGCCGACATCTTGCAGGCGTTGCGCGATGGCCGGGCGGATATCGGCGTCGTGACGTCGCAAACGGGCATGGAGGGCATTCGCCTCGCGCCTTATTGCAGCGACCGGATCAGCGTGGTCGTGCCGGAAGATCATGTATTGCAGGGAGACGAGATCGAGTTCGCCGCGCTGCTCGAACACGATATCGTCGCGCTCGACGACAAGGCCGAGGTCACGCGCATGCTGGTCAAGGAAGCGGCGCTGGCGGGCAAGACCATCCGCTTTCGCGTGCAGGTGCAGAGCTTCGAGGCCATGTGCCGGTTGATCGCCGTGGGGCAGGGTATCGGCGTGTTGCCCGAGGGCGCCGTGAAGCTGTTTCTTCAGCCGATGCGCTTGCGCTTCATTCGCCTGACCAATTCCTGGGCCGAACGGATGATGTCGGTTGGCATGCGCGAAGGCGCGGCGGCCTTGCCTACGCGCAGGCTGTTCGACTTTCTGAGTGAGATCGGACCCGCGAGCACGGCGCAACTCGATACCGAGCGCCCCGCGCGCTGAGCCCTTGCGGATTTTCGAAGCCACCGTTCCTCGATTCGCACTTCCGTCGTTCGAATGCGTCCGCTAGATTGGCATTCGACATAGTCCGATGCCCGGGCGCGGCCGCGCTCGCGAGCAAAAGAGACGCAGGAGACAACGCAATTTCCATAGAGGCGCGCCTTGGGTGCGCCCGCCTCCTGTGCCGTCTCGCCGGTCATTTCCGCGTCGCACTTTCGGAGGCTTTGCAGATCATGGCAACAACTCATAACATCGCCGTCATTCCCGGCGACGGCATCGGCAAGGAAGTGATGGTCGAAGGCCTGCGCGTGCTGAAGGCCGTGGCCGCGCGTTACGACATTGCGCTCAATTTCGACGAATTCGGCTCGTGGTGCACGGAGCATTACCTGCAACACGGCACGATGATGCCCGCGAATTGGGACCAGCAGATCGGCAAGCACGACGCCATTTTCTTCGGCGCGGTCGGCACGCCCGACGTCGTGCCGGATCACACCGCCGTGTGGGAATCGATCATCAAGATTCGCCGTGAATTCGACCAGTATGTGAACCTGCGCCCCGTGCGATTGATGCCCGGCGTGCCGTCGCCGCTCGCGAACCGCAAGCCCGGCGAGATCGACTTTCTGGTGGTGCGCGAGAATACCGAAGGCGAGTATTCGTCGGTGGGCGGGCGCATGTTCGAAGGCACCGAGCGCGAATTCGCCACGCAGCAGGCCGTGTTCACGCGCACGGGCGTGGACCGCATTCTCAAGTTCGCGTTCGAACTGGCGCAAAGCCGGCCACGCAAGCAACTCACGGCCGCGACCAAGTCCAACGGCATCTCCATCACCATGCCTTACTGGGACGAGCGTCTGGCAGAAGCCGCGAAGCGCTATCCGGACATCGAAACGCGCAAGTACCATATCGACATTCTGTGCGCGCACTTCGTGCAGAGCCCGGACCGTTTCGATGTGGTCGTCGCATCCAATCTGTTCGGCGACATCCTGTCCGACCTCGGGCCGGCTTGCACGGGCACCATCGGCATCGCGCCTTCCGCGAACCTGAATCCGGAGCGGCGCTTTCCGTCGCTGTTCGAGCCGGTGCATGGTTCCGCGCCTGACATTGCCGGGCGCGGCATCGCGAATCCGATCGGGCAAATCTGGTCGGCGGCGCTGATGCTTCAGTATCTCGGACGCGGCGAGGCGCGCTACGAAGCGGCCGCCAAAACCATCGTCGCGGCGATCGAAACCGTCCTCGACAAAGGTCCGCGCACGCCGGACATGGGTGGCGACGCCAACACCGTCGAAGTCGGCACGGCGATCGCCGAGGCCGTCACGGAACATGCACTGATCACGGAGTAAGACATGGAATATCAACACTTCATCGGCAACGCATGGAAGGCGCCGGATAGCGGCGCGACGCTCGATGTCATCGATCCGAGCACGGGCGAGCCGTTCGCTCACATCTCGCGCGGCAACGCAGCCGATATCGATGCTGCGGTCGCCGCCGCGCGCGGCGCAATGGGCGAAGCGCTCGACGGAGCGTGGGCCAAACCTTCGCCGGCCGAGCGCTCGAACCTTCTGTTCGCGTATGCCGCCGCCGTGCTCGAACATGGCGACGAACTCGCGCAACTCGAAGCGCGCGACACCGGCAAGGCGCTCAAGACCGCGCGCACCGACGCTGCCGTGCTGGCGCGTTATCTTCAGTACTACGCGGGCTGCGTCGACAAGCTACACGGCGAGACCTTGCCTTATTCGACGGGCTTCACCGTGTTGACCGTGCGCGAGCCGATTGGCGTGACCGGGCACATCATCCCGTGGAATTACCCGATGCAGATTTACGGGCGCAGCGTCGGCGCATCGCTCGCGGCGGGCAATGCGTGCGTGGTCAAGCCTGCCGAGGACGCGAGTCTGTCGATTCTGCGACTCGCCGAAATCGCCGCGGACATCGGCTTTCCGGCGGGCGCGATCAACGTCGTCACGGGTCTTGGCAGCGAAGCGGGCGCGGCGTTGTCGGCGAACGCGGGCATCGGCCACATCTCGTTCACGGGCTCGACGGTCACCGGCGCGCTGGTCGGTCGCACGGCCGCGGAACGTCATTGCCCGAGCGTGCTCGAACTCGGCGGCAAGTCGCCGCAACTCGTTTTCGACGATGCCGATCTCGACGAAGCGCTGCCCGTCATTCTCAACGCGATCATCCAGAACGCGGGGCAGACCTGCTCGGCGGGCAGCCGTTTGCTGGTCCAGCGCGGCATCTACGAAAGCGTCGTCGAGCGGCTTGCGGCGCGCTTCGAGACGCTGCGTTCCGGTCCGCCGTCGATGGACCTCGACATGGGGCCGCTCGTCAACGCGAAGCAGCAGGCGCGGGTGCGCGGCATCGTCGAGCGAGCGGAAGGCGAAGGTATCCGTGTCGCGGCGCGCGGCAAGATCGCGGCGGAGGCATCGCGTAATGGCTTCTTCCAGGAAGCCGTGCTGTTTCGCGACGTGCCGCCGGACAGCCGGCTCGCGCAGGAAGAAGTCTTCGGGCCGGTGCTTGCCGTCATGCCTTTCGACGACGAAGCCGAAGCGGTGCGACTCGCCAACGGCACGCAATACGGCCTCGTCGCGGGCGTCTGGACGCGCGATGGCTCGCGTGGTCTGCGCCTCGCGCGCAAGCTGCAGGCGGGGCAGGTTTTCATCAACAACTATGGCGCGGGCGGCGGCGTCGAACTGCCCTTCGGCGGCGTGAAGGCGAGCGGCCACGGGCGCGAGAAAGGCTTCGAAGCGCTCTACGGCTTCACGAGCCTCAAGACCATCGCCATTCGGCACGGTTGAGGCGCACGCGCTTTCGCATCATGGCGAAACTCAACATCATCGGCGCGGGGCGCGTGGGCGCGACGCTTGGCAATCTGATCGTCGCGAACCGCGTGCTCGATATCGGCGATGTCTTCGATACCGACGCCAAACGCGCCGCCGAAGCGGTCGATTTCATCGGCGCGGGTCGCGTAGCCGAAGACTTGGCCACGATGCGCCCCGCCGATATCTGGCTCTTGTCGGTGCCCGACATGCGCATCGCCGAAGTGGCCGAGCAGCTCGCTCGCGCGCACGAAGGCCGGGGCGCATCGGTGGCGGTGCATTGCAGCGGCGCGCTCGATGCCGACACGCTCGCGCCTTTGCGCGGCATCGGCTGGAGCGTTGCGAGCGCGCATCCCATGTTGAGCTTCGCCAATCCCGGCACCTCCGTGTTCCAGTTCGAAGGCACGCCATGCGGTCTGGAAGGCGACGCCGCCGCGCGTGGCGCATGGAGCGAGGTGCTGGGCGCGATCGGTGCGCGGTGTTTCGACATCGAGCCGGGCAGCAAGGCGCTGTATCACTCGGCGGCCGTCATGGCGTCGAACTTTTTGCCGGTGCTCGCGGCGATGTCCGTCGAGATGTGGCAAGCGGCGGGCATTCCGGACACGCTGATTCAGGACATGATGCATACGCTTGCGCGCAATTCCGTCGATAACGTACTTGCCCTCGGCCCGCGCGATGCGCTGACAGGCCCCGCCGCGCGAGGCGACCGCGCGGTGGTGGAAGCGCAGTCGCGGGCTATCGCAGCGTGGGACGAGGTATGGCGCGAAGCCTACGATGCGTTGTCCGTGCTGGCCGCGCGGCTTGGGCGGACGGGAACGGTGCGGGGAAGTTGAGGGCACACGTCAGCACGCTATATCGCCGCGATGCAGTCGATCTCGATATCGAAATGTCCCGGCCACGCAGGCACATTGACGAAGATTCTCGCGGGCGGATTGGGGCCGAAGAATCGTCCGTAGATGTCGTTCACGACCGGGAAAGCGGCGACTGAGGTGCAATAGACGTTGCACTTGAGAACCTGATCCAGCGATGAACCTGCCGTCTCGACGCACAGCTTCAGTTGCTCCAACACGCGTTGGGTCTGCACTTCGATCGATGCTTGCATGACCTCGCCGGTCTGCGGATCGAACGGAGGAAAGCCTGACACATACACCGTGTCGCGATGACGCGTGACGGCGGAGGTCGGCGCATTCCAGCGCTCGAGCCAGCTTGAAAGCGGTTCGACACGAATGATTTCCCGGCTCATGATGTGTACGCTCCAAGAGTTGTTCATCGAGTCCGCGAAGTTGCTAGCGGCGTGTGATTGCAGTATCGCCGATGCCTGAGTGGAAACGTTTTGAGTTGGAGTGAAGTGTGGAATGTCGACTATTGCATTCAAGCGCATGCTGCATGACATGGCCGGAGCAAGCGCATCACTCGAATTTTCGGATTAGGGTAAACTACGAGCCTTCCCGGGCGATCTCGCGCCCACACCGAATTTCTCACGCACCCATGTAGCTTTCCGAGAACCTCCGACCGTTCAGACGGCTTTGCACCTTGGGGGTTCGCGTGTACGGGTGCGTTCGCCTGGCTTGCTTCAGGCGACGTGCTGCCATCTCGTCGATTCGACACCGGCGACTCCGTTCGACACCATCGGCGTTTTGCGCCGGCTTTCAAACGCAGTGCGCCATGTGCGGACTGCGGAACTCATTCGATGCAGATTCAATCTCTCAAGCAGCAATGGCTCACGCATGTTCCCGCGAATGTGCTCGCGGGCCTTACGTCATCGTTTGCGCTCGTTCCCGAGTGCATTGCGTTCGCGCTCGTCGCGCAGGTGAATCCCTTGATGGGCCTTTACGGCGCTTTCATCATCTGCGCGCTGACCGCCATTTTCGGCGGCAGACCGGGCATGATTTCCGGCGCGGCGGGATCGATGGCGGTCGTCATCGTCGCTCTCGTGGTCGAGCACGGCGCTCAGTATCTTCTCGCTACCGTTATTCTCGGCGGCGTGCTGATGACCGTCTTCGGACTTTTGCGTCTCGGCAAGCTGATCCGCATGGTGCCGCATCCCGTGATGATCGGCTTCGTGAATGGCCTCGCGATCATCATTGCCATGGCGCAGCTCGAGCATTTCAAACGCGCCACACCGCAAGGCGAAGTCTGGTTGCAGGGAACGCCGTTGATGGTCATGTCGGGTCTCGTCGCGTTGACGATGCTACTCGTGTATTTGCTGCCGCGCATCACCAAGGCGGTGCCGCCGGCGCTCGTCGCCATTCTGAGTATCGGCCTGATAAGCCAGTTGCTCGATTTGCCGACGCGGACACTGGGCGACATGGCGCACATCGCGGGCGCGTTCCCGAGCTTTCATCTGCCGACGATACCGCTCGATCTCGATACGCTCAGAATCGTCTTTCCTTACGCGCTTCTCATGGCGATTGTCGGCTTGCTGGAAACGCTCCTGACCTTCAATCTGACCGATGAGATCACCGAAACGCGCGGACAGCCCAATCGCGAATGCGTGGCGCTTGGCGTGTCGAATATCGTATCCGGCTTGTTCGGCGGCATGGGCGGTTGCGCCATGATCGGTCAGACCATGATCAACCTGAGTTCGGGCGGACGCAGCCGCTTATCAGGTGCGACGAGCGGCATCATGATCTTGCTGTTCATCCTTTTCCTGTCGCCGCTTATCGAACGAATTCCTCTCGCCGCGTTGGTCGGCGTGATGTTCGTCGTGGCGCAGCAGACCTTCGCGTGGGGATCGCTCCGTGTGCTCGGTAAAGTGCCGCGTAATGACGCAATCGTGATCGTTGCGGTCACGGTTATCACCGTGTTCACCGATCTGGCGATTGCGGTGCTATGCGGCATCGTGATCGCCGCGTTGAACTTCGCCTGGCAACATGCCCGCGAGATTCGCGCGGACTCGAAATCCGATGAAAAGGGCACACGTACTTACGTACTGCACGGCACCCTGTTTTTCGCATCGACGGCGAATTTTCAGGACCTTTTCGATCCGCAGAACGATGCGGACGATGTCATCGTCGATTGCCAGCATCTGCATGTCGCGGATCACTCTGCAATCGTGGCGTTCGAAACGTTGCAAGACCGCTATCGAAAGGCAGGGAAGCGTTTGCAGTTCGCGAACTTGTCACCGCGTAATCAGCACATTCTTCAGCGCGCGGGCGTTTCGATCGCGAATGCGTGAGACCTTGAAATGCGAAACACCCGGCGGAAGGCATGTTGAACCTTGCGCCGGGTGTTTTGGTACTACAGCAAAACTCGATTACTTCGAAGCCGCCACTGCTGCCTTCATCGTCGAATAGATCGCCTTCTTCGCGCCGCTATTCGTGAGAATGCCGTAGTCGCCGGTAGGATCGTCGTAGAGCTCGTACCACTGGAAGCCGATCACGTTATACGTGCTGCGTGCCGCGTAAAGTTCCGGGACCGTCTTCGTGATATAGGCCTGTGCCTGAGCCGTCGAAAAGTCCATATTCACGCCAATTTCCGTGAACATGATCGGCAGGTTGTACGTGTCGTGCATGATCTTGAGCACGTTGTAGTTGGTGCCGTCCTTGCCCCACGTGTTCTCAGGATCGAGACCGTCCGAGTACCAGTGCAACTGGATGATGTCGGTCTTCACCTTCGGATGTCCCGTCGAGCCATCCGGCTGCACGCCTGTCAACATGCCCTTGTACCAGCCGAGGTACAGGAAGCCCGCCGAAGCCGTGGCAATGACCTTCGTCTGTCCGGCCGTATCCACCGAGCGCCAGCCGTCGTAATAGCCGCGCAGCGCGCCGCGCCAGATTGGCCACGTCGTGTTGTCGTAGTCGGAAACGTTCACGCCATCGTTTGCAATCTTGCGGTTATGCGTGTCGAGGTCGTACTCGTTGCCGAACTCGACGACCGGCACGCCCTTGAGCTTGGTCGCGGCATAAGCGGCCATGGAATACGCATATGCGTAGGCGCTGTCTTCGGTCGGCGTCTTGCCGTTCAGCGAAGGATCGTCCCACGGATAGGCATCGATCAGCGGCATCACCGTGACACTGGAACCTAATCCGGGAATGACCTTGTTCGCGAGCGTGTCGATCTGATCGTAACCGTGCACGTCCTGCCGAATGCCTGTCAGGCCGAGGTCGACCATGGTCGATGCCTGCGTGCTGAGCGGCGTCGACGAATAGACGCCGCCGTAGGCATAGTGCTCGTTGACGCCGAAGAACGGCATGGCTGTCGTGGTCGAACCGGAAGCAGAGCCCGAAGTCGAACCCGCGTTCGTCGATGCCGGCGTGCTGGCGGGCGTCGAAGCAGCAGGGCGCGGATCGGCCGAAACTGCCCACGTGTTGTTTTGCCAGACCCACCAGAGCTTGTTCACGTTCTGCTGATAGATCTTGCCTGCGTACCAAAGCAGCGCGATCACGTCCTGCGAGAAGCCGGCTTTCTGATTGGCGCGATACACCACGCCGCTCTTGACCGTCCACACCGCGCCCGACGAGTCGCTGATCGACGTGGCCGGGGGAATGACGGTGCCGCTCACCGAAGCAGGATGCTTGGCGATATCCACCACCGCAACGGGATCGGTTGCGCTGTTGACGACGCTCGACGGCGTTCCGTCACTGCCACCGCCACCGCATGCGGACAAGATTAGGGTGCCTAAATAGCACGAAATTACGACCAGACGATTATTCTTCATTTTGGATAATGGCTCAGTGTGCATTGATTCTGACCGCGCAAAGGGTCTCCCCCGAGTGCCTTAAAGGACCTCGGTAAGCAGTGCTTTGGGAGAGAGAGGCGAATCAGCCTATGCGCCTGGACAATTAAGGCGCGACCGTCATCCGTTTATTGCCGGAGGGGTCATGAGGAATGTTACACAGTTGAAACGTCGTTAAGTACGATAAAAGACGTAACAGCATGTAACCAGTTGGACCAAACGGAAAAACGTACTTTTATAGTACAAAACCGTGAATAAATAATCTGTTTTCCACCCTAAAGCTTGACGCGAAATGATGTTGGCTTTTGAATCGTTTTCAAACCTTTCAATAACGACGAATTCTGTAATCTTCATACGCGATAGCGTCGGCGCGCCATTGTGGCTAAGGCTGTGGCGGAATGCGACGGCGTGCCTTTTCGGTCCGGATATGCGCCGGTTTCATTGCGTATTAATCGCCTGCGATCACCGCGGTTTCAGTCGCGAAACGCGCGAAGATAATCGCCCGCATAGACCGCGCACGAGTCCTGTGATTACCCCCTTCAAACCGCTCGCCTAAAAGCTTTAGCGGGGCTTCAACTGGCATCTCGCGATAAGTGGCTTACCGCACGCTCGATGTGCTTGAGAGGCGGTTTGGACCGTGGCGCAAACGTTTAGCTGTCGCCCGCAAATTCATGCGTGCGTGCGCGCACAGAGTCACTTGTCGTACAAAGGTAATTTTCGGTCCTGAGACGAGTCCGGCCAGACTTGAATCGACTCTGCGCCAAGCGTGCAAAGAACACGAAGCGGCTGCCGATTTGATCGTGCAACCGACTTTTCCTTCCGACGGACATGCGACGGTCACTCGATGAACAAAGCATCACTAAAAGACAAGCTATGGGTTGCGACGTTCATCGTCGCAGTGGCGAGCGACGTGCTCTCCGGCGTGATCCGCTACTACACGTCGACGATGGGCATGGCGCCCGCCGCGTATCTTCCCAAGGTGCTGATGTTGGGCTGGGTGCTATACGTCCTTCTCACGCGGCCCAAGGCGACGCACGCGCTCATCGCGCTATATCTGCTTACGCAGACCTTCCTTTCGCTGTCGCACGGCGTCGAGCCTGCCGCAGTCGGATTCTGGCTGTGGAGCGTGACGCCTCTGCTTTTCGCACTCACCGCGTCCCGCGAGACGCTCGCGCTCATGAACGGACGCTCGGCGTTCCTCGGACTGCTCACACTCGCCGCGCTTTGCGGCATCGGTATTCTCGCCAATAGCATGCTGAAGCTGCCCTGGGTGGGCGCAAGCGTATCGGTCGGTGGACACAACGTGACGATGGCCACGTCCTCGTACGTCGGCGTTGCATCGCGGCTGTCGGGATTCGGTCGCGACAGCGCATCGGTGGCGCTCATGGCCGGCCTTCTCGACCACGTGGCTTTTGATGCACATCCGCTCGAAGGCGCTGCAGTTCGTGCTGCTCGCGCTCGCCGGCGCCACCATCTACGCCACGACCAACAAGACCGCGCCGGTGTCGCTCGCAATCGTCGTCATCGTGCACATGCTGTTTTCCACGCGCGGCATCAAGCGAGCGTGTCTGTGGGCGAGCGGCTTCCCGATCGTCCTGCCGATCGTCGCATTCTTCGCCGCCTCCGCCTTCAACTTGGCGAGCCGCGGATACGTCACGCTGTCGTCGTTCCAGGATCGAATGATCAACACGTGGCCGCTTCTGATCGAAGGTCTCATGAAGCACGAACGCATCTGGTTCGGTCTCGGGCCAGGCGCGTTCGGCTCGGCCGCGAGCTATTACGAAAGCCCGTTCGGCTTCAACGTTGCGTATGCCGATAACACCGTGCTCTATGCAATTGCGTGCTTCGGTTTCGTCGGCGCGCTGGTGCTCGTCGTGTATCTCGTGCGGCTCATGCTGAATTCGGCGTCGAACGATCGCGCTGCGTGGTCGGTGCTGCTGTATCTCGTCTTCAGCGCGGCGAGCACGGACATCTGCGAATCGATCGGCTGCCTGCTGTTCCTGGGTCTTGCCATCAGCTACCTGCGACAGCCGGCGCTCATGGCTCGACCGGTTGCCCCGTGGTATCCGCAAGCGCCTTCGCGTGGCTATGGCTTTAACGGGTTCGCGCCACAGTCGAACGAACATTGGCTGCAAGCGAGCCGCGCGAACCAGCAGGTCGCGGCACTCGAAGCAAGCCGTCATACGTTCGGAAGGCATTCGTCGTGATCTGGACCAACGTAAGCTTGGCGCGGCGCATCGTGCTTGCCGCGCTCATCTCCCTTTGCGGTTCGCTGCACGCGGCGTCCGCCGCACCGACGCTCGTGCTCGACGGCGCGTCGCAATCGACGGAGCATCCGTACATCGAGTTGCCGGGCTTTGCCGCGTCGCGCGCGAATACGGGCGTCGCCATTCATCAAATCGCCGATCTGCATCTGCTCGATGCCGTGAAGGACGTCGGCTTCTCCTTCGTTCGCACGGACCTCTTCTGGGAAGCGGTGCAGGCGCCGGATGGCTGGCATTTCGGCGGCTTCGACGGTCTCGTCTCCAATCTTTCGGCACGCGGCCTGGGCGCGTTGTTCATCCTCGGCTACAAGCATTACGCCTTCAGCCCGGACCAGCCACCGACCTCCGCCGTGCAATTGAGCGCGTTCAGTACCTACGTGCACATGGCGGCGTATCGCTACCGGAACGCGCCGGTGCGTTTCGAAGTATGGAACGAGGAGGACGACGAGAAGTACTGGCTCGCGCCGCCTTCGCCGCGTGCCTATCGCACGTTGCTTGAAACAGCGGTGACGACGGCGAAGTCGGCCAATCCGCGTGCGATCGTCGCGACGGGCGGCGTGCAACAGATCGATCGCGCATTCATCCGTGCCGTGGGCGACATGAGTGCAACCGCGCGACAAGCCGGGCAAGCCGCTCGGTCCCGATGCGGTGAGCGTGCATCCGTATCGACAGCAGAACCCGGAAACCGTGCTCGACGACTATCGAGTGTTGCGCGAAGACCTCAACGGTTATACAAAACGCCCCCAAGTGTGGGCAACCGAATGGTCGTACCCAAGCGTTGGATACGAATATGTGTCTGAGATCAACGACGGCCACGCACCCGAAGCAAGAGCGCGGCAAGCTCGCTACGCGGTGCGGCTGCTGTTGATGAACTGGATCGCGCAAGTCGGACTGACGTCCTACTACGACATGCGCGACGATGGGACGGACCCGAAGGAAATGGAGCACAACTTCGGCTTGCTCGATGCCAACAATGCGAAGCTGCCCGCGTACGACGCAGTCAAGCATTTGTTCGGTTTCACCGCGGGCGAAGTGCACGCTCGTTATTTCATCGATGAGAAAGCGCGCTACGTCGTGCTGAAACTCGATGGCGCGCACGCAACGAAGTACGTCGTGTGGTGTTACGGGAATGGGAACGTGATGGACCTCGATGTATCGCATCTGCCGGCTGATGCGATCGTCACCGATGTATACGGCGTGCCGCACGGGGAACGTGGCACGCTGTCGTTGACCGAAGCGCGGGGACCGGTGTTCATCACCATCGCTTCGAAGTAAGGCAGCAAGGCGCGAATGGACCAGCGCGCCACTTGAAGTTCGATTTCGATCGAATCACACAACGTTAGGTTTGACGGCGGACCTTGCCACTGACGTCACGACTTTTGTTTTCTTGGTTGGGATATAAAATGCTTACATATAATATGCAGCCCGAAATGACGGCGGCTTCGCAACGGGGCGATGGCGTCGTGGACCTCTGGCGCAGTGTCGTGCGTCACAAGACTCTGCTGGGTACGGTAACTGGCGTATGTTGCGCCGCTGGCGTGCTCTACGTCCTGCTCGCCACGCCGCAATATCGCGCCGAAGCGCTCTTGCGCGTGCAGAGCACCAAGGCGGGCACGTCGATCAGCTCGCTGAACGACGTCTCCGGCTCGATGGCGGCAGACGCCTCCGCGAGCGATGAAAGCGATGTCCTGACCTCGCGCTCGGTCGTCACCAGCGCCATCACGCAGACCGGCGCGGATGTCGTCGTCGAAACCGAAAGTCACTTTCCGCTGATCGGCCGCTGGTACGCCTCGCGTCATGCAGGCGACCGCGAACTCGCGCCTGCACCGTTCGGTCTCGATTCCTACGCATGGGGCGGCGAGCGCATGAAGGCCGGCGTCTTCAACATTCCGAGCGCGGCTTATCGCAACAAATTCCACGTGGTCGCCGACAAGGATGGTCAGTGGACACTCTTCGACAAGGACGACAAGCAGCTCGCCAAGGGCCGCGTCGGCGAACTCGTGCCGTTCCAGGTCTCGACCGTCGACGGCCAGGCGCCTGCAGAAGTGCGTATCGACACCTTGCGTGCACGTCCCGGCGTGAGCTTCGAGATCACGCGTTACTCGCAGCAAATGACGCTCGAAAACGTGTTGCTGCGCATGCGTACGTCGATTCCGCCGCGCGATTCGTCGCTGCATGATCCGTCGCTGATCCATCTGAGCTATCAGGCCGAGTCGCCGTTCGACGCGCAAGCGATGGTCAACGCCATCGTCAAGACGTATCAGGAACGCGATGTCGAACGCCGCGCCGCGCAAGCCCAGACGAGCCTCGACTTCCTGAAGAAGCGCCTGCCTGGCCTCAAGCAGGATCTCGAAACCGCCGAAAGCCGCCTGAACGCATTTCGCACGCAGACGGGCACCGTGGACATGGCGCAGCAGAATACCGCGCTCATTACCCGCATGAGCCGTCTCGAAGAGCAGCAGACCACGTTGTCGCTCGCGCTGGATGCCGCGCAGCACAAGTTCCGTCCGGAAAACGAGAACTATCAGAGCGCGCTCACGCAATTGAATCAGGTGAAGCACGAGATTGCCGAGACGGCCAAGACGGCGGCGAACCTGCCGACCGTGCAACGTCAGTACGTCGAACTCGCACGCGATGTCGCCGTCACCACGCAGCTTTACACGAGCGTGCTGACCAACGCGCAGCAGCTCGAAGTCGCTGCCGCCAGCACGCCGCCGGGCGTGGCCGTGGTGGACTGGGCGCTCGCGCCCGAGAAGCAATCGTGGCCGCGCGCGTGGATCGTGTTGCTCGGTTCCATCTTCGGTGGCTTGTTCGTGAGCACGGTGGCGATCTATCTGATCGCGTTGAATCGCCGCGAATTGCGCAGCCCCGAGGAGATCGACAGCTTCTCGGAAATCCCGCGCCTCGCCGTGGTTGCCCGCTCCGCAGCGCAATTGCGCCAGGACGTTCGCGCACTGACGCACAACGCCGCACCGGCCAAGCTGCTTGCCATGACGAGCCCGACCGACCCGAGCATCGAAGCATTGCGCTCCTTGCGCAGCAGCGTTCGTGCAATGCTGAACGGCGTGCCGATGACGGCTCATCCCGCGCTCAATAGCTGGAACCCGATGAACCCGACCGCGCCGATGAACCCCATGTCCACGTTGAGCGCCATGCCTTCGATGAACATGAGCGTGATGAACTCGGGCTATGTGGTCGATGCAGACAACCACGAAGGCAAGATCATCCTCTTCACGGGACCGACGCAAGGTGTGGGCAAGAGCTTCGTGTCGTCGAACTTCGCTTATCTGCTCGCCGAGACGCAGGCTTCGGTGCTCTTGATCGATGCGGACATGCGTCAGGGCCGGCTGCGTCATCTCGTCGACGGACGCACGGGTCCGGGCCTCGCCGAAGTGCTCGAAGGTTCGGCACGCGTCGAAGATGCCATCGTGCGGATTGGCACGAGCGGCCTTTCGATGATGGACGCAGGCGCGCTTTATCCGGAGAACCCGGCAGAGCTGCTTGGACGCCCGGCCTTCCAGGAAATGCTGGCGATGGTGCGTGGTATCTACGACTACATCGTGATCGATTCGCCGCCGGTGCTGCCCGTTGGCGACGCGCAATCCATCGCGATGCAGAACTGCGATCTCGTGCTGCTCGTGTCGCGTGCCGATCTCACTGGCGCACGCCAACTGGAAGAGACGCTGCGCCGCCTGCGCAACGTCGGCGCGAAGATCGGCGGTCACGTGTTCAACGGCTTTGCGCCGGGACGTTACGGCGCGCGCGAAGAGTACGGCTTCACGACGGCCACGCGTTAAGGAAGGGCGGGGCGAACGCCCTGCTCATCACTGGTCTTGCGAAAGGCGCCGCATATGCGGCGCCTTTCGCATTGGCGGGAACGCTGTGATAACGTCACGCAAAACGCGCCAAGGAAACGAGAGTGACGTCGCAGATAAAACGAGCGGTAGACCGGCAATCGAGGCACGAGTCTTCGTCCACGGAAGAACACTTCGAACACGGGCGCGCGCTCATGCTGGCCGTTGCGTTGTCCCTGGGAAGCGCGATCGCGCTGGGGCTGGCCCGCTTTTCCTACGCGCTGTTGTTGCCCGCGATGAAGCTCGACCTCGGCTGGAGCTTTGCGCAAGCAGGCGCGATGAACACCGCGAATGCATTCGGCTACTTGCTCGGCGCGCTGGCTTTTCCACGCATGTCCCGCCGATGGCCGCCTTCCGCATTGCTTCTCGCAGGCTGCGCTTCAACGACGTTGTTAATGGCCGCAAGCGGCCTCGCGTTCTCGACCTGGCTGCTGCTGTTCCTGCGCGTTGCCACCGGCTGCGGCAGCGCGCTCATCTTCATCAGCGGCGGCGTGTTGGCGGCGCGGCTTGCATCGCTTTCCACGCGCGGGGCCGGGCTCTTGCTCGGCTTGTATTACGGAGGCACGGGCTGGGGCATCCTTGCGTCGGCGGTGCTCGTGCCTTTCACGGTGGCGCCGCGTGTGCATGGATGGCAATACGCGTGGTTCGCGCTCGCCGCAGTGTGCGCGCTCTGTTCAGCCGGGGCGATCGTGGCGGCGCGCAAGATCGAATCGAATCATGCGAGAGTTGCGCGCGGTGCCGAAGCGAATGCGGCGCCTCCGAGCGCAACGGTGGCAGTGTCGCGCATGTGGCTCGTGCTTGCGGGATACACGCTCTTCGGCGTTGGTTACATCGGCTACATGACGTTCATCGTCGCGCTGCTTCGCAACGCCTCGATGAGCGCGACTGTCATCACGAGCTTCTATGTCTTGCTCGGCGCCGCCACCGTGGTTTCGGCGCGTCTGTGGTCCGGGCTGCTCGACCGCATGCGCGGCGGCCAGGCGCTCGCGGTGCTCAACGCGCTATTGGGTATCGCCACGCTCGTGCCCGCGCTCTTCATGCATCCCGTGGCGGCTTTCGCTTCGGGTCTCTTATTCGGCGCAACTTTCTTGTCCGCGGTCGCGGCAACGACAGCGTTCGTGCGGCACAACTTGCCGGCCGATCAGTGGGCGAGGGGAATCAGCGCGTTCACCATCGTGTTCGCGCTCGGGCAGATCGTCGGCCCTATTGTGATCGGATGGGTATCGGACGGCGCGGGGCTCGAACGAGGCATGCTCTACTCGGCGATGCTGCTCGTCCTCGGTGCAATTCTCGCTGCAAGTCAGAAGCCGTTGCAAAGCGCGATGGCGCGATAAACTCACTCGAACGCCTTCGCCGTCAACGCCTCGCATACTTCCCACAGGCGTTTGGCCGCGTCTTTATCGAGTGCCTGCGATGCAACCTTCGCCGGTCCCACGGTGTCGCCGCGTGCTTCGAATAACCCGAGCGGTCCGTAGTAACCGCCATCGACGACATCGGGCGCGGTCGCTGCATACAGCGTTGGCAGCGCGCCGCTCAGATCGCTGTTCAATAACGCGCCGATAAACCCGCTCAACACGGTGCGCGCCGCCCGGCTCACAGCCGACCGATCGTCGCGAAACAGGTTCGTTTTGGCTACGCCCGGATGCGCGGCCACCGACATCACGCGCGATCCCGCCGCACGCAAATGACGGTCGAGTTCGAACGCGAACATGAGGTTGGCGAGCTTGGACTGGCGGTACGACGACATCGGCGAATAGTGACGCGTTGCCTGGAGATCGTCGAAATCGAGCCGTCCCGTCTTGTGCGCGATGGATGCAATCGTGACGATGCGCGGGCGCTCGGACGCGCTTTCCGCCGCCATTTCGATTGCGGGCAGGAGCAGGCCGGTCAGCGCGAAGTGCCCGAGCACGTTGGTGCCGAACTGAAGCTCGAAGCCATCGGCGGTTTCGGCGCGGCGCGGCGGCGCCATGACGCCCGCATTGTTGACGAGGATATCGAGCGGCTTGCGTAAAGCGAGCTGACGGTCGGCGAAAGCGCGCACCGAGGAAAGATCCGCGAGTTCGAGTTGATCGAATTGCACGCGCGCGTCGGGCACTTCCCGTTGCAGCCGCGCGAGCGCTTGTGCGCCGCGCTGCGGATTGCGGCATGCGAGTACCACTTCGGCGCCGTGCCGGGCCAGCACGGCGGCGGTGTGATAGCCGATGCCGCTATTCGCGCCGGTGACGATGACCCGGCGGCCCGTCTGCGACGCGATGTCATCGATACTCCAGGGTTTGCTCATGTGCGTGCGGGTTTCAGTGCGAACAGAGGTCACTATGCCATGTGCGGTGCACGGCGCGCGGCAAAGAGGCCCCAGCGATCGCCGCATCGGACGCCAATTTTCGGCGATTCGACAACGGCGGGCGAATCGCCGACAATCGCTACTTCGCTTTTTCGCTGTCCAGATCGGGCCCCGCTGCGGGCGTGGGCCCCCGCGTCAGGTAATATGTCGGCGCTTGTCCAGGTAATCCAGGTAACCCTCAAATGACCACGATTCTCGAAAGCCTCCCCGTTCAGCAACGCGTCGGAATTGCATTTTCCGGCGGTTTGGATACCAGCGCCGCGTTGCACTGGATGCGTCTCAAAGGCGCAGTTCCGTTTGCATACACGGCCAATCTGGGCCAGCCCGACGAGGACGACTACGAGGAAATCCCGCGCCGCGCCATGCAATACGGCGCGGAAAACGCCCGCCTGATCGACTGCCGCGCTCAGCTCGTCGCCGAGGGCATCGCGGCGCTGCAATCCGGTGCGTTCCATATTTCCACTGCGGGCGTGACCTACTTCAATACGACGCCGCTCGGCCGCGCCGTGACGGGCACCATGCTCGTCGCCGCGATGAAACAGGACGGCGTGAATATCTGGGGCGACGGCAGCACGTATAAAGGCAACGACATCGAGCGCTTTTATCGTTATGGGCTGCTGGTGAATCCGGATCTCAAGATCTACAAGCCGTGGCTCGACCAGACCTTCATCGACGAACTGGGCGGCCGCGCGGAGATGTCCGAATTCATGCGCAAGGCAGGGTTCGACTACAAGATGTCGGCGGAAAAGGCTTATTCGACCGATTCGAACCTGCTCGGCGCAACGCACGAAGCCAAGGATCTGGAAAGCCTCGAAAGCGGCATGCAGATCGTCAAGCCGATCATGGGCGTGGCGTTCTGGCGTGACGACGTGCAGATCGCGCGCGAGACCGTCACCGTGCGTTTCGACGAAGGCGTGCCTACCGCGCTCAACGGCGTGGAATTCGGCGATCAAGTCGCGCTGCTGCTGGAGGCAAACCGAATCGGCGGGCGTCACGGGCTCGGCATGAGCGATCAGATCGAAAACCGCATCATCGAGGCTAAGAGCCGTGGCATTTACGAGGCGCCCGGACTTGCGCTGTTGCAGATCGCGTATGAGCGGCTCGTGACGGGTATCCATAACGAAGACACGATCGAGCAGTATCGCGAAAGTGGCCGCCGGCTCGGACGCCTGCTTTATCAAGGCCGCTGGTTCGATTCGCAAGCCATCATGCTGCGTGAAGCCGCGCAGCGCTGGGTGGCGCGCGCCGTGACGGGCGAAGTGACCATCGAGCTTCGCCGTGGCAACGACTACTCGATCATGAGGACGAAGTCGCCGAATCTGACGTATCAACCGGAACGCCTGTCCATGGAAAAGGTGCAGTCGACGTTCTCGCCGCGCGACCGGATCGGCCAGTTGACCATGCGTAACCTGGATATCGACGACACGCGCGAGAAACTTCGCGTGTATGCGCAAGTCGGCCTTCTGACGCCGGGCGATACCTCGGCTCTTCCGCAACTGGATGAGCCATCGAAGGCGGGTTCCAAGGAGTAACGCGTAAGAACGCGCGGGAGCCAGGTGAAAATCTGGCTCCCGCTTTTTTTTGGTTTGGCGTTCCGCCGCCGCGCGTGTTTGCGATCAGCCGCGCGAATAAAGCATCCGCATGCATTCGAGCGCCAGTAAAAACCTCCAGCCGTAAAATCCCGTTTCGAAAAAATCGATTTTACGGGTCAGCGTGTCATGCGGTTTTCTTATGAAGGCGCGCTTTCTCGCCAAGTCTTTAGCTAAATCAAAACATGCACTATTCGCGTGATTTTCGGTTGCGGCGCGCGCCATCGGGAAAGTGGGCTTCGAATAAAGGGAAGAGTTACCCGCGAAATGAAACTTCCGAATCATTCCGCTTAAATCCATAATCGCAAACAAATAGACAATGAGCGAGGCGTTCGTCATTATCGGAGAGATTCTCACGCCGGAGCGCATGCATGATCCGATCGCAGGAAAACGCCATCGCCGGGCGGCTCTCGACCAGGAAGGTGCATACCAGTGCGCAAAAGGCGCGAGTATTGGTTGTCGATGACAATCAACACGGCGCGTGCGCCACAAGTGCGCTTCTCGACGCCGACGGTTTCCACGTAAGAACCGCTTTCAGCGGCGTGGAGGCAATCGAGATATTGCAAGATTGGATGCCGCACGTCATTTTGCTCGATATCAATATGCCCGAATTCGACGGATTCGCGGTTGCGTCCGTGATTCGGAGTATCGGCGCGACTAGCGATCTGGGCATCATCGCAATGACCGGTTACGACGAAGCGGAATTACGCCTGCGCGGATCGCTCGATGCATTCGACGGCTACTTCAGACGCGGAGACAGTGAGCTCAACCTTGTTGCGCTTCTTGAAGACATCGTCGAAGGGTGAGTGCAGCGACTGCTAATCTGCGCGATCAGACAGTTCGTACAGCGGTATATGCGCAATGCTCGATTCAACCAGACTTTTGCCCTGAATCAGATGGGCCGTTAAATCGCGCGTGGTGGACGGGCGTGTCAACATCAGGCACGTCACTTCCGGCTGTTCCACTCTCGTCGCGTGCCACGTGCGCGGATGCATGCACAGTCCGGTGCCCGGCGTAATCTCGAACGCGCGCAGTGTTGCCGGATCGGGCAACCCTTCGGCATTCGATGTAGCAACGATCTGAATAATCGGTCCGGTCAGCGGCACGATAGCCTGCTGCGTCAGAAGATGCGCTTCGAGTCGCGCCACCGTCGCAGGCTGCTTGCGATAAATCACCCAGAGAATCTCCGCAGGCTGATCGTCACCGGGCGCGAAGAGATGCGTGCGCCAGTAGTCGGACGCGGGGCTCAGGTAGGTGGCGGGATCGTCGGAGAGCGCGGGCGTGCCGAGCATCACGCCGTAGGGCGCGCAGGCGAGTGGATCGAGCGGTTCGATATCAAGGACGTTCGGCATAAGTCTCCAAGTGTTCAGGGCGAGGTACGGGCAAAGCCGGCGGCAATATCGTCAGCGGTTTCCGGCACGAGCGCGAAGCGCGGTCCGTGCTTCAAGCTGTAATCGAGCATGATCGCGCGTGCAAGCCGGGCGATGGACTCGGGCAACAGGCTGTCCGCGCTGCGCCGATACGACACGACGAGCGGCAGGCCAGGCACGTGGTGCGCGACACGCAGCGTCTGCAATTGCCCGCTTTCGATTTCGCGCATCACGAAGGCGGCAGGCACGGCTGCAATGCCGAAGCCATCGACGACGAGCCGGCTGATCGCCGCAGCGGACGAAAGACAATTGATCTGCACCTGGTTCTCGCCGGCCGCCGCGAACAGATCGACGAGAAAGGCGTGCGGCTGCGAGTGCCGCGCGAAACTCACGATCTGAAACGCGGCAAGCTCGCTCTCCGAGAGCGTCTCGTCGGACAAGCCCAGCGCCGGGCTCGCGACCCAGCACATGGGCAAGCTGCCAAGCAATGCGTTGCCGACATCGGCGCCGTTGATCGGCGTGCTCAGCAACGCGGCATCCAAATGACCGTGCGCAACTTGAGCCGATAGATTCGCGGATGTGTCGCTCGTCAATTCGAGCGTGAGACGCGGGTACTCTTCGCGCACCCGCTTGAGCAATTCGGGCAGCCATGTATGCACGACCGATTCGATTGCGCCGAGCCGCAACATGCCCGCGATGTTGCGCCGGTCGCCCACGCTCTCGACCATCGCGCGGTTGATCTGCACGATCTGTTCGGCGAAGGCGAGCGCCTTGGTGCCGTCCTGAGTCAGCGTGACCTCACGCGGACCGCGCTCGAAGAGCTTCACGCCGAGTTCGAGTTCGAGCGCTGAAATGCGGCTCGAAATCGCGGCTTGCGTGGCGTGCATGCGCTCGGCGGTCAGCCGGAAGCTACGCAAGCGCGCGAGCCAGACGAAGGTCTCGAGAAAGCGGACGTTCATGGTGGATGCCAGGGCGAGTCGTATCGGACGGCCCAGTGTAGCGCCGCAATAAGCGTCGAACGACAAGAAATTCTCCGCACTTGCCTCAAGTTTTATTTGTTGGACACGGCACGCGCTCGACGCGAACACTGTGGGCGTCGTCATCCTTATCTCGAAGCTCACATGTCAGCCATTTCATTCGTCATCGAAGATGGACCGCGATTCGCGTTCAGTCCCGCACGGCTCATCATCGCCGGCTGGGCGGGGCGCGACAGCGCTGAAGTCGAGCACCATATCGCCGAACTTGCCGCGCTGGGCGTAAAGCGCCCGGCCACGACGCCATGCTTCTACGAAGTCGCGGCGTCGCTGCTGACCGTGGACGAACGGATCGATGTCGTCGGCGGCAATTCTTCGGGCGAGGTGGAGGCCGTGCTCGTGTCGGACGCGAGCCATGGTCTGCTGGTCGGCGTCGGCTCGGACCATACGGACCGCAAGGCAGAAAGCTACGACGTGGCCGTTTCCAAGCAGATGTGCGCAAAGCCGCTCGGCGCGACGCTCTGGCGCTACGACGATGTCGCTGCCCATTGGGACCAGCTGATTGCGCGAAGCTGGCGTATCGATCCGCATGGCGAGCGCGTGCTCTATCAGGAAGGCTCGCTTGCACGATTGCTGCCGCCGGCCATTCTGTTGACCGGGCTCGGGCACACGCGTTCGTTACCTTCCGGCACGGTGCTTTATTGCGGCACGCAAGCACTGCTCGGCGCACTGCTGCCCGCGTGGAGCTTCGAGATCGAACTGCACGATCCGGTCTTGCGGCGCACGCTGGTTCATCGTTATGGCGTGAATGCGCTCGCGCACGTGGAGTGACGGCCATGCCGACCATCAGCACCATTCAGCACGCGTTCGCAACGGGGCAAGCCACGGCGTCGAGTCTCGTCGACGCCTCGTTCGAAGCGATCCAGCGCGATATCCACGTAGACCCGAGCACCTATGTGAGCGTGGATCGCGCGTCGTCGCACGCGGCCGCCATGACGAGCGATGCCTTGCGTCTGCGCGACTACGTACCGTCGTCGCTCGCGGGCGTTCCCGTCTCCATCAAGGACCTGTTCGATGTGAAGGGCGAAGTCACCGCCGCCGGCTCGCGCGTGCTGCAAGGCGCTGAACCGGCCACGCGCGATAGCGTCGCGGTCTCGCGTCTGCGCGATGCGGGCGCGGTCTTCGTCGGCCGGACCAACATGAGCGAGTTCGCGTATTCGGGGCTCGGGCTGAATCCGCATCACGGCACGCCGCGCAATCCGCATGATGCGCGTCGGGTGGCGGGCGGATCGAGTTCGGGCGCGGCGGTCTCCGTTGCACGCTCACACGTGGCGTGGGCGCTCGGCACGGATACGGGCGGCTCCTTGCGCATTCCGGCGGCATTTTGCGGCCTCACGGCGTTCAAGCCGACCGCGCGGCGCGTGCCGCTCGACGGCGTATTGCCGCTCGCAAGCGCGTTCGATTCGGTCGGCGCGATTGCGAACAGCGTCGATTGCTGCGCGGCGGCCGACGCCATTCTGTCCGCCGAGACGCCCGATACCATGGCGCGCCCGCTCGATACGCTGCGCTTGTGCGTGACCTATGCCGATGTCGTCGATGACGCGGACGATGCCGTGCGCGCGGCGTTCGAACGCGCCCTAGATGAATTGCGGACAGCGGGCGCGACTATCGAGTCAATCGACTTTCCGGAGCTGCGCGACGTGCTCGAACATGCGCCTCAACCGGGCATCACGGCATCGCAGGCGTGGGCGTGGCATCGGCATCTCGTGGCTCGGGAGGGGCATCGGTACGACCCGCGCGTGCTCGCGCGCCTGCGTCGGGGAGAGCGTTTTCTGGCGGCGGATTACATCGATCTAATGGCCGCGCGCGAGCGTTTCATTCGCGGCGCACGACGACGGCTGGCGCCCTTCGATGCATGGCTCATGCCGACCGTCGCCATCGTTGCACCGTTTCTGGAAGCGCTCGAACATGACGACGAACACTTCTTCGCGGTCAATGCGAAGACCCTGCGCAATCCAGGCATCGTCAATTTGCTCGATGGCTGCGCGCTCACATTGCCGTGTCATCGCGAGGGCGAATTGCCGGTGGGAATGTCGATTGTCGGTCCCGCATTCGCCGATGCCGCCATTCTCGCAATCGGTCGCGGCGTCGAGGCGCGCTTCAGGCAAATGCGCTCGAACGCTTAACGAATTCTTATCGCGGGCGACAGGAATTACTCGTTGGACAACGTATATCGGCCACCGAATACTGCGTTCACCTTGTTGCTAACCCCTTGTTGCCAACCCGATATCCAAGATCAAAGAGGTCCAACCATGAAACCACGCGCTATGTATCCGTTGTCCGCGACGCTTGCTGTCTGTGCATCGTTCGCTCCGCTTGCCGCGCATGCCGCCGATGCGGTCGTGCTGATCGGTCATGCCGCGCCGTTGACCGGCCAGCTCGCCAACATCGGCAAGGACAGCGAGAATGCGGCGCGCTTGGCTGTCGATGAAATCAACGCGCGGCATCTCGTCATCGGCGGCAAGAACGTAACGCTGCAACTCGATTCGCAAGACGACGCGGCCGACCCGCGCACCGGGACGCAGATCGCGCAGAAGCTGGTCGATGATGGCGTGGTCGCGGTAGTCGGCGACATCAACTCGGGCGTGTCGATTCCGGCATCGCGCATCTATAGCGAAGCGGGCGTCGTGCAGGTCACGCCCGCGTCCACCAATCCAGCTTATACGCAGCAGGGCTACAAGACGGCGTTTCGTCTCGTGGCGACGGATGCCATGCAAGGTCCCGCGCTCGCACGCTTTGCCACCAACACGCTGAAAGCACGGCGCGTGGCCGTGATCGACGACTCGACCGCTTACGGGCAAGGGCTTGCCGAACAATTCTCGAAGGCGGTGTCATCGGGCGGCGGCGCTATCGTGACGCACGAAGCGACCAGCGACAAAGCCACCGATTTTCGCGCGATCCTGACCAAGGTTAAAGGTCTGAAGCCGGACGTCATCATGTACGGCGGATCGGATGCAACGGCTGGTCCGCTCGTCAAGCAGGCGGCCAATCTGGGCATCAACGCGCGCGTATTGGCAGGCGATGGCGCATGCACGGACAAGATGAGTTCGCTTGCGGGCGATGCCATCGTCAATCTGGTTTGCTCCGAAGCGGGCTTGCCGCTTGCACGCATGCCGCGTGGCGCGGAATTCGAAAAGCGCTATGTGGAACGCTTCAAGACGCCGATCAACGCGTATGCGCCGTTCGCGTATGACTCGGTCTATGTGATCGTCGATGCAATGAAACGCGCGAACTCCACCGACCGCGCGAAGATTCTGGCCGCCATGCCCGCAACTCGCTATGACGGCGTGACGGGCAATATCGCCTTCGATCCGCATGGCGATCTGACCACTGCGGCGATCACCGTGTATCAGTTCAAGGACAACAAGAAGATCGTCGCGGACGTCATTCACAACTGACCGTCTGCATCACGCGGCCTTGGAAAAACTAACGTTTCTCCGCGTCCGTCTTCCTGAAAACATCGACGCTATCCGTATGCGAAGCCGCGAACGCCCTGACCAGCATCAAGCCGACGACACCGAGTATGACCGCGACCGAGGACAACTCATATAAAGACACGCTCATGAGAAATGCTCCTGGGATGATTGACATCCCAGTCTAAGCCGGCCCGGTGTCGTCGCAAAACGAGCATATTTCACGTGCATGTGAGAAATATTGAGATACCGCGCGACGCGCCCTCAAGCGTTCATTGCCGTTCCGGGAAGCGCAGTTTCGAATGTTTCCGGCCATACGACACATAGATCACCATGCCGATGACGAGCCAAACCACGAGCCGAACCCACGTGACGAGCGGCAAACCGGACATCAGCAGGAGGCAAAAGAGGATGCCCAGAATCGGGACGATGGGCACGCCCGGAACCCTGAACGGGCGATTGGCGCCGGAATCGCTGCGCCGCAGATAGATCACCGCGCCGCACACGAGAATGAACGCGAACAAGGTGCCGATACTGACCATCTCGCCAAGCACGCTGATGGGCGTGAGCGCCGCGACGATCGCCACGATCGAACCAATGAGAATCTGGCTCAAATGCGGCGTCTTGAGCCGCGGATGCACCCGCGCAAAAAGCCCCGGAAGCAGGCCGTCGGTCGACATCGTGAAGAAGATGCGGCTTTGTCCGTAGAGCAGCACGAGAATCACCGTGGTCAAACCCGTCAGCGCGCCGATCTTGATGAGAATGGAGAACCAGTTCATGCCGATGGCATCCACGCCCTTCGCGATGGGATCGGGCACGTTGAGTTCGCCGTAAGGCACGAGCCCGGTGAGCACGCCCGCAACGAGGATGTAAAGCACCGTGCAGATGACGAGCGATCCGAGAATGCCGATAGGCATGTCGCGCTGCGGTTTCTTCGCTTCTTGCGCGGCAGTGGAGACGGCATCGAAACCGATGAACGCGAAGAACACCACGGCGGAGCCGCGCAAGATGCCGCTCATGCCGAAGTTGCCGAATTCGCCCGTGTTCGGCGGAATGAACGGATGCCAGTTCGCCGGCTTCACGAAGAAGATGCCGAGCGCGATGAAGGCCACCACGACGACCAGCTTGACCGCCACCATGATGTTGTTGAGCCGTGCGGATTCCTTCGTACCGAGCACGAGCAGCGTGGTCAGCACGCCGATGATGAACACCGCCGGCAAATTGATGACGCCCGTCACGGTGCTTCCGTCGGCGAGCTTGATGACGGTGCCGGGTGCGGCCGCGAGCGCAGGCGGAATCGTGACGCCCACGTTATGCAAGAGGCTCACGATATAGCCCGACCAGCCGACCGCCACCGTCGCCGCACCCATCGCATATTCGAGGATCAGATCCCAGCCGATGATCCACGCGAAAATCTCGCCGAGCGTGGCATACGTGTAGGTATAACTACTGCCGCATACAGGCAGCATGGCGGCCAGTTCCGAATAGCACAGACCCACGAACGCGCACGCAATGCCGCCCAAAACGAACGACAGCATGATGCTCGGCCCTGCGAATTGCGCGGCGGCGGTGCCCGTCAGCACGAAGATGCCAGCGCCGATGATCGCGCCGATACCCATTGCCGTAATGCTCGTGGCGCCGAGGGTTTTCGATAGGTGACTGCCTTCCGCGTCCGCGCTTCCCACGATATCGGCGACGGATTTGCGCGCCATGTAACTCGTATCGGCCATGATGAGTCGTCCCGTTCAAATGATGTTGGGCACGGACCGACTCGGCATGCTTCGGCTCGCGGAGGACTACAAACGCGCCTGCTGAGGAGTTGATGGGTTAATCGGTGGATAGGCGATGAATTCAGTGTAGACCGAAAATAATAAAGTCGACCAATGGATTTCCCGCGCCCGCCGCGCGCAAGGCCCGGCGTTCGCGGATTGCCACGAGCGATGGATTTACTTCGGAGAGACGTCGATATCGCCGAGATATTTCCTTGCCAGCGTCTTGACCGTGCCGTTCGCCTGCAGTTTGGCGATAGCCTTGTTCAGGCGCTCCTTCAACGCGCCGTCGTCCTTGCGCACACCGAACGCAATGCCGCTGCCGAGGATCGCGTCGTCGTTCACCGGGCCGCCCGCGAAGGCGTAGCCCGCGCCATCCGGTTTCGACAGGAAGCCGGATTGCCCGGCGGCGGAAAGCACCAGCGTGCCGTCGATACGGCCGGACTTGAGGTCCGTATAGATCTGGTTCTGGTCCTGATAGGTCGTGACGGTCACGCCGTTATTGGCCCACTTCGCCTTTGCGTAAGTCTCTTGAGTGGATCCCTGCAACACGCCGATGTTCTTGCCTTTGAGCGATTCAGGTGTCGGCATGAGGCCGATGCCCGCTTTCGCCACGAGTTGCGTCGGCACCTTGTAGATGATGTTGGTGAAGTCGATGATCTGTCGACGCTTCTCCGTGACGTTCATCGCCGAATTGATGACGTCGAATTTGCGCGCCTGCAACGCGGGGATGATTCCGTCGAACGAACTCTCGGTCCATTCGCATTTCATCTTGAGTTCGGCGCAGACCGCATTGCCGATATCGACGTCGAGACCCTGCAGTTCGCCCGATGCCGACTTGAACTCGAACGGCGCATACTGCGCTTCCAGCCCGTAGTGAACCGTTCCGGCCGCCGATGCGGCGCCGGCACCGAGCGTCGCGGCGAGCAGGACAGCAGCCTTGAAAGAGGCGATCGACGTTACATTCCTCATTGCTTGATCTCTTAAAGGGGTTGAGGTTCGCTTCGCCGGATTTAAGCATAGGAAACGCATGGACAAACCGGCGCGGCAGCACTCGATTTAAGCAGGAAAACAATCTGGAAAAGTATTAATGCGGGTCGGGTTGCGGCTTGCCGGTAGGACGGCCTTCACGCTTACGTTCTGCATTTGCGCTACCCGATCCGGTCGATCGGACGGAAAACGCCCGTCTGAAACGGCATCGTTTTTGCTACGCCGTTGGCTTCTAATCGTTGCCCGTGCGTCCCGACGCGCAAGCCCAGGCGCGCGCCTCGTTCCAACTTACCTTCGCGAGGACTTATGCATCTTCTTCATGTGATTGGTTCGCCCCGTGCCGGGCGTTCCGCTTCGCAGCAAGTGGCCCGGGCGTTCACCGATGCATGGAAGGAGCGCCATCCAGATGGAAGCGTCGATGAACTGAACGTATGGGAAACCGATCTGCCCACGTTCGATGGCCCGATACTCGAAGCAAAATACGCGGGCATCCAGGGCCGTGAGCTCGATACCGCGCAGGCGTCCGCGTGGAGGACCGTGCACGCGCTCGCCGAACGGTTCACGAAGGCCGACGTGATCGTCTTCAGCGTGCCGATGTGGAATTTCGGCATTCCGTATCGCCTGAAGCATCTGATCGATGTCATCTCGCAGAAGGACGTGCTCTTTACTTTCGACGAAAACGGCTTGAACGGCCTGCTCGGCGGAAAGACGGTCGTGACCATCGCCGCGCGCGGTGTTCAGCTTGGAGGGGACTTTCCGCCGGAGGAATACGATTTCCAGTCGGACTATTTGAAGATGTGGTCGCGCATGGTCGGCATTACCGATGTGCGCGTCGTCACCGTCGAGAAGACCTTGGCGGGTCCCGAGCAGGACCATGCATCGCGCAATGAAGCGAGCGAGAAGGCACGGGAGCTTGCCCTGAGCCTGTGAGCGCTAAGACGCGGCGCTCGAATACGCGGCAGAAATGAGCCGAACGGCACGTTTGCGCGACACGAGCGAAAAAGCGTTTCACTTCAACGCGATACGTCTTTCGCGAGCGAGTTATCCACGATCTTGTCCACTGAAACTGTGGACAAGATCGTGCGACTTCAATCAGTCGCCGTGACCGCGGCCATGACCGTCGTGATCGTGACCGTCGTGATCGTGATCGTGATCGTCGTGTTCGTGATCGTGATCTGCTCGTGATCGTGACCGTCGTGATCGTCCCGGCATGCGCGATCGTCGCGGCCACCCGCTCCGGGCAAGCGCTGCGCCACATATCCCGGCAGATCCGCCGAATCCATGGCAAATACGAAGAACCGGTTCGGATTGTCGATCCCGTTCGGGTGATTGGTATCCGTGACCGTTCCCACAAAGTCGTTGTCGTTAGCGATGAAGAGCGTGTGCCTGACCGCGCCCTTCACGCGGATATCCGGCCCGAACGCGAGGCTTTCGAGCTTGGCGGGAATGTCTGTCGGCGCGAAGCCATAGGCCGTCAAGGCCGCGACGACATCGAGGAAGAGCGTCTTGTTCAACGCGTAGGGCGCGAGGCCGCTCGCGCCGCTTGCCTGGCTCACGTCCTGCGCGCCGTTCAAATCGACGTGGTACACACGTTTGAACGCGGCCTTCGAATCGTCGCCGAGACCTTTGCCGTCGCGTTCGTCGAGCAGCAATTCATGCTCGTTCACGGCGACGATGTCGCTGATGGTGGGATAGTTCGGCTTCGCGTCCGTGCCGATGTTGGTCAACGGATATGCAAACTGCGTGGTCTTGCCGGTACGCACGTCGATGCGCAGGATTCGCGTGTACGGGCCGTTCGTGCCGCCGTCCTGAATCAGCGGGCTTTGCATCACGCCGAAGAGCGTATCGCCATCGGGTGAAATGGCGAGACCTTCCATGCCCTTGTTCGCCACGCGGCCCGAGGTGTTCTCGCTGATCTCATCGTTGCCGATGGACGATAGCGTCGTCACGGCGAACGAGGCCGGCACACGATACACGGCGATCCGCTCGCCCGTGCGACGATCGAAACGATAGATATACGGACCGTACTCATCGGAGATGAAGACGCTCGCGCCATCGCGCGCCACGCGAATGCTTTCCGGGTCCAGACGCGCATCGCGCGGATACGTGGACGGCTGCGTCGGCGTGAAGTTGTCCGAGCGCCCGGTGAAATAGTGCGTGTGATTGGTGGCGTTCAGCGCAGGCGCGCCATTGCCGACGCCGGCCGCCGCGCCATCGCCATAGACGAGCGGCTCATGGCTGTGCAGCAAGGTCGTGTCGAGCAGCTTCGGGCTCAGCGAATACGGCAGCTTGCTGCCCTTGCCGCCGGCTTCGAGACGCAACGAGAAGGTCTGGAAGCGATTGATGTAGGACGCCGTATCGTCGATAGCCTTGTTATAGGAGATCGCGTTCGGGCCGCGGTCGGGCACGGCGAGGAAGGTATCGCATCCCGCATACGCGAGTCCCGAGCCGACGCCGCCGAGAAGGTTGCCCGGCGCGCCGTTTTCGAGCGGCGCGGCCGTCGCTTTCGAACGGTCGCCGATGTTGCCGCTCAACTGACCGATCGCGACCAGATCGACGCTCGCCCACGCGGACGTGCAGGCGATGGACATCGCGGATACGGCAAGCGACAAGGCAAAGACACGGGCTCGAACCATGAACGTCTCCTTCGATGGAATGATCTGAATGGCGCGCGTCGTAAATGGAAACCCGTAACGCGCGCGAAAAGAGTGCGGATAGCTGGCGACCGGCGCGCAGCTTGCAACGACACAAAAACCCGCCGCGCATTATTACGATCGAAAGATGACGTTCGTGTGACTGTCGAGCAGGCGAGGCGAATGTTCGCGAAGGGTTCGGGATACGCTTGTCGCGCGAGCGGCGCATAATTCGCGGTGGCCTTTGTGTGTCGCGACACCGTTCGATCAGAGACGAAATGAATACTCGCTTTATCAGTCTTGCACGTATCCCGTTTTTCTTGCCGCTAGCCGGCGCCATTTTGATGCTCGGCGTTGCGCTCTCTTTCACCGCGCCGTACTTGTCGCTGTTCAGCGTCGAGCAGGCCGACATGACGCCGCTGCAACTCGGCGTCTTCATGACGGTCATCGCGGCAAGCGGCGTGGTCGCCAGCGCGTTGGCAGGCAAGTGGTCGGACAAGCATGGGCATCATCGAGAGTTGCTGCTTGGTGCGCTGATCGCATCGGCAATCGGCTTCTTGCTGATGTGCTTCCTGCGCAACTTCGTCTCGCTCGTCGTGGTCGGCATCGCGTTTCTCGGGGCCGGTGGCTCGGCCATGTCGCTGGTGTTCTCGTTCGCGCGCTCGGCATTGCCCGTCGATGACGCAGCGGAGCGCTCGTTCGCGCTCGCCACGCTGCGCACCGTGCTTTCCATGGCCTGGGTATTCGGGCCGTCCGTCGGCGCGCTCGTATTGGCAGGCGCGGGCTTCTACGGACTCTTTTTGTTTGCGGCGGCGTGCTTCGCGGCGTGCGGGGCCATAGTCTGGCGGATGCATGACTCCCCCAAGGGCGACCCGCACAGCGCCCCCGCGCATTACGCGGGCGATCCATCGTCATTGCTCGAAGTCACGACGCCTGAGACCGAGGAAGTGATCGCGCCGCATGAAGGCGCGCCGCACACGCGCGCCGAGATCTGGCGCGCGACCATTGCGCTCACGCTTATCGGACTCGCCGCGAGTGCCACGATGATTGTTCTGCCGCTCTACGTCGTGCATGGCATGCATGGCTCGCGTATCGACGTGTCCGTCATGCTCGGCCTCGGCGCGTTGCTCGAAATCCCGATGATGCTCGTACTCGGCGCGCGTGGCTCGCGCCTTAACAAGCAGCGCTGGCTCGCCTCGTGCGCGGCCGTGCATGTGGTGTACTTCATCGCGGTCGCCGCTTCGCAAAGCGTTCAGTTCCTGATTCCGATGCAGGCGTTCAATGCGTTCGTGGTCTCGGTGACGTCGTGTCTCGGCATGACCTATATTCAGGACCTGATGCCGCGCACGCCAGGCGCCGCGACGGCGCTCTTCTTCAATGCGTCGCGCGTGGGTTCCATTCTCTCGGGCGTGCTGTCCGGCGTGCTCGTGGCCGCGCTTGGTTATCGCGGCACGTTCCTTATTTGCGGATGCCTGACACTCGGCGCGCTTGTGCTGTTCTCCAATCCACCGTTCAAGTTGATCGCATTGCGGACGATTGCGTGGGTGAGAGCGCGGCGGCAAGCGGCCTAGCGTCTGTCGTGTCATTCCGCTTTGTCGAACGATCCCGTGCGGACCTCGCCATCGCGCACATAGCGCGTGACCAGCACGCCGCCTGGCGTGCTCACCGATCGCGCCAGCGTGAACGCGGACGGCAGCGCGTCGTTGGCGAACAAACGCTTGCCGCGTCCCAGCAAGACGGGATAAGTCAGTAGACGAAGCTCGTCCACGAGGCCCGCCGCGAGCAACTGGCGCACCATGTCGCCGCTACCGAACGTCAACAGATCGGCGCCCTCCTGATGCAAGAGCGCGCGGGTTGCATCGGCGAGATTGCCTTCGAGCGCTTGGCTGTTGTGCCAGCCGAGCGATTCCGCGCGATGCGTCGTTACGTGCTTGGGCACTTTGTCGAACAGGTCGGCCATCGCGCGCTTGGGCGAATCGGCCGGAACGTGTGGCCAGTACGACGCGAAGATATCGTAAGTGCAGCGGCCTAGCAGCAAGTCGAACGGCCGTGAGAGCAGATCCTGCAAGTTGTCGCCGATGGCTTTATCGGCAAAAGGCACGATCCAGCCGCCGAAGCGAAACCCGCCGCTGCGATCTTCTTCTGGGCCGCCAGGCGCCTGAATGACGCCATCCATGCTGATGAACGTGGAAACGATGAGCTTGCGCATGATGTCCTCTTGGTAGGCAGACGCGATCGGTCCGTATATAGACGACGAACGATTCGCGGATGAATCGACACGGCGCTCGTTCAGGGGTTATCCCTGATCCCGAAGCTGTCGAATTCAGCGACGATGCATCGTCGTAGCAGTGTGTCCAACTTCTCGAAGCGAGGCGAATTTCATGGCTACCGGAACCGTCAATCTTCACCGCGTCTTGCGCGCGCCGCCCGAACGCATCTACCGCGCATTCCTGGAACCCCATGCCATCGCAAGGTGGCTTCCGCCGTACGGGTTAATTTGTCAGGTCCATCACATGGATGCGCGGGAGGGCGGCACTCACAAGATGTCGTTTCACAACTTCCGCACGGGCCAGAGCCAGTCTTTCGGCGGCGAGTACCTCGAACTGAAACCGTTCGAAAAGATCCGATACTCGGACCGTTTCGACGATGCCAACCTTCCCGGCGAAATGCGCGTCACCGTTTCGTTGCGGCAGGTGTCGTGCGGGACCGAAGTTACCATCGTGCAAGAAGGCATACCCGAGGTCATTCCGGCGGAGTTGTGCTATCTCGGCTGGCAAGAGTCGCTGCTGCAACTGGCGCACTTGGTCGAGCCCGAGATCTCCGGCTGAACTCGCGGAACTGGCGGGGCTGGCACAATCGAGTGGATCTCAGCTCCCGCTCGGGAATTTACATGTCCGACCCTGTCAGGTCTTCGTCGTCTTCATCGTCTGCGCGTTCTTCCTCCGGTGTCGCACAGCTCTTCGCTTTGTCTCCGTTCCTGCGTCCGTATGCCGGACGCTGGGCGCTCGCTTTCCTTGCGCTGGTGACATCGGCGGGCGCGACGCTGGTGTTGCCGGTCGCGTTCAAATACCTCATCGATCGTGGCTTCGCCGAGGGCGACCGGACGCATATCGATCGATATTTTCTGGCGCTCCTGGTCGTCTCGCTCGTGCTGGCGGCCGCGACGGCGCTGCGCTTCTATCTCGTCTCCTCGCTGGGGGAGCGCGTAACGGCCGATTTGCGTCGAGCCGTGTACGACCACATGCTGCGGATGAGCCCGCAGTTCTTCGAAACCACGCAGACCGGCGAAGTGCTGTCGCGACTCACCGCCGACACCACGCTGATTCAAACGGTGGTGGGTACGAGCCTGTCGCTCGGGCTGCGCAATTTCTTCCTTCTGACCGGCGGCGTGGCGATGCTCGCGGTCACGAGCCCGATGCTATCCGCGTACATCATCGCGACGCTCGTCATCGTGGTCGCGCCTGTCGTGATCTTCGGGCGGCGCGTGCGGAAACTCTCGCGCGCGAGCCAGGACAAGATCGCGAACACGAGCGCGCTGGCAGGCGAGGTGCTTAACGCGATGCCGACCGTGCAGTCGTACACGCAAGAGCCTTTCGAGACGAAACGATATGCCGGCGCGGTGGAAGCCGCTTTCGAAACCGCGCTCACGCGCATTCGCGCTCGCGCCTGGTTGACGGCCGTGGTGATCGTGCTGGTGTTCAGCGCAATCGTCTTCGTGCTGTGGCTAGGCGCGCAGGCAGTGCTCGCCGGTCGCATGACGGCGGGCCAGTTGTCCCAGTTCATTCTCTACGCGGTGTTCACGGCGGGCGCCGTGGGCGCGGTCGCCGAGGTATGGGGCGATCTGCAACGCGCCGCCGGCGCCACCGAACGCTTGCTGCAATTGCTCGCCGCACGCTCGCCGGTCGTGGAGGCCGAGAGCACGGTCACGCTGCCCGCGCGAGGCGAGGGCATCCGCTTCGAGAATATCGGGTTTTCGTATCCGTCGCGGCCGGGTATTGCCGCGCTTTCGGGGCTTTCGCTGCGGGTTCGTCCGGGCGAGCATGTCGCGTTGGTCGGGCCATCCGGCGCGGGAAAATCCACGCTGTTTCAACTGCTGCTGCGTTTCTACGATCCTCAGTCAGGCCGCATTCTGATCAACGGCGTGCCGACGCGCGATGTGCCGCTCGTCGAATTGCGCAAGGAGATTGGCGTGGTGCTGCAGGAATCGGTGATCTTTTCTGGCAGCGTGATCGACAACATCCGCTACGGCTCGCCGGACGCCACGCTCGCGCAAGTGCAGCGCGCCGCCGACATGGCCGCCGCGGCCGGGTTTATCGAGGAACTGCCGGAAGGCTACGACACGTTTCTCGGCGAACGCGGCGTGCGATTGTCAGGCGGTCAGCGCCAGCGTATTGCGATTGCCCGCGCGATTCTGAAGAACCCGCCCATCCTGCTGCTCGATGAAGCCACCAGTGCCCTCGATGCCGCCAGCGAACGGCTCGTGCAAAAGGCGCTGGACAACGCGGCGCACAACCGCACGACGCTCGTCATTGCGCATCGGCTTGCGACGGTTCAGCAGGCCGATCGCATCGTCGTGCTGGAACAGGGGCGTATTGTCGCGCAGGGTCGTCATGCGGAGCTGCTCTTGAGTTCGCCGCTTTATGCGCAGTTGGCTGCGTTGCAGTTCGGGGATCAGATGGGGGTTGCCGGGATTGCTCGCGGGCATGAGGCTTCGGCTTGAGCTTCGCATGACAGCCGTCGCTTGCTCAGCACACGCGTTGAGACGACTCCCGCTACAGCGCTGCATCTTGGCGCATGACGGCATCGGCCGGTCGATGTGGCAACCCGGTCGCTCCATCGGCCAAAGCATCGTGGCCAACGAAGCGTCCCGACGGCCGACGAACAAGCAGTGGTCGTTTGGCCGAGCGACGACATCGAAAAGATCATGCCGAACACGCCGGGTGCAATGACGCTTACTGCTCTCTTTGTAGCACCTCGTGATCCGACTCGCATGCGCACTCGTAGGCCGATGATCGTCCCCAGTTGAAGAGCCGCGAGGTCTTGCCGATGCCTGGATTGAAGGCATTGGTCGGGTCCAGTTCTTCGTAGAACCGTGCAAGAGACGCTTTCGCTTCGTACAGGTGACCGACGTTGTGTTCGGCGGGATACTCGGCACCCCGCGCGGCGAGCAGAGCGAGGATGTCGTCCTTGATCCGGTCGCAATCGACACCTTTCTTCACCAGGTATTCCTGGTGCAGAACGTGGCAGAAGAAGTGGCCGCAATACATCGTGAATTCGATGTCTTTCGAAATATGCGCTGGCAACCGTTCGAACCAGTCGGTCGTGTTCCGTGGGAGCGCAACGTCGAGCGCGACGATGTCCTCCACGGTTCGCGAATGGACTGCCCGATAGCGCACCATGGCGCCTCCAATCGCGAAGCGGCTGAGGAAAGCCGCCTTGCCTTCCTCGGGCGTGCATTCGAAATAGCCACCCTGTTGCGACGGAAAACGCGATTCGAGGTAGGTTCGCGCTTCGTGCACACCGTCGTTGCCCATCTTCAGCAACAGATGATGCTCGAACCGGTCGCGATACTCGATGAGCCGGCGCGGCAGATGCTCGGGCAAAAGCCGGCTCGCCGCCTGCAACAGCCGATCGCTGATGCCGTTACCAAGACGCGCTTTCTCGGTGAACCCGTCGAACCTGCTCTTCGCCGCGAATGCATGCGGCACCTTATCCGTGCCGAACGCACGAATGTACATGTACATGTCCTTGCCGTAGCGACGGGCGATATCGAACGCTCCGCGGTGCATGTACTCACCGGCGATCGGTAGACTACGGAAGCCACTTAGTATGTCGCGGCGTATGGTTTCCAGCTCAGCGGCGTCGTTGCTGCCGATATAAAACACCTGGGTTTGTTCGTCCGCCGCAAAGGTGTCGAGCCGCAGAGCGAAAACCGCAAGGTGTCCGGCCGAGCCCGATGCTTCATAGAGCCGGCGCGGGTCGGCATTGAAGCGCGCGGGCGTGGACGCATCGATGTCGCGCACATGGGTGCTGTACTCGTTATCCGAAGCGAGCAGCCCTGCGGCTGCCGGAATATCGTCCGGCAATTCGCCCGCGTCCAGACGGCCGAGTATGACTTCGGCGGAGTCGCCCAGATCGATTCCCAGATGATTGACGAGCTTCAGCTCGCCGTCCGCCGTGACGCGCGCGTGGATCGACAATTGGGTAAATGCGGGTCCTCGGCGAATCAGCGAGCCGCCCGAATTGTTGCAGATGCCGCCCGTTACCGAAGCGCCGATGCAGCTTGAGCCGATCACCGAATGGGGTTCGCGGCCGAGCGGGTGCAGTCGCTTTTCAAGCTGATCGAGCGTCACGCCCGGCTGGCAGATGACCTGCTCGCCGTTTCGAATCACGTCCAGTCGCCGCAATCGCATGGTGTTGAGCACGACGACCGGGCGGTCGTAGCCGCCGTCCGCAGGCGTCGACCCGCCCGTCAACCCGGTGTTCGCCGCCTGACAGATGACGATAGTCCCTGCACGATGACAGGCCTGAAGCGCCCGCCACATTTCGACCAGCGTGCCGGGCTGAATGGCCGCCAACACCTGGCCGCTGCCATAGCGATAACCCTGCCGGAAGCGGCGCGTTTCAGTGGCGCCCGTGAAGACGAACTGGCTGCCGACGATGTCGCCAAGCGACTGAATGAGTTCATGCATGGTTAAAGAGTTTGGACCCTGGGCTGTCATGACGAGTTGGAGAATCGAACGATGAAACTTTACGCGATTCATCCGGAAATGACATGTCCGGACACGTCGAGATCGAAACCGGACGGCTCGCTTTATGTCGTTCCAGGGTTTTAACGAGTAGGTCGGACTATGCGATGTACTTGGGCATCGACGGTGGGCAGTTTTCGCATCTGGAAAATGCAGGCCGCTTGTCGCCGGTACACGACGAATCGAGGCAGCCGCGCGGCGCACCAATTAAATTGCGCCTCTCAAAACTTGAAGGCGAAAAAAAACCCGCGAAAATCGCGGGTAATAGCACTGATGGGCCGTCTCGGCTCTCTACCAGTGAACCGCACCGAACGACGAGCCAGCATTTCCTGCTCTTCTCGATCAGTCGTTATCGGCCCTCGGGTTCAAACGAAGATTATCCAGATCAACTTGCGAGAAGGTCGCATTTACACCACACGGTTTGGATATTTTAACTATATAGGTAGTATGTTCCGACTAAGCCACTTTTCTTGGAGCGATTAGCCAGAGATCGCGAGTGATTTGCTTGAGCGTCAGTGTAGAAGTGGGTAATTCATGGCGCTCAACCGTAAAAAAAGCCCATACGTGTTATTAATGAGCGCCCGCAATGCGAATTTCTTTTAAGGCATGATGCGAACGGACGTGTTGAATTACCCGCACGTCAGGCCATATTTTCAATGGCTTGCACCTTTGGAGTGAATGACAAGCGCTAACGGGGACATTTCGCGAAAATCGTGACATCGATTGAATATCGCGCGCGATCCGAGACTCGCATGTTCATAAAAAAGCAGGCTTGGCGCGCTCGGTCGGCTATCATGCCTATCCTCTCCGAAGTAGCTCTCTATGATTTCCGTCCGTAATGTCACGCTACGCCGTGGCGTCAATGTCGTACTCGACTCCGCGTCCGTCACCTTCACCCCCGGCGAAAAGATCGGCCTCGTAGGGCGCAATGGCGCCGGCAAGTCGTCCTTCTTCGGCCTTCTCAATGGCACGCTGCACGAGGACAGTGGCGAGTTTTCGATTCCTGCTGCCTGGAAGATGGGCCAGGTCGCGCAGGAGATGCCGGAGACCGAGCAGAGCGCGACCGACTTCGTAATTGAAGGCGACACCGTGTTGCTGGCCGCGCAGATCGAAGTCGCCGCCGCGGAGACCGACGACGATGGCATGCGCATGGCGCACGCCTACATGGCCCTTCACGACGCCGGTGCGCACGATGCCCCCGCGCGTGCCCAAGCGCTGATCCTGGGGCTCGGTTTCAGTGCTGCGCAACTTAGCCAGCCGGTCAATAGTTTTTCCGGCGGCTGGCGCATGCGGCTGCAACTGGCGCGCGCGCTCATGTGTCCGTCCGACTTGCTGTTGCTCGACGAACCGACCAATCACCTGGACCTCGACGCGCTGGTCTGGCTGGAGGCGTGGCTCAAGCGTTATCAGGGAACCTTGGTCGTGATCAGCCACGATCGCGAATTCCTCGATGCGGTCACGCAGGTAACGGTCCACGTCGATAACGCCAAGCTCGTGCGTTACGGCGGCAACTACAGCAAATTCGAAGACATGCGCGCCGAGCAGATGGCGTTGCAGCAGGCCTCGATGGCCAAGCAGGCGGACAAGATCGCCCACCTGCAGAAGTTCATCGACCGATTCAAGGCAACGGCTTCGAAGGCGAAGCAGGCGCAGAGCCGGGTCAAGGCGCTCGAACGCATGGAGAAGATCGCGCCCGTGCTCGCCGACGCAGAGTTCAACTTCGAGTTCAAGGAGCCACTCAACGTCCCGAACCCGTTGTTGTCGATGCTGGACGCGACCTTCGGCTACCCGGCGCCGAGCGATGCCGAGCCCGGCACGCCGCCGACGGTCATCGTGCGAGGCATCAACCGGTCGGTGCTGGCCGGACAGCGCATTGGTATTCTCGGTGCCAACGGCCAGGGTAAGTCCACGCTGGTGAAGACGGTGGCGCACGAACTCGCGCCGATTGCGGGCGAAATCAGCGAAGGCAAGGGCCTGAACATCGGCTACTTTGCGCAGCAAGAACTCGACGTGCTGCGTCCTCTCGACACGCCGCTGGAACACATGATCCGCCTTGCCAAGGACACGCCCGCGAACATGCGTGCGCCCGGCCAAAGTGGCACCGAACAATCGCTTCGCACGTTCCTAGGTACTTTCAACTTCAGTGGCGACATGGTGCATCAGGCAGTCGGCACGATGAGCGGCGGCGAAAAGGCGCGGCTCGTGCTGTGCATGATCGTATGGCAGCGTCCTAACCTGCTGCTGCTCGACGAGCCTACGAACCACCTCGACCTGGCCACACGCGAAGCGCTAGGCATGGCACTCAACGAATTCGAAGGCACGGTGATGTTGGTCAGTCATGACCGGTCCCTGCTGCGCGCGGTATGCGACGAGTTCTGGCTCGTGACCAAGGGCGGCGTCGAACCCTTCGACGGCGATCTGGACGATTACCAGCAGTTCCTGCGCGACGAAGCACGTCGCATGCGCGAGGCCGCTGGAGAGCAAAAGGTCATCGCCTGAGTTCACCCTTGGCATTGCCGCGTAAGCATCAGGTTCAGGTTCTGGACCGCAGCGCCGGATGCCCCTTTGCCAAGGTTGTCGAACACCGCGGACAGCAGAACCTGCCCGTGTTCCACGTTGGAAAATACGCTCAGGTGCATGTCGTTCGTACCGTTCAGCGCCTGAGGATCGAGATGCCGCAAAACGCTCGATTCATGCGGCGGCAAGACATGCACGTGGGCCGCGTCCGCATAGTGGCGCGCGAGGCAAGCGTGTAACGTGGCGCCATCCACGTCGGATGCGAGCAGCCGCAACTCCAACGGCACCGTCAGCACAATGCCCTGGCGAAACGCACCATACGCAGGCACGAAAATCGGGCGCTGCGCGAGTCCGGCATGCGCCTGGATCTCCGGCGTGTGCTTGTGCGCGAGCTCCAGACCATATACCTGGAATGAAGGCGCGTTGACGGCATCTTTACCTTCGTGTTTCTCCACGCCGGCACGACCGCGTCCCGAGTAGCCGGATACCGCATGAATGCTGACAGGATAGCCGCCTGGTATCAGTCCGGCCTGCAACAGCGGACGCAGCAAGCCAATTGCCCCTGTCGGATAGCAGCCGGGATTGGTGACGCGACGGGCGCTTGCGATGCGATCGGCTTGTCCTGCCGTCATCTCCGGAAAGCCGTATGTCCAGCCCGGCTGTATGCGGTGGGCCGAACTCGCGTCGATGACTCTGACGGCAGGATTGACGATAGCGTCCACTGCCTCGCGTGCGGCGGCATCGGGCAGGCAAAGAATTGCAATGTCGCAGGCGTTGATGGCTTCCGCGCGACGGCGTGCGTCTTTGCGTTCTTCGGCGGCAAGCGTGAACAGCGTGATGTCGGTCCGATCACGCAGCCGTTCGTGGATTTGCAATCCGGTGGTGCCTTGGTCGCCATCGATGAAAACAATGGGGGCGCTCATACGCGGGATACTCCGAGTGGTGGTAACGAGCAGAACGAGCGCCTATGTTCATCCAATCGTTAGAATAAGAAAATTCGAATTTCATGACTTGAACATTCAACTTTTCTGAATTTGGACGCCAATATGCGAGAGATCAGCCTTGACCGTTTGCGCACTCTCATCGCGGTTGCCGAGCGGGGCTCATTTGCCGATGCAGCGCGCGCTCTGCATCTGGCGCCTCCGACGGTCAGTTTGCATGTCGCTGAACTCGAAGACCGCATTGGGGCGCCGCTCTTGTCACGCAAGCGCGGGCAGGTCAGGCCATCGGCAATAGGAGAGTTGCTGGTGGAACGCGCGCGTCGGCTGCTGGCCGATGCGGAGCAGGCGTTGGACGATATCGAACGCCAGGTGCAGGGACTCGAAGGGCGGGTGCGGCTCGGTGCGTCGACTGGCGTGATCGCGCACTTGTTGCCGCAAGCGCTCGACGTGTTGCGCCAGCACAATCCCGCAATCGATATTCAGCTTGCGGTGCTCACGTCGCATGAAACGCTGTCCCAATTGGCGGATGGGAGACTGGATGTCGGGCTGGTCGCGCTGCCTCAACTCCCCGTGGCCGGACTCGTGATAAAGCCTTGGCGCCGCGACCCGGTGATGGCGTTCGTGCCCGCGCATTGGCGTTGTCCCGCCCGTGTCACGCCTGATTGGCTGGCCGCTCGGCCTCTCATATTGAATGATGCGACTACGCGTCTCTCGCGTCTGACAGCGGAGTGGTTTGCGACGGCGGGTCATCATCCGACGCCGCGCATTCAGCTGAACTACAACGACGCGATCAAGAGTCTCGTGGCGGCAGGTTACGGCGCGGCGCTTCTGCCGCATGAGGCCACGACGCCATCGCCCGACGGACGCGTCGTCATGCGTCCGCTGCGCCCGGCATTGTGGCGTCGGCTAGGCATTGCACACCGTGTGGGGCACGTTGAGCGCACCACTCGACAGGTACTCGATGTCTTGTGGGATCTACGACTAGCCTAGCGTTGCCGGGTCGAGGCTCACGAAACTCCCGAAGAGAACGCCGCCCACGCTCAGTGGATCGTAGAGAGCTTGGTCGTGATGGCGGAAAAGGTGGTCGACAGTTGAGTGGCGACGCCGCTGACGGACGTCATGATGCCGAGCGCAAGTACGCCGGCGATCAGGCCATATTCAATCGCGGTAATGCCGCGCGTATCCTTGAGATAGCGCTTGAAGAAGTGCGTCATGATTTGATCCTCGGGTTCAACGTTGTGGTGTCTTTGCCCGGTGTACCGATTGGTCGTCTGCATCGGTAGTCGTCTCTCTCAGTTGACGAATCCGAAGGTTTTGAATGCGCAGAAGCTTCATCGTGTACCCGGGCCTACGGTTCAGGCTCTGGGTATGAAGCGTCGCTTGAGCGCACAGTGCCTGATGCGATGCTCCATGTATCCAATAACGGCTCCCGGCGATAGAACATGAATGAGCGAGAGGGGATTTGTTCCGCCGTGGCGTCGGGGGCGCACCTTTTTACCGAAACCGCGGTTGCGCAAGCTGGCTCGTAATCGATATGCGAGCCGCCGAACCATTCTTTTCGAAACGATACGGTCGTACTACGCACATTCCCTTATGCGCAAGGGCGATTGTGACGAAGCAGGGAAGTTCTCGATTCGGATTACGGGGTGGTTGCCGCCTCGGGAACGCAGACGGGGACTGGCTCTCGCGCCGAATGGGCCGTCATCTGCAGTGTGAATCGACAGCGTCCGGTATAACGCAAAGTCATACCGCTATCAAAAAGTCTCAGTACCCGGCCTGTAAAGTTTTCGCTAGATTCACTGCAAAGTCATAAGTGCCTATCCATGCCGGATAAACCGCTCCGGGCCAACCGCAGACGAGAACAAACAGAAGCCGTCATGACTCGACACGACACAGAGAAGACATTGCGCGTAGCCATCGTCACGGGAGCAGGCAGCGGTATTGGTCGGGCAACGGTGCACGCGCTCGCGAACGATGGCTGGTGTGTCGCGCTCGCCGGACGTCGGCAAGAGGCGCTCGACGCGGTCATTCGAGACTACGAGCAACACGTTCCCGAATCCGCCAGCAAGTTGATGGCCATTGCCACCGATGTCACCGACTCGGCATCGGTACAACGTCTCTTCGACACGGTGCAGGAGCGCTACGGTCGCCTCGATCTGCTTTTCAACAACGCGGGAGTGGGCGTGGAAGGCGTGTCGGTCGAGGATCTTTCGATAGAGCGCTTTCGCACGATGCTCGATATCAATGTGATCGGCACGCTTTTGTGCACGCAAGCCGCCTTTCGCCGGATGCGTGCAAATAACCCGCCAGGCGGCCGGGTCATCAACAACGGCTCCTTGTCGGCGCATACGCCGCGTCTTCATTCCGCGGATTACACGGCAAGCAAGCACGCAGTCAGTGGCTTGACGAAGGCCTGCGCGCTGGACGGGCGCAAGTACGACATCGCGGTCTGTCAGATCGATTTCGGCAACGTTCTGACAGAGATGGCCGCAGGAATGGCCGGTGGCGTTCTTCAGGCAAACGGCGAGCGAGCGCCGGAGCCGACGATGGACTTGGCGCATGCGGCGCAATCCGTCGCTTACATGGCAAGCATGCCGCCCGGCGCGAACGTGCAGTTCATGACGGTGATGGCAACCAAGATGCCGTTCATAGGACGCGGCTAGACAATCGGGCGAGCGCAGCGTGTACTGGTTGATTGGAAACCGGTGCCCCGCAATTAGAAGACAAAACAAATCGATGGAGACAGGTATGCTCGAAACGCTGACCGAAATACCGGAGATGGATACCGCTGCCGAGGCGCACCTCTTCAATAAAGTAACCCGACGTATCGTTCCCTTGATCCTCGCCTGCTTCGTGGTTGCGTACCTCGATCGCGTGAACATCAGTTTCGCCAAGCTGCAAATGCAGGCCCAACTCGGCTTCAGCGACGCCGCGTACGGCTTTGGCGCAAGCGTGTTCTTCGTCGGTTATTTGCTGTTCGAGATTCCAAGTAACGCGATCATGGTGCGCACCGGTGCGCGACGCTGGATCGCGCGCATCATGATTTCGTGGGGCATCGCGTCGGCGGCAATGATGTTCGTGCGCGACGAAACCTGGTTCTATATCCTGCGCTTTCTCCTCGGCGCACTCGAAGCCGGGTTCGTGCCGGGCGTGCTCTACTTCTACACGCAGTGGTTTCCCGCCGAACGGCGCGGTCGCGTGAACTCGTATTTTTTCGGGGCGATTGCACTGTGCGGAATCATCGGTGGCCCGATTTCCGGCGGCATCCTAAAGTTCTTCGATGGCTTGAACGGCATGCCCGGCTGGCAGTGGCTGTTTTTGCTCGAAGGTTTGCCGTCGGTTCTGCTCGGCATCGTGGTGCTGATCGTGCTCGATGACCGGATGGAAGACGCCAAGTGGCTGACGCCTGCGGAGAAGACGCTTCTTGCCTCGATCCTCTCGCGCGACCGCAAGGTCGACAGCACGCATTCGTTCCTCGTTGCGCTGCGCTGGCCTGTGATCTATCTGTTCTCACTGATCTATTTCGGGCTGTGCATGGGGATCTACGGCTTCCTCTTCTGGATGCCGCAACTGGTGAAGAGCGCGGGCACGAGCGACCCGCTCATCATCGGTCTGATCACGATGATTCCCTATCTCGCGGCAATGGCTGGCACGGTGCTCATCAGTCATAGTTCGGACCGTACCGGTGAGCGGCGCTGGCATCTGGCCGGCTGCGCGATCGCGGCGGCACTCGGCTATCTGATCAGCGCCACATGGCCCGGCCATACGGTGTTGCTCGTGCTCGGCCTCAGCATCTCCGCTACGGGTGTCATCGCTTCGTTCGGCATTTTCTGGATGTTCCCGGCCAGAATGCTGACGGGTGCCGCGGCGGCAGCCGGGCTTGCGTTGATCAACTCGCTTGGACAGTTCGGCGGCATCGTTGCGCCTTATATGGTCGGCAAGGTCAAGGACCTGCTGGGGAGCCCGTCGATGGGACTCTATGCAATCGCCGTGGTGTGCGCGATTACGGCTGTGCTCATCGCGTGGGGATTGCCCCGGAAGATTCGGTTCCGCGATGTCGTGGTAGCGCGAGGACAAAACTAAAAAATACGGCGCGAGGCGTGGGAACCTGGAAAGTGGTCCACGCCTCGTTCCCACGCGAGCCGCTCACTGCGTCAAGCGATCCATCCATCATCTAGCCGCCAGCATCCCGAGTCGTATTGGCGACTGCTCCGGCGCGCGTGCAAATAAAGCGCTGACCGGCTTCCGCCGGCGCGAGCCCTCGTGTCGAACGCAGCGGCAGACGCGCGCCTAGACGTTCCGCCATTTGCGCAACCGTCTTCGCTACGGCCGGCTGCTCCAACTTCTTCTGGCGCGCGGCGCCGGAGAGGGAGCCCGCGTTGACAACCCCTAAGAACGTCTGAGTCGCTGCGGGCCATGTCGGTCGCGGATATCGCCTGCGACACCGCGCGCGGTCAGTACGCGGCGGGCGCGGTTCATCGCCGCCATGCGGGCCATGCGCATTCTGCGGGCAGAGCGGTTAGCGAGAACGCCGTGTTGCGATGCGTTGACCAACGGCTCAACGCCTAAGTGCAAGCGTCTCTCGGCAACCGGCCGCAGTCCATCTCGTAAACCCGCTTGCATCGTAATTTTGATCAGCCTATATTGCCATTCACCATCAACTATTGCGATGCGATAATTATGAGTGAAGACGTCCTGTTTTCCAGTCATGGCCGCGTGGCGGTCATTACGCTGAATCGTCCCGAGCGCCTCAACGCGTGGACCACGCCGATGCGCAACAAGATCATCGACGCGCTCGATCGCTACAACGACGACGATCAGGTCGCCGCGATCATCATGACCGGCGCCGGCAACCGCGCATTTTCGGCGGGGCAGGATCTGTCGGAAGCGCACGACTTCGACGGCGAGCGCGCCGTGGAATGGGTCAAGGAATGGCAGCGCTACTACGCCGCGCTGCGCGGCCTTCAGAAGCCGCTCGTCATGGCGCTCAACGGCACGGCCGCCGGCTCGGCATTTCAGGTCGCGCTGCTCGGCGACATTCGCGTCGGTCATCCGGGCGTGCGCATGGGTCAGCCGGAAATCAACGCGGGTATCGCCAGCACCACAGGTCCGTGGATCATGAACTCGATGCTCGGCATGTCGCGAACCATCGAACTCACGCTCACCGGTCGCCTGATGGACGCGGAGGAGTGTCACCGCATCGGTCTCATGCATCACCTCGTGCCGGAAGAAAAGGTGTTCGAGAAGGCGCTCGAAATCGCCACCGAACTCGCGGACAAGCCACCGGTCGCCATGCGTCTGGACAAGCAGCGTTTTCGCGAGATGACGGAGCCGGGTTTCGTCGATTGCATCGAAGCGGGCATGCGCATTCAGCGCGAAGCGTACGACTCCGGGGAGCCGGCTCGCATGATGGAAGCGTTCTTCAAAAAGCGCGCCAAATAAATCGGGCTGAAGCCGAGCCGTTCCTTTTCAATCCCTGTGCGGGAGACCTGAAACATGACGCAAGACTTCAACCCGACGCGACGCCGCGCCCTGCAAGGCGCGCTTGCGCTAGCCGTAACTGGCGCAATGCCGCTTGCAGCACGCGCGCAGAGTAAGCAGATCGTGGTGTCGGACCCGGGCGGCCCGTACACGACGGCGTATCGCGAGGCCTTCTACGATCCGTTCGAGAAAGCCACCGGCATCAAGGTGGTGAGCGTCGCGCGCGAATCGCAACCGGTGGCGCAGTTCGCGGCGATGGTGCAAACCAAGAACTACGTGTGGGACGTGACCACGCTCACGTTGTCCGCCGACATTCCGTATCTCGAGTCGAAAGGGCTGCTCGAACCGATCGGGCTGAAGGCGAGCGACTTCCCGGACATCATGCCCGAGGCGATCACGCCGAACTGGCTTGGTGTGGACGTGTATTCGACGGTGCTTGCCTATCGCGCCGACAAGTTCAAGGACAACGGCCCGAAGTCGTGGGCGGATTTCTGGGACGTGAAGAAATTTCCCGGCCGCCGCTGCCTGCGGCGCAGTCCGCTTGACACGCTGGAGCAGGCGCTGCTGGCCGACGGCGTGCCGCTCGACAAGCTCTATCCGCTTGATGTTGATCGCGCCTTCAAGAGTCTCGACAAGATCAAGCCGCATATCGCCATCTGGTGGACCTCGGGCGCGCAGGCCATGCAGGCGATCCAGAGCGGCGACGTCGACATGATCTCGACCTGGAATGGCCGCGCGCAAGCCGCGAAGGATTCGGGCGCGCCGGTCAACATCGTGTGGAATCAGGGCCTGTATTCCATCGAGGGCTGGGGCATTCCGAAGGGCACGCCGCGCGCCGATGCAGCCAGGCAGTTCGTGCGCTTTTGCGCCGATGCGAAGCGCCAGGCCGCGCTCACCCGCACGCTGGCTTACGGACCGACCAACAAGAAGTCGTTCGAGACCATCGACAAGGAGCGTGCCGCGCTGTTGCCGACGGCGCCGGAAAACATCAAGGACATGAAGCTGCCGAGTCCGCAATGGTGGGAAGAGAATCGCCAGAAGGTCACCGAGCGGTTCAATTCGTGGATCATTTCGTAAGGAGCGGAAGATGAGCTCGAAACTCGAGGCAATCGGCATCGCGAAGCGTTATGGCGACGCCATCGCGCTGGAAGCGACGGACCTCGCCGTGCAGGCGGGCGAGTTCCTGACGCTGCTCGGTCCCTCGGGTTCGGGCAAGACCACGTTGTTGCAGATGATCTCCGGGCTCGTTGCGCCGAGCGCGGGGCGTATCGAGATAGATGGCCGCGACGTGACGCATGTCGAGCCGGGCAAGCGCGGCATCGGCATGGTGTTTCAGAGCTATGCGCTCTTTCCGCACATGAGCGTGTGGGACAACGTCGCATACGGTCTGCGCATGCGGCGCAAGTCGCGCGAGGACGTGCGCGCCGCCGTGGACGACGCGCTCGCCATGGTGCGCATGACCGAATACGCCAAGCGCTTTCCGAAGGAACTGTCGGGCGGCCAGCAGCAGCGTATCGCGCTGGCGCGATGCTTTGCGTATCGTCCGTCGGTGATCTTGCTGGACGAGCCGCTCGGCGCGCTGGACAAGAAGCTGCGCGAGCATATGCAGTCGGAAATCCGCCGTCTGCACAAAGAGCTTGGCGCGACCTTCGTCTACGTCACGCACGATCAGGACGAAGCGCTCACGCTTTCGGACCGCATCTGCCTCATGAATCAGGCGCGCATCGAACAGGTAGGCACGCCCGCCGATCTCTACGACCGCCCGGCGACGCGATTCGCGGCGGGCTTCATCGGTCACTCGAATCTGCTGGAAGGCGCGCTCGACGACACGCGCGGCAAGGGCGGCGAGCCCATTCTGCTTGCCGCCGGCGGACGCATTCCCTTGCCGATGAACGCGCAAGTCGCACCGTCGACGCGCCACACGCTGTTGCTGCGTCCCGAGGCGCCGCGCCTCGTGGAACCGAAGAGCGGCTTCATCGACGGCACCATCGCCGATGTCGTTTTCTTCGGCAGCGATACGCGCGTGCAACTCGCCATGAACGACGGCAGCGAGATCACGGTGCGCTGCGAGCGCAGCCTGTCGCCACGCATCGGTGAAAGGGTGGGCCTCGTGTGGGACCCGTATCGCACCACGTTGCTGCACGGCTGAGGACGCGCATATGACCATCGCACTTCACGCGCAACGCGAGAACGAAGGCTCGCGGCGCGGCCGGTCCGTGTGGACCGCGCGCACGTTGCGCATCCTGCCTATCGTGCCGACCTTGTTGTTCCTGCTGGTGTTCTTCATCGTGCCGGTCGGCGAGATTCTGCAAGGCGGACTCGTCGGCGCGGACGGGCAATACGGTTTCTCGCAGTTCGAACGCATCGCGCGCACGCCGGTTTATGCCAAGGTATTGTGGATTACGTTCGGCATCTCGTTCATGACGGCGGCGTTGTCCATTCTGCTTGGCTATCCGGTTGCGTACATGTTGAGCCGTCTGTCGGAACGCGTGCGCGAACGCTGGCTGTTGTGGATCATGCTGCCGTTCTGGACCAGCTACCTTGTCAAAACCTATGCGTGGATGCTGCTGCTCTCCAAGACCGGCGTGCTGTCGACCATCGCGCTGTCGCTCGGTCTCGTGCGGGAAACGAGCGGTACGATTCCGTCGCTGACCGGCGTCCTGATCGGCATGGTGCATTCCATGATGCCGCTCGCCGTGATGACCATGCTACCTGTGATGCGCGGTATCGACGACCGTCTGACACAAGCCGCCGAAACGCTCGGCGCGCAACGCAGCATGAGCTTTTTCACGGTGTTTCTGCCCTTGTCGTCGCCGGGTGTCGCGGCGGCGGGATTGCTCGTGTTCATCTCGAGTCTCGGCTTCTTCATCGTGCCGGCGCTGCTTGGATCGCCGAAGGAAACGATGATCGCGCAACTCGTGATCTCGTCCGTGCTCGAACTCTTCGACATGCGGTTCGCCGGCGCGCTCTCGACCGTGCTGCTCGTCTGCTCGATCGTGATCTTCTTCGTCTATGACCGCATGGTCGGCCTGACTTCGCTCACGGGCGAAGTCACCGAGCGTTCGCGCGGCTCGCGGGCGCAAGGCATCAAGCTCGCCGTTCTGATGCTGGCCGGCCGCCTCTTCGCGCCGTTTCTCATGCGCCGCAATCCGCATGCGGATACCGCCGCGCGCGCAGCCAGTCCGCTCGGCGTCTACACCTGCGCGATCATGGTGGTGCTGGTCGCGCCGGTGCTGTCGGTGATTCCGTACGCGTTCACGAAGAGCGACTACATCGCGTTCCCGCCGAAGCTTTTCAGCGGCAAGTGGTTCGGCACCTTCATGGATTCGCCCGTGTGGCACAGCGCGATCATCCGATCGTTCGAAGTGGGATTCGGCACCGCGGTGTTGTCGCTGCTGCTCGGCTTCGGCGCGACGCTCGCGATGACGCGCATGCCGCGCCGCGCCAGCAAACCGGTGTTCGCGCTGCTGGTCGCGCCGTTGATCGTGCCGCGTATCGTGGTGGCGGTCGGGCTCCTGTATCTGTTCGGACGCTTCGGGCTGACGGGCACCAACCTCGGGCTCGTGATCGGGCATACGGTGCTCGCTATTCCCTACGTAGTGGTGACGCTTGCCGCCGGCTTCCAGCGCTTCGACTGGCGTCTGGACGATGCCGCGCGGGTCATGGGCGCATCGCCGCTGCGGCGTATCACGTCGATCGTGCTGCCGCTTCTGATGGCGAGCGTGACGGCGGCGTTCCTGTTCGCATTTCTGGTTTCCTTCGACGATCTCACCATTGCGATCTTCGTGAGCGGCGGCATCAACTCGACGCTACCCAAACAGATGTGGGACGACATCCAATTGGCCGTGACGCCCACGCTCGCGGCGGTATCGACCACGCTGATCGTGCTGATCGCGCTGGTGGTGGCGGTGTCGTCGTGGATCAAGCGCCGCGCGCGCTGATTTCGACACCATTCAGCGACACCCAGCCATAAAAGCAGTCCATAACCCGATTCGAACATGCATCGTTATTCAGAATACTTTGGCCACCGGCACGCGAACGACGAACTCGATTGCGCGCCGCTCCTCGCGGCCGGATTGCGCGCCACGCCTGCGCGCACCGTCGTGCACTTCGACGATCATGCAATCTCGTGCGTGGACGCCTCGCGTCATATCGTGCAATTGCAACGCTGGTTCGCGGGTCAGGGGCTCGTGCCGGGCGATCGCGTCGCGGTGATGCTCGGCAACAGTCCCGAACACATCCATCTGATTTACGCACTCGTGTTGAGCGGCCTCGTCTGGGTGCCGGTGAACATCAAGTTGCGCGCGTCGGGTCTCGAATATCTGCTGCAACATGCGGAACCGAAACTCTTCGTCATCGACGGCGAGTTCGACGCGATCACGGCATCGATCGACTGCGGCATGTCCAAACGCACGCGCCTGCCCGCGTTCGATGCGGCGGATATGAACGCCGCGTTCGCCACGCCGGCGATCCCCGTCGACGCGCCGTTGTGCATCATCTATACATCCGGCACGACGGGCGCGCCGAAGGGCGTCGTGTTTACGCATCGCATGATGCGCATTGCGAGTGAAGCGGCGTTGCGTGTCGCCGACGTGCGCGAGGGAGACCGCCTGTTCCTGTGGGAGCCGCTGTGCCACATCGGCGGCGCGCAGATGCTGTTGCTGCCGTTCCTCGAACCGGTGACACTGCATGCGGTGCCGCGCTTCTCGGCTTCGCAGTTTTGGCCGCAAGTGGAGCGTGCGGGCGCGACGCAACTGCATTACCTTGGCGGCGTGCTCGATATCCTGATGCAGTTGCCCGAAGCCGCGCAGCCTTCAGCGCATTCGTTGCGCGTGGCGTGGGGCGCGGGCGTGAGCGCGTCTGCGTGGGAGCCGATACAAACGCGCCTCAAGGTGCGTCTGCGGGAGTGCTACGGCATGACGGAGTGTTCCAGCTTCGCTACCGCGAACGTTACCGGCAAGCCGGGGTCCATCGGCCGCGCGCTGCCGTGGCTCGATATCGAATTGCTCGATGAACACGGCCAGCCGGTGCCGCCAGGCGAGGCGGGTGAGATCGTGCTGTCGAGCAAAGTGGAAGGGACCTTTTTTCCAGCGTATCTGAAGAATCCCGAGGCGACGAAATCTGCGCTTCGCAACGGCAAATTGCACACGGGCGATCGCGCGCGCCGCGACGCCGATGGCGATCTGTATTTCGTCGGCCGGCAGACGGACAGCATGCGTGTGCGCGGCGAGAACGTGTCGGCATGGGAGATCGAACGCGTTTTCGCGACGCATCCGGCGGTGCGGTTGAGCGCTGCGATGGGCGTGGCGTCGGCGGTCGGCGAGCAGGACATTCTGCTCAACGTGCAGTTCAAGGACGAGCCGGTGGACTGGGAAACGCTGCACTTATGGGCGCGAGAGCGCCTCGCGAGTTTTCAGTTGCCGCGTTATTACCGCGCGGTGCCGGGCTTCGAACTGACGGCGAGCGAACGCATCAAGAAGCATCTGCTGTCGCGCAGCGTGGAAGACGCGTGGGATTGGCTGGCCAGCGTGAAAGCCTGAGGAGTTATCGCATTCAGATAGGGTAATAGGGCTATGCGATAATTTTGCCATCGACGACAAAAGCATACGAGAGATGAGCGACGAGTCCAAAGCCCCGCGAAAACGCAAGAACGCCGCCGCGAAAGGGGCGGGCGAGGCGGTGGACGCAACTGCGTCGTCGCTGTACGTGCAGTCCGTCGAAAAGGCCATGAAGGTGCTCACGGCTTTCGACGGTAGCAAGCGGCAGTTGTCGCTTTCGGAAATCTCGGCCATCACGGGCTTCGACATGAGCGCGACGCAGCGCTTCAGTTTTACGCTGGCGGCGCTCGGCTATCTGTTCAAGGACCCCGACAGCCGCAAGTACGAACTGTCGCCGCGGCTGCTGGACTTCACCTATCACTACCTCACGTCGAACGATCTCGTGAGCCGCGCCACGCCGTATCTGCAGCAACTCGGATCGGAGACGGAAGAGGCCACCAATCTCACCGTGCTGGACGACACGGACATCGTTTTCGTGCTGCGCATCGTGAGCCGCAACGTGTTCAACGCGCACGTCATCACCGGCTCGCGGTTGCCGGCTTATTGCACGGCGCCCGGTCTCTCGATCCTCGCCACGCTCGCGGACGGCGAGATCGACGACATTCTCTCGCGTACCAACCTCGTGCCCTATACGGCCTCCACGGTGTATCAGCCGCGCAAGATCAAGGAGCGTGTTGCACAGATTCGCAAGCAGGGCTATGCGCACACGGAGGACGAATATTTCGTCAGCGACATCTCCACTGCGGCCGCCATCACCAATGCGCACGGCCGAGGCATCGGCGCGGTGAACATTGCGGTGGCGCGTTCGCGCTGGCAGGCCGATCGCGACGAAAAGCGCTTCGCGGATCTCGTCATTTCCACGGCGTCCGCCATTTCCACGCGCAGGCGCATCGAATAAGCCGCAACGGATACGTTCGACGCCGCTTGGAGCGCGACGATCGGCACGCCCTCCAACGACCGGCACGACAGCGATACTGTGTAGATTCAAGCGCCGGCAAAAAGCCGCGCAAGCGCCGCACGATAGTCGCGATAATGCCGCGCTTCATCGCGATGCCGACGCTCACGGATCACGCACTCGCCGCCAACGAACACATCGCGCACGGGCGATTCGCCGTGTTCGCAGAATACGACGGAAGAGAGCCACGTCGCGCTCGTCTGTTCCGCGAGATTCGGATGATCGGCGTCGAGCACAATCCAGTCCGCGCGCGCCCCCGGCATGAGCGCGCCGACTGCGCGGCCGGTCGCGCATGCGCCGCCTTCGAGGGCGTCGCGAAACAGGCGATCGGCAACCTGCGCCGTTTCGTGCGATGCCAGCACGTTACGCTGCCGCCGCGACAGACGCTGGCCATATTCGAGCAGTCGCAGTTCCGCGCGCCAGTCCACGCCGACATGACTATCCGAGCCGATACCGAAAGCGCCGCCTGCGTCGAGGTATTCGTTCGCGGGGAAAATCCCGTCGCCGAGATTCGCTTCGGTGGTGAGGCACAGGCCCGCAATGGCGCCGCTTTTCGCGAGCGCAGCGGTTTCGCTGGCGTCGATATGCGTCGCATGCACGAGGCACCAGCGCGCGTTCACGTCGAAACGATCCAGCAGCCATTGCACGGGCCGCGCGCCCAGCGCGGCAAGCGAAGCATCCACTTCCGCTGTTTGCTCCGCGATGTGGATATGAACCGGCGCGTCAGGCGAGATGTCGTTCAACGCTTCGATGACGACGCGCAGAGACGCCTCCGACACCGCGCGCAGCGAATGCGGCGCGACGCCGTATCGCAGCGCGCCGTGTTCGGGTCGGGCATGACGCAACGCGGCTAGCAGATCGAGATAGCCTTCGGTGGTATTGACGAAGCGCCGCTGATCGTCGCGAGGCGGCTCTTCGCCGAAGCCGCTGAACTGATAGAGCACCGGCAGCATCGTCATGCCGATGCCGGTTTCGCTCGCCGCATCCACCACGCGTTGCGCAAGCTCGGCGGGGTTTGCATGGCGCGTTCCATCCTCCGCGTGATGCACGTAATGGAACTCGCAGACGGACGTGTAACCAGCCTTGAGCATCTCGACATACAGCCAGCGCGCAATGGCGCCGAGCGTCTCGGGCGTGATGCGCGCGGCGAAGCGATACATCAGTTCCCGCCAGCTCCAGAAACTGTCGGTCGGGTTCGCGCGAAACTCGGTGAGTCCGGCCATCGCGCGCTGAAACGCGTGCGAATGAAGATTCGGCATGCCGGGAATGACCGGTCCGGCGGCGCGCGCGACGTCGGCGGGCGCATCGCGCTTATCGGGTGTGACCGCCACGAGCGTACCTGTGGCGTCCCATTCGAGCAGCACGTCGGTGCGCCAGCCTTCGGGCAATAGCGCATGCGCCGCAAAGAGTGATTTCGTGCGTGTATTCATGAGCGGACTACTCGGTATCGGGCATCGGTGAAACATTCACGCACGCGACAAAACCGCTTGCAGGAACGAGCGTGTACGAGGCTGCGTGGGTGTCGAAAAGATTTGCGAGGGCGGGCCCGCCTCGACGATCTCGCCGCCATCCATCACGACGACGACATCCGCCACTTCTCTCGCAAAGCCCATCTCATGCGTGACGACGAGCATGGTCATGCCTTCGGCGGCGAGCAGCTTCATCACCTGAAGCACTTCGCCGACGAGTTCGGGATCGAGCGCGGACGTGGGTTCGTCGAAGAGCATGACGCGCGGTTGCATGGCCAGCGCCCGCGCAATGGCGACGCGCTGCTTCTGGCCGCCCGACAAACTCGCGGGCATGGCATGCGCCTTGTGTTCGAGGCCGACTTTCCTGAGCAGGCCGAGCGCGGCCGTTTCGGCATCTGCCTTCGATGCACCGCGCAACATCCGCGGTCCCACGGTAATGTTGTGCAGCACCGAAAGATGCGGGAACGGGTTGAACGACTGAAACACCATGCCCACTTCCGTGCGCAATGCATTCAGCGCGCGCTCCTTGAGCATGGTTCCCTGATCGACGAGACGATGCCCGCAAATGTCGATGGTTCCGCGCTCGGGCTGCTCCAGACCGTTGCAGCAGCGCAGAAACGTGCTCTTGCCGGAGCCGCTTGGCCCGATCACCACGACAACTTGACTCGGCTCTATATCGAAGTCGATACCGTTCAATACGCGATGCGTCCCGAACGACTTGGTGAGATCGCGAATGCTGAGAATGGGTTGGGCGCTGTTCATTGCACCATGCCTCCTGCGCGCAGCCGTCGTTCCACGCGATGAAGAATGTAGTTCGTCGTCTGCGTCAGCACGAGATAGACGAGCGCGACGACGAGATACACCTCCAGCGACCGGTACGACACGCTGATGATCTTCTGTGCTTCGTGCATGAGATCGTCGATGGTCAGAAGCGACACCAGCGCCGAGTTCTTGATGAGCGCGATGAACTCGTTGCCGAGCGGCGGAATCATGCGCACGACGGCTTGCGGAAGAATGATCGCGCGCATGGCCTGACCTGCCGACATGCCGATGGAGCGCGCAGCTTCCATCTGTCCACGATCCACCGATTGAATCGCGCCACGCACGACCTCCGACACGTAGGCCGCGGAATACAGGCCGAGCCCGAGCATGCCGCACACGAAGGCAGGCAGCAGGATATTGAACTGCGGCAGGCCGAAGAACAGCAGAAACAGTTGCACGAGCAAGGGCGTGCCGCGAAAGAAGATCAGATATCCGGTGCAGAAGCCGTAGACGATGCGCCGCTGCGGCGAGAGCCGGCCGATGCCGATCAGAAGTCCGAGCAGGCACGAAAGCACGAGCGCGGCGGCGGTCACTTCCACCGTGACGAGCGCGCCATGCGCCAGATCGTCCCAACCGGCGAAGGCTGGCGTGAAGTCGAGTTGCATGGCTCAGGTCCGCCGGCTTACTTCGCGCTTGCCGTCGTGCCGGCGCTCGCGCTGAACCACTTCTTCACGATCGCGTCGTAGGTGCCGTCCGCCTTGATCTTGGCGAGCGCGGCGTTCATCTGATCGCGCAATTGCGGCTCGTCCTTGCGCACCGCGATGCCATATGCCTCGGTCGTCAGCTCCTTGTCCAGCACGCGAAAGCCGGGGCGCGTGCGCGCGAACTGGAATGCGGCGGGCTTGCCCGTGACGGCGGCATCCGCGCGGCCGATGCCGACCAGATCGAACATCTCCTGATTCTTTTCCACTTCCACTCGCTGCACTTGCGGATAGTTGTCGCGCAGGAAGTTGACCGATTTCGTGCCGACTTGCACCGTCACTTTCTTGCCGTTGAGATCGGCGAGCGTCTTGATCGGCGAATCCGCCTTGACCAGTGCGGACAGGCCGCCCGCGAAGTACGACTGGGTGAAGTCGATCACCTGGGCGCGTTCCGGCGTAATGTAGATGCCGGAGATGGCTGCATCGAAACGATGGGCGACGAGGCCCGGAACCAGTCCCTTGAAGTCGATATCGGTCCACTGAATCTGCTTGCCCATGCTCTTGGCGAGCGCGTTCATGATGTCGATATCGAAGCCGGTGCGCTGACCCTTGTCGACGAACTCCATCGGCGGGAAGGTAGCGTCCGTGGCGACGTTCAAAACGTTCGAGTCTTGCGCGGCCGCGGCGCCAGGCAGCGCGGCAATCATCATGGCGATACCGAAACTCGCGGCGGAAAGCAGGTTCTTGATTTTCATGGCGTGGCTCCAGGGGTGTGGTCTGTCGTTGATTGGCGGTTCAGGCGGCCTGCAGCCGCGCGGATATGGCATTGGCGGCGCGCACGGTCCAGTCCGCGAGTTGCTGCTCCCGGCCTGCCGCGCGCGAGGAGGGCGCCATCAGCGTGATCGATGCGCTCGCGCCCGCGCTGCGCGACGCGCGCCGGAACACGGGCGCGCTTACGCCCCATACGCCGGGATCGACTTCGCTTTCGCTCACCGCGAAGCCGCGCGAGCGAATGCGCTCCAGTTCGGTTTCGAGGGCGGCGCGGGTGGCATCGTCGTTGGCGAACAGACGCTCCAGCGTCTCGGCGCGCAGTTTGTCGGCCATGAAGGCGAGCAGCGACTTGGCGGATGCGCCCGAGCGCAACGGCACCGAGCGTCCCTTTTCGAAAGAGCAGCGCAACGACTGCGTGCTCTCGATCATTTCGAGGCAGATCACCTGATCGTTCACGGCGACGATCAGGCCGACGCTTTCCTGCGTGGCGTTCGCGAGCTTCAGCATGCCTTCGCGGCTCGCTTCGACCAGCAGCGAATTGACGTCGAAGCCGAGCGCGAGTTGAAGACTGATCGGGCCGGGCGCGTAAAAACCGGCGTCCTCGGCGACGAAGCCCCAGCGTTTGAGCAACGCCACTTGCCGATAAAGCGTGCTCTGCGCGAGACCGGTGGCGGCGAGTATGTCCTTCGCGGACATGGCCTTGCCGTGGCTAGCGAGCGCGGTCAGCACGAGCAGCAAGCGCTCGGCGCCGGTGACGTTAGATTCCCGTTTCACTGTGATGTCCAGCCGGAAAGGCGATGTCGATGAGCGCAGAATGCCACATCGCTCCCGGCGGACAAAAAAGGGATTCCCAGCGATTGGGAATGAAGGTGAGGTTTTAGTCGAACGAAAGGGGGTCATGCGCGCGAGGCGCGGCAAGGTTTGCCCGATACGCCTCCTGGGTCAGCGCATGTCGATCGATTCAGTCAGTTCCGGCACGAGCGAAAAGAGGTCGCCGACGACGCCGTAATCCGCGACGCTGAAAATAGGCGCTTCCGGATCTTTGTTGATGGCGACGATGACCTTGCTGTCCTTCATCCCGGCCAGATGCTGAATGGCACCCGAAATACCAACGGCCACGTACAACTGCGGCGCGACGATCTTGCCCGTCTGCCCCACTTGATAGTCGTTCGGCACGTAGCCGGCATCCACCGCCGCGCGCGATGCGCCCATTGCCGCACCAAGCTTGTCGGCCAACGGTTCGAGCACCTTCGTGTAGTTCTCGCCGCTGCCGAGACCACGTCCACCCGACACGATGATCGAAGCCGAAGTCAGTTCCGGCCGATCCAGCTTCGTGACTTCGCGGCTGACGAATGACGAGATGCCAGCGTCGGCTGCCGCTTCGATCTTCTCGATCGATGCACTGCCGCCTTCCGCCGCCACCGGATCGAAGCCCGTTGCACGGACCGTGATGACCTTGATCGGATCGCTCGATTGCACCGTCGCGATAGCGTTGCCCGCGTAGATCGGACGCTCGAAGGTATCGGCGCTGTCGACGGCGGTGATGTCGCTGATCTGTGCGACATCCAGATGCGCCGCGATACGCGGGGCGATGTTCTTGCCATAGGCAGTAGCAGGCGCGAGGATGTGCGAATAGTCCTTCGCGATATTCAGCACCGTGCCCTCGACATTCTCGGCCAGACCTTCGGCGAGTTGAGGCGCATCCGCAAGCAGCACTTTAGATACGCCTGCGATCTTGGCTGCCGCATCGGCCGCGCCTTGCGCGTTCGCACCGGCAACCAGCACATGGATATCGCCACCGATTTTTGCCGCCGCCGCTACCGTGTTCAACGTCGCGGCCTTGATGGACGCGTTGTCGTGTTCCGCAATTACCAGAATCGTCATCAGATCACCTTCGCTTCGTTCTGCAACTTCTCGACCAGCGTCTTGACATCGGGCACCACCACACCCGCCGAACGCTTGGGCGGCTCGACGACCTTCAGCGTCTTCAGTCGCGGCGCGACGTCCACGCGGAGGTCGGCCGGCTTCACGACCGTCAGCGGCTTCTTCTTCGCCTTCATGATGTTGGGCAGCGTCACATAACGCGGCTCGTTCAGGCGCAGGTCGGTGGTGATGACAGCGGGCAGCTTCAACGACAGCGTTTCCGCGCCGCCATCGACTTCGCGCGACACGGTGGCTTTGCCGTCGGCTACGACGACCTTCGATGCAAACGTCGCTTGCGGCAAGCCTGCCAGCGCGGCGAGCATCTGTCCGGTCTGGTTCGAGTCGTCGTCGATTGCTTGTTTGCCGAGGATGACGAGTTCGGGCTTTTCCTGATCGACCAATGCCTTGAGCAGTTTGGCGACGGCAAGCGGCTGCAACTCATCCGCGCACTCGACGAGAATGGCGCGATCCGCGCCGATTGCAAGCGCCGTGCGCAGCGTTTCCTGGCATTGCGTAACGCCGCACGACACGGCGATCACTTCAATTGCCACGCCCGCTTCCTTCAGACGCACCGCCTCTTCCACGGCGATCTCGTCGAACGGGTTCATGGACATCTTCACGTTGGCGATATCGACACCCGTGTTGTCCGACTTCACCCGGACCTTCACGTTGTAGTCGACCACGCGCTTGACTGGCACCAGAATTTTCATGGGTGCATATCTCCTTGCTTGAATGATTCGAAAAGAGCCGCGCGGATCAGCGCCGACTGTCGGGCTCGACGAGGACGAGCGCAATCGATGCATCGCTTCCCGACGACCGAGGCGCGAGATGAAGCGCAGGCGCGCCCAGCATGCGCGTCAACACGTGACCTTCCGCCAGCACGATCTCGTCGTCGCTGTCGGCAGCGTGGACGAGGCAGCGGCCATTCATCGTCAGCACGAGCGCGACACATTCGAGGGGCACGAACGCGGCGTCGCGCAATGGCTCGATGCGTGCTCGATAGCGCCCGCGCAACGCCATGACATTGAGCGCGACAACAGGGCCGTCGTGCAACGTGGCTTGCCACGCAACGCCGCCGTCGTATTCCATGGCGATACCGCGCCGCAAGTGACATTGCACGGCGTCGTCTTGCAGCGTGACGCCCGCACCGGTCATGACGAGCGATTGCCGCGTCATGCCGGGAAAGCGCGAATACGGACCGTCGCGTTCCACGTCGGCCAGGCTGATGCGCCAGCCGCCCTCCGCATCTTCCGCGAGCGCGCGCGTGGTGCCGCCGCCGTTGCGCCATGCCTGCGGCGCAAAAGACGCGAGCGGTGCAATGGCGACGCCCTCGGGCGCGCGCGCTTCAGGAGACGGCGCCGACACCGTACTTTCCAGTGAGCAGCGCGCCGGTCTCGAAGCGTTCGATCGAGTAAGGCGCGAGCGAGACATCGGTTTGCAAGCCGAGTGCGGCTTGCGCAAGCACCTTGCCGACCGTCGGCGAGAGCTTGAAGCCGTGCCCCGAAAAGCCGTAGCCGACGACGAGCCCTTCGATGCCGGGCAGCGCGCCGAGCACCGGATTCCAGTCGGGCGTGACGTCGTACACGCCCGTCCACGACGACGCAATGCCCGCCGTTTCGTATGCGGGAAACCGTTCGGCGACCTGAGCGCCGACCTCGACGACATAGTCCATCGAGATGTCGCCCTGTTCGGTATCGGCCGTGGCGAGTTTTTCTCCGGCGGTGCCTTCGCTGACGAGCATCTGATTGCCGCCATAGCAGCGGTAATAGAGCATGCCGGGCGAGGCCAGATCCTTGAACACCGGCATGGTGTAGGTGTAGGCCGCGCCCTCGCATTCGAGCGCAAGCACCGCATGACGCTCCGGCGAGACGGGCAGTGTGCGACCGGTCCATCCGGCGAGTTCCGGGGTCCAGATGTTCTGCGTGCTCACGACCATTGCCGCTGAAAAATCTCCGATGCTCGTCGACACGCCGCTCACCTTGCCGTGCTCGATCAGCAAGCGGTTCACGGTGACGTTCTCGCGGATCGTCACGCCGCCGCGCCGCGCCGCGCGAGCGAAACTGGTCGCCGTGAGATACGCATCCGCGAAGCCCGCCTCGGGTTCATAGCCGATCAACGCGGCGTCGTCGAACTGCGCGATGGGCATGAACTCGTGAGCCTGGCGAGCATCGAGCAATTCGAGCGGAATGCCTTGCTGCTTCTGCTGTTCGAGCGATGCGCGCAGCGGTTCGACCTTGTCGCCATCGGCCGCGACGATCATGTAGCCGCACTTCACGAGTCCGCACGAGGCTTCATCGTCGCCGACGTAGCTCGCGAAATCGTTGAACACGGCCCAGGACTTGCGCGCGAGTTCGACGTTTTCCTTGACCGAATAATGCGTGCGCAAGATGCCCGACGATTGCGACGTCGTGCCCGCGCCGATGGTCGCGCGATCGAGCACGAGCACGCTTTTGGCGCCAAGCTTTTGCAGATGAAACGCAACGGAACTGCCGATCACGCCCGCGCCGATCACCACTACATCGTACGTATTCACTGTCGCGCTTCCTTTCTCATGCGGATGATGTTTGCAGTGTGCCGGGTTGCCGCCATCGCGAGCGCTTCATAAGCAAAAGCGATGGATAGCAGCAGTACCGGCGCGTTCGAACGTCAGCCAGCGCCTTCCAGGCCTCGCATGACTTCGGCCTGCACCGTTTCCCAGATCGACTTCTTCATCTCCAGATACGCAGGCGATAGCTGCACTTCGGCGGTACGCGGCAAGGGGAGGTCGTTGCGGATGTCCTGCACGATGCGCCCCGGTTTCGCGCCCATCACGATCATGCGCGTGGAGAGCAGCAGCGCTTCGTCGATCGAATGTGTGATGAAGACGATCGTCTTGCCGCTCTTCTCGTAGATCGACAGAAGCTGTTCCTGCAGCACTTGCCGCGTCATGGCGTCGAGCGCGGCGAAGGGTTCGTCGAGCAGCATCACGTCCGGGTCGTTGGCGAGTACGCGCGCAATCGACACGCGCTGTTTCATGCCGCCCGAAAGCGCGCCGGGATAGCTGTCCTCGAAGCCCTTCAGCCCCACGGCTTCGATATAGCGACGCGCGGCATCACGCCTTTCAGCCCGGCCGACACCGCGCATTTTCAACCCGAACGCGACGTTCTCGCTGACCGTTTTCCACGGAAACAGCGCGTATTGCTGAAAGACCATGCCGCACGCCGGCTCGACATCCTTCACTTCGCGGCCATTGACGAGCACGCGGCCCTGCGTCGGCGGCTCGAAGCCGGAGATCATGTTGAGCATCGTCGATTTGCCGCAACCCGACGCACCAAGCAGCACGAGAAACTCGCCCTTCGCGACATCGAGATCGACTTCCTTGAGCACTTGCAACGCGCCAAAGGACTTCGCCACGCCTTCGAGGCGAATCATGGGGGCATCTATCGTTGCCATGCGAGCACTCCGCGTTCGATGAGCCTGAACAGGCCATCCGTAATGAGCACCGTGATGCTGATGAGCACCATGCCGAGCACGACCGTATCGGTCTGGAAGAATTCGCGGCCGTTCATGATCATGAAGCCGAGCCCTTGCTGCGCGGCGACGAGTTCGGCGGAAATCACGCAGGTCCACGAGAGGCCGAGAATCACTTTCATGCCCGACAGGATCTGCGGCATGCAGCCCGGCAGGATGACTTCGCGCATGACCTGCCAGCGGTTCGCGCCGAGATTGCGCGCCGCGCGCACGAAGATCGGGTCGATGTTGCGCGTGGCGTCGATCACATAGAGAAGGGCAGGCGCGAACGATCCCATGAAGACGATGCTGTACTTCTGCGTCTCGGTGATGCCGAACCACAGCAGCGACAGCGGTATCCAACTCATCGACGGCAGCGGGCGCAGGAAGGACAGTAGCGGGTCGAACACGGCGCGCGCCACCCGCGAGGTGCCGAGCGCAATGCCGAGCGGTATCGACACGACCGCCGCGGCGAGAAAGCCCACCATGACCCGGCGTATGGAGGCCAGCACGTTATCGAGCAACGTATGCTGATTCCACATGCGGATGCCGCGGCTCAGCACTTGCGACGGCGCGGGCAGAAACACCGCATCGACCAAACCCGCGCGGCACACGAGTTCCCAGAGCAGCAGAAAGCCGATCAGCGAGCAGGCGCTGACGACGAAAAGCCCGCCGCGCTTCGTCCATTTGTTGTCGGATGCCATGCCGCGCGCTCAGAGATACGACGCGTTGATCCAGTCCGCCACTTTCGGCGACTGGTCGATCTGCTTGAGATCGACGAGCATGTCGCTCAGCTTCTGTACGCCGTCGACGAACGGTCCCGGTTTTCCGCCGCTGCCGACGAATAGCGTCTTTTGCTGCGCGTGGGAATACCACTGCGTCTGCTTGAGCACGGCCATCTGCTCGTCCTGCGTGAGATTCGTGAGCGTCATCAGAATGGGCGCGACCTTCTCCGGCTCGTGCGTCATCATGTCGTTGGCTTGCGCGACACCTTGCAGAAAGGCTTTCGGCACATCAGGATGGGCGCTGGCGAATGCGGTGCGCACCAGCAGCACGTCCGGGCCCGGCGTCAACTGATATTGCTTATAAAGCGAGAACGAGGAATCGTCGAGCAGCAGTTTGGTATCGGGCAGCGCCTTGATGCGGTCGAACGTCGGTGTCCATGCGGCGGCGGCATCGATCTGATTACCGCGATACGCCGCCAGCAGTTCCGTCGCCGGCAAGTTGATGATGCTCACGTCCTTCGCCGGGTCCAAGTTCGCCTGGCGCAGCACGTCGAGCAGCAGGACATGCGAGCTCGACGCATACGTGACGCCGATCTTCTTGCCCTTGAGATCGGCGAGCGACTTCACATTGCCACGCACGAGAAGGCCTTCCGATTTGCCGAAGTTGTTCGGCGTCGAGATGAGCTGAAACTGCTTCGCGCCGCTTGCCATCAGCGCGAGCGCCGAGACGACGCCGGTCCCCGCAATGTCGATGTTCCCCGCCATCACCGCGCCCATGCGCGCCGACGAAGTGGAGAACGATTGCCAGCGGCAGTCGATGCCGAGCTTCGTGAAGATGTCCGTCTTCATCGCGACATAGGCCGCGTAGTGCCCAAGCCACGCCGAGCCGCCGTAGTTCACGACGGTCGCGGCGCGCGCGAATGACGCAAGGCCCGAGGTGGCCGCGGCTACGCCGACGAGTGAAGCCTGCTTCAGAAAACTACGGCGGTTTGTGGTCATCGTCCTGCCCTGTCTCTTAGGTTGAACTGCGTGTATCCGCTGTCAGCTACGGATGGTAGAGGCGAACGCATCCCTGCCATTAAGCCGCGCGGCCGAATCAGAAACTCTTATGTTTTGAAGCAGTTCCGCTAATTTCACGCGGCGCTTTGCGCGGCGAACGCGGCGGCATAGGCATCGAAAAGATGGGGCGGCGCGCCGGGCAAAGCCGCAAGCAAGCCCGGTGCAATTACGTCGCGCGTCACGGCCACCGACTCGCGCGCGACGGCCTCTGCCATCGACGACCATTCGGCCTGACGCGTGAGAATGTAGAAATGACGATGCCCGATGCGCGTCGTGGCCAGCGGCACGACCGCGATATCCGCCAGATGCGCGCGCGATTGCCAGAGACACAGCGGCGACGTGATGGCGCAGCCGAATCCCGAGCCGACCAGACTCAGAAGCGGGTCGGTATCGTCAAATTCATAGCGGTTCGGGGCGTTGAAATTCATGTGCCTGATGAGCCGCTCCACTTGCTGCCCGATGAGCGAGCGGCCCGTATAACGCAAGAGCGGCAACTCGCGCAGCACCTCATGAAAGGACTCGGGCGCGCGCTTGCCGCTGAAGCGCCTCGGCGCGACCGCAATGAAAGTCTCGGAGAAAAGCGGCCGTAGTTCGACGCGTCGTGGATCGAGCGTGGCTTCCGTGCAAATGGCGAGATCGAGTTCGCGATTGGTAAGCTGTTCGCTAAGGGTCGGCGTGAGGCCGGACCACATCGACAAGGTTTTCATGCGCCCGGAAAGACGTTGCACGAGATGCGGCCCGACGCTTCCGGCGAAGGAATCCACGCAACCAATGCGAAGACTCGGCACGCCTTCGCTCGTCGCCGTACGCACGTCGTGCGAGACCGCCTGCGCGTGTTCGAGCAGCGCGCCCGCGCGATCGAAGAGAATGCGGCCCGCCGCGTTGGGCCGCACCGGACGGAACTCGCGATCGAAGAGCGCCACGCCCTGTTCGCGCTCGAGCGCCGCGACGAGCTGGCTCACGGCGCTTTGCGTGACGCCGAGTACGCGCGCCGCTTCCGTCATGGAGCGGGTTTCGCAGACCGCGACGAACGCCTGCAACGCGCGCAGATCGACCCCGACGAACGAATTTCGCATGCTTTCTCCTCGGCCGATTCCGCCGCAGATGCAGCGCGTGTCGCCGCTCAGATCCCATACCGTTGCGGCACTTCTGGCCATACGCTTGTTTTAGCGACCATAATAGCGCTCACATGCTGGCCCCAAGCCGCCTTCGCGAATGCGGAGGTTCGAATCGTCCATTGCGAATCGCGCGTTGCTCAAATCCGCTTCTTCGTCCGCCACCGTGCCTCGCCAGTTCGTGTTCTTGCTGGCCGATGGCCTGTCCATGATGAGCCTCTCGTCCGCCATCGAGCCGTTGCGCTCGGCCAACCGCCTCGCTGGCGAAACATTGTATGCGTGGACGCTCGCCAGCCTCGACGGCGAGCCGGCGCCTGCATCGAACGGCATCGCGCTTGCCGCGCGCAAGTTCGACGACGTGCTGGCCGGCGCGGACTATGTGTTCGTCTGCGGCGGCCTGCGGCTCGCGCCCGCGCTCGAACCGGCCTTCGTCGCCGCGTTGCGACGCGCGGCGCGCACCGGTGCGGTCATCGGATCGCTTTCCACGGGCACTTATCTGCTCGCGCTGGCAGGCCTGCTCGATGGCTATCAATGCACCATCCACTGGGAAAATCTGCCGGCTTTCACGGAGGCTTTTCCCGACCTGCTGTGCAGCAGCAAGCTGTATGAAATCGATCGTGACCGCATGACGTGCTCGGGCGGTATCGCTTCGATGGACCTGATGCTGCATCTCATCAAGATGCAGCACGGCAGCGATCTCGCCGTGCGCGTGGCGAACCAGTTCCATCACGAGCGCATGCGCGACACCGCCGACAGCCAGCGCGGCTGGCGCGACCAGAATCACGCAAGTCTGCCGCGCGGCATCCGCCGGGCGATCGAGATGATGCGCGCGCATGTCGAGACGCCGTTGCAGATCAACGATATCGGCTCGGCTATCGGCATGACGTCGCGGCAGATGGAACGCCTGTTCCTGCGGCATCTGAACGCGACGCCCGCACGCTACTACGTGCAGTTGCGGCTGGAGCGCGCGCACGAAATGCTCACGTATTCGAGTGTGCCGGTCGCGGATGTCGCGGTGGCGACGGGATTCGCGTCGCCTTCGCATCTGGCGCGCTGGGTCCGGCGCGCCTACGGCACCAGTCCGACGGAGTTGAGAGCGGCACAGACGCAGTCGTGAGCAGGCGGGCGTAAGGGCGACGCAATGCGCTCAGGCCGCTTCCAGCACCGGCGCCGATGCGCGCAGCGGCAACGGCAGCCAGCCCTGAAGCTCGCGCCAGTCCGGTTCGAGATGAGCGAAGCGCGCCAATCTCAGCGACGACAAATCCGCAAAACCGCAGCGCCCGTCCATCACGAGGTCGCGGATGGCGTGACCGCTTGCGGGCGAAAGGCCGAAGCCGACGCTCGATAGCGTTGCGACCGTCACATTGCCTCGTTCATCCGGACGATCGATCACGGGCCGTCCATCCGGCGTGTTCTCGATATATCCCGCCCAACTGCGGATGACTTTCGCGTGCGCCGCCTTGGGCAGCAACGCAGCCAGGCGCGCCGCGATACTGCACTGAAGCGGAGTCGATTGCGGCCGCACCTTCGGCACATCGTCGAGGCCGATCCATTCGTGCGGACCGCCGCCGTAAGCGAGATTGCCGCGCAGCGTCTGCCGTCCATAGAGGCCATTGCCGTCCACGCCGCCGATGGCCATTGGCGGCAACGGCTCGGTGACGATCATCTCGGCGCGTGCGGCGGCGAGCGGCACATCGATATCGAGTTGCGCCGCGAGCACGCCGGTATGCGGCCCGGCCGCGATCACGAGATGATCGCAGGCAATCTCGCCGTGAGCCGTTCTCACCGCGCTCACGCGTCCGCCTTGCCGGACGAATCCTGTCACCGGCGTGTGCTGGAGAATGCGCCCGCCGTGATCCTCCAGCGCCCACGCATAAGCCTGCAACGTGCGATGCGGATTCGCATGTCCGCCGAAGTGATAGAAGTAGCCGGCATGGACGTTGTCGCCGGCGAGCGGCACCAGTTCGCGCACCTGTTTCGCATCGAGCACGTCCGAGCGCAGGCCGTGGTGTTCGCCGTTTTCGAGCGCGCGCCGGTACAACACGAACTGCTGTTCATCGAGCGCAATGCGCAGACGCTCGGCGCGGAACTCGGTCGGATAGCCGAGCAGGTCGTCCATCATCGGCCAGAGACGCTGTTCTTCGAGAAAGAGCGGGCTGTGATGATGCGAGCAACCGCCGCCGTTTCGGCCCGACGCGCCCCAGCCGATCATTCCCGCTTCGAGCACCAGCACGTCGACACCCTCGCGCGCGAGCCACCATCCCGCCGACAAACCCGTTACGCCGCCGCCGACGATAATTACCGAAGCGCCCTTCGGCGTGCCGCTGTCCTGTTGCGTGTCTGCTTTCATGCTTGTCTGTCCGGAAGATTCGATTCGAGTGCGACGGCCGGTCGATGCTTCGTTCATTCGCTCGCCACCGGTTCGCCCTGACGGCGTGTGCCCGCGCGATACAGCGGATCGACACGCCAAAACGGCACCCATTGCGACGCCATGCCGAACCAGCTGTCCCAATGCGCGCCGGTCGCCTGCGCTTCGGCCACCTCGGCTAGCTGCCGCAGCGCGAGCGGCCGGACGGGCGCGCGGAATGTGGCGAGCGGAATCCGCGGCAGCGCGCAGCCGGAGCCTATCGCGAGCAGCGCGGCGACTTGCTCGCGGCATCGGCGGCCCTGGCACGGGCCCATGCATGCGCGCGTGAGACGCTTCACCGCGTCGGGACTGGGCGGCCCGCTTTGCGCGAGACCCGCGACGCCGCGTGTGTCGTGAAGCGCGTCGGCGGGCTGCCAGCCGAGGTAGCGCGGCGGACGCACATCGAGGATTTCGCGCGCCGTCACTTCCTCGCACTGGCAGACGAACGGCTCGCCCGCCGCGCCGATGACGCTTGCCCGCACCCATTCGACACGCGATAGCGCGATGTCTTGCGCGGGCGCATCGGGTTGGCGCGCGGGCGGTGCGTCGGCGAGAGGAGCGCTTTCATCCAACGACGATAAAGCCGCGCGCGCCGCAAGGCGGCCTTCTTCACGCGCGATCGTTTCGTCGCGGCTCTTCGCCGGCCAGACGCCCGCGCAGTCGCCTGCCGCGTAGGCGAACGGCAACGAGGTGCGCTGCATCGCATCGACACGGGCGATATGACCGCCGCGCGCGGCATCGAACGCAGTCGCGCAGCCTGCCGCTTCGAGCAGCTCGATTGCAGGCAACGCGGCGATGCCGAGCAGCACGGTATCGCAATCGAATGTCGTCAGGGCGGTCGTGTCGGGCGTGGCTGCGTCGACGGAAGTCACGCCATAAGCATCGCCATGTGCATGCCGCACGACATGACGCGTGAGAATGTGCGCGCCGCTCGCTTCGAGTTGCGCCGCGAGCGCCGCATCGCCGACGATTTCACCAGCCTGTTCGATCACCGCGACGATCTGCACGCCGCGCGAGACGAGTTCGAGCGCGACGTTAACCGCATCCGTGTCGCTGCCGACCAGCACCGCGCGCCGCGCGTCGAGCGCGCCGTAGAGAACCGCGAGCCGCCACGCGGCGCTTGCACCCATCACGCCCGGGCGTTGCCAGCCGTCGAAGGCGAGTCCCATGTCGCGCCGCCCCGACGCAACGATCACCTGACTGAATTGCAGCAGCCAGGTATGTTCGGCGTCCGCGAGACCGGCCACGTGCGTGCCGATCCAAGCGTTCGCCGGCCCGTGCGGGAAGAGTCCCCACACTGCCGTGCCCAGCTTCACGTCGATACCCGCTTCGAGCGCGTCGCCCAGTTCGGGACGGGCGTCGAGCATGGCTTCGAGCATCGCGTTGGCGTTGCCTGCCTCCGCGCCCATGCGGCTGCCGAAGTGCAGCGGCACGTCTTCGCCCATGGTTTCGAGCGGCACGGGGTTTTCGTCGACGAGCGTGACGCGTGTACCGCGACCGGCCGCTTCGAGTGCCGCCGCGATCCGCCGGCCCCGCTCCGACGATCAGCAGATCGGTCGATTCGCCGATGGGCGGCGCCTTGCCCGCCACGGACGCGGGATCGTGGAACGGCGTTGGGAATGCGTCGGGATTTACTGGCATGGCTCGTTGTTTCGTTGGCTGATCGGAGTGTTCATGTTTGCGACGCACTGGGCGGCGTGCCCAGCACGAGTTCGCACAGGCGCCCGGCGCGGGCGTGCGGTTCGGCGAGCGCGTCCACCGCGTCTTCGAGTTCGCGCGCGAACCGTGCGCCGAAGCGCGCGCCGCAGAGTTCACGAAATTTGTCGCGCTCGGCGTCGGGTGTCATCGGGCGCGCGAGGTCGCCGCTTGCCTGCATCGGACCGGAATCGAGGCGGCGGCCATCGCGCAGTTCGACCGTCACGCGCGCCCAGCGCTCGGCGGGAAACGCGGCGCTGAACGCGGCGTGCTCCTTTGCGACGAGGCGCGGCAGCAACGCGCACGCGGCGGGATCGGCAAGGCCCGAATCGCCGATGGTGCCGGCATCGACACGGCCATGCGCCAGCGCCGCCGCGACGGGAAACAGCACGCCATACTGCGCTTCCTCGGTGGTGCGTGGCAGCGCGGACCAGAGACGCGTCGCCTCGTGGAAGGTTTCGATCTCCACGCGCTCGATGTTGGCCGCATCGAAGCCGTCGAGCGCGCGCACTGCAAGCGCGGCGGCGATTGCCGGATGCGCCCAGCGGCACACTGGATACGGCTTCACATACTGTTCGAGGATCAGCCAGCGATCGCCGAGGTCGGACCAGCAGGCGGGCGCATCGCGTTCGACGGTGGTCGCGGGCGCGCCGGTGTAGCCGCGCGCGGCAAGCAGGGCGGCGCTGATGCCCGCCAGCGCGCCCCAACCCGAGCCGTCCTTCAGCATGGTCGGATGATCGATGCAGCGCATCATGTCCGAACGCGGCCCGTGATATTCGGCGATGCCGAGCGCGTGGCGCGTCGCCGGTATGTCGAAGCCGAGCGCGCGGCTCGCGATAGCGGCGGCCGCCAACGCATTCCACGCGCCCGAGGTGTGATATTCGCGGCTCGTCGCATGCAGCGCGATGCCGGCACGCGTGCCGATTTCATAACCGAGCACCGTCTGCACGATGAACTCGCGTCCGCTCATGCCGGGCGCGCGCTCGGTCATGGCGAGCAGGGCCGGCAAGACGGTGACACCCGCGTGGCCCTTGGTGAGCGCGTGGCCGTCATGGCCGTCGAGACTGTCGATGGTCGTTGCGCCCGCGAACGCCGCGCCCGGAGCACTGACGATGCGCCCGTCGAATAGCATGCGCGCGGGGGTGCGTCCGGCCGCGAAGCAATCGAGCGCATGCTCGCGCGCGATTGTCGAAAGCCGTGTGGACGTGCCCGCCGCCGCGACGCCGAGCAGGTCGAGAATGCGGCGCTGCGCGTCGCGCACGACGGCAGCGGGAAGCATGTCGAAGCCAAGCGTGCGCGTGAAGCCGCTGGCGTCGTGATGAAGCGTCGGTGCCGTTTGCATGTCAGAAGGCGATTTCGACATCGGTCAAGGGACGGCTCGAACACGCGAGAATCCAGCCTTGCGCTTCTTCGGCCGCGGAAATTCCGCCTGCATGTTTCATCGCGACTTCGCCCGAAAGGTGGCGCACTTTGCACGTGCCGCACAGGCCGCTCGCGCAACCGCACGGAATCACCACTTGCTGACGCGTGGCCGCGACGAGCAGCGTTTCGCCCGCGCGTACATCGAAGCGCCGGCCGTTCAGCCACGCGTTGAAAATGGCATCGCGCTGTTCGTCGGACGAAGGTGCGCCGGTCGTCGCGGCTTCGCTTTCCATCGGCTCGATCACGGGACCGAAATGCTCGATATGAAACGCCGCGCGGCGGGCGCCTTCGGCAGCATGAATCTGCCGCACGCTCTGCATGAAACCGGCTGGACCGCAGCAATAGACCGTGCGGCGTCCGAAGTCCGGCGCCATCGCCCAGAGCGCGCCGCGCGACATGCGCCCGCGCAGACCGAACCAGCCGGGTGCGGGCGCGCTCAGCCACACGTGTACTGTCAGGTTGGGCATGCGCGCCTGAAGCGTCGCGAGTTCATCGGCAAAAAGAATGTCGTCCACGCCGCGCGCGCAATGAAGCCAGGCGATGTCGGCGTGCGGCGAGCGGCGCGCCAGCGTGCGCAGCATGGACATCAGCGGCGATGCGCCCGAGCCCGCCGACACTAGCCCGAGAGGCGTATTGGCCGATGCATCGAGTGTGAAGCGTCCGAGCGGATAGCGCGTGTCGATGCGCATGCCCGGCGCGAAGCGCTCATGCAGCCAGCGGGTGACGACGCCGCCGGACTGCGCCTTGATCGTCAGTTCGAGCGCGTCCGCTTCGAGCGGCGTCGAGGCGATAGAAAACGTGCGGTCGAAGCGCCGCCCCTCGATATCGAGCGTCAGCAGCATGGCCTGGCCCGGCGCGTAGCGGCGCGCGCCGTCGGGGTGCGGATCGCGCAGGCGAAAGGTCTTGACGCCCGGCGCTTCGTCACGCACGCCGATGCACTCGAGCGTGCGCGATGCGGGCGTGTCGCAGGCGAAGGCGAGGGTGCTGTCGAACGCCGTATCGGAAGATGTCGGCACATCAGCCATTCGACACCTTCAGCGCGATTGAGCGCTGCCCGTGTGCGCCGTCCAGATGTGACGCGAGCTTCCTTGCATACCAGTTCGTGAAGTTGCGCAGCATGAACTCGGACGGCGCATACGGTCCCGGCGCATAGCCGAGCGAGCCCACGCCCAGCTGATTGTTCGCCGCGAGCCGCGCGTCCTGAACGTTGGTCGCGTTCCATACGGACGTGAGCGTATCGACGTCGTAATCGACGCCTTCGACGGCATCCTCGTGTACGAGCCACGTCGTGCGCAACACCGTGCGCGTGGCCGACAGCGGCAGAATGCGGAAGTGGATGATGTGGTCGGCGAGAAAATGATTCCAGTTGTTCGGCACGCGAAACATGCGCACCGAGCCGAGATCCGGATCGGTGAGGTCGCCGAGCAGCTTGCCGCACGCGGGCGATCCGTCCGGCGTGAAGGACACCGCGCCGCGATGAAACGGCAGCCGGATGCAGCGGAATTCGTCGCCGCCATCGGCGGGCAAATGCGGCAAGCCGTGACGGTCCCACTTCGCAGCCTGGGCTTCCATCAACAGACGGAAGTCGCGCGAGCCTGCGGGATCGTCGGGCAACGCGAATTCGACGAGCGTCGCGAGCAACTCCGGATGATTGGCCGCGCAGTGATAGCACTCACGATTGTTCTCGATGACGAGCTTCCAGTTGGCTTCCTCGATCATCGTCACGCTGGCCGCGACCTTGGTGCGCCACGGCTGATGCGGCGCAAGGTAGGGCGTGACCGCGTCGCGAAAGCGCGTGATGTCGGGCGGCGTCGCGGCGAGGCAGATATAGACCATGCCGCACACGATCTCGACATGCACGGCGCGCAAGCCGTAGCCCTCGCGCTCGAAGCCCGCCGGCATCTGCCGCGCATGCAGGAGCGCGCCGTCGAGGTCGTACACCCACTGGTGATACGGGCAAGTAAGCCGATGCGCATGCCCTTTCTCTTCGAGACAGATGCGCGAGCCGCGATGCCGGCAGGTATTGAAGAACGCGCGGATTTCGCCGTCCATGTCGCGCAGCACGAGCACCGATGTCGCGCCGATCTCCAGCGTCAGATAATCGCCCGGTTCGCGCAGTTCGCAGCTGTTGCAGGCGAACAGCCACTCGTCGTTGAAAACGGCGTCGAGGTCGAGCCGATGAAAGGCTTCATCGGTATAGAAAGGCTGCGGCAGCGAGAAGTTGTCCTGGCGCTCGGCCAGGGCGGCGCGCACGCGCGTCGGGTCGATCATCGTCACACTCCCATGCGAACGATCAGTTGAATCGATTGTCGGTCGCGGATATGACCGGTGCGGGCAGACACACGACCAACGCGATCACGAAACCGACACGATGCCGCTTTCGAGCGCGTGGATGCCGCGGGCATCGCGCAGGGTCGGCAAGTCGAAGCGCACGGCGCGCACGGCTTCGTAGTCGAGCGGCGCCACGACCAGTTCCTCACGTGCCGATTCGCTTTGCGCGAGCGTTTCGCCGCGCGGCCCGACGACGCGCGAGCCGCCCCAAAAGCGCAGGCCGTTTTCATGGCCGACGCGATTGGCGAACACGACAGGCAGACCGTAGACGAGTGCATGGGCGCGCAGCACCGTGTCCCAACCGCGCGGATTGTCGAAGGCGTCGCCCACGGCTTCGACCGCCGAACTCACCGGCGCCGCGCATAGCGTCGCGCCGTCGCAGGCAAGCCGATGCATCACCGCCGGGCTCCACAAATCCGCGCACACGGGCGTGGCGATCTGCCAGCGAGGATCGGCGGGCAGCGTGAACTGGTCGAGCCGCGCGCCGTGTCCGTAGTGCTTGCCGTCGTCGAGCCGGCCGTAAGTGGCAAGCGCGATCTTGCGATGCACGTGCACCACGCGTCCCGCGTACAGTGTCGCGACGCTGTTGTAGAACTGCGCGCCCGCCGCTTCCTCGACGAAGCCAACCACGGCGGCAAGCGGCGAGCACGCTTCAGCCAGCTCGAGGAGCGCGGCGGCATTGCGCGGCAAGGCGAGCCTCAAGGCATCGGCGCCCGCACTGTGACCGGCAAGCGACAACTCGGGAAACACGAGCAACTGAACGCCGCGCCCGCGTGCTTCGTCGATAAACCGGCGATGCGCCGCCAGATTCGCGGCCAGATCGCCCGCGACGGTTTCGGTTTGCGCGGCGGCGACGATAAAAGGCTTCATCGGACGCGCGTCAGATCAGTCCGGCGGACTTGAGGAAAGTAGCCGACACTTCGTCGAGCGACTTCTTCTGGACGTCGACCTCGGCGTTGAGTCGCGCCATCGTTGCGTCGTCGAGTTTGGCCGACAGCGCGTTCAGGATGCCCGCGAGATTCGGATTCGCGTCGAGCGTCGCCTTGCGTGCGACCGGCGTAAGCGCGTAGGCGGGGAAGAAACTCTTGTCGTCACGCAGCACGATGAAGTTGAAAGCGGGCACGCGGCCATCGGTCGTGAAAACGAGCGCGGTGTCCACCTGACGGTCCTTCAGCGCCTGATAGGTGAGACCCGAATCCATCCGCTTGATCTGCGACGGACCGAAGCTGAAGCCGTATTCTTTTTGCAGCGGACGCAGGCCGTCCGGGCGCGCATAGAACTCGGAGTTACACGCGAAGGTCAGTTCCTTGCCGCTGTTGAGCACCTTGGCGAGGTCGCTCATGGTCGTGACGCCGAGCTTCTGGGCGACATCGCGGTTCATGGCGATGCCGTAGGTATCGTTCGCCTTCGACGGGTCGAGCCACACGAGGCCTTTTTGCGCATCCAGTTCCTTGACGCGCGCATAAGTTTGCTGCGGGTCGAGCTTGTCGGTCACCTTGTTGTAGGTGATGAGGGAAGTGCCGGTGTATTCCCAGTACACGTCCACCTGACCGTTTTCCTGCGCCTGACGCAGCACCGTGCTGCCCATGCCGTCTTTCTTGACGACCGTGAAACCCTTCGCCTTGAGCAGTTGTGTGGTCATTTCCGCCAGCAGCACTTGTTCGGTGAAGTTCTTGCCGCCGACCGTGACGGTTGGCGCAGCCTGCGCGGCCTGCAGGGCCATCGTTCCGAGGGCAAGCGTGAACAGGGATGCGCCGAAAAGACGCGACCACAGTTTGCATGACAGCAAAGGCTTGAGCATGAGCTTCGTTATCCAGGAAAGATCAGCGTTGAGGACTGACGCCGCGCGGCACGAGCCAGTGCTGCATCTGCGCGACGAACAGGTCGGTTGCGACCGCGAGCAGGGCGGTCGGGATGGCGCCCGCAAGCAGCATCGTGAAATCGTTGAGGTCGATGCCCGTGAAAATCAGCTCGCCGAGACCGCCGCCGCCCACGAGGAACGCGAGCGGTGCGGTGCCGACTGTGATGGCGAGCGCGGTGCGCACGCCCGCGAGAATCACGAACATGGCGTTGGGCAATTCCACCTTGAAGAGAATCTGCCGCGGCGTCATGCCGATGCCGTTCGCGGCCTCGATCAGCGCGGGCGGCACGGCGCGTATGCCTTCGTATGTATTCATCGCGATGGGCAGCAGCGTGGCGAGCCATAGCGCGAGAATCGCGGGCTTCGCGCCGATGCCGAGCACGCTCATGGCGAGCGCGAGAATGGCGAGCTTGGGCACGGCCTGGCCCGCGTTGAGCGTGAACATCACGAACTGCGCGGCCCGGCCGTTGTCGGGGCGACTCAGCCAGATGCCCGCGGGCACCGCAACCACGATAGCCGCGACGCCCGCGATCAGCACCATCAGCATCTGCTGGCCGGACTGATAGACGATGTCCGCGCGATACTGCCCGATCGATGCGAGCCAGTCGTCTGCATGCGCCGATGCGCTGGCCAACGCCATCATCGCGCCTAACGCAATACGCGAACCGTCGCGTCGATGGTTCATCGCGCGCCTCCGAAAGCGAGTTCGGGATGCGCCCCGTCATCGCGCGATGCATCGCCCGCTTTCGCCGCGTCGCCAGCGGACGAGGCCAGGCCGCCTTCGGGCAATGCCGCGCCGGACACGCACGCCGCGCGCGCCATCAGCGCGATGCGTTCATACGTCACGTAGCCGATGAAGCGTCCGTCCGCGTCGACGCCCGGCAGCCACGACGCGCCGTGCGCGAGCAGCATCGACATGACCGCGCGCAGGTCGTCGCCCGCGCGCACCACGCTCGGCAACGCGCGCAGACTCGGCGCTTCGAGCGTGGCGCCGCTGGCGTCGAGCTCGGCCGCGCCGACGTGGCCGGCCGGTCTGCCGTGGGCGTCGAGCACGACCAGTGCGTCGGCCACGTGATCGCGCAAGAGCGCGCGGGCATCGGCGCTCGGGTAGCCGAGCCGCGCGACGCGCGCCGGTTCCAGCGCCGCATCGACGGCGCGCATCAGGCGCAGACGCTTGAGCGCCCGGTCAGTGCCCACGAAATCGGCGATGAACGCGCTCGCGGGACGCGCCAGCAGTTCATCCGGGCTCGCCAGTTGTTCGAGCTTGCCGTTGCGGAAGATCGCGACCTTGTCGCCCATTTTCATGGCTTCGTCGATGTCGTGGCTGACGAACATCACGGTCTTCTTCAGGGTCGTCTGAATATGGCGGAATTCGTCCTGAATCGACGCGCGATTGATCGGATCGATGGCGCCGAACGGTTCGTCCATCAGCATTACCGGCGGATCGGCGGCGAGCGCGCGCGCCACGCCCACGCGCTGCTGTTGCCCGCCCGACAGGTCGCGCGGATAACATCGCATGTAGATGGCCGGATCGAGCGTGACCATCTCCAACAGGTTTTCGGTGCGCTCGCGGATGCGCGTTTTGTCCCAGCCGAGCATCTTCGGCACGATACCGATGTTCTCGGCGACCGTCATGTTCGGGAACAGGCCGACTTGCTGAATCGCATAGCCGATGCGCCGCCGCAACTCGACGATATCGAAGCCCGCCGTATCCGCGCCGCCGATCAGAATCTGCCCTGACGTGGGCTGCACGAGCCGGTTGATCATCTTGAGCGTCGTCGTCTTGCCGCAACCGGACGGCCCGAGCAGCACGCAGAGTTCGCCTTCGCCGATCGTCATCGACACGTCGTCGACGACCGGCTTTTCGCCGCGCTTTTCGAATCGCTTCGTCAGATGTCGAAGATCGATCATCGTCCCTCCGCTGTGGATGAAATCGGCGTCGCGGCCGTCGCGGCCGTCACCAGCGGCCCGCGCGTCGCGTTGCGGCGCCAGAAGAAGCGCGCCTGGCGCGGCCGCATGCCTTCCGGCGTCAGGCGCCATTGCAGCGCGCCCAGGCCGAGGTCGGCGAGGATCGCGAGCAGCGCGACGATCACCGCGCCCGCGATCAACTGGCGCGGATCGGATTGCGAAATGCCCCGGCTGATCAGCCGCCCGAGCCCGCCCGCGCCGATATACGTGGCAATCGCCGCAATGCCTATATTCATGACCACCGCCATGCGTACACCCGCCATGATGATCGGCACGGCAATCGGCATCTCCACGCGGTAGAGCCGCTGCCACGCGGTCATCCCCATGCCGTTGGCGGCTTCGCGCAGCGCGGGATCGAGGTTGCGGATCGCGGCGTAGGTGTTGCGCACGATCGGCAATTGCGCATACAGAAAGAGCGCGATGGCGGCAGGCAGAAAGCCGATGCCCTGTCCGATCAGCGAGAGCACCGGAATCAGCAAGCCGAAGAGCGCGATGGATGGGATCGTCATGAGCATCGCGGCGGCGTACAACACCACGCGCGCGAGCCGCTCGTTGAGCGTGATGACGATGCCGAGCGCGACGCCCGTCACGATGGCGCAGCCGACGCCGGCAAGCACCAGCAACACGTGATCGACCAGCATGGAAGCGATCGACGCCGCGTTGCTCCAGATAAAAACCAGTGTCTCCACTGCGGCCTCCCGCGCCTCGATGCCTGTGACGAATGAATGTACCGGTCCAAAATCGCCGGAACCGGCACAAACTCGACGTCTACTGTCATCAATGCGACACGGGCCCCGATCTCGACAAACGACGCACGATCATTTTGCATAAGGCAAACTTATGGCCCATGCGGGCGTTTGCGCGAGACGCGCGGCTTCCAGCCCAGTGCGTGCAACATGAGCGCCGCACGGCGGGACTTGGCCGGGCGCGTGCCTGCAAACCACGGAAACGCGATGAGACGCACCCCACCACCTATCGATCTACGCGCATTGCAGGCCTTCGTCGCCGTTTGCGAGACCGGTTCGATGACGGCAGCCGCGAAACATCTGGGCGTGAGCCAGAGCGCGGTGAGCCAGTCGATTGCGTCGCTCGAGCGCGAGCAGGGCGCTGGCTTGTTCGATCGCGACAGCCGCCCGCCGCGTCCGAATCTGGCGGGACGCGCGCTGCTGGAACTCGCCGGGCCGCTGCTCGACCATGCGCAAACGGTGAGCACGCGCATCGGCGATGCGTCGCTGGCGGGAGCGCTGCCCCTGCGGCTTGGCTGCGTCGATTCCTTCGCGGCGACGGTCGGCCCCGAACTCATTCGCGCGATGTCCGGTTCCGCGCGGCAGATTGCCTTGTGGTCGGGACTCACGCCGGGCCTGTCCGACCAGATGCATGCGCGCGAGGTCGATATCGCGGTCTGTACGCAGACGGTGCTGAACGACAGCCGTATCGTCGAGATGCCGTTGTTTTCGGAAGCGTTCGTGGCCGTCGTGTCGCGACGCTGGCTCGATGAGCGCCAAGGAGCGTCGTCATGGCGGCAGCTTGCAACGGAACTGCCGTTGATCCGCTATACGGCGCGCTCGGTGATCGGCCAGCAGGTGGAGCGCTTCGCGCGGCATCTGGGTATCGAAAGTCCGCGCCGCTACGAGTTCGATGCGACCGATCCGCTCCTGAGCCTCGTCGCCGCGAAACTCGGCTTCGCCATCTCGACACCGCTGTGTCTCTGGCAAGCGCGGCATTATCTGGATGAAATCGCCGTGCTGCCTCTGCCCGCGAGCCGGCTTGGGCGACGCGAGTTCTTTCTGCTGCATCGACAAGGCGAATGGAGCGATTTCGTCGATGAGATCGCCGTGCTCACACGCCGCGTGCTCGACCATCTGATTCGTCCCGCGCTCAAGCGTGCCTTGCCGACATTGCAGGACGACGCGTTGCTTTGAATGTACTGCTCTCAACCTCGATTACCCTTCGCTACTCACGCCATGAACGAAATTTTCACCCTGACTCGCGGCGATGCGCCGCTCCTGCTGTCGATTCCGCACCTCGGCACGATCATCCCCGACGACCTGCGCGGCCAATACACGGACATTGCGCTGACGGTCGCCGATACCGACTGGCATCTCGACCGCCTCTACGCGTTCGCGCGTGAACTCGGCGCGACCGTGCTCGGCGCGCGCCTGTCGCGTTATGTGATCGACCTGAACCGGCCGTCTTCGGACGAAAGCCTCTATCCGGGGCAGACCACGACGGGCTTGTGCCCGGACCTGACGTTTCGCGGCGAGCCGGTTTATCGCGAAGGCTGCGTGCCCGACGCCGCCGAAAGGCAGCGCCGCGTCGCGGCTTACTGGAAGCCGTATCACGACACCATCGCCGGCGAACTCGCGCGCCTGCGCGAGAAGCATGCAAACGTGCTGTTGTGGGAAGCGCATTCGATCGCAAGCGTATTGCCGCGTCTGTTCGAGGGCAAGCTGCCGGATCTAAACATCGGTACGCAGGACGGGCGGACGGCAGCGCCGCCGGTGTTGCAGGCGGTCGCCGACGGGGCTGCGGAGAGCGGCTATACGTGGATTGCCAATGGCCGCTTCATGGGCGGTTTCATCACGCGGCACTTCGGCGCGCCGGAGAAGGGCGTTCATGCCGTGCAGCTGGAGATGTGTCAGAGCACGTATATGGACGAGACGCCTCCGTTCGACTATGCGCCAGCGCGTGCCGATGCCGTACAGGCCGTGGTCGAGCGGATGGTTCGGGGGGCCGTGAAAGCGGTGGCTGGGATATCGTCAACGACTGGTGGATGACGAACTCGTTGGAGCATCGAGCGGGCATGCGTGAACACAAGAGCCCAGCAGCCTTCAAGGCCGCCGGGCTTATTTCCAGTCATTGGATTGCCATTGCGGTAGCCTTTACGGATTGTTCGGTTCTTGCCGCGGCTTCGGGGTTGAGCGCTTGCGGTGCGATGTCGAGCCTTACGTGGTCGAGTTGAAACACTGACATCGCTACGCGTGCTGCAAATAGTCACGCGCGGCTTCGGGGTTGAGCGTCAGCGTTTTGCACCTCCAGCCGCGTCGCCTTCACTATGTCGCTCGCGGGGTCGTCCGGCGCGAATCAGGTCCGACGGCACGCGCAGATAAGGCGCGACGTGCGAAAAGAACCTGTACTACCCATCGCATGGAAAATTCAGACCGGCTTCGCCGTCGCGCGTCACGGCAAAGCAAATGAGATTCTTTTGTTCTAGGGTGCTTGCCGAAGCTCTGGTGTGTGCCACTGATCATTTAGAAGCTCAGGCTTGGGCCAGTAATACCGCATTGTCACCATGAAAGGGCCTGGCGAGGGTAGCCAGTTTGCCTCCTTGGCCTTGCCGGGTGATGTGCTTTGGACGTAGATCGTCGTACCACCATCGCGATCGGTTTTCAACGAAGGCAGCATCGGAGAATTGATCAAGTAGCGATCGATGGAGTTCTTCACCAGCAACTGGCTTGGCAAGGCATACATGGTCATCGACCAGAACGCATTGACGGGGGGCAGTTGGCCTTTCTCGAAGTGCAACGTATACCGATGCTTGCTGCCGTCAAGTGGCTGGCCGCTCGAATCCTTTTCGAGGATCGGATAGAGCGCCTCCTCCCGCGAATTCGCGCCGATACCAACCTGCGTACCTGTAGCCCGTGCAACATAGTCGTTCTTCAGGTACGCGCGTGTTCCGAATAACGTGTCAGTCTTCCCACCAAGGGACGCGCGCTTTGAGTCGATCTCTTTCTGACCGTCTTCCATTCCGGAGAGCAACGCCGCTTTCTGTTCCTCGGAAAGCGCGCCGACGTCGAACGGTCGTCCCGGAACGATTCCAATCGTCGTGAACCGGCTTCGCAAGTCGCTCTCCGTTGGGTTGACTGGCGTGAACTGCAAGGCGAACGCGAGCTGGTTGAAGAACTCGAGCGACGTGTGCTGCATGTCAGGTCGTAATGGCTTGATCCATTGAATCGAGGGTGCCGAGGGCGGGGCCGCGCTACCAGCAAACGAAGAAAGAGTTTGCACCCGATAGCCTGCCTGGATTGTCTTGACGTTATCGAGATCGCCTGGGTTGAAGAGCTGGGTGCGGCCAACGACATTAACGAGCTCGGTTTCTGAGCGGATAACCTGCGTGATACCGGGCGGCGGCGCTTCCTTCCAGTTGGGTCCGGCAATCAAGAAATTGCCCCCACCATTACCAGTGGTGCGAGTGCCGATATAGGCAAAGTTGAAGGTATAAAGGTCCATCAGTTGGAACACGAAATAGCGTTTCGGCTCCATTGGCGGGATCGTGATGACAACCGGCTCGGCGCGAAGGTCGAGGCCGGCGAACGAGTAAGGTGTGTCCGAGTTCGGTGTGACGAAGGCAGTGTCGTCCGGCGTGAAAACCCGAGAGATATTCAGGATGGTGTTGAAAGGACCTTTGTACTGCGGGTTGCTTGAATCGATCGAGAACGCGTACATCGTCGTGTAGGTCGCGACCATGGGTGTTCCATAGATATACGCTTCCTTGGCGACGGCTCGAATTTCATTCGTACTGGCAGTGATCGCAAGCTTCGTTGGCGGCTGGGACGAATTGATCGAGTGAGTCGTGTGGCAGGCGGTTAGTGTCACTGCAATCAGTGCGGCCGCGATGGCTCGTTTGTTGTTTGCAGTCGCGCTGCGCCGTTGCAGCGCGCAGCACGACTCCATCGGCAAACCGGTCACGGCAGTCACAAGAGAGACGAGCTTACGTGCTCTTTTCATCGCGAAGCCCTTTTTCTTTGAAGTACGGTTCAATTCACAGCAGACGGCAACGTCGCTTACCTGAATGTCCTACTGAAATGTCGCGCTCACCGAGAGTTGTACGAGATTCGCTTCGGAAGACGGCTTACTTGAAATTCGTCGACCCGCCGAAGCGACGCTGACACTGGCGTGGCTGACTGTGCCCGATCGTGTGACCATCGGGCCAATGCCGAGAGCGTGTCACTCGCACCGCGGTGGGCTTCTTCACAGCACGCTCCCATAGCGTTGATCAACCGTTCAATCAGTCGAATTCAACGCTTCTGCGGAACGGGAAATTTCCATGTTCCATCAAAGACCGAAGGGTCTGGTCCGTAGATTCGCGCGATGACATCATAGGGGCCGTTTGGGGCTGGCAGCCAGTTCGATTCCTTGTCTGCTCCAGGCGAAGCGTGCTGTAGATAGATATCGAGCGAGCCATCGGCACCGTATTTGATGCCTTTGGTGCGGTCGCCGATCGAGTATCGCTTGATGGGATTCGCGACGAGGTGCCGGCCTGGCAAGTCGTACATTGCCATTGACCAGAAGAAGCGTGCAGGCGGCAGCTCTTTCTTGTCGAAATGAACGACGTAAGGTTGCGAGCCCATCAATTGTTGGTGATCGGCACCCAGTCGAGTGCCGACATACACCGCCTCTTCCTTGGTGTTGCCGTAAATTCCCATCGCGGCAGCCACGGCGCGCGTTAGATAATTTCCCTTAAGGTCGTCCCGCGTGCCGAAGAGATCATAAGAACTGGTCGTGTGCTTCATGGCATCGTCGAGCGCGGCTTTTCCATCCGCGACGCCCGCCGCGATGCTCTGCTTCATGTCCGGCGACAAGGCAGATGCGTCGAAACGCCGGCCCGGCGCAATGCCAATCTTGGCGAAGCGCCGCATGAGTTCCGCTTCCGACGGTGCGGGCGGTTGCGTGAACTGCAGCAAGAAATTCAGATAGGCGATGAAGTCGATAGACGTTGCCTTCGCCTCGTTCCATACCGGAAAGTTGAGCTTAGGCGCTGCAGCGGGAGCATGATCGTGTTCAAAGGCAGAGAGCGGCGTGACCCGGTATCCTTTCTGCACGGCCTGCATGCTCTTAACGTCCTCAGGACCGTTCAGGGCGGTACGGCCGAGCGTTAAAATAAAGTCCGTCTCCGAACGAAACACCTTGTCAACACCCTTTGGCGTTTCGCCATGCCAGTTCGGCCCTGCAAAAAGATAATGACCCGCGCCATTGCCCGTGGTTCGCGAGCCGACATATGCAAAGTTGTACGTGAAAAGGTCGATCCACTGGAACACGTAGTAGCGCTCGTCAGGGACACGCGGCACGGTCAGCACCCAAGGTTCCCGTCGAAAATCGAGCCACGCCCAGGAATAAGGCGTGTCGTTGTTGGGCGTGACAATGTCCTTGTTCTCGGGACTATAGGGCTGCGAGTAATTGCGAAATTTGCCGAAGCCGCCTACATAGCTCTTCGACTTGGGGTCGACCGCTTGCTCATACATTGTTTTGTAGTTGAACAGCATCGGGTAGGCGTAGATGAACGCATCCTTGGCGATGCCACGCGCCTCCTCCGGACTGACCGTATCTTGCGAGTAAGCGCCGGGCGCGAGAAACGACAGGCTCAGCGCAATCGTCCCGAAACGAGTGATGACTCGATGCATGGCGTCTCGTCCTTTGACGTTGCCGTCTATCTTCCGAAGGTCATATTGAGTCCCGCGAAAATTTGCCAGCGCGGAACACCTGCGCCCGAGTGAGCAACGGAATATTGAGGTTCGACGAACGCGTTGTAGATAGTCGATCCGCCTTTCCACGCCTTTCCGGCACCCAGGCCAACTGGGATGTAGTAGCTGCCGTGCTGAAGATCGAAGGTCCAGATTCCCGTCGACCGGATATACCAACCATCGGGAAGATTGAAAATGCCGAACGGCTCCGCCGTCAACGACTGAACCGTCGGCCGGCTGCTCTGTCCGGCGAATGAATGCTGCCACTGAACCAACGCACCGATGAGCCGGGCTTTATTCGCGTTCACCACGACCGCCGCGAGCCCGGCCTGCCACTTGCCGCTTCCGAGGCTCGGGTCGGTCGCGGTCGGCATAGTGATGAGCGGGCCAATGCCGATCTGCGTCTGTCCCTGACTGAGCAGAAAAATGTCGAAGAGATTGATGTCGCCTAGTCCGGTGTTGTAGCCGCCGGTTGGATCTGGCCTCGTGCTGAGCGGTGCCGTCAATCGAAAAATTTCAGGCACCGGCACGATGCTGTTGGGACCGACGGGAACGGTTGGTCTCAGCAGGAAGTCGTTGGTATGTGCGTGCGCGCCATGTACGCTCGGCACGTAATAGTCTTGAATGTTGAACGACGCCGCGAGATTGAGCGGGTTGTTACTCTTGTTTGCGTCATCCGCGGAACTTTGGGCGCGCGACGCGTTACCGAAAAGCAGAAGCGAGGCCGCGACAATCGTGCTGATTGTGGATCGACATCCGGCCAGCAACGATCTCGTATATCGCTCACACATCAGCCGTCCTCACAAACAGCAGACACGTATCAGGGTCGTGCGCACACGCTGGAAGCGTTCCCCGGCACTGAGAAACGACCAGCGCCGCGACCGGTTTTGGTGGCCCTACAAATGATAGATAACATTGTTGGAAGGGCAACGTCAAGATGATTGCTCCCTACGACAAACGTCGTGCAAGCGATATTCCGGACACGCGGCTTTATGCCGAAGCATTCGATCCTGCGCGTCCGCTCGCGACGCCTGCTGGCCTCAGAACGGATAACCCGGCGATCGCGGTGGCGCTCGCGGCGGCCGCAGTGGCGCTGAGGACGAATGGTTTCGCGTTCGATTCGACGCGCGGCGAAATGCTTCATGCGCTCGATGACAACACGAAAATCCCGCTCTACGGCGATTGCGATCCCGAAGCTTATTTCCATGGTGGCGTGTCCGTTGCGCGACCTTGATAAGCACGGCCTGCTGCTCGATCGCGATGCACATGGCAATAGCTATGTGCAGGTGGTCGGCTTCGGCGCAAATGGACCGCAGGCCGATACCTTGCTCGCGCATTCCGAATCGGACAAACCGGCATCTCCGCGTTATCGCGATGGCACGAAGCGTTACGCGCGCAAGGAGTGGACGCGCTTTGCATTCACGGAACAGGATATCGATAAGTCGCCCGGGGTGGTCGAGACGGTTATGGAAGGGTGTCGAAACGGGCGCTTTTGAGGTTGTGCTATGACACGATCGATGCTGAAGACCACGCGACGGCGGCGACGTAGCCTGCCGGCGCATCGAGCGCCGCGGCGCGAATGTCGCCCGCCGCGCTCGATACGGCGAAGCGGCCCTCCAGACAAGGCAGCACCGAAAAGCTGGTGAGACCGAACTGTGCGCTAACCAGGCCTTCGCCGCGTGCCTTCAACACCGCTTCCTTGCCGCTCCAGCAAGCGAAGAAGCTTGCGCTGCGAGCAAGTTCGGGCAGTGCATCGAGAGCGCGCCAGTCGGCATCGGCAAAAACGGCGGACTGCAGTTCGAGCCAGTCGAGCGAAGACCGCATCTCTTCGATATCCACGCCCACGCGCCGCAATGCCGATAAGGCGATCAGCCCATAAGCACCAGAATGCGAGACGTTGAAATCCGGCGCGTGAGGCATTGCGAGAAAGGGCCGGCCATTCGCGTCGGTTTCGAGGACGAGGCCTGCGGGATCGGCATCCAGCGTGAGGGACAACACGTGTCGCAAGGCGGCGCGTACGGTGGCGAAGCGCGCGGCATCGGCCTGATGCCGATAGCGACTCGCGCGTGCGAGTTCTTCGGCGTTCAAGACGCCGGCCGCCGCTTCCGGCAGCGACGCGGTTACGTCGACTTCAACTAGCCAAATGTAGACGTCGTCAGGGACATCGCGATGAAGCGGAGGCTTCGATAAGCATGGTTTCTGCATGGACGATAGTTCGATGCGTGTTGCGATTTTGATGTTGACGATCCACAAAAAGGTCGCTCTTTCTGCGTCAGGTCGCTTCCAACAAACGGTATTGCGCAACGCTTCAAAGAGTCGACGACCGAAGCAGACGCGGCAGATCCGCAGCATCGGGGATGTGCCGTCGCATTTTGCTTGAATGTTTGCAGCTGCGCATGGGAGGGCGCGTTGACTATCGCCAGCTTTCATAGCTGGCGACAGAAAGAAGCAATGGTTCTAATGACGGTTGACCCCACTCTAAGCGACATTATAAAAATAATGTCCAATCGACTAAGACTTAGAAGACAGGTTTCTCGTGAATTACGTCGTATTTCATGAGCCAGTGAACCTGGCATTGTCCGCCTACATCTTCTCCGGCACAAATTGGATCGAGGCGCCCAAGTTCAAATGGATCATGAAGAACAACGAGCCCTCAGCATTGCTCTAAAGCATTCGACAGATCGGCGATCAAATCGTCAGGATGCTCCAGCCCCACCGACACTCGAATGAGTCCTTCTGACACGCCCGCAGCAGCGCGTACTTCAACGGGAACACCAGAGTGTGTCGTCGATGCCGGGTGACAAATAAGCGACTCCGTGCCCCCGAGACTCACGGCCGATTTGAACAAGCCGAGTCCGTTGATGAGCTTGAATGCTTGTTCGCGCCCGCCGTCGAGAACGAATGCGAATGTCGATCCCGGCCCGCTGCATTGACGTCGATACACCGTCTGATAAACCGGGTCGTCGATGAGTTCGGAATGCAGCACCTTGATCGGTGTGAAAGGGTTGTTTGCGAGCCATTGCGCGACGGCCGTGCCGCTCTGCGCTGCGCGCTCCATCCGCAAAACGAGGGTCTCCATCGAACGCGTGATCATCCAGCAAGAGTGCGGGTCGAGTTGTGATCCTAGCGTGCCGCGAATCGCGCGAACTCGCGTGATCAGAGGTTTGCTGCCGGTGACGCCTCCCGCAACGAGATCGCTATGCCCCCCGATGTACTTGGTCAGCGAATACACACTCAGGTCGATGCCTCGATTTACCGGTTGCTGAAACAACGGCCCGAGCAAAGTGTTGTCGCATACGGAAAGAGGGCGATAGCCATGCCGCGCTTCGAACGCATCGATTTCCTGACGCAGACCGTCGAGATCGAACAACGCGTTGGTCGGATTGGCCGGCGTTTCGACGTAACACATGCCGACACGGCCTTTCTTCGCTGCCGCTTCCAGTGCGGTGGAAATCGCTTCACGGGAAAGGCCATCGGCAATCACGTGCGAACGAATACCCCAGTCAGGAAGGAATTTGGAGATCAAAGTTTCGGTGCCGCCATAGAGCGGCGCGGACTGCACGACGCAATCGCCGGGTCGGAGGAACGCGAACAGGATCGCGGCAATCGCCGCCATGCCGCTAGACGTGACGGCGGCGGCTTCTGAGCCGTCCAACAGCGCGAGACGATCCTCGACAATCTCGAGATTGGGGTGATTGAAACGACTGTAGACGAGACCGGCGCTCTCTCCATCGGGCGAAGGCTTGCGCCCGGCGACCATATCGAAAAACGCCGCACCGTCTTCGGCCGTGCGGAACGCGAAAGTCGATGTGAGAAACACGGGTGGCTTGACTGAACCCTCCGAAAGAAACGGGTCGTAACCATACGACATCATTTGCGTTTCGGGATGCAGATCCTGATTGGCGATCTTGCGCTTGTGATAGTTGTGATAGGCCATTCGTCACTCCATGCAGGTCAGGAAGAATCAGTTCCGGCGCACATCGATCGCGCAAGGTCGCATGCACAGTGCTCCGCTCTCGGCGCGTCGATGCTCGGCCATGCTACTCCCGTCTGGATCGTGTTTAAGCTCGCAGGTCTCCATTGCCATTCGAATGCGCCGGGTTTCGCGCGCCGTGAATCCGAGTCACGCAGCAACGTCCGAGCACTCCCATCATCAAGGCGTCTTCACGGTCATCAGAAACCGTCATCAACCTTATCAATAACTTTTGTTGGCGCTATGACAGGTTGGCGGTGGAAACTGCGCGTGTTGTCTAAGTCATTGAAAGTAAACGAATTTATTTGATTTAAAAGGAAACTGAGATGCTTGATCGCACGAGCGTTCGGGACGGGTCGGCACGTCTGTCGACAAAGAACTTCTCCGACGAACTAGAAGCATTAGCCCGATCCGCCATGTCGAGTGGAGCGCTCGATAACGACTTCTACTCTCTATGGACCCGTGAGCGCTTGAACGCACGGCAGATCGCAATCTTTGCGAGAAACTACGGCGAATTCAATCGCGCGTTCCCAGAAGTCTTGGCGGTGATGATAAGCAGCACGCGCAACGTGGTCGCGCAAGCGGAATACGCGAAGACGTTGTATTCGGAGATGGGATACGGCAATCCGGAGAAGGTCCACTCGATTCTCTTCGACGCTTGGTTGAGCGATCTCGGTCGCAAGATTGGAGAAGATACTCGTCTCGATTGGGCTTCGGTTCAACATGACTTGAAGGTTCTGCCGGAAACGCAGGCGCTCATCGAAGGAGAAAAGCGTCTTTATGGCGATGACAATGCAACTGCCGCTGGAGCACAACTGGCGCTCGAATGGCAGGCGTACACGATGCTCCGAAAACTCTATGACGGAGCTTTGGTCTACAAGGACCTATGGGAAGAAGAGGACGAGTTTCACGAGTCCTGCGAGTACTTTTACGCACACATCGGCGCTACAGAGAAAGAACACAAAGTCGAGTCCCTCAGCGCGGCGAAGCAATTCGTGTCGGACACAGACGCGCTCACGAGATTAACCGCAGGCTTCAACACGCACCTGCAACTTTTCGAGCGCTTTTGGAATGCGGTCGCCCGCGAAATGATGTCCGTTAAAAGCCACTGACCCGGCAGTTCTTCAAAAAGTCCCGCCCACGCCCGCGCGCTTATCGCAGCAAAGATTCTTGCGACAAGGGCGCTCGCGCAGCTCCATTCAAACGCTCGTTGCGGTCGAGTTTTCATGCTCGACTGCTGGCTCAACTCGGCCTAAACAATCGATGAATTCGCGAATAATTGGTAAGTCGCACTTTATTATGGCTCCGTGCGAACTCAACGCAGTTCTTGCCTTTACCGATGACAACAAGCATTACAGCGAGTTTCACTTCGGAGACTGGAAGAGCTTCGTCATCTGGAATCAAACAGGAAGCGACGACGATGGCGTCGTGCTAGAACGCGGGTCATCGGTCAGGCCGACATCACGCGGGAATCTTCTCCCTGCGCTCAACGATTGGATAAGCGCGACGTTCGACACGTCGTTGCTTCGACTTGTTCGAATTCATTCGCTTGGCGACGGCGTGTTGGTCCCCCACAGAGATTTTGTGGAATTCGCGGCAGCGCCATGGACTCGTGTGCATGTACCGTTACTGACGAATCATATCTGTCTGCATTCCGATGGCGACACGGTCTTTCGCATGCGTCCAGACGAGATCTGGTTTCTCGATGCATCGAATCTGCATTCGGCCATCAATTACTCGGCTGGGCGCCGCTTGAATCTTTGTCTCGACTTTGATTTGGGCAAGCTGCCCATCGAGAGCGTCTTCAAAGCCCGTGCGGGTTCAACCGGGCGCGTCGCGAATCGGCCCGAAGTCGTGCAGCGAATGCCTCTGGGTGATTCATTCCAGGAAGAGCTTCGTTCACTCGCCGCCACGCTCACTCTTGCAAACTTTCATCAGGCGGTTGGGCTTTTATCGAAAGTCCATTTCTTTCGGCAAGCGCATATCGCCGAGTTCTTCGAGTGGCTGCCTTACGTAGCGGAACATTCGCGCGACGCCTCGTTGCGATCGAAGGCAGATCGCTATGTTCGTTTTCTCCGCGACAAACGCAGCGTTGGCGAGCGCTTCACGCTGCAAGACGAGGTGCAAATTGGCCTCGACGCGTGAAAGTTATCAGGTATTTCCGTGGTGGACAGCCAGGTTCTGGACCTGGTTGACAGGAAAGCCGGCGCCCGGGCAAACACCTCTGTTCGAACCGACGCCGACGCTTTACGCCTTGAGTGCGGTGGCGACTTATGTGACGGGTCTCTCGCTTGCCGTCATTGCCTTCAGGACCGAAGGTCCGTGCTTCATTCTTGCGCTATCGTGCGGCTGGATCATGGCGGTGAATGGAGCGCGTCGCATGATCAGCACGGTCGCGCACCAGTGCATTCACGGTCGCTTTACAGGGATAGCTTCTCGTGATCTTTTCATCGCCGATCTTCTCGCAGTAATGACGCTGACACAGACCGCGGGTGACTATCGTGAAGAGCACTTCAACCAGCATCATCGGCCTGCCGTATTCACGACAATCAGCGATCCGGCTGGCGCCTTTCTATGGCGCGCTGGCTTTAAGTCTGGAATGTCGGTCGGGGCACTCTGGCTTAAGCTCTTCGTCACTCTGCTGTCGCCGCGATTCCACGCCTCGTTCTTCATGCATAGGCTCATGAGCCTGGTTCGAAATCTGCCACCGAAATTCAAGCTAATCGCTGCGGCTGGCGGTGCACTAGCGTGTTGGGGCGCAATTGAACTCTGCCCCGTAACAGCGCTGGTTTTCGGCCTGCTGTTTCCAATCGTTGTTCTTTACCAAATAAGCGTGCTGCTTGAATTTATCAGCGAGCACGCGTGGTTTGTGCCGGCGCAAAGGTGGGATCAGCCCAAGTACATCCATGCGACGCATTCGTGGGGGCGTTTTTGCGGACGAAGAACTCCTGAGCGGGACGAAAGGCATGTCGCGCTTTACGTTTTGTCCTGGATTGCATGGGCCGTCGAGCACGCGATTTACCATTTGCCAGTCCGTTTGTTTGTCATTCCCGGCGATCTATCGCAACACGATTTTCATCATCGAATGCCATCTACCTTGCGCTGGACTACCGCAACGTACGCACGAGAAGAAGACCTGAGATCGGGTGACTCACGTTGGCCTCCTTACCAGGAGTTCTGGGGTCTTCACAATGCGATCGCGCATGTCTTCAATGGCATAGCTAAGGCAGCTTCGCATGTCGATGCCGGTACTTCAGATGCGGCGAGCGAAGCGGGGATCTGAAGCCGTATCAAGACGAGACCGCCGAAAAGCGTGTCTCGCCTAAAGACTCACCGCACTTGCATCGAGACAAAGACGCATTTTTTGTCACCGCGCGTAGGCGAGTAGGCGCGATGAAGCCGTCAGCCCGGACATCCGCAGATGGCTTATCTCGGCTCGTCAGTCGATAATCGCCGGAGCAGTTAAAGACTGTATGGTGCTGACTTTGCGCTCGCACAGACGTGCCGCAAAATGCTTACGGATGATTTCGGAGACGTTGCGAACGACCGGTGATACATCGGATCGGCGTGAATACAATTCAATCGCGGTCGGCTCCAACGTTGGAAAACCGTCCGAAGGTTCCAAAACCCGGTGATGCTCGGTCACGGCGCTCTCGATCATGATCGACACAGCACTGCCGGCTTCCACGGCAGCGAGAAGTCCCTCGTGATTCAGACTCGTGTAGGCAATGCGCCAATCTTTCTTTTTCGCGTCGAGCGCTGCAATTCCCGCGCGCCGATAAAGGCATCCGTCTGGAAACACCGCCAGCGGTACAGGCTTTTGCTGATAGACGTCGCTACCCTGTTTGCAGACCCACATCAAACGCTCATGTCCCAAGGGCACGCCGTCGGGGCGGGAGGGATATTTCGTCGCGATAACCAGGTCGATGTTTTCAGTCTCCATGGACTCAAGCATCTTCCAGCTATGGCCGCAGCGGATTTCCATTTCGATGTTGGGAAACGTCGTCCCAATCGCGCCGAGAATGGGCGGCAACAAGCACGACGCGAATGTTTCCGAGGTCGCGAGCGTGAGTTTGCCGGCCGCAAGGCTATGCTTGAGCGAGAGAAACGCGTCTTCATGCGCTTCGATCAGCCGTTGGGCGATTCCGACGAATCGCTCGCCAATAGAAGTTAGCGTTACGGCGACGGTGTCTCTTTCGAACAGGCGCTCGCCTATCGATTCTTCGAGACGCTTGATCTTCATACTCACAGCCGACTGAGTACGATGAAGACGCGCGGCCGCCTGCGTGAAGTTGCGCGTGTCCGCAACTGCAACGAACGCTCGGACAAGATCTAAATCAAAGTCTTGTGGCCTCACCTGGCCTTCTCCCTAAACAACGCGTGCGCCAAGTCGGCTACGGCGATTTCTCTCATGTCGATCAAACATCCAGTGCGCCTTACGTGCTTAACCAAGTTCGAATCTGCACGGCCGCAGTAGTTGAGTCTGCTCCGTTCGACCTTGTAATCGCAAAATAACGAAAGTTATAGTCAGTGGATTCAGGTATTTTACCTCGTAAAACCGTCCAGTCAGTTATAAACTTCACCGCCGCCTAGTTTTAGTATGATTAATAATTTAGTTCTTACCTGCTTGATACGGACCTTCACCTGATGCAACCCGTCAGGCGCTTCTATCGCCGTAGATCGCACGGTGACGCCTAAACGAAAACCGCGAAAATCGAGGCGTCCTCAAAGCTTACCTCCATCATATTATCAACGCCAAAAATGGTGTGGCGTCGTCAAGGTTATATTCAGCAATTTTGGCCTTTGAATAAGGCAAAGCTTCTTGATGAGCGGTTGCTCAGTGTTGATGAACGGGAGCGATCCAGCGATGGCCATCTGTAAAGGGCGTCGTATCGCAGCATCGATCTTTGTGAAGTAAAGGCTCGAAGCTTATTTAAGAGCTGCTATTGATCCTTGCATCGACTTAAAAAGAAGGAAGATTCGCCAATAGCTTTATTTGAGGGCGCCGCAGATCCAAATCGGTAACAAGTCGAGCGTCAATCTATAGCTTAAATGCGTATGAGCCGTCCAATCGCGGTTAAAAGCGACGAGTTCATATGAATAATCGAAGCGGGCAAATCGACGAATTTAGCAGCATCGAGAAAACACACTAGCACCACGCGCCGACGAAGCCCGCAAGTGCGGAAAAGAGAGGAACAGAAGGTTGTTCACGGACGCCGAAATGCGCGAGTCACGATAAACGAAGAAGGGAAGCTAAGATTGATTCCTGCGCCCCGGCCGGCTTGGCGACCGACCGGGGCGCAGGGCAGACAAGGCTCTGCTTGCTTATCGACTGCTCTCTCAGGTCCCTCACGCGCAAACGAGATAAGCGATACGCTGTCGCTCCAGTCGCTCCCTCCGACTTCAACGAATCTGGGAACGCTCACGCAAGGCGAACGCTACGCGTCACAACATACGCCCGCGCAAAAGGCGAAACGTCTTGTGACAAATTTTCGTATGCGTGCTTTCTAACGGCCAATTCATAAACTTCATTAGGCATATCAGCGACGCGAATGAGTCAGCGGAGAGCGTTCACGTAGGCCGTCCGAGGCGCCTTTACTTCTGGCCGAACTCATCTCTATGGTGAATGGCCGCCATCAGGATAATTCGTTGGGCGGTATTAAAAGGAGTCTGTAGATTTCAGGTAATTTAGCAGGGAAGGGCAATGAAAGAGCGTCGCGGAATTTTGGAACTTGTCTTTGCCATGCTTCTTTCGGGAAGCATCGGCATTTTCGTCGTTTCCTCGAATCAGCCACCCGCGAACGTCGTTTTCTTCAGATGTATTATCGCGTTCATTTGTCTAGTTCCGTATTGCGCTGCCCGTGGTCTTATCCGCCGAGAGTATTTTCAAGTCCGGCTGCTTTTGCCCACCATCGTCTCGGGAATCTTTCTCGTTCTAAATTGGCTGCTGCTGTTCAAAGCTTATCCGCTTATCGACATCGGGCTGGCTACGGTCATTTACCACGTCAACCCGTTCCTGGTGATTTTGGGCGGCGCCGTCGTCCTCCGGCAAGCGGTAAGCCGGAACGACATCTTATGGTCGGCCGTGGCGTTCGCCGGTTTGGTCTGCCTGGTCGGGACCGCCAATGGCGCTCTAATGCTGGGCTCGAACGTGTTTGCCGGCGTCGTCCTGACGCTCTCAGCCTCCGCGCTGTACGCCGGCACAGTGTTGTTGTCTAAGGCTTCCGCGGGCGTTCCTCCCGCTGTCGTCGTCCTGGTGCAGACAGCGGTGGGCTCGCTGTTACTCGCTCCGCTCGCCGATTTCTCGGCTTTGCCGACGAGCACCAGCGAATGGGCTTGCCTCGCGACCCTCGGCGTCGTTCACACGTTTTTTCTTTACTGCCTGGTGTTCTCCGCATATCAGAAACTCAGCGTCAAGGCGATCGCGATACTTTCGTTCATCTACCCTCTGTCCGCCGCTGCGTTCGACTACATCGTCTACGGCCACAAATTCAGCATGGGTCAATGGCTCGGCGCGGGACTGGTGCTGCTGGGTATTCTCGGCGTCAAAACGGGATGGGCGCCGATCAAACTGCGGCGCGCGATAGCCCAGTGAGTTGGTTGCCCATCGCGTTTTCCAATGCCGCGCACTCCTTTCCGCGACGATCGAACGATGAAACGAATCCGCGCGGAATAACGTCGACAACAAGATTCATCGACCCATCTGCGTCAAATCCCACATCGATTTTCATGTACATCAGCGCGCAGCGACGGCGTTGATCATCGAAATCCGCTTCGCCAGCGATGAAGCCGTCGACTGAGATATCAGCGTAAGGCTCACCGGCCACTCTTAGGCGCAAGCGACCGAAGTTCCTTCCCAAACTTACAGTTCTCTGGGTTTGCCCCAATGTTCAACCAACCAAGATTGAACGACATTCAATCTAAGAACGGCGCTGAATCTTCATGCGGTTGCCGTTTGTCAAGGCATCGAAAAAGTTCTGCTTCGGGAGCGTTCTCCATGAATCAAGCATCTGCGCGAGCACCGGCGACCCATCCGCCTTCGGCGGCGCTAAGGCGCGCGAAGCGGATCGGCTGGCTATGCCTGCCACCGTCGACGTTCATTGCGCTCATCGTGCTGTGGGCGGTTGCCATACCGGTGTTCAAGATCCCGCCTTATCTGGTGCCTAGCCCGGCGGGGGTGTTCGCGCGCATCGTCACCGACTGGCGGGATATCTGGTCGAACTCGCTCATCACCATCGCGGAGATTTTGCTGGGCTTCGGCGTAACGGTGGTGACCGCCATCCCGCTTGGTCTTGCAATCGCGCTTTCGCGGGTTGCGCGGCAGATCGTGTATCCGCCGCTCATGTTCATGCAGCTGGTGCCAAAGATCGCGGTCGCGCCGCTCTTTCTCGTGTGGCTTGGATTCGGCATGGAGTCCAAGGTGCTCTTGACCGTGTTGATGACCTTCTTCCCGCTCTTGCTCGCGAGCATCAGCGGATTCCAGATTCTCGACACTCGCTTGCTGTATCTGACGAAGTCGATGGGCGCATCGTCCTGGCAGACCTTCCGCTTCCTTCGCCTTCCCGCAGCGCTGCCCGTGATTTTCTCGGGTATCAAGACTTCCGCCACGATCGCGTCCACCGCGGCAATCGTCGCCGAGTTCGTCGGCTCGAACAAAGGTCTGGGCTACGTGCTCCTACGCGGGACCAGCACGATGGATGTCGAACTGACCTTCGCCGTCCTTGCCGTCCTCACGCTGATCGGCATTGCGATCAACTATGTCGTCGAATTCGCCGAATGGGCCATGACGCCGTGGCAACGTGCGAAGTTCAACTGAGGTGTCAACGCTCGCGCATTGGCCTGAGGCCAGTCGCCTACAACAAACGGACCGAGCGGGTCCAACTACACAGGGAGCGCGACTATGCGCAGCACCATCGGCAAACTGTCTTCGGCAATCTTGACTTGCGCGTTCGCGACGGGTCTATGCGGGACGGCCGTCGCCGACACTGAGGTTCCTTTCCAGCTGAACTGGACCGCAGGCGGCGCGAACGCCGGTTTTGCGGCAGCGGTGGCGGAAGGATTCTATAAGCAGGTCGGGCTCGACGTGAAAGTGACCGAAGGCAACGGCTCCGGCAATACGGCGCAACTCGTCGCAAACGGGCGCGCTCAACTTGCCTATGCCGACGCTGTTGCCGTGAGCCAGCTGATTGCCAAGGGCGCGCCGATGCGAGTCATCGCCACGATCTATCAATCGAACCCGAACGAAGTGTCGGCATTGAAGAAGTCGGGCATCAAATCGATCAAGGATCTCGCCGGGCACAAAGTGGGCGTTCCTTCCGGCTCCTCGCAAACGACCATGCTTCCGCTTTTCCTGCAGGCAAATGGCCTCAAGGAGTCGGACGTGACGCTCATCAGCATGCCCGTGGCAAGCATGGTGCCCGCGCTGCTGCAAGGCCAGGTCGATGCGATCCTAGGTTCCATGGATTCCTACCAGTTGCAACTCGAAGCCCAGGGCGCCGAACTCGTGAATTTCCGGTTTGCGGATTATGGCGTTCCGACGGTGAGCACGTCGATTTTCGCATCCAACGAATATCTGAAGGCCAATCCGGATCTCGTGAAGAAGTTCGTTGCCGCGAGCCTGAAAGGATGGAGCTTCGCCATGGATAACCCGGCGAAGGCGGTAAAGGATCTCAAGACGGTGTTCCCCAACGTCAACGAGAAGCTCGCTACCGCCGAGTTGGCCGCCATCACGCCGTTGTTCTGCAGCGGCGGCGCCAAAAGCGTAGGCAAGGCCGAGGATGCGTCATGGACCAGGACGCAAGATCTGCTCGCACAGGTCAAATTGCTTCCCGCCGGACAGAATCCGAAAACGTACTACACGGACGACTTCTTGCCGCCGGCGAACCAGTTGCGCGCGTGCAAATGAGCCGTCGGTTCGGACAGACTTTTTCGCACGACGGATATCGAATCACGACTAACGAGAAACACATGGGATACCGCTACTCGGACCTTCATGTAGGCATGCAATTTCGCAGTCCCGGACGAACGATCACGGACGCGGACCTCGTCGGGTTCGCGGGACTGACGGGCGACTTTTCGGAGTTGCATACGAGTGATGTGTACGCCAGAGCCAGCCAGTTCGGGCGGCGCGTCGCGCACGGCATGCTTGGACTCGCGTACGCGCACGGCTTGATGTGGGCGCGCACCGGCGAGTTGCGGGAGACCGCGATTGCCTTTCTCGGCATCAATGACTGGAAGTTCGTCGCGCCGCTGTTCGTTGGCGACACGATGTTCGTCGACTACGCGATCAAAGAGCTGCGCGACAGCAAGTCGAAGCCCACGCAGGCCATCGCGCTCTTCGACGTGAAGGTCGTGAATCAGGACGGCGAAGTCGTGCAGCAGGGCACCAAGGCGCTTTTGTGCTCCAAGGAGCCGCTGGCCGCGGTCGAGAAGTCCGCCTGAATCAATGACATCGAGCCGATCATGCCTACTTCCGTACACGACGATATAACGCCGGCCGGTGTGCCGATCCGCATCGAGAGCGTCTCGAAGACTTTCGGCGAGGACACGGAGAAGCCGTTTCGCGCGCTGAAGCCAATCAGCATGAACATCGAGGCGGGCGAGTTCGTGTCCGTCGTGGGACCGTCGGGCTGCGGCAAGAGCACACTCATGCTCATGGTCGCGGGTCTGCTTGCGCGCTCCGACGGGACGATCGTGGTGGGCGACCGGACTGTGGACCGGCCCGTGACGGATGTCGGCATCGCGTTCCAGGATCACCTGCTGCTCGACTTTCGCACGGCGATGGAAAACGTGCTCCTGCAGGCCGACATTCGCGGATTGCCCCGTGACAGGATCGAAGCGCGGGCGCGTGAGCTCTTCAACCAGTTGCGTTTGCAGCCTGCGGTCGACAAGTATCCCCGGCAGCTTTCCGGCGGCATGCGCCAGCGCGTGTCGCTAATTCGAACGCTGGTCCACGACCCTTCGCTCATTCTCATGGACGAGCCTTTCGGCGCGCTTGATGCGCTCACGCGTTTGCAGGTTCGCATGGATCTCGAAGCACTGTGGATGCGGCGCCGTCCCACTGTGCTGTTCATCACGCATAGCGTCGAAGAAGCCGTGGGACTGTCCGATCGCATCTTCGTCATGAGTCCGACACCGGGAGAAGTGGTGGACGAGATCGTCGTCGAGCTGCCGCGCCCTCGGCCGATCGTGCTCGGCGACGCTCCGGAGTTTGCGCGCTATGTCGACAGCATCTATGGCCACTTCGCACGCATGGGCGTGTTGCGCGGTATCGACGTTCCGCGTTCCCGCAGCGAGCAGACGTGAAGAACGGAGACCTTTTCATGGACAAATCCGGTTCGCCTCCCATCTCACACGCTGATGCCGCGAGCGAAGTCACCTTGTGGATAAACGGCCATGTCGCGGAGATCGGGCTCTCGAACGGTCCGCTCAATCTCGTCACGCGCGCTCTGCTGCGTTCGCTCAACAAGGCGATCGACGCACTGGAGGCGCAAGCCGATCTGCGGTGCGTCATCGTGCACGGCGGCTCGGCGCGGGCCTTTTGCGCCGGCAGCGATATCAAGGAGTTCGCGGAAATCTTCGCCGACGCGAGCGAGAAAAAGATTCTTTTCGAGGACATGGTGCTGCGGCGCCTCGCCCGATTGCCCGCGCCGACGATTGCCGCAATGGACGGCCCCGCGCTCGGCGGTGGCCTCGAAATCGCGCTCGCGTGCGACCTTCGCGTTTGTCGTGCCGAGGTGGTGCTTGGACTGACCGAGTCGCGTCTCGGCGGTCTGGCAGGTAATGGTTCGCTGCGGCTGACGCGGCTCATCGGCCCGGCTCGCGCGAAGGAGATGCTCTTCACCGGAAACACGATCAGCGCGCAACAAGCGCTGGCCTGGGGACTCGTCAACCGTATCGCGGAGACGGGCGCCGCACTCGAAACAGCACGCGCGCTGGCGCTCGAGATCTGCGCGCGCGGCCCGCTGTCGAACCGCCTGGCCAAGCAACTCGTCGATGCCGCGCAGGATCAGCCGCTCGATGCCGCGTTGTCGCTTTCAACCGTCGTTCAGCAAAGGATCTTCGACAGCCACGACCTTCACGAAGGCGTCGCCGCGTTCTTTGCCAAACGAGAACCCGAGTTCCTCGCACGATGAAACCCGACAGCCAAACCACGCCGGATAGCCTTGCTGCCAGCGCGCCCACGCACGACATGCCCGGTGCGACCAGCGCCGCGCTGCTAGGCCATGGCATCGTTCTCGTGTGGAACGACATCGAATTCGAAGGGCGCGAGCAGTTCTACGCGTGGCACGACAAGGAACACATTCCCGAGCGGCTCGCCATTCCGGGCTTCAGGCGCGGCAGGCGTTTTCGCCGGGCAGGCCATTCGCCCGAGTGGTTGACCATGTACGAGGCGGCCGATCTCGACGTCATGGTTTCGCCCGCATACATGGCGCGCCTCAATGCGCCGACGCCCGCGACCACGAAGACGCTCACGTACTTTCGCAATACCTCGCGAGCCGTTTGTCAGCCCGTTTGCAGTATCGGCGAGAGCAGCGGCGGCTATTTGTTTGCCGTTCGTATCGACCGGACGGGCGCAGCGAACAACACGCCGGAAGCTTACCTGCGCGACGTGGCTTTTCCACAGGCGATGCGCGCGACCGGCGTGCTCGCGTGTCATCTCTTCGCGTCGGATCAGGCGAGCTTCTTCGACACCGAAGAGGCGCGCACGCGCGAGTTCGATGTTCCGGCGTGGATCGTTCTCGTCGAGGCATCGACGGAAGAGGCCGCAAGCGAGGTGCATGCCCTGATCGACGTTCCGCATTTGCGCGATGCAGGCTTGCACATCAGGCCCGACGCCGCTGTCTATGCACTTGAAATCTGCCGCCTTGGCGCTTCCTCGCACCAATCCTGAACTCAACCCGCTCAACCCGAACATGAAACTCGTCCGACACGGCCAGCCCGGCCAGGAACAACCCGGCATTCTCGATGGCGACGGTCGCGTGCGCGATCTCACTGGCCATTGCGATGACTTCAATCCTGCGTTCTTTGCAAGCGGCGGCATCGAGCGCTTGCGCGCAATCGATCCGCACACGCTGCCCCTCGTCGATGCGTCCGTGCGCCTCGGCCCTTGCGTGGCGCAGCCCGGCAATTTCATCGCGGTCGGCTTGAACTACGTTCAGCACGCAATCGAAACCCATGCCGATATCCCAAAGGACCCCATTCTCTTCAACAAGGCGCCGTCCTGCATCTGCGGACCCGATGACGACGTCATCCTGCCTAAAAATTCCGTCAAGTCGGACTGGGAAGTGGAGTTGGCGTTCGTCGTCGGCCAGGAAGCGTACTACGTGAGTGAGGCCGAAGCGCTGAGCCGTATCGCAGGTTACTTCATCTGCAACGACGTCTCGGAGCGCGAGTTTCAACTCGAACGCAGCGGTCAGTGGGTGAAGGGGAAAATGTCGCCGACCTTTGGCCCCATCGGTCCGTGGCTCGTTACCTCCGACGAGATCGAGGACGTGCAGAACCTCGGCTTGTGGCTCGAACTCAACGGCGAGCGCATTCAGAACTCGAACACGAACGACATGATCTTCACCGTCGCGAAACTCGTGTCGGACATGAGCCAATACGTCCGTCTCATGCCCGGCGACATCGTGACGACAGGCACGCCGCCCGGCGTAGGTCTCGGCATGAAACCGCCGAAATACCTGAAGCCAGGCGATCGCATGCGGCTGGGTGTCGAAGGCCTGGGCGTACAAGCGCAGCGGGTCGTCGAATGGCGCGACCGATGACCGGCGCGACAGCCTGACGAGACCGATTTCCCATCCCGAATACGGAGCGATCAGCGAACCATGGAACGAATAACCGCGGACGAAGCGGCTCAACTCGTCGCCGATAACGATGCCATCCTGATCAGCGGTTCCGGTGGCGGGCATTCCGTGCCCGAGGCGCTTCTGGCTGCCGTCGAGCGCCGCTTCCTGGCGGAACGGAAGCCGCTTGGATTGACCTCGGTGAGCATCGTGGGTGTGGGCGACCGCGGCGAACTGGGCGCATCGCACCTCGCTCACGAAGGTTTGCTGCGACGGGCCATTACAAGCGCGCTCGTCGATTCGCCGGGACTCGTAAGACTCGCGGCGGAAGACAAGATCGAGGCTTACACATTCCCGCAGGGCGTGCTGTCGCAATTGATGCGCGAGATGGCGGGCGGCCGTCCGGGTCTCTTCACGAAGACGGGCTTATACACCTTCGTGGACCCGAGGCAGCAGGGTGCGCGGCAAAGCCCCTGCACGCCGCCCGCTTTCGTCGAAGTGACCGAGATTGCCGGCGAAGAGTGGCTGTTCTTCAAGCACATTCCGGTCGATGTCGCGTTCCTGCGGGGCACGACGGCCGACGAAGACGGCAACGTGACAATGGAGCAGGAAGCCGTATTCGGCGAGATGCTGGCAATGGCGCAAGCGACGCGGCGCGCGGGCGGCATCGTCGTGGTTCAGGTGAAGCGCATGGCGCGAAACGGTACGCTGCCCGCCAAGCACGTCAAGATTCCCGGCATTCTCGTCGATTTCGTCGTGGTGGAATTGGGACAGCGCCAGACCTATGCGACCGACTACGACCCGAGCTATTCCGGCGAGTTGCGTGTTCCTGTCGACCAGATCAGACCGCTGCCGTTCGGGCCGAGGAAGGTCATCGTCCGGCGCGCGGCAATGGAATTGTTCCCCGAGGCGATTTGCAACCTGGGTGCGGGCGTATCCACGGGGCTATCCACCGTTGCGGCCGAAGAGGGGCTGCTCGAAGCGGTGCATCTGACCAACGAGCAGGGACTTATCGGCGGCGCGCCCATTACGGGTCGCGATTCGGGCGGCGCCCAGAACTTCGCCGCGATGATCGAACAACCGTCGCAGTTCGACTTCTACGATGGCGGCGGCCTCGATCTCGCCTTCCTCTCGTTTGCCGAAGTGGACGCTCAGGGGAATGTGAACATCAGCCGGTTCGGCGACAAGATCATCGGTGTTGGCGGCTTCATCAACATCAGCCAGAACGCGAAATGCGTGATCTTCAGTGGAACGCTCACGGCGGGCGATCTCGACATTGGCTGGGAGAACGGGAAGACCGTCATTCGCAGGGAAGGGCGGCACATGAAGTTCGTGCCGAAACTCGAACAGGTTTGCTATAGCGCCCGGATTGGTCAGCAACGCAAGCAACTCACGCTTTTCGTCACCGAACGGGCCGTGTTTCGCGTCGGGCCGCAAGGGCTCGAGCTGATCGAGATCGCTCCGGGGCTGGATGCCGAACGCGATGTCGTCGCCCACATGGGTTTTCGGCCCGTGGTGTCGCCGCAGTTGCGTGAAATGGATGCCAGACTCTTCGAACCGGGCTTAATGAACCTGGCGCAAGACGTGCGCGCCAAGGCGCGTCGCCACCGTAGCCAGCGCGTGGCGCAATGGTACGAATCGCGCGGGAGAGGCTGAACATGGCGGACAGCATTCAGATCTCAGGTGCAACGCGTGTCTATGGCATCGTAGGCGATCCTGTCGTGCAGGTTCGATCTCCGGCGGTCTATACTGCGCGCTTCGCGCAGGAAGGCATCGATGCCGTGCTCGTCCCTCTGCACGTCCATGCAGATCGCTTCGACGACGCATTCCCCGCGCTGCTGGAGATTGTGAACCTCGATGGCTTGCTTATCACCGCACCGTTCAAGAAGCGCGCTTGCGCGTTTGCCCGACAACTCGGCGTGGCCGCGAAGACAGTCGGCGCGGTGAATGCGCTGCGGCGCGAGGCCGACGGTTCGTGGACCGGCGACATGTTCGACGGCGCCGGTTTCGTGCATGGCGTCGAGGCGCGGGGCTTGAGCGTCTCCGGCAGGCGCACACTGTTGTTCGGGGCGGGAGGCGCGGGCAGCGCGATTGCCGCGGCGCTTGCCGAAGCCGGCGTCGCTTCGATCTCCATTCTGGATATCGATGCCGAGCGCGCGGGTATCGTGGCAAGAAACTTGAGCGAAGCGTTTCCGCATACGCGAGCTGCTGGCGTATCGGACGCGCGCGGCGAGTTCGACCTGATCGTCAACGCATCGCCGGTTGGCATGTCCGCGGGCGACGGCTTGCCCGGCAACCTCGGCCCGCTGAAGAAAGACGTGCTCGTGGGCGATGTGGTTTTATCGGAAGAGCCGACGGCGCTCATCGCCCATGCGCAGCGATTCGGCTGTGCATGGGTCAACGGAAAGGACATGCATACCGGTCAGATCGAATCCATCACTTCGTTTTTTCTGACCGATAGATAGCATGTGTCGTCAGTGGCGCACGCGGCGAAATTTCAACCTCAACACGTCTGGATCGCTATGTCGCATGTTCCCGCTGAACGGTGTCTGGAAATCATCGCGCTCCTTGCCGAGGGCGCGAACACCTTGCCCCTCGGGGAAATCGCCGAGCGCCTGTCATTGCCGAAGAGCGGGGCACACCGGCTGCTCTCGACGCTCGTCGATCTTGGCTGGGTTGCCAAGGAGCCCGACACCGGCTTCTATCGGCTGACCATGCGCCTTGCGGTGATGGGGCAGCGGTTTTACGCGGCCACCGGCATTCCGAACATCTGTCAGCCGGTACTCAACAGGCTTGCGCACGAGACGCGAGAGTTCGTGCGTCTAGCCGTTGCGGACGGCGACACCCTCGTCTGGCTCGCGCAGGCGCAGGGCGCGACGGCAGGTCTCATCTACCAGCCACCCAGTTCCGCGACTGGGAGAGTCACGGTCTACTCGACGGCGACCGGCAAGGCATGGCTCGCTTCGATGCCTCGTGACCGGGCGATTCAAATCGTGGCCAGCATGGGCTTCGGAGAAGCCGACCGGCAAGGGCCCAATGTCGTGCGGTCTATCGAGGACCTTTTGAAGGAACTCGCGCTTACGGAAAAGCGTGGCTATGCGGTTGCGGTCAGCGAGGCCGAGCCTGGTGTTTCGGCTGTTGCCGTGCCGATAAGGGTGAACGGTCTTGGAACCGCGCTCGGCACGGTCAGCGTTGCGGGTCCAAGTGTTCGCATGACGACCGAGCAGATCGAGGAAATCGCCCCGAAGTTGCAGAGCACGGCGTCCGAACTCGCAGAACTGTGGCCGTTGAGACCAAGCGGGACCGCGCTACGTGAGCGAACGACGATGGTGGCTTGAGAGGTCCGTGGGCGACTGTGGAAAATCGGATGCATCGAAAAGAATTTCACGCAGGCTATGTGACATACAAAGGATGGCGGAGAACGTAATCAGGGTATAAACGTTCGCCGATCTTGTGTTCTTCGACGATAAACCCTAAGGCCATCAAAAGGGGCGGGAGAAATACACAGGTGATTTCACCTTGTATGTAAGCCCAATGAGCGAGGTAGCTTCCTTCGTCGCTAAAAATATTTCTGCACGAGGCGCACCTCGTAAAGCCGCCTTTGTATGGCAGGGCTTTGCGAATCGCCTCTTGTATCATGTCCAGTCGTTCTATCGACGCGCGCAAATCCTGCTCGGCCAGCCTGCGTTTATCGTCATCATAAGCCTGATCTAACGCGCACCATGCTAAAGACACGGTGATAAGGGCATAAGATTCTTGCTTGCGGAGGCCTGCAGCCATCTCATGGGGTCCCGGTCCACTTCGCTTCGTCAGCGAGCGTAGCGCACGAATGGCTTCGTGCTGGCGTCCAGGCGTCTCGATAGTTGTTTGTCTTATGTTACAGGAGTTTAAGTGGCGGCTGATGGGGTCGCTGGGCGGGGTTTGTAGGAAGGCGCTGGATTAGCGCTTCGTGTAATTTTCGTTTCGACGTCCGGCTTGGATTTTGCGGTTCGTGTCGGGTGCGGGAAGGCCTTTAGCAAATGGTGACGGGGGATCGTTGTGAGCGCTGTAGCGGGTGGCGTTGGTAACTGGTCGAACTCGTAGCCGTGCGGGAACTTTGTAGGTTCAGGGAAAGTAAGTGTGGATTGGAAGTGTTGCGTCGTTTTGTGGTCGGCTTGATCTTATTAGACATAATGTAAATTAGCGCATTTTATGTTTGTAGCGGCTAGATTGTAATGTCCGCTTTTAGCCAGATTCAAATGTCCGCTTCGAACCGCCTAAGCTTACCCCGCGCCGATGCTTCGGCGCAGGAGACCGCGATGGCTGCAACGGACACGATTACCATGTCGATGCGCGAGTTGGACCGATTCAAAGTGATTCAGTCAGTGGTCGACGGACTGCTCAAACCGTGGCGGGCCGCCGAGCGACGTGGACTGAGTACACGACAGGTGCGGCGTCTCAGTGCGCGGTTACGCGAACAAGGCGCGCCGGGCCTGGTTTCCGGCAAGCGCGGTCAAACGGGCAATCATCGTGTCGACGCGGGCTTGGCGGTCCGGGCCGTGGCCATCGTCAAAGAGCCCTATAGCGATTTTGGCCCGACGCTTGCCTGCGAGAAGCTGCGCGAGTGTCATGACATTCGGCTGGCCAAGGAAACCGTTCGGCGGCTCATGATCGGCGCCGGACTCTGGACGCCACGTCGACAGCGTCCTCCAAGGATCCATCAGCCGCGCAACCGTCGCTCGTGCTATGGCGAGCTGATCCAGATCGATGGCAGCGATCATCGCTGGTTCGAAGCTCGCGCGCCGGCGTGCACGCTGCTGGTGTTCATCGACGATGCCACCAGCCGTCTGATGACCCTGCACTTCACGGCCACCGAATCGACCTTCAGTTATTTCGAGGCAACGCGCCGCTACATCGAGCAGCACGGCAAGCCCTTGGCGCTGTATAGCGATAAAGCCAGTGTGTTCTCGCTCAACCGGGGCTCGCGCAAGGCTGACAAGGGGGTCACGCAGTTTGGCCGGGCCTTGTACGAGCTCAACGTCGAGACCCTGTGCGCCAACAGCAGTCAGGCGAAGGGGCGCGTGGAGCGTGCCAACTTGACCTTGCAGGATCGGCTCGTCAAGGAATTGCGGCTGCGCGAGATCGACACGTGGGAGGCCGCGAATGCTTATGCGCCCCACTTCATCGCCGACTTCAACGACCGTTTCGGCAAGCGCGCGAAGAGCGACTTTGACGCGCATCGTCCGGTGCGTGCCGACGAGGATCTCGATTCGATTCTGACGGCACGCGAATCTCGTTGCGTCTCGGCCTCGCTGACGGTGCAATACGATCGCGTGATGTACCTGCTTGAAGATTCGCCGGCGACGCGCGCCTTGATCCATCGCTATCTCGATGTGTACGAGTACCCGGACGGGCGCATCGAGATTTGGGCGAATGGCGCGGCGTTGCCCTGTCGACGTTATGATCGCCTGTCCCATGTCGACCAGGGCGCTGAGGTCGACAACAAGCGTCTTGGACACGTCCTTGCGCTGTCGAGGCAGGTGCAGATGGAGCGCGACAATCGCCCTATCAAGTCAGCGCCCTCACGCACCAATCGGGGCGAAGAGGTGCGCCCGAAGATGCGCGCCAACAACACGCGCAAGCAACGCGAACTCAAGCAGATCGACCTGAACGCGATGATGCTCAGAAGTGCCAAAATGCGGGCAGCCTCGGTGGGGAAACTGTCTTCTTTGGAAGCAGGAACCGACCCCAAACCGGACATTTCAATTTAGCCGAATATCGGACATTTCAAATTGGCCTCGACATGCGTGTTGCGGCAGTATCCTAGTGTCGTGTTTGGGATGCGGCGGAATTCTTGGACTGCCTTATATCGTCAGCCCGAGGCTCGCCCGGTATTCAATCGGACTGAGTGCGCCAAGCGAGATCTCGATCCGCTTCTCGTGTACCAGCGAATGTACGAATCAACGGCCTCAATGAATTGATCGGTGCTGCGGTACAAGCAGGCGGCGCATAGCCTTCGCCCGACGCCCGGGCAAAGGCATAAGCGACCGATCTAACCAACCCCCTTAACCTCCATCAACCTCCCCCACTCGTAATCGACTATATCCGGATGCATGGGAAACACGCCCGCACCCGGCGTGAAGGTCAACTCGCCGAAGAGGATTCGATCGTCCGGTGCGTAAAGATCTACCCGCACGTATTCGAAGCCTTCCGCAAGGCTAACGGCGACCGAGATCAACTCATCAAAGCACTGCGGTCGCGGCGCCGCGACCTCACTACGCGGATAGTGGCCGATCGCAATATCGAGCCGGTTCCAGTTCCCGTCATACATGTCGCCACGTGGATGCTCGCCAAACCGGTCCGAAATGAGCGCGATGTAAATCGTGGGCTGGCTGTCTCTTCCGTTAAAAAAGCAATGGATCTTGATGTCAGCAGGAACGGCACCGCTGGAATCGAGTAAAAGCTCTTCAAAGAAAATGCGCGGCTTGATGGTCCGATAGTGACGCTCCCGCGCTATGCGATAGAAGTCGGTGATCAGCCATTCGCGCGCAAGCGCGTCGAGCTCCTCGAAGGACGTCTCGGCCTTGTCGCGAACTAGCTTGACGAAACCACTACCGTGATTCGCCTTCATCACAAAGCTTGTCGGCAGAGAATCGAACTCCTCGCGGGTGAACCTCTCTGGTGTGGCGATTATCTCGGTCAGGTATTGCTCACCGACCTTGCGCTGAACGTAGTCGCGCACGTTGAGCTTGTCCGCAAGGTCCGCATACCGGGGGTCCGGAAAAAGACACCGGTAAAGAATCTTCTCGTTGAACGTCTCGGGAGCGCGCACGTTGGGAAAACGTCCTACCTTGTGACGATGGTAGAGCATGAGATACGCGGTATCAGGGAGCCACCCCTTTGCACCGTTGAACAGTCTCCTCGGAAGCGACATCCCTCTCTCCTTAAGAATTTCTATGTAACGCTTGCTGTGATCCATCCATTCGAGCCCACAAGCCACTGCGTCACCTTACTCGGTGACCTCGTCTTGTGAATGCACGATCATGCAAGGAAGAACTCTCGAAACTTTCGATTGGTTGACCACAGTATGAACAGCTCGAATGCTCGACGTTGTGCGCTAACCAACAGACGTACGATCTGCGTTTTTAAGCACGACGTCCGGTCATTCTTTACTGGAAACGATATACGCGGCAGGGCAAAACGCCCGAAACAATTTCACCTATTTTGAGGATTCCCTTGCAATTCGTTGGCGGCCATCGAAGTGTTAGGTACACCACAAAAATTGGGATTTCTACCTAGGACCATAAGGCCTTAAGCCCAAGAAAGTCTCCTCATTCGTTTCTCTAAACGAGGGAAAACCGTGAAAATTGCGATTGTCCATGATTGGCTCGTGGTGTCTGGAGGCGCGGAAAAAGTTCTGCAGCAAATTATCGAGTGCTTTCCAGGCGCCGAGATTTACACCATCGTTGACTTTCTTAAAGACCGCGCTTGCGTCAAGGATTGCAAAGTACACCCGTCCTTCATTCAAAAAATGCCCTTTGCAAAAAAGCGCTACAGGTCTTATCTGGCGCTAATGCCTATAGCAATCGAACAGCTCGATCTTTCAAGTTACGATCTCATCATTTCCAGCTCTTACGCGGTTGCCAAGGGAGTAATTACCGGACCGGATCAGCTTCATGTCAGCTATGTTCACTCGCCGGTTCGTTATGCCTGGGACTTACAGCATCAATATCTCAACGAAGCGGGCCTGACCAAGGGGTTGAAGTCGGTCATGGCGCGGCTTTTGCTGCACTATATTCGCGTATGGGACGCACGCTCGACCAACGGCGTGGATTATCTGATCGCCAATTCGCACTTCATCGCGCGCCGTATCAGGAAGGCATACCAACGTGACTCGACTGTGATTTATCCTCCGGTCGATGTGCGTTCACTTCCCATGCGAACACAGAAAGATGACTTCTATTTAACCGCATCGCGACTTGTACCGTACAAGCGCATCGACCTTATCGTAAAGGCGTTTTCCCGCACGCCGGAGCGGCGTCTTGTCGTGATCGGGGACGGTCCCGACATGCAAAAGATTCGTGCGTCCGCAGGTCCGAACGTCGAGATCCTCGGCTATCAGTCATTCGAGGTCTTGCGTGACCACATGCAGCGCGCGCGCGCTTTCGTGTATGCGGCCGAGGAGGACTTCGGCATATCGATCATAGAAGCCCAAGCATGCGGCACGCCGGTCGTCACGTTCGGCAAAGGCGGCGCACTGGAGACGGTGATCGGCCTGCCACGCGAACGCCCCACAGGCCTCTTCTTCAAGGAGCCAACGTGTGAGTCGCTTATCGATGCCATCGAGCGCTTCGAGCGCAACGCGCATCTGTTCGATCCGCGCGCATGCCGCGAAAATGCCGAAAGATTTTCCACCGAAAAATTCAAGGCGTCGTTCTCGGCGTTCATCGAAGTCAGGCTAGCTCGTTTCCGTGCCGAAAAAGAAGTGGCTCCTGTACCAAGTCGAAGCAATGTAGCGGTGACCGAGTCGCAAGTGTGACCGAACACCTCGGATGCGAAAAAAGGCGTTGCGAGTAATCAACCCGCAACGCCTTTATCTTTTAGGGATTACTTCGGCTCAACCGTGGGCCGACCGATGGCCTCGTAGACAAAGCCCAGCTCCGCCATATTCTCGGGATCGAACAAGTTGCGCCCATCGAAGATTAACGGCTTCTTCAAACCAGCATGCAGCGCTGCGATATCGGGGCTCTTGAACGCTTTCCATTCGGTGACGATTACAAGCGCGTCGGCGTCCTTCACTCCTTCATACTGGTTGCTACAAAATTTAAGCCTTGCGCCGTACGAAGGGTCGTCTGCCAAGTCAAGCGCGAAAACCCGTTGCGCCTCCTCCGAAGAAACCGGATCGTATGCACGAACAGTCGCGCCTCGCTTGAGCAATTCGGCAATCAACCTGCGGCTCGGTGCTTCGCGCATGTCGTCGGTGTTCGGCTTGAAGGCCAGCCCCCAAACCGCAAGTGTTTTCCCCGTCAGGTCCTCACCAAGCCGCGCGCAGACCTTGCTGACAAGCACGTCCTTTTGCGCATGATTCACCGACTCCACCGAGTTCAGTATCTGCAGATCGCGGCCGTACTCATGCGCTGTTTGAATCAATGCACGCACATCCTTAGGGAAACACGAGCCACCGTAGCCGCAACCCGCATAAAGAAAATCGTAGCCGATGCGCGGGTCCGATCCTATGCCACGCCGCACTGCCTCGATGTCCGCGCCCACCATATCGGCGAGATTCGCCAACTCGTTCATGAACGAGATACGCGTCGCAAGCATTGCATTAGCAGCGTACTTCGTGAATTCGGCGGAGCGCACATCCATATACATCGTACGTTCGTGGTTCCGATTGAATGGCGCATAAAGACGCGTAAGCATGGCGCGCGCGCGTTCGCCCGAGGTATCGGACGCGCAGCCAAGTACGATCCGGTCCGGGCGCATGAAGTCGACAACGGCTGCGCCTTCCTTCAGAAACTCAGGATTAGACACGACCGAGAATTGATGATTTACGCCCCTGGCATCAAGCGCTTTTCGCACGGTGTCGGCGACTCTATCTGCTGTGCCGACCGGAACGGTCGACTTGTCGACGATCGTCTTGAAACCTTGCGCGTACTTGCCAATCTGCTCGGCAGCCGCTAATACGTATTGAAGGTCTGCGGAACCATCTTCATCAGGTGGCGTACCTACGCAAATGAACTGTACGTCTCCGTGCTCTACCGCCTTGGCGACGCTCGTCGTGAAGCTGATTCGTCCTGCCTTCACGTTGCCCTGAATCAGCTCCTTGAGTCCTGGCTCGTGAATGGGAATGCCGCCCCGGTTAAGCAAATCAATTTTTTCTTGGTCGACATCCATGCAAAGAACGCTGTTGCCCACTTCGGCCAGGCATGCGCCTGTAACAAGGCCAACATAGCCCGTACCAACGACGGTTACTTTCATAAGCCCGCTCACAATAGAAAAGTTAAAAGGGACCGTCTAAGCGGCGCGACGGTCAAAAGGCCTTACTAACCACTTCTTGAGACGTCGAGCATGAAATCGACGGTATGCTGGCTAAAGCGACCAATGAGCATGAGCCGACGCTGTGCTTCTTGACCGCCGTATGTTTTTGTTGCAACGATGATTACGGCCAGGCCGCTAGGCGGCTTTGCCTCATCGGCTGGAACACCACGCGTTTCGAAGTCGTCCGGCAATTCGACTCTCGTTGGCCACGCCCTCGCGAGTATCACGCGCTTTATTACCGATCCTGCCTCGTTCCGTATCTCGACCGGCACGGTTAGATCGTTGTCGGCGGTGTCCGTCGATGACGCAGCAAGATTGAGAATGAGCACACGGGCCATCACAGCATCTCCTGTTCGGTGTCTGAAGCTCGTTGATGCACCTGCTCTTTTGCAAGCGACAAGCTCATTCTCTTTACGGGGTCGTGATCGTCGCCGGTAGCAAGCGATTGAACTCCGCCTTGATAAGACCGTAGCATTCGCAAGCACGCGCTTCGAGCGCCTTGCGATCAAGAACGCGAATGCAGCCGCGCGTCTGATACACGACGCCGTGCGAGTGCAATCTTCCGACTGCTTCGGTGACGCCTTCGCGACGCACCCCCAGCAAGTCGGCGATGTGCTGCTGCGTGACGCGCAATTGATTCGATGAAGCCCGGTCGAGCCCGACCAGAAGCCATCGACAGAGTTGACTGCTTAGCGAGTGATACCGATTGCATGCCGCGTTCTGCGCGATCTGCGTGAAGAACGCATGGATATAAAGCATGGAAAGGCGATCAAGGAGCCGCGAGCGCTGCAAGTGTTCTCGCAGCAGATGCGCGTCCATGCGGTACGCGGTGCCGCTGCATTCCACTGTGACCATCGTGGGCATGGTGTCGCCTTCCGTTAAAACGGGCACGCCAACCATGCCTTCACGCCCTACCGTTGCAATCTCGACCGAGCAATTGCCGTCCAACGCATGTGACAGCGAGATGACCGCGGACGCCGGAAAGTACACATGAAGAAACGAGTCATGTGCATTGCAAAGCACCTGTCCCGCTCGCAACTCGATGATCTCGAGATCGGGTGCGAGCGCCTGCCATTCTTCCAGTGGCAACGCTCGCAACAAATGATTTCCGTGCAGATCCGATTGAAGATTCAGCATAAACTCGCTCTCGTTTTTTTGGGGCGCGTAACAACACGCGCTCTAGAAGGTGAATCAGCTATTCGTTCGAATCTCGTAGCTTTCCGCTAGCGGGCACGGTGGAGGGGTTTGCGCCCATCGGATGTCGATTCTTCCGGTCTTGGCGGAATTTCGACAACCTTTCCGATCGCTGCTCCAACTTGCTGAAAAGCGACATGAGAACGACCAAAAAAACAAATGTGCACAACACCCAGACAACTGAAGCCGCACGAGCGATGAGAGCGAAGAATGCGCGCGCTCGGTCGATGATCCACATAGACGACTCCGTGAACGAAGGTTCGTAGTCCAAATCCCTTCAAGTCGAGATTAGCCAACCGCGTGCCTCTGTAGGGAGACCGTCGGCATCTCGTACTGGCGGGACGGCGGACACACGGTGGAGCGTTCGCACCGACGCGTTGTCCAATAGGGCTGTTGACTTTTCGCATGATCGTCCTTAGACGAGCGGCGCCCTACTTTGCTCTAAAGATGTTGTCGAATGCTGCGTATCAGTCGAATGCACCTCCAGAGAACAGGTCCTAGGCCTACTAACTATCGTAGATTGCTTACGAGGTTCAATGTGGACTAGGGCACCAAAGTCCAAAGCGCTCGAAATTTCAATGCTCACATTCCATCAAAACGAAAAAAGTCTTGTTCAACCAATGAGGAGTACGATAAAACGCGTGCCTGCTGCGAAGTGCCTTATGCGATCAAGTAACTCAGGTATTAGGTGCCCAGTTAGCTAGCGGAAATCGGGTCTGCTTAGAGCAAAAAACAGCAAATACGCTCCGTCTTATTCATCAGACTAATCGGCCGACTTGTTTGATTGAGCTACATGTCTTCCATCTGATGAATTTCGCGCAAACCTTTGCGCGAAAACGTTAGTTGGGACCACCAATTTTAAGATGTCAAGCACATGTAAGGATGGAGCCGATTTTATCAGTGGATTTCGCCAGGCGTAAAGGTGAAGCGCGGGCTCATTAAAGAGTGAACGTACGATCTAAAAATCGGCAACGTTTTTCAATTTTGAAACAAAAGGATTCTTAATGCTTGCTTTTTTGTACGGCATGTACGTCAGTGTTTTCCCGCACAGAGCCAAATATAGCGGCAAGAAAAACTTCTTGTGTGTCTTCATCACACCAATGCGCGTGTACCACTGACGTTGACTGCACGTGTCGCTGGGCCGGGATCCTCCTTCTCGGACTAATTTGTCCGGGACTCGCCTTCCTCGTCGTTGAGCAATGGGTATCTTCCTCGGAGAGCTTTCCATGAAAGCAGTGCAATTTGCGCTGGAGCGAATTAGGAAGTCGATTAACACCGCTGATGCCTTGAACATGCGGTCATCCGCCGTTCTCGTGTCGGACTTACGGCTTCTAATTGAAGTAGCTGAGACGGCCGAATTGGAACGTCTGACAAATGCAAGTTCACAAATTCCCGTGGCCGAACGATAAGCCTTCGTACCACGTCGTAGCCGGTACGCACCGGAATAATTCGCAGTATTGACGGGGGGTCCATGGGGTTTACCATTAATGGCAAATTTGCATCTCAACGCATCACAGGCGTGCAACGCGTTGCATTTGAATTGACGCGGGCGTTGCAGGCGCAGGCTTCGACTCCGAACGATCTGCCGCTCGTGGTGCCACCCGACGCCAAAGACCTTGGACTAGCCAGCCGCAAAGGGCGTTTGCCGCAGCTGCTCAAGGGAAACCTATGGGAGCAAGTCGTTTTGCCGCTCGAATCGGCGCAGGACACACTGATCAGCTTGTGCAATACCGGGCCGCTGCTCAAACGTCGTCAACTGGTGATGATTCACGATATGGCGGTTTACGACGTCCCTCAAGCATTCTCGAAGAGGTTTTCTTTTTGGTACCGATTCAAGTTTTCAGTTCTCGCTAAGCAGACCCGACTGATTCTCACCGTATCGGACTTCTCCAAACGGCGCATTTGCCACCATCTAGGCTTAGCGGAATCGCATGTCGAGGTCATTCGTCCCGGCGCGGATCACATGGATCGCATAGAGCCTGATCCAGCTATTCTCACTCGTCTATCGCTTGAGAAAGGGAAATTCTGTGTTCTGGTCGGGAGCCTGGATCCTCGCAAGAATCTGCAGCGCGTGCTCGATGCTACGAAGCTGCTCGAAAAAAAATCCGACATCAAGTTCGTCGTGGCGGGAGGAGCAAATCCGCGTGTTTTCGCCGCACAAGACGTGCAGGGCGTCGCGCAATCAGATAAGGTGACTTGGGCAGGTTTTGTATCGGACGGCGAATTGAAGGCGCTGTATGGAAGCGCTGCTTGCCTCGTTTTCCCATCTCTGTACGAGGGTTACGGACTTCCGCCGCTAGAGGCCATGCGTTGCGGGTGTCCGGTCATTACGTCTTCGGAAGCTTCGCTTCCCGAGGTCTGTGGCGACGCGGCCATGTACTGTGATCCGCTTTCAGCCACTGATATTGCTGCGAAGATCGAAGTGATGACCACACAACACGATGTCCGCGAGTGGCATCGTCAACGCGGATACGCGCGAGCCAACCAGTTCAGGTGGGACCGCGCTGCGTATGCGCTTGCGCAAATTCTCTATGGCGAACGCCACGAAAGTGCGCTTTACTTAAAGACGCAACCTACCAAGGATTAAATAAATACCGTAGTATTACAGATGACTTGCGGAACGCTTCCTGGATCAGCGATAACACCAACTACTGCGGATGCCGTGAAAATACTCATCGCGAACACTTTGTATCATCCGGATTCCGTCGGCGGGGCAGAGATATCGACGCGACTCCTTGCGGAGGGCCTTGTCAAGGCCGGAATGGAAGTGTGCGTAGTTTGCGCTACAGGCGCCGGCGTGGATCGGATCAGCAGACTTAACGGCGTAAAGGTCTACCATCTTCGCTCGGTCAATGTTTATTGGCCGCACAAACCGAAAAAGCATTCGTCTGTCGTCAAGCTTATCTGGCACGCCATCGATCTGCACAACGTGATCATGTCGCGCAAGCTCAAAAATATCATTGCGCGGGAAAGGCCCGACATAGTCAACACGAGCAACCTTTCCTGCCTCTCAATTGACATCTGGCGCGTGGCTCGTAATGCCAACGTGCCTATAGTGCATACGGCTCGCGACTACTATCTCATGTGCCCGACGTCCACCATGTTTTCCGGTGCGAAGCCTTGTGAGCGTCAATGCGGCATGTGCTCGTTGTATGCGGGACCGAAGCGTGCCGCATCCGCGAGTGTGGACGTGGCCGTCGGCGTAAGCAGATTTGTCTTGCAGAAGCACGTCGATAATGGCTTCTTCCCAAGCGCAATGCGCACCGAGGTCATCAGCAATTGTTATGTTCCGCTGGACGATGCTGTTCCCATGAAGCGCGCTTCAAAGTACGAAAGCGGCCCTGTACGGCTTGGCGTGCTCGGACGCGTTTCGCCGGAAAAAGGACTTGAGGTTTTGTTCGAGCAGCTTCTTGCGGATCATTCGCTCGAATGGACGCTTGCCATCGGTGGTAAGGGCGATGCGGAATATCTGGGGGAGCTGAAAGAGAACTATGCCGACCCGCGCGTCGAATTCCTGGGGCAAGTGAAGCCTGGCGAATTTCTGGAAGCTATCGACATTCTCATCGTGCCATCGAAATGGAATGAGCCCTTTGGACGCGTGACGGTCGAAGCTTACTCACACGGCGTGCCGGTCGTGGCTGCAAACACAGGTGGAATTCCGGAAGTAATCGAGCCGGGCTCCAACCTTCTCTTCGATATGGAGCAGCCGCACACGCTTATAGACAAACTCCGCGATGCCGTGAAGCTCCTGCAGGACACGTCATTGCACGACCGCTTGCGCCAATACGCCGAAGGTTTTAGCGTTGCCGCGATGGTCGATGCCTATATCGACGTCTATCAAACTGCGTTGACTAAGCCTGTTCTCAAGAACGTCGCTTAAAGCAACCCCATCGCACAATCTATCTCGCCGAGGCGGCGCCTGCCGCTTCATTCGGGAACGCCCTGCTTCAAAAAGAACGGAACTCGCTGCATATAGAGCGTTGTCGCCATGGCGATCGCGACGTATGCCTGCACTGTGAGAAGCGCTGTAGCGGCGCCTAGTTCCGCAAAGAACGTGGATAGAACGGTCAGAAGCGCAACGTTGAGAACCGCCGCGCCCAAAAGCACGCGTCCAAACTGCGACTTCATTCCAAGAGGCAGCATGGTCTGCACGCCAAAGACATCTGCAATACCTGACAGGAACGGCACGAACGCCATGAGACGCAATACGTCGACTGTAGGCTGATAGTGCGGACCGTAAAGCAATTTCACCGCTAATGGCGCGGCTGTAAAGATGGTCAAAGAGATCAACGCAACAACCGTCCCTTGGAACGCTAGCATTTTTCTCAAGAAGGAAAAAGCCGCATCGCGCGAATGATGCATGAGATAGCTGATGCGCGGATATGCGGCGGTTTTGAGCGGGCTCATGATGCCTATGGCGGCGCGGATTAGCTTATCGCCCGCAGCGAAGTAGCCGGCGGCAACGTTCCCGGAGATAAGGGCTAGCAGCACCGTGTTGCTCGACGCGCTGTATTCATTGATGGCCGTCGCGAGGAAGACGCTCCAGCCGTCCTTGAGGGACTTTGCAATCGAATCCAGCGATACGGAAACAAAGTCGAGCTCACGACGAAAGTAAAGGTACGTCATGATGGTCAGACCCGACATCAAAGGTACGAGCGAATTGACGCCCATTGCCCAGTAGATGTCGTCTCGACTGTGCACGAGCAAGTACATCGCGGGAACGCTCAGCACGCGACTCGCAAAGACAATGGCGCCCGTGATGCGCAAGTCTTCGATGCCCTGGAAATACCACGTCGGAGTGAGCATCGCGCCAACGGCAAGGCCAAAGCCTAGGAGGAGAAGTTCGCGATCTTGTGCAAGGCGGTCAAACACGAAAGACAGGGTCAGCAAGATGGTAAAGCCGCCAATCGTGACCACACCCTGCGCGCAAAGCGTCGACCAGAAGACTCGAGAGCGCTCTTCGCGATTGGCGCGGTTGACGGAGATTTGCGGCGTAGCAGTTAAGCCAAAGCCGTAGTTCGTCAAGACAATAAAATAATTAATGAAGGCCAGCGCAAACGCGAGGCGCCCGTACCCCTCCGGTGTAAGCACGCGGGTGAGCAGGGGAAGCGTGAGCAGTGGAACCGCGTAGGTCGATACCTGAAGAAGCAACAAAACCGCAAAATTCTTCCGGAACGAAGAAGCCATATATGTACTCGAGCGTGAAGGGTTTCACGTGTCGCATTCCAGTCACGGGCGAGCACACGCGATGAGTGCGGCAAACAGCGACAGACACAGCCGCGCTAAGCAGCGCTCGAAAGATCGCATGAAAGACCATTAAGTCCTTCAAACTATCGCACTGCGTCATTTGCAAAGGTGCGCTTAGCCGGTTAAGAACACAAGTTCGAAAAATTCAAGCCCTACTAAGCGGGCTTACGGGCGGGGCTGCAGCGGTATAAATTCGTTCGTGTCGAAAGCTCGGTGAAAAGACTTTGTCGTGTGCGAGACCGTACGATCAGAACGGCATCGAATGCAGTAGAACTTCATATCAACACGTCAATTCCTCGGCTACGCGAACGTTCGAAGTCGCCACCCGCCTGAAGCAGGCTGATCGAGCCCTTGGCTCGTCCGATCCGCCCTTGCCTGAACCTCTTCCGACACGAAAAAGCGCACCAAGATCGCGCTTCGACGGACCCGCATTACTTAGGCAAACTACGTTATGGAGCGCTGATGTCGTATCTCAAACTTGACCGTCGCACTTTCCTGGGCGCCTCTGCGTCCGCATTACTTGTGGCTCCCTTTCCACAAAACGCACTGGCTACAACGACATACGTACGCCTTGAATGGGAGCAATTCAAGCTGACGCCACAATATGGATCGTTCATCAACGCTCTGCAGACCATGATGGCAAACAAGACGGCTAGCAGTCCCAATTCCTGGCTGTACTGGGCGAACGTGCATGCTAATTACTGTCCGCATAAGATGCCATATTTTTTGGCTTGGCATCGCGGATATCTTTATTACCTGGAGAAGCAGTTGCGGATCGTGTCCGGTGATAACGCTCTGACGCTGCCGTACTGGGATTGGTTTCACACACCAAGCATCCCACCAGAATTCACCGATTCAGCTAGCGGCAACCCGCTTTTCTGCCCGCGGCTAAATAACAATGTGTACTCGTCGCTGGACCTGTCGCCATTCGCCGCCACGACCGTGAATTTTCAGCGCGGGACCGCTAACTCCTTCGAGGAAAAATTCGAAACCGCGCCTCACAATCCGGTGCACAACCTGATCGGCAACGTCATGGCAACAATGCAATCGCCGCGCGATCCTATTTTTTACCTGCATCATGCAAACGTGGATCGCCTCTGGCATGCGTGGGCCTTGCCTGATGGCAGAACCATGCCTGTTCCGACTGCAGCTTACTGGGCAGGCACGTTCACCTATGCAACGGGATTAACCATCAAAAAGTCCGACTGTTATTCGAACCGTCGCACGCTTGGCTACGATTACGCCAACACCAATCGCCCTACCGCGCTTCCGCCGCAGGCAAATGCAGCGCACATTATTCGCGTCCAGGCGCAAATCACACCGCTTCGCTCGCGCCCGGCACTCGTGAGCCTTGCCGCCACACCCGCACGCACGCTTGCCACCGGACGACGCGCGATAGGCGGCGTGAAAGGCTTGGCACTACGAGAAGCATCGGTCAGCGTTCGCGTAACGACGGAAGCGAGTTCGACGCAAGACCTTCAGGATTTACTATCCGCAACGTCGATTGCCTCGTCCACGGACGCTAAGAGCTCATCGGCAACGCAGGCGCTAGCCGTCCCTGCAAGTCGTTATCGGTCGGTCAAGATTGTCTTCGACGGACTCGCCTTGACGCGCGCAGGCGCTGCTGGCGGATACTTCTATAACGTCTATCTCAACTTGCCAGATAAGGTCGACGCCGAAACCGCCAAATCCACCTATTTTATTGGCACGCTCGGTCCATTCGAGATAGCCGGGGCTGCGCATCACGGCGACGTCGAGCTTGAATTTCCCGCAACCGAGGCGCTTGCCAAGATGGGCGCTGGCGCGACCCGAGAGTATGTCGTTTCCTTAGTGCGCGTGAACGGGTCCGAGACGGCAAAAGGCGAGGTCATGACAGTAGGCGAAGTTCGCGTCGAATTAACCAACGACGCGCCGTTTATCGTTCAGCCCGCAGTTTCGCGCAAACCGGGCGATGCATATTAAATGCTTATGAGGCGTCGTGTTTATCGTTCTATTTTTTTAGATGAAGACGCCTCACTTATCCCTTTTTGGGCCGGTTCAGAACCGCCTGGCATGCGTTTGCCGTATGCGCGCAAATTTTGTCAATGCAACTTGCGCGAAGCGCGCTTCCGTACGTGTGTGAGGAGGACCACATTTCCAAAAAACTCTCCCAAGGTAAATTGGGTTCAGCCTCTTCAAAGGCACGATAGGCGTTAAAGCCTGGCTCTGATGTGACATTTAGAGTTCTTTATTTCGAAGGTCACTAATTTGAAAGAAAGATCGTCTAAGACGCGGCGACCAACTAAGGTCAAACGTGTCTTCGTTTGCGCGGTTCCACCGTGCTTAGCCTCGTCTTGCGATTGATCGCCGCTCACGCGTAGCGCGTTTGTGATAGTGCGGCCCGGTTTTAACCGGGCATTCGTAAGCTTTCTATCCTGTTCCACGCTCCGGGAAATACACGTGAAAGACTCCGTCGCCACACATATGCCTGATTTTAGCCACGAGCGCGGCCAGTTATCTGTGCGCGCCATGTTGGCTCTCATGAGAGATCATTACAAGGAAATTCTCCTTGTGGCGCTTGGCGTCACATTGATCGCGGTCGCGTATGCATTTCTCGCCACGCCTCAATATCAGGGCGATGCGGTGGTCAGAGTCGATCCAACGGAGCCCAATGCGCTTGGCATCGCCCTGCAGAATCAGGATGCGCAAGTATTGATGAACCCGTCTCCTGGCGCCGAAATGGCGGTCATGACGAGCCGATCCGTGCTTCAGCCGGTCATCGAAAAATATCGATTCGATGTCGCCGTGATTCCGAAGCAGATCCCTATTATCGGGTCGCTCGCAAATAAATTGGCTACGCCGGGAAGGCCCGCGTCTCCTTGGCTTGGGCTCAGCTCATTCGCGTGGGGTGGCGAGCAACTGCAGGTTGCTTCGTTCGACGTGCCGCATGAACTGGAAGAAGAGAAATTCACTTTGACGGCAGGTGCTGATGGGCATTATCAGCTTTCGGGTCCCTCCGGCGAATTGCTCATTGCGGGCGTCGCTGGCAAGCCGGCCAGCGCCAACGGTGTATCGCTCGATATCAAGAAGATCGTCGCTCGCCCGGGTACCGACTTCACTTTGATCCGCTATAACTCGCGCGATGCCGTAGCGCGTTTCACCGACCTGCTGCAAGTGCAGGACATGGCTAAAGACACGGGCGTCATCGAATTTACATTCCTCGACAGCAACCCTTGGAAAGCGGCTCAAGTGACGAACTCACTTGTCGATCAGTACATTGCCACCGCGGTGGCCGCGAAGCAACGCTCGGACAGCGCCACGTTGGAGTTCATCAATCAGGAATTGCCGAGATTGAAGGCGGATCTCAAGCGCTCGGAACTGGCGCTCAACGAATACCGTTCCAAAGCCAAGGCATTGCAACCGACCGCAGAGTCGCAAGCGTATCTTCAAGGTGGCATCGAACTGCAAAAGCAATATGCAGCTTTGCAGATGGAGAGGACTCAGCTCCTGAATCGTTTCCAGCCGAGCAGCCGCTGGATAGTGAATATCGACGATCAGCTCAACGATCTCAAGCGCGCAATGTCGACGCTGGACACGCGCTTCTCCGAGATGCCGTCCTCCGAGCGCCAGAGCCTCGATCTTGAACGTGACGCCAAAGTTGCCGAAACGATTTACCTTGGAATGGTGCAGAAGTCGGAGCAGCTCTCCGTGCGGCGTGCGAGCTCGACAGGTGGCGCGCATATTGTCGACTACGCCATCACGCCTTTGCATCAGGTCAAACCTAATCGGCTTCTCGTGATTGGTGGCGGTGTGTTTGTCGGGCTCATCTTTGGCGTGTTCTCGGTCTTCATCCGCAAGCACGTCATGACTGGCGTGACTGACCCGTCATACATCGAAGAGCTTAGCGTACCGCTCATCGGTGCTGTCTATTTCAGCCAGCATCAGATGATGTATTCGAAGAGCGCTGCCCAACGGCTCGCCTTGCCTTCCGGCTCATCGAGAATTCCGGGCAAGCGTTCAACTGGCATTGCGGCGCCCTACCGGTCCAAACGTAGAAGCGCTGATCCGTTCCGTGATGATCATCTGGCGTTGCTTGCCGCGCAATACCCGCAAGACCCGGCGGTCGAAGCGATCAGAGAGGTGTGCTCGCCCCTACTCAATGACCTCAGTCATATCCCAAACAAAGTCATCTGTCTGACCGGACCGACACCAGGCGCTGGCAAGAGCTTTATCGCGGCTAATCTCGCGGCAGTGCTTGCGGAGATCGGTCATCGCGTGCTTCTCATCGATGGCGACATGCGTCGTGGACGTCTTGCATCGCTATTCGGTCAAGGCAACGCTGGCGGCCTACATGAAGTACTGCGCGGCGATCGTGATCTACACTCGGTCGTACGTTCTGTAGGCGTGGATGGCCTTTCATTCATGTCATGCGGATCGCGCGGCGCAAATCCGGCCATGCTCTTGATGAAGACATCGTTCGATGATGTATTGAGGGACTTGAGACCGCTCTTTGACGTGATCGTCATCGACACGCCACCGATGCTCGCGGTGGGCGACGCTTCTATCGTTGCAACCAAGGCCGACGCCACTTTACTCGTGCTGCGTTCGGGCTTGCAGAGTGAGAAGGAAATTTCGGAGACGGTCAAGAAGCTTGAGAGATCCGACGCGCGCGTGCTCGGCGCGGTCTTCAACGCTATTCCGATACGCCGTAGCGACAAGAGCTATAGCTACATCATGGCGGACACCGCGGCGGCGGCACAACCGGGCTAAGCAGCGAAGCACATCGCGTTTCTTCTTGCAGCGAATGCTAGCCGCCTTAGCGACTAGCATTCGTCGCTGCCTTGCGCGGCTTGCCCGCGGCATTACAGTCTCTTTGCCTGAATACCTTGACTAACGATCCTTCGATCCCAGAAAGCGCATTTTCCAAGCTATTTGAAAAGCGACGCACGCTTTTGCGACTGGCGTGCCTTAGCGCAGCGCCGGCGCTAAGCGTTCACGCGTTGAATTCACAAGCGCAAGGCAATTGTCCAGCCCTTAGCACCGGACCGCGACGCATTACGGACCTCATCGGCTCGAATGGTTTTCCTCAGACGCCTACCGACATCTGTATGTGGCGCGAAATGGGATTGACTTGGGGCCGTGACTCGGTGGGACCTGGTCAGCCGAATTCTTCAAGCGACGCGATGAACGTCTCGAAGACGAGTCCGGGTTTCGACGTGGACTTGTCGAGCTGCATTTTAAGGAACAATCAAAACGGCGTGCATACGCTGCTCTATCTTGGCTATACGCCGAAGTGGAACGCGAGCGTTGACGGCGATTCGAAATCCGCGCCTAAGGACGTGAGCTATTGGCAGAAATATGTCGAAGCGGCCGTTAGCAAGTACAGCGCGCCTCCGTACAACGTGAAGTATTTCCAGATCTGGAATGAAGCGGCCGGGCGCTTGTCGGGGGGATCGCCGCAGGCGACTTTCTGGCACGGATCGGGATATAACAAGGACCGTAAGCTCTCGTCCAGCTATGACAGCGCCATGCAGGACTATGTAGACAAGATCCATCTCCCGGCGGCAGCCATCATTAGGAAGTACAAAGGCTATGTTGTTTATGGCGGCTGGCCCGATCAAGGCGGCGTGGATTCGTACGTGAAGTGGCTCGAATATCGCAGCGGCACTTACCAGACTCGCATGATCGACAATGTCGATTATCTCGACACTCACTACATGAGCGTCAAGGATCTGGACAGCCTTTACTCGCGTTACGTGCAGCCTGGGACGGTCCGAGGCATCTGGCAGACGGAGATCGGCGACCGCTACATGATCGATCCACATTACCTGCCTCAGTATTTTTTTTCCTTCGCGGTATGGGCGCTTAAGCGCGGATGGGACGATCCGAACAAATATGTCTCGATGATTTATCACTGGGACGGCTACGATCCATTCCGACTCACCAAGCGTGGCACGCCACGTACCTATAACGTCCCCGGCCGCACATTGATCGTTCTCTGCTCGACGCTTCGCGGCACGCTTTCGCCCTATACAGGCCAAGTCACGGCAAGCGACGACAAGAGTCCTCAGGCGCTGTACTCGGACAACGATCTGATCCTCCTGGTGGGCTCTTCCCCAGGACAATCGACCGTACAGTTGAGCGATGGTGGCAAGCTTGCAAGCGGCGGATTGGATGCATCGCTGGTAGATGCGGTTACCGGCGCCGTGTCGACGGCTCAGGTCGAAAAGCGTCAGGGCAGTCAGATCAACGTGAGCTTTTCTACGCCTGCCGCACTCGGCACCGGCGAAAAAAAGCATCTCAGCTATCTTGTTCTGCGGCGTAAGGCCTGAGCTCAAGCATTAAATCAAGGGGACTCAGCATGGTCTACATAACGCTGATTGCGTTGTTGCTGACAGTGACGAACTTCGTGCCGTTAAGCGCGATAGGATTTCTGCCGATCCTTCTTTACGGGTGGCGTTTCTTCGGACGCTCTTACCCTTCGTTCGTCACGCCGCTCGTGGCCTTTGCCGCGTTCGCGACGATATCGACCATATTTTATGATCCCGCTTCTCTCGTCGATTTCGAATTCTATCGTCGCGATGGCAACTTTTACATCTCTTACGCGCCGATACTCGCAGGCTTCTTATACACGCACGACCTCGATCTGAACAAGCTTCTACGCCGCTTCTATATCTTCGCGGTCTGCGTCAACGCTCCGCTTTACGCTTATTATCTGGCACACGCCGGACTGCTCTCGATTCTCAAGCATCCGAGCGATAGCTACGGGAGCTTGTTCATCGCACGAAATGCGGCGGGCGGCTTCCTTGCCATGCTGCTTTGCCTGGGCATTGCAAACTACATGCATAAACCCAGCAAGCCAATGCTTGCGCTCATGGGCGCGAACTTCTTGATGCTTTGGTCGACTTACAGCCGCGGCTCGTTGCTCGGCATCGTGATGATCGTGCCTTACATTGTGCTGGGTCGCAAACGCTGGGTGCTGGCGACCATGATCGCAGGGATGATCCTGGCGTCGCTAGCGGTGGCGCAGTGGCATACGTTACCGCACATCAATTACATGGGCTACACGTTCGCGATCAGCGATCCCGACGAGAAAGTGGCGAATCTTAACATCCGCTATGAATGGTTATGGCCTCGTGCGCTGGCGTACTTCGAGCAGAGTCCTATCGTGGGAATGGGCTTTGGATCGTTCGATGATCGAATAGCCTCATACATCAATTACTTTCACCTATTCGCCCAACCGCTGCGGATCACCACGCATCATAGCGACTCGCATGCGCACAACTCGTACCTCAACTTCCTCGCGGAACTCGGGATCGTTGGACTGGTGTTGATGTTGTCGTTCTACTGGAGACTGACGGGTTGGTGTCAGCGGAAGGCACAGGAATCGTTGCTCTTGAGAGGCTCGCGCGACTTCGTTGCACTTCGCTTCGTGGAGCTTTCTTCGGTCTGCCTGATGGTCATGGCGGCCACGGAACACCGCTTGACGTCGCCATCCAACGTGTTACCGCTGGCGCTTGTGCTGTCTCTCGTGGTGTCGTCTCGCGGACTTTCTATGCGCTTTCTTCGCTCGCGCACGGCGAGAGCGCCGGTCAGAAGCGCGCTCGCCGTCCGGCCGGAACCACAGTGAACTCGACCACTGTGTTTCCGGTCACTAGCGCGGGCAATCAAGCACCAGAGCGCGCTCGGGCGAAGTTGGTGTAGCTCGAGTACACCGGGTTGATAGGCACGCCGTTGGTCATGATGCCAAAGGTGTGATCGCCGCTATCGAGCACGTAGTACATGGTCGACTGGATGTTGTGCGTCTTGCGTGCGTTGTAGAACGACTGCAAGCGCGACTGGACAAACGTGGCGCGGTAAGCATCGGTCTGCTCGGGATTCGCGTTCCACTCGGTGATCATGAAAGGAACACCGTAGCGTGCCTTGCAGTACTGCGGTAAATCGAAGTGAGGTCCCGCGCCGTCCGAACCGATGTCAAACAAGTCGCCATACACCTCGTAGTTGTGCCATGTCGTAATGTCCCAGCGAACCTTGGGATGCCCGCTCGTACCGTCGGGCTGCATGCCGTCCCAAAGTGCATCCGATGCACCGATGTCCGCCACGCAGAAGTTGATGCCGCATTTCGCGTCCGGCTGAATGGCCTTCACACCAGCCATCAGGCCCCGCATGACGCCGCGCATGACGGGCCAGTTCGCGTTGTTGAAATCCACTACGTCCGTACCCGCACGGTTCGAATGCAGCACGGTCTGCGAGCGACGGGTGAGTTCGTTGCCACACTCGTACATGGTCACACCGTGCGGCTTGAGCGCGGCGGCCACAGTCATGCCGGTGTTGTAGGCCGTAGCGTAAGCCGCTGCCTCGCTACCGAACAGATTGCCCGAAGCGTCGGTCAAGCCTTGCTGAACGAGCGCGAGGATTTTGATACCGGTCCCATTCATGGCCGAAGCCATTTTGGCTACGGCGTTGTTCTGCTGCGTGGTGCCGTTACTGCCGAGGCGATACATGGTACAGCCCAAGGCCTTCAGAATAGAGATGGTCTCGGCGGGCGTGTAGCGGTAGTCCCAGTGACCATTCATGCCGAAGAAGGTGCCTGCCGGTGCGGCGACGTCGACGCGCGGGTCGTTACATGCGAGCCACTTGTTCGACCAGACATAGAACTGATTGCTCTTGTTTTTCTGGTAGATCTTGCCGCCCGACCAAAGGAGCATGACGACGTTTGCAATCGACACAGAGGTCTTGTTCTTGTAGACCATACCGCCTGAGAGCGTCCACACGGCTCCCGTCTTATCGATGATCGACGTTCCGTTAGGGATGGTCGTGCCATCCGCTGACGCGTTCGCTGCTGCCTTGGCAGTCGAATCCGGCAAGGCGGAGTCATCCGAAGCCTTTGCCGACGACTCCGGCAGTTCGCCCACACCTCCGCCACCACAAGCGGACAGCATATAGGTTCCGGGCAGCGCGGTCATGCTAGCTAGAAATTTCCGTCGATTAATCATCGTTTCGTACTTCCGCCAAGTCGGGCGGAAAACTCCCTGAGGTTAGAGATGGATGTCTTCGTGCCCCCTTTAAAGAGGACTGCTAACGGATGAACCAAGGTACTTACGCTATCTGACAGCGTGTCGACCTTGGAAGCTCTAAGGATGGTGATCACCGATGCGCGATGCCGGAAATAACGGCCGTTGCGCGGTGACTAACCCTTGCTGCATCAAAAAACTAAGGAACTTCTGACGACTCCGAGAGACACAGTGGTTCCGCGATTTGCAGAAGACATGGCAGATACGCACCTTGTGGAACGCAAACGCTTGCCTTAGAGGTCATACGATAAGAGGATATTACCTAAAATGACACGCCTCGTGAACCCTCGTTCGGTACTTTCTGGAAGAAAAGCAAGAAAAGGGCTGTTCGAATTAGTCTGAGCGGAACAAATGACGCTAGTCAATCGCCGCTTAAGGGCAAATTGTACCTTTTTAATTTTGATGTCGTTGTTGCTAAGTAGATCTTACCTTTTGTTAATTTATTTGGCGTAAGGCCATGTCGGACGGTGGCCTCAGGCGTGAACTCTCATATCGTGGAATCATCGCATCAAAAATTTATCCGAGATTCGACTGTTTATACGAACGTGCGTACGCCAAAATCTGCCTTCATAAACGCGGTTTTTTCCGCTTCTATTTTTTCTTAGCTCAAGCGCTGCATGAGAAATAAAGCGCTCCTCCGTATGGCAAACCCGCATTTCGTTCAATCGAAGCCCTCACGCCCCTAAGTGACCGCCCTATCGAATCGTTACCGACGCATTGATCGGTTCGATGCATTGCGCATCTGTCTCCAGTCCCTGATTGCAAGCGCGCTCGCTTATGCGTGCATGAAGCTGATGGGCTCGACGAGCTTGACTTGGGCCGTCTTCTCTAGTCTGTTCACCCTTCAGGCTAATTTCGACCGCAGTCTCAAACATGGCATCGGTCAGATGATTGGCGCGGTGGCCGGTACGGTTGTCGGTCTGGCGACCCTGCATGTCTTCCCGGATGCCGGCGACGCGATACTGCGGTTAGGCGTCGCCACGCTCGCAACATGCCTGATGTCGTCGATCTTCCCGACGACCAATTACAGCATCGTGGTCGCTGCCGCAATCGCGCTCGAGCCTTCGGCAGGCTTCGCGGGCGCCATGTCGCGTGCGGAGGCCATCGTGTTGGGATCTGCCATCGGCATCGTGGTGTCGGTGAGCGTCTGGCCGCAACTGGCGCGCTCGCGTGCGTTCGGCATCATGGGGGATCTCATCGACGATTGCCGCGCATTGCTGCATGCCTTGCCGATCTTGAGCGCCGTAGAGAACCGCGCATCCGTCGACGCCTTGCATGAGCGCTTTTTACGCCATCTCGTGGACGCTCGCGCGGTCAGTAGCGATGCTCGCGTCAAGGCGCGCTTTCGCGCAGGACCGACGCTCAGTGCGGCGCTGACAGCGTTCGAAACCTTGTGGCATGGGCTGGTACTGCTCGATCGTGTTGGGGAATCGCAATGCAAGGTGCTTCCCGAAGATGAGCGCAAGCTGCTGCGCGAAAGCGTCAACGCAGTAGGCGAATGCGCGAGCGGCTACTTGGAACAACTCGCCGCGTACCTGCGCGACGGCGCCGCGCTTCCACCCAGCGAGCATTTTCTAAAGCCGCTCGGCGATGCATCCGCATCCGTCAAAGCGCGCTTCGTAGAGGCCGCCGAACGTCGTGATGAGGCGTCGCAACAACTGCAGGCGCTGGCTACGCTGTTATTCGCTCTCGAGCAAATCGAGGCGAACCTCAGGAACATAGGGTGGCTTTTGGAAACGAGATTCTAGAACGGCTGTCGAAGCGACCGCTCGATACGAATGCCGTGCCGCTTCATCTTCGCGTAAAGCGCGGGCTTCGATACGCGCAGCAACTTCGCGCAGGTCGTAACATTGAAGCGACATGCTTCGAGCGCATTCTCGATCGCAATACGCTCGGCCTCCTGAAGCGACACTGGCTCTTGACGTGAAGCGTTGCGCGTATCGCTGCCTGGCTGCGCGCTCGTCGTACTGCGCAAAAAAGGCGATACATCCGCAATGCAATCGCCTTCGTTCAAATTCACCATCTTCTCGACGAGATTTTCCAGCTCGCGCACGTTACCGGGCCAAGCGTGAACTTCGAGCTGTTGCAGCGCATGCTTCGAGAGCGATGGCGTCGGCTTGTGCATCCGCGTGCAGTATCGTTCGAGGAAGAATGCCGTCATTGCCGCGATGTCTTCGCGCCGCTCGCGCAACGGCGCAATCGTGATCTCGATTACGTTGCATCGATAAAACAGGTCTTCGCGGAAGGTTTTTTCCCGCACCATGGCCGCAAGATCACGGTTGCTCGCGCAGACGATGCGAACGTCCACCGGAATGCCGCGTGTATCGCCAATACGCGTGACCTCGCGTTCCTGCAACACGCGAAGCAGTTTCGCCTGCACGTCGATAGGCAACTCCGAAATCTCGTCGAGGAATACCGTGCCGCCATCGGCGGATTCGAACTTGCCTGGACGACCATCTCGCGCCGCGCCCGTGAAGCTGCCAGGCGCATGTCCGAAGAGTTCGCTCTCGATGAGCGCATGAGGAAGCGCCGCGCAATTGATTGCGATGAACGGCAGCGTGCTGCGCACACTCGCATTGTGAATGGCCTGCGCGAAAACCTCCTTGCCGACACCGCTTTCGCCCGAGAGTAGGACGTTGGACGCGCCGCGCGCCGCCTTCTTCGCCGCATCGAGCGCGCGCTTCAAAGCGGCACTCGAACCGATCACGCTGTCGAAGGTAAAGCGCGCATGGTTGCCCGCATAGCGTCCCGCCATCTTCCGCACACGACGCATCTCACGGAACGTGTTGACGACAGACACCACTTCCCCGCAGCGGTTCTTGATGGGAATAGCCGTATCCAGTAGATGAAGATGGCGCGCTGGAGAGTCGATGATCAACTCGCGATCCACATAGCCCACGCCGGTGCGAAAGATCGGGCCAATAATCGGCTCGAAGTCGATCACCTCGTTGAGCGTCTTGCCGATACTCGCTTTCGGATCGATGCCGAGAATACGCCCCGCCACCGAGTTGACGTGGCGTAGCACATGGCCCTGCCCGATCACCATCAAGCCATCGCCGATATGGTCGATGATCGCGCGTTGCTCTTCGACGAGCGTGTCGTACACGGCGAGATCAAAGGCGCTTTGGAGAAGCACGTCGAGCGTTGCACCCAGCAGCGTGATGAGGCTTGCAGGCAAGCCCTTGCCGTTGCCGCTTGCGTCAAGCACACGCAATGCAACGAGGAAAACACGTCGCCCATGCGTCTCGACTCGCAGCGCGAACGCTTGCGCAAACGATGCGGCGTGTCCCGCGAGCGTCAGCATCACGCAGCGTCCATCCGACATCGACGTGGCCGCTTCCGCCAACGCGGCAAGCTGCGCGGACGGACAATGCGCAAAGAACGTATCGCGTGTCGCCGCGTCCGCTTTCGTGAATTCGTCGATGCTTTCCAGCACGTGCCCCGCGCGATCCAGCGTGAACAGGCATACCCGTGCTTCGTTTGCGGCAAGCACGCGCGCGCTCGTCCATCTCGTGCTGGCGAGTGCCCCTTCGAGCGTGACGGTATCGGGATCGAGCGCGACGGTGGCCATGTCTTCCTGCAAGCGGTCGGGCAACGTCATCGAATATAGCAGTTCAAAATCCCGCCGCCGCACTGCGATTTTTCAGAGCGGACGCGTCAATCCTTCTGCGCAATCGCAGTGAGCGCGCCGCTGTTCAACTGATACACCGTGACCGGCGCATCGACCCAATCGCCGTTTGCATCGAAGCGCACGGGGCCGAGAATGCTCGTGAACGCCTGCTCGCGCAGCGCTTTGACGTATACCTCGGGCTTCGACGATCCCGTTTTCTGCATCGCGTCCGCGACGACGAGCGTTGCGGCATAGAACGCGGGCGCATAGGTATCGACATCGGCGCTGAACGCACTCTTGAACTTCGTGCGAAAGGTCTTGCCGTCCGGTAACGAGTCGAGCGGCGCGCCGCCTTGCGCACAGAACATGCGCTTGTCGGCGGCTCCGGCCGATAGCTTGTCGAATTCAGGCGAGCAAATACCGTCGCCGCCTACGAGCGTTGCGTTGATGCCGAGTTCGCCCATCTGCCGCGCAAGCGTCGCGGCCTGCGCATAGTAGCCGCCATAAAACACGACCTGCGGATTACGCGACTTGATCTGCGTGAGAATGGCCTTGAAGTCGGTTGCCTTGTCCGTGCTGTATTCACGCGCGACGACCTGCAAGCCCGCCTTCTTTGCGCTGTCGACGAATACATCGGCGACGCCAACGCCATAAGCGGTGCGGTCATCGATTACCGCGGCGCGTTGTGCATTCAACACTTTCGCCGAATAAAGCGCCATGCGGCCACCCATGACGTTGTCGTTGGTCGCGAGCCGGAAGACATAGGGATAGCCGAGGTGCGTGAGTTGCGGGTTCGATGACGCGCCGGTCATCATCACCACGTGCGCATCGTTGTAGATGCGCGCGGCGGGAATGCTCACGCCCGAGTTGTAATGGCCAATGACGGCGGATACGCCATCGTCCACGAGCTTTTGCGCTACGCTCACGCCTACTTTCGGATCGCCCTGGTCGTCCATCGAGATCAGTTCGAAGCGCACGGGCTTGCCTGCAATTGTGAAAGCCTTCGCATTGAGTTCGTCGATGGCAAGCCGTACACCGCGCTCATCGTCCTTGCCGCTTTGCGCCGCGCTGCCGGTGAGCGGCCCTGCCACACCGATCTTAATCACTTCCTGCGCGTATGCCGCGCGCGTTGCGCCGACCACTGTCAATGCGCATGCCATGAACGCCATCGCCAAGTTGAATCGTTTCATATCGTTTCCCCAGTCGCAGTCAATGACAGACCTTCAAGAACGTCCCGTACCGGCGACAGCGTGTCGAATTCGAATCGGGACGTGGCTGCCACGTTCCGAGCGTCTCTCGCGTGCGATTGATCCAGGCCACCGCCATACCAAGAGGCTTTGCTCCGTCGATATCGGCCCAGCTCGCGAGCGAACAATGCAGCACGTCGTGCGCGTTTACCGCCAGGCGGTCGAGCGCGAGCGCAAAGATCGCCTGCGATGGCTTGTAGGCCTGCGCCATCTCCGCTGTCGTCACATGCTCGAAATAGCGTGTGAGCCGCGTGCGCCGCCATAGATCGCTGTCCATGTTGGTGATCGGCATGAGCGGATAGCGCGCCGCAGCCCAATCGAGGAACGGCTCAGCATCGGCGTGTGCCGGCGATGCTTCGACCAGATGCGAGAGGAACACGTCGTTCAGCGTTTCCATCGCATGGCCTTTACGCGCGCCGGGCCAGTGCGTATCGAGGCAATCGGCGAGTGCTTGTTGCGCAACATCGCGATAGCGCGCGTAGGCCTGGCCTCGATAAAGACGCACGTTGCGGATGTCCCAATCGAGATAGATCTGGGAGACAGGTTCGTCTGCCTCGACCGAGATGCGCCGCAGGACTTCCGCCATGCCGAGCGTGCCGCCTTGATCCACATCGACGAGCGTGCCGAAGTAATCGAACGTAAGGGCTTTGGGACTCATTGCGACGTCTTCCTGTTCGCGAAGGCCTTCACGCGCTCGGCGGCATCCGGCAGCGCGAATGCCTCGATGGTGACGGCACTCTCGAGTTCGAGACTGCGAGCCAGCAAGCCCGACAGGTCGCTCGTCACCAGTTTCTTTAGCTTCGATACGGACGTCGATGAGCGTTGTGCGATACGTGCTGCAAGTTCGAGCGCGGTTTCCAGTACGGCATCGCGCGGAACCACGCGATTGACCAAACCCATCGATAGCAGCGTCTGCGCGCTCTGCCTTTCGCCGAGCAACCAAAGCTCCATCGCGCGTTGATGCCCTATCGCCTGAGGCAGCAGATGCGTGACGCCGCCCGTCACGAATTGTCCCCACTCCATCTCGGGAAAGAAGCACACGAGATCGTCCGATGCGACCACGATGTCGCAATTGAGCATCCACTCGAAGCCGCCGCCGACGGCATAACCATGCACCGCGCCGACCACGGGCTTGGCACCGAACATCAGATCGCGTGTGATGCGCTGAATGCGCCCGATATGACTGCGGATACTTTCATCGCTTTCGCTTTGGGCGTCGAACTCCTTGAGGTCGTCGCCCGCGCAAAACGCGCGTCCCGCACCGGTGAGCACGATGACGCGGCATGATGCATCGCCGAGCGCGCCTTGCAGCGCGTCGTGTAGATCGTCGAGCAACGCACCGCCGATTGCGTTCATGCGCTCTGGTCGATTCAACGTGACGATGGCAACCGGTCCTTCCATGTGTAGCGTTACGTCGCTCATGCGAGCTCCTTGTCGATCCAGCGCGTCTTGCCTTCGGTACGCGGAAAATGTTCGAATGGCACCATCGTGACCGTTGCGCTCGCGCCTATGCGATTGCGTACGGCCGCCTCGATGTGATGCGCGGCATCGCCCCAGCGAGCGATATCGAGACCGCTCGCCGCTTCCACAGTCATCGCAATGCGGTCGTAAGGGCCATCGCCCTTGAGCACGATGCGAAACTGTCCCGAGGCCCATTGCGGCAGCGCTTCCACAGCGAGCCGGACGGCACCCGGAAAGACGTTGATGCCGCGCACGTTGAACATGTCGTCGGTGCGACCCGTCACGCGAAAACGCCATGCCGTGCGTCCATCCTCGCCGGCATCGACGGCAGTCACCGTCACCACGTCGCGGGTGCGATAACGCACGAGTGGCTGACATTGCTTGCGCAAATGCGTGCACACGAGCTCGCCCGTGACGCCCTCTTCCATGGGCAAACGCGCGAGTGTCTCCGGATCGATGATCTCCGCGAACACGACATCCGCCGCATGAAACAAGAGGTCGTTGGTCCAGTCCGTCTGTCCGCCAAGAATGCTCAGAACTTCCGATAAGCCGAAGTTCGCATTGCGCACCTTGAAGCCCCACTTGTCTTCCATCGTCGCGCGTAACTCGGGGTTGTCGAGACCTGCTTCGCCGCCGAACAGTCCGAGCTTCAGGCCGAGTTCGCGCGGTGTAGGTCCGCCTGTTTCGCGCAACACTTGCTCGATAAGCGCGGGATACGAAGGCGTACAAGAAATCGCGTTGATGCCGAGACTCAGAATGGAGTCGATCAACATCCGGGTGTTGCCGACGCCGAACGGCGCCACCGTCGCGCCAGTGGCTTCGAGAATGGTGTGATCGGTGAAGCCGCCGGTCCACATGCAATAGTTGAGACAGTGGATCACGCGATCATCGGGGCGCAGACCCGCCGCCCACATCGAGCGTGCGCCGACGCGTGCAATGTCCAATGCATCGCGTGTGCTGTTCGCGAGAATCAAAGGGCGCCCGGTCGTGCCCGACGTGCGATGCAAGCGCGCAATGGCGCTTTCCGCGCAGGCCACGTGATCGCCGAATGGCGACGCACCCTCCTGACTCACGCGCAACTCGTCCTTCTCCGTGAAGGGCAGGTCCTGCAGCGAATCGAGCGTGATGTCGTCGCGTTCGATCCAGCGTGCAAGCTTCGAACGATAGAACGCCGACATCGCACGCAGATACGTCCATTGCGTCGACCAGAGCGCGTCCTGATGACGACGCACGCCGGCTGACGGCAGCGTTTCGAAGGCTTCGTCGAAGTACACGCCATGCGTTGGGGCAGTCACAGCCACGTCCATGTCTTTCCTCGGTTGAGCGGCCTTTGCCGCGAATTCTTCGTTATGGCGGGCACGCTCATGACGAACGGCGCTTCGCGGCGCGCGCCTCGATGACGCTTCTCTCGACGATGGCCCGTGCATGGCTCGCGCTGCCGACGGGGCCGCCGTTATCGGCTGCGACAACGTCGAACCAGTACAGCGCGCCTTCGATTGCACGAAACGTCGCGGTGGCGGAGACATCGGCGCCATGTGGTGTCGGTGCGAGATGATTGAGATGCGTGGTGACGCCCACGGAGAGCTGCCCGTCGCGCAGGGAGTCGCGCATGAGTTCCGCGCAGGCGCGCTCGATAAGGGACAACAATGCGGGCGTGGATAGCACGTCGGGATAGCGCTCATCCGCTTCATGCGCGTGAGCAGAGGCGAGATCGGCGGATGAGACGGTATGCGTAAGCGTGGCGGTTCGGCCTGCTTCGATCATGGACGGCTCCGGTTTGTTATCGGAGCTATCAATGCAAGGGCTGGGCCAATCATGCGAAAGCCCCGGCTGGCGGGACTCGCCGCAAATCGCTGAATGGTCGAAAGGGCTGACCGTAAAGATTCTTAAGTTGCGAATCGAAACGGTCGTCGGCTTTGCTTAACGGGTTTCGATGCGAGATTGTGCGTATCAACGAAGCGGCAGCATCGTCAGTCCGACGATAACCAACGCAGCACCGCCGCCGCGCCGAATCATCATGAGACGGCTGTGGCTCGTGATACGCCGATGCACGGCATGTGTGACGAACGCGTAAGTCGACATCACAGTGAGCACCACGGTTGTATCGATCGCGATGAGCGTGGCGAGTTGCGGCAGTATCGGCGTATGCAGATCGACTAGCTGAGGCACGGCGGCCGCGAAGAAGCCGAGCGTGTTCGGATTGACGAGCGATACCGTAGCGGCCTCAAGAAAGATGCGCAGACAAGGCTGCCTCACGTGCGGCGTCACATGCGTGACCGCGGCTTGTGGGCCTTGTCCACGCATGGCGCGTATGCCGAGCCAGATCAGATAGAGCGCGCCCGCTAGCCGCAGACCGATGACAAGCCACGGCGATGCGTTGAGCAAGGCGCTCAAGCCGAGCATGACGCCGCTTGCCATGACGAAGCGCGAACACAGATTGCCCGAGACCGTGAAGAGCGCGGCATACAGTCCGTGACGCACGGTATTGCGCACGACGAGCATGGCATTGGGGCCCGGGGAGCCCGTGGCGGCGAGCGTTGCAATGGAAAAGGCAAGCCAGGTGGCGGTAGTCACGGCTAGCTCCCACGCGTGGCGTATGCGTCGACGGAAGAGGCTTGAATACGTGCTGACATGCTGGCTCCCGAAACGTTTGCGATGGAAGCCATTGTTGTTCATGCGGATGCGCGCAGACACCCTCCTTGCGTTGGCATCGGATTGGCGGGAGCTGACTCACGACGCGCACTGAAGGCTTTAGCCGCCTTTCTTGCGTGCCGCGACGGTCTTTTTAACCGCGGGCTTACGCGTCGCACGCTTGGGCGTCGTCTTATCGATATCACGCATCGACTTGAGCTCGTCTTTCAACGACGCATGCGCCGTTTCCAGCGCGGCCAGTTTGCCTTGGAGCACGCCGGCATGATGACGGCCGTCGCCAACTTGCGCTTGCAAGACATCGACGGCACGGCGATGGTCCACATCGCGCTTGTCGGCCCGTTTGACCGCCTCGGCCAGTTCCTTTTGAAGCTTGGCCGTGGCGCTGCGTTCGCGATCGATTTCGAGCAGCGCGCGTTTCTCCGATGCTCTCAAACGCTCCTCGGCGCGGCTCGCCGTTTCGCGCAGCTTCTCGAGATCGCGCGAAAAGCCTTCGCGCACCTTGTCCAGTTCTCGGGCGCGTGCGCTTGCTTCGTCGTTGAGCCGTTTGATTTCGGCATCGACTGCCTTTCGCGTGGCCGCGTCTTCGGCGCGTTGCCGCTCCAACTCGCGAATCTCCGCCTGTGCGGCCGACAATGCAACCGTGCGCTGTTCCAGCGTCGTTTCCATGCGCCCCAGTTCCTCGCGCGCCGCAACTACCTTCTGCTCGGCCTCGGCGCGTTGCGCGTCAAGCTCTTCGCGTTGCGTGTTGAGTTCGGCCTGTGCCGACGTAGTTGCGCGCGTCCAAAGCGTGCCGATGAGTTCGCCAGCGGCATCGCTCAAATCCGGCGGCAGGTCCGGATGCTCGATGCGTACCCGGCTCTTCTCTCGCAACTCGGCCCAGAACTCGCCCAGCACCGATGCCGGCGTGCTCATGGTGCCGCGCCGAACCAGGCTGTAAAGGCGATTGGCCGTTGGCGGCACGCCGAATCGAAAGAACAGGAGCGTGCAGACTTCCCGGTAGAGCTCGCGCGTTTTCGGGAATTCGACTTTCAGGCGGTCAATGGCGGCGGCCAGTCGTGTGTCATCGGAGAGCGGTTCGGACATTGCGGTTTGGTCAGTTCTTGGAGGAGCAAGAATATAGCGTAGAGCGGCCGATAATTAACGCTCGCTCGACTGCTTGGCCATATGGACGACCCCGTACTTACCCGCGCCAGCGTTCACACGCCGGTCCGCATTGTTATAATCCTTTCAACCCACGACTAAAACCTAACACCGCACAATAGCCGTAAATCGATGGCCAAACCCGAACGCCTGCGCGTGCTCTCAAGCGCGCTCGAAAAGCAGAACGTGATGCGCTTGCGCGATGCAGCCGCCTTGCTCGGCGTCTCCGAGATGACCGTTCGCCGCGATATCGCAGCGCATCCCGGTCAATTCACTTACCTCGGCGGCTATATCGTCAGCGCGGCGGATTTGCCCAATGCAGCGGGCTATACCATCGAGGAAGAAAAGGACCACTTCGCTCAGGCCAAGGCGATTGCATCGAGCCATGCCGCGCATCTGCTTACCGATAGCGAGACCATCTTCATCGATTGCGGCACCACGCTCACCACGCTCGCGCGGCAGATTCCCACGGACATGCACCTCACCGTCGTGTGCTATTCGCTCAACGTGGCCGAGATTCTGCGCCGCAAGCCCAATGTCCGGCTGATCCTTCTTGGTGGCGTCTATGTGCCGTCATCCGAATCGTTTGCGAGCGATGAAAGCGTCGAGACGCTGAGGCGCATGGGCATCAACAAGGCGTTCATGTCGGCGGGTGGCGTAGATGAAGCGCGCGGTGTGACGTGCTGGAACTTTCACGAAGTGGCCATCAAGCAGGCGGCCATGGCAAGCGCGGTGGAGCGCCATCTCGTCGTCGATGCAAGCAAGCTCGGCAAGGTCAAGGCCGTGCGCTTTTCGCAGATTTCCGAGTTCGACTCGGTCATCACCGAGGAAGGGCAGCGCAGACGCAAGCACGCGTAAAAAAGCCCGCAAAACGCTATGCGGGCTCTCTGCGGCTTCCGAACGACCAACCCACTACTGCCGTCGTCCGAGCGCGAACAACGTCCCTGCGACGAGAATGAATGCGCCGATGATCACCTTCTGCCAAGTGCTCGGCACGCCCACTAGAATCAGCACGCTGTTGATGAGCGTCACGAGCACGACGCCGAGCAACGTGCCCACCACCGTTCCCGTACCACCGGTTATACGTGCGCCGCCCAAAATCACGGCGGCGATCACATCGAGTTCCGTGCCGACCAAGTCGAAAGGATTGGCAAGCCGGTTGGTCGATACATGCAGAATGCCCGCGACGCCCGCAAGCAATCCCGTATAGCCGAACACGAACAGATGGATCGCGCGCAGGTTGTAACCGAGCCGTTCGGCGATGGTGAGACTACCGCCCATCGCGTAGACGCCGCGGCCCATCATCGTGCGATTGAGCAGCCACCATGTGACGACCGCCGCGATCACGAGCGCGAGCACGGAGACCGGCAACACGGCACGCAAACCATCGGACGTGTGATAGAAGAAGAGCGGCAGGCGTCCGAACGTATCCATGCTGTGCGGAATGTTCATGAAGAACTGCGTGCCCACGAAAGTCAGCAACAAGCCGCGATACAAATACTGCGTGCCGATCGTCACGATCAGCGAAGGCGCCTTCAACCGATGCACGAGCATGCCATTGATGATGCCAAGCACGACGCCGCCCAGCGCGCCCGCAATCAGTATCAACGCGAACGGACACTCCGGCCACCATGCGAAGACGGCCTTGGTGATCGAATACATCGTGAGTGCCGCTATCGCCGTGAACGACACGTCGATACCACCCGAAGCCAGCACGACGAGCGTACCCAGCGCAAAGAGCGATACGGTGGTCGCCGAATGCAACAAGTCGAACAACGTGGCGAATTGGAAGAACCGCGGGTTCAGGCCACCCACGATCAGACACGTCACGAGAATCAGACCTAGGGTGAACCACTCGGGATTGCGCATCAGCCGCGCATAAAGACTGCCCTTGCGCACGCGCGGCGCGACGTCGCTCACGGCTTGCGGAACCGGCTCGCTTCCCGTGCGGCGGATGGATTCGCTCATACTCATGCTGCCTCTGAAAGTAACGCGTGATAAAGCTCGGCCTCGCTCAGACGATCCGCGCGATACTCGCTCGAGATCCGGCCCTTCTTCATCATCAAGATACGGTCGCAGTTTTGCAGCAGTTCGGGCAAGTCGTCGCTGATCAAAATGATGCCGATGCCCTCCTTCGAAAGCCGCTGCATGATGCGGTAAATGATGTCCTTCGATCCCACGTCGACACCGACAGTCGGCCCGTGCAGGATCAGCACGCGCGGATCGATGGCAAGCCACCGCCCGATCAACACGCGTTGCTGATTGCCGCCCGAAAGAGATTGCACGGGCTTGTCGACGTCGGGCGTGGCGATCTGCAAGTCCTTCACGGTGCGCTCGGCAAGCTCCTGCGCGCGCTTGCGATCGATCTGACCGAAGCGGTCCCGCAGGCTCGAAATCATCGCGGTCACGACGTTATCGCGAATCGGTTTGTCGAGAAAAAGCCCTTCGTTCAGGCGGTCTTCCGGGACATAGCCTATGCGTTGCGTCTTCGCATCCGCCGGCGTTTGCAGGCGCACGCGCATGCCGTCGAGCGTGACCGTGCCCATGTCGGCGGGCGCGACACCTGCCAGTGCGCGCGCGAGTTCGTTACGGCCCGAATCGAGCAGCCCCGTCACACCGAGTATCTCGCCCTTGTGCAGCTTGAACGATACATCGGCGAACTGGCCTTTGCGTCCGAGCGCCTGCACGTCGAGCACGATCTGCGATGCGCCTTCTTCCCCTTGCGCGCGATAACGCTCGGTTGAAAGATGCTTGCCCGTCATGAGCTCGCTGATCTGCGCCTTCGTATAGTTTTCGATAGGACCTTGCGCCATTTTCTGACCATCGCGCAGCACGATCACTTCGCCGCCGATTGCGTAGCACTCGTCGAGCTTGTGACTCACGAACAGCACGGCGACGCCGTCGGCACGCAAACGCGCGAGCACGGCGATGAGATTGTCCACTTCCTTTTGCGTGAGCGACGTGGTGGGCTCGTCCATGATGACGAACTTCGCTTCGCTGGCAATGGCGCGTGCGATTGCCACGAGCTGCCGCGTGGCGAGCGGCAATTGCTCGATCAAGGTCTTCTGAAAATCCGCATCGCCCGGCAAGCCCACGGCTTCCAGCGCCCGTGCAGCGGTTTCGGCAAGCGCGCGGCGATCGAACGTGCGCGCGAGCTTGCCGTTGTGTTCGGCAAGCTCGGATGTGAGCGCGACATTCTCCGCCACGTTCATGTTCGGCAGCAGCGACAAGTCTTGATAAACGGTCTCGATACCCGCGGAAAGCGATTCGAGCGGCGATAGCCGCGCATGTCTCACGCCTTCGATCACGAGTTCGCCTTCATCGGGCGGTTGCGCACCCGAGATGATCTTGATGAGCGTGCTCTTGCCGCAGCCGTTCTCGCCGAGCAGATGATAGATCTGCCCGCGTTCAAACGAGAGGCTCACGCCACGCAGCGCATAAACGCCTGTGAAACGCTTATGAATATCGACGACTTCGAGGAGCGGTGTCTCTTTGGTCATGGCTTATAGAAAGCAGGCAGCGCGCGGCAATGAACCACGCGCCGCGTACGTCACATCAGAACGGATACTGCTTGTAGTTGGTCTTGTCGACATCAACCCAACCGGTACCGCGCACGATCACACCCTTGCCCGGGCCCTTGCTCACGGTGACTTTGTTGTATCCGGTAATGCCGAGGTCCGTACCGTTGTCGATGGTCTTGCCTTCCACCAACATCTGCGCGACCTTGTTCATTGCGAGACCGGCGAGCTTCGGGTCCCAGAACGCGATGCCGTTGACCGCTCCGCTTTCGAGGAACTTGCCTGCTTCAGTCGGCAGGCCCGTGCCATACACGCAGATCTTGCCGACCTTGCCCGCTTCTTCCACTGCACGGCCAATGCCGATCACATCCAGCGACGACGAGCCCTGAAAGCCCGTCAGATCCGGATGCTTGCGCAGCACTTCCTTCGCGACCTGATAAGCACGCTCGCCGTCGTTATTCGTTTCAAGCTTCGGCTCGACCAGATCCATTTTCGGATACTTGGCCTTTGCATTGCCGATACCGCCATCGGCCCATTGCACTTGCGAGCGGCTGCCGAGCGAGCCCACCAGCACGGCCCACTTACCTTGGCTTCCCATGCACTTCGCAAGACGTTCGTTCAAGCCCGCACCGTAGGCGGTGTTATCGAACGCTTCGATGTCCACCATGGTGTTCTTCGCGTTGTCCGCTTCATGCGTGACGACCTTGATGCCGCGATCCATCGCCTTCTTGAGCGCGGGTTCGAGCGTCGGCGGATCATACGGCACGACTGCAATCGCCGTGACCTTCTTCGCGATCAAGTCTTCGATGATCTTCAACTGTTGCGCGGCATCGGCACGCCCCGGCCCTGTCTGATACACGGAGATGTTCGGATTGTCCTTGCCGAACTGCTTTACGCCTTCGTCCATGCGATTGAACCAGTTGATGCCGGTCACTTTCACGACCGTCACGATGGTCTCGTTGTTCGCAGCTTGCGCGGCTGCAATGGCTCCTGCTGCAAGCGCGATTGCCGTGAGCGCGGTGGTGATTTTCTTGAGTTTCATTGTGCTGTCTCCTTTGCCTCTGTCACTTGGTCTCTTTATGAATCACGGGGAAATACAAGCGTTTCAACGTCCGGTCGATGCGGGCGGTTGCGGCACTTTGCTAGAAGGCTTCGCGCCGCCTATACCGAAGATTGCGCGCACGCGTTCACCACCTGCGAATGCAAGCGATGCAAGCAGCAAGAAGCCCCACGCGCAGTCACCGAAGAATTGCGACACGCCGAGCAGATTGAACAGGCTCGACAGAAACTGCAAGACGGTCGCGGCAAGAAACACGCAGACTATACGTCCATAGCCGCCAGCGGGATTCACGCCGCCCATGACCGCGATGAGGATTGCGATCAGCAAATACGAATTGCCGTAATCCCATTTCGCGCTCGACGTATGCGTCGCGCTGATGAGTCCGGCAAGCGATGCAAGCACGCCGCAAAGACCATACGTGACGATCAGCATGCGTGTGCGCGGAATGCCCGCATAAAACGCGGCCTTCGGATTCGTGCCCATGAGATACAGCCGCAGACCGAACGGCGTGCGCTTCAATATCCAACCGAGCAACAAGACGGCGGCGACGAAAATCCACAACGATATGGGTACTTGCAGGAAGGTGCCGTTACCGATGTTGGAAAGCGGATCGACATATTCCACCCGCACCGAAGCACCGTTACTCAGCACCACCGCGATACCCGTGAATAGCAGTTGCGTGCCGAGCGTGCAGAGAATGGGCGTGAGTCTCAGCTTCGCGATCACCACGCCATTTAGGATACCGCCAAGCGCACCCATTGCCACGACGATGCATACGAACACGCCGGTATAGAGCGCCGGTGAATCGTCGCCCGAGACCATTTGCGGCAGCAACATTGCCGCGACCATGCCGGACAGATTCGCGAGCCCCACTCCGGACAGATCGATCCCGCCATTGCCCGACACCATCGACAGCATGATGCCGAGTGCGAGCAGCCCGAGTTCGGGCAACTGTCCGCCCATCGACTGAAGATTGTCGATGTCGAGAAACTGTCCTTTGGAAAGCCATGTCGCGATGATCACGACCAGCAAGTTCACGCCGACCAGAAAGTTCAGCTGGCGATCGGCGAGCCACTTCGATCCCTTCATCGCACCTCGCTCCTTTCGCCGAGCACAGCGTTGATTTCATCGAGACGCGGCATCGACGGAGCGGTGCCCGCGCGTGTCACCGAAAGGCTCGCCAGCGCGCAACCGAAGCGCACGGCAGCCAGCGCCGAATCGCCGCGTGCAAGCGCCGCTGCGAAGCCGCCTGTGAAGCCATCGCCCGCGCCTGCGGTCTCGACTACACGGCCGCAGTCGAAGGCCGGCACGAGTTCGGATTTGCCGCCCGACGTATGCAGCAATGCGCCCTTTTCTCCGAGCGTGACGATCACCGCACGCGCGCCCTTCTTGAGCAAGACATCCGCTGCGCGGCGAGCGTCATCGACCGATTCGATCGCCACGCCTGTGAGCGCGGTTGCTTCCGTTTCATTGGGCGTGATGTAGTCGCAGAGCGGATAGATGTCGTCGGTGAGCGGAAGCGCTGGCGCGGGATTGAACACCGTTGTCACGCCATGCTTGCGCGCGAGTTCGAGACCACGACGCGCAGCAGGCAGCGGCTGTTCGAGTTGTGTGACGAACACGGATGCACGCGCGATATCCGCTTCGATCGCTTCGACGTCTTCGGGTCCAAGCGTGCCCGCAGCGCCGGCCGCCACGATGATCGCGTTGCCGCCCGTGTTTTCGTCGACGTAAATATGCGCGGCACCCGTGGCGATGTCGTCCAGCACGGTCGCACGCGATGCGATGCCTTCAGCCGCCCACGTTGCCTGTGCGATTTGGCCGAACGCGTCGTTGCCAATGCGCGTGCAGAAGATCACGTCGGCGCCCGCGCGCGCGGCCGCCACGGCTTGATTCGAGCCCTTGCCACCCGGACCCATTGCAAACGCCGAGCCTGCCACGGTTTCGCCAAGCAAGGGCATGCGTTGTGCACGGAACGCGAGGTCGGTGACGTAGATGCCGAGAATGACCACGCTCATCGCGCTTCTCCTTCAGACGCGTCGGCAGCGAGCTGCACGCCCTTCTTGAAGATGAAGCAGCCATAACCGCGCGCTTCGCCCGTGGCTATCACGCAATACGCATTCTTGGCGCGTTCGTAGAACGCAAAACGTTCGATCGGCGCGAAAGCCTGTGCACGCCCTTCTGCGTCGTCCACTTCGCGTTGCGCCTCGCGTTGCACGGCAGGCAAAGTAGTTGCATTGCCAACTACTTCCATGCGGCCTGCCGGATCTTCGACGAACGTATCGAGCGGCAACACCGAAAGCACGGCACGCACCGCACGCGGCGCGCTCGCGCCATCCATGCGCAGCACCTTGCCTAACACCGTTTTCCGGGCCACCGAGTCAGCGGGAAAATGAGCGTCGCAGATCACCACTTCGTCGCCATGTCCCATCGCGGCAAGCGCGTACAGGATGTCGGCATTCAATAGTGGATCGATATTCTTCAGCACAGCGTCTCCTCCATGCATGGGCGCGCTTCGTCCCGAAGTCTTCGCCCTTCAATTCTCACATGCGTACCGTCGATCAATCGCCGTACGGCACCCAGATATTCTTCACCTGCACGGCCTGCCGCAAGAACGGCAAGCCTTCGCTCGATGCATCGTGCCAGTCGAACACGCGACCGTTGTCGACGAACGTGCGTTTCAGATTACCCACCGACTCACGTTCGGCCAGCGTCGAAAGGGCCGCGCCGTGGAAGCACCAGAGCGCGTCGACATCGTCGTGCTGCGCGAGCGTTTGAGCTAGCGAGCGTACATCGCCCGTGACGATATTGAGCGCACCGCCTGGCACATCCGACGTTTCCGCGATCTGATAGAAGTCCGTCGCCATCAGCGGACACGTCTCGCTCGGCACCGCGACCACGCGATTACCCAGCGCAAGCGCAGGCGCCACCAGCGACACGAAGCCGAGCAACGGCGCTTCGTCGGGGCACACCACGCCGATCACGCCGAGCGCTTCGTGCATGGCGAGCGCCACACCGTGCAAAGGCGGCGCATGCACCGCACCGTCGAATTTGTCGGACCATGCCGCATACGTAAAGAAACGCGCAATGGATGCTTCGACTTCGCGCTTCGCATCGCGTTCGCTGGACCCGGCACGCGTGACGAGTTGCCTTGCGAACTCATCGGCGCGCGCACTGAGATTCTCGGCCATGTAATACAGCACCTGCGCGCGATTATGCGCGCTTGCGGCCGTCCACTTCGTCATGCTGCGCGCAGCGGCCACCGCGTTGCGAATGTCCTTGCGATTGCCCTCGCCCACTTCGCCGACAATCTCGCCCAACGGCGAACGCACGAGCCGCGAATAGCCGCTATCGGGCCGCGCTTGCTTGCCGCCGATAAAGAGCTTCGCCGTGCGGTCGATGGTGCTGACATTGCCCGTATCGAGCAACGCATCGGGCTGTGCCGGTGTTGCCTTCGTTTCACCGCGAACCGGCAGCTTCGCCCAGGCACGCGGTTTCAGGTACTCGTAGATGCCTTCGCGTCCACCTTCGCGACCAAAGCCCGACTCGCGATATCCGCCGAAGCCCACGGCTGCGTCGAAGAGATTGGTTGCATTGATCCACACGACGCCGCATTGCAGGCGCGGCGCAACGTCCAGCGCGCGGCTGATGTTCTCGCTCCACACGCTGGCCGCGAGACCATAGCGCGTGTTGTTGGCCAGTGCGACGGCTTCCTCGGGCGTGCGAAAACTCATCGTCACGAGCACCGGACCGAAGATCTCCTCCTGTGCAAGCGTGCTTGCAGGCGCCACGTTGGTCACGAGCGTCGGCGGAAAAAACGCGCCGCCTTCGGGCAACGTGAGACGCGACGGTTGGAAGATGGCGCAGCCTTCGCTTTCGCCCTTGGCGACGAGCGAACGAATACGTTCGAGTTGCACGTCATCGACGATAGCGCTCATGTCGATGCCTTTATCGAGCGACGTCCCGACCCGCAGCGTCTCCATGCGGCGCTTGAGCTTGTCGACGAAAGCCGCTTCGATGCCTTCCTGCACGAGCAAACGCGAACCCGCGCAGCACACTTGTCCTTGATTGAACCAGATGGCGTCGACCACGCCTTCGACCGCGCTATCGAGATCGGCATCGTCGAATACGATGAAGGGCGACTTGCCGCCCAGTTCGAGCGTGAGCGATTTTCCCGAGCCCGCCGTCGTCGCGCGAATCTGCCGACCCACTTCGGTCGATCCCGTGAACGCAATCTTCGCGACACGTGGATGCTCGACGAGCGCCGCACCCGTGCGGCCATCGCCCGTCACGACATTGAGCACGCCTGCCGGCAAGCCCGCGCGATGCGCCAGTTCGGCGAAGAGCAACGCGGTAAGCGGCGTGTATTCGGCCGGCTTGAGCACCACGCAATTGCCGAGCGCGATAGCAGGCGCGATCTTCCAAGAAAGCATCAGCAGCGGAAAATTCCACGGCACGATTTGCCCGATGACACCGAGCGGCGCCCAGTCGGCGAACTCGCGATCCTGCAACTGCGCCCAACCCGCGTGATGCAGAAAATGCCTTGAAACAAGGGGGATATCGATGTCGCGCGACTCGCGAATCGGCTTGCCGTTGTCCAGCGATTCGAGCACGGCGAAGAGCCGCGCATGTCGCTGCACCATGCGCGAAAGCGCATAGAGATGCCGCGCGCGTCCCGCACCGCCAATCGCTTGCCAGCCTTCGAGCGCGGCTTGCGCGGCTGCCACGGCAGCCGCAACATCGGCATCGGTGCCTTGCGCGATGGACGCAAGTACGCGCCCTGTCGCCGGCTCGCGCGATTCGAAACGCTCGGCGTTGTCGTCATCGCGCCATGCGCCGTTGATGAAATGACCGAAACGGCCGGCGTGTTGATCGAGCCACGCGCGCACGGCGCGATCGTCTTCCGGTGCGGGTCCGTATTCCATCGAAGAAAAATATTCGGCTACGCTCATGAGGGCTGTCTGTTGGATGCGTGATGCGTGATTCAGGCGACGGGATGGCGATTGAACGACGAATACCGTCCGCTCACGTGATGTTCGAGTTGCCGCTCGATATCGGCGAGAAGGCTCGACGCGCCGATGCGGAACAACTCCGGTTCGAGCCATTCACGCCCGAGTTCTTCCTTCATGAGGATCTGATATTCGAGCGCGGTCTTGGCCGTCGAAACGCCGCCCGCAGGCTTGAAGCCGATGGCAACGCCGGTGCGCGCCAGATATTCGCGGATCATGCGCACCATGACGAGCGAGACGTCGAGCGTGGCGTTGACGCTTTCCTTCCCCGTCGATGTCTTGATGAAATCCGCGCCGGCCATCATGCAGATCATCGATGCCTTGGCGATGTTCGACAGCGTGCGGATGTCGCCCGTGCCGAGAATCGCCTTGACGTGCGCATTGCCGCAAGCGGCGCGGAAGTCGCGCATCTCGTCGTAGAGCGCCTTCCAGTTACCGGTCAACACGTACTCACGGGTGACGACGATATCGATCTCTGCCGCGCCGTCCTTCACCGAGGCCTCTATCTCGCGCAACTTGAGTTCGTGCGGATTGAGACCAGCGGGAAAACCCGTGGAGACGGCCGCGACCGGAATGCCGCTCCCGTCCAGCGCGTTCACGGCGGCTTTGACATAGCGGTGATACACGCAAACCGCGCCTGTCCTGATCGATCCAGGCGTCATGCCGAGCGCTTCGAGCAAATCGTCTCGCACCGGGCGACGCGCCTTTGCGCAAAGACGTTCGACGCGCGCGGTGGTGTCGTCGCCGCTCAACGTGGTGAGGTCGATGCAGGTGATCGCCTTGAGCAGCCACGCGGCCTGCGCGTCCTTCTTGACTGCGCGACGCGTGCCAAGCGTGGACGCGCGGCGCAGCACGGCGGACTGATTCACGCGCAAGCCATCGAGCCACGAGAGGTCGAAGGGTACGCCAGAATTACGATCGCTCACATGCCCGGCTTGAACTTTCCCGGGCCACGCGACGACGGACTTCGTTGCAGTTTCCAGCATGAGATCGGAGTGCTGCGGTCTTGTGCGACGCACAACATGTTTTGATAGATTGATCTCATTCTAAATCACATTTGTGAAGATCGTAACATAGGGAAAGTTCGGAGGCGCTATGGGAGGATTTAGGGCATGGGGCTTGCGGACGGTTTGCTTTCTCATACGCTGGAGCCCTCATGCATATCATTTGCCACATGATGTCCTCGCTCGATGGCCGCAGCCTTACCGACGGCTGGCATCTCGACTTTGCATCGCCGTGTTATGAAGAAACCGCCGCGACCTTCAAGGCCGATGCCTGGGCGTGCGGCCGCGTCACCATGCAGGAAATCTCGCACGGCAAGGACAAGGATTATCCGCGTGGCCTCGCCAAAGGTCCTATCGAACGCACGGACCATTTCGCCAAACGCGACGCAAGCCAGTACGCAATTTCAATCGACCCTAAGGGCCGCGTGACGTGGAAGACGAACACGGCACTCGACTCGCATATCGTCGAAGTGCTCGCGGAAGATGTCGATGACGACTACCTCGCCTATCTGCAATCCATCGGCGCGTCCTACGTGTTCGGCGGAAAGAAGGATATCGAGCTCGCGCGCGTCGTGGAAACGCTTGAGCGCGAGTTGAAGATTGGCACGTTGATAGTCGAAGGCGGCGGGCATGTATCGGGCGCGTTCGTCAATGCGCAACTCGTCGATGAAGTCAGCGTGCTGATCGTGCCGCTCGTCGACGGCCGCGAGGCGCATCCCTCTTCATTCGAAGTGGCGACGGACAAATGGCAAAAGCCCGCTTATCTCAAGCTCGATTCGGCGAGGACGCTCGATAACGACATGGTGTGGCTGCGTTATAAGCGCAAGGACTAGGCTAACGCATCCACGCGCGCGAGGAACGCCAGCAATTCGCCGACAATCGCTTCGGGCGCATCTTCCTGCATGAGATGCCCCGAGCACGCCACTCGGGTGAACCGCGCGCCCGGAATGCGCGAAGCCAATTCGACGCCGCGTTTCGCTGGAATCCACTGGTCTTCCTCGCCCCAAAGAACCGTCACGGGGCAACGCAAATCGCCAAAGCGTGCTTCGATTTCATCGGTATAACGCTGGTCCATCTGCGCGATCTGTCTGTAGAAAGCCGCCTGTCCCGGTTCGCCGATCCACGGCCGCGTGTAGATGCGCAGCACGTCTTCCGAAAGCGGCCGATGCGCCGCGCCTTGCACATAAGCATCGACCATGGCCCGATGTATGTAGGGCGGCACGCCCGCGAACGCACTCTCATGCTCACGAACGTGCAGCACGAAGGGCGATCCCCACGGCGACAGCGCGACAGGGTCGATCAGCATCAAGGAACGATAAACGCAGCCGTTCAGTAGCGCGGCCCGCAACGAAGTGGCGCCACCGAAGTCGTGCGCGAGCACGTCGGGCAACGCGCCCTTCCAGTCACGCTTCCAGTGATCGAGCAATGCCGCGAGCACGCGATTCTGCACGCCGAGCGATACGTCCTGCCCCTCGCGCTTGTCCGACTCGCCGTATCCCAGAAGATCGAAGTAATGCACGCGATGCGTCCGCGCCATCACCGGCGCAATCCGCCGCCATACCTGCGATGAGAACGGCGTGCCGTGCACCATCACGAGCGGCGCGCCCTCGCCTATCGCGCCATAACGGATAGCCTGACCTTCGAAGTCGAAAACCTGGTCGAGCGGCAATGCGCCCGCTGATGAATCGCTCATGGCTCGCTGTCTGCGTTGGATGTGGTCCGACAGCATAAACCACGAACGCGAAATCGGCCGCAACTCTGTTTGCAACTCGTTTTGATGATACGAGTTGCGGCCGATTAGTTTGCTTAACGCAGATTTGTGCGCGCCAGCTCGACGATTTCGTCGCCACGGCCGCTCAAGATAGCGCGCAGCATGTAGAGACTGAAGCCCTTCGCTTGCGATAGCTCGATGGTCGGCGGCATCGCCAATTCATGCTTGGCGGTGACGACATCGACGAGCGCGGGGCCGTCGTGCGCGAAGGCATCGCGCAATGCGCCCTCCAGTTGCTCCGACTCTTCCACGCGCACCGACCATATGCCCGCGCCCTTCGCAATCTGCGAGAAGTCGGTCTTGCTGAGATCGACATTGGTGTCGAGATAACCGCCCGCCTTGAGCTCCATCGACACGAAGCCGAGCAAGCTGTTATTGAACACGACGACCTTGATCGGCAGCTTCAACTGAATGGCGCTCAAGAGATCGCCTAGCAACATGGACAAACCGCCATCGCCCGACAGTGAGACCACTTGCCGTTGCGGATGCGCCGCTTGCACGCCGAGCGACTGCGGCATTGCGTTCGCCATGGAACCGTGATTGAACGAGCCATGCAACTGACGCTTGCCGTTCATCGTGAGGTAGCGCGCGGCCCACAACGTGGGCGTGCCGACATCGACGGTAAAGATGGCATCCTCGGCGGCGATGTCATCGACCAGCTTCGTGAGATATTGCGGATGAATCGGACGGCCAGGCGCCGAAGGTGTCGCGTAGTGATCGAGATCCTTGCGTGCATCTGCATAGTGCTTGAGCGCGTTGTCGAGGAAGCGTCGTTCCGTCTTGCGCGTGAGCTTGGGCAAGAGCGCCGTGAGCGTCTCCTTGATGGTGCCGACAATACCCATGTCGAGCGGCGTGCGCTTGCCGAGCTGCGCCCCGCGCCAGTCTATCTGCACGACCTTCGCGTGCGGCGGATAGAACGGCCGATAAGGGAAGTCGCAACCGAGCAGCACGAGCGTATCGCAGGACATCATGGCGTGATAGCCCGAGCTGAAGCCGATCAAGCCCGTCATGCCGACATCGAACGGATTGTCGTATTCGATGAATTGCTTGCCGCGCAACGCATGCACGACCGGCGCTCCGAGTGTATCGGCAAGCGCGACCACTTCGTCGTGCGAGCCCGCTACACCGCTGCCGCACATGATGGTCACGGCTTCGCAGCCGTTGAGCATGGCCGCGAGTGTGTCGAGTTGCGATTCGGCTGGAACGATTGCGCTCGGTTCGCTTGCGGTCCACCGTGGTTCGACTCCGGGTCCGTCGCTCAAGGCAACATCGCCCGGCAGCACGATTACCGCGACGCCGCGTTGATCGAGCGCCGCGCGCATCGCACGTTCGAGCACGCGCGGGAACTGCGATGCGTTCGACACCAGTTCGACGAAGTGACTGCATTCCTTGAAGAGCTCTTGCGGATGCGTTTCCTGAAAGTATCCGAGGCCGATTTCCGTCGATGGAATATGCGCGGCAATGGCCAGCACGGGCTGTTGGTTACGATGACAGTCGTAAAGCCCGTTGATGAGATGCAGATTGCCGGGACCGCAACTGCCCGCGCAGACGGCGAGCTTGCCGGAAGAAGCTGCGTCCGCGCCCGCGGCAAAGGCCGCAGCTTCTTCGTGGCGAGTATGCATCCAACGGATAGACCCGACTTTATCGAGGCTGTAGGCAAGCCCGTTGAGGCTGTCGCCCGTCACGCCCCAGATGCGTTCGACGCCCGCAGCGGCAAGCGTCTTTGCCAGATAATCGGCGATGGTGCTTTTGGCCATGTTCACTCCAATGACATACAGGTTCGTTGGACGGTTGCACGTGTACTTAGACAGAAGAAATATCACAGTGCACGCTGACACGTCGTAAACCGTGCTGTCATACCAAGGGCCCGGTCCGAAGACCAGGCCCCTGGTGAAGCGTTTTCAAAGGTCGTCGAACGTTATTTCATCGACATCAGATGCGGCAGAAACTGCGGAATATGCGGGAAGAAAATGATCAGCAGTAAGTCGATCACGAGCGCGAGAATGAAAGGCAGAATCGCACGCGTCGCCTTTTCGACCGATACACCACCAATGGACGCCGCCGTGAAGAGGCAGAAGCCAATAGGTGGAAGATTGATGCCGATAGCCGAATTGATCAGCACGATCACGCCGAATACGACGGGATCGATATGCATCTGCACGACGAGCGGCAGGAACACCGGGATTATCACCGCGATACTCGAAATGGTTTCGAGCACCGTATGCGCCGCGATCAGAAACAGGTTGATGAGAATGAGCAGGATGATCGCGCTCGTCGTGATCGCAAGGAAACTGTTCGCCACATGCAAGGGAATTTGCGCTTCGATCAGATACCGGCCGAGCACGAAGGCAAGACCCAACAGGAACGACACGCGCGTCGTGTTCACCGACGTCTTGACGAGAATCTCCTTGAAATGCGAGAGCTTCAAGGTGCGGAAGATGAACGCGCTCACCAGCGTGACGTACACCGCCGCAACCACGCCTGCCTCGACCGGCGTGAAGATGCCGCCAAGAATGCCGCCCAGAATGATGATCGGCGTGAGCAAGGCCCAGAATGCTTCGCGAAACGTAGTCCACAACTTGCGTGCGCTGAACGGCTCGACCGCGCTGTAGTCGTTGCGCACGGCGGTCACGTAGTTCACGATCATGAACGAAGCGACCACTAGGAGCATCGGCAAGATACCGGCAATAAACATCGTGCCTACCGATACATTCGCCGTGTAAGCATAGACGAGCATGCTCATCGATACCGGCGAAAGCAGCCCGAGCGATCCCGCCGCCGATTGCAATGCCACCGCGAACGCACGCGAATAGCCCTTCTTCACCATGCCCGGAATCATCACGGAGCCGATCGCCGCCGTATCCGCCGTGGCCGATCCCGAGAGGTCCGCGAAGAACATGCTCGCAACAATCGTGACCTGTCCGATACCGCCACGCATGAAGCCGACGAGCGCTTGCGAAAACTCGATGATGCGTCGCGAAACGCCGCCCGAATCCATGATCGCGCCCGTGAGCATGAAGAACGGAATCGCGAGCAGACCCACGTTATTGAGGTTCGAGAAGAGCTGTTGCGGAATGACGAGCAGCGGCGTGCCATTGATCGACAACGCCAGCGTCGCCGCGATACCAATACAGATGGCCACCGGTACACCGAGGCCAAGCAGCCCTGCGCCTAGAGCGATTGCCCACATGATGTCTTTATCCTAGAGATGGTCGGACACGCCTTCGATCAAAGTGGCGTTGGTCTGCGTCTGCGGCGCGAGGTGCGACACGACGATGCGCACCAGCGAATGAAACACGAGCAACGCGCCGCACACGGGAATGGAAAGATACGGATAGACCATCGAGATGGGAATCGATGCGGCCGTCTCCGTGCCCATCAACGCGAGCATGTCCGAGCCATACGCGACGAACACGGCGCCGAGCGCGAGAATCGCGCAGTCCGTGAAGTCCTTGAGCAAGGGCGCGATCGCCGCCGGCACGCGATCGGCCAGCACGCGCACTTCGGGATGTGCGCGTAACTTGACGCCTGCCGCCGCACCCAGGCACGTGAGCCAGACGAAGAGATACGCCGCAGCTTCGTCGGACCACGAAAGCGAGTCGTGCAGCACGAAGCGGAACACGACCCCGAGACCGGCGACGATCACCGCTGCCAGCAAGAGGCAACTGCTGACGAACAGGTTCAGCTTCAGAACCATGTCGTCGATGAACATCAAGCCACGCGCGAGCTTTTCCATACGGGTTTCCTCCGGCACTTCCGGTGACAAAGGCGTCATTTGGATGCCACGGACGAGGCCTGCTTGGCCGCGTTCATCTCAGCGTAGAGCGCGGCGCCATCCGGAATCTTCGCAACGAGTTCGTCACGCGCGGACTTCGTGGCTTCGGCCCACGGCGCAGTGTCGACCATCGTCACTTGAATGCCCTTGGCCTTCATCGTCGCGAGTGCTGCGTCGTATTCGCGCTTGTACTCCTTCAGGTCGAAATCGGCGGCGACCGCGGCTGACTCTTGAAAAGCCTTCTGGTCAGCAGGCGACAGCTTGGTCCAGGCGCTCTTGCTCCTCGCGAGCACGACGGGCAGGTAGTTCACGTGCGTCACATAGAAATGCTTGGCGACGTCGGAGAACTTGTCCTGCACGAATTGCTCGGGCGATGTGTCCGCGCCATCGACGAGGCCTTGCGACAGCGCGAGGAACAACTGGTTATAGGCGAGCGGCGTGGGGTTCGCGCCGAGCGCCTTATAGCCCGCGATATAGCCGGGGCTTTGCATCACGCGCACCTTCAGGTCCTTCATGTCGGCAAGCGACGTGACCGGACGCTTGGTCGTGAAGAGATTGCGTTCGCCGACAGCAAGCCACGTGAGACCGACCATGTTGACCGGCTGCATCATGTCGAGATACTTGCGGCCGACGGGTCCTTGCAGCACCTTGTTCGCCTCATCCATGCTGCTGAAGAGATAAGGCATGTCGAAAATTTGCCATTGCTTGATCGTATTGTCGATAGGCGCTTGCGCGGAAATCATGAGTTCCTGCGTGCCGGTGCGCAACGCCTGCGCCATCTGCACTTCGCCCCCGAGTTGCGATTGGGGAAAGAGCTGAATCTCGACATGCCCGTGCGTGCGTTGCGCGACTTCCTTGGCGAAGACCTGCGCGGTCAGTTGATAGTGATTGTCCGGTGCGAGCGTATGGCCAAGCTTCATCACGACCTTGTCCTGCGCCATCGCACTGCCTGTTGCGGCGACGCACAATGCGGCGAGCACGGCGCTCATCGTTACGCGCAACGAGCGATGCGCCTTGAAAAGCGAATTCATGTTGTCTCCTTCCCACGTTCTTTCACGATATGGACACCGCCTTCTGCCTCTTCTTATGCCTCATGTGTCGTGCATGTCGAAGAGCGACGGGTTGACGCAAGTATTTGTGATCGCGTCAACGGTGCGTTAGGACCAGGCTCCAGATTTCTTGTACTTTTTAACGCTGGTTTCCATGCAAACGCGACGTGACGCTAAAAAGTCCAAAAGATCGCGCGAACCGTCCTACCGCGTGAACCAAGCGCATCTTTAAAGTGACTTCCACGTTGACGGTGTGTCGCTCGCAAGCGATACGCCGTGTTTACCCCACCTAATACACTGGTTTGTCAACATGGCCAAACGCCCGCACATGGACTGTTATGCAATCGGCGATACCGCCGATTTCGCAAAAACCGTATCCGAATACGACATCTATGGATTTGCCGGGATAGTCGGCGACTTCTACGCCGTGCATCTGAACGAGGAGTTCGCCAAGACCACGCGCTTCGAGAAGCGCATTGCGCAAGGCTGTCTCTCGGTCGGCTTTCTTTCGACAGTGATGGGCCATATGGCGGCGAAGGCGCCGAGTCCGGGCGCGGTGTCGTATCGCTATGACATCACGTTCAATGCGCCGGTGTTTATAGGCGATACGGTCACTGCGCGTCTCACGCTCGAAGAGAAGGATGAAGAGCGCAACGTGTGCGTATTCGTCGCCGATGTCACGCGGCAAGACGGCGTGGTCGTGGCATCGGGCAAGACTTACCTCAAGGTGCTGTGACACGATGCTGATGAACACTTCGCCCGTCATAGCGGAACAGCACGGCGCACTGCGTCTCCTGACGCTCAACCGCGCCGATAAACTCAATGCCTTCACGCCGGAAATGCTCGCGGCGCTCGAAGCAGGACTCGACGATGCACTCGCCGACGATGCAACGCGCGTCATCGCCATCACGGGTAGCGGTCCCAAGGCCTTCGCTGCCGGCAACGATATCGAGCGGCTGGTCACGCTCGACAGCGCGGGCGCGTATCGTGACATGGTAGCCGGGCAGCGCGCGTTGTTGCGCCTACATGAAAGCGCCAAGCCGACCATCGCAATGGTCAATGGCTTCGCGCTAGGCGGCGGTTTCGAATTGGCGCTTGCCTGCGACTTCGTGATTGCATCGACGAAAGCGAGCTTCGGGTTTCCCGAGATCACGCTCAATACCATGCCCGGCTGGGGTGGCACGCAACTCGCCGTCGCCAAGATGGGGCTCGCCTGCGCCAAGCGATTCGTGTTGAGCGGGCGGCGTCATACGGCTCAGGAATGCGCGTCGTTCGGCTTTCTGCACGAGATCGTCGAACACGATGCATTGTTCGATACAGTGCGCGAATTCGCCGAAACACTCGCCGTCTACGACCCCTTCGCAATGGAAATGGCGAAGCGCGCGCTCAATCGCGCGAACGAAATGCCCTTGTCCGCAGGACTCGACTTTGAAGCAGCGCAATATGCGGTGAATTTCACGAGTGAAGGCGCGCGCGCGGGCTTGAGGCAGTTCATGGAAAAGCGCCTTGCACGGCGCGCCTCGACCGTGACGGTGACCGAATGAGCACGATACATCGTTTGCCTCACTGGCTCGGCGAAGAGCACGCCATGATTCGTGAAGCCGTTCGCCGCTTTGCCGACAAAGAGATTGCACCGCATTCCGAGGAGCTCTGGGAGCAAGAAACCTTTCCCTACGATATCTGGCGTCAAGCCGGCGAGCTTGGTTTCACCGGCCTGCCCTATGCGGAGCAATGGGGCGGTGGCGGTGGCGACTGGCTTTCGTTTGTCATCGTGCTCGAAGAACTGGCGCGCGTGGATTGCGCGGTCGCGAACGCCTTGATGGCCAATTCGACTGTCGCGAGTCTCTTGTCGAACTACGGCACATCGACGCAAAAGGACCTTTATTTAAGGCCTATTCTCGAAGGCCGCCAGATCGGTTCGATCGGGTTGTCCGAGCCCGATGCGGGATCGGATGCGGCCAACATCGCCACACGTGCGCGCTTCGATGGCGAGCGCTGGGTCATCGATGGTGCGAAGACTTTCATCAGCAACTCGGGCACTGAACTCGGCGGGCCGGTGGTAATCGCGGCTGTGACCGGTACGCGTGCCGATGGCAAGAAAGAGATTTCGAACTTCATCGTGCCTTCGGACACTACTGGCTATCAAACGGGCCGCAAGCTGCGCAAGATCGGCTGGCGCGCTTCGATCACGCACGAGTTGTTCTTCGAAAACTGCGCGATTCCCGCAGAGAATCTGCTTGGCGAACGCGGCGCGGGTTTGCGTCAGACGCTCGCGCAGATCAGCACAGGCCGCATTTTAATCGGCGCGCTTGCGCTCGGCATCTTGCAAGGCTCGCTCGAACGGTCCGTCGAATACATGAAGACGCGCCGCGCGTTCGGCCGCGCGATAGCGGAGTTTCAAGGCCTGCAATTCAAGGTCGCCGACATGGCGACGCACGCGCATGCCGCACGTCTCATGCTTTACGACGCCGCCACATTGAAGGACAGCGGCGTGCCGTTCGACATGCAGGCATCGCAAGCCAAGCTCTTCGCCTCGGAACAGGCGATGCAAGCAGCGCATCAGGCTTTGCAGATACACGGCGGCTACGGCGTGATGGCGGAGTATCCGGTAGCGCGCGCATTCGGCGACGCCAAGGTGCTCGAGATCGTCGAAGGGACATCCGAAATACAACGCATGATCATCGCGCGTGCGGCGCTTGCCTGATAACGCGCGGACGAAGGGGGAGTTTATGCTGGAAGGCATCAAGGTACTGAGTTTCACCCATTTTCTGCAAGGGCCCGCCGCCGTGCAGATGCTCGCCGATGTCGGTGCGGATGTCATCAAGATCGAGCCACCGGGCGGCGCGTTCGAGCGAAGCTGGACCGGCGCGGACGCTTTCGTCGAAGGCGTGAGCGTGTTCTTTCTGCTGGGCAATCGCAATCAGCGCAGCATCTCGCTCGACTTGCGTGAGGAAGCCGCGCGTGAAATCGTATGGCGTCTGATCCGCGAAGCCGACGTATTGATAGAGAACTACCGCCCCGGTGTGCTCGACAAGATGAGCTTCGGCTATGCGCAAGTGCACGAGGTCAACCCGCGTCTCGTGTATTGCTCGTGCACGGGTTATGGATCGTCGGGTCCCTATCTCAAGCGCCCGGGACAAGACCTGCTATTACAAGCGATGAGCGGCATGACCATGCTTTCAGGTGAAGCCGATTCGCCGCCGACGCCTGTAGGCTCCGCTATCGTCGATCAACATGCAGCGGTGCTGGCAGCGTTTGGCGTGGTTGCTGCACTTCAGTCGCGCGAACGCACGGGTGTGGGTACGCGTGTCGAGAGCAATTTGCTGAACGCGGCACTGGATTTGCAGATCGAGCCTTTCACGTACTACATGAACAAGGGACCGCTCTGGCAGCGCACCCAGCCGCCAACGGGTAGCCGCTTTCATCCTGCGCCCTATGGCGTCTATAAAACGCTCGACGGTTATATCGCGATCTCGCTTACACCGACGCAGAAGCTCTCCAATGCGCTCGATGTCCCCGCGCTCGCCGAGTTCACGCATCCGAAAGACAACGTGCGACGTCGCGATGAAATCAATCGACTGGTCTATGACGCGTTGACCAGGCGCACGACAGAAACATGGATGCGCGTCTTCGAGGAGCACGATATCTGGTTCGCGCCGGTCAACGACTACGAGCAGGTCGAGGTCGACCCTCAAGTCGCGCATAACCAGATGATCATGTCGTTCGAACACGAAGAGGCGGGACCGATACGCGTACTTGCGCATCCGGTGCGCTATGACGGCGAGGCGCCGCCCATGCGACGGCATCCGCCGCGACAGGGCGAGCACACACGTGAGGTGCTGGCCGAACTGGGTTATGACACTACGCGGATCGACGAACTAGTCGATGCCGGCATCGCGCTGACTTCGAGGAGAAATGCATGAGCGCCCAACTACACGCTGCTCCCGCAGCACCCGAACTGCTGCGCTTCGACGATGTGGAAATCGGCCGCTCGCAGGTGGACGTCCACACCGTGGTCGAATCGGCGGTCAATGCGTTCGGTCATCTGTCGGGCGATCTGAATCCCCTGCACATGGAGCAAGCGTTTGCGGAGCGCTCACCGTTCGGAAGACGCGTCGTGCACGGCCTGTTGACGGCCTCGCTCGTCTCGGCCGCACACACGCGACTGACCGGTCCGGGCTTCGCTTATGTCGGACAAGAACTGCGTTTTCTGGGGCCAGTGTTCATCGACGACACCATCACCATCAACGTGACTGTGGTGGAGAAGAAGGACGCCAAGCGAATTCTCGTGATGGACACCATGGTTCGCAATCAACGCGGCAAGGTCGTGCTGAGCGGGCTTTCCGCGCTAAAAGAACTCAAGTTCGAATGAGACGCGTCGGGGAATCCGCCAGTTACGGGCGGCGCAAGCATTCGTTAGACTTCGATGTAGCGCCGCGAAAACGAGCGCAGCACGAATGAAGCGCCGCCCGCAGGAGACGAAAGTTGAGTACCGCATGTGGTTGCCACGTTCCGGTCATCAAGATCGAGAACTACGAATATGGCGCGCACGTCAAGTCGATGGACTTCCACTTTGCGCCGCTCGAAGTCATGAAGTCGACACTGCCTTATCCGCATCGGCATGACTTCTATCACATCGCCTGGGTGGTGACGGGCACGGGTCATCATGTCATCGACTCGGTGCGTTACGAGGTGCGTCCGCAGTCGCTGTTCTTCATGGCACCAGGCCAGATACACGACTTCGTTCTATCCCCCGATACGGTCGGCTGGTCGATCAGCTTCTCATCCGAGTTCTTTTCGTTTCGCGTGCAGAACCGGCATTCGGAAACCGAAGTGCCGGTGCACGACTTCGATCAGCTTGCCGCAGCGGTCTATCTGAACGACGCGCAAGCGCATGAAATGATGCGTCTCATCGACGGCATGATGGACGAGTATCGCTCGGAACTGCACGGCCATCAGGATGCAATCTGGGCTTATCTGCGTATCTTTTTGCTCAAGGCCGCGCGCATGAGCAGCGCGGCAGCGGTCACGGAGTCGGGCACGTCGCGTAACGTGTTGTTGTCGCGCCGCTTCAAAAGCCTTCTGGAGAAGCATTTTCGCTCGATGAACGATGCCGCCGACTATGCGCGTCTGCTCAACGTGACCGAGCGCGCGCTCAACGAAGCCACGCGCGCGGCGCTCGGCAGCACGGCTGCAAAGCTGATACGCGAACGCGTCATGCTCGAAGCCAAGCGCTTGCTGCTGCATTCCGAAGTGAACGTCGCGGAGATCGCATCGCAACTCTCTTTCGACGACCCCGCTTATTTCAGCCGGTGCTTTCGCAAGCACACAGGCCGCTCACCGATCGACTATCGCCGCAGCCTCGACAAGTTGCATATTTGAACGCGCATTCGGTATTCCATGCAGAAATGTCCAACAGATCCCGCGTTTCATCCTAACGTCGCGTGAGCATGGGTTTTTAGAATCGACGTGCGTGTTCAACGTATTCTGCAACCCACTTGCATGAGACAAGCGCGAATTAAGCGCGTCCGCTCTCGTCCACAGGAGACAAAGTGTCGAACGCTACAACCCCGCTTTCCGATATCTATTCACTCACGCAGGACCAGACACGGCTCTTTCGCGAAACGCTCGACCGCACGGCTGTAAAAGTCGCGGCCGATGAATTGAGTTTCGGTGTCGAGTTTCCGCAAGTCACGGGTCCCGATGGCGAATGGGTGCGTCTGCCCGCTTCGCTATCCGCCGGCTATGACGGCGACGCCTGGAGTCACGGCAACTGGTTCTGTGGCTTCTGGGTAGGCCTTTTGCTCACGTCGCATCTTCATACCGGCGACGCGAAATTTCTCGAATGGGCTCGTGCGCGCATGCTGCTGGTCGAACAACGCGCGGACGATCCGAACACGCATGACATCGGCTTCATCTTCGACAGCAGCGCGGTGCCCGGCCATCACATCACGGGCGATGCACGCTTTGCCGATATCGCGTTGAAGGCGGCGGACAAACTGCGCGCCCGCCTCGTCACCACGCGCGATGGCGCTTATCTCGCGTCATGGGGACCGCTCGCCGATCCGCGCGGCAGAAGTGCATCCGCAATCGATACGATGGCCAATCTCTCGCTGCTCTACTGGGCGGCGAATCATGCCGATGACGGCAGCTATCGGCATGCAGCGGACGCGCATGCCGCGATGACTGCACGCGCCTTCGTGCGTCCCGACGACTCGACGTATCACGCCGTCGAATACGATCTCGAAACGGGCGCGCGCAAACGTGGCTACACTTTTCAAGGCGCATTCGACGAGTCTGCATGGAGCCGCGGTCAGGCCTGGGCGATCTACGGGTATGCGAATTCCGCGCGCGAAACGGGCAAGCTCGCGTATATTGAACTCGCCGAGCGTCTGGCCGAATACTATCTGCGCCGTCTCGATGGCCGTCAAATTCCCCCTTGGGACTTCGACGCAACCGGCAGCGATGCCGACATCAAGGACACGGCCGCCGCCGCTATCGTCGCATCGGCTTTGCTCGAACTGGCGCGCATTCATCCATCGGCGGATGCCGCTGCAAAATGGAGCCGTCACGGAGTCGCGATGCTCGAAGCGTTGTGCCGCGATGAGTTCACCAAAGACGGCGAACACGGCCTGCTGCACAACTCCTGCTATTCGAAGCCGCACGACATTGGCGTGGATGGCGCGACCATGTTCGGCGACTTCTTCTTTGTCGAAGCCTTGTGTCGTGTCGTGCATCCGGGCAAGCTGCGCCCGCTCGACGCACCGCGCATTCCTCTAGCGTAAAGAACAATGCCGGCGACATACGCATGTCGCCGGCATTCGTTCAGCCCTTGCGGACGGCGTCGGGCAAATCGCGTCCGTGGAACTTCTTGTAGATCGCGTTGAGGTTGCCGTTCTTCTGGTTCGTGCTGACCCACTTGTCCACCCACTCTTTCAGAGCCGGTTGATCCTTGTTCATCGCAATGCCGAGATCGAAGTTCTTCTGTTCGAACTTGAGTTCGATATTGCGTGCGGGCGCACGTTTCTGCATTTCCTGAAGGTTCGACGGCGTGCTGGAGAAGATGTCGATCTGACCCGCGACCATCGACGTGATGAGCGTGGCGTCGTCTTCATAGCGCTGAATTTGCGCGCCCTTCGCTTGCTGCGTCGTCAGCGTGTCGTTGACCGTTGCACGCGTGAGCCCGATGGTCTTGCCATCGAGGTCCGCATAGTCCTTCACCTTGATGCTCTTAAGCCCACCCACGATGATGGTGATCACCGCATAGGGAATCGAGAAATCGACGACCTTTGCGCGCTCCGGCGTGATCGACAAGTCGGCGATCACGAGGTCGGCCCGCTTTGCCTGCAAGGTCGGAATGCGCGCGGCGTTAGTGATCTGCACGAGTTCGAGCTTGACGCCGAGATCTTTTGCGAGCGCGGCGGCGGTATCGACATCCGAGCCTGCGGGCTTGAGGTTCTCGTCGGCGTAGCTGAAGAGCGGCGTGCCCATTGCGATGGCAACGCGCACGACGCCGGCCTTCTTGATGTCATCGAGCTGATCGGCCATTGCGCTGTGAATGGCGCCTGCCATCATCAATGCCGCCACGCATGCGCGTGCAATGTGTTTCTGTGCTTTCAAGTGATGTCTCCGTCTTCTTGGATTGAAAAAATGCCGTTTAAAGGCCGTTGTTCAGAAACGCTCGCAATTCGGGCGTGCGTGGCGCATCGAGCATGCTGCCATCGCCCACTTCCCACACCTTGCCCTGATGCATATAGATGATGCGGTCCGCCACGCGCTTGGCGAACGCCATTTCATGCGTGACGAGCAGCATGGTCATGCCATCGGCCGCGAGGTCTTCCATGACACGCAGCACTTCTCCCGTGAGTTGCGGATCGAGCGCGGAGGTCACTTCGTCGAACAACATGACCTTGGGGTTCATCGCGAGCGATCGTGCGATCGCCACGCGTTGCTGTTGTCCGCCCGACAATTGCTCAGGATAGGCATCGGCCTTCTGTCCAAGCCCGACTTGTTCGAGCACGTTGAGCGCGACGCGTCTCGCTTCGTCACGCGATAACTTCTTCACGTGCCGCAATGCGAGCATGATGTTTTCTTCGACCGTTAGGTGCGGAAAGAGGTTATAGCTTTGAAACACGATGCCGACTTCGCGCCTCAAGAGATGCAGATCCACCTTCGGATCGTCCACGCGAATGCCGCATACCTCTATCTGCCCTTGGTCGATAGTTTCCAACCGATCGATACAGCGTAACGCCGTGCTCTTGCCGGAACCGCTCGCACCGATCACGGCGATCATCTCGCCCTTGTTGACATCGAACGAGACGCCTTTCAGCACCTGATTGGAGCCGAAGCTCTTGTAGACCTCGTCGACCTTAACGATTGCTGACATTGAGCTTATTCTCCATCGATTGGCTCCAGCGCGAAAGCGGATAGCACAGGACGAAATAGAAAGCGCCGACCAGTCCGAAGATGAGGAACGGCTGAAAGATCGAGTTGTTGATGATCTGCCCTGCGCGCGTGAGTTCGATAAAGCCGATCACGGAGGCGAGCGAAGTCATCTTGATGATCTGCACGAGAAAGCCCACCGTGGGCGGCAAGGCAAGCCGCATCGCCTGCGGGATGATGACGAGCCTCAGACTCTGCCAGCGCGACAGCGACAGGCACTCGGCGGCTTCCCATTGCGGCTTGGGCATGGCTTCGACGCAGCCGCGCCAGATGTCGCCGAGATACGCGCTCGAATAAACCATCAGCGCAAGACCCGCCGCAACGAGCGCGGGTACCTGATAGCCATACACGGATAACCCGAAGTACACGATGAAGAGCAGGATCAGCAACGGAATGCCCTGAATCGCCTCGATAAACACGATGGCTGTGCGCGCGAGCCAGAGGCGCGGCGAGATGCGCGCCAGCATGACGAGGAGTCCGCCGATACCGCCGAGCACGAGCGCAAGCATGGAGAGCACCAGCGTCCAGCCGATCGATTGCACGAGGTACACAAAATGCGATGCCGTGAATCCGCCGCTCATGCCGCACCTCCGGGAATGACGGTATCGATGCGCGGGGAGTCCGGCGGCGTCTTGCCCGCGCGTTTTGCGGCAAGACGGATGGCGCGGCGCCGCTTGAACAGATGCTCACCGACAGCCCATGCAATGAGCTTGATGATGAGCGACAGCCCGAGATAGAGCAGCGCGACGACGATATAGGTTTCAAGCGAGCGGAAGGTATCCGACTGCACGGTGTTGGCAACGGCGGTCAGTTCCTCGGCGGAGATTTGCGAAGCGATCGCCGAGGCTTGCATCATCAACAGGAACTGGCTCGTGAGCGCCGGATAGACCTTCTCGATAGAGGGCTGCAACATCACGTTCCAGCCGATGCGCCAGCGCGAAAGACCCAGGCACTCTGCTGCTTCGATCTGCCCGCGTGGCACCGATTCCAGACCCGCGCGAATGATCTCGGCGGCATAAGCGCCGATGTTGATGGTCATGGCGAGCGCAGCCGCGGCAAAGGTCGGCATGCGCAAGCCTATACTCGCCAGCCCGAAATACAGCAGGAAGATCTGCACGAGAAACGGCGTGTTGCGCACCGCCTCGATATAGATGATGCAGAGGCGCGTCAGCACCGGCACCTTCGCGCGCTTGGCAAATGCCACGAGCATGCCGAGGATAAGGCCAAAGAACACCGCCACGCACGTCATCTTGAGCGTGAGCCACGCGCCTAAAAGGAACGTCGGCCAGTACGGCAACAACGGAGCAAAGTCGAGAGAGAACATGGCGGTCGTGCCTCAGTTCGAAGGAGCGAGTCAGACACTTCTGGATGTATGACGACTGACTACGCGAGTTCGGCATTCTTCATGCCACATGCATTACACCGGATCGAAAGGACCCGTCACCGTGAACACGCCGCCCTGATACACCGCAACTGGATCGGTCGGTGCGGGCGCCGGCGTGGCTTCGACCTTGTCGCGAAACCGCTCGGACGAGTCGCGCGGCTCGAAGCCGAGTACCGACGCGTCACGGTTGTCCCACCAGGTATGCGCATTTGCCGACATGCCGAAAACGATCGTGTGTCCTACGCCCGGCGTGAACAGCGCGCGGCGCAGCAGATCATGGAAGTCGTCGTAGCTCATCCAGCTCGCCATCATGCGGCGGTCCTTGGCCTCGGGAAAAACGGAGCCGATGCGGATGCTCACCGTCTCGATGCCATAGCGGTCGAAGTACAACTGCGCCATGTCCTCGCCGAACGACTTCGACAAGCCGTAGTAGCCATCGGGACGCTTGCGCGCGCTGGCATCGATTCGTTCGTCTTGCCGATAAAAGCCTGTGACGTGATTCGAGCTCGCGAATACGATGCGCTTTACGCCGTTGAGCCGCGCCGCTTCGTAGAGGTTGAAGACGCCCTTGATGTTGGCTTCGAGGATCTCTTCGAACGGACGCTCCACCGATACGCCGCCGAGATGGACAATGGCGTCGCAATCGGCGGCGAGTGCATCGACTGCTTGACGGTCTGCCAGATCGCACGGCGCGATTTCTTCGTGAGGCGCTGCATCGCCCGACAATACGCCGGGCAGATCCGCCACTCGCACATGCTCTGCAAACTCCGCGACACGATGCCGAATGGCTTTACCGATACCGCCCGCCGCACCCGTGAGCAGCAAGCGGTCGAAGCGCAATTCGGGTTCGAGGGTGCCCTGCAACTGCAATGCGTCCGTCTGTGATTCCATGAATTTTGTCTCCTGCATGCAATGCTAGGGATTACCCTGCGCGCATTTCTTGTACGTTGTCATATCACTCTATGCCGCATATCATCATTTGCAGAATGATTTGTCAACGTGTTGAAAGACCGATTCCCAGAACCTCTGGAAAACACTAAGAGAGCGCTGTGACACTAACGCCTGAACCTTCCGTCGACGTGTTCAATGTATCCGCATCCACGGATGTCGCCGCCCCTTCTCACGGCACACGCCGCAGTCTGACCACACAGCTCGTCGATGCACTGCGCGCACAGATCGACGCGCGGGAATTGCGCGCCGGTTGCCGAATCGCGACCGAGGCGGAGATGGTGCAACGCTTCGGCGTGAGCCGCACCGTGGTGCGCGAGGCGTTATCGCGACTGCAGGCTGCGGGCCTCGTCGAGACGCGTCATGGCATCGGTACGTTCGTGTGCGAAGCAAGTACCTCGTCGCTATTGCAGCTCGACCCCGCCGACGTCGCCGGCTCCATGGATGCGCTCGCGATCCTCGAATTGCGCATTAGTCTGGAAACCGAATCGGCGGGCCTTGCTGCCATGCGTTGCGATGCCGGCAGATTAGCGACCATGCGCACGGCGCTCGCGGAGTTTGCGCACGGCGTGGGTCAGGAAGATGGCACCGTATCGCCGGACTTTCGCTTTCATCTGGAAATTGCGCATGCCACGGGAAATCGCTATTTCGTCGAGATCATGGAGCATCTTGGTTTAAGGATGTTTCCAAGGACACGGCTAACCGCGACCGCCATTCCACACGACCATTACGCCGATTATCTGGTTCGCGTGAATCGCGAGCACGAGCAGATTGCCGATGCGATCGAACGCGGCGATGCGGACTCGGCGCGCACGGCAATGCGCTTGCACTTGATCAACAGCAGGGAGAGATTGCGAAGAGCTCAGGCCACGGCGTGAATCCAGCCGCAAAATCAAAAAGGGCCGCCGAAAATTCAGGCGGCCCTTAAGCGTTTTACCTTGCCAGATTCGGCTCGGCATCGACTTCGTCGTGCGGATCGATACTCTCAAGCGCCGGGTCGTGATGCAGCAGCAATACCGCCGCGACGCCCACCATCCCCGCGCCGGCCAGGCAAAGCAGACCTGCACCAAAGCCGCCCGTGCTGTCCTTGATCCAGCCCATTGCATAGGGCCCGAAGAAGCCCGCGAGATTGCCAAGCGAGTTGATTGCGGCAATACCGCCAGCCGCCGCCGCGCCCGAAAGGAACGAAGCGGGCAAGGTCCAGATAATCGGCAGACAGCCGAAGATACCGAAGCCGGCGATGGAAAGCGCAATCATCTTTGCTACCGGATTATCCAGGCCAGCTGAAGCCGCGATACCGCCTGCCGCTACCATCAATGCAATGGCCACGTGCCAGCGACGCTCGAGCTTGCGGTCCGAGTGGCGACCCCACAGCACCATGCTGATCACACCGACCGCGTAAGGCATGGCCGTGACAAAGCCAGTCTGCAAATTCGTCAAGCCGAATGCCTTGACGATCTGCGGCAAGAAGAAGCTCAAGCCGTAATTGGTTGCGTTGGCGCCGAAGTAAATCAAGGCAATGGCAAGCACGCGCGGATTAAAGATCGCTTCCTTCACGCTAAACGCATGAACCGACTCGCGATGCGCGCGCTCATGCGCCTGACGTTCGACGAGCCACTTGCGCTCGTCTTCAGCGAGCCAATGAGCGTCGGAGGGCTTGTCGGTCAGATAGAAGAACACCACGAATGCAAGCACCAATGCGGGCAGCGCTTCGATCAGGTAAAGCCATTGCCAGCCTTGCATGCCGGCCAAGCCATCCATTTGCAGCAAGGCGCCGGAGATAGGCCCGCCGATCACGGTCGAAAGCGGAATCGCGGCCATGAAGTAGCCCACCACTCGCCCGCGATACTTAGCCGGAAACCAAAGCGTTAGCAGGAAAATAATGCCGGGGAAAAAGCCCGCTTCGGCGATGCCAAGCAAAATGCGCAAGCCATAGAACACATAAGCGTTCGACAAGCCCGTTGCTTGAGCGATGTGCGGAATCCACGCCATCAAGGCCGCAAGAATGCCCCACGTGAACATGATGCGCGCGATCCAGCGGCGTGCGCCGAAACGTTCGAGCAGCAGGTTGGAAGGGACCTCGAAGAAAAAATAGGCAATGAAAAAGATACCGGCGCCAAAGCCAAACATACTCGCCGAAAAGCCGAGCGCCTTGTTCATCTGCAAGGCGGCAAAACCGACATTGACGCGATCGAGGTAAGCGATGAAGTAACACAGAATCAGGAACGGCACGAGACGAAACATCACGCGCTTCATGGTGCGAGTTTCAAGCTCCATCTATGTCTCCTCCGAATTGAATAACCGGTAGTTGGCTGGCATACGTTGGGATACTCGCGCAGCCTACTCTTTAAGCGGAGACGACAGAAGTGGTGTTTAGCCTGCCTCACGAACTTTCGTTCGCTTTAGCGCTAAATATTTGCGCGCCATTGCGGTGCGGCGCGCATTGCTGAAGGTGCGGAGCGGACTTGCCGCTCCTTGAGGCCGTCGTTATGCGACCGGTAACATCGCACCGTATGCCAGTTCGGGCAGGCCTTTGACGCCGGGATTCAGCGCGAAGACGCAGCCGTCGTCTTCGGTGGCGTTCGCACCGGGGCGAATCGACGTTACGTAGAGCGTCGAGAGGTCGCTGCCGCCGAACGCGCACATCGACGGCTTGCTGGCCGGCAATGCGATTTCACGGTCGAGTTCGCCTCGCGGCGTGAAGCGCAAAAGGCGGCCGGCGTCGTTGGCACAAGTCCAGTAACAGCCGTCGGCGTCCACGGCCGCGCCGTCGGGACGGCCCGCATAGTCATGCAGATCGGCGAAGACGCGGCGGTTACGCGGTGTGCCCGTGTCGGGATCGAAATCGAATGCCCATATCACGCGCTTGGTTGGATGCGAATCCGACAGATACATCGTGCGGCCATCCGGCGACCAGGCGAGACCATTCTGGGTGACGAGGCCATCGACGATAGGCTCCGACAGCACGCCGTCCGTATCGAACCGGAACAGCGCGCCAGCCGGACTTGCGAGCGACATGTCCTGCACCATCGTGCCGGCCCAGAAGCGGCCCTGACGGTCGCAGCGGCCGTCGTTGAAGCGCATGCCCGGCGCGGGAAAACTCGGTGCGGCCAGCTTCGATGGTCGAATGTCTTTTGTCGACTGCATGCCGAATGCAAACAGGCCGCTCTCCATGCCCGCCACGACAGTGCCCGACGGATCGAATGCAAAACACGCGATCTGCTCGGGCAACGTCCACTCGCTGCGCTCGCCGCTCGCGACGACGAGACGCACGAACTTGCGCGCTGGAATATCCACCCAGTAAAGCGCGCCCTCTTCCGCGCGCCACACCGGGCACTCGCCGACCGCCGCGTGTCCCGCCGCTTCGAGGCGCTCCACGCTCGCCATTACTTGCGCTCCAGCGGTTCGCCGAGGACGTATGGACCGCCTTGAAAGCGTTGCGCGGGGTCGTCGCGGTCGGCTGTCGGCGCGGTTGTGGGGAAGAGTCCGTTGAACTGTTCCGAACTGTCTTGCGGACGGAAGCCCAGAAACGCCGCGCCCGAGTTGTCCCACCACTTCACCGGATTGTTGGATGCGCCGTACACCACCGCATGGCCGACGCGGTTGGCGAAGAGCGAGCAACGCACGAGCTCGATGAAGTCGCGGTAGCTCAGATAAGTCACCAGCATGCGCGGATTCTTCGGCTCCTCGAACGACGAGCCAATGCGCAAGTTGACCGTCTCGATGCCGAAGCGATCGAAGTAGTAGCGCGACAGCGACTCGCCGAAACACTTGGTCACGCCATAGAGACTGTCCGGGCGATGCGGCGAATCCGTGTCGAGCACCTCGGTGACCGGATGAAAACCGATCGCATGATTCGAACTCGCGAACACGACGCGCTTCACGCCATGCCGGCGCGCCGCTTCGTAGATGTTGTAAGTGCCGCGAATGTTCGCTTCGATCAGATCGTCGAAGGGCGCGTCGATGGAGATGCCGCCGAGATGCACGATCGCATCGACGCCTTCCACCATGCGCATTACCGCGTCGCGGTCCGCGAGATCGACCGCGCTGACTTCCTCGTGGGAGGCTGCGTCATCGAGCGGTGCGATGTCCGAAACGCGCACGACATCGGCCCACTGCGCAAGCGCGGGCCGCAACTGGCGCCCGAGATTGCCGGCCCCGCCGGTCAGAAGCAGACGCTTGAACGGTTTGCCCGTTGCGGATGGCTGGTTCATCGAAACTCCTTGAGATACGTGAGATAAATTGAAAGCTCTATGGAAGAAAACGTTTTCGGCTTTATAGTGATGCCGATACGGCCACAGCGAAGGCGCCCCTCATCGATTTTATCGATGCGACGTTTCCCGAACCGACGTCAAAATCCGTTAACATTGGAAAAAGCCAAAGTAAACGTTACCCTCCGAATGAAGAAAACTTCTACAACCATTCGCGATGTCGCCGCCGCAGCGGGCGTCTCGGTCGCGACGGTGTCCAAATACATCAACGGCGCGCAGCGCTTTTCGGCACCGGTCGAGGCCAAGCTCAAGGCGGCGATCGAAACGCTTGGCTATCGTTCGAACCCGCTTGCGCGCTCGATGATCACCGGCCGCACGCGCACTATCGGCCTCACGATTCTCGACATCAGCAATCCGCACTTCACCAACGTCGTGAAAGGCGCGAACCGCATTGCGCTCCGGCACGACTACACGCTCTTGCTCGTCGATATCGACGAAACCCAGGCCCGCGAACGTCCGCTGATCGAAGCCCTCGCGCAACGCGTGGACGGTCTGATCGTCAGTTCGCGGCTACCCGACGAAGAAGCACACTGGATGCTCGATCTCGGCAAGCCCGTCGTGCTTCTGCGCAACGCGGAAGCGCTGCCGATTCCAAGCGTCGGTATCGACAACCGCCTCGCCGCCCATATGCTCGCGCGGCACCTGCTCAACCTCGGGCACCGGCGCATTGCATACCTCGGCTTCGGCCAGGCGCGCATCAACGACGAGCGGATTCGCGGCGTGCGCGAGTGTCTCGAAGACGTGGGCCTCGAACTCGATGTCCACGACGCCCACGCGCCCACTTCGCTTGCCGGCGAACACGCCTGCTCGCGCGTGATGCTCGGCCCGAGGCGTCCCCAGGCGGTCATCTGCTACAACGACCTGATCGCGCTCGGCTTCATGAAGGAAGCCGCAACCCTCGGCATTCGCGTGCCGGAGGACGTCTCCGTCACCGGCATCGACAACGTGCCGTACGGCGCTTACGCCGCGCCCGGACTCACCACCGTCGATATCCAGAGCGAGAAGATGGGCGAACTCGCAATGCAGAAGCTCATCGATTCCCTCGCCGGTCATCCTGACCCGGGTAATTCCATGTTCGAGCCGCGCCTGATCGTGCGTGAATCGACGGCTGCGGTGACTGCTACTGCATGATGTATTCATAACGCAATATGCCGCCGGCATCTTTCGAGTGTCGGCGGCATTTTGCATGCGATCAGGATTCCAGCTTGGCCGGCGTCATTTTCGGCGTGAGCACGTGCATGATGGCGAACGCGATCAGGTAAGCCGATGCGCCGATGGCGAACAGCGCCCAATATTGACCGGTGCGTTGGAGCACTTGGCCGATCACTTCCGAGAACAGCACGCCGCCGATCGAGCCGGCCATGCCGCCGATACCGACCACTGCACCGACCGCGCGCTTCGGGAACAGGTCCGACGCCGTGGTGAACAGGTTTGCCGACCAGCCCTGGTGCGCCGCTGCAGCGAGACCGACGATAGCGACCGCGACCCACAGATTCTGCGCCAGCGAAACGAATGCAATCGGCAAAACACAACATGCACAGATGAACATGGCCGTCTTGCGCGCCGCGTTCACGCTCCAGCCCGCGCGCATCAGCGCCGATGAAATCCAGCCGCCGCCGATACTGCCCACCGTGGTGATCGCGTAGATCACGACGAGCGGCAGACCGATATGCTGCATGTCCATGCCGCGCGATTCGTTGAGCCACTTCGGCAGCCAGAACAGGTAGAACCACCACACTGGATCGGTCAGGAACTTGCCGATCAGAAACGCCCAGGTTTCACGCTTCTTGATGAGCACCTTGAAGCCGGGAGCGCCTGCGTGAGCGTTGGCAGCATCGGCGATTTCGGTGTCGTCGCGTTCGATATCGTCGTCATGCGCGCTCGCGTCCGGTTGGCGATACATCACGAACCACACCACGAGCCACACGAGACCGATCGCACCGATCATCACGAACGCCGCGCGCCAGCCGAAAGCAACGGCGAGCGCCGGGATGATCGCCGGTGCGAACACCGCACCGATGTTCGCGCCGGAATTAAAAATACCAGTAGCGAGCGCGCGTTCGCGACGCGGGAACCATTCGGCCGTCGTCTTGATGGCCGCCGGAAAGTTGCCGCCTTCGCCGATACCGAGCAGCGCGCGCACCATGGCAAAGCCCATGACCGAGCCGACCGCCGCGTGCAGCATGGCGGCGATGCTCCAGACGAACATGGCGAGGCCGTAGGAGATGCGCGTACCGAGCCAGTCGACGATACGCCCGAAGCACAACAGTCCGATTGCATAGAACGCCGAGAATGCGATCACGATGCGCCCGTACTGAACCTGCGTCCAGCCGATGTCATGCTGCAGAACCGGTGCGAGCAGACCGAGAATCTGCCGGTCCATGTAGTTGATGACGGTGGCGAAGAAGAGCAGCGCACACACGGTCCAGCGATAACGGCTGGCTGCGCGCACGACGCCTACGACGGCTGTTTGCATGAATGTCTCCGTACGCGGCGGCGCTCGTCGTGCCGCGTGACTTGTTGCATTGACGGCGACGAGCGCCGTGGGCTTCGGCTTATCGCGTGACTAGAACGCGCTTGTCGGCCAGGTCTTGGAAAACGTTTTTTGAAGGATAATGGCTTCAGTGCGTGTTGCCTATCCCTGTACTTTCCCTAATGCCGCCAGAGCCGCTCCCCATAAGGCCCCGCCGCTAAACGAAATGTAGTTGAAAGATTGAGTTAATCGTTTTCTGCGTTGTTTCCAACAAAGCTTGGCTCCCACGCCGGTTGAATCTGGTGTTTTGCATTCAACCATGCGGCATCTTGTGTTTTGCATGCCAAACGCGCCGCGAAACGCTAAAGGCTGGTGGCTTCGCTGCCGATAACCGTCACTTACGTCTTTCACATCGCCCAGTGCTCCCCATGCTTCGTATTCGTCTAGCCCGCTTGAACGTCGGCACCAAATTCGCCGCGCTGGCGTGTTCTCTCGCGGCCGTCGTCGTCGCCACCCTCACACTTGTCGTCACCCGCTCGGCCGGCGAGCAAGTCGATGCGCACGCGCTCGCACGCGTCGAAAGTGAGAATCGCTCGATCGCATCGATGATCGGCCTCTACAACACGGCCGTGAGCGCCGAAGTCTCGCGCTTCATGACGATGTTCTCGAATCGCCTGCCTGCTGCCTTCTCACTCGACGAATCGCATACGGTCGACATCGGCGGCGTTGCGACGCCTGCGATCAACGCGGGCGACAAGCCACTCAATGGCGACTTCGCCATTCCCGATGCGTTTCTCGCGGAAAGCGGCGCAATCGCGACCGTTTTTGCGCGCACCGGCGACGACTTCGTGCGTGTGACGACCTCGCTCAAGAAGCAGGACGGCACGCGCGCCATCGGCACGCTGCTGGATCGCAAGGGACCGGCTTATGCACCGATTCTCGCGGGCAAGTCGTACATAGGCGTGGCGGCGCTGTTCGGCAAGCAGTACATCACCGAATACAAGCCCGTGACGGATACATCGGGCCGCGTCGTCGGTGCGCTGTTCGTGGGCGTCGATGTTTCCGCGGAAATCGCGGCGTTGCAGGACAACATCCGCAAGCTCACGATCGGTGCGACCGGCTATCACTTCGTCGTCGACGCTTCGAATGGTGCGAACCGCGGCAAGCTTCTGGTGCATCCGGACGCGCAAGGCGAGATGGCCGATGAACGCGTTGCGCCGTTCAAGGCGATGCTCGACAAACAGGAAGGCCAGCTCGATTTCGAAGGCGCCAAAATTGTGGGCGCGGATGCGCGCGTGCATGGCGGCGCGAAGGAAATCGTCTTTATGACCGTGCCGCAATGGAACTGGATGATCGGTGGCATTGCATATCGCGATGAACTGCTCGCCGATGTGCACGCAAGTCGCAACCGCTTCTTGCTGATCGGCCTCGTGGTGATCGCGGCGCTAGTCGGCGTGTTGCTCTATGCCGTGGCGAAGCTCGTCAGCCGGCCGCTCGACGACGTCACGCATGCCTCGGAACGTATCGCCGCTGGCGATCTGACCGTTCGTATCGATACTACGCGCGAAGACGATATCGGCCGCCTGATGCGCGCCATCGACGGCGTTGCGCGCGGACTGGCGGGCATCGTCGCACAGGTTCGCAGCGCATCGTCCGACATGAGCGATGGCACCGCTCGCATCGCATCCGGCAGCACGGATATCGCATCGCGCATCGCGACGCAGGCTGCAAGCGTCGAGGAAACGGCCGCGAGCATGGAACAGATCACCTCGACCGTGCAGCAGAACGCGGCAAATACGGCGCAGGCGGGCACGCTGGTCGCGTCGGCATCCGAAGCTGCACGTGCGGGCGGCGAAGCCGTGGGCCGCGTGGTTTCGACGATGGGCGAGATCGATGCATCGTCACGACGTATCGCCGATATCACGGCGACCATCGAAGGCATCGCGTTTCAGACGAATATCCTTGCGCTCAATGCTGCCGTCGAAGCGGCGCGCGCGGGTGAGCATGGCAGAGGCTTCGCCGTGGTGGCATCGGAAGTGCGCGCGCTTGCGCAACGCAGTGCGGGCGCGGTGAAGGAAATCGAAGTGTTGATCAGCGAATCGGCGGGCAAGGTATCGCACGGCTACAGAATCGCCGAGGAAGCCAGCAGCACGATGAACGGCATCGTCGAACAGGTGACGCGCGTGAACGCTATCGTTGATGAGATCGGCGTGGCATCGCGGGAACAGGCGAGCGGCATCGAGCAGGTAAACATGGCCGTTATGCAGATTGGCGAAGCCACACAGCAGAATGCGGCGCTCGTCAGCGAAGCGGAACACTCGACCGTCGAGTTGCGCGATCAGGCCGAGCGCCTTGCACGCGTGGTCAGCATGTTCCGCATTTGAGGCATCGGCGCTTCAGATCTCCACGAAGATGCGTCCGTCCTGCACTTTCGCGGGGTATGTCTGCAAGTTGATGCACACGGGCGCACCGAGCGCGCGGCCGTCGCGGATATCGAATTGCCCGTTGTGCTTCGGGCATTCGATCACATGGTCGAACAAGAAGCCCTCGCTCAGATGAACCTGTTCGTGCGTGCAGAGGCCGTCGCTTGCAAACACCTCGTCGTTCACTCGATAGATCGCGAACGTGCGGCCATCGTGATCGAAGCGTTTGACGTCTTCATCGTCGATGTCGTCCAACGCGGCGGCGTCGATCCATTGCGTCATGGGGCATGTCTCCTTTTTATACTCAGCTTTGCGTGGCGATGGGCACCGGCCTCTCGACGTGATACGACGGGTCCCGCGTCTGCCGCATGAGCGCCGGGATGATCTCGGCATAAGCCGCGATGGAACTCGTGTAAGGCGGCGGCATGTCGTGCTTGACGGCATCGTGCAGATCCGGCAGCGCGTGATACGGCACCATCGGGAACATGTGATGTTCGACGTGATAGTTCATGTTCAGATAAAGAAAACGAAACACGGGATTCATCATCACGGTGCGGCAATTCTTGCGATGGTCGAGCACGTTCTCCGGCATGCCTGCGTGTTGTGTGAGCCCGAAGTACAGATAAAGCCATGCGCCGTAAAGACTCGGCAAGCCGATATAAAGCAGCGGCAACACACTGCGAAACGCAATGCATGTCACGATCACTGCTGCATAGATCGCGAGCCAGATGCGCGCCTCGCGCACGACCTTCGGCCATTCCGTCTCAGGCACGAAGGTCTTTTCTTCTTCACCGATATTGCCGAACGCAGACGCCACGACCTTGGGCAATTCGTTCGCCACGTGCTTCAGCGCGAAGACGTTCAGCACCAGCGCAAGCCAGTCCGTCGGCAATTGCACACCGATTTCGGGATCGCGGCCCACTACCAAGGTATCGGTGTGATGGCGCGCATGACTCCAGCGCCATACGGTCGGTCGCCGAAACACCTGAAAGGACGCCACTTGATAAAGCGCCTTGTTCATCCACGCGGTCTTGAATGCGGTGCCGTGTCCGCTCTCATGCCAGCGCGAATCGGCGGGGCCGCAGTAAAGCGTCCCGTAGAGCAGAAACGCGGGGATGGCCCACAGCGAATGCGCCTGCCATGCGAACCAGGCAAGGACGCCGCTCGCGACGATGGCTGCGTACCAAAGAACGGTGTCGCGAATGGCTCTTGCATCACTGCGTTGCGTGAGTTGCTTGAGCACGGGGCGCGGCAAAGGGCATCTATACCAGGTGCCATTGGCAAGGCCCGCGGCTTTCGCCTCTTCGCCTGCCCCGCCTATCAGCCGATAGCGCCGCCGCTGCGTCTCCTCCGATTCCATCATGTCACCTCATCCGATGATTGGAATACATCATTTATTTTTATTTAAGTCGATGATATGAGCGAGCCCGGGCGAGCGCAAGGAACGTATGAATTTGCTATCTTTAAGCATCATTGCGTGCCCTCGCAAATCCATCATTTCCATCAAAATGACCAAGCGTCCCACGCTTCAGTCGGTGGCGGAAGCCGCTGGCGTCAGTTCGGCCACGGTGGATCGCGTGTTCAACGGACGCCTGACCGTGCGCGAAGGCACCGCGTTGCGCGTGATAGAAGCGGCAGAGCGCATCGGCTATCACGGTGCTCAACTGATGCGCGAACGCATGCGCGCTCAACTCGGAGCCATCGATGCCCCGCGCACGCTCGGCTTCTGTCTGCAGAAACGCGCCGACCCGTTTTATCAGGCGTTCGCGCGCATTCTGACGGAGACGGTCACGCGTCACGAACCCGAACGTTGCAAGGCAGTGATCGCGTATATGGACGAACTCGATCCCGCGTCCATCGCGCGTACGTTGCTGTCGCTTGGAGAAGAAGCGGATGCGCTCGGCGTCGTGGCGGTCGATCATCCGCATGTGACCGCGGCCATCGAAACCTTGCATGCAGCGGGCAAGCCAACGGTCACGCTATTGTCCGACCTGAGCGCGCCATTGCGTGCAGGTTATATCGGCGTGGACCCACGCAAGAGCGGCCGCACTGCGGCGTGGGCCGTGAGCAGGCTCACGCATCGCAAGGCAGGTACGGTTGGCGTATTCGTCGGCACGCCCCGCTATATGGGACAAGAAAGCTGCGAAATCAGTTTTCGCTCTTATTTGCGTGAACATGCACCCGGGCTGCGAGTGCTCGACACGCAAATCAATCTCGAAGACAAGCAACTGGCCTATGAAGCGACGCTTGCCATGCTTGCGCGGCATGACGATCTCGCTGGTCTTTACATTCCTGGCGGCGGCGTGGGTGGCGTGATACGCGCACTGCGCGAGGAAGCAATAGGACGACACATCGTCACCGTTTGCTCCGATCTCATGCCCGACCGTCACGACGCGCTCGTGGACGGCATCATCGATCTGGTCATCGATACGCCATTGCAACAGATCGCTCAGACCGCAGTGCTTGCCATGCTTCGCGCGTTGAATACCTTGCCTGGAGAGACAGCGCAAGCAAGCCAATATCCACTTCCGGCGCAACTTTTTACGTCCGAGAACGTCTGACCGTCCTTGCATGGCATTCGCCTTGCTGAAGAGGTCATGCTTAGTGACCTTCTCAGAGCGTTCGCCAAGCGCCGAATCTTTCAATCTGCTTGAGGTTACTTAAACAAGCGGTATCGCATGGGCGCATACGCGTTTCATAGACGCATCAACTTATATTTTGATGTGCTTAAGCGCACGGAGCGCAGCAATATGAAGGACAAACATCGATGAGATTGCAAACGAATGAGATGACTAGCGCTAAAGCGCCTGAACAAAACCGACAGGTAATCGCTGCAGCTTCTTTGAAGAATGCATCGCAAGTCTGTTGGAGTCGCTGCGTCGACTAACCGACATGTCATTGTCATTACATTGTTTTTTTGACCCGGTAATATGCAGCAGAACCCGGTCCGAAACTTGGGCCTTCCTCTCTGCCCAAGCCGACAATCACAGCTTGCGGGAACCTGCTTCAATCAATCTGATCTACTGCGATTGCTCTTCGCATCGCGCACAGCAAGCCGAAGCCAATGAGCCTCGGCAGTCCGGCCAAACAGGCGTGCAAATCGACACGCCGGCCGCCAGAAGGAGACCGCGTAATCAGGCCAGCGCATTGGCATGCACTGGCACGCCCCTGAGCCCCTTCATCCGACGGAGCATCCGATATGCCGTTTGAAAGTGACTCTTTGCGAGACACAGAACCGCTACTGACCATCGTGGTCGCGGCGTACAACATCGAGGGATACATCGAGGAAGCACTCGAGTCCCTACTGTCGCAACCCCATATCGACGCCATGCGCATCATCGTGGTGGACGACGGTTCTCGCGACGAGACCTATGCGGCCGCGGAAGCGATCGTGGAGCGCGATGGCGGCCGTCATATTCAGCTCATCAAGCAGCGCAATGGCGGTCTGAGCGCGGCACGCAATACCGGGCTTGCGGCAGTGCGAACACCCTACGTCGGCTTCCTTGACGGCGACGACATCTATCTCGAGAATTTTTCGAGCAGCGTTATTCCCGCGCTCAAGGAACGCGTGTGGGACCTCGTCGAATACAACGTGAAGATCATCGACGACGACGGCCGCCATATCGACGGCATCGATCTCGTCATGCATCACGCAAGCGGCGGTCACGCGATGAACCGCGCCGCGCTTCAGCACTTCGCGGACGGCTTCCATACCTTCGTCTGGGCGCGTATCTATCGCACGGACATGTTCAACGGCACGCAGTTCCCAGTGGGCCGGCACTACGAAGACATGGCGGTCGTGCCGTCCATGTACCTTCGCGCAAGCAGTATCTATCGCATTGCAGACCCGTTGATCGGTTATCGCCGACGTTTTGGCAGCATCACGCAGAAAGCGACGCTCACCGACATGAAGGACCTCCGCACGAACGGGCTCGAAGCGCTCGCGCGTTGCGACGGCGGCGAGATGGACGATTACTGGCTCACGATCTTCGACAAGGCGTTTCATCGCGCATGTCATGTGTGCGCGCGGGTGGATCGGGGACAATTCAAGGCGGCATCGGAAACACTGGCGGCAATGGCGGTGGATCATCGCAGAACTCGCGCCAAGCTCTCGGAACGCAACGGTCGCGAAGTCGTCGCACTCAAGCCGTTCGATTTCAACGTGCGCGCCGATCGCTCGATCTACTTCATCAAGGGCCTGCTGAAGAAGATGCTGCGCCGCAGTCTCGACCATCATCAGCGCGAGCGCCGGCATAGTCCGACGAATCAGTTTAGCGGCTAGAAACACGCGCCCAGGCCCGCCCGCGAAGCGCTTTGCGTTTCGCGGTAAACTGTTTGCATGGAAAAATGTCCTTACTGCGAGCGAATTCGCGATGAGTGGGACTGCCATGGACAGACCTGTCGCACGTTCATCGCGCGTGCCCTGCGCCGCCAGCGCCTGGGTCTGCCCATGGTGCCCAAGGTCATTCGCAACGAGATTCCGGCCGGCGCGAGCACGGGCGAGGTCATCACGCAGCTGTCGAAGCAGCGACTGCGTGCACGCCGCGCCAACGAAGCGCGACGCGAACGCAAGGCCGCAGACGATCTCGACGCAGGCGCTTGAATCTCAGGCGTTTGCAGGCGGGTCCATCGACGAAGAGCCTTCATGCCGCCATTGACGCCGCGATTGCCGCATCTTCGCTATCGCCATGCGCGCCACCTTGAGCCAGCCATACGGACGTGGATCGGCAACCATGCTAAGCGCACGCGCATAGTCGAGCGTGAGGCCAGGTGTCCAGGCCATCGTCACTGCACGCTTTCGGATCTGCGCGGCCACCCATAGTTCAGGCGTCACCAGCATACGAAACAGCGCGCCCCAGCCCGCCCGCGCGCCATAGAGCCGCCCAGCCGCCCCTTCGAGCGCCGCCTCCAGTGCGCGCGAGACGCTGCTCGAACAATTGCGATGCGTGAGGTTGTACGTCGTGTCCTCGCGATACGTGCTCCAGAAGCGCGCTAGCCGCGTTGGATCGTAATTGCGAATGCGCACTCGCGTGGTCGAAGGACACCATGTCTTCGACTCGATCGGGTAGCTCGGCTGAAACACGCCTGGCACGTCGTTATCGCTCGTGGCACGCAAGAGGCGCGCAAAGTCATCGGGCGAGCGGTCTATCTCGACTGCCGGATAAAGGCTCACATATACGCCCTCAGGCGATTCGAGCGCGGCATGTCCCGTCGATATCACGCCATTGCGATCCACCGCCGCAATGTACCGGTCGACGATCAGATACCGTTGCACCTCGCCCTTCGATGTACCCACGGGCGTCCACACATGCACGGTCAATGCGGGCTCGTTGTCCGCGGGCGGCCCGTCCCATTCGCTTGCCGGCAAGACGACTGGCGTACCGTCTTTCGTATCACTCGCTGCGCTCGCGGCCTCGGCGCTTGCATCGCCCCAGACTGCCGGATTGCTGTTCAGCTTGCGTACGCGCGACGCGATCATCACGAGATTCCAACCTGCGAACATGAAGAGCACGCCCACGCAATACACCACGGTGCTCTTGTAATGCGTCGGGTACGGTTGAATGACGAAGACCGCCAGCAATATCTCGAAGATCGCAAAACCAAGCGCCACGCGCCAACGTCGATATCGCACGACAACAGCGGATGCGGCTTGCAAGAGGCCATCCGAGAGAAAGGCCGCGCCAATGAACAACGAAAGAATGAAGTTGGCGTGATGACGCGGCCCCTGAAGCACCAGCACGGCCGCAAGGACGAACACGATACCCTTCGAATAGCGCAACCTGCGTTGCCCGCCGACGCCGGCCCATGCAACCGCAAGCGTCAGCGCGCCTTCGATCAACAACAGCCAGCCAACGAGTGGAATCGGAAAGCCGAGCGAACCGTCGAGTGCATCGATGAATATGCCCAAGCCAACGACCAGCAGCAGCCATCCTGTCACCATCAGACTGCGCCAGCGTCCGCGCAAATAGTCCACGCCCAGCAGGATCATCATTAACTTGACCATGGATTTGCCTTTCGTGTCGTTGCATGAGCGCAGAGAAGCCTCGCGCATTCATGTTAGTGCAGTGCGGGCCTTAAATGAAATCGCTCTGTCCGCTTCGTTAAGTACGACCATTCGATTCGGCATGCACGATGTGCCATACTGCCAACGCCCTTTCCACGTAGCGAGGCTGCCATGTTCGACCAATGTCAGTGGATCAACGAGCCCGCGCAATGGCGCATTGAAGACGGCACGCTGTTCGTCACCACGGACGCCAGCACGGACTTCTGGCGCAAGACGCACTACGGTTTCATCCGCGATAACGGCCATGTTTTCGCCGCGAGTGCGAACGGTGACTTCAGCGCCGAAGTCACCGTCGATGGCGATTTCTCCGCGCTCTACGACCAAGCGGGCCTGATGGTGCGCGAGAGCGCCGAGCGCTGGGTCAAGGCAGGCGCGGAGTACAACGACGGCGCGCTGACCTTCAGCACCGTGCTGACCAATGATTTCTCCGACTGGTCGCTTGGTTCGCCCGCCAGCGGCAACCGCTTCAGGCTGCGCATGACCGTCGCCGATGGCGTGCTCAAGATGCAGTGCAGCGCGGACGAGCGTCATTGGACCCTCATGCGTATCGCGCCCTTCGCGTCGACTACCGCGTCGCCGCACTGGCTCGTCGGACCCATGTGTTGCACGCCCGAACGCGGCGGCCTCACCGTGAGCTTCTCCGACTTCAAGATCGGGCCGCCTATCGTAAAGGACCTGCACGATACCTCTCTGTAGCGCGGTAGCGTGCTCCGTACAAGTACTCACTTGCCCCGTTTGCGAACGCTTTCTAGAATTCTGAAACGTTTCAAAAAAAAAGACGGCAAAAGCACTCGTGGACTCACGTAAAAAGACTGCCAGCACCTTGAAGGATGTCGCCAGTGCGGCGGGCGTCTCGCTTGGCACGGCGTCGAAAGTGCTGGCAGGCGCCGAAGGCGTAAGCGAACTGCGACGGCAGCAAGTATGGGAAGCCGCGCGAGCGCTGGGTTATCGGCGCAACAGTCTTGCGGCGGAATTGCGCAGCAATCGTTCGACGTCCATCGGCTTCGTCGTGCCGGATCTCACGAACTCGTTCTTTATCGAACTGCTATGCGTGGTGGAAGATCATGCGCTGGCAAGCGGTTATCGGCTGCTGCTCGCGCATGCGCAGGAAGACCCCGAGCGCGAGGCCGAGCGCATACGTTTCGTGTTGTCGCGTCAGGTGGCGGGCATGATCATCATTCCGTGTCATGGCTATGCACATGCCATCGACGAATTGCGCGAATGCGACGTGCCGCTCGTGATGGCGGACCGCGTGGACAACAGCTTTCCGGCGAACACGGTGACGACGGACAGCCGCCGCGCCGCGAGCGATGGCACGGAACATCTCATCGCGCTCGGGCATCGGCGCATTACATTCATCGTCAATGCGCTCGATCTCGTGAATAGCCGCGAACGCGCGGACGGCTATCTCGACGCCATGAAACGCGCCGGTCTTACGCGACATGCGCGCGTGGTGGTATGCGGCATGACGGATACGGAAAGCCACGCGGCGACGCTCGGGCTTTTGTCTGCAAGCGAACGCCCCACCGCGCTTTTTACCGGTGCGAACGTGGCCACGCTTGGCGCACTGCGTGCCATACGCGATGCCGAATTGCGCCTGCCTGGAGAGGTTTCCTTGCTCTCTTTCGACGACGCCCCGTGGATGTCGGTGCTTCATCCGCGTATCAGTTCGATACATCAGCCGGTAGAAGCCGTGGGGCGTGCGATCTGGCAGTTGCTCCACAAGCAGTTGCAAGGTGAAACCGGCGAGCATGTGCATCTGCGCATGAAGGCCGATCTGCTCGTGCGTGAAAGCACGGCGCCTCCGATGAAAGCCATCGATCAAGCTGCTCGAAAGCGAACGCGCAAATCCGCCACGCTATAACGTTTTATTCGCCAATGCAGGGCCCGCAACCATAAGACGAAGGAGAGAGACAAAATGGACAGCAAACGACGCATCGTTACCGCAAGTCTTCTCGCTATACCGCTTGCCGGCGCAGTGGGAACGTTCTCCGCACTCTTCACGCAAACCGCATTCGCGCAGCAGAAGAAGTACCGTTTCGGCTTTTCTCAGGTCACGACCGTCGAGCCGTGGCGCGTGCAGTTCAACAAGGACATGCGAGCCGAAGCGGCAAAGCATCCGGAAGTCGAACTCATCATTGCCGACGCGGGGGACCGTACCGATAAGCAAAACGCCGACATGGAGAACTTCATCGCGCAGAAGATGGACGCGATCTTCATTTCGCCGAAGGAGTCCGCGGGGCTGACGGGCGTCGTCGAAAAAGCCTTCAAGGCGGGCATTCCCGTGTTCGTGCTGGACCGCGAAGTGAACGGCGATCAATACACGGAGTTCATCGGTGGTGACAACGTACAGATCGGTCAGGAAGCGGGCAACTTCATCGTCAAGGTGATGGGCGGGTCTGGCAAGGCGCAAGGCAATCTCGTCGAGATATGGGGCGGCTTCGGTGCGCAGCCCGCGCACGATCGTCACGATGGCGCGGATAAGGCCATCGCGCCGGAGAAAGGCATCAAGCGCGTGGGCGAACGCGTGGATTGCGACTGGAAGCAGGACAAGGCGTACGACTACATGAAGACCGTGTTGCGCGTGCAGCCGAAGATCGACGTGGTCTATGCGCATAACGACCCGATGGCCTACGGCGCATATCTCGCCGCGAAGGATGCGGGACGCGAGAAGAACATCAAGTTCGTGGGTATCGACGGCTTGCCGCAAGAAGGCGCGACGTGGGTCGAACAAGGCCTGCTCGCGGGCACCTTCATGTATCCGACGCCAGGCGCGGAAGGCATCCGTCAATCGCTCAAGGTGCTGAAAGGCGAGAAGGTGGAAAAGAAGCTTACGTTGCCGACGCAAGGCATCTTCAAGGACAACGCGAAGCAATATATCGCCACTCACTGAGTTCGATCGATGGCCACCGTAGCCACGCCGCTCATCGAAGCCGAAGGCCTGTCGATATCCTTTAACGGCAGCGCCGCGCTGTCGGGCGTCGACTTCGATGTCGCGGCGGGCGAGATACACGCGCTCGTCGGCGAAAACGGCGCGGGCAAGTCGAGCTTGATGAAGATCCTGGGCGGCCTCTATACGCCGGACGCGGGCAGCATCCGCGTGCGCGGCGAAGCAACGCGTCTTGCCAGCGTGAACGATGCGGCGCTCGCGGGCGTCGCCATCATTCATCAGGAATTGAATCTGGTCGACACCTTGTCGGCGGTCGACAACATCTTTCTTGGCAAGGAACTGCGTACACGTTTCGGCTTTCCGGATCGGCGCGCGATGCACGCGGCGGCAACTAAGGTCCTCGCGCAACTTGGCTTTCGTGTGCCGCCGAGTGCGCTCGTGGGCACGCTGCGCGTAGGCGAGAAGCAACTCGTCGAGATTGCGAAGGCTTTGCTTGCCGATGCTCGCGTGCTCATCATGGACGAGCCCACGTCCGCGCTATCCGATACCGAGACGCAGGCGCTGCTCACCCTCACACGCGATCTGCGCGAGCGCGGCATGGGTATCGTGCTGATCAGCCATCGGCTTGGCGAAGTATTCGCGGTGGCGGATCGAGTGACCGTATTGCGCGATGGCCGGCGCATCGCGACCTTGCAGATGCCACAGGTCGAATCGTCGGCGGCGCTGGTCTCGATGATGATCGGCAAGGACTTCGCGCCGCCCGAGCGCAGCGAAGCCGAAGCGCCGCGTGAGCGCGCGTGCGCCCTCGATGTGTGCAACCTGACGCTCTGGAATGCGGCTCGTGCGCTCGTGGCAGACGCGTCGTTCGCGGTGCAGGAAGGCGAGGTGTTCGGCATCTCGGGGCTGCTCGGCGCGGGCAAGACCGAGATACTGGAAGCGATCTTTGGTGTGTCGCCGTATCGTCGCGATGGAGAGATACGCGCAGCCGGTCATGCGCATGCATTCTATTCACCCGATCGCGCGGTCGCGGCGGGGCTGGCCTTCGTCACCGAAGACCGCAAGAAAGACGGCCTCGTGCTCGATCAGTCGCTCGAGGCGAACCTGCTATTGCCTTCGCTTTCGCGCGCGCCGGGCTTTCCGTTTTATCGACGCGGCAAGCTACATGCATGGGCCGATGCGCAAGCGCACGCTTCGAACGTCAAGCATCGCAGTCTCGCGCAGGATGCGAGCACCTTGTCGGGCGGCAATCAGCAGAAGCTCATCATCGGTAAATGGCTGATGACGAAGCCGCGTCTTCTTTTGCTCGATGAACCGACGCGCGGCGTCGATGTAGCGGCGAAGGCCGAGATCTATCGCCAGATTCTCGCTGCCGCGCGCGAAGGCGTCACGGTGATCGTGGCGAGTTCGGAGATCGACGAACTCATGCTGCTTAGCGACCGCATTCTCGTCATGTGCGAAGGACGCGCTCGCGGAATTTTGCCGCGCGAGCAATTTTCAGTCGATGCACTCGTCAGAATGGCGTCGCCCTGACGGCATTTTGAATGCCGAATGCTGGGATGCCGAATGCAAAACGCAACATGCAAAACGGAGAAGGACACCATGCTGCACGCCCGGGACCAACTCGCCGAGCCGGTGACCACCGCGCGCCAGCGGCGCCTGAGCGCATTGCTGACTTACCTCAAATATTACCTCGGTTTGATTGTGTTGCTCGTGGTCGGTGCGTTCACGTCGCCTCACGCGGCCGATGGCAGCAATATCTTTTTGTCCAGCGCGAACATCTCCGACGTGTTTCGCCAGGTGGCGAACGTAGGCGTGATTTCCATCGGCATGACGCTCGTCATCATCACGGCGGGAATCGATCTCTCGGTGGGCGCGATCATGGGTCTCGGCAGCGTGCTCACGGCCATGCTGCTCACCACGGACGCCTGGAATCGCGCGGTGTCGGCATCCATAATTTTGAATGCAATCGCGGTCTTTGCGATCGCGCTCGCCGCGATGAACGTCGTCCGCGGCTTCAGGCGTGCTCGCGGCGCGCCCGCCACGCAGGCACCGCTCACGATGGACCTCGGCATAGCGCTCGTCGTGGCGGCTTTTGCATGCGCCTATATTGCGTTACATGGCGGGCATCGCATGCCGCTTATAGCCGTGCTCTGGATCGTGCCGCTCGCGGGCTTCACGCTCGGCGCGCTCAATGGCTGGATCATCACGCGTGGCCGCATGCAGCCTTTCATCGTCACGCTCGCCGCGATGGTCGGTGTGCTAGGCGCGGCGCGGCTTATCGCCGGGCAGGACACCGCCGTGTATTCGATTTACAGCGGCAGCAATGCCACCACCGATATCGAAGCGCTGCGCGCGCTGCTCTTCGACATCGTTCCCGTGCCCGCGCTGTTTTTTTTGGCGATCGCGCTGGTCGTCGGCTTCGTGATGAATCGCACGATCTTCGGCAAGTATTTGTATGCAATCGGCGGCAACGAGAAGTGCGCCGTCGTCTCCGGCCTGAACGTGGGACGCCACAAGATGGCGGCGTATGCCATCTCGGGCATGCTCTCGGCGCTCGTTGGCGTTTTGTATGCAGCGCAGTATCGACAGGGCAAGGCCGATGCCGGAATGGGCTGGGAACTGGATGCAATCGCCGCCGTTGTGATAGGCGGGACGAGTCTTTCGGGCGGCGTAGGACGCGTCTCGGGCACCGTGGCGGGCGTGCTGATCTTCGGCTTTTTGAGCAACATCCTTCTGCTCAATAGCATCGACAGCAACACGCAGCTTGTGCTGAAGGGCTTGATTATCGTGATCGCGGTATTTTTACAACAGACCGACGTCGGGCGGCGGCGCGGCTGGCTTAAGCGCCTCGTGCGCCGGTCTTGAATACTGCGCTCAGATGTCGAACGCGATACCCCGCGCCCGCAATTGTCGCATGCCGCTCGCCAGATGCGCCCGCGCGCTCTGCGCGTCGCCCGCGCGCATTTGCTCGTAGGCGGCCTGCGCTACCTCATGCGGCACGGGCTTGAGCGGGCGCTGCGTGTTCATCGCACGGAGCTGCACTTCGGCCGCGCGCTCGAGGTAGTAGAGATCGTCCCAGGCCTCGGCGATGCTCGCGCCCGCCACCATCACGCCATGATTCTTGAGGAAGAGTATGTCCGCGTTGCCCATTGCCGCCGCGATACGGTCGCCCTCCGTTGCATCGAGCGCGAGGCCGTTGTAGTGCTCATCCACGGCCGTGCGGCCGTAGAACTTCAGCGCCGTCTGCCCAAGCCACAGGAGCGGGGGCCCTTCGAGCAGGCAGAGCGCGGTCGCGCTCGGCATATGTGTGTGGAATGCGGCCTTCACGCGCGGCATCAGCCGATGCAGCCTCGCATGAATAAAGAATGCAGTTGCCTCGGGCTGGCCTTCACCTTCGATCACGTTGCCGTCGAAGTCGCAGATCAGCAGATGCGACGCCGTGATCTCGCTAAAGGCATAACCATAGGGATTAACCAGAAAAAGGTCGTCGTGCCCTGGCACTGTCGCGGAAAAATGATTGCATACGCCCTCCTCCAGCCCATGCAGCGCGGCTAAGCGGAAACACGCCGCGAGTTCGCAGCGAGCTTCGGCGATAGCGGGTGCATCGAGCCGATGCGCAGACGCTAAAGCGGCTGTACCGGTGACAAGCGTATGAGCCATTGCGTGTGGTCTTCTGTCTGAACGTTTTCTGCCTATAAAAACGGCAGTTCCTTAAGCAACATCGGCAAATTGATCCGTATTCGAAGGGCGATCAGGAAAAATCGCCCGTTATGACGCGCGTATGACCATAACCTTAGCAAAAACGCGTATTGGAAAAAAACTCTTTGGCGTGGTAAAAATCTATGCCGCTCGAAATTAAGGGCGCATTTTCAACGTAACTTGTCTCAATAGGGTTTGGACAAATGGCAACAGGTACTGTTAAGTGGTTCAACGATGCAAAGGGTTTTGGTTTCATCACGCCGGATGACGGCGGCGAAGACCTGTTTGCACATTTCTCCGAAATCCAGTCAAAGGGTTTCAAGTCGCTCCAGGAGAACCAGAAGGTGAGCTTCGAAGTCAAGCAAGGCCCTAAGGGCAAGCAAGCTTCGACGATCCAGCCGCTGTAGTAGCTGCTGATCTCGCCTTAGCGCAGGAACGGCCCTTCGGGGCCGTTTTTCATTGGAAACGCCACAAAATCTTAGGCGCGTCGCCGTCAGTTTTCTTAATAACTCAGTAGAATCAGCGCCAGCCGACGCGAGCCTTCGAAGTTCGCCTCATCTGCCCAAAAAACCATCCTCGTACTTGCGTGAACTCGCGAAGCAATCGACAAATCGGCCGCGTATCGACGCGGTACACAACAAATGCATTGCTCGCGCTGCTGTGGTTTTTGACCGCAAGCGCCTACGCCGAAGGCTATGTGCCAAACGCTCGCGCCGCGCGCTTCGTCAATGCAATCGTCATGAACGACTTCCATACCGCGCAGGCAGGCGGCGGATATGTGTTTTCTTACGACAAGCAGGACACGGAAGCCACGCTCGAAGCAAAGCTCGACCGATGGCTGTCGGGCGCCGATCCCAATGCCATCGGCATGGAACCGGCCGAGAAACAGACGCTCTTCAGCTTCTATTGGGCCGCAAGCATGATGCCCGCGAACGGTGCCTGCTTCACCGACATGGCAAACCCCGCCTGCGGCACGGATTTGTCGAAGTGGATGGCGCGCGAACTCGGCGACGATCCGCGCTTCGTGCGCGCTTATGAAGCCGCGAAGAAACCGCTCGGCCTGCCGCCGCTTCAAACCGGCGGGCATTGAGCGGCTTTGACGGCGCTGATCGCAAAGCGTGCACGCGCGCATCACCCGCCCACGCGATTTTTGCCGCCACGCTGGCCAGCACCGAAAGCGCACCCAGGGTTTCGAGCAAGGCATCGATCATGGCGGCTCAGGCCCGATGCGCCAACATCGGGCCGTACGTTCGTATAAAGAATGCGATCGTGATGCCAGCGCTCACCAGCATCGTACCGGCGCGAATCACAGCGGGCGGCGCGCGGCGTCCCACTTGCGCGCCGCCGTATCCACCTGCAATGGCAGCGACGAGCATCGCGATCGTTTCCGGCCAACGCACCGCTTGTGCCGCCGCGAAGGTCAGCACCGCGACCGAATTCGCCGCGCTCACGAGCAAAGTGCGTGGCGCGTTGAGGCTTTTGAGGTCGCGCGAGTCGAAAAGGCCCCACACAGCCATCATCATGATCCCCACTGCGCCGCCAAAGTAGCCGCCATAGACGCCAAGCACGAATTGAATCGACAACACCGCACCCGCGCCGATACGAAACCGCTGCCGCAATACCTCACCGAATTTGCGGCCGAATGCCAGCGCAAGGCTCGCGCACAACAAGAGCCACGGCAGGACAAACGAAAAGGTTTTGGAAGAGGTACAGAGCAAGAGCGCCGCGCCCGCCAAGCCGCCGATAAGCGTCACGACGAGCATCTTGCGGATCGCGACCGAGCCGACTGGCGCGAGGCCATCACGATAGGCCCACGCGCTCACCAGGCCGCCTGGAAACAGCGCGACCGTGGACGACGCATTCGCCTGAACCGGTGGCAAGCCCGCGGCGATCAGGGCGGGCAAACTGACGAACGATCCGCCACCGGCAAGCGCGTTCATCGCTCCCGCCAGAAAGCCCGCACCAATGACGATGAGAAGAGGTTCCATCGCCCGATGCTAGCGTTGCGTGAGCGCGCATACAATCTGGCTTTTCCAATGAGAGACTTCGGCTCAACCGAAGCGACCGGAGACAAACATGCGCTTCGACCTGACCGACATGCGGCTTTTTCTGACCGTGATCGAGCGTGGCAGCATTACGGCGGGCGCGCAGGCCATGCATCTCGCGCTGGCATCGGCGAGTGAGCGCATCGCGGGCATGGAGTCCGCGCTCGGCGCGTCACTCTTCGAACGCAATCGACGCGGCGTGCAGACCACTGCCGCAGGCGATGCCTTCGCGCGCCATGCACGGATGATCCTTGCTCAAGTCGAGCAGATGCGCGGCGAGTTGCGCACTTATGCAACAGGTCTCAAAGGACGCATCAGGTTGCTGTCGAATACCGCTGCGCTCGCGGCGTTTCTGCCGCCGCAGCTTGCGCACTTCCTTGCGGCTTATCCCGATCTATCCATCGATCTCGATGAACGGCCTAGCGCCGACATCGTGCAAGCCATAGCGGAAGGACGTGCGGATTTAGGCATCGTCGCGGACTTCACGGACCTCGGCAATCTGCAGACGCATCTCGTGGCGGAAGATCAGCTTGTGGTGATGATGAACCGTGCGCATCGCATGGCGAATGAGCACGCAGTGGCCTTTGCGGAGATTGTCGGCGATGCATTTGTCGGTCTTGCCGATGCCGCGCTCGAAATGCATCTTGCCGAACGCGCGTCGCGGCTCGGACGCCAGCTTGAATACCGCATTCATATGCGCAGTATCGACAACGTGGCGACGCTAGTGGAAGCGGGCATTGGCTTGGCGATTCTGTCGCAAGCATCCGCAGAGCTCGTTCGAAGGCCGGGTCTTGCCGTCGTGCCGCTTTCCGAACCGTGGGCAACGCGGCGCCTGCATCTGTGCGCACGCGCCTTCGATGCGCTCACGCCGCACGCGTCACTTCTCGCGCAGCAACTGATGTTGCATACGTAATGCATCATGCTGGGCGCAATCCTTGCGCATGCTAGCAGTAGGTTGTCTGATTCTTGCAGACAGCCGCTTGAAGGAGGTCATCATGAGAAATCATCGCAACGGTATGCCATGGCGCATTGCAATGGCGTTTGTCGTCGGCACGGCAAGCCTTGCCGTCACCACAGCCGCGCAGGCCGACAATCGCGCGGCGCAGAAGCTCGGGCAGATCGGCGTTATCAATCAGTCGCTTCAGCCGAAGCAGCCGAAGTCGTCGCCGGGATACTCGAACGGGCAAGCGAATTCCGCGAATGCCGCAAACGCGGCAAATACCGCTAATACGCCCACTCCTGTCACAGGCGGACCACATGTTCTGCCGGGTACGGGTGGCACGCCGCCGTCCAGATAATTGCAAGGCACATTTCCCGGGCCCTCAATGCGGCTCCCCTTTATCATGAGCGATGCCATCAATCGGAAGCGGGAGCCTGGGGAGCCTTTTTGCAATGAATCTACGGGGACTGCAATGCTTCATCGTGCTGGCTGAAGAACTGAACTTCAGCCGCGCGGCCGAGCGTTTGCATATCGCGCAGCCTGCGTTAAGCCAGCAGATTCGCGCGCTAGAGGAACGCCTTGGCAGTCAGCTCGTCGATCGTGGAAGCCGTCCCTTGCGGCTTACCGAAGCGGGCAGTTATTTTTATACCGAAGCGCGCCAAATTCTCGACCATTGCGAACAAGCGACGCAAGGCGTGCGGGCGATCGATGCCGGCACGCATGGCTGGCTCTCCGTCGGCTTTACGCGTTCGGCGATGTACAGCGTCTTGCCGCCCGCGTTGAAGGCCTTCCATGCGGCTTATCCGAAAGTCGAACTCAAGCTCTTCGAGATGCTCACCGAGGAGCAAGCCGATGCACTGCGCGATGCACGCATTCATATCGGCATTGGCAGACAAGCACCCAAACGTCCTGGCTGCACGAGACGCATCCTGCTGCATGAGCGCGTGATGGCGGTTCTGCCCGTCGATCATGCGCTTGCCGCACGTGACAGCGTGCGCGTGGATGACCTCGCGACATCGCCGCTCATTGTCTATCCGAAGCATCCGGCTGCGCAGTTTCCGCGCTTCATCGCCACGCTCTATCGCGACGCCGGCATCACGCCCATTGTCGGACATGAAGCCTACGAGATACAGACCGCGATTGCACTCGTGGCCGCGGGCCTTGGCGTAACGTATGTCGGTGAATCGGTGGCGCGGCATGGGCGCGCCGACGTCGTCTGCAAGCATCTCACGGGACCGGGCGCGAGTCAGATCACATCGTTGACAGCGAGCTTTCGTGAAGATGACAGCTCGCCGCATCTGCAAGCGTTTCTCGCTTGCCTGCCGAACGAAGCTCACGCTGACAGCGCGCTATAAGCTAAAACGCATAGAAGCATGCGCAATCCGTGTTGGACGGAGGACGGCTCACGTCCCTATCATGTCCCTTGCGCTCTGCAAACAGGAGCGCGGATTGCAAAGACGCCTGCATCGAGCAAGCGCGGCATGGAGACGACATGATTCAGCCAACGAACGCAGCAATAGCCACGAGCGACTCCCCTATAGCGAAAGCGACCATGGCCAAGGTGTATCGCCGCCTGATGCCGTTGCTCTTCGCGATGATGTTCTTCAACTATCTCGACCGCATCAACATCGGCTTTGCAGCGCTCGATATGAATCGCGCGCTGAACTTCAGTCCAGCGGTTTTCGGCTTTGCGGGCAGCGTGTTCTTCGTCGGCTACATGCTGCTCGAAGTGCCAAGCAACTTGCTCCTGCATAAGGTCGGCGCGCGACGCTGGCTTGCACGTATTCTGATCACATGGGGCGCGGTCGCGGCGGCCACTGCGTTCGTCTTCAACGATACGACCTTCTACACCGTACGTTTTCTGCTCGGCGTGATGGAAGCAGGTTTTTTGCCGGGCGTCGCCGTGTATTTGACCAAGTGGTTCCCCGAACGTTATCGGGCGCGTGCAGTGGGCGGCTATATCATCGCAGGCTCGTTTTCAGCGGTGCTGGGTGGACCGATCTCGACGACGCTCATGACCTACGGCAACGACATTCTCGGTCTGCAAGGCTGGCAGTGGATGTTCATTTGCGAAGGCGTGCCCGCCATTCTTCTCGGCATCATCACGTTGCGCGTGATGCAGGAACGTCCCGCCGATGCCGACTGGCTCACCGCTGAAGAAAAGCACTGGCTCGAAGGCACGCTCGAAACGGAACGCGCGGCGCTTGGTGGCAGCGGTCATGTTTCGATGTGGCGTGTAGCCGCCGATATTCGCGTGTGGAGCCTTGCATGTCTCTTCGGCTGCGCGCTCGTTGGCATCTATGGACTCTTTCTTTGGCTGCCGCAAATCGTGAAGAGCCTCGGCCATCTGTCGAATATCGAAGTGGGGTTTCTTTCTGCTGCACCTCCGCTCTTCGGCGTGCTCGGCACCTTTCTCATCAGCCGCAGTTCTGACCGCACGGGCGACCGCAAGAAGCATCTGGCCTTCGTCTATGGCATGAGCGCCGTCGCTATTGCAGGGAGCGCTTACGCGCCCTCGCCGATCATTGCTTATGCGCTTCTGTGCGTGACTGGCCTCTTCATCTATGCGGGCAATCCGTTGTTCTGGAGTCTTGCTGCCTCGTTTCGCACGGGTGCGGCAGGTGCGGCGACCATTGCGCTCATCAATACCATCGCGCAGTTTGGCGGTCTCGTGGGACCGTGGAGCATCGGGCTCGTGCGCAACGCAACGGGCAGCTTCAAGTTCGCGCTTGTCACCATCGCCGCGTTTCTCGTGGTCGCGACGATCATCGCGCTCGTGATGCGTGTACGTCCGCCAGAAGACGAAGCCAGTACCACGCCTCGCCGCGCCCAACAAACGCTTTAAACATCGCGAGACTCATTCCATGATCATCGATTGTCACGGTCACTACACCACGTCACCGCCAGAACACGAAGCCTGGCGTACGAAGCAGATCGCCGCGCTGAAGGACGGCGTGCCCGTGCCGCCTCGTCCATCGATCAGCGACGACCAGATACGCGAAACCATCCAAAACGGGCAATTACGCGTGCAGAGCGGACGCGGTATAGACCTCACGATCTTCTCGCCGCGTGCGGCCGGCATGGGCCACCATCTCGGCGATGCAAGCGCCAACGAAGCATGGTCGAAGGAATGCAACGACCTCATTCATCGCGTGGTGTCGCTGTTCCCGCGGCAATTCATCGGCGTATGTCAGTTGCCTCAGGCACCGGGCGTCGATCCTGCAAATTGCATTGCCGAGTTGCGACGCTGTGTCGAAGAGATGGGCTTCATCGGCTGCAATCTCAATCCCGATCCTTCGGGCGGTCACTGGTCCGGTTTGCCGATGACCGACCGCCACTGGTATCCGCTCTACGAAGCGCTCGTCGAACTCGACGTGCCTGCGATGATCCACGTGTCGTCATCGTGCAATCCCAACTTTCATGCGACGGGCGCGCACTACATCAACGGCGATACCTCGGTGTTCATGCAGTTGCTGGCGGGTAATCTCTTCAAGGACTTTCCGACGCTGAAGTTCATCATTCCGCACGGCGGCGGCGCGGTGCCGTATCACTGGGGACGTTATCGCGGGCTGGCGCAAGACATGAAGCAGCCGCGTCTCGATGAGCATTTGCTCAACAACGTGTTCTTCGATACCTGCGTTTATCACCAGCCTGGCGCCGAGCTGCTTGCCAAGGTCATTCCGGCGAAGAACATCCTTTTCGCTTCGGAGACGATCGGCGCGGTGCAGGGTATCGATCCAGAAACGGGTCATCACTACGACGATACGCGCCGCTATATCGACGGCATTACATGGCTCGCGGATGAAGACCGGCAGCGTATCTTTGAGCACAACGCGCGCATTGTTTATGCGCGTCTCGATTCACAAATCGCACGTCAAAGCTCACGGCAAGGAGTCTCGCAATGAACGCCCCCGGATGGCGGCAGAATGAATCTGCCGCGCAGGCAAGTCCCGAAGTGCTCGCGGCATTGAAGTCGCTTGCGGTATCGCTTCTCTCCGACAGCATGGCTCGCAGTTCGGGCACGATAGGACTCACGCCTTATCATCGGCCAAACACGCTGGCGGGCACGGCTGTCACGGTGCGCACGCGGCCCGGCGACAATCTGATGATTCATCGCGCGTTCGACTTTTGCCGCCCCGGCGACGTCCTCGTGATCGACGGCGGCGGAGAACTCACGCAAGCGTTGATGGGCGACATCATGTCGAGCTATGCAGAGAGCATCGGCATTGTGGGCCTCGTCATCGACGGCGCGATCCGCGATGTCGCTTCATTGCGTTCGCGCGATTTTCCAGTGTATGCACGCGGCGTTACGCATCGTGGGCCTTATAAGAACGGACCCGGTGAGATCAACGTGCCGGTGACGGTGGGCGGCATGGTCGTGTATCCGGGCGATATCATCGTCGGCGATGAAGACGGCGTGCTCGCCATCGCACAAGCCGATGCAGCCGATGTGATCGAGCGCGCGCGTCAGACCGAGCAAAAAGAAGCACAGGCTTTGCGATCCATCGCTGAAGGCACGTTCGACCGAAGCTGGATTGCCGCGCAACTCGAACGGTCGATGAAGGGCTGAAGTAACCGGTCGCGATCTTCTATACTCGGGCTCAAGGCCGCGCCTCATCGCGAAGGCGTCACGTCATGAGTCCATGAAAAAGATCAAACCCGCACTAGCACTGGAACTCGTCGCCAACCTGCTGCTGCCGTGGGCTGCATATCGCCTCGCCCTGCCGCATTGGGGCAACGTCGGCGCGCTCTATGCGTCCGCCGCGCCACCACTTGCATGGAGCCTATTCGAGTTCACACGCTCACGGCGCGTCGATGCTGTCTCCGCGCTGGTGCTGTTCGGCATTGCTCTCTCTATCGTTTTGCTCGCGCTCGGCGGTAGTCCGCGCATCCTGCTCGTGCGCGAATCGCTTGCGTCGGGCGCGACGGGCGTCGTATTTCTCGTGTCGATGCTGTTCGGGCGTCCACTGATCTTCTATCTCGCGCGCGCAACCGTCGCACGCCAACAGAAAGGCGGTGCCGAGCGTTTCGAGGGTTACTGGCGCGACAGCGCAGCGCTGCGCGACTCATTGCGACTCATGACGCTCGTCTGGGGCGTTGGACTGTCCATCGAAACGGCGTTGCGGTTCTGGTTAGCGTGGAACTGGCCCGTCGAACGCTACCTCGTCGTCTCGCCTTTCATCAGCTACGCAATCTACGGCGGTCTGCTTGCATGGACGTTCTGGTTTCGGGGACGACTCGTCAACCGGCAGCGCGGAGGCGATCCGTCGCGGGATGGCTTGCTTGGCTGAACGTGCTCGCGCCTGGAATTTTGCATGCCGAATGCAGCATGCCGGTACCATGCATGCTGCATGCAAAACACGATTCCTCCTTTTTACCGATGCCCGGACAAACCGCCATCAAGATTTTTCCTGTGGCTGCCGTAAACATGTCGGATAACCGCGCACGACCCCGTACACGCCAGGCCCGCCCCTCGACGGTCTCCTCCGAAATGGCACGATAAGATACGGCAGCGTTCAGAACAGAACCCCGGCCTGCGCCATTGGCACTCGCTTAAACGGAGATTCCGGCGTGTCCAGTCGCCAATCCCTCACTTTCAGGATGACGGCCTTCATCGTGGCCGTCTGTGTCCTGCTGATCGGCACCGACGTGTGGCGCAGCATTGCCGCACGGCGCGTGCAGCTCGAAGAAATGACCACGGCCACGGCCAACCTCGCGCGCGCCATGGCGCAGCATGCAAACGACACCTTCAAGGAAGCCGATACCACGCTCATTGGCATGGTCGAACGTGTCGAGCAGGAAGGCACCGAACCGGCCGCGCTCGAACGGCTGCATCGCTCGCTCGTGACGCGGGTCGAACAGTTGCCTCAACTCAACGGTCTTTTCATCTACGACAAAAACGGCGCGTGGCTCGTCAACTCGCGCCCGGCGCTCAGCCAACGTTTCAACAATGCCGACCGCGAGTATTTTGAATACCATCGCACGCACACCGGGCGCGGGCCGCATATCGGCTTGCCGGTGAAGAGCCGCTCGTCCGGCAAGTGGATCGTGCCGATATCTCGGCGCATCGATGCGCCCGACGGCAGCTTCGCCGGCGTGGCGCTCGCCACCATCGACGTGGCCTTCTTCTCGCGCTTCTACGACAGTCTCGACCTCGGCCAGGGCGGCGCGGCGGCGCTGGTTTCGAATGACGGCGCGATGATCGTGCGCCGACCGTTCGAGGACCGTTTCGTCGGTAAGAGCATGGTCGACACGACGCTCTTTCGCATGCATCGCGCCGATAGCCGCTCAGGAAGCTTCATAACCAGTTCGTCGCAGGATGGCGTCACGCGTCTGAACAGTTACCGCGAGCTCGAGGATTACCCGCTTTTCGTGGCGGCGGCGCTCTCGCGTGACGAGATCATCGCGCCGTGGTGGCGCGACACGCTTTGGCACGCGGCGGTCACCGCATTGCTGGCACTTGCGCTCGCGCTGTTCGGCTTCAAGATCGTGCGGCAGATTACGAGCCGCATCAAGATCGAGCAGGAGCTCGCGCGCAGTCTTGCCACTACCCGCACCGTACTCGATACGGCGATAAACCCGATCATCACCGTCGACGAACGCGGCGCGATTCGCTCGTTCAACACGGCGGGAGAGAAGGTCTTCGGCTATGCCGCGAGCGAACTGATCGGACAGAACATCCGCTTGCTCGTGCCGCCGGCCTGGATCGAAACGTATAACGAATACATAACGCAATTCACTACTGGCACCGGCGTGCCCACGGCGAACGGCGAACTCGCCGGGCTTCGCAAGGACGGCACGTCGTTCCCCGCTCATGTCTCCACGGGCGCGATGCAACTAGATGGCGCTTTGCATTTTGTATGCGTCATTACGGACATCTCGCGGCAAAAGAAGGAGCGCAGTGAACTCGCCGATGCGCGCGACCAACTGTTGCTCGCGGCCGATATCGCCGAACTCGGTATCTGGTCATGGGACATCGTTACCGGGCGGCTGCATTGGACGCCGCGCATGTTCGAGATTTACGGCTATCCGCCCGAACTACTCGACCATGGATTGAATATCGAGCACTGGCAGCAGCGCATCCACCCTGACGATCGCGACGCGACGCTGCAAAGTCTGCAGGCGGCCATCGACGGAGCGCCTGTCGTCATGCCGCCCTTTCGCATCGTTCTGGCGAATGGCGCGATCCGGCGCATTCAGAGCGGACTGCGCATTCAACGCGATGCGAGCGGCCGCGCCGTCTCGATGACCGGCGTGAATTACGACGTCACCGATCAATACGAACTCGAATACCACCTGCGTCACGCGAAGGAACAGGCCGATGCAGCGAGCGCGGCCAAATCCACCTTCCTCGCCAACATGAGCCACGAGATCCGTACGCCGATGAATGCGGTCCTCGGCATGCTGCATCTGGTGCAACTGACTTCGCTCAATCGTCGTCAGCAAGACTACGTGAGCAAAGCCGAAACCGCGGCCAAGTCGCTCCTCAACCTGCTCAACGACATTCTCGATTATTCGAAGATCGAAGCAGGCAAGCTGCAACTCGACAGTCATCCGTTCGAGCCTGAAAAGCTGATGGAAGAACTCGGCGTCGTACTCTCCGGTAATCAAGGCACGAAGGACGTGGAAGTACTGTTCGACCTCGACCCGGAATTGCCCGACACGCTCTTGGGCGACGGCTTTCGCCTGCAGCAGGTGCTCATCAACCTTGCGGGCAACGCGCTCAAGTTCACGACGGCCGGGCAGATCGTCGTGAGCGTGCACGGCATCGAAGCGGTCAAAGACGCGTCGGTGCGCGTGCGCGTGGCGGTTAGCGATAGCGGCATCGGCATCAGCGCGCTTCAGCTCGAACGCATTTTCGAAGGCTTCACGCAGGCGGAAGCATCGACTACACGCCGTTTCGGCGGCTCCGGGCTCGGACTCGTGATCTGCAAACGGCTCGTCGCGATGATGGGCGGCGAACTGCAGGTAGAGAGCGAAGTGGGCGTGGGCAGCCGCTTCTGGTTCGATATTGAATTCGGCATTCAATCGGATGTACACAAAATACAAACGGATGACATCGACTTCGATCATCCGGTGCGCCTCCTGATCGCCGACGACAACCCCATCGCGGGCGAAATCCTGTTGCGCACGGTGCGCTCGCTGGGATGGCACGCCGATGTGGTCGAGAGCGGCATCGAAGCCGTGGAACGCATCGGCGATGCGGCACGCGACAACCATCCTTACGACATCGCCCTGATGGACTGGCGCATGCCAGGGCTCGACGGTTTGAATGCCGCACGCCTGATCCACACGATGAAAGGCCGCGCCGCGCCGCCGCTCGTGTTGCTCGTCACCGCTTTCGGACGCGAAGTGCTGAGGGAAACGCAAGAAGGCGGCGCGCCGCCCTTCGCCGGCTTTTTGACCAAGCCGGTCACGCCCAAGCAACTCGTCGCCGCGATTCGCGTGGCAAGATCGAATGCAAACGACAAAGAGGCACCGCCTGTCCCGGCAAGCGCACCGCGCAAGCGGCGTCTCGCCGGACTCGAACTGCTCGTAGTCGAAGACAATGCGCTCAACCGGCAAGTCGCGGAAGGTTTGTTGCGCGCGGAAGGCGCCACCGTGACGCTTGCGGAAAGCGGACGTGAAGGCGTGCATGCCGTGCTCCAGGGCAACGCGCGCTTCGACGCCGTTCTGATGGACGTGCAGATGCCCGACCTCGATGGACTCGAAGCCACCCGACTGATACGTGCGGATGGCCGCTTCGGCGCGTTGCCGATCATCGCGATGACGGCGAATGCATCGAATGCGGATCGCGACACCTGTCTCGCTGCGGGCATGAACGATCACGTCGGCAAGCCGATCGATGTCGAGCGGCTGGTGGCAGTGCTCAGTGCACGAGCCGTCGTGGAAGACGCGGCATCGAGTCATGCGGAAGACGATGACATCGTCGAGCCATCCGCGTCGCTGCTCGCGCGATTCGGCGGCAATCATGATCTGATTCGTAACGCGATTGATGGCTTTGGACCACAGACCGCCAAGCATTTGACGCGGCTTGTTGCACGGCTTGCCGCGCGCGATGTTCAGGGCGTGGCATCGGTACTGCATACGCTTAAGGGTAGCGCGGGCACTGTTGGCGCATCGGCATTGGCGAAGCTCGCTGCGCGGCTCGAAAACGATCTCAAAGCCTCGGACGATACGGCGCGCGCGCTCGCCTCCATCGACGCACAACTCGCGCGCATGCAGCAGTTGCTTGCAACGAGCGTCGAGCGCCTCACGCAGGCATTCCCGCAAAGGCATGCAAGTACGCAAGAGAAGCCGCAAATACAGCCTCTTGCCGACGAAGACTGGCGCGCGCGCCTCAACGACATTGTTGCGTTGCTCGATTCATCGAATCTTCAAGCGATTGCAATGTCCGAGAGTTTGTGGCCGCAAGCGCCGGATGACCAGCGCGTTGCCTTTGAACAATTGCTTGCGCGTGTACGCGCTCTCGACTTTGAGCGCGCATCAAGACTTGCGCGCGACATGCTGGAGCAAAACTGATATGGAAGAGCTTGAGCAATGGCTCATGCATGCGCACCGTCGTCCCAAGCTTGTAATCGCGGACGATCAGCCTGTCAATATTCGCGTGCTGTATGAACTCTTTCGCGACACGTGCGACATCTTCATGGCGACGAGCGGCGCGCAAGCTATTCAAGTCGCGCAAAACGAACTGCCCGATTTGATTCTGCTCGATGTCGTGATGGACGATCTCGACGGACACGAAGTATGCCGCCGCCTCAAGTCCGATCCATTGACGCGCGATACACCCATTATCTTTATCACCTCGCAGGATCACGAAGACGACGAAGTCAAAGCGCTCGAACTCGGCGCCGTTGATTTCATCACTAAGCCGATCAATCCTGTCATCACGCGAGCACGAGTGCGCACGCATCTGACGCTCAAGCTGCAAGGCGACCGCTTGCGCGCAAGCGCCCTGCTGGACGGTCTTACCGGTGTCGCTAATCGACGCAAGTTCGATGAAGACTTGCTTGCGGACTGGCGGCATTGCGCACGTGAGAATTCACCGCTTTCGTTGATCCTGTTGGATGTGGATTACTTCAAGCGCTTCAACGATCACTATGGCCATCAGGCCGGCGATGCTTGTTTAAAGACGATTGCCAAGACTTTGGGGAAGAGTCTGCGCAGGCCCTATGACAAGATTGCGCGCTATGGTGGCGAGGAGTTCGCGTGCCTCTTGCCGAATACGAATGTCGATGGTGCCAAACTGGTCGCGCAGAAGATGCTGGACGCCGTGCGTGCGTTGGCCATTGCGCATCGCCTTTCGGACGTCGATGAGCATGTGACCTTGTCGGCGGGTGTGGCCGCGGTTTTGCCATCGCGCGAACTGCTGACCTCCGCTGTGCTCATCAAGGCCGCAGACGACGCTCTTTACGAAGCAAAGCGCGCCGGACGTGCGCGCTTCGCTCTTGCACCTTTAGAATAAATCGCAGCGATCACGCATCACGGCCTTCGCGCGAAGCCGCTGGAAACGAATGCACGCTCGCGCCGCCCGGCGATTCACGAAGCGCATTGATTTCCTCTTCGACTTTGCGCGCCGCCGTCAATGCGTTGAGCACGCGAGCCTGCAATACTGCGGGCTTTGCCGGCTTGGCGATGACATCCGCCGCACCGCTATCCAGCGTGCGCTGCTCGATTGCGACATCGCATGCTTCGACAAGTACGACTATCGGCACATGCGGATGCAAGGCTTCCAATTGGCTCAAAGTTTCGTCGATACCATGTTCGCAGCAACGTGAATCGAGCACGATCGCGGCGGGCGCATGGCGGCTTGCAAGAGCCAGCGCGGCTTCGCAATCGGCCACGATATCCAGCGCGCCGATCGCTTCGAGCGCGTCGCGATGCGCATCGGCTGTATCGTCCGCAAGAATGCCCACGACATAGATGCTCGCTGCCTTGCGTTGAACCTGCGGCGTTGTGTCTGCGCTCACAGCTTGCGTCCGTGCTTCCGTGACTCGGCGGCGCAAGCGCAGTTGAGCACGCACACGTGCCTGCAGTCGTGCAGCAACCAGCGGCTTGATAACGTAGTCGGCCGCGCCCATGCGAAAAGCATCGACCTCTAACGCGGGCGCGTCATGACTCGTCACGAAGATGACGGGCACGTGTGCAAGCTTAGGGTCGCGCTTAAGAACCTCGCAAACGTCGAAGCCCGTCATGTTTGGCAGATTGGCGTCGAGCAAAATCAGGTCGGGGATTGATTGGCGAGCGAGCGTCAAGGCCGCTTCGCCTGTCATGGCAAAGCGCTGATCAGGAAATTCCGCAAGCATTTCGCCCACGATGCGAATCATGGCCGGATCGTCCTCGACGAACAGCAAACGCGGCTGGCGAGAGGATGCAAGGGTGCTGAGCTGATCCATTTTCTGACTGGTATTCATCGGGCGGGCACACTCCACGACGTTACGCCTTGCCTTCAAAAATTCTGGTGTCTGGCAGACGAGTTCAATTGAGAATACAAATTATCCGATATTTCCGCTAAGGCTCAAACCAGCGCTAAAAATTGTTCACCCGATGCGGTTCTTGAAACCAGTAAGTAAAATGTACGGCGTGTTTTCAACGTTTGCCCTTGCTCCGACAGGGCCGATCGGCAGTGCGTAAGCGTACAGACACAGATCGCAAACCGCATCCGCAAATTTTTCTCTTTCGTTTTTAATCGATTTATACAGATCAATGCAAACATTCAAAAACGCGTTATCGTTTGCGGGGCGTTTAAGCTCTTAGGAATAAAGCGCATACTAGCGGCATATACAAATAAGATGAGAAAAGCCATGCACGGGGAAAACAGGACGCTTTATTATGCCGGGCGCACCGTATCGGAAGAACTTTCCGAGCGTTTGCATGCTCGCGGCTGGACGATTGAGCAAATCGATCCCGCCAAGCCACCAAAAGCCGCCCGTCATGGCAAGCGCGCTGCCGCCGGCATTGTCGACCTGACTAAACGCGGGCTCGCAAAAGATACGGCCGTTGTCGCCGAATTGCTTGCACTCTGCCAGATTGGCTGGGTTGCAACGGTCGACGCCGAGCATGTCGAGAATCCCGAGATCTGTCGGCTTATCCGCGACTTCTGCTTCGATTACGTGACCGTGCCTTCATCGGCGGATCGCATAGTCGATGCAGTCGGTCATGCGTATGGCATGGTCGCCTTGCACGATACGGCAAGCAGCGCGACCGGCAACGAATCGCGTAAGGACGATGGCAAGGAAGGCAGCATGGTCGGTTCATGTGACGCCATGCAGGCGCTTTATCGATCAATCCGTAAAGTCGCCATGACGGACGCACCGGTGTTCATTTCCGGCGAATCAGGCACCGGCAAGGAATTAACGGCGGTTGCAATTCATGAACGCTCGGTACGTCGCGATCAACCATTCGTCGCAATCAACTGCGGCGCCATACCACCGCATCTGCTTCAATCCGAATTGTTCGGCTACGAGCGCGGCGCATTTACGGGCGCAAATCAACGCAAGATCGGCCGTGTGGAGGCCGCGGATGGCGGTACGCTCTTTCTCGATGAAATCGGCGATCTGCCGCTCGAGAGTCAAGCGAGTCTCTTGCGCTTTCTTCAAGAACGCAAAATCGAACGTCTTGGCGGCCAAACCTCGACGGACGTGGATGTGCGCATCATTTCGGCCACGCACGTCGATATGCAAACCGCGATGATCGAAGGCCGTTTTCGCGCGGACTTATACCACCGTTTGTGCGTCTTGCAGATCGACGAGCCCCCTTTGCGCGTACGCGGCAAGGATATCGAACTGCTCGCCAATCATATGCTCGATCGCTATAGAAAAGATGCGAGCCGACGCTTGCGTGGCTTCTCGCCGTGCGCCATCGCGGCGCTTCACAATTACGGCTGGCCGGGCAATGTGCGTGAATTGATTAATCGCGTGCGTCGCGCCATTGTCATGGCGGAAGGACGTCAGATTCTCGCTAGCGATCTCGAACTCGGCGAATACGCCGAAGCTGCGCCGACGACGCTTGCGCAAGCACGCGAAGCCGCAGAGCGGCAAGCCATTGAAGTCGCACTCTTGCGTCATCGCGGCCGCCTGGGTGAAGCGGCCGATGAGCTGGGCATTTCGCGAGTCACGCTTTATCGTATGTTGACGGCTTATGGTCTGCGCGCTAAAGCAGATCGCACGCTTGAGGCATCGAGCGCTTAAGACGCACGAGGCGAAGACTAATTAAAGTGTCGGTCGAGCGCTGCCAGTAAGTGCTGCGAGAGCCGCGTCGCGCGGCCCTGAATCGCTCGATCCGATAATCTCGACAACGCATACGACGCAGCCAGCACCGCAGTCAGCGTGGCGCCATATAGCGCCAACGCTGTCTCGTCGCTTGTCTCCTTGAATCTTCCCTCAAAGAAATGGAAGGTCACGTAGACACAAATGAAATGCCAAAGATAAATGCCGTAGCTCTCACGGCCTAACGCGGCGGCACAGCGGCGGATCATCGACAGGCTTTGTGTCTTGCGCATGATAGGCGGCGCACTTGCTTTGTGCGCGCTGCGCGTGCAAACGAACAGCAGGAAAGCTACGGCGCTACATGCCGCGAACAACGGTGCGAGGGCATGAGCTTTAGCGAGCCATACGCCGAGCATCGCGGTCACGATGGCAAAGCCAAGCGCCAGCGAAGCGTAGAGGTACGACTTAAGTCGCGTCACTCTTTCGTCGCCCGTCAAGTGCGAACGAAAGGCATACCACGCCCACATGCCAACGATGAAGCACGGTCCCTGCACGGGCGGCCAGAAGTAACTGTACGAGTTGTTCGTCACATCGCAATCGAGCACGCCGTGGCATTCGCTCATCGATGTAATGGCAAAGGAAAGCGCCAGCAGTATTACGGTGGCGAGGAGCAGACGCTTGCGATTCATCGCCAGGAAAAACAATAGCGGTGCAATCAAGTAGAAGAGCATTTCGACGCCAATAGACCATCCTCCCGGGACCACGTTATTGATGGCCGTTGGCGAGAGCGCATGCAGGAAAAGCATGTTGAGGAGGATATCGACCGGGCCATGCACGCCGAGCACCCAAGCGTGTTCGTAACCGGAGCGCGTCGCCCCGTAACTGATAAGGCCGTAGATGACGATGGCCGCATAGTAAAGCGGAGCGATGCGAAAAAAGCGCTTGATGTAGAAGCGTAGCGCGACGTGGCGCGCGTCGACACATCGCGCATGGTCCATCTCGAGGGTCATGAAGATCGTGATTGCGCTGATGACGAAGAACAACTGCACGCCGTACTGCCCCATGTGCGTCAGCAGCGTCACCGCTCCCGGCAGATTGGGGAACTGAAACGATAGATGTACTGCGACAACCCCGACAATCGCGAGCGCACGACCAGCGTCGAGTGCGGCAACGCGTCCTTGCTGCATCGATATCCTCCTTGCATGCATAGCGGCCTTCACAGCCGCGAGGTGCGTGGACATAGATGACTTCAACGAGTTCCCTGATTTCTCCAGCGCGCGCAATTCGATACATGCCGAAACACCTTTGCGTAAATGTGGCCGGCGTCGTTGTTGACGGAAAACTGTTCGAGTTGAATATGTCTTAGCGGCATGTCTGCGATTCGCAACAATATTAAAAAAAATGATCGAGATGACATGGCAATTAAATCGTTGCAACCGCTTAACAGTAAAACGTTTAAGCGGGAAATGTTGCTGGCTGATTGCCGCTCTCAGCCAGGCTTTGTCCGCCAATGCCGCTCGAATCCGCCAGATGGGTGCGTTGCAAGCGACTGTAACGCGCCAACGAATGAAAGCATGATGTATGCTCCACCACGTAGACTAAGGTTGGCGGCTAGCACATTTGATGGACCTCGGCGCGATTGCTAGCGATTTCTTCAAGATTAGCGTCAATTTGGTATCGCTTGTTGTTCTCTCAGTAAGCGGCAGCGAACAAAGGTGAAAGCATCTTTCGCGTAAAGTTCAACCGTGTGCTGCGTGCTAAAGACTTCAAAAAAATCAAAGTCGGCAAGTTCAGCCAGACGTCGAGGGCCATGGGGGCGCTTTGTGCGAGACCGTACAGAACGCTGTTTTGTGTGCTGTTTCACTGTTGAAGCTTTATTCCAGTGATATGCATTTCTTTCTTTGAGCGGGGCGACAAGGGAGATGACATCGTTATCCCAAGCGCAATGCGAGGGCTTTTGGAAGGACGGATTTCTTCGTCTTGAGAAAGTTGCGGAGCATGCGGAAATTAAGACCTTGCGTACAATTGGCGACCGCCTGCTGCGCGAAAAGGCGGGATTCAAGCAAGGCATGCTGTTCGACTTTTATCCGGAAGGTGAGGGTCCGGACAAGCCTAAGCTCGCGCAATTGCATGGTCCGTCGCATTTCGAGCGAAGCCTCATGGAGAGTGAGCTGAATCGGCGCGTGCAACGTGTCGCCATGCAACTGCTCGGCCCCAAGGCACGCTTCGTGAGCGACAGCTTTTTTCATAAGCCCGCTCATACCGAGGCCGTGACACCCTGGCATCAGGATGAAGCATTCACCGACCCGCGCATCGAACATCGAGAGGTGAACTTCTGGTTCCCCTTGCAGCCGGTGTCGCTGACCAACGGGTGCATGCAGTTCATCGCCGGCGTCGCATATTGGACCCGTGCTTCCGCATGGCCCCATTGGCGGCGATCCGAGCACGCATGGCCTTGAATGCGTCACGGGCTTCAATGCTGGCGAGGCGGTCGTTTGTCCGCTCGAACTCGGCGACTGCACCATTCATGCGGGACGTACGCTGCATTTCGCGGGTCCGAATCATTCGGATGCACCGCGTTATGCGTATTCGATGGTGTTTGGCTTGCCGCGACGGGCATCGAAAGAAGTCCGCAGCTTTCCCTGGAACGACAATCGCCGTCTCTCACGGCAGGCGCGTGTGAACGACTCCAGGACGCGAGACAGCTTTTGGCCATATTTGTCCCGCAAGGTGCGCGAGTTCGACTACACGAATCCTTATGAATGGCGGCTCGGCGCCGAACGCGTAGCGCGTCTTATCAAGGGTAAGCGCACCGCCGGTTGAGTATTAGAAGCATCAGGGAAAGAGGACGCGTGCGGCAGTCTAAAAGCCGAACGCGTCCTGCCTGAGAAATCGCAGAATTCGGTTAGCCACCGTGACCGGCTGTTCTTGCTGCACCCAATGCCCGGCACCTTCAATCATATGCACCGCGCGGAAATTGCTGCATGCGCGCATGCGCATCGCTTCGTATTGGCCAGGCCGCTGATACATGCCCCAGTCGCTACTTCCAGCAATGAAACATGCAGGCACGTCTATCGTGCTGCCTGACCATGTCTTAAGCGCGGCCGTGTGAGCGTCGCTAGTCGCGCAGCGATACCAGTTAAGCCCGCCTTGAAAACCGGTGCGCGAATATTCCCCCGCATAGACGTCGAGATCGCGTTCCGGCATCCATGCGCATGATGCGATCTGCTCCTCCGAAGGCATATGCGGTGCGACCGTCTCATGCATGCTCTTATCTTTCTCCATCACATAGTAAGTCGGCAACGTAGCGAGTTCTTCCGCGCTCAACGCCGCTAAAGGATGAGGATGATTTTCCGGCCAGTCCGCACTCTTCACGTGAAAATAAGCGCGCAGAAATGCGGCCATGCCTTGCGGCGCGTGCCACATGTCTTCATTCGCATCGGCACCCGAGTAATACCATTGATAGTGCTTACGGGGCGGGTCGAGCGCGTCTAGCGCCGCCAAGACAGTGGCCATCTCGTTCAATGCCGTATCGCCCGCCTCATGCAGCGCATGTTCCGATGCGGTGCCAAATGGAAATGTCGGCGGCCCCGCAAACGGCGCGCTAAGCATGACCACCGACCTGAAGACATCCGGCCTGATCAACGCGCACCAAGCTGCTACGGGCGAACCAAAATCATGGCCGATGACCGCTGCCACGCTGTGATAGCCCAAGGCACTTATAAGCCCAAGCACGTCCCGCACGAGATTTGGAAAATTGAAGTCGTCGAGATCCGTATCGAGTATAGCAGCCGCGCCCGTGGTACGCCCGTAGCCGCGCTGATCGGGCGCGACGACATGATAGCCGCCATTGGCAAGCGCCGGCATCACCTTGCGCCAGCTGAAAGCAAGCTCGGGAAAGCCATGCAAGAGCACGATGCATGGTCTGCCCGGCGTTTCGAAACCTGCTTCCAGCACGTGCATGGAGAGGCCATTGCCGTTGTCGATCAGACGTGAGCGGATGCCATCGGGCAACGGCAGATCCTTCAACGTTTCGGTCATGCATGGCTCCTGTCGAGTTCGGAGCCATTATGCTTCATGCCGCGAGGGCCGCGTTGGCGTCAGCGCTAGAGGATCGAATTACGTTTGCCGAGCTGCTCGAGCGGAACGTCATAAGTCTCCCGCATAGAAAAGATGGACACTGCGGACAACAGACACACCAGCACCGCGAATGCAGCCGGCATGACCCACGACGCCGTACTGTATTTACCTATGAGCGCGGATTCCACTAGCGGCGCAAACCCGGCCACGGCGAAGCCAAACTGCGTGCCGATCGCCATGCCGGAAAGGCGGACTTGCGTCGGAAAGCGTTCCGCGTATGTCGCCGGCCACACTGCATTCGTGATGCTATAAGCGAAGCCGCCGAGCACTACTCCCGCTGCAAAAACGAGCGCATTGCTCCCCGTCGTGATTGACCACAAAAAGATCACGACGCTAACTGCGCACAGCAAGTTTCCCGCGATAAATACAGGTCGTCGGCCGATACGGTCGGATAGCGTGGCCCATAACGGAATGGTGAAGACCGCGATGAAGTTAGCGACGATAGCCGTCCACAGCATGACCGAAGTGCTGATGGGTTGCGCCTGTGCGCGCGAAAACGAAAGCGCAAACACGGCGAACGTCGTGCCTATAGACGCAATGAGCGCGGCAAAGAAAACCTGTAGCAATTCCTTGCGATAACCCGTAAGCAGCGTCTTGAGCGGCATATTCGGCACCTCGCCATGCGAGGCTTCGCTTTCGAAGGCGGGCGTCTCTTCGAGTCGGCTACGCACGATAAAGCCGACGATCACCACCGCCACACTCAACCAGAAAGGCAAGCGCCAGCCCCACGACAGCAATTGATCTTCGGGTAACAAAGCCGCAAGCGGCAAGACTACAGCGGGCGCAAGCACCTGACCGCCCTGCGTCCCGCTTAAAGTCCAACTCGTGTAATAACCCCGACGATGCGCTGGCGCGTGCTCGAACGACATTGAATTCGCTCCGGCTTGTTCCCCTGCTGCGGAGATGCCCTGCAAGATTCGCATCAACACGAGTAGCGCAGGTGAGAGCAGTCCCGCGGTCTGATAAGTCGGCAGGCATCCCACTAAGAACGTCGAGAGCCCCATCAAGAGCAAGGTGCCGACCATCACGACCTTTCTGCCGAGCCTGTCACCGTAGTGGCCCATGAGGAACGAGCCTAAAGGACGTGCGGCATAAGCCACGCCAAAGGTCGCCATCGATGCAAGCGTCGCGGCGGTCATGTCGCCGGGCGGGAAGAATATCTTTGGAAAGACGAGCGCGGCGACAGTGCCGTAGATGAAGAAGTCGTAGTATTCGAGCGCGCTGCCGATCCACGCCGCGATTGCGGCCTTTCTGGCATGCTTGCCGCCTGGCACGCCCGATGATGTCGTCTCCGAGGTTCGACCAATCGTTTCTGTCGTCATGTTGTCTCCGTGTTTTTTTATGGAAGTCGAAGCTTCTATCGTGTTACGCGAGCGCTCGTCTCAAGAAGGCTTTGACTAGCATGTTGTACGAGTATCGCGCGTTTAAGCGGATTGGTTTCGCGCTTAAGCGGCACTTCGACTGCTAGCGGAAGGTTATCGGGCAACACGGCAAGCAGGGCGCGCAAGGGCAACTCCCCTTCCCCGGGCAACAACCGATCTCCACGTGCCTCTGCAACGATGTCAGCGGGAGACGCCATTGGCGCATCACAAAGCTGAACGCTGCCGATGATTTGCGGATCAAGCGCCGCGACCTCTTCCACCGTTCCGCCTGAACGAATGAGATGAAGTGCGTCGATCAGAACAAACGCATTGGGCTTGCCAGAGGACAGCACGATATTCACAGCATCGGCTAGACGCGCAACAGGACGCCATAGCATGAACTCGACATCGAGCGACAAACCGAATGGCGCCGCGAGATCGCATAATGCGCTGAAGCGATCGATGACGCGTGCGCGGTCGGTATCGTCGATATTCACGCATGCACGGTGTGCTCCAAGTTCCGCGCCTGCCTCGAATGTGCTTTCATAGTTACCAATGGAACTATTGGCCGCAAGACTAATCACTTCGATATCGGTCACCTTCACGTCGAGCTCATGCAGCAAGCGCTTGATCGAACGCAATTCAGGTGACCTCGCAAGCAATGGATACTCGATACCGCCGTGCACGGGTGAGCAAAGACGAATGCTGATTGCTCGAAAGCCAGCGCTCGCCGCCAGTTCGATAAGATCTGGCGGGCCTACGTCCAGTACCGTGAGATGAGCGAGCGATAGGGGTTTCATCAATACGTTGCCCTTCCACCCGTCAAATCGAACGCCGCGCCGGTGGAAAACGAGCATTCCTCCGTGGCGAGCCATGTCACCATCGACGCAACTTCGTCTAGACGGCCCGCGCGTCCTAGCGGAATCTTGGCGAGCACGAAGTTGCGTGCATTCTCGGTCATGCCGCGCAGCATGTCGGATTCGATTGCCGCGGGCGTCACGCAGTTGACGCGAATCTCGGTATCCGCGAGCTCCTTGCCAAGCGACTTCGTCAATGCGATCACGCCTGCCTTCGACGCGCCATAAGCACCCTGGTTCGGGTTGCCCTCCTTGCCCCCGACCGACGACAGACTCACGATACGTCCATGCCGCGCGCGACGCAGATAAGGCAGCACTTCGCGGCAACAAATAAAAACGCCCGTAAGATTGATGTCGAGTACGCGCCGCCATGCGTCGATCGAATATGTCTCTACTGGACCGATATCTCCATTGATACCCGCAGCGTTGATCAACACATCGATTGATCCTAAGCGCTTGTGTGCTTCCTGCGCCGCGTTGGCTACACTGGCGGCATTCGTCACATCTACTTGAGAAGCGAAAGCCGCGTGAGCCTGCTTGGCCTTGGAAAAGGCAGCCTCGCTGTCGATATCCCAAAGCACGACCTTCGCACCCGACGCAACGAAGCGCTCAGCAATCGCATACCCGATACCACCGGAGCCGCCGGTGATGACACATACACGGTCCTGCAAATCCAGTTTGTTCATGGTCCCTTTGCGATAGAAATCACTCGAACCGATACTAAGGACAAACGCTGGCTTTGTCGTATGCTGAATTTCCTTTAAGCTATAACTTTTAGTTAAGCTGTACGGCGAACCGATGCGCTTCAAACTCCGCCATATGGAAGTCTTTCGTGCGGTCATGCTCACAGGCTCCATCAACGCGGCAGCCAAGTTGCTCTACGTATCGCAGCCTGCAGTGAGCAAGCTCGTGTCTCACATCGAGACGACATTGGACCTGCGCTTATTCGAGCGCTCCAAGAGCCGCCTCATTCCCACGGCCGAGGCACATGCGTTATTCAGGGAAATCGAGCAGGTTTATCAGGCTGCCGTGCGCGTGGATGAATTCGCGCGCGCGCTTTCGCTAGGGCCGTCGAGCCTTTTGCGCGTCACTTGCAGTGCATCGCTCGCAATGAGCGTCGTGGCTCCCGCGCTCGTCGATATCAAGGCCAAGCTGCCTGCACTGACCGTAGGCTGGCAGACCACACTAATGGCGGACATGCCGATGGAAATCTTGAGCAAGGAAGCAGAGGTCGCCGTTGCCGCAATGCCGGTCACGCACGAACATCTGGAAAACGTTTCGTTCATGTACGGCAGCATGGTTTGCGCCTTGCCAAGGGGGCACAGACTTGAAGCGGCATCGGTCGTGTCGCTTGCAGACCTGGTAAGCGAACCCGTGGTGCTGTTCAAGCGAGACATTCCGTTTGGAACCGTGATCGCACAGACGTGCCAGCAAGCGGGCGTCGAACTCAAGTCGACGATCGACGTGATGCGCGCCGATCAGGCACTGGCGCTCGTCGAAGGCGGGCTCGGCGTGACCATCGTCGATGATTTCGCCACGGCAGGCACAGCTCTCACCATACGCCCGCTACGCGAACACATACATTTGACGGCAAGCTTCGTTTATTCGCGCTTTGCGCCGCCATCGCGCAACGCGGTTCTATTCATGCAGGCAGTCTATAAGAATGCGCAGCGCCTAGGCCGCGCCATTCCCGATGCGCGTGTTCCCGGTTAAGCGACGACGCGCTTGACGCCAAGCGCCAAACCGCTGCACGCTTTAACATGAACCAAACACAAAAATCTCTTACTTACGGAATCAAGCCATGACCACGTCATCCTCTCGCCGCCGCGCCGCCTTTCGCGAATTGGTCAACGCGCGCCGCGCACTGCTGTTACCGGGCGCTTTCAACGCGATGAGCGCACGCGTGGCCGTCGACCTCGGCTTCGAAGCAATTTATATAACCGGCGCAGGCGTTACGAATATGTCGCTAGGACTGCCCGATCTTGGTTTCATCAGCCTCGCGGAAGTCGCGGAACATACCTCTCGTATTCGCGATGCCGTCGATGTTCCGCTCATCGTCGATGCGGATACCGGCTTCGGCAATGCACTCAATGTGCGCCACACCGTACGCACGCTCGAGCGCGCTGGCGCGGACGCCATTCAACTCGAAGATCAGGTGATGCCTAAGAAATGCGGCCATTTCGCGGGTAAGAACGTGGTCTCGACCAGCGAAATGGTCGGCAAGATCCACGCCGCGGTCGACGCACGCGAGGACGCGAATTTCCAGATCATTGCACGCACGGATGCCTGCGCGGTGGAAGGCTTCGACCGCGCCATAGAGCGGTCGCGCGCATTTGTCGAAGCCGGGGCCGACATTCTTTTCATCGAAGCCATCGAGACGCCAGAGCAAATTGCCTCGCTAACCGAACTCGTCGAAGCGCCGCAACTCATCAATCTCGTCATCGGCGGAAAGACGCCGGTAACAGCGCGAGAGGACCTCGAGCGCCTTGGCTTTAGCCTCGTCCTTTATGCCAACGCCGCGTTGCAAGGCGCCGTGCGTGGTATGCAGACGGCGTTGTCGGCACTAAAGACACAAGGCCGTCTCGATGAAGATCCAGGCATAGTTGCACCTTTTTCGGAACGTCAGCGGCTCGTGAACAAGCCGCTGTACGACGAGCTGGACCGCAAATACGCAGCCGATTAAAGGCTGCTCTTAGCGCTCGCATGCCTCAAGCGAGAGTTTGCTATGCTGCCTTCGAACCGGACGAGTCGCACGTGACGAAGTCCGGCGCTCAATCACTCAGGTAACAAAACGGAGATAGAGATGGCAAAGGGATATTGGGTCAGCGCATACCGCAAGATCATCAACGCTGATCAGGCCGCGGAGTACGCGAAGCAGGCGACGGTTGCGATCAAGGAAGGCGGCGGACGCCCTCTCGCGCGCGGCGTGGCGTCGTTCATTCAGGGCGATGGCGTTAAGGAACGCACGGTAATCATCGAGTTCGACTCACTCGATGCTGCTAAAGCCGCTTACGACAGCAAGACCTATCAGGACGCGCTCGTTACGTTAGGCGATTCAGTGGAGCGTGATTTCCGCATTGTCGAAGGCGTTGAATAACGTCCTGCGCTTTGTTCGACAGGCGATGACGTCCCCTCGTCATCGCCTTGAGTCACCATTCAAGCGCCGGCTGCATCGGCCAGTTCGTTCAAGTCGTTCACGATGAAGTCCCAATCGCTTTCTGCTTTGAGGTCTGTGGCTTGTCGCGCACCGTGCTCATAAGGCCGAGCGATAAACGCAGTCTTCAGGCCGCACGCCCTTGCCGCGACGAGATCGCTATTATGGGCCGCCGCCATGCACACCTCTTCAGGCTTGAGCATGAGCGCATCGACCGCACGCAGATAAGCCTGCGGCGTTGGCTTATAAGCCTGCGCTGTTTCCGCGCCGAGAATCGCATCCCATGGCAGACCACCGTGTTTCGCCATGTCCACCATTAACTTGATATTGCCGTTCGATAACGGCGCAATGATGTAGCGCGTCTTGAGGCGCGCAAGTCCTTTTACGGAATCGGGCCAAGGGTCCAGACGATGCCACGCGAGATTCAACTCATCGAGCACATGCGTTGGAACGGCATCTTTGTCGATGCCGAATTCGGGCAACACGTCGTCCAGATTTTCTCGATGCAAGACATCCAGCCTTACGAACGGTCTTTCGCCACTGCGGACTTTCTGCATTGCGGGCGCATAGCGACTGCGCCATGCATCGGCAAACGCTTCCGGCGATGCGTTCGCTTGACCGTAAGCGTTTAGAAACGACGCAGCCTCCCGCGCTATGCCGCCGCGCCAGTCCACCACGGTACCGAAAACGTCGAATACGAAAGCCTTTACTAAGGGCTGGGTCACGAGACTTCTCCGTTGGCTTCAATTCTCAAAGCTAGTCTAGCAAGGCCACAGCTCCCTGCGCTTGGTTCTACCGCGTAAGACTGTTCGCAGTATGGCCAAAGCGCGTTGAATGACACTGCATTTTGTCGATTGCATGCATCATGCAAGACACCGAATGCAAAACGTGACGACGCCATATTTTGACCATCGCGAAAAAAAATGCTATTACGACGAGGCCTCGCGTCTGCTCAAGAGCGGACGAAAGCAAACCGTAAGCGCTCCGGCATGCCGCCGCCGCGCGCCAGCACAAAGTCACTGTGAACCCAACGACAACTCTTGCTTCGTGGTCAGCCCACGATACTCAGCTTCTGATCGCCTGCGCGCTCGGCCTTGCGGTCATCATCCTCTCAATCGGCGTTCTCAAGCTCGCGCCGTTCCTGTCTATCCTAGTGGGTACATTCGTTGCCGGTTTCGCTGCGCATCAACCGTTGGAAGCCATTGCGCAGGCCTTTAGCAAGGGTGCGGGAGCGTTGCTCGGCGATGTCGGCATCATCATCGCGCTCGGCGCCATGCTCGGTGCGCTGATGGCCGAGTCGGGGGCAGCGGATCGGTTGGTGACGACCCTGCTCGATCTTTCCACGCCCCGCAGTCTGCCGTGGATGATGGCGCTCGTCGCGATCATCGTGGGCCTGCCGCTCTTCTTCGAAGTAGGCCTTGTAATGATGGTGCCGATCATCTTCGTGATGGCACGGCGCTCCAAGCAGCCGATCCTGCGCATCGCGATCCCCGCGCTCGCCGGCATGACGACTTTGCATGCATTATTACCGCCGCATCCAGGGCCGCTCATTGCCGTGAGCGCATTGCATGCAGATCTTGGACTGACGCTCGGGCTCGGTTTGATCGTCGCGCTGCCGGCCGTGATTCTGGCGGGTCCGCTCTACGGCATCTGGCTTTCGAAGCGCATGCACGTCGAAGAGCCAGAAGAGATGGGCATACTCTTTACCGAGCATGCGGATGGCGCAGCGACACCGGGCTTCGCAATCTCGCTTATCACGATACTTCTACCCGTCGTGATGATGCTCGGCCGCACTATCGCCAAGCTCGCGCTTACCAAGGACATGCTGCTTTACGACACGCTCGACTTCGTAGGCGAACCGTTGATTGCGCTTGCTCTAACGGTACTCTTCGCCATCGTGATGCTCGGTTGGTCGCGCGGCATGGCGCGCGATCGCGTAGGCGGCATCTTGCGCAAGAGCCTGCCGCCAATCGCGGCGCTTCTGCTCACCATCGGCGCAGGCGGTGGACTCAAGCAGACACTCGTCGCCGCAGGCATCAGCACGACCATCGGCAAGATCGCCGTGGGCGCGCATCTGCCGCTGGTCTTGCTTGCGTGGCTGATCGCAGTGGCGCTCAGGCAAGCCACCGGATCGGCAACAGTCGCCACGACGACGACAGCCGGTATCGTGGCGCCCGTGGTCAGCGGCTTGTCTGCCACGCACAACTCGTTGATGGCGCTTGCCATCGGCGCCGGGTCCGTGTTCTTCTGTCACGTCAACGACGCGGGCTTCTGGATGGTGCGCGAATATTTCGGCTTAACGCTCAAGCGCACGGTAGCCGTTTGGTCGGTCTTGCAGACCATCGTGTCGGTCGTCGGACTCGTGCTGACCCTCGCCTTGTGGACGCTGCTCAACTAGCGATGTCTTTTATCTTTACGAGGTCGCAAAGTGCTTCTCGACTTCCATCGCTTTGTCGAGCCCGACAAAGCGGTTGTATTCCTCGAAGGTCGTGAGCCGGTCTGCAATGGCATCTGTCGTGCCTTCGCGCATGAAGTCGATCATGACTTCCTTGACAGCTTTATGCATGGCAAGCATCGACTCGATTGGGGCGAGGGTGTAATCGAAGCCTATTTCGTAGGCCTCTTTCATCGAGACGAACGGACTCTTTCCCGTTCGCGCCTGATTGAAAAGAATCGGCTTGCCTAACGGCTTGAGACGACGCGTGAGCTCGCGCATGTGTTCGAGGCTTTCGGGCGCATCGGCATAGAGGCCATCCGCGCCTGCTTCGGCGTAGGCTTCGAGCCGCGCGATCGCATCGTCGATTCCGGTTACTGCAATCGCATCCGTACGGGCCACGATGAAGAAGTTCGGATCGGTGCGCGCCTCGATCATTGCGCGCAACTTGAGCACCATCTCGTCCTTCGATACGAGCTGCTTGCCCGCATAGTGTCCACATTTCTTGGGCAATGCTTGATCTTCGAGATGCAGCACCGATGCGCCCGCTTCTTCCCATAGACGGATCGTGCGCTGCACGTCGAGGATGCCGCCGTAGCCCGTATCGGCATCCGCGAATATGGGCACTGTCGTCACGCGGCAAATGCGGCGGATATGCTCGAACATTTCCGTCTGCGAGAGTACGCCGATATCCGCCTGCCCTGCAATCACGCCGGATGCAACGAAACCGCTAACGTATAGCGACTTGGCGCCGGCCTGTTCCGCCAGCATCGCGGTCAACGCATCGTGCGCGCCCATGCAAACGAATGGGCCCTCTTTGAACAATTCGCGAAAACGGGCTGAACGGGTCAAGATGATTCTCCGGCAAGTTGAATGATGTCGATGTGTCAAGCGAAGTAAGCCCAACTGCGCGCTTTTCGATCCCTCAAAAGAAAGCGCGCAATATCGTCTGCAAGAAGGCGCGTCTGATCGATCTCGTCGAGTCCTTCCAGAAGCGCTCGCTGCTGTGCCGGATCGAATTCGAAGTGAATCGTTTCCAACCCATGGGCGCGAATTTCGAGCGCACCGAGATCGACCTCGATGGGCGTTCCATCGCTAGCAGCAACCGCTATGCACTCGATCTCGGCAGCGTCGAGTCGCACAGGAAGCAGTCCGTTCTGAAGACAGTTGTTATAGAAGATGTCGCCGAACGATGAAGCGATGACGCATCGAATGCCCGCTTCCTCAAGCGCCCACACCGCCATTTCGCGCGAGCTGCCACAACCGAAGTTGCTACCACCGAGGACTGTGCATGCGCTTCTGAATGCGGGCTGATTGAGAACGAAGTCCTCACGTTCACCACTTTGCGGACCGTCGCCGCAATAACGCAAGGTCTCGAGCAGATAGGGTCCCAACTGTCCGCGCACGAGTTGCGAAATTCTTTCGATGCGGATGATGAGATCCGTATCGACGTTGTCTCGCATGAGCGGAGCCGCTGCTCCGGAGATGATCGTCACCGCTTTCATTGCGACGCCCCTTCCGTTTGACGCACACGTGGCGCGGCGATATGCCCCGCAATGGCGCTAGCTGCGGCAACTGCAGGGCTAGCCAGATGCGTACGCGCACCGGGACCTTGCCTGCCAATGAAATTGCGATTCGAGGTCGATACGCAACGTTCGCCACGCCCAACCACGTCGCCATTTGCGCCCACGCACATCGAACAGCCCGGCTCGCGCCATTCGAAGCCAGCGGCACGGAAGATCGCATCGAGCCCTTCCTGCTCGGCTTGACGCGCCACCGTGAGCGATCCCGGCACGACCCAAGCCTTCACGTTGCTGGCGACATGCTGACCATGGACCACATGTGCTGCCGCACGCAAGTCTTCGATCCGGCTATTCGTACACGAGCCTATGAATACGCGGTCCACGCTTAGTTCATCCAGATGCTGTCCGGCACGCACGCCCATGTAGTCGATCGCATTTTCGGCGGCATGACGGCGCGATTCATCATCGAGCGATGCGGGGTCGGGTATGACATCGTCCAGCGCAATCACGTGTTCGGGACTCGTGCCCCACGTGACCTGTACGCCGATGGACGACGCATCGATACCGATCTCGCGATCGAACTGTGCCTCCGAATCGCTTGCAAGCATCTTCCAGTCGGCGACAGCCTGGTCGAACTGCTCGCCTTGCGGTGCATAAGGCTTGTCGCGCAGATAAGCGAACGTGGTTTCATCGGGCGCGACGAGGCCAAACTTGGACCCTAGCTCGATGCTTAGATTGCACAGTGTGAGGCGGCCTTCCATGCTCAATGCTTCGACCGCATCGCCCGCGTATTCGACGGCATAGCCCGTGCCGCCAGCCGCGCCGATCTTTCCGATGAGATACAGAATCATGTCCTTTGCGGTCACGCCTTCGCGCAGCTTGCCATTGAAGCGCACACGCATCGTCTTTGGGCGCTTTTGTCGAATGGTTTGCGTCGCAAGCACATGCACGACCTCCGTCGAACCGATACCGAAGGCAAGCGCGCCCATTGCACCATGCGTGCATGTATGACTATCCGCGCAAACGATGGACGTTCCTGGCAAAGAAAGGCCGAGCTCCGGTCCGATCACATGCACGATGCCCTGAAGGCCTGCCTGGCCTATGTCGAAGATGGGAATCGCGTGATGCGTCATCTGCGTGCGCATCGATTCGACCATCTCGGTGCTCCAGTCGGCATCGCCTGCGCGGCGTCCTGGGGCCGTCGAAATCACATGATCGACGGTGGCGAAGGTAAGCGCGGGACTATCCACGCCAAGGCCGCGCTTTTCAAGCACGCGGACCGCTTCCACGCCGGTGAGCTCGTGCATCAGATGACGATCCACGTGCAGCAGATCGGCGCCTCCTGCGAGATGGGAAATAGTATGGCTGTCCCACAACTTGTCGAAGAGCGTGTGCATGATCAATCGCTATGCGTGAGATGACGCTGCCATTTAAGGAACATGAGATTCACCAGTGTGGCGAACACGAAAAGCATGAGCGCAAGCGCCATGATCGTGCTCGTTTCGTTGCGGTTCATGGCGATCATCAACATGCGGCCGATACCGCTTTGCGACGCGAACATCTCGCCGATAAGCGTGCCAAGCAAGGTAAGCGAAAAGCCGATGCGCAGTCCCGCTACGACTTCAGGCACGCATGCGGGCAGCAACACATGACGCGCGAAATCCATCGGGTTCATGCGGTAAGTGCGGGCCGCGCGTGCGTAGATAGGCGGCATATTCTTTACCGCATTCATGGTGAAGAGCGTAATCGGAACGATCCCGTGTATCACACCGAATACGATCTTGGCCCATAACCCGAGACCGCAAGCGAGCAGCACGACCGGATAAAGCGTGACCTTGGGAATGGAATAAAAGCCCATCATTAGCGGCTCCATCACCTCACCGGCCAAGCGTCGCACGCCAAGAAACAGACCGAGAAAAACGCCTGCTACGGCAGAGATGGCGAACGCCGAAGCAAAGGCAAGCGATGTGACATAGAGGCTTTCCGGAAAATCCGGGTCGCTGACTATATGCATTGCACGTTGGACGGTATGCAGCGGCGTGGTCAGCACATCGGGGCCAAGCCACCCGCTTGCGCCTTGCCAAAGCCCGACCAGCACCACGACGAGCACGAGCGCGTCCATCCATCGCCGCGTGTGTCGCGGCCTTGCCGTATGCGTGACGACGACAGTGCTCATGCGGCCTCCCTTCTGATGCGCCGATAGAGACGCGTTTCCGCTGTGCGTAAAAGGGCATTGAGCGTGGCAACGAAAATCAGCATCAGGAGCATGAGGCCGTACATCGTCGAATTGTCGAACGCGTTGTAGGCGAATGCGATTTGATAACCGAAGCCCGACCCGGACAACACGAATTCACCCGCTACCACCGCGATGAACGCGTAGACCACGGTGAGCTTGATGCCTGTAAATACGAACGGAAGACTCGCGGGCAAGGTGATGAGGCGCACCTCGTCTAGCGTATTTAAGCGGCATACGCGCGCCGTGCGCAACAGCACACGAGGCACACGTTCAAGACCATTCAAAGTATTTACGGCCATGGCGACGACCGCAAAGAGAAACCCGATGCCAACCAGAGGCCAGCGGTTCAAGCCGAAGATCACGATCAAGATCGGATACAGCACGAAGACGGGCACCGCATAGTAGGAAAGCAGCAAGGGGTCCAGCACACGCCTTGCGCGCGGCAATCTGAACAGCAACACGCCGCCGATAAAGCCCACTACCACCGCAAGCGCGACAGCCAGCAATGCGCTGCTAAGCGTCTGCACGATATCCACGGTGTATTGCCCTGACGCGAGAATGTCCCAGGCGCTCACCGCCATACGCGAAGGCGGAATGAATGAGACAGGATTGATCCATGCAAAACGAGTCGCTATCTCCAGCAACAAAATGAAGCCGATGACTATTCCCACGCGCCAGCGTGCGGCAACGCTCATGACTGGCTCCCTAGCGCTTTCATGGCCTCTTCGCGCAACAGCCCCCACACTTGCGCGGTCAGTTCGCCGAAGCGCGCATCGAGTGCGATCTTGCTGTCGCGAAGACGCGGCCAGCCGGTTTCAATGGTCGATATGAAGCGTCCCGGACACGCCGACATCACACCAATGCGATCGGACAGCAGCACCGCTTCGTCGATCGAATGCGTAATGAGCATGATGGTCGCGCCCGTATCGCGCCAAAGCTTGAGCATCTCATCGCCCATGAGGAGACGTGTCTGCTGATCTAATGCGCCGAATGGTTCGTCGAGCAACATGAGACGCGGACGCACGACCATGGCGCGCGCGATGCAAACGCGTTGCCGCATTCCGCCCGAGAGTTGCGCGGGATAAACACGCGCGAAAGACTTGAGACCCATGAAAGACAATGCATGATCGACGCGCGCCTTTACTTCGTTCTCTGCCACGCCTGCGCGACGCGCCGCAAAGGCTGCGTTGTCAAAGACGTTGAGCCATGGAAAGCTCGCGTCTTCCTGAAACACGACGGCCACGCCATCCGGAACCTCGCGTCCCACTGCATGCCCTTCGAATTCGACAGTGCCGCCGCTTGCGGGATTAAGGCCTGCGAGCACATCCAGCAAAGTGGACTTACCGCAACCGGAAGGGCCGACAACCGAAAAGAATTCACCCGCGCGCAATTCCAAACTTACGGGGCCGAGCGCATGAAAAGGAGGCTTGCCTGCAATGCCGGGATAAATGCGCGTGACATCGGTCACGCGCGCTTGCACACGATCCCCCGCCTGTGTCGCAGCGTCTGTGGAAACAACGGAAATTCGCGTGCGACGTGACAATACGCTCATCGCGTGCCTCACTTTTTCGTTTGCAGATCGGCGGGAAGCAGAGACTCGTCGACGATCTTCGACCAATCGAACGGGCCTTCCGGAATGGCCTTGACGAGTATCAGGCCCTTGAGCACTTCTTCCATGCCTTTGCGATCGAAGCTTCCTTCGCTCCAGTACTTCGGATCGGACTCGAGCACGTTATTGACCGCCGACGTCGCGACAGCGGGGTCCATCTTGTATTGCTTCGCCAGAATCTGCGCCGATTCTTCACGGTGCGCGGCAATGTACTGCACCGCCTTGCGACGCGCATTGATAATTCCGCGTATCACCTCGGGATGCGACTTGAGATAGTCGGTGCGCACGATGCCCACGGTCTGTGTCTCGTTAGGCACGATATCGGAAGAGCGAAAAGCTATGCGCAACTGATCTTTTTTCCCGCTATAGGAAGGCTCCGTCATGTAAGCGACATCGACAGCGCCTTGTTGCAGCGAAGTCAGCATACCGCTAGAACTACCGACCGGCTTGCGCTGCACTTGGCCTGCGAGACCTGCACGGTCTAACGCAATCGTCACGACCGTATCCGTAGTCGACTTCGGGCTGCTATAGCCGATAGTCTTGCCCTTCATTTGTTTGATGTTGGTGATGGTGCCGTTCTTTAGTTCCACCCAGACAAGGTCGGCGAGACTCTGCACGCCGCCATGCACAATTGTCAGGTCGACACCTTGTTTGACTGCGGAAATGGCGGCCGGCAGGGCGACCTCGCCATAAGGAATCTCGGAAGCCATCGCATTGCGCACGGTGGTGCCGCCGCCTTCCGATGTGATGAAGCCTGTTACGTCCACGTTGGCTTCCTTGAAGAAGCCTTTTTCCATGGCGACCGCAAAAGGCACGCCATACATGCCGTCACCCCAATGCGTCACGGTAAGCGGCGCGGCCTGAACATGCGTCGCGCAAATGGACGCGGCAGCGAGAGGCATTAAAAGAACACTACGGGCGATTCTCCGTATTCCAGACATGTAGGCGTCTCCATCCATGTTGGGCGGTCTCGCATCGTGCTTGGCGCATGCGGCCGCACTATGTTTTTAAGCTTCCTGACTAAGCGGACTATTCAGCCGCGCGCGAAATCGAGCTCGCACGTCTGCCTTAACCGTGCAAGTTAATGTATGCATTAAATTCTTTAAAGTCCAGAAATGCCGGGGGCGGACATACCCGTGTTCGAGCTGGCTCGACTCTTGTCGCGTGCCTTAAGGAAGGCGCTGCTTCAGGCCTGTTGAATGCCGAATTGTTGCAGTACGCTCGTTTGGTCGCGCCAGCCGCGCTCTCGATGTGCACGATATAGCGCGCTTGCCGTTGCCGCATCGCCGCATTGCATCGCGTCGATGATGCCGTAATGCTCTTGCACGGATTTCACGGGTTGCGGATGCGGTTTGACCATTTGGGTAAAGCGTCGCACGCGATGCACTTGATCGCGACAATTCATGACCACGCTTTGCAATCGGGCATTCCCGCTAAGCGCGACAAGCGTTTCGTGAAAGACTTCGTCCGCGGCAGCCCAAGCCAACATGTCGCCGCGTTCGTATGCCGCGCTCATCGCCTCGCACGCGGTGACAAGGGGTGTGATGTCCACGCCCTTCTTCGACGCAATAAGGCTGGCAGCCGTCGATTCCAGGCTGATGAGGACCTGGTAGATGTTCCTGATGTCGGAGATGGAAGTTGGCACGATACGAATGCCATGCCTAGGCACGATCTGCACGAGTCCCTCGCCCTGCAGACGAATTGCGGCTTCGCGAATCGGCGTGCGGCTGAAGCCCAGCATCAAACCGAGTTCCTGTTCGAGCATGTAGGAACCAGGCGTCAATTCGCTTTCGATGATTCTGCGGCGTAATTCGGCATATGCAAGCTCGGTCGTGTTGCGCTTGACGGGTTTCGTTCCGTTAGCGGTTGCGACCGGTGGCTCGTCCTGCACGATCTTTACGCGCGTGGCGCTCATGATTTGCGTCTCCTTAGCCGATGTTAGCACCGGCAATGACGTTATACGGCTGCCAGATGCGCGACGAGTTTTCTGCAGGCTTCGGGCAGGGCATCGAGCGAGCGCATTCCTATCAGGAGTTCACGCGCGGCCCATTTATCCGTTAAAGCGACGACGCAGAGTCCCGAGGACCTTGCATGTTGGCGTGCGACTGCATCGGGCATGACACCAAGACCAAGGCCTGCACCGATCATCAGACATTGGGCATCGTAGACTGTCACCTGAATGCGCACGTTGACGGCGCGGCCATCTTCGTTTGCGGCTCGCGTAAGACATTGGCTTATAGCGGTATCGGCCGGCAAGACGACGAATTCGAAGTCTAGTGCTTCGGCGAAAGCTATCGAATTTCTTAGCGAAAGCGCGTGACCCGGCGGCGTGACGAGCACGAGATTGTCGGTACGATAGGGAAGCGTCTGAATAGCACGACCATGCGGCACGGCTGTAAAGACGCCTATGTCGGCCGCGTTATCGGCGATCGCGCGCACGACTTGCATACTGGGCTTTTCGTCCACTTGCAAGCGAACATTGGGATAACTGGCCGCGAAAGACTGAATATCCTGAGGCAGGAATTGCACGATGGACGAGTTGTTCGCCGCGATGCGCACCATACCGCTAAGGCCATTGGTGAAGTCGCGCATTTGCAGGGCAATATCGTCGAAATGATGCAGCGCGCTAAGCGCCAAAGCGACGAGCCGTTCCCCCGCTTCGGTCGGCACTACGCCTTTATTCGTGCGATGCAATAAAGGCACGCCGAACATGGCTTCAATCTCGCTGATACGTCGACTTACCGCGGCAGCCGCAATGTGTTCACGTTCAGCCGCGGCGGCAATGGTGCCCGCCTCGGCAACCGCGACGAAGAGTCTCAGCGAAAGCGGATCGATCGAATGCATAGGGCTTGTTCAGGCCGTTGATGATCGTTAAGAGCGGCAATCGCAGTGTACTGAAAATTGACTCGTCATCGCATATCGCGATGGCGGCATGACGAAGCGTTGCTTTGCGACACTCACCGCATCAAACAGAATTAGCTCCAGGACGTCGTTGAAGGCCTTGACCTTAGGAGCATGAAAATGGAAGCCGAAGTCGCTCAAGCCACGCGTATTCGCGTGTTCTGGCAACCGGGATGTTCGTCGTGTTTGCGGACCAAGGAATTTCTTACGCGTCAGGGGATCGAATACGAATCGATTGACGTGCATAACGATCCGGAAGGCCGCGCGGCGCTCTTGGCGCTTGGTGCACGTAGCGTTCCGGTGGTCGCGCTCGGACAGAGATACACGTTTTGCCAATCCATCAACGACGTCATCCGTTTTCTCGATCTCAAGACCACGGCAGCGCCGCCGTTGCCTCCCGAACAGCTCGTCGCAAAGCTCGCGCACGTACTCGAGTCGAACGCGCGCTATGCGAGGCAGTTCGGTCTTGAGCATTTTCGAAAGCCGTTTCGTAATCGCAATCGCACGCCGGCTGGTTTGACGTTTCACGTATTCCGCGTCGCCGAAATGGGTGTGCAAGCCGCGCATCAGATTGAATTGCGCTTCGAGGGCTTTGACGATGTGCCGCCTGACAATTGGACCGCAGAAGACATCGCGCGTTGGGGAGAAAGCGTGCGCGTCGAACTACTAAAGTGGTGGGAACAGGAAACCGATCGCACGCTTGCCTATGACGTGCCGACTTACTACGGCCGCCGCTCAATGCACGAAGTGCTTGAACGCACCGCATGGCATAGCGCGCAACACACCCGGCAGGTAATGCTCATGCTTGAAAGCGAAGGAGTCACTGTGGACCGACCCTTGAGCGCGGACGACCTCGGGGGCCTGCCTTTGCCGGACGAAGTCTGGGACAGATAACTTCAGGCCAAGACGGAAGCGAGCAGGCCCATTCAGCCGCCCGCCTAGGGCGGCTTTTTTTAGTCTGATGCTAAGCAAATCATCCGCCTTTTCGCTGCGGCATAACGTATACGTTGAGCGATACAAGGCGCTTCTTCTCTTATAATGTAAGGCATTCCGTCCGTCTTCCAAGGCGGATTTTCGTCCATGCCCGGGCGATAACGCATCTGGAATGCCCATCATGGCTGAAGCCCGGACCGCCGAAGCGATCAGCAAGCCGCGAGAAAAATCGACCGCTACGGTCTATCAGAGAATTCGCGAGATGATCCTGCGCAACGAGCTGCGCCCGGGTACGCAATTGCTCGAGCAAGAACTGGTGCAGATGTTCGGCGTAAGCCGCACACCCGTTCGCGAGGCGCTCATCAGACTGCAAAACGAACATCTCGTACAGATCATTCCACGTCACGGTGTGCGCGTGCGCAATGTGTCGATGGCGGATCTCGAAGAAGTTTTCCAGGTGCAGACAAGTCTCGAAGCAACTGCGGTGGCAGCAGTAGCTTCGCGCAAACCAAGCGCGCGTGATATCAAACTACTCGAAAAATCCTGCGCGGATATGGAGCGCGCTTTTGCTAAAGACGATCGCGATGCGTGGGCGGCGGCATGCGAGCTTTTCTATGCGCACCTCGTCGAAATGAGCGACAACCCGAGGCTGGCGCAAATAGTCGGTGAATGTGCCGATCAAGTGCGCCGCGTGCGCGAACTCACGTTAAAGCTCATCAAGCTTGACGACGCAAGCACCAGCGTCCTGCGCGATGTCATCACCGCGTTGCGAAATGGCGATGCCACGAATGCCGAAATGCTTTGCCGTGAACATCGCGCACGGAGCCTTCAAACGCAGATCGAAGCCCTGCAACGCTACCGGATTCTCGACGTGTGAGACCGATTACGCGTGACTTGCTTCCCACACCGTGCGTGACAGAGTTTCAGTGCAAGCCCGCTCATTCGCGCGCTCCGACGCAATCAGCACTTCACGGTCGGTATGACGGCACACCACATGGCTTACGCGTCGCACGCCGATGCCAAAGAGACTGCGCTTGCCGCCACCGAGCACGATGAGATTCGCTTCGAGCTCGTCTGCAGCCTCTGCGATGATACGCCCGACGTTGTGTCCATCGGCAGGCGTTCTGCGCGTCTCCCAGTGAGCTTCGACCCCTGCCTCCTCCAGCATCTTGGTGCTACTGCGATAGACGACGAGCGCAAGCTGGTTGACGAGATCGACCGTATCGCAGCAAATCACATCGGCTTGTGATGCCGTCCACCACGGAGCGCTGTCGATGACATGCAGCATGGTCAGCCGGGCATTGCTTTCACGTGAACGCGCGATCGCGACGGACAACGCGGCTTCGCTGAAGCCAGGACCCACGGCGACGAGAATGTGTTGGTACATGGCGCTAGCTCCTGTCGATACGTTTGTTGGTTGGTGCATGTCGTCATCATCGTCGTCAAGAATTAGCAAACAGTGAGGAAATTGCATTCTGCATGCACCACGTCGGGGCGATAAATTAAACTGATAGGCTTCTACCCTCATTGCGGCTCGAATGGACCACCGCGAACTGCTCAATCTCGCCTATCTGCGCGCTTTCCGGCTCGTTGCGCAGACGGGCAGCGCCACGCGCGCCGCCGTCGCTTTGTTCCGCGCTCAGTCGGCAGTCACGCGCTCGCTACAGGAACTTGAAGCCGCCGTTGGCGAGACGCTGCTCGAACGCCGGTCATCGGGCATGCTTCCTACGCCGGCCGGCCGCGCCGTTCTTCTGCGTTGCGAACGCATCTTCACGGAGCTGGAAACCCTTGCACAGTGGTGTGCAGCGCGCCAGTCACGGCGCCGCGCCAGCAGCGGCGACGGCCTGCCGGCGTTTCTGCTGAACACGCGGCGCCTCCAGTTGTTTTCCGCGCTGGCGCGTCATCGACATATGCCGAGCGCGGCGCAGACGCTCGGACTTAGTCAGCCCGCGGTGTCTAGCGCCATTCGCATCATGGAAACGGGCGCGGGCATGCAGCTTTTTTATCGCAGCCCGCGCGGCTTGCTGCTCACGAGCGAAGGCGAAACTTTTGTCTTGCACGTGCGTCGCGCGCTTAACGAACTGCGCCATATTCCCGACGATATCGCCGCATTGCGCGGGACGATTCAGGGCTTCGTCACGGTCGGTTCGCTGCCGCTCGGGCGTACGTTGATCCTGCCGGGCGCGATAGCGAGAGTGGCCGCGCAATATCCGGGCGTGCGCATCATCACCGACGAAAGCGCCTATGAGACGCTCGTTGCCGGCCTGCGGGCGGGCGATATCGATTTCGTGCTCGGCGCGCTTCGGCAGAACGATGCATCGAGCGGTTTGACTAACGAACGTTTCATGTCGGAGGACATGGTCGTGATCGGGCGGCGTGGTCATCCGCTTGCCGAAATCGACGGACTCACTCTTAAGGAACTCGTCTCGGCACAATGGATTTTGCCGCGCAGCCACGCCCCCGCGCGTGGCATGTTCGAGGCGCAGTTCAAGCGATGGAAAATGAAGCCGCCCATGCCGACCGTCGAAACCGCCGACCTCGCGGTCATTCGCGGTTTGCTGATGAACACCGATATGCTCGCAGCGGTCTCAGCGCAGCAATTGCATTATGAATGCGAGTCGGGCCAACTCATGGTGCTCGACATAGCGATGCAAAATACAAAACGCGATATCGGTCTGACCTTGCGCGCCGGTAGCACTCCCTCGCCAGCTGCCCGAGCGCTGATCGACGCCATTCGGCTGACGGTGGACGAGGTCGGCCATACATTGCGGCGTGAAACGGCTCGGAAAGAGACCGGCACGACGCATCGTGTTTGAAATTTTGAATGCCACCGCGTGGTTTTTTGCATGCATGTCGGCCGGCGGAGTATCGTGGCAGTTCGCTCAAGACGAGGATTTCGGATGGACCAGCAGCAATGGGATGCCATGGACGCCTACCTGTGCCAGCAAACCCAGGCACACGACGAGGTACTCGAAGCAGCGCTCGCGGCGAGCAGTGCGTCGGGACTGCCTCCCATCAATGTCGCACCGAATCAGGGCAAGCTGCTGAACCTGCTCGCACGCCTGCGTGGCGCACGCCATATCCTTGAAATAGGCACGCTAGGCGGCTACAGCACCATCTGGCTCGCACGCGCCCTGCCACCTGACGGCACGCTGCTTTCGCTTGAGGCCAATCCCGACTACGCCGAGGTGGCGCGCAAGAATCTCGAACGCGCTGGACTTGCTTCGGTTGCAACAGTCGTGGTCGGCGCGGCGGCCGCATCGCTTGAAGGGTTCGTGCGCGAAGGCATGCGCCCTTTCGACTTCATATTCATCGATGCCGACAAGAAAAGCTATCCCGAATATCTGCGTCTCGCGTTGAGCCTTAGCAAGCCGGGCACGGCGATCGTTGGCGACAACATCATCCGTCGTGGCCGTATCGCCGATGCTGACAGCACCGAGCCCGATGTGATCGGATTGCGCGCCTATTTCGACATGCTCGCAACCGATCCACGGCTCTCCTCCACTGCCGTGCAAACGGTGGGCAGCAAGGGATGGGACGGATTCTCGCTGTCCATCGTAACGAGCTAGCAAGCTTTATTAGAAGCTCAAGCCGGGCGCCTTCTCCACTGCTGCCAGCGGGAACGCATGCGCGGCATGGCAAGCCGCGCTTCTGCAAGCGGCATTTGCCTGCACTCGACATGCATTCCTCTGGCGGGTGCTTCGCTCACGAAGTCATCGATGATCTCGCGTACGTCCGGGTCGATATGGTCCGCACGCGAAGCATCGAGAATGACAGTCGCGTTGTCAGGAATGGAGCGCAGAAGATGCTTTAGCGTGACCTTGCCGAGAAACGACACGTCCTTTCGAAACGAGAGCAGGTAATGATCGTCGTGCTGCGTCATCGTGATTGGCCGCTTGAGATTAGCGCGCACGGCAAGCACGAGACTACATGCGATGCCAAGCACAATACCCATGAGCAGATCGGTCAGCAACACGCCAGCAATTGTCACGACGAAGGGTGCAAATCGCTCGAAGCCTTGTCTGGCGATGGCGACAAACAGCGACGGCTTGGCAAGCTTGAGCCCGGTGAAAATCAATATCGCAGCCAGACATGCAAGCGGAATGAGGTTGATCACGCTCGTCAACGCAAAGACGCTTGCAAGCAGCAAGACACCATGTACGAATGAAGACCAGCGACTTTGCGCGCCGGCGTGAACGTTTGCCGAGCTGCGCACGATGACCGATGTAATTGGCAATGCGCCGATAGCGCCCGCCATCATGTTGCCAATGCCTTGCGCTTTCAATTCGCGATCGGGATGTGCACTACGTCTCTTGGGATCGAGTTGCTCGACCGCCTCCAGGCTCAACAAAGTTTCAAGGCTCGCGACGATGGCAAGCGTGAATGCGAGACGCCAGACATCCGGGTTGACGAATTGCGAGAAGTTGGGCAATTCAAGCGCATTCGTGAATGCTGCGAACGTTTCAAGCGAAGGCAATGCCACGCGATGTTGCGCGGGCGGCGCCAAGCCCGGCGCGAACATGTCGAGTAAAAGCGTTACGCCAATACCGAACGTCACCACGGCAAGCGGCGCGGGCACGGCGCGCACCACGGCAAAACGTCGCATGGCGCGCGTTTCCCAGCCAGCGAGCATGGCAAGGGACATCACGGCTACGGCAAAAGCAGCGAAAGATACCGGACCGAAAGGCGTATCGAGCAAGCCCGGTCCGCTCGCGGCTGGTGCGCCTGCATTGGCGAAGCCCGCGGCCAGGGGTATCTGCTTGATGACGAGCAATAGGCCAATGGCCGCAAGCATGCCCTTGATCACCGACGACGGCACATACGCTGCAAAACGTCCCGCCTTAAGCAAGCCAAAGCCGAATTGAATTGCGCCCGACAAAAGCACCGCGAGTAGAAATGCAGAAAAACTGCCTAGTCCCGCGATGCCATCGACCACGATGACGATAAGCCCCGCTGCCGGTCCGCTTACGCTCAATTGCGAGCCGCTAAGCAATGCCACGACAATGCCGCCTATGATTCCGGACAAAAGCCCCGCAAAGGGCTCCACGCCCGATGCATTGGCAATGCCAAGACACAGAGGCATCGCTACGAGAAATACGACTGTGCCGGCGAACAGGTCGCGCGGGAACTGGCTTAGACGATTGCTAAGGTTCATAAGGATTTAGCCATGTGGGTGCCTGCTACGTTTAACGAATTCACGCAGCATGAAATGAGCGACGATCGAATCAGCGTCCGGCGGCTTCGACGACTTCCGCGTACAACGGCACCATACGGGGCGCGTCATAGCCGGAGGCAAGCACTTTGATAAGCCCGTCGTGCAGGCCGAAAATCCAGCCGTGCACGAGCGGCGGCTCATCGCGATCGATTACGATCCGCGTCTGACGCAGAAGCCGCACTTGTTCGAGCACATTGAGTTCCGCAAGGCGATCAGCGCGCGCATCGAACTCTTCCAAGTCGTCGAGTTCACGTCGATGCCGCTCGCCTAAAGCGCACACCGGGGCAATACGGCGATTGACGTGCGGTATTTCATTCGAGAGCGGCAACAACGATGCTCGCACACCGCCGCATCCATAATGCCCGCATACGATCACATGATCGACCTTCAGCACTCGCACCGCATATTCAAGGACGCTCATGGTGTTGTCGTCCGACGGCGAGAACAAGTTCGCGATGTTGCGATGAACGAAAAGATCGCCTGGGTTAGCGTTCGTGATCGTTTCGGCAGGCACGCGACTATCAGAACACCCGATCCACAACACCTTGGGGTTTTGCCCCTCTGCAAGGCGTGGGAAAAATTGCGTGTCCGCCTGCGCGGTTTCGCGAGCCCAGGCAATGTTTTCCAGAAGCATGCGTTTCGGTCGATTCATGGCGTTCTCATGACGAGCATTCGATGGATTGCACCCGCGTTGCAGTGCAGCGAATCCTTACGAATCACTTTCGCCGAGAAAGTTCAGCGCCGTCCAAGAGAAAATAATTCGCCTCGCTATTTATTTCTCTTGAGATTTTCCTTGGACGACGCTAACACACGCTCAAGAAAAATCGGTCGAGCGCGACAAATGCTCCCACTTGTCGATTTCTTCGTTGAGCGCCACTAGCTTCGTTTTGACAAGAGAGATTGCATCGCTCCCAAGAAGAAGATGCGCAGGTGGATCATGGGCTTCGATGAGGCTTAGCAAGGCTTGGCCGGCCTTGGCTGGATCGCCCAATTGCTTGCCGCTCTTGGCCTCACGCGCCGCGCGGATCGGGTCGAACAGCGCGTCATAGTCTGCGATGCTGCGCTCCGTTCTGACCATCGAGCGGCCAGCCCAATCGGTACGAAACGATCCGGGCGCAACGGCCGTTACTCTTACGTTGAAGTCCTTGACCTCTTTGGCCAACGTCTCTGAAATGCCTTCCAGCGCGAATTTGCTGCCGCAATAGTATGCAATGCCCGGCATCGTGATGAAGCCGCCCATGGACGTGATGTTGATGATGTGGCCGGCACGGCGCTCCCGCATGGAAGGCAATACGGCTTTGATCATGGCGACCGCACCGAATACGTTGACATCGAACTGCCGGCGCATTTCCTCCAGCGGCGATTCTTCAAGTGTGCCTTCGTGGCCATAGCCAGCGTTATTGACGAGCACATCGATCGGGCCGTATGTGCGCATTACTTCCTCGACAACAGGGCCTATGCGGTCAAACGCCGTCACGTCGAGCACGACTCCATGTGCCGATCGGGGCTTGATAGCCTCGAATTCCTTGAGGGCGTCACCATTGCGAACTGTGCCGATAACCGTGTGTCCTGCATCGAGCGCGCTTTGCGCGAAAGCGCGTCCAAAACCCGAACTCACGCCGGTGATGATAAACGTCTTGCCGTTTGTGTTTTCCATGTGAACCTCTCCTATTCGACTCGTCGCGCGCACCATGCCGCAACACCTGTCCAATATTAGAGAGCGCGCATCGTTCTTGATACGCCGGTTCTTCTCGCATGTTTGCCTAAAGCTATTGGCGTATGGATTCGCGGCTGCAAAGCTGGCAAATTAAGGGCTGTCGACACATCTTGCGGAGCCACCGTGATCACCCGCCGAACGCTAGCCACCGAAACCAGACGCCGCATGATCGAGCTGCTGATGCGGCTTGCCCCTTTGGAAGGCTATAACCTCACAGCATTGCCAGACGTGCGTTTTCTGCGTTCGAACAGACCACTGCGTCGCACGCCGGTACTTTATGACCCGGGCATCGTTATCGTCTGTCAGGGCCGCAAGCGTGGCTATTTCGGCGAGCAAGTTTATCTATACGATGAGCAGCATTACCTGGCCGTGTCGGTGCCCGTACCCTTTTCAATGGAGACGGATGCCAGCGCGCAAAAACCTTTGCTTGCCATCTATTTCCGGCTAGATCTCAACGTTGCAGCAGAGTTGATCATGCAACTCGATGAACACGGCGCAACCGTAACGTCCGAACCTCACGGCATGATCTCAACGCCGCTGGACAAACAACTCGGCGCGACGGTTCTCCGCTTTCTCGAAACCATGAGTGACCCGCTCGAAGGTCCGGTTCTCGGGCCGGCTCTCGTGCGCGAGATTTATTTTCGAGTGTTGACGGGCGAACAAGGTCCTTCGGTGCGCGCGGCTTTGACACGGCAAGGTCAGTTCGGGAAAGTCGCGCGAGCATTGCGCAAGATCCATCAAAGTTTCGATGAGCCGCTCGATGTTGCGCTGCTTGCAAGCGAAGCCAACATGAGCGTGCCCGCGTTCCATTTGCATTTCAAGACCGTGACCAACACGTCACCAATGCAATATTTGAAGTCAACCCGGCTGCATCAGGCGCGGCTGCTCATGGTGCGGAACGATGTCACGGCAGCCGTCGCATCGGCGCAAGTGGGCTACGAAAGTGCTTCGCAATTCAGCCGCGAATTCAAGCGTTTGTTTGGGCGCAGTCCCGTCGATGAAGCCCAGCGTCTCAAAGACAGTTTCGCGCTGCCAGATCCCGGACCGGGTTCGGGCTACGTGTCATCGCATTGATGCGTGGATCGTCTGTTAATCTTCCACGCAGAACAAACCTGCTACCAAACGCATGAACGAAGCCTTCGTCGAACTGAACTGCGGACCCTATCCGTTGCGCATCGAATATAAGTGGATCAATCCTTCGCGCATCGATGCTCCAATCGCGGTATTTGTGCATGAGGGGCTGGGTTCAGTTGCATTGTGGAAAGACTGGCCGCAGCGGCTATGCGACCGAATGAACTGCCGTGGTCTCGTCTATTCGCGTCCTGGCTATGGACGGTCGACGCCGCGCCCTCCGCATGAAAAGTGGCCTGTGACCTTCATGCATCGTCAGGCGACGAAGATATTGCCTGCGCTTCTAGATGCGCTCAAGGTAAATGCGTTCGAACGTTCTCGCATGTGGCTCGTAGGCCATAGCGATGGCGGGACAATCGCACTGCTTTACGCAAGCACCTTTCTCGAAGCGCTTGCCGGACTGATCGTGCTTGCACCACATGTGTTCGTGGAAGCGATCACAGTCAAAGCCATAATGGAAGTGCGAAGCGCCTATGAGCACGGTGCGTTGCGAGCGAAACTCGCTGGCTACCATGAGGACGCAGATTCCGCCTTTTATGGCTGGAACGACGCATGGCTCAATCCGGAATTTCTGCGTTGGGACATTACAGACGAAATTCGCTCGATCAAACGGCCATTGCTCGCAATACAAGGCCACGACGATGAATACGCGTCGATGCTTCAGATCGACAAGATCAAGGCGTCCGTGAATCACACTCATCTCGTCAAGCTATCGGCTTGCGGACATTCACCGCATAGGGATGCCACTCAGGCGGTCAATGATGCAATTGCAGATTTCGTTACCCGCTCGTCTCTGCCGTGAAGCCGAGCGATCAACCGACAGGCCGTCTGCGCCATGATGCCATCGCGCAAGCCCGCACGGCGATTAAGTGACCGTGCCGCGCGTTTGGGCAGATGATCGCAGTCGGTCCAATGCATCTTTTATTGCGGTTAAATCGACGTTGTTCGTCTCGAGCGAGCGAACCCTTAGGGGCTGACTGCTTAAACAAACCATTCGCCCGAAGGACGAAATGCGGCTCAAGCCTCCGCAGGCTTAACCGCTGTTTCTTGTGACCGCCGCAAGCGTTCGCGGCTATTCGACAAATGCATGCGCATGGCTGCGCGGGCAGCTTCCGGATCACGCCGCTCGATGGCGTCGTAGATATCCTCGTGTTCGCGGTTCACGCGATCGAGGTAACTGCCGGGATCGTTATGCGCAAGCGCAGCGGAATTTACACGCGTGCGTGGAATGATCGTGTTGCCCAACTGGCTAAGGATGCTGTGGAAATAACGGTTGCCCGTAGCCTTGGCAAGCTCGAGGTGAAATGCGACGTCCGCGGCAACCGCGTTGCCCGTGCCTTCTGCAATGTGCCGCTCGAACTCGTCCAGAGCATGACGCATGTGCTTCAGATTCTCTTCGCTTCGCCGCATTGCCGCGAGACCTGCGGCCTCGGCTTCGAGACTGATGCGTAGTTCGAGGATGGCCATGACGTCGCGCACGGTGAGATCGCCCGCAGCTTCGATCTGGAAGCGATCGTGATCGGTCGCTGCGAGTACAAAAGTGCCAATGCCATGACGCGTTTGAACCAGGCGCCCCGCCTGAAGGCGCGATATCGATTCTCGTACGACCGTACGGCTAACGCCCAGTTGCGCCATGATCTCCGATTCGGTCGGAAGCTTGTCGCCAGGCTGAAGCGCGCCGCTGCGAATCCGTTCCGAAAGTTCGGCGACAACTTCCTCGGTCAGATTGCGAGAGCGGCGAAGACCGCCGGCTGCGAGAGCTGGTGACATAGGGCGATTGAAAAAGGTAGACGAGCCATTATAGGGGCGCAGACTTGCTTGTACGACGACTGATGCCTGATCGAATACAAAATGCCTTAAGCCCTCAATGCAAAACACAAAAAACCGTTATGGTTCAGGCAACTAAAAATGTAACAAACTGTTGATCAACCATTTCACCGAGCGTAAAGTTCAAGTACCGCTTGAAGTCAAAGCGCGTGTGTCATGTTTTGCAAGGCATGTAAGCATTCAAGGCGCGCGCCTCGCTTTCAAGAGGTCGACTTCCGATCGAAGGCTCGCGAATCCTCGTCCGCATCCGTTGGATTCGCCATCACCTCGCGCACTCGCGAGCCTCCCTGAAGCGGTTCACCGGCTTACCGCGTCGCGCCTCTCACTCTCCGATTACGCGGCAAACCGGTGTGCTTAGAGCCTCCAAGTTGCGTTCGTGCGAACGCCTTCGTGGAGCGCGGCACCACGTGGGCAGCAAGGAGACAAACAATGATGCGTGAAGTGACCGGAGCTTTTTTTGGCTCCCGCAAGTTGGACGAAGCACTGGAAGACCTCAAGGCAGAGGGCATCACGAGCGACCGCGTTCGCGTCGCGAGCATGTCCGGGTTCGCCGATTTCACCGCCAGCATGGAACTGAGCACCAGTTCACCGACCCAGTGGATCACCGCCGAATTTGCAGGCTATGCCGATCTAGCCGCCACCGACGGCGGGTATGGGATTGCATCGACCGGCAGCGACGACATCCTACCTGGCTTCGATAACGATGAATCCGCTGCATACGGTATAACCCGAGTATTCGTCAGCATTCGCGACGAAGCCGAAATGCGCGCCGTATGCGATATCTTCTCGCGCCTGGGCACTGATGATATCGACGCGGAAGTCGCGGCGGCCTGACCCGCCGCGATTGCATTCAATCGTTTGTATGCAATAAACGTTTGCTTGATTATTGCGCTGGTGCGGTCACGGGCTTCGCTTTCTTCTTGTGCTTGAAGTGAAAACCCTTGCTCGTACCAGTGGCAGCCGAAGTATTGTCACCGCCTGCCGTCGGCGCGGCCGTCGCTGCGCCGTGCGCGTTGCCGCCGCCAGCGCCGCCATTACCGTTGCCACCTTGCGCCATCGCCGCGCCCGACGCGCCCAGCATCAAACCCGCAGTGAGGGCGATAAGTGCTGCCAATCCATTCGTCTTCATGTCGTTCCTTTTTGCGTAAAGTCAGTCGAGTGTGTATTCACCGTGCAGGCTTTTGAATGCCGAATACAATCGGCGAGCGGCTTGGCATGAGACCTGCTCGCCAGACGTATTCGCCTGCAAAAAGCCAAAAGCCATAAGATGGATGCGCCCAAAGTCAAAAGCCCAGCCAAGCCGCCTCGGCGCAATAAAGCCGAAACGCCAACTGTCTCTCCAGCAGGTTTCGTGCGCGTTCGCGGCGCGCGGGAGCATAACCTCAAAAATGTCGATGTAGACGTCCCGCGCGATGCGCTGGTCGTGTTCACAGGCGTGTCCGGATCGGGAAAGTCGTCACTTGCATTCGGAACTTTGTATGCAGAAGCGCAGCGGCGGTATTTTGAATCCGTTGCGCCCTACGCGCGGCGCCTGATCGAGCAGGTCGGCGTACCGGAAGTCGATTCCATCGAAGGATTGCCGCCCGCCGTCGCCTTGCAGCAGCAGCGTGGCACGCCCAACGCACGTTCGTCGGTGGGAAGCGTGACCACGCTTTCCAGTCTCGTTCGCATGCTGTATTCACGCACGGGTAGCTATCCGCCGAAGCAGCCCATGCTCTACGCGGAAGACTTTTCTCCCAACACGGTTCAGGGCGCGTGCCCCGTCTGCCATGGTCTCGGCCGCGTCTACGAAGTGACCGAGAAGTCGATGGTCCCCGACGACTCGCTCACCATCCGCGAACGCGCCATCGCCGCATGGCCGCCAGCGTGGCACGGTCAGAATCTGCGCGACATACTCGTCACGCTGGGCTACGACGTCGACACGCCCTGGCGCGATCTGCCGAAGAAAGACCGCGACTGGATTCTCTTCACCGACGATACGCCCACCGTGCCGGTCTACGCGGGCCTCACACCCGCCGAGACACGTGCCGCACTCAAGCGTCGCGCGGAGCCGAGTTATCAAGGCACCTTTACGGGCGCGCGCCGTTATGTGCTTCATACCTTCGCCCACACGCAAAGCGCGCTCATGAAGAAGCGCGTGTCGCGCTATATGGTCGGGAGCGACTGTTCGTCGTGTCACGGCAAGCGACTGAAGCAGGAAGCGTTATCGGTGACCTTCGCGGGACTGGATATCGCGGAGTTCTCGCGTCTGCCGCTTACGCGGCTTGCGCAGGTGCTCGCGCCCATTGCGCGCGGCGAATGGCCCGATCATGAAGAAGCACGCGAGCAAGACGTGCTTGCCAGGGACGTGCGGCAGGCGGCAATTGCGAAGCGTGTCGCGGCGGGTGGATCGGCGCATAAAGCATCGCCCGATGTACGGCGCACGCCCAACTTGTCCAATGAGAAGCGCGCCGCCGCCGAGCGCATAGCAGCCGATCTCGAAGAACGTCTTGCCACGTTGATCGATCTCGGCCTCGGCTATCTTGCTTTGGATCGCGCGACGCCCACCTTGTCGTCAGGCGAATTGCAGCGCTTGCGGCTAGCCACGCAACTGGCCTCGCAACTCTTCGGCGTGGTGTATGTGCTCGATGAACCCTCCGCCGGTTTGCATCCCGCTGACAACGAAGCGCTCTTTGACGCGCTGCAACGGCTCAAGGCTGCCGGCAATTCGCTCTTCGTGATCGAGCATGACATGGAGACGATGCGTCGCGCAGACTGGCTCGTCGATGTCGGTCCCGCTGCGGGCGAAGCCGGTGGACATGTGCTTTATAGCGGCCCGCCCGCGGGTCTCGCATCGGTGGAGGCGTCACAAACGCGTCTGCATCTGTTCGCGTCCCATTCGAACACCGACCGCGCGCCACGCACGCCGCGCGGCTGGCTGAAGCTCGCGGGCATCACGCGAAACAATCTGCATGAGATCGACGCTGCGTTTCCGCTCGGTTGCTTCACGGCGGTGACGGGTATATCGGGCTCGGGCAAGTCGAGTCTCGTCAGTCAGGCATTGCCCGAACTCGTGGCGCAGCATCTGGGAAGAGCGCTCGATGAGCCCGACGAAGACGAAGCCGATCCGCTCTTCACGGTCGTCGAAGCGCCTGCGGAAGGCTCCATCGTCGAAGGCATGGACGCTATACGGCGCCTAGTGCGCGTCGATCAGAAGCCGATTGGCCGCACCCCACGTTCGAATCTTGCGACTTACACGGGACTTTTCGATCACGTGCGCAAGCACTACGCCGATACGCCGCTCGCGCGCAAACGCCATTACAGTGCCGGCCGATTTTCCTTCAATGTCGCGCAGGGGCGTTGCCCGACTTGCGAAGGCGAAGGCTTCGTGAGCGTCGAACTGTTATTTTTGCCGAGCGTGTACACGTCGTGTTCGACGTGTCACGGTTCGCGTTATAACGCCGAGACACTCGAAGTCACGTGGAATGGCAAAAACATCGCCGAGGTGCTGGCGATGAGCGTCGATGACGCCTGTCTCTTCTTCGCGGATGAGCCCAATGTGATGCGCGCGCTTGCCGTGCTGCGCGATATCGGCCTCGGTTATCTGCGGCTCGGTCAGCCTGCCACCGAACTCTCGGGCGGCGAAGCGCAGCGCATCAAGCTGGCAACCGAACTGCAGCGCGCGCATCGCGGCGACACGCTCTATATCCTCGACGAGCCCACGACCGGACTACATCCCGCCGATGTCGATCGTCTGATGGCGCAACTTCAAGGACTCGTCGACGCAGGCAATACGGTCGTGGTCGTCGAACACGACATGCGCGTCGCGGCCCAGAGCGACTGGGTCATCGATATCGGTCCGGGCGCGGGAGAAGATGGCGGCAAGATAGTCGCGGCCGGCGTGCCTGCGAGTGTGGCGACGCTGGCCGCAAGCCGCACGGCGCCTTATCTGCAAGACGCATTGACCTGAGCAATCAATACAAGCCCAGCCAGCGCCACACGTGAAACTTCAACGTGCCGAGCATCTCGTGCAATCCGCTGTCGGAATCGATCCAACCTTCCGGGTGCGGCACGAGCCATGACTTTGGATTGCGCACGAATGCAACCGCAGGCTGCGGGTGTAGGTCGAAAGCATCGAATGCGAGCAACGCGCGACGCATGTGCAGTGAGGACGTGATGAGGATGGTCGTGTCGTATTGACGCGAGCGTAGGATTTTGTACGTATTGCGCGCGTTCTCGTAAGTGTCGAGACTCTGATCTTCGAGGATGAGATCCGCAGGCTTCACGCCACGATCCACGAGCAGACCGCCGTATAGTTGCGCTTCGGTTTGTTCGTGATGCTGCGGATTTCCGCCGCTCATGATGACCTGACACTGCTTGTCCGTTTCGACACAGGTTTTGTACAGGGCGGCAGCAAGGTCGACGCGATAGATGGAATCGGCCAGTGGAACGAGATGTTTGTTGCGATCGTATTCGGTCCCACCGCCCAGCACGATGATCGCCGTACGGTCCGCGAGCCGGGGCGCCTGCTTCGACCCATAGCCGATCTGCGCGAGGCTTATCATCGGCCCTGCAAGCCAGCTACCGAAGAGCCAGAACACGGTTCCGGCCACGAGGAAGATCACGAGGCGGCGTTTGCGCCACACGATGAACAAGGCGACGAAGACAAGCAGCAGGCAGAGTAGATCCAATTACGTTTCCCGTCGTTTTAAGGTTTCAAATACCTTGCATCACGCGCATGAAACTTGCAAGGCGAGGCTATGCAGTACGAATACCGTCGTAACGCCGCGACAAGTATCAGTCTGAACGATTTGCGTGACATCAAGCGTGGTCGATATCGCACACGCAACGCGTTGTCTTCCGGGCCTCACCGTGCGCCATCGCACGGACGATCACCCCCCGTAATTCGTTAAATACGATCAAACAAGATTCGACGGTGTTGCGAGTGCTCTTGAGTCGTTTGACCAGCGATTCACCGAGTGCACCACCGCCCGTTAGCAACGGGACTGAGCACGGTCCAAAAAATCGAATATTCGTTTGATACCCGCTTCAGTCCGTTTGCACCGTTGGCCATGGTTCAAGGGAAACCAGAGAAAATGAAAACTGAATTGCGCCGCATCCTTGCCGAGTCCGCACGCCTCGACGTGTCGATCGACACTCTCTCCGACAGCGACGACCTGTACGCAGCCGGCCTCTCCTCGCTCGCAACCGTGCACGTCATGCTCGCGATCGAAGACGAGTTCGGCATCGAAATTCCGGATCAAATGCTTACGCGACGTCTGTTCTCGAGCGTCGATTCGCTCGCGGCCGCCGTCAAGGAGCTGCAAGGTTCGCAGGCGGACGCATGAACGCCGCCACGCAAGAACTCGAAGCAGCAGGACACGTTGAAGGCGACGGCGTGATCGCGCCGCGCAGCGAAGGCGAGTTGCTCGAAGCCGCGCGTCGCGTCTCGGCCATCGCCGGCAAGCATGCGGCAGCGGTCGACAAGGATGCACGCTTCCCCGCTGAAGCCGTGGCCGCAATGCGTACCGAGCGTCTCTTCTCCGCAATGGTGCCGGCAAGCTTCGGCGGCGACGGGCTCTCGCTCACGGGCGTGGCCCGCTTGTGCGAAACGCTCGCGCAAGGCTGCGCATCTGCCGCGATGATCTACGCCATGCATCAGAGCCAGGTCGTCTGCATCGTCGATCACGGCGCGAATGTGCCCTGGCAGCGCGCGTTTCTCACGCGCATGGTGAACGAGCAACTGCTGTTGGCATCGGCGACATCGGAAGAAAATATCGGCGGCAACATGCGCACGAGCGCATGTGCGGTCGATCTTGCCGATGACGCCTTCAACATCGAAAAGCTCGCGCCGACGATTTCGTATGGCACGTATGCCGATTGCATTCTCGTAACCGCACGCCGTCATCCCGACGCGCCGCCGTCCGATCAGGTGCTGATCGTCGCGCCTCGTTCGACGTGCACGCTCGAATCGCGCGGTACGTGGGACACGCTCGGCATGCGCGGCACCTGCAGTCAGGGGCATCGTCTCACTGCAAGCGGCAAGGCCGAACAGATTCTGCCCTCGCCTTTCTCGAAGATCGCCGATGAAAGCATGCTGCCGGTTTCGCATACCTTGTGGTCCGCGGTGTGGATCGGTATTGCGTCGGATGCCGTGAATCGCGCGCATCAGTTCTTCCGTAATCAGGCGCGTGGCAAGCCGGGCGCATTGCCGCCTTCGGCCGCGCGTCTTTCGCAAGCCGTCACGCTCGTGCGCATGATGCAGGCGCGTCTGCGCGAATCGCTCGCCTCGGTCGAGGCTGCGCAAGCGGAACGGCTCGCAAGGCAGGCATTGCAAACCGACGACAGCGACGCACCGTTGACCGCGTCTATCGGCATTGCCTCCGATCTGAACATGCTGAAGCTCGCCATTTCGCAATCGGCCGTGCACGTCGTGCAAGAGACGCTGATGATCTGCGGCATGGCGGGTTACAAGAACGATACGCCCTTCAGCGTGGGGCGGCACTTGCGCGATCTGCACTCGGCGCCGCTCATGATCAGCAATGACCGCATCGAACTGAACACCGCGAATCTGCTGCTCGCGCAGCGTTCCGCAACCGGGACCCTATAACGATTATGAACATGCCGAACGAACAGGCCGCGCTCATGCAGGCCGAAGAACAAGCACATAACGAGACCAGTCAAGTGCCCTACGATAAATCGGATTTGACCTTGCGCGACCGGCTGATGGCCGCCGGCATTCTCATCGATACGGGCGAAGACGGCCTCTATGGCCGCAGCGCGGTGTTCGAGGATGTGGTGGACCGTCTCAACAACGTGATCACGTTGCTTGGCGCCGACCAGCACGCGGAATCGTTGCGCTTTCCGCCGGCCATGCGCCGCCGCGACTTCGAAGACAGTGAGTACCTGAAGAGCTTCCCGAACCTTGCCGGCACGATTCACTCGTTCCAGGGCAATGATCGCGGCCATCATCGTCTGCTCGAAGCGCTCGACAAGATCGTGCATATCGGCGAAGAAGAAGAGCGTTCCGATGACTGGATGGATCAGCAAAAGCCGACGCGTCTCGTGCTCACGCCTGCGGCCTGTTATCCGATCTATCCGCTCGTTGCCAAGCGCGGCAACCTCGCCGAAGACGGCGCGATCTTCGATGCGTTCTCGTATTGCTTCCGTCACGAACCGTCCATCGATCCGGGCCGCATGCAGATGTTCCGCATGCGCGAGTACATTCGCGTGGGCAGCCCCGAGCAAGTAATGGCGTTCCGTCAGAAGTGGATCGAGCGTGGCTCGCTGCTCGTGAATCTGCTGCAACTGCCGTTCGAAATCGATCTGGCTAACGACCCGTTCTTCGGACGCGGCGGCAAGATCGTGGCCGACAGCCAGCGTGCGCAAGAACTCAAGTTCGAACTGCTCGTGCCGGTTGCAACGCCCGACCGTCCGACCGCATGTTTGTCGTTCAACTATCACATGGACCACTTCGGCGAGTTGTGGAAGATCCGTCAGGGCAATGGCGAAGTGGCGCATACCGCATGCGTGGGCTTCGGCATGGAACGTACGACGCTTGCGCTCTTCCGTCATCACGGTCTCGATGTGAACGCGTGGCCCGCCGCAGTGCGTGAACTGCTGTGGGGCAATGCGGCGCCGCTCGTCGCCGATGGCTTCGGCACACTGGGCAAAGACGCATGAACGCACGCTCGCCCGAGCACGCCGTGACTGGCGCGTCCAACGAACAGTCTGCCGCTCAAGACGAAGCGAGCCGCCATGCGTTGCATCGCGGCGAGCGCGTCTGGCTGGAGACCAACTGTTACGTCGATCTGTGGATCGAGCTCTTGCACCACTACGGCTGCGATCCGCACGCCGCATTGAGCTTCACCGTGACGCAGGCGTTCGAAGGCGATCAGTTCACGTTCCCCAAGTTCTCGCTCGACGACATCTCGCGGCTTTACGGCTTGCAGGCCCAGGAGCTCGCGATTTTCGACACGCTCGAAGCTCACGTGCGCGAGCAGACCAAACGCGGTCACGTAGTGGTCGCCGAAGTGGATGCGTTCTATCTGCCCGACACGCGTGCAACCGCGTACAAGCAGTCGCATTCGAAGACGACCATTGCAGTCGACTCCATCGATGCAGCGGCAAAGCGCATCACGTACTTCCATAACGCGGGCTATTTCGCGTTATCGGGCGAGGACTATGACGGCGTGTTTCGCCTGATGCCAGACCTTGCAAGCGACGTGCATGCGCTCTTTCCGTACGTGGAGTTCGTCAAGCGCGCGCGTGCGCCGCTCGAAGGTCAGGCGCTGGTGCAACGTTCGGTCGATCTGCTCAAGCTGCGCTTGCTCGATCGTCCGACATCGAACCCCGTCTCGCAGTGGCGCGCGGAGTTTCCCGAGCATCTACGTGCATTGCTCGAACGGGATGTGTCTTACTACCATCTCTACACGTTCAACGTGATGCGCCAGCTCGGTTCGAACTTCGAGTTGCTGTCGAAGTATCTGGTGTGGCTCAATGCGCACGGCGTCGAAGTGCCTGACGCAATCCAGACGAGCGCGCAATCCATGGCGAACGAAGCGATGGTCATGCAGTTCCGCCTTGCGCGGGCGCGCATGCGTTCACGGCTCGACACGTGTACCGACTGCCTCGATTCGCTCGAAGCATCTTACGAGAAGGTCATCGAACCGCTCGCCGCGCGTTTTCTTTGAAGCACCGGGGCCACGCTGCTCGCGTGGCCCGTGCTTCGTTCATCATGTTCATCTTCGCCCATAGAAGGAAGGAACATGCATTCCATGTCCGATATGTCCAACGCTTGCCTGCCGCAACGCCTCTCCGAAGGGTGGACGTGCACGAGCACGGCTGCGGGCGCTTGTGCGACGCCTGCATCGCTCGATGAAAGCGCGCATTGGATCGATGCGCCCGTGCCCGGCACGATTGCATCGGCGCAACGTGCAAACGGCGTTGGCGAAGATGCGCTCGCGCAGCCCTACGCGATGTCGGATCACTGGTATCGCGTGCGCTTGCAGGGTGAAGGCAAGCGGCGCGTGCGCTTCAATGGCCTCGCGACAATTGCCGAAGTGTGGCTCGATAACGACAAGCTGCTCGACTCCGATTCTATGTTCGTCGCGCACGATGTCGATCTGAATCTGCAAGGCGACGCGACGCTTTATCTGTGCTTTCGTTCCATTCAGCCTGCACTTGCCGCAAAACGCGGCCGTGCGCGCTGGCGTCCGAAGCTCGCTCAGCCAGCGACGCTGCGCAACGTACGCACGACCTTGCTTGGACACATGCCCGGATGGTGCCCGCCGATTCAGCCAGTGGGTCCGTGGCGCGCAGTGGAACTGATCGGCGAAGCGCGCAATGGCATCGAGCGTATCGAGCTTGCGCCTTCAATCGATCGTGCCGATGGTCTGCTCGACGTCACTGTACATTTCTATCATCCGCAAGAGCCGGAGGAAATGCATGTCGAATGTGGCGATGGCGAGGCCACGGCGCCGCTGCAATGGCGTGACGCGCATACGCTCACGGGACAAGTGCGCGTGCCGCAAGCGCGGCTCTGGTGGCCGCATACGCATGGCGCGCCATCGCTCTATGCCGTGACCTTGACGAGCGAAACGCTTGGTCGTATCGCGCTTGGTCAGATTGGCTTTCGAAATATCGTAGTGGATCGCGGTGCGGACAAGACGGGCTTTCAGATCATCGTCAACGGCGTGCCGGTGTTCGCGCGCGGCGCATGCTGGACTTCCGCCGATATCGTCGCGCTCGACGCATCGCGCGACAAGCTCGCGGCCATCTTCACCCTGTGCCGCGATGCGGGGCTCAACATCATTCGCGTGAGCGGCATCACGCTTTATGAATCCGATACCTTCTACGAACTCGCGGACGAATTGGGCATTCTGATCTGGCAAGACTTTGCGTTTGCCAACTTCGACTATCCCTCGGACGAGGCATTCAACCGAAGCGTGCAACTCGAAGCAGAACAGTTTCTTGCGCGCACGCGGCGTTTTGCATCGCTTGCAGTGCTATGCGGCGGCAGCGAAGTGCATCAGCAAGCGGCCATGCTGGGTCTGCCGTTCGATGCCTATCAACAAGGCCTTTTCACGCAACTGCTTCCGGAAGTCATCGCCAAGCATCGCGCCGATGTGGCGTATGTCGTGAACTCACCGAGCGCCGCGCCCGGCGACAGCGTCTCGATGCCCTTCGGCACGCGCGGCGGCATCACGCATTACTACGGCGTCGGCGCATATCAGCGCCCCTTCGACGACGCGCGTCGTGCGCAAGTACGTTTCGCTTCCGAATGCCTTGCGTTCGCGAATGTCCCCGACGATGTCACGCTGCGCTCTGTACCCAATGCGGCGCGCGCGCATGAGCCCCGCTGGAAGACAAGCGTGCCGCGCGATCCCGGTTCCGCATGGGACTTCGACGATGTGCGCGAGCACTATCTGCGCGAACTGTATCGCGTCGACGTGGCGCGTCTGCGTTATGAAGACCCCGAGCGCTATCTCGAACTGTCTCGCGCCGTCGTCGCCGATGTGATCGGCGCTGTGTTTTCCGAATGGCGTCGCGAAGGTTCGACCTGCGCGGGCGGCATCGTATGGAATCTGCTGGATCTGCGTCCGGGCGCGGGCTGGGGTGTGATCGATGCGCGTCACAAGCCCAAAAGCGCGCTGCATGGGCTTGCGCGCGTGCTTCAGCCTATTCAGGCGCTGATTACCGATGAAGGCCTCGACGGCCTCGATGTGCATCTCGTCAACGAGACGGCTCGCGAGATACGCGCACGCGTGGAACTGTCGTGCTTGCGCGATGGCGCGGTGAAGGTCGCAGGCGGTGCGAGCGATGTCGTGCTATCTCCGCGCAGCGTGCAGCGTATCAAATCGTCTTCGCTGCTGGGCGCGTTCTTCGACATCGCCTATGCATATCGCTTCGGTCCTCGCGCGCACGATGTCACGCATGTGCTTCTGCGCGATCAGGATACCGGCGCGGTATTGTCAGAAGCTTTCCATTTTCCCGATCCTTCCATCGGCGAGCGACGTGATGTCGGATTGAACGCGACCATCGGTCAGGATGACAAAGGCTGGTTCCTCGACATTGCAACGACACAGCTTGCACGATGGGTGCATGTGGTCGATCCGGACTATTACGCGAGCATCGACTGGTTCCACCTTGCGCCCGGCGTGCCGCGTCGCGTGCCACTCGTTGCGCGAAGCGCACATGTTCGCGCGGCGCCCGAAGGCGATGTGTTCGCGGTCAATGGATCGAAAGGTGCGGTGTATCGCGGTTGAGCAGTCTCGCGATTATCGGGCTCGCAACGCATCTACGATACTCAGCCTCGCAGCACGTACGGCAGGCAGAAAGCCACCGACGAACCCCATGATCATCGAGAATAAAACCGTTTGAATAACGACCGATGGCGTGAGCACGAACCGGAACGATAGGTCCGCGAACGTCTGAAAATTGGTCGTCGAAAACGAAGCGAACTGCATGAGTGCCGCGCAGCCGAGGCCGACGAGTCCACCGGCAAGTCCCAAAAGCAGCGCTTCGAGCAGAAACGCAATCAACACATCGAAGCGCTTGAAACCTAACGCGCGAAGCGTTCCAATCTCCGCGACCCGGTTCGCGACCGAGGCATACATGGTGATCATCGCGCCGATCATCGCTGCTATCGAAAAGATAATCGAAAGCGTGATGCCGAGAATATTGATGAACGTGGATAGCGCCTTCGACTGATCGCCGTAGAACACTTGCTCGCGCTTGGCTTCATCGGCAAGACGAGGATCGACGTCGATATCCGCGCGAAAGCGGTCGAAGGCATCGCTGCGGGCAAGCCTCACGACCATCGACGAATAACTCGTGCGGCGAAACGACTGCATGAGTTGATCGACATCGCCCCATATCTCCGAATCGAAGCCGCTGCCGCCTGCATCGAAGTGGCCCACCACGGTCCAATCGCGCTGAGCGAAGCGCAAATGATCGCCAATGCGCGTGCCCGCAAAGCCCTTGGCGATACTGCTGCCGACGATGATCTCCGATGACCCGTGACTGAACATGCGCCCCGCCGTAAGCCTCACTTGCGGCCGCAGTTCGACGCCAGTCGGCGATACGCCGCGTATCACCACATTCGCTGGCGTATTCGAACCGAGCTTATAGAGCGAGATGAGCACCACGGTCTCTTTGGATGCGAAGGGCTCACCCTCGCCATTCATCGCGACAGACGGATGCATCTCCATCACGTTCGCCTGACTGCGGTCGATCGAGCTTTGAATCTCCGTTTCCGCGCCTTTGCGAATGACCACGACGTTATCGCGTTCGCCCGTGGATACGAGCGTTTTCTTGAGTCCCGCATCGAGCATGAGCACGGTCGAGAACACGAAGACGACGAGCGCGAGACCGCCGGCGGTCAACATCGTCGTGAGACGGCGAGCCCATAGATTGCGCGCGATGTATGAAACGGGAATGGCCATATGCTCGCCTTATCCGATCGCTCGCAAGCCTTCGACGATCCGCACGCGGCTCGCCTGCACCGCCGGTACGATCGCCGCCGCCAGCGCGATGACGAACGCGCAGGCAGCTTGCAGCATCATCGTTTCGTGCGAGACGCGAAAGACCGGAAACACCACCTGTCGCATTCTTGAAGAAATCGGCGACCGGCGGTGTCGCGAGTATGCCGATTGCACCGCCCATCGTGCAAATCGCCAGCGACTCGCCGAAGACGAGCACGCTAAGAAACGTGGGTCCGAATCCAAGCGCCTTGAGCGTGGCGTATTCGACGGTGCGTTCGCGTGCGCTCATGGCCATTGCATTGGCCATCACGGCCATGATGATGAGAATCACCACGTAAGAGACGACACGTATGGCCGCAATGATCTGATTAGACATCGCGACGAAGCCCAGCTGAAACGCTTGCTCGGTTTCGGTAAGCGTCTCCGCAAGCGAGTTCTTGAAGACGTTATCGACATTGCGCGATACGGTGGCCGCCTGATCCGGATTTCCGATGCCCACGACATACACGCCGACCTGATCCACTTGACGCTTGGTGGTCTTGCGAATCGTCTCGTTGAGATACTCCCAGTGAAAGATGAGTTGCCGCGTGATGGTCGATTCGTCGCGCCCTTCCATGATGCCGCGCACCACGAAGTCCCACGTTCCTGGATAGATCGTCCCCTTGAGAGGAATGACGTCGCCCACTTTGAAGCCGTATTGCGTCGCAAGCTGTCGCCCGATGAGCACGCCCTTGCGATCGCGCTGGTAATCGGAGCGCGCTTGCGGCGTGACGATGTACTCGGGATAGAGATCCAGATAGTTGTCCGATACCGCGAATTGCGCGAAAAAATTCTTGGGGTCGCGATAGATGCCGCCGAACCAGTTCGAGCGTGCAACCAGCGTCACACCATCCACGCCGCGAATGCGATTCTCGTATGCAAGAGGCAGCGGAAACACCAGCGAGATCGCATTGCGAGTGACCAGGCGCGCGTTGGATGCCGCAGCCGCGCCCGCGTACCACGCATCCACGACCGTATGCAGCAGGCCGTATGCAAGCACCGCAATCGTGAGGCCCAGCACGGTCAGCGCCGTGCGGAGCTTGTGACGCGTGGCATTGCGCAGAATGAGCTTGAAGACGAACATGATTCAGCGCACCGCGCCGTCGATCAACTCGCCCTTCTCAAGATGCACCAGCGCCTTCGCGGCATTGGCGGCATGCGCGTCGTGCGTGACCATGATGATGGTCTTGCCAACGCGTTCATTCAGGCGTTGCAGCATCGTTAGGACTTCGGCCGCGGAGGTGCGGTCGAGATCGCCCGTGGGTTCATCGGCGACGATCAGCTTTGGGTCGGTAATCAAGGCGCGTGCAATCGCCACGCGCTGCTGCTGGCCGCCGGATAGCTCCGACGGATAGTGAGTCGTGCGCTCGCTCATGTTGACCATGTCCAGCACCATCGCGACACGTTCACGCCGTTCGGCGCGCGAGAGGCGCGTGAGCATCAGCGGCAATTCGACGTTCTCGAATGCGGTGAGCACCGGCATCAGGTTATAGAACTGGAAGATGAAGCCAACGTGAGCCGCGCGCCAGTCGGCAAGCGCGGACTCCGGCAAACGCGTGATATCGAGCCCGCCGACAAGAAGCTCGCCGCTGTCCGGTCGGTCGATGCCCGCGATCAGATTGAGCAACGTGCTCTTGCCCGAGCCGGACGGTCCCATCAACGCGACGAAGTCCCCTTCGGCGATGGACAACGAGATGTCGGTCAGCACGGGCACCGTCTGCACGCCGCGCCGGTATGACTTCACGACGTGACTGATCTGGACCAGAGGTGCAGTGCTCACGTTACTTCTTCGCCAGCGTAACGCTGGTGCCGTCTTTGATCTTGTCGTTTGGCGCGAGTACCAGCGTATCGCCTGGCTTGACGCCTTGCACCGCGAGCAGGTCGCCGATATGTTCGCCCGTTGTCACGGGCCTCCGAAGCGCCTTGTCGTTCTCGACGATGAACACGACCTGCTTGCCATCGCGCGTGACCACTGCTGCGGGCTGAACGGCCACCAGCGCCTTCTTCTGTTCGGGCGGTACGGGCTTCGAAAGGAACGCGACCTTCGCGCTCATGTCGGGCAGCACGCGTGGATCGTGTTCGACGAAGCGCACTTTCACGAGGACCGTGGCCTTCGAACGATCGACCGTTGGCACGATGCGCGATACACGTCCCGAGAAGCGAACATCGGGCAGCGCGTCGAGCTGCATTTCGCATGGTTGATCGACCATGATCTTGCCAATGTTCGACTCCGCGACATCCGCCTCGACTTCGAGCGTCTTCATGTCCGCAATCGTCACGACCGCACCCTTGCTGTCCGATGCCGACGAGAACGGCGTGATGTTATCGCCCACGTTCGCATGCTTTTCGAGGACAACGCCATCGAAAGGCGCACGAATGATGGTCTGGTCGACGGCTACGCGCGCCGCGAGCGCATTGGCTTGTGCCGACACGATCGTGGCTGCGTCGCTATTCACGGCTGCCTTGGCCTTGTCGAAGCGGGCGCGGTCGCTGTCGTGCTGAGACGCGGGAATCGCGCCTTGGGGAGCGAGGATATCCGAGCGCTTGAGACTGATCTCTGCGTCCCTCAACTCGGCGCGTTGCAACTCGAGGTTGGCTTGAGCGACTTTAACTTGCGCCTCGGCTTGTGCAAGCGAAGCGGACACATCATCGCGTTCGAGCCGCGCAATCACCTGGCCTTCCTTTACAGGCGTACCTTCGAGTACACCAAGCCATTCCACGCGGCCCTGTCCCTTCGATGCGACCGCCGCCTTGCGTTGCGGCACGACGTAGCCGGTCGCGTTGAGAAGCGTATAGCTTTGCGATGGATAAACCGACGTGACCGTAGCGGTCTCTACCGTTTGCGGCCCGGCAAAACGCAAGCCGATGCCCACGAGTACGAGAATGATCGCTGCGACGAGCACATAGCGAAGCCACGGACGCCTGCGTCGCGGGACGACGGCAGCGGGACTGCGGTCGATCTTGAGTTTGTCTAAATCGTGTTCAGCCAATTTATCTGGAGTCGCGCCGCAGGTGACCTTGGAGCCGCTTGAGGACGGCTATCCGGTCGTGGGTCGTCATGCAATGGACAGGCAACCAGTATAGCGCCCGCAGGCCGCCCGCTTTCATTGCCTTTACTGGGTCGACGGAACTTTGCATGCGGTATGCCGACTACAAAATGCCATGCCTTCAACGATAGTCGGAAATTCAAGTGCCGCGCGCATGCTTGAGATCAAGCGCAATGAAATCGACGAAAGCCCTTATGCGCGCGGACATCTGATGCCGTCCGGAGTACACGGCGTAGATGTCCGCATTGGGCGTCTCGTAATCGGGCAATACGGCGACGAGCCGGCCATCCGCCAGATAGTCTGCAATGTCCCATTCAGCTCGCATCAGAATGCCGTGTCCTTCGAGCGCCCATTTGACGGCGATTTCGCCATCGTTGGTCGTGAGATTGCCCTTGATGCGCACCGCCTCCGTCTTCTGCGCAGCACCCCGCCCGCTCGTCAGCCGCCAAACGCCGTACGCTTCGTCGCCCTGCCGGATGCCGATGCAGTTATGCCGCGTGAGATCGTGCGGCGTCGCAGGCAAACCGTGCGTGGCGATATAGCCCGGCGCCGCGCATAGCAGCCGACGATTCGACGCGAGACGCCGCGCGACTACACGCGTATCCGGTGGCTCGCCGAAGCGAATGCAAACGTCGAACGTGTCGTCCGTGAGCGGCGGCGGCGCGACCGACAACTGCAATTGCACCGACACTTGGCGGTGCCGCGCAACGAATCGAGAAATGGCGGGCGCCACATGACTGCGCCCGAAGCCGAGCGTCGCATTCACGCGAAGCAGGCCTTTTGGACTCTTCTTCGCGCTGCCAAGCAGCTCCGCAAGTTCGTCGATTTCGTCGAGAATGCGCCGCGCGCGCTCCAGATAAAGCTCGCCCTCTGGCGTGAGCATCATGCGGCGCGTCGTGCGATTGACGAGTGGCACGCCTGCCCGCGCCTCCATTTGTGTCAGGCGCTTGCTTACTGCCGCTGCCGTGAGGCCCAGTTCCCGCGCCGCTGCGCTCAGGCTGCCCGATGTCGCGAGCGTCGAGAAAAAGCTCAGATCGGCCGGCTGAACGGTCTCGGCCATGCGCCCTCACTTTTGAATCAAAGTTAAAGATGCTTTGAGTTTAGCACCGGTTTCTTATCCTTAAGTTGGGTAGAGTGAGCTCACACACCCACATCGAGGAACGGAGACATGAAAACTTATCGCATCGCAACCATCCCCGGCGACGGCATCGGCAAGGAAGTCATCCCCGCTGGCCAGCAAGTGCTCGAAGCGCTTGCCAAGACGTCGCGTAATTTTGCATTCGAATTCGAGAGCTTCGACTGGGGCGCGGACTATTACCGTCAGCACGGTTCGATGATGCCCGCCGATGGCCTCGATGCCATCCGCGACAAGGACGCAATTCTCTTCGGTTCGGCAGGCGACCCCGGCGTGCCCGATCACATCACGCTGTGGGGCCTGCGCCTGAAGATCTGCCAGGGCTTCGATCAATACGCCAACGTGCGCCCGACGCGCATTCTTCCCGGCATCGACGGGCCGCTCAAGCGTTGCAAGCCCGAGGACCTCAATTGGGTGATCGTGCGCGAGAATTCCGAGGGCGAATATGCGGGTGTGGGTGGCCGCGTGCATCAGGGTCATCCGATCGAGGCGGCAACCGACGTCTCCATCCTCACGCGTGCCGGTGTCGAACGCATTATGCGTTTTGCATTCAAACTCGCGCAGTCGCGTCCGCGCAAACTGCTTACGGTCATCACCAAGAGCAATGCGCAGCGCCATGCCATGGTGATGTGGGACGAAATCGCGCTGCAGATTTCAAAAGAATTCCCGGACGTGAAGTGGGACAAGGAACTGGTCGATGCCGCCACCGCGCGCATGGTCAACCGTCCCGCCACGCTCGATACGATCGTCGCGACCAATCTGCATGCCGACATCCTGAGCGACCTGGCCGCCGCGCTCGCGGGCAGCCTCGGCATTGCGCCGACCGGCAACATCGACCCGGAACGCCGTTATCCGTCGATGTTCGAGCCGATCCACGGTTCCGCTTTCGACATCATGGGCAAGGGGCTTGCCAACCCGATCGGCACGTTCTGGTCGCTCGTCATGTTGCTCGAACATCTGGGCGAAACGGAAGCCGCCAAGCGTGTGATGGATGCCGTCGAAGCCGTGACAGCCGATGAATCGCTGCATACCGGCGATCTCGGCGGCAAGGCGACGACAGCGCAAGTGACGGCTGCCGTGTGCGCGTTTGTCGAACGCGTGGAAGCCGCAGCCGCCTGAATCCGCATTTTGTATGCGATGGACCCCGGCCGCGTGCCGGGGCGCTTGACCGCGATGCAACGCACATCGCGGCAACAGGACGCTCGCGCCTAACGCCTGAGTCTTTCCGCACCGTTCCTTAGAAGAGCACCGCTCGCCTCCCAAGGAGGAGACACATGCATACCCCATCCGAGTCCGGCGTGGAAGCCCGCGTCAATCGCAAGCTGGCATTGCGCATCATTCCGTTCGTGATGCTGCTTTACTTCATCAGCTTTCTCGACCGCGTCAACGTCGGTTTTGCCGCCATGACGATGAACAAGGCCATCGGCCTCTCGCCCACCGCCTTCGGACTGGGCGGCGGATTGTTTTTCATCGGCTACTTTCTGTTCGAAGTTCCGTCGAATCTAATTTTGCATAAAGTCGGCGCGCGCATCTGGATTGCACGCGTGATGGTCACGTGGGGCATCGTCTCCGTTGCATCCGCATTCGTGGCAGGTCCGACGAGCTTCTACGTCCTGCGCTTCCTGCTCGGCGTCGCGGAAGCCGGATTCTTCCCCGGCGTGATTCTTTATCTCAGCCTCTGGTTTCCGGCCAAGCAGCGCGCCGTGGCCGCCGCATGGTTCATGGCAGCCGCGCCGATCTCGACCGCCATCGGCTCGCCGTTGTCTGGCGCGATCATGCAGATGCCGCCGATCTTCGGGCTCGCAGACTGGCAGCTGCTCTACATCATCGAAGCGATTCCGGCTATCGTGCTCGGCTTCGTCGTCCTCAAATATCTGACCGACACGCCCGCCCAGGCACATTGGCTCGCGAGCGAAGAGCGCGAATGGCTCATTGCAAGGCTGAAAAGCGAAGCCGACGCGAAGCAAGCGAATGCGGGGCATACGGAAGGCGCTTTGAATGCATTACGCGATCCGCGTGTGCTAGCGCTAGCGCTCATTTATTTCGGCACGTCGGCGGGTCTTTATACGCTCGGGTTGTGGGCGCCGCTCATCATCCGTCAGTACGGTTTCAGCGCGCTGGAGACGGGGCTCATCAACGGCATTCCGAGCGTGATCGCCGTCATCGCGATGATCCTGTGGGCCCGGCATTCGGACCGCACGCAGGAACGCACGTGGCACGTGGTCATTCCATGTGCGTTGGCTTGCGTCGGCTTCTTCTTTGCAGGTCAGGCGACGACGGCGCTCTTTATCGTACTCGCGCTCATCGTGGTCAACGTGGGCATCAGCGCCGCCAAGGCTCCGCTCTGGGCCATGCCGAGCATGTTCCTTTCCGGTGCAGGCGCGGCGGCAGGCATTGCGATGATCAACTCCATCGGCAACTTGGGTGGCTTCGTGGGACCGTTCGCCATCGGCTGGCTAAAGAATTCAACCGGTAGCTATGCCGCGGGCCTGTACGTCGTGGGCGCGACGCTCGCCATGTCGGCGGTCATCACGCTAATGTTGAGCCGCAAGGCGAAGAGCGAGCGGGAGCATGCGGCGGCCGCGCGAATGTGAAGCTGCGCGGCTTTTATTTTAAGATAGCCGCTTCATCAGACTCAGCGCGTGCGCCAGAGGAAGCGAAGTGCTTTTATCGAAGAGAAAGAGTAAGACGGCTATCGGCGCGGCTGGCATGCTGCTAAGTGTATTCATTATTTTGCATGCACCTTGCGCGTGGAGTGCTTCGGCCGATGCAGGCGTTGCGAGCGGCGCGGGCATTTTGTCGGCGGACGCACTCCCTGCCGACTTCACCGGCGACGATCCTCAACACGTCAGAGACGCGCTTAGCGGCAAGCCGTCGGCCAGCCAGCCGCCTTCCATTACTAGCCGCCTGCGCGGCTTTCTGGACCGTCCGCTGCAACGCTTGCGCAAGTCCACGCAATCCGCATCCGCGACGCAGACAGCGGCGCAAGCACAGGCAAATGCGCAAGCCGATCCCACTTTTGCATTCGTTATTCCAGCGTCTTACGGCGTCCGATACCAGACGAAAAAGAAGCTGCTTAGTGTGAACGTCTCCCTTGCCGCGCCCACGCAACCGGACGCCATCCTGCTCAAGGAGACGGTGAAGGGCCAGAGCGGTCGCAAACTGGTCGTGGCGCCCGAGGCCAAGGCTAAAGGCTTCGTCCAGACTTTCGACGTGATACAGCTTGGCGTTGAAGGCCGCGCAAGAACGAACGTGCGCGGCGGTGCAATCCTGGCCGATTTCGATAAGACGCACGGCGACGGCGACTTTGCGATTCTGCTGATCTGCACGCTAGAGCCGCCATATCTCATCGACCGCGTCGAACATAACGACCCCACGGATGAAGAGCCGACCGACATCACGCGTAGGACATCCACGCTGCATGGTCGCGTCGACGCCGTCTGGCTCATCGATCGCAAGACGGGAACCATCGTCACCAAGCGGCTCAATCTCGTGAAATGACGCTCAAGCGTCGAACGTCGCGTTCGAATCCAATGGATAAACCGGCCGCTTGAGATTGCTGAACGAGAAGAGCTCATAGTCCGAGCTCGTGACGCCCCGGCTGTCGCACTCCACCAGACCACCGGCAATCGGCACGAACACCGGCCGGCAATACATGCGCGACTTGAGGATAAGAAAGCGCGCGCCGCGTGGATCGATACCGACGCTCTCGAATACACCGAGATCCCAAGGCTCATGCGTGCGTTCGGTGACAAGAATCCGCGCGGCCGGTGTCTCGATGACGGCGGCGCGGCCCATATAAGCGCGTTGGCCGGTATAAGTCGGACCGCTGATGATGTACTCGCCATTCGTCAGGGCACGCACCACGCCTGTCACCTCGAGCGGAGGCTTGCCGCGCGATGCGACGCTCGGGAGCTTGTTGCCTATGCCGACTGTGACCGTCGCGCCGATGCCAGCATCGAATAAGGTTGCCACTGCTTGCGGGTCGCATAGCGGGCCGACGACGATGCCATCGAGCCCTTGTACAAGGGCTTCTTCGAATGCGTCGGTGGTGTCGCACGTGCCGCCCGACATGCAGTTGTCGCCGTGATCGAGCAGCAAGACGGGCTTGTCGGCTTCTTGCGCCAGCTTCACGCCTTCCGCGATAGATGCTGCAAGCGGTGCGCTGCGATAAACGAAGGCCTCGCGTTCATTCCAGATCTGCTGCGCGATCTGGTTCGCGACTTTTTGCGCTTTGTCGATGTCGCCGTTTGTAACCACGACTACGCTAATGCAAGGCGACGCGATATCCGCGAGAGAAAAGCCCGACAGCACCGAGACTGCGAGCACTCCTTCCTCTCCCTCCGCTGCGCGTGCCGCTTCGATGGCGCGCTTCATCGCACCGCTTGCCGTCGCGCTTCTCAACGTATGCGTGAGGAGCGGCGGTTGGGCCCACGCGATGACAGGGGTCACCTTTTCATCGATGAGATTGAAAAGCAGGCGGGCCGCGTGCTCGCCGCTTTCATACATATCCACGTGCGGATAGGTCTTGAAACTCACGATCACATTTGCATTGTCGATGATCTTCTGCGTGACGTTCGCGTGCAGATCGAGCGAGACTGCAATGGGCGCGTGCGGCAATGCCTTGCGTACACGTCCGAGCAAATCGCCTTCGCCGTCCGACGAATTTTCCGCAACCATGGCGCCGTGCAGGTCGAGCATCACTGCGTCGCATCCTTGCGCGGCTTGGACGATAGATGCGCATATCGCGTCGTAAGCTGCTGCGGCGACCGGGCCGCTAGGATTCGCCGATGCGGAGATAGGCGTGACGATCTCCGCTTTTACGCGTTCGGCGGCGTCGATGAAAGCAGACATCGCGGTGCGCATACCCGCGTTTTCCTGATATGCGGCTTCGTTATAGCAAGGGCCGTCGCGACCGAATGCTTCGAGCGGTGTCGCCACAGGCGAGAAAGTATTGGTCTCGTGATTCATCCGGGCGATCAGAATTTTCATGCTTACGCTCCTTCTTGAGCCGGTGCATTTGCGGCACGCAGCATGACTTGAAGCAGCACGTTACAGCCTGCTTCGAGATGATCGGCCTGCGCATCCTCTATTTCATTGTGGCTGATGCCATCCTTGCACGGCACGAAGATCATTGCAGCGGGAGCGACGCGCGCAAGGTACACCGCATCGTGACCCGCGCCGCTTACCGCATCCATCGACGTATAGGCTAGTGCGTTGGCGCTGTCACGCACCGAATCGACCAGCGATGCATCGAACGGTTGCGGTGCAAAGTAGACCACTTCGTCTACCGCTACAGGCAACGACGACTTGGCGCACATGTCACGCAGGGCGGCATCCATCTCATCGAGCGTGGCGTCGTCGGCAGCGCGGAAGTCGACGGTTAGCCTCACACGGCCCGGGATCACATTGCGCGAATTCGGATGTACGTCCACCCAACCGACCGTACCGCGTCCATGCGGAGCATGCGAGATCGCAATGCGATTGACCTCGCGGATAAGATCGGCTGCCACGAGCAACGCGTCACGGCGCAGTTCCATCGGCGTAGGTCCTGCATGCGCCTCCATCCCCTCAATGATCACGTCGTACCATCGTTGACCGAGCGCTCCCTGCACCACGCCGATCACTTTGTCATTCGCTTCGAGCACTGGCCCTTGCTCGATATGCGCTTCGAAATAAGCACCGACGCGATGCGCCGCGACGTGTTCACCCTTATAACCGATCGACGCGAGCGCATCGCGCACGGAGATGCCTTCGCGATCCTTTTGCATCAGCGCGTAATCGAGCGTGAACGCGCCAGCAAAGACGCCTGAGCCCATCATGACTGGAACGAAGCGCGACCCTTCCTCATTGGTCCAGACCGCGACTTCGAGCGGCGCGACAGTGCGTACATCGTTGTCGTTCAAGGTGCGCAGGACTTCGAGGCCGGCGAGTACGCCATAGTTGCCATCGAACTTTCCGCCTGTCGGTTGTGTGTCGATATGACTGCCGGTCATAACAGGAGGCAGGTCGTCACGCAAGCCCGCACGACGCGCGAAGATGTTGCCGATTGCATCGATGCGCACCGTACATCCAACTCCCTTCGCCCAAGCGACGAAGAGATCGCGCCCTTTCTTGTCGAGTTCGGTTAGCGCCAGGCGACACACGCCACCTTTATGCGTCGCGCCGATGCGCGCGAGTTCCATCAGGCTGTTCCAAAGTCGCGCGCCGTCGACGCGCAAGCCAGCATGCGCTGGCAGATCGAGCACTTGCATCGGAATTCCTTCGATAGTTGCAGATGAAAATTGTCAGCCTTCGATGCACTCAAACGACGCCGACACCTAGATAGCGGTCTTTAACGGAGTCCTCGGAAATGAAGACGTCGTTGCTGGCTTCGTACACGATACGGCCTTGCTCGATGATGTAATGGCGATCTGCAAGCTGAGTACAGACCTCGAGATTCTGTTCGACCAGCAGGATTGCCACGCCCGCTTCCCGAATCAGCTTGAGTTGCGCCACGATCTCTTCGACGATCACGGGGGCAAGGCCTTCGACGGGTTCATCGAGCATCAGAAGCCGCGGATGATTCATGAGCGCACGGCCGATTGCCAGCATCTGCTGCTCACCACCCGACAGTTGACCACCGCCATTCGTGCGGCGTTCCTTCAGACGAGGAAAGATGCGATAGATGTCCGTCAACTGCCAAGGCGATTGCTTACGGGCGCCAAGACGAAGATTCTCTTCCACTGAAAGCAGCTTGAAGATACCGCGATGCTCCGGAACAAAACATATCCCGCGCGCGGCAATCTTGTGCGGCTGCATTTTCGCTACTTCAATGCCTTTGAACTTCACACTGCCCCGTTGCGGGGTTACGACGCCGGCAATACTCTTTAACGTCGTCGACTTTCCCGCGCCATTGCGGCCAAGCAAAGTGACAGTCTCGCCGTCCCGAACACTAAGCGTCACGCCTTGCAAGACGTGACTTTTCCCATAGTATCCGTGGATATTCTGTGCTTCGAGCATCAGGCACGGCCTCCGGTAATCATGTTGCCGAGATATGCGGTACGCACGCGCTCGTCGCCGCGAATATCGGCAGGCTTGCCTTCGACCAGGACACGCCCCTGCTGCATGACCGTGATCGTGTCGGAGATATCCATCACGATATCCATGTTGTGCTCGATGAGAACGACGGTATAGTCGTCGCGCAAACTGCGGATCAGTTGCTTCATGTCGTCGAGATCGTCGATTCCCATCCCGGAAGTCGGCTCATCGAGAAAAATTGCCTTAGGACGAGCCGCGCGCGCCATGCCTACTTCAAGTCGCCGCTGCTGACCATGCGAAAGCGCGCTTGCGAACGTCGACGCGAAACGTTGCAAAGAAAGGCGCTCAAGCACGGCATCCACTGTCTCGCGATGCTCAAGCGCACCACGCGGCGGCGTCCACGCATTGAGCGCGCGCTTTGCGTCCACGCCTTGAGCCGCGAGGCGAAGATTTTCGCGCACGGTCAGATTGGCGAAGAGACTCGTTACCTGGAACGATCGCGCGATGCCACGCTTCACGCGCCGATGATCGGGCTCATGTGTGACATCGTGTCCGTCGAACATGATATTGCCTGCCGTGATGGGCACGGTGCCCGTGAGCACGTGGAATAGCGTTGTCTTGCCCGCGCCATTCGGACCGATGACCGAATGGACCGTATGGCTCGCTATACGCAAGTTCACCTCGGTCAAGGCGGCGAATTTCCCATAACGCTTGACGACATTCCTTGCTTCGAGAAGGGCCGTGCTCATGTTGCCTCTCCCTGATTGCGCCTGACGGCGCGCCAGACGCGTTCGCCAAGGCCCCACAAGCCACGCTGCATGAAAAGACTTACAGCGATCAACACGAGCCCAAGCAGGAGCAGCCAGCGCGGCCAAAGCGTGCTCAACCAATCAGCGAACAGCACATAGAAGGCCGCACCGAGAACCGATGAGAACAGATTGCCCGTACCGCCGATCACCGTCATCACGAGAATCATCTCGCTCGTGTGATAGTCGATGTTAGACAGCGGCGCGATACCGGTCATCATGGCGTGCAGCGCGCCCGCCAAACCCGTGACCGCACCGGAGATGACAAAGGCCGCGAGCTTGAAGCGCCTGACGTCGTACCCAACCGCGGCCGCTCGGGCTTCGTTGTCGCGAATAGCCAGCAATGTGCGACCGAATATCGAATGCGAGACACGCATCATCAGCCAGAATGCCAGCAAGAAAAGCACCGCCACGAACGCGTAATACTGCCAGGGTGAGGTTATCGAAAAGAGCGTCTTGCCGAAGATGGACAAAGCGGGACGGGGGATATCGAGAAGACCGTTGTCACCGCCAGTTAGATCGGGCGTCGTGTAGGCGAGAAAGTAAAACATCTGGCCGAATGCGAGCGTCAACATCACGAAATAGGCACCGCGCTGACGGATGGAAAACCATCCGACGATGGCTGCGGCAACCGCTCCGGCAAGCACCGCCCCTAATAAGGCGACGGGAGCCTGTAGACCGAATTTCGTCAGGATGAGACCCGCGCTATAGCTGCCTAGTCCAAAGAAAATGCCTTGTCCAAAAGAGAGCAACCCTGTGTGTCCCAGGAGCAGATTGCACCCCAAGGCCGCAAGCGCGTAGACAAGTACTTCGGTCGCAAGCGAACCCGAACGTATCGTCATGGGCAATATGCAAACGACCAATAAGGCAAGGAGCGAGAAGCGATAGCGATGAAGCGCTTGCCGGGGCGACGAGCTTTGCGGCGCGTCGACGTCCAGCGCGTTCGAATCCTGTTTGGAAATCAAACTGCCCTCCCGAGCAATCCATTCGGACGCAGCAATAGGACAGCGGCCATCGCGACATAGATCATGAGCCGCGCGCCTTCGGGCCATAACGTGCTCATCACGCTCTGAACAATACCGACCAACAAGCCGCCAACAAGCGCGCCAAGGAAATTACCCATGCCGCCCACCACGACAACCACGAAGGCCACGCCCAAAGCTTCGATACCCATGAATGGATCGACGCCGCGTATGGGTGCGGCAAGGACGCCTGCAAGCGCTGCCGTGCCCGCGCCGAGCGCGAACACGAGACTGAAGACCCGCGTCACATTGATACCGAGCAAGGACACCATCTCACTGGATTCACTGCCCGCGCGAACGGCGCTACCGAGCCGCGTGCCTTCGAGTACCCACCAGAGAATGGCCGCGAGCACAGCCGTGAATCCGATCACGAAAAGGCGGTATTTCGGATAGACGAAGCTGCCCCAGATCACGACGCCATTCAGCACATCCGGCACCGCTACGTTGTCGCCGAGCGGTCCCCATAGGATGATTGCGCACTCCTGCAGCACGAGTGCGAGGCCCACTGTCGCGAGAATATGAAACTCGTGCTGCTGCGCATAGACGTGCCGCAATACGATCTTTTCTACTATCCACGCAAGCACGCCTACTACAACCGGCACGACGATGAGCGCCATCCAGAAGCTCATTGACCACTGCATCGCCTGATAGCAAAAATACGCACCAAGAAGGTAGAACGCGCCGTGCGCGAAATTCACGAAGCGCAGGAGCCCGAATACGATCGACAAGCCGACCGCGAGCAGAAAATACAGCATCCCCACGCCGATGCCGTTCACGACCTGCAACAGATAAACGTTCATGGCCTTGGCTCAAAAGAGAAACGGCGCGAACGCGCTTCAGGCGCATTCGCTTCCAGCTTGTGCCTAAGCATTGTCAAGCCATCTTGCATTGCGTCTTGTCGAGCGGAAGGAACGATTGTCCTGAACTGACGATATCGGCGTAGTCGTCCTTGTCTTTCATCTTGCTCTTTGGCTTACCCTTGAGCAAATAATAATTCTTGAGCACCTGATGGTCGCCTGCGCGGATTTCCTCAGGGCCCGTCAGACCTGAATACTTCATTCCTTCCAGCGTCGCGATGACTTTCTTGGGGTCTGCCGTACCTGCCTTCACGATGCCGTCCAGCAAAATCTTGGTACAGGTATACGATCCCGCAAGACTGTAGTTCGGGTTCGCCTTGAAGGCCGCATTGGCGCGCTTGACGAGATCCTGATTGAGCGGGGAATCAATTGCGTGCCAGTACTGCGCGCCGAAATACACCCCTTCGCAGATGTCCGGACCCAGCGCTTCGAACTGCTCCAGACCGGACGCCCAGGCCATGAGAATCGTGCAGTTGTTCTTCATGCCGAAGCTCACGGCTTGTCGCAACGTATCCGACGACTGTGAGCCAAAGTTCAGAATAAGCAGGACGTCCGGCTTGGCCGCGACAGCGTTGGTCAGATATCCGCTGAATTCTTTTTCGTTTAGCGAGTGATAGCTGTTGCCCACATGCTCGATGCCCTTTTCCTTGAAGATGGCTTTAGCAGCGGATAAAAGACCATCGCCAAAGACGTATTGTGGCGTGATGGTGTACCAACGCTTGGCCTTGGGGAACGTCTGAATGAGCGGTCGAACCGTCTGCTCTATTGCGCCGAAGGTCGGCACCGACCACCGAAACGTCGCGCTATTGCAGTCTTTCCCCGTGAGCTCGTCGGCGCCCGCCGTAGTGATGAAAACGCCGCCGGCCTTCTCCACTTCCTTACCCATTGCAAGCGCTTCGGACGAAAGAATGCCGCCTGCAAAATAGCGCGCGTTTTTCTGTTGGGCTATTTCCTGAACGCGACGCACCGCGGTCGCGGGCTTGCCTTCGGTATCGAGCGTGGTATATGCGAGCGGCTGACCGAGCACCTTGCCATACTGTTCGATCGCGAGCTTCATGCCGAGATCGGCGTATTTGCCGTTTGCCGCAAAGGGTCCGGACATCGGCACCGGGCAGGCAAACTGAATCGGCGAACCTTGAGCGAGCGCGCTGCGCGACATGAGCGCCTCAAACGATCCGGGAACGGCCGACAGCGCGGCCAGCTTCAACATATTTCGGCGATTCAAAATTGACGCTCCTTGAGAAGAAGACCTGCGCGGCCACCTTGCGTTTTTTTCGTGGTACGTTCATGCGTCGGTTTAGCTTCATCCTATTTATCATGATAAATAGAACGAATCCGATGCTAGGTACAATAAATTCGGGTGTCAATAAGGCAATATTCCGGGGTGTGTAAAGGAGCATCGATATGGTGATGGACCGTGCTAAGCGCGCCAGCGCGGCGGCCGGAGTCGACCCGACTCAACAGGAAGTCTCAAGGCAGCCGCTTGCCAAGCCCATCAAGCAACCCAAGCGCGCGGACCTCGTCGCTGAGGAAATCAAACGGCTCATTACGGAAAAGGATCTCAAGCCGGGCGACAAGCTGCCGCGCGAAGTCGAGTTGCAGCAGTTGTTTTCCGTTAGCAAGAGCACGATTCGCGAAGCGCTCAAGTCTCTCGAAGTGCAAGGGCTTATCAAGGTCACGACCGGTCCTTCGGGCGGCGGCACCATCGTTGAAGTGCCGCTGGATAGAACCCTTCAGCTCTTGCAAAATTATTTGTTCTTTAAGGACGTAAGCATCGACGACATCTATACGGTGCGTCAGTTGCTCGAACCCGAACTTGCTGCAGGGGCAGTGCCGCATTTGACGGAAGAGGATTTGGCCGCGCTCGAGGAAAATATAGCGAGTTGCGACGAACCCGCTTGCGCGCACGAGAGCCGGGATATCGTCAGGCAACGTCAGGAAGACGTGAATTTCCACGACATTCTCGCTGCGGCCAATCCCAATCCGTTCTTGCGGTTTAGCTGCGAGCTGATCAACGAGATGATCCGGCAACTGATCGAATTTCGAAACGATACACCGCAAGCGGAGCACGAACGTTTCGGCCGTGCAAACGTCAAGATTCACAAGGCCATCACCGAAGCAGCACGTGCGCGCGACGCTGAAAAAGTACGCGAACTGATGGTGATACACATGACGGAAGCGCCGCGCTACGTCAAACGCATGAAGGGCAAAATTCGCGGCAGGCTCATACTCGATTCAGAGATTCGCAAGCGCGTCATTAAGCGCGGCGGTAAAGCTTAAGCGAATTTCTTCTTCCGATTACAATCCTGTTGACGAGCGCGCCGCTCTCCAAGCGCGTATTTGAACCCTGTTTTTGTGGGGTTTTCGAAAGTTTCACGCTGGCAGCGTCGTGCTAATGGCGTCGCCTGAGCGAAGCGTGTCTCATGCGGAGAGATGAATGTCCCCGAGATTCGACGTCGTGCGCAAAACGGGCCGTGTGGTCCGGCGTCGGCTAGTCCGACGCAATAGCAGCGCCACGATGCGCGTGGCAGATGCCTTCTCGCGCTTTCCCTTGCTTGCCGGCCTAATCGGCACGGCTATCGCTATTTCCATGGCGGTGCTTTCCTTTGCCGCGCTTTGGCAAGGCCGTGCGCAGGCGTTGCAGAACGCACATGAGGCGTCCGCCAATGTTGTTGCGACGCTCACTGCCGATATTTCACGCAATATCGAATCCATCGATCTTTCGTTGCGCACCATCGTAAGTGGAATGGAAAATCCGGCCGTGATGGCCTTGTCCGACGACTTGCGCAAGCTCGTCCTATTCGATGGCGCAACCGCAACGAATTACATAGGCGGCGCATTCGTGATGGACGGGCAAGGACGTATCGTAGTCGAGCGCGATGCATCCGTTCCTAACGAATTGCGCTTTAAAGACCGCGACTATTTCACGGCGCACGCAGCAAGAGCCGACGTCGGGCTCTATATTTCAAAGCCGTATCAATCGCGCTTGCGCAACGGCGCATATTCGCTCGCGCTAAGCCGCCGCATTAACGCACCGGATGGCTCGTTTGCGGGCGTGGCGGTGATCGCGCTCAATATCGACTATCTCAAGGCATTACTCTCGCGCGTCAATGTCGGCCGAGCGGGCTCCGTTTTCATCGTGCAGCCAGACGGCCTGATGCTTGCCCGCAAGCCTCCCTTGCCCGCTGGCGCCTCCAGCACCGTGGTTCGCTCGCCTACCTTTTCGTCGATGACGGATCAACTCAACGGCTCTTATATTTCGACTTCGCCCCTGGACGGCGTGCGCCGCATCTATACCTTTGCGCATGTGCCGGGCACGCAACTCATCGCAGCGGTCGCGCCTGCGGAAGATGATGTACTTCAAGGCTGGCGCGAACGCAGCACGATGATCGGCGGCCTGACTCTCATGTTCGGCGCTGGCTTCATCGTTCTGTCGTGGCTGCTTGCAATCTCGCTGCGTTCGCGCGCCATCGCTCAGGAAAAGTTGCAAAGGCTCGCAGGGACCGATTCACTCACCGGTCTCGCTAACCGGCGTGCGTTGGATCGCCGTCTCGACGAGGAATGGCGACGTGCGCGGCGCGCGGATCAGCCGCTTTCCGCATTGTTCGTCGATGTCGACCACTTCAAGCTCTACAACGACACCTACGGTCATGCGATGGGCGACGATGCGCTCGTCGCCGTGGCCGATTGCATACAGCATTCAGTCAAGCGACCGGGCGATATCGTCGCGCGCTACGGCGGTGAGGAATTCGTGATCGTGCTGCCTTCAGCGGCGGAGGAAGGCGCAGTGACTTTTGCTGAACGTCTTCGGATGATGGTCGAAGCGCTCGAGATTCCGAACAGCGGTTCGCCGAGAGGCTTCCTTACCGTGAGCATTGGCTGCGCGACGGCCCATCCGCGTCATAGCGATGACGCGCTCAAGTTGCTGAACAACGCGGATGCGGCGCTCTACCGTGCGAAACGCGCAGGCCGGAACCGGGCTGTCCACGAAAATAGCGCAGCGGGCGGCGGCTGACGCGCTCGAATCCTCTCTCGAGATCAATCGACCAGTCGCGCTCCATTGGCATAATGCATACAAAATATCGTCGTCCAGGGACCGCATGAACGCGTTGACCTTCATCCGTCGCGGACCTCGCGGCATGTTCAGCGTCCCCGAGGGGCGCCGGCTTGCACGTACGCTCCTGGGCTGCGCGATTAGTTACGGCGCCGCAAAACTGATCGCGCTTCCCGAAGGTTATTGGGCGCTCATCACCACGCTCGTCGTGGTCACTCAGCCCAGCCTCACGCAGGCGCTGGGAGCCGCGCGCGATCAGATCGTCGGCGCTTGCATCGGCGCGGTGGCGGGGGTGATCGGGCTCATCGCCATCGAGCATGGCGCCGCGCCGCTCGCCGTATTCGCGATCGAACTCGTGCCGCTCGCCACGCTTGCTGCGGCGCGGCCCGCGTTGCGGCTTGCATGCATCACGCTTGTCATTGTCGTGCTGATTCCGACAGGCGGTGGGCCCTTGTTTCAGCGGCCGCTGCATCGCGTGCTGGAGATTCTCATCGGCGCGGCGTCCGCGTTCATCGTCGCGGCTATCTTGCCGAACCGCTCGCTTACGACCGCGCATCGCTGCGTAGCCGACACGCTGAAGTGTCTTGGCCAGTTAGTCGCCTTGCATCTTTCCGACGACGCAGACGACCATGAAGCCCGAGCGGCGCAGCTCGAAAAGAAGAGCGCTCAGGCGCAGCAAGCGCTCGACGATGCCCTCGAGGAAGCGGAGCGCGAGCACATCATCGTGCCCCTGCAAAGCCGCCGCGCGGATGCCATCGACAAGGCCGCGCCCTTTCTGCGGCGACTGCACAGCGACACCCTCTTTCTCGCCAAGGCAGTCTCGCGTGACCCGCAAGCGGCACGAAGCGATCATCTGCAAGAAAGCGCTGCCGCGCTGCAGACCCTCTTCGACAAGCTCGCGCAAGTGCTCGGCAACGTGCATCGGGATGACGCCGAACTCGACCACGTGCGTGCAACGTTGGAGTCGCTGAAGGACGCGTGCATGAGAAGCAAAGGCTCGCACGATGTCGCGCAGTTCGTCATCAAGCTGATCGTGTCGGATGTCGATGCGTTGATCTCGGCCATCTATCCCGCCGCGCCGTCCGCGCCGGCTTAGCGCGAAAGGCCGCGGGCATCCACCGGCCACAGGTCGACGACGCGATCACCGCGATAGCACACGTATTGATCGTAGAGGTTCACGGTGGGATCGCAATGGCCGGGCGGCAGAAGCAGACGCGCGCCGATAGCATCGCTTATGTTCACAGTCGTGCCGGCTTCCAGCATGCCGTGCTCGTCGTTGGCCGATGTGTATGCCAAAGCGGGTGCATCGTCCGATGCATGCAACCAACGCACGCTGCGCGGTAAGCCGGAATCGACCGCCAGCCCCTTCAGGCCGACATCGCAGACAGCCATGCCGGGCCGCGTCGCGCTCATGATGGTCGACAAAATGAATAACGCATGCCGCCAGCGAAGTGCGCCGTCCCAAGCGAGGCGCCCATAATCCCCGTCGATGAAGAGGTAGGAACCGGGCTGCACTTCGGTATAGACGCCGCTGGCCGCGTCGAACTCGACTGTACCGGTGCCTCCGCCGGTCACGATGCCGCATGCGATTCCGCGCGCTTCGATGGCATGAACATAGGCTGCCGTGCGCTCGGCGGCGCGCTGCGCTTCTTCCTTGCGGGCGCTCCACTGCACAATGTGCTGAGCGCCGCCGTGGTATGCCTGAATGCCAGTGAAGCACAGCGCGGCTTGCGCATGAATCGCGTCGATGAGCGCGAGAAGGGCATCTTCATTGGTGACGCCGCACCGATGCTGGCCTGCATCGACTTCCGGCAGCACGTCGATCTCGACGCCCGCGCGTGCGGCGGCATCGCCGAGCGCTGCGACTTGCGGCAACGCGTCGACGCAAACGGAAAGCCGTACATGCGCGGCGAGTTCCACTGCCATCGCCAGTTTGTCGGCGCCCACGAATTCGTTGCTGATATGAATGCTTCGAACGCCCGCCGCCGCGAAGGGATAAGCCTCGGAGAGCTTCTGGCAGCATACGCCAACGGCACCCGCCTCGATCTGCTTGCGGGCAATGACGCTCGATTTATGCGCCTTCGCATGCGGTCGGAGCGCGACACCCTTCTGTTTTGCAAACGCCGCCATGGCGGCGAGATTGACGTCGAAAGCATCCAGGTCGAGAAGCAACGACGGCGTGGCAACGGCGTCGAGCGTATCGCCCGGACGGGCAGCGGGAGGAGGAGCGAACGTCATGCGGTGATCGGCCGGATTGGTAGACAAAATGCATGATAGCGCCCGACGGTGCTTTGCATATTGCATGCAAGCAGTACACACCCGCCTTCTGCCGCTTCGAAACATGCAAACGCGAAACCCGGCCACCGTGAATGCGCACGGCACCAGGTTTCACTTACAAGGTCGGCCCGGCGCGCTCAAACGTACTTTCGCGCCGGTGTTGTGCCCGGCTTCTCCTCGTCGACTTCGAGCGCTCGGTCCGGACGCATCGTGAACGAGAGGATGATGCCCGCCGCCATCAGAATCATCGACACGGTGAAAGGCAGATTCCAGTTGCCGGTGCGGTCGATCAGCCAGCCGCCCACCACCGGACTGATGATCGCCGCGAGCGCCGAACCTGAATTCATAATGCCGGATGCCGTTCCCGAGTGCTTTGGCGCGATGTCCATTGGCACGGACCACATTGGACCGATCGTCATCTCATTGAAGAAGAAGCCGGCCGAGAGGCAGACCGCGGCAAGCGTGATCGAGATGTCGGACACGAGCATGATCGGCGCAAGCGAAAGAAGCGTGAGCAGCATGCAGACGCCGACCATCACGTTACGAGCCATGCGCACGTTGCCGCTCTTGCGAAGGATACGGTCCGTGAGAGAGCCGCCGAGCCAGTCGCCCAGCACGCCCGCGAAGAACACGCCTGACGCGAATAGCGCCGACTTGCCGAGTTGCATGTGATAGCTGTGCAGGAAGTATTGCGGAATCCAGCCAAGGAAGAGCCAGAGCACCCATCCGTAGCAAAAGTAGACGGCGGTCACGGGTGCCATGCGGCCGAGCAGAATGCGCCACGGCACCGGCGAGCGCTGTTTCACGCCGGAATAGCTCGAAAGCGTCGCACACTCCCCTTCGGTGATACGCGGATGATCGCGCGGATTATCGCGGAAGTAGAAGACCCACACGAGCGCCCAGATGAAGCTGATGATCCCCGTGATGATGAACGCGCCACGCCAGCTGGTCGCGACCATGAGCCACACGATCAATGGCGGCGCGACTGCATTACCAATGCGTGATGCTGCATGCGTAATACCTTGTGCAAACCCGCGCTGATCGGCCGGCATCCAGTTGGACATGGCACGCGTTGCGGTGGGAAAGGTCGCGCCTTCGCCGAGGCCGAGCAGCACGCGCGCGACGATCAGCGAAAGAAAGCCGCCGGACAAGCCGGTGAGCACTGTCGCTCCCGCCCAGATGATCGCGCAGAGCGTGAGCGTGCGGCGCGGACCGAAGCGGTCGCCCACCCATCCGCCGATGATCTGAAACACGAGATACGGATAGGCGAATGCCGAAAACACGAAGCCTACCTGCGTGTGCGACAAGCCCAGTTCGGCGCCGAACTGGCTTGCCGCGGTGCTTACATTGACACGGTCGATATAGGTGATGAAATACATCGCGCATAGCAGCAGCAGCACGCGTGTGGTGGCTCGACGGAACATCATCGTCTCCTTGAGTAGTGGCGAGCGTGTCCGAGGCGTGTGGCACGATGCCAGATGCCCTTGAACGTGGCCTGCAAATCTGATCTCGGTACGTCTATGAACTGCTTCGATCGATGGCGAACGGATACGCCATGAGCGTGTTATTCCGTGCGGTCATGGAACCGTCGGATGCGTGGCTTACGCGGCGTTGTCATTGCGTGTCTCCTTTCGCGGGTCGTCGATGGCCCGTTGTCATGTTGTCGATGGTTCAACTCATATGCACGTCGTTTTGCGGGCTCAGGCGACCTCATGCAAGCGCATTGGCAAGCACCCGCGCCACGTGCAACGCTTCGGTCTGTGCACCATCCGCGATCTGATGACGGCAGCTCGTGCCATCCGCGACGATCACGGCATCGCGTGCATCTCTTGCCTTGCGTACCGCCGGCAGCAGCGACAGTTCCGCCATCGCCTGCGAGGCTTCGTAATGCTCCGCTTCGTAACCGAAGCTGCCCGCCATGCCGCAGCATGACGATTCGATCGTCTTCACTTCCAGACCGGGAATCCACTTGAGCACGGTTTCGACCGGACGCAGGGCATCGAATGCCTTTTGATGGCAATGGCCATGCAGCAACGCGCGACTGTGATCTAGCGGCTTGAGGTCGATATCGAGTCGTCCCGCAACGCGCTCGCGAACCAAAAATTCCTCGAAGAGAAAGGATGCCTCCGCGAGCTTGCGCGCGGCATCGCCGTAGCCGTAGCCGAGGAACTCGTCGCGCAGCGAGAGAAGACACGAAGGCTCGAGGCCGACAATTGCCACGCCGCGTTCGACATATGGCAGAAGCGTATCGAGCGTGCGCCGTGCTTCAGTCTTGGCTTCGTCGACGAGCCCGGCGGAAAGCAACGTCCGTCCGCAACACAACGGCCGTTCTCCCGCTTTCGTATTGAGATGAACCGTGTAGCCCGCCGCCTCGAGCACGCGCTGTGCGGCACGCGCATTGGCCGGCTCCATGTAGTTGTTGAAGGTATCGACGAAGAGCAAAACCTCCTTAGTTGCATTTGCAACTATTGTCGTCGACGCATCCGACAGAAAGGCTTTTTCAAAACGGGGAAATGCGCGTTGCGGCGCCAGGCCGAGTTTTGTCTTTAGCCAGCGCGCCAAGACCGGCATACGCGCTTCGATAGCGCCGCTCATGAACGGCCAGCGGCTTGCATAGGGCGCATAACGCGGCAGATAAGCGACAAGACGTTCACGCACGCTCACACCGTGACGTGCGGTGCGCGCAGCACGCGTTTCGATCTTGATGCGCGCCATATCGACGCCTGTCGGACAATCGCGTTTGCAGCCCTTGCACGACACGCACAGATCGAGCACGTCCTTCACGTCCTGACTCGCAAGGCCCTCTTCACCCAATTGTCCCGAGAGCGCGAGACGCAAAGTGTTGGCGCGTCCACGCGTGACATGTTGCTCGTCTTTCGTAATGCGATAGCTCGGGCACATGGTTCCCGCATCGAACTTGCGGCAATGGCCATTGTTGTTGCACATCTCGACTGCCTTGGCCAGTCCGTTCGAAAGATCATCGCCAGAGCCCGGCGCACCCTCCAGGCCTGTCAACGGATCACGCGTCACGTTCCAAGCCGACCAGTCGAGTTGCGGCTCGAATGCACGTTCACGATACGACGGCGGAAAGCGGAAATTCACCGTATCGTCCATTTTCGGGGGCGCCACGATTCGGTCCGGGCTCAGGCGATTGTCCGGATCGAAGAGCTGCTTGATCTCGCGAAACGCCTCGTTGATGCGCGGCCCATATTGCCACGCAACCCATTCACCACGGCATAGTCCATCGCCGTGCTCGCCCGAGAATGCGCCTTTGTATTCGCGCACCATCGCAGCGGCTTCTTCGGCGATAGCTCGCATCTTTGATCCGCCATCGCGACGCATATCGAGGATCGGACGCACATGCAACGTGCCGACGCTCGCGTGGGCATACCAAGTGCCTTCGGTGCCATGCTTTCTGAAGACATCGGTAAGACGGCTCGTGTATTGCGCCAGATGTTCGAGCGGCACCGCGCAGTCTTCGATAAAGGACACGGGCTTGCCATCGCCCTTCATGCTCATCATGATGTTGAAGGCCGGCCTTACGCACTTCCCACAGCGCTTTCTGCGGGCCGGCGTCGGGCATCTGCACGACCGAATCGGACAGGCCGAGATCGCTCATCAGATCGACAAGGCTTGCAAGTTTCGTCACTTGTTCAGCGCGATCGGCGCCCGCGAACTCGACCAGCAAGACTGCTTCTGGCTCACCCACCAGCGCCTTTTCGATGACAGGGCGAAACGCCTGATTCGACATTGCTAGATCGATCATGGTGCGATCGACCAGTTCCACGGCAACAGGTCCGAGCTTGACGATGTGTTGCGTCATCTCCATTGCATCGTAGAAGCTCGGAAAGTTCACCACGCCAAGCGTCTTGTGCTCGGGCAAAGGCGCGAGCTTCAACGTAAGTTGCCGGCTAAAGGCAAGCGTGCCTTCCGATCCCACCAGCAGGTTCGCCAGATTCGGCTCGCCGTCTTCGCTGAAGGGCAACGGGCTTTGGCAATCGAACAGATCGAGGTTATAACCAGCCACGCGGCGCAGAACCTTGGGTATGCGTTCACGCATTTCATCGCGTTCGCGCAATGCAACGTCGCGCACGCTTTCTACGAGCTCACGCATGCGGGCATCGAGCTTCATTGCCGAGAGCTTACCGAAGCTGCCCTCGTATCCGTCAGCAAGAATCGCGTCGATGGCGAGCACGTTATGCACCATGATGCCGTATGCCATGGAGCGCGAACCGCACGAGTTATTGCCCGCCATGCCACCGATCGTGCATTGCGCGCTCGTCGAGACATCGACAGGAAACCACAAGCCATGCGGCTTGAGCCATGCATTCAGGTGATCGAGCACGACGCCCGGCTCGACTGTCACCGTTCGAGCGTCCTTGTCGAAGTGCACGATGTTGTTGAGCCACTTGCTCGTGTCGATGACGAGCGCCTCGCCTATCGTCTGACCGCACTGACTCGTCCCGGCGCCGCGCGCGAGCACGCTTGCCTTTGCCTCGCGCGCGATCTCCAAAGCAAGCCGCAAGTCTTCCTGATCCCTCGGCACGACCACACCTTGCGGCATGATCTGATAGATCGACGCGTCGGTTGCATAGCGTCCGCGCGACGCGCGATCGAACAGCACATCACCCTTCAGCTCGCGTTGCAGACGCATCTGCAAAGGGGTCGGCGCCGCTGCGCGACCGGCGCGCCCGGACGCTGGCATCAAATGGATCGGCTTGACGAGTCGGTCTGTGGGTGTATTGAGCATCGTCGCTATCGGTTAGTGCGGGAGGCCTGCTTGGGCTTTTGCATGCTGAATGCTTTATGCCGGCACACCGCATGCATTATTCGAAATGCAATTCGACGGTAGGCAGGCCGTCGATCGAGCCCACGGCGTGGCCCGCCCCATCCGGGAAGGCAAGTCCGGTGTAAGAGCCCGCCGTGATCACCGTGCCCGCGGCGAACGCGATGCCATGCGAGACCGCGTGATTGACCGTCCACGCAAGCAGACGACGCGGATCGCCCGCCGGGTTCGCCGGTGGGCCTTCGAACAGCGGTTTGCCGTCGCATTCAAAGCTCATCGCCGGGGCGACGAACGGGAACGCTTCGTCGTAAGGCACGCCCGCGCCGACGAGTAGCGCGCCGTGATTCTGCAGATCCGCGAGTTGCCACGGCTTCTCGACGTCGGGCCACGCAGCGAAGCGACTCGCCACCACTTCGATCGCCGCATGCACGGAACCGATCGCGCCGATGATTTCGGTATCGCTATACGGTCCGCTGCCTGCCTCGAATGCGCGATTGAATACAAAAGCCACTTCGAGTTCGAGCCCTGCTCGTCCGAAAGCCGACATCGATAGCCGCGCGCCCGAGGCATGCATGCCATCGGCCGGGAGCAACGCAGCCTGGATCGGACCATCGGGCGTCTTCGCGCCGACCTTCCACCCGCCGACGCTCGCGCCGAGTGCATGCAAAGTCGCCTTTTGCGCGGCGTAGGCTTCTTCCGCGTTCGATGGCCGCGCGTCTTCCGGCAATGCTTCGAGCTTCGCGCGATGCGCACGCGCTTCCATGAAGAGCCGCGCGAGCGCGTCGGCGTCGAAGGCCGCGCTCATGCCGCCGCCTTGAGTTCGGGTTTCGCAACGTGGCTCGTCAGATAGTCCATCGCCGCGGCCACGCCGCTCCCTTCGAGTTTGATGCCCGCGAGCTTCAGTCCCATCTCGCAGCCGGTGAGCGCGGCCATCAACGTGAGATCGTTGCAATCGCCCAGATGCCCGATGCGGAACATGCGGCCCTTCACCTTGCCGAGACCCGTGCCCAGCGACATATCGAAGTGCTCGTAGATGAGCTTGCGTACCGCATCCGCATCGACACCTTCGGGCGTCATCACACCGGTCAGCACCGGCGAATACACGGACGAATCCGCGCACTGGATTTCGAGCCCCCACGCGGTGACTGCCGCACGGCAGGCGGCCGCGAGCCGCTGATGGCGCGCGAACACGTTGTCGAGCCCTTCGCCGAGAATCATGTCGAGCGCTTCGGACAGGCCGTACAACAAGTTGGTGTTCGGCGTGTAGGGCCAGTAGCCCTGCTTGTTCATTTCGATGATCTCTTTCCAGTCCCAGAAAGCACGCGGCAGCTTCGCCTCTTTCGATGCCTCGATCGCCTTCTGCGACACCGCGTTGAAGCTGATTCCCGGCGGCAGCATCAAGCCCTTCTGCGAGCCGGACACGGTCACGTCCACGCCCCATTCGTCATGACGATAGTCGGCGGATGCGAGACCGGAGATCGTGTCGACCATCAGAAGCGCCGGGTGGCCAGCCGCGTCGATGGCGCGCCGCACTGCTGCGATGTCCGAGGTCACGCCCGTGGACGTCTCGTTGTGAACGACGCATACCGCCTTGATCGTGCGCTGCTTGTCTTCGGCAAGGCGCGCTTCGATCATGTCGGCCTGCACGCCGCGGCGCCAGCCCTCAATGCCGGGCAAGCCCAGGAACTCCGGCTTCAGTCCGAGGTTGACCGCCATCTTTTGCCATAGGGTCGCGAAGTGGCCGGTTTCGTACATGAGGACCGTGTCGCCAGGGCTGAGCGTATTGGCGAGCGCCGCTTCCCATGCACCGGTGCCGGAAGCCGGATAAATCACCACCGGCTGGCTCGTCTTGAAGATTTTCTTGATGCCATCGAGCGCCTTCAGGCCGAGTGCACCGAACTCCGCCCCGCGATGGTCGATGGTCGGATAACTCATCGCACGCAAAATGCGATCGGGCACCGGGCTGGGTCCCGGAATCTGCAGGAAGTGACGGCCAGAGGGGTGGTAATCGAGCTTCAGCATGGATGCGCATCCTCTTAAATTGAATTTTGCATGCAAAATACTGTAGCGCAGCGACGCGGCCGCGGAAAGGTTTAAATAGGCCAAATGGCCTAGGGATAACCCGCTGGAGGTTTTTTCCGGCAAGCTAGGGTTAAAATTGCCGCAAACAAATTCGAGGTATTGAATGCAAAATCGCGACCTGCCCGACGCCAGTCTTTCGCCGCTCCTACAGAAGGTCGAGCGCATGCGTTTGCACGACACGGTGGTTGATCACTTGCGTGAATTCATCGTGGAAGGCCTGCTTGCGCCGGGCGTGAAGCTAAACGAGCGCAAGCTTTGCGAGACGCTCGGCATTTCGCGCACGCCCTTGCGTGAAGCGCTGAAGGTGCTGGCCGCGGAAGGGTTGATCGAGATATCGCCGAACAGGGGTGCATCGGTCTCGCAGATGAGCGAACTCGAAATCCGCGAGATGTTCGAACTGATGAGCGGACTGGAGGCGTTCTCCGGCGAACTGGCTTGCGAGCGAATCACGCCGCAGGAGATCGCGGACATCAAGGCGCTTCACGCGGTCATGCTGGAATGCCGCGCGCGCAATGATTTGTCGGGCTATTACAGCCGGAATCAGGCTATTCACGACAAGATCAATGAAGCCGCGCGCAACACGGCGCTACGGCAAACCTACGTGTCGATCAACCGGCGCTTGCAGGCCATGCGCTTTCGATCGAACTTCCAGACGCCCAAGTGGGATAGCGCGATACGAGAGCATGAAGAGATGATCGAAGCGCTGGAAACGCGCGATGGCAGGCGCATGTCGACCATTCTTCGTCATCACCTGCTCGGCAAACGCGATGCCGTTCTCGCCGAGCGCACGCTGACCACGGTGAAGGCGCCGGTTGCCAGGAAGCGGACGCACACCGGCGACGCTGGCTGAAAACGCCATACTCAAGCGCATCGAACGCTGCGTTCCCCCGCGCACAGTTCGATCGGCCGAATCCTCGCAAGCTTCGCTACGATTCGCGCCAATGGCCGAAGAGCCTGACATCGGGGGACATGTTGAACACAATAAGAGGTACATGCCTGGCGCTTGGGGCGGCGCTCGTCGTTGGCGGCTTCACGCTCTATTACGACGATCAGGACGTGAGCGTCGCGCAAGCCGATACGGACCGCGCAACGGTCGATTGCCTCACGCAGCAGCTCACGCATGATGAGAAGGTCAGCATTGCCCGCCTGACCGTCGATCACGATAACGCGAACATGCGTCGCGTCTACACCGATGTTCTGTCGCGCTGCGTACTACGCGCCGATCAGTGGGACCGGCGCTCGCAACTCGTCGCGAGCGCGCGTCAAATTCTCGCCTACGATACCGAGTTCCGGCGCATGCTCAGCGAAAGCACGATGCGCATTGCACAGCGACCCTGACATCGCCTTCTCGAAGCACGACGTTGGTCGAACGACATAGGCCGCGAGGCGATGGAGTAACATCGGCCATTGCGCGGCAATCGCATGCATCATTCGGCATTCAGAATGCAATCCACATCTCACGGCAATTCGACGACGATCGAGTTGCCCTTCAAGCGGCCCTTCGACTGGACTCGCCTGCTCGCCTTCATAGGCGGCCGGGCGGCGGCGGGCGTCGAGTCGGTGGAAGGCGGCGTTTATCGACGCGCGATCGAATGGCATGGCGATGAAGGCACCGTCGAAGTCAGGCCGCATGAGCGCAAACATCGCCTTGTCGTGACCGTCGACGGCAATGCGCAGCGGCATGCCGATGAACTTGCCGAACCGCTCGCTCGTATGTTCGATCTGCATGCCGATCCCCGCCGGATTGCAAGCGTGTTGTCACGCGACCCGTTGTTGGCGCCGCTACTCGATGCCTCGCCGGGGCTACGCGTGCCGGGCGCATGGTCCGGGTTCGAGTTGGTGGTCAGAACCATCGTGGGCCAGCAAGTGAGCGTGAAAGGCGCTTCGACGATCATGGGACGAATCGTGCAGCGCGCGGGACGAATGATCGATGGGCATTCGCACGAGGCCACTGCCTGGCGGTTCCCGACGCCCGCCGAGCTTGCCGCCGCGGACCTGGATAAGATCGGCATGCCCACGAAACGTGTCGAAGCCGTGCAGCGGTTTGCGAATGCGGTGTCAACAGGCGCGTTGCCGCTCGACGAACCGGACGCTGATGCCGAGGCGTTGAAGCGCGATCTGCTGGCGCTGCCGGGTATCGGTCCGTGGACAGTCGGTTATGTCGCGATGCGCGCCCTGCGCGATCCAGACGCATGGCCCGATGCCGATCTCGTGTTGATGCAGGCCATCGCGCGGCGCAATCCGGCCCTGCTCAAGCCCGCGCAGCAACGAGCGCATATCGAGCGTTGGCGGCCTTGGCGCGCTTATGCCGCAGTACATCTGTGGAATGGAGTGGCGATGGAGACTGGGGCAGCGCGAGGCGGGTAGATTGAATACCAGACGAATGTATGCGGTCGACTGCATGCAATGCCACCGGCCAAACGAAGCTCCAGGGAACCTGAATTTCACCAAGCCACCAGACGCCATCAGGTTTGAACAAAATCGCATTCGGTCGATTGAATACCACGCAAATGCATACGGTCGACTGCATGCAAAAGTCGCGTGCGAGCCAGATTTCAAGAAACTGACCCGCCTTCGACCGAAAGGCCTAAGCCCCTGCCGCACCCCGTCTTCCCGCAGCAATCGCAAGCTCGATCGAAACCAGCAACCCCTCTTCATCGAAAGGCTTGCGCAGAAAACCCACCGCGCCACGCTGCATGGCTCGCTGAACCGTATCGTCGTCACCGTGCGCGGACATGAACACCACCGGAATGCCCCGATGCTCGGCGTTCAATCGACGTTGCACATCGAGCCCCTGCATCCCTCGCATTTTGATATCGAGCAGAACGCACATGGCATCGTCGACGGCCGACGATGCAAGGAACTCCTCGCCCGACGAGAACATCGCGGTCGCGTAGCCAACGGCCTTGAGCAAATTGCCGACGCCGCGTCTTACCGAGGCGTCGTCATCGACGATGCAGACAAAGCTCATGTATGCCAATGCTCCCGTGGCTCGCGTCGCGGCAGATTCATCGGGAAGCGGCCGATACCAACACGAGCCTGCCGCCGCGCGCCGCAGCACCTAGCGTTCGCATGCGCGGCTCAGTGCGTGCAGACGTCACGACGCCAGCATCGTCGGACTCGCCCGACTTGCGCAACGCATAGTCGCGCGTCGTCTCCAGCAGGAAATAGTCACGAGTCGTGCTGTCGAACGAAGTCATCAGAAGACACTTCGAGGCGAGGCCGACGATCGCCTCCATGACCTCGTTTCGCGATAACCATTCGCACGCGGCGACTGTACAAGCCTCATCCAGCGAAAAGCGGTCGGGGAATACGGCGAGCCGTCGCAGCACTACGCGTTCGGCCGCGCCGAGCAGTTTGTAGCTCCAGTCGAGCGAAGCGGCCAAGGTCTGCTGCCGAGGCGGCGCAGTCCTGCGCCCGCCCGTCAGCGACTGGAACCGATCATCGAGTTCCGCGGCCAGCCTGCGTATGCCGAACACAGCCGCCCGCGCTGCGGCGAGTTCGAGTGCCAACGGAATGCCGTCGAGCCGGCGGCAGATCGTCGCGAGCATGTCGAGACTGCCGCGGTCCCGTTCGACCGACACATTTAGCGCGCTCATCTGCGCGAGAAACATCCGCACCGAGGCGCTGGCGAGAATCGCTTGCGAGGTGGACTCGACATCGGGCATGTCGAGCGGCGCGACCCGGTAGCACTTTTCGTCGTGCGTGCGCAGTGGCTCACGGCTCGTCGCCAAAATTCGCAGCGCCGCGCATGCTTCCACGAGTTGTTGGGCGAGCGACGCGGCTGCCTCGATTACATGCTCGCAGTTGTCCAGCAACAGCAGTATCTTGCGGCTCTGAAGAACCGTGATGAGCGCTTTGATCGAACCATCGCTCATGGAACGGTCGATGCCAAGTGCTTCGGCGATGGTGTCCGCGACCATGCGCGCATCGTTCACGGCCGCGAGCGAAACGAAGCACACATCGATCTTTGCGTTAGCCGCAATCGAACGCGCCGCCGCGATGCCAAGCTGCGTCTTGCCAATACCGCCCGAGCCCAGCAACGTGACGAGATGCGCTTCCTGCAAGGCACCGACGATCTCTGCAAGCGCGCTCTCGCGTCCGATCAAAGCCGCGCGATGATGCGGCAGGGCATCGAGATGCGTCGCTTTCGGATCCATTGAATCGGCAGGCGCGGACACGTCGACCGCATTCGCCAGCCGATAACCTCGACCGGACACGGTATGGATAGCCTGACCGTCAGCGCCGAGGACACGCCTGAGCGTCGAAAGCTGCACATGGATGTTGTTCTCGCCGACCACCGATTTCGGCCACACGTGGCGCAGAATCTCATCCTTCGTGACCGTTTTGCCATTTGCGCGAATCAGCAATTCGAGGATGTCGAACGCGCGCGAGCCGACCTCGAGCAGTCGCCCATCCAGACGCGCCTCGCGCATTTCCAGCGACACTACGATTCGACCGATCTTGATCATGCCGCACCCACGCCTGGTTGATTAACGGAACCGCCACGTTGCGCGCAAGCGCGATCAGTCGTCGTACGGACGAGCATCCGCGGATACGAGACACACGAAGGCGCTCGCCTTCAGCACGCATTCCACCGAAGACAGCAGAAACAGCAGCGGCGACACGCGGAACTCGACCGGCAGCCCGAATGACATTGCCATCAGACCGATCGTGCAGAGCAACGCATAGACGATGCGCGCGACGCGGCTGCCAGTCAGCACGAACCCAACGAGCGCCAGCCACAAGAGTTTGCCGACGATGCATGCAAGCGCATCGCGCGCCGAGAGACTGATCCATAACTCGAACGGCAACTCGACGAGCGCCCACAGACCGGTCGCGAGAATCAAGCGGCGCGTCCACGCCCCAAGCGCGATGCGGCCGCTCAAGAACGTATCGGCAGAACTGGCTCGTCGTGAGGAGACTGGATCGTCGAGAAAGCGCATGACAGTGGTTCCTTGGCGGACTTCCGCGCGTAACGACGCGGCCTTTATCGAACAACACGCATTACCCGGCGACGTTCGTCTTCGTCTTCCAGCAGTACGGGGTATCGCCGACCATTCGCTTGAATACGGTCGTGAAGTGAGCCTGCGAGCGGAAGCCGCAACTCAGGGCGACATCGAGCATGTTTTGCTTCGACTCACGCAGCAGGCGCTGCGCGTATTCCACGCGGCGGCGCAGGAGAAACTCGTGCGGCGGCATGCCCGTCGCGCGGCGAAACTGCGAGGCGAAATGCATGCGCGTGAGCCCTGTGCTACCGGCGATATCCGCGAGGCCGATCGAATCGGCGAGATGGGCATCGATAAATTCGATCGCGCGATTGAGCCGCCACGCGGGCAAGGCGCTGGCCTCGCGCTTTTGCCGGTCGGCCAGAGTGAAGTGCCGTGCGACCAGGCGCGACACGATGGCGAAGCTGACGCTATCGGTGAACACCTTGCCCACCGCCGCGTCCTCCGATTGCGATACCGCGAGCGCCTGTCCGAGCCGTTCCAGCGCGGGGTCGCGCACGAGCTTGGGATCGTCGATACGAATATCGCCTGCATGCGGCCGCCCGAACATGTCCTCGAAGCATTCGCTCAAGACCTGTTGCCCGACGAAAAGATGCAGCACGTCGGCAGGCGACTCGAACACTGCGCTGCAGCGCACGTCGGGCGCCGTGATCTGCACGGCTCCGGCGGCGACGCGTCCGCGCACGAGCGTCTTGCCTGCATGAGAAAACGTGAGTGACGTGCACTTGAGACTCAGTGCAATGCAATGATGCGTCGCGCTCTCGACACTCGCGACTTCCACCGGCGACTTATCGTTGCAGGTCCATCGCGAGAGGAGAATGCCGCCGCGCGGACGGCTGCTGGCAGCGTCGTCGGGAGGTGTGCGCCATGCATGTTCCATTCCGATTCCGTTCGCCCGGCTCTTCTGCGCGACCTCGATTACGGGTTCGGGATACGACATCGACGAAATGGTCATGACCGGTCATCCAGTGAAGTTGTTTGAGCGACTTTGCATGGACTCCACGGTATCGCACGGCAATTCGTACAGCCAGTCGTACGTTGGGGTGGCTTGAATGACCGATGGTTGGTTCAGATCATACGGAGGTTTAGTCGGGGTTCGATGCGGCGCGGGCGGGTTGACTAGCGCGAGGTCTAACGCGGTGCGGTTGTTCAGACGGAGGCGGCAGGCGAGTTATACGTGGGTATAGGGTGTGAGCGGTTCGTCGTCGCGTGATTCAATAAGCACGCTGCGCAGTGCCAATCGCCCTCGCCCAAGGCCAACCATCTCAAACCCCACCCCGCGCGCGCCTCACCGGCAATGCGACTCCCAACGCCTCCGCCTTCCTCACGAAATCAGCAAGGGAGCGCGCCCCCATCTTCCGCATGGCCTGCCCACGATAGATTTTCACGGTGATCTCGCTCAGGCCCATCTCCGCCGCGATCTGCTTGTTCATGAGGCCCGAGGCGACGAATGCCATGACCTCACGCTCACGTGCCGTCAACGTGTCGTAGCAATGCCGCAAATCCGCTACCGAACGGTTCGTCGCGCGACGCTGCGCATCGTTGGCCAGCGCCTGTTCCACTGCATCGAGCATGTCCTGATCGCGGAACGGCTTGGCCAGGAAGTCCTGCGCGCCGGCCTTCATCGCCTTGACCGTCATCGCGATATCGCCATGCCCCGTCATGAAGATGATCGGCAGACTCAGTTCGCTCGATGCAATCTGCTCCTGCACCGCAAGTCCGCTTTGTCCCTTGAGACGCACGTCGAGGATCAGGCAACTCGGCACATCCGGCATGTCGAACGCCAGAAACTCCTGCGCGGAGCCGAAGGTTTCGACTTTGAGGCCCACCGAACGCAGGAGATTGCTGACGGCTTGGCGCATCGATTCGTCGTCGTCCACCACGTACACCATGGCGCTCGCGGTGTTGTTGCTGGCGTCAGCGCTCGCATCGCTGCGCGGATGACTGCTCATCACATCTCCCTTCGTGAGCGGACAGAAGAAGATGCAAAGGCGCGCGGCCTTTTACATCGCCGAAAGCGCGCTGGAAGGAGCGGTCGAAGTGACGCGCTCCAGGAAAAGCGTGCTTCCCAAGCGATGATGCGCGAGGCCATCCACGCGACGGTACTTATTTTTCCTTAATCGTTCAAAAGGCGGCGCCGCGACGCTCACCCACGACCGCTCCCATGCGGCTGCAATGTCACCGTGCAAGTCATCCCCATCGCGAGCCTCATTCCCTCGGGAACACGATCGATATGAATCCGCACCGGCACTCGCTGCGCGAGCCGCACCCACGTAAAAATCGGGTTGACGTCGGCGAGCAAATCGCCGCTCGTCGGATTGTCACGGTCGGCGATCCCGCTTGCGAGACTATCCACGTGACCTTGAATGTCTTCACCGCCCGATAGCAGTCTGATCGTCGCCCGATCGCCCACTTTCACGTGCGGCAGCTTCGTTTCCTCGAAGTAGCCGTAGACCCAGAACGAGTGCGAGTCGATCAGCGCCATGCGCGCGGTCCCGGCCGTGGCGAAATCGCCCGGATAAAGGTTCAGGTTCGTGATGAAACCATCGGACGGCGCGCGCACCTCGCTGCGCGTCAGGTTCAGCGCGGCCGTCTCTTGCGCCACTACCGCTGCCTTCACGGCTGCCTCGGCCGCGTTGTAGGCGGCGACATCGGCGGCATGATCCGACGCCGATTGCCTGGCGAGCGATGCCGAATCCAGCCGGCTTTCGTCCGATATCACGTCGCCCGCAAGATTGGCGCGGCGCGCCGCCTGAGCGCGTTTCATCGCAAAACCGGATTCGCTCGCGGCCATGCGCGCCTTCGCCTGCGCCATTTGCGCCTGCGCACGCGCGAGATCGGCATCGGCCTGCGCCACGGCGTAATGGAAGCGAGCCGGATCGAGCACGAACAGAATGTCGCCCTTGCGCACGAGCTGGTTGTCCTTCACGCGTACGTCGCTGACGAGGCCGGAAACATCCGTCGCGACTTGCACGACCTGCGCGCGCACGCGCCCGTCGCGCGTCCACGGCGAGTACATGTAGTCGAGCCACAGCATGCGAACCAGCACGATCGCCACGACCAGTATCGTGAGCGTGAACCCCGCGCGCAGGATGGATTGCGTTTTCATCTTGATGTCATTGGGTGGTTTCATCGCCATGAGAGCAGCGAAGCGCCGCTGAACATCGCAGCGAAGAGCGCGACGCGAAAGAGGCTCGCGTGCCACGTAAAGCGATAAAACCCGAGCCGCGCCAGCACGAGATCGAGAACGACGAACAGCAGCACGCAGCCAGCAAGTATCGGCAGCAAGCCGGGCATGAGAAGCGAGAAGACGTCAATCTCGCGTGGCATCGGCGACTCCTTGCGTTGCTTCCCGCGGCATGGACGATGCAAAGCCGCCGCCCAGTTCCTTCATCAATAACGCCCAGGCATCGAGACGTTTCGCCCGAATCGTCGCGAGGCTTTGTTCCTGCTGCAACTGCGCATCCTGCGCGGCCAGCACGTTCAAAAACTCGGTGATGCCGCTGCGATACCCCGTGTCGGCAAGCTGAAACGACTTGCGCGCCGAATCGAGCGTGTCCTCGATCGACGCCTGCTGCTCGCCGAGCGAACGCAAGGTTACGACTTGCGTGGCAACGCCCTGCATCGCGCCGATCACGCTCTGGTTGTAGGCGTCGACGGCGGCATCGCGCGACGACACCGCGACGCCGTAGTTGCCGCGCCGCCGTCCGCCGTCGAAGATCGGCAGCGAGATCGCCGCGCCCACGCCGTGGCCCATGCCGTTGCTATCGACGAAGTTGAAGAAGCCGCCGAAAGTCGCCGCCGATCCCAGCGATGCCGTCGCCAGCAAGTTGATGTCCGGATAGAAATCCGCATGCGCCGCGTCGATGCCCTTGTCCGCTTGCAACACGCGCCAGCGCCCGGCCACCACGTCCGCGCGATGCCCGACGAGCTCGGCCGGCAGCGTCGCCGGCAGATCGACCGGCACGCTCAGCGCGAGGCCGGGACGGCGCAAGGCATCGGCATAACCCGGCCCCTTGCCCGCCAGCCCCGCAATGCCGATGCGCGAAAGCGCGAGTTGTTGCTGCGCTTCCTGCACGCGTGTCGTGCTCATGGCAAGTTGCGTCTGCGCCTGACTGACTTCGAGACCGCTGCCGACGCCCGCATGCCAGCGGCGCGTGGCGATATCGAGCGTGCGCTGCTGTTCGTTCTGCACGTCGCGATAGACATCGAGCAATGCGTATTGCAGCGACAACTGCACATAGCTGCGCACCACGGCCGTCTGCAGCTCGACTTCGGCGAAGCGCGCGTCGGCCGCCACCGCTTGCACGTTGTCGAGCGCGGCTTCGCGGATCGCGCGATTCTTGCCCCACAGATCGAGATCGTATGAAAGGTCAGCCTCGACGTTGTTGCTCCACACGGTCGTGCCGCCAGGCGGCGCGGGCGTGGTGTAGCGGGCATAACGTCTGCGCTCGAAGCTGCCGTTCGCGCTGACTTGCGGCAACTCGGCCGCGCCTGCGATCTGCGCCTGAAAACGCGCCGCGTCAATTCGCTCTTGCACCGCGCGCAGCCCGGGATTGCCTGCGGTCGCGTCCTGCACCAGCGTATCCAACTGCGGGTCGTTCCATTGACGCCACCACGCGTCGGCGGGCCATTTCGCATCGGCTTGGGTCGCGCGCAGAGCGGCACCGGCGTCGAGCGTGGCGGGGTCGATCATCGACTCGTGTGGGTGGATGCCGCCGCTCGTGATGCAGGCGGAAAGAAGCAGCGCGCAGCCGCTCGACGACAAGACCCACGACAGGCGGCGCGTGTTCATGCCGGCGTCTCCTTCGTTTGCCATAACGCGAGGCTGTCATCGCGCAAGGTCAGCTCGGTGAAATGCAGCAACGCGCGCATGCGATACCGCTTGAGCGTCGCCGTATCGGTCGCGATGTTGTCTCCGAGCGGCAGCATGTCGAGCGCCCGGCGCGTCGCTATGAGCGCGTTCTGCGCGGCTTCGGGCGTCGTGTTCGAGAACACGCTCGCCAGCGCCGCAAGCCATGCGTCCTGTTCCGCCGCCCAGCCTTCCGGCAAGGTCGCGCCGAGTTGCGCGGTGTCGAGACGAATCTGAATCATCGAGCGGCCGATCTCGAGCGCCGCGAACGCCCAGCCGATCAGACGGTCACGATTCACGCGGGCATCTACCGGCGCGGATGCAATCTGCAAGATGAAATCGCGCAAGCTCAGTTCGAATGTATAGAGCAGGTCGGCGAGGTCGCCATTGCGCGCGTCATGCACGATCAACCCGCGAATCTGCTTCATGTACCGCGCGGAGATCCAGTCGCCCGCGCGCGGAACGAGCACCGAGAACGCGACCGCCGCCACCGCGATTCCGCCTAGCAGCGCGAAGCCGGTGTCGAGATAAGCGCTCGGGTTATAGACCGTCGGGTTCGTAATGCCGACGATGAAGCAGAAGTACAAGCTGAAGCCGAGCCCGAGAATCGCCGTCTTCGGGAACGTGTTTAGATAGCTGCCGATCATCACCACGATCGCCATCGACGCCGCCAGCAACTCGAACGTCTCGATGCGCGGCAGCACGAAGAAATTAAACGCGAAGCCTGCAAGCCATCCTCCAAGACAGCCGCCGAAAATTTGCCAGCTCGCGACCGTCGGGTTCGGTGCAAGCGCGAACAACGCGCTCGTGATCGCCACCGCGACGATGGCGGTTGCGCCTCCGACCCAGCCCGAGGCGATCCACGCCGCGCCGACCGCGAGCACGGCGACGGCGGCGCGCGCACCGGCGATGGTCGCGGCCGTGCGATTAGCCGTGGCCCGCGTCCTGCCGATGCGGCCGATTGCCTGCAGCACCGACTGCGACCACGGCAAGCGGCCGATGGTGCGCGCGTCGATATAGCTTCGGCACATCAGGCGCAGATCGGCCATCGAAAAGAACAGTGCCGCGCCCGTCGTCGATACGAACTGACGCTGATGCGCCGACAGATCCGCGAGCGCCTGCAACAGCTTGCCGAGGCGCGTGGGCAAGGCATCCTCGAAGGCATCGAGATCGCGCATCAGCGTTTCCACCGCTTCGAGCGTGACGAGTTGCGCGTCTGCCTCGTTCGGCACGACGGCGAGCAACGCGTCGATGAGATCGTAAGCGGCCGCGAGCGCGCGCGGGTCAGCTTCGGCGGCGGCACGTAACTTCAGTTGATGCAGCGCGTGAATCCACGCGACGGTATCGAGAAAACCGCGGTCGAGATCGAGATAGACATGGTTGTGAAGACGGATAGCCGGGTCTTCGAACACGGCGCCGCTGCGCAGGCTTTCCACTTCCACACGCTCGCGAATCAGCGCGAGGAAGGTGTCGAAACCGGTAAGCGTCGCGGTGCGGTCGAGCATCGCGTGCATGGCGTTGAGCAAGTCCGTGAAGTTCTTGCGGCTGGCCGCATAGAGCGCGGGCGTGACAGAGCGCGGAAAGATCACCGCGCTGACCACGCTCGCGCAGACCACGCCGATCACCACCTCGCTCACGGTGAATACGACGTTGTCGTACACGCCATAAGGATTGGACCACGCCGGTATGGCCGTGATGGCGGTGCCGTATCCTGTCAGCACGAAACCATACGACTGAAAATTGCGGTAGTAGGACGCGCCGAACACGCACACGCCGATCCACACCGCGAGCGCGATCAAAAAAAGCCACGGCTGCTGCGGAAACAGCGCGATGAGCACGAGCCCCGCAAAGCTGCCGCACACCATGCCGAGCCCGCGATAGAAGCCACGCGCGATCACCATGCCGCTTTGCTGATGCATCATCACGATGATGCACGAGACCATGGCGGTGGCCGGCGTGCGCAGTTCGAGCCGCATGCACACGCCCATTGCAAGCGACATGGCAAGCGCCACTTTCGCGATATGCCTGAAGCGGGGTCCGTCGTCGTTCCAGTATGTCTTCAGCTCTTCCCGCCATCGAGGCAGGGCCGCGCTGCCGGCATCGGCTTGCAGGGTCATGGGGCGCTCGTCGCTTGTTCGTGCGGATATTCGCGTGGTATGGAGTCTGCTGCGAACGCGGACCAGGCAATTGCACAATCGCACGCTTTTTGCGCATGCGCTGCATGAAATGACCGGCCATGAGACGTGCTCGCGTAGTCAGGTCCGGCTAATCTTTGTATGATGCGTCCCAACACAACAGGTACCAGCCAGCCATGCCGAGAAAAGCGCGGAACAGCGAAACCCCGCCGAAGATCGAAGACGTCGAACAGGAAAAGCTCGTCACGCGCCGCTTGGCGCCGGAGGTTCGCGAACGGCAGATCGTGCTCAAGGCCGTCGATCATTTCGCCACGCATGGATTCTCCGGCAGCACGCGTGAACTCGCGCGTCAACTCGACATCACGCAGCCGCTTCTGTACCGCTATTTTCCGAGCAAGGAAGCGTTGATCGACCGCGTGTACGAAGAGGTCTATCAGTGGGACACGAGCTGGGAGAACCTCATCAAGGACCGCGACCTGCCCATTCAGGAACGCATGGTGCGGTTCTATTCGGCGTATTCGGTGGTGATCCTGCGGCGCGAGTGGATTCGCATCTTCATCTTCGCGGGACTGACGCGCGAAGGCATCAACTCGAAATATCTGACGCGTCTGCGTGAGCGCGTGTTTCTTCCGGTGATGGCGGAGATTCGTCTTGCCTATGGACTGCCCGCGCCCGCCAGCGCGCGTCAGCGGGAGATCGACCTCGAACTGATCTGGAGCCTGCACGCCAGCATTTTCTATCTCGGCGTGCGCAAGTGGATCTACGGTCTGCCTGTCACCGACGACGTCGAAGATCACATCGCGCGTCAGGTCGACGCCTTCTTGAACGGCGTGCCCGCCGCGCTCAAACACGCAACCAAGCAGCCCGCGCGCATCAAACCGGGCGCCAAAGCCTGAGTCCGCTTCCAGGCCGGCAAACGCGCCGGCCGTTCGTCTTATTCCCATCGCATCACTCCCGCCTCGTGGTTTTTCAGGGTAAACACCGGCGATGCGCCGCTTTATCCCGCTCCCCGCTTCACCTACAATTTATCAAACGATCACTAATCGATCGATAAATAATTTGTCAGGAGCCGAAGATGCCTGTTACGAAACTTGCCCACTACTCGATCCGCACGACCGATCTCGAACAGTCGTGCCACTTCTATGAACGCATCCTCGGCTTCAAGCGCGGCTATCGTCCGCCCTTCGACTTTCCCGGCGCGTGGCTCTACAAAGGCGGCGACGAAGTGGACTTCGGCACGGTTCATATCATTGGCGTGGATCCGAACAATCCCGAAGGACTCACCGCATATCTCGGCGACAAGGCCTTGCCCGCGAGCGGAACGGGCACGGTCGATCACATTGCGTTTCTCGCGACGGGCGTCGAAGAGATGTGGCAGACGCTGACAAGCGAAGGCATCGCGTGGCGCGATCGCACGGTGCCAAGCCTCGGCTTGCATCAAGTGTTCATCGAAGATCCGTCGGGCGTGACTATCGAACTCAACTTCCCCGCCGAAGAACTTAGCCGCCTCACGCATGCACGACCGTCGAGCAAGCAAAACCCCGTCAGCGAAGGAGAATGAGCATGGTCCAGAGTTCCAAACGATCCAGAGCGATCATCGTCGGCGGTTCGCTCGGCGGGCTTTTCGCAGCGAACCTGCTGGTGCGTAACGGCTGGGATGTAGACGTGTTCGAGCGCGTGCCGGATGAACTCGCCGGACGCGGCGCGGGCATCGTAACGCATCCCGAACTTTTCGATGCACTCGGCGCAGCCGGCATTCAAATCGACGATGGCATCGGCGTGAAGGTGCGTTCACGCGTGACCTTCGCGCAGGACGGCGCGGTGCTGTCCGAACGCGATCTGCCGCAAACGCTGACCGCGTGGGGCAAGATGTATCACGTGCTGCGCGCTGCGCTTCCCGACGTGCACTATCACGCTGGAGTAACGGTGGCATCGGTGGAAGATGACGGCGATCGTGCAACCGTCACGCTCGGCGACGGGGCGATATTGCACGCCGATCTCGTCATCGCGGCGGATGGCTTCAAATCGGCTATTCGCGAGCGCTTGATGCCCGAAGTGAAGCTGCAATATGCCGGTTATATTGCGTGGCGCGGTCTTGTCGATGAAGCCTCGCTGTCGCGTGAAACTCGCGACGCGCTCTTCGACAAGTTCGCGTTCTGCCTGCCGCCGCGCGAACAAATTCTCGGCTATCCCGTGGCCGGCCAGGGCAATAGCACGACGCCCGGCGAGCGCCGCTACAACTTCGTGTGGTATCGCGCAACGAGCGAAGATGTCCAGCTTCCCGATTTGCTGACCGATGCATCGGGCAAGCGCTGGACCGGCGGCATTCCGCCGACGCTCATTCGCGCCGACGTGCTCGCCGACATGGAAGACGCCGCGCTCACGCTGCTCGCACCGCAATTCGGCGAAGTCGTGACGCGCGCGACGCAACCGCTCTTTCAGCCTATCTTCGATCTCGAAGTGCCGCGCATGGCGATCGGCCGTATCGCGCTGCTGGGCGATGCCGCGTTCGTTGCGCGTCCGCATTGCGGAATGGGCGTGACCAAGGCAGCCAGCGACGCCATGACGCTCGTCAAGGCACTGAAGACGCATGGCGATGTGCAAGACGCGCTTGCCGGCTACAGCCTCGAACGCACGCAAGTGGGCACGGCTATCGTGCAGCACGCGCGCCATCTCGGCGCATACATGCAGGCGCAGTTGAAGACGGAAGTCGATCGCGAGATGGCCGAGCGCTACCGCACGCCCGATGCCGTCATGCGCGAGACCGCCGTTCCCGCGCGGTTCTGATGACAAAGGAGACGACGTGGATCACAGCGCCCCAACCTATGCGATGAACGCGCACGTCATCGCCGAAGACCCGCCGCCGCCCATGGCGAACCCGTTGCTCGACGACCCGCGCTTTCAGGCGCTCGTGCAAAAACGCCGCGCCTTCTCGTGGATGCTCACGCTCCTCATGCTCACGGTGTACTTCGCCTTCATCCTCACGCTGGCATTCGCGCCCGCGTTGCTCGGCCGGCCGATTGTCGCCGGTTATCCCGCGACGTGGGGCATTCCAGTCGGCTTCGGCATGTTCGTCTTCACGTTCGGCATCGTGGCGGTGTATGTCGCGCGAGCCAACACTTTCCATGACCGCGCCGTGAACGAAATCCGGCAAGGAGCACGGCAATGAAACGTATCTCTCTTTCGCTCGGCGCGTTGATCTGCGCTGTCACTTCGATCTCTGCCAATGCCGCCGAAGTCGCGTCGGCGTCACGCTCGCATAATCCGATAGCGATCGGCATGTTCCTCGTTTTCGTCGCATCGACATTGTTCATCACGCGCTGGGCGGCAAGAAAGAACCACAGCGTGTCCGATCACTACGCTGCGGGCGGCAAGATCACCGCCTTCCAGAATGGCTGGGCGATAGCGGGCGATTACATGTCGGCCGCGTCGCTGCTAGGCATTTCCGCGCTGGTCTTCACGAGCGGCTACGACGGCCTCATCTATTCCATCGGCTTTCTCGCGAGCTGGCCGATCATCCTCTTTCTGATCGCCGAACCGTTGCGCAACCTCGGCCGTTATACGCTCGCCGACGTGGTGTCCTATCGCCTGCAACAACGGCCGATTCGTGCGTTCGCCGCGTCGAGCTCCATCGTGATCGTGCTGCTATACCTCGTCTCGCAGATGGTCGGCGCGGGCAAACTCGTCGAATTGCTGTTCGGCTTCGACTACACGGCGGCGGTCGTGCTGGTCGGCGTGCTGATGGTGGTGTACGTGTTCTTCGGCGGCATGCTCGCCACCACATGGATTCAGATCATCAAGGCAGCGCTTCTACTGGCGGGCGCGGCTTTCATGGCGTTCATGGTGTTGAGCCGCTTCGGCTTCAGCATGAACGCGCTCTTTGCACAGGCGATCCTCGCGCATCCGAAACACGCCGCGATCATGAGCCCTGGCGGTTTGGTATCCGATCCCGTCTCCGCCGTTTCGCTCGGCCTCGCGCTGATCTTCGGCACGGCCGGACTGCCGCATATCCTGATGCGCTTCTTCACGGTCGGCGACGCCCGCGCCGCGCGCAAGAGCATTCTGTACGCGACGGGCATCGTGGGAATCGGCTATGCGCTCATCATCGTCATCGGCTTCGGCACGATTGCGCTCGTGGCGACCGATCCGCTCTATCACAGCGCATCCGGCGGCGTGATCGGCGGCGTGAACATGGTGGCCCTGCATCTGGCGCATGCGGTGGGCGGCAACGTGTTCCTCGGCTTCATGTGCGCGGTCGCGTTCTCGACGATCCTGGCCGTGGTCGCGGGCCTGACGCTCGCCGGTTCCTCGGCGGTATCGCACGACCTGTATGCGAACGTGCTGCGCCGCGGACGCGCGACGGACCGCGAGGAAATGCGCGTGTCGCGGCTCACCACGCTCGTGCTCGGCGTGCTGGCCATCTTGCTTGGCATTGCGTTCGAGAAGCAGAACATCGCGTTTATCGTGAGTCTCACGTTCTCGATCGCGGCAAGCTCCAATTTTCCGGTGCTGTTGCTGTCGATCTACTGGCGCGGCCTCACCACGCGCGGCGCGGTGATAGGCGGTTCGCTCGGTCTGATCTCGGCCGTCACGCTCACCATCCTGAGCCCGACCGTCTGGGTCCAGGTGCTTGGTCACGCGCACGCCATCTATCCGTACGAATATCCCGCGCTCTTTTCCATGCTCGTCGCCTTCGTGAGCGTGGTCTTCTTCTCGATCACCGATCACTCGGCCCGCGCCGTGCGCGAACGTGCGCTCTATGGCAATCAGCTCGTGGACTGCGAGCTCGGCATGATCAAAAACGGGTGAGACAGGCCGATCGAAATCCATCACGGAGACATGACTCATGGATTGCACTTGCTGCATCTCGCCGAAGCGCCGTCGTCTGCTTGGAACCATGGCCGCGCTCGCGGGCGGCTTCGCTTCGGGCCTTCCGAACGCATCCGCCCGAGCCAATGCGACAGTCAAAGGCGAATCGATCGACATTCACGCGCACTATTACCCCGAAAGCTATTGCGAACTCGTCGGCAGCGACGGCGATAAATTCGGCGGCAAGTTCACCTGCGATGCGAGCACCTTCAGCTTTCAGACGCCTGCTGGCGGCCTCGGTCCGCTGCCGCTCAAATTCATCCGTATCGACGAACGGCTTGCCGATATGGACGCGTTCGGCGTCGACGTACAGGCGCTCTCGCTCAGCGTGCCGATGGCCTATTGGGCCGACCGCGCCTTCAACGCGAAGCTGGCAACGACATGGAACACGGCGGCATCCGCGGTGCAGGTGCAGCATCCGACGCGCTTCGTCGTCCTCGCGACGCTGCCGATGCTGAATGCGCACGACGCCATCGACGAACTCGAACGTGCGTCCGAATTGCCGGGCGTACGCGGCGTCTATATGGGCACGAACATCAACAACCGCGATCTCGACGATCCGTTGTTCGAGCCGGTCTTCGCGCGCATCGAACAACTCGATTTGCCGGTGTTCCTGCATCCGCAACAGACGGTCGGCGGCGCGCGGCTCACCGACTTCTATCTGAGCAATCTGCTCGGCAATCCATTCGATACCGCCATTGCCGGATCGCATTTGATTCTCGGTGGCGTCATGGACAGGCATCCGCGACTCAACGTCACCTTGCCGCACGCGGGCGGCGCGTTGCCTATCCTCATGGGCCGTATCGATGCGGGCTGGAACGTGCGGCCCGAAACGCGGAGGCTTGCGCAGAAGCCGAGCAGCTATCTGCGCCGCTTCAATTACGACACGGTGTCGCATTCCGGGCCGGTGCTCGATTTCCTGATACAGAACATCGGCATAGACAGGCTCGTGCTCGGCAGCGACTACTGCTTCGATATGGGTTATGAACAGCCGGTGACGTTTCTGGACCGCCTCGAGCTGCCGCCCGAGCAGAAGAACCTGATCCTCGGCGGCAACGCGGCGCAATTGCTCAAGATATGAGATTGGCGCCCGGCGACTGAACGAAAATTAATATTTGTCGCGGACAATTTCCAAGATAATCCACGGATTCCGCCGGTTATGACCATCGCTTGATTATGGCAACGCAAACGCCGCATGCGTGAGTGCAGCGTGACGAGCAAGGGTGACGGACCATGTTCAACCAGACAGATATTTCCAGCACCACGGCGCCGCGTCAGAAAGACTCGCTCGGCTGTCTTTCGACGCAGCTGCACAAGGACCTCGAACTGCGCGCGGGCGACTTCACGTTCTATCGCAAATGCAGGCGCGAGGAAAAGACGAGCGAAGTCGTCACGCCCGCGTCCGATCGCGGCTTTCTCATCGGTGTCTCGCTCGCGGCGGGACATCGCCGGCGCATCATCACGGGTAGCCGTTCGGCGCTGCACGAGTTCAGGAAGGACTCGGTCTATATCCGCAATTTCGAGGACGACTACCGCGCCGATCTGCATGGCGCGTTCGACTTCGTGCTGATGGAATTTTCGCGGTCGTTCATCGTGAACACGGGCTATGAGCGAAACGGCACGACCATTTCCGGCTTCTCGGTGCCGCCCGGACGCGAGGACGCCATCTTCGGCCAGCTCGCGCAGGTGCTCGCGCTGACGCTGGATCGTTCGTCCGAGACCAGTGCGCTTTTCCTCGAACAACTCGGCGTCACCATCGGCACGCATCTCGTGGATCGATACGGCGACGCGACCGTGAAAGCGCTCAAGCCGGGGCCGCGTCTTTCGAGTATTCAGGAAGCGCGCGCCAAGGAGATGCTGCTCGCCAAAACCGATGACAACGTATCGCTCGAAGCCATCGCGAGTGCATGCAACTTGTCGCGCAGCTACTTCATCCGCGCGTTTCGCGAGACCACGCAGCGCACGCCGCATCAATGGGTGCTGGAGCAACGCATCGAACATGCGCGCATGCTGCTTAGCAAATCGACGTGGTCGCTTGCGGAGATCGCCATTGCATGCGGCTTCTCCGATCAAAGCCACTTCAGCCGCACGTTCTCGCAACTGGTCGGCACGCCGCCCGGAAACTGGCGCAGGCAAGCGGGTAATTGACACAGCCTTTCTTCAGTCGATACCTCGCGTCGTCACATCCATAGACTTTCATACAAAGCATCGCACTTACGTGCAATACGCATGAACGGCGCTGCGCTAACTTGATCGTGCCGAGGCTGCGCACGCCACTTTCTTATCCCGCGCCGACCTTAGCTTCTCCCTCGCGTTTCGCTCCCTTTCCCCAACCTGGAAACGTCACGATGCAAATAGGCGGATTTCAGATCGATCTGGAGATGCGCGCCTTATGGCGAAACGGCGAACTCGTGCGTCTCGGCTCGCGCGCTTTCGATATCCTCGCCGTGGTCGCGGCGGCTGGCGGCCGTCTCGTCTCGAAGGACGAGGTGATGAACGCCGTATGGCCCGACACCGTCGTCGAGGAGAACAATATTCATGTTCATCTCTCGGCGTTGCGCAAGGTGCTCGGCGCGGACCGCGACCTGATTCTCACCGTGCCTGGCCGTGGCTATCAACTCCTGCAACGCAAGCCGAGCACGCCATCCGATGAAGCGCGGCTCAAGCCCGCTTGCGGCCGCCGTCTTCCGCCGCAAAAATCCGCGTTGCTCGGACGCGATACGGAAATCGCCACGATCCGCGCCATGCTGCGCAACTCGCACGTGTTGACGGTGACGGGCGCGGGCGGCATCGGCAAGACGCGGCTCGCTATCGAGGCGGCCCGTCATAGTGCCGAAGACTTTCCAGAACCGGTGTGCTTCGTCGAACTCGCCGCGTTGACGACGCGCGAGGGCGTGTTGTGCGCCATCGCGGAGAGTTGCGGCATTGCCTTGCCCGATACGCATATCGATGTAGCGCGCGTGGCCGCGACACTCGCCGGCCAGTCGAAACTCCTGCTGCTCGATAACGCCGAACATGTGGTCGGCGCCGTGGCGCAGATCGTCGATGCACTCGTCGCCGGCAACGAAAAGCTGCGCGTGCTGGTGACGAGCCGTGAGCCGTTGCGCGTGATGGCAGAGAGCATCTTCCGAGTGGAGCCGCTCGACGTGCCTCCCGCCGATGCCGCGGACGCCGATATTCTCCGATGCTCCGCCGTGAGCCTCTTCATCCTGCGCGCCGATTCGTTGCAGGAAAGCGTGGCGACCGACAGCGCGGAGATCCGGCTCGTCGGTGAAATCTGCCGGCGTCTGGACGGCCTCCCGCTTGCCATCGAACTGGCCGCCGCGCGCGTCGCCGCGCTCGGCGTGGAAGGCGTCTGCCGCAGGCTGGACGACCGCATGGCGATTCTCGCGGGCGGTTACCGCACCGCGCTGCCGCGTCATCAAACCTTGCGCGCCACTTTCGACTGGAGCTTCGCGCTGCTGGACCGCGACACGCAATCCGTGTTCTGGCGGCTCGCGCTTTTTAGCGGCAGGTTCTCTTTCGAGTCGATGTGCGCGGCAGTCTGCGACGAAGAGCACACGACAGCGGACGCCATCGGCGGCATCACCGAACTGGTCGCGAAGTCGCTCGTGAGCGTCGAATTCGAGCGCGCCACCGCGCGCTATCGTCTGTCGGAATCGACGCGCGCCTATGCGCTGGAAAAGCTGCGCGCCAACGGCGAATTGCGCGAGATCATCCGCCGCAATGCGCGTCATGTTGCACGACAGATCGCGGCCACAGCCTGCGGCCTCGACGACCATCCGGCCGCCTTCCAGCACACGCTGGACGATGCGCGCGTCGCGCTCGACTGGGCGATGTCCGTGGACGGCGATGTCCGCGTGGGTATCGAACTGGCGTCGCATCTCGTCGGCGCACTAAGCGACGCGCATCTGTTCGACGAGTGCCGCATGCGCGCCGCGCTCGCCGTCGATGCCATCGCGAAGCTGCCGGCGGGAACGGCAGACGCAGCGATCGAGAAGCGGCTGCGCGCGGCGTTGACAGCGGCGGCGCCCGTGGTCCACGAGACGCCGCCGCTGCCTGCGCGACCCGCCCGCTGGCCGCTTTCCAGGCGCTTGCACAAGCCTGCGCTGACCGCCACGCCGCTTACGACTGGATGAACTCCAGCAGGTCCGCGTTGACGCGATCCGCGTGCGTGGTGCACATGCCATGCGGCGCGCCTTCGTAAATCTTCAGCTTCGCGTTCGGCATGAGCTTCGACGAGAGCTTGCCGGAATCGTCGAGCGGAACGATCTGATCGGCGTCGCCTTGCAGCACGAGCGCGGGCACCGTGACCTGCTTCAGGTCTTCGGTGAAGTCCGTCTCCGAGAACGCCTTGATGCAGTCGTACATGCCTTTGATCGAACCCAGCATGCCGAGCAGCCAGAACGAATCGATCGTGCCTTGCGACACTTTCGCGCCGGGCTTGTTGAAGCCGTAGAACGGCATCGCGAGGTCCTTGAAGAACTGCGCGCGGTTATGGTGCACGCCTTTGCGAATGTCGTCGAACACGGATAGCGGCAGGCCGCCCGGGTTCGCTTCGGTCTTGAGCATGATCGGCGGCACGGCCGAAACCAGCACGACCTTCGACACGCGCTTTGCGCCATGACGCGCGATATAGCGCACCACTTCTCCGCCGCCGGTCGAATGGCCGACCATCATGATGTCTTGCAGATCGAGCGCTTCGATCAGCTCGGCAAGATCGTCGGCATAAGCGTTCATCTCGTTGCCGTTCCACGGTTGCGATGAACGGCCGTGGCCGCGACGGTCATGCGCGATCACGCGATAACCGCGTTCGGCGAGGAACATCATCTGCGCGTCCCACGCGTCGGCATCGAGCGGCCAGCCGTGAGAAAACGTGATCGCCGGGCCCGTGCCCCAGTCCTTGTAATAGATTTCCGTGCCGTCCTTGGTCGTGATGTAAGCCATGTCCGCTACTCCTTCTCGATTGATTGACCGGCCCGTGCCGGTGTGTCATGCGTGAAGGGAGTATTCGCGATTCGTGGCACGGCACGCTTGGTTATCGCCCGGCTTTTGTGGATTTGCACGATAGCTTCACGCAACGACTTCAAGCGACCGCCGACAGCGTGAAGACGAACACCGTCCCACGCGGATACGCCGGTCCCGCGGTGAGCGTCCCGCCATGCGCCTCGATGATCGACCTGCAAATGGCGAGCCCCATGCCCATGCCGGTGTCCTTCGTGGTGAAGAACGCGTCGAAGATGCGCTCGGCAATGTCTTCGCGAATGCCATCGCCGTTGTCCTGCACGGACACGATCACGGTGCCCCTGTCGTCGATGCAGGACGTGACGGCGAGCAGGCGCTGACGCGCATCGAGATGGCTCATGGCATCGGCGGCGTTCATGACGAGATTGAACAGCACCTGTTGCAGTTGCACGCGATCAGCCGTTACCGAACAACGCGCAGCCAGATCGAGCCGCACGAGGACTCCGCGTTGTTCTATTTCCGCCGCCGCCAGTTCGAACACTTCGCGCACGACGTAATCGATATAGACCGGCGCGAAAATAGGCTTGGTTTCCTTCGCAAGCGTCTGCAATGCGCGGATGATATCGCCCGCCCGCTTGCCGTCCTTGACGATCTCGCGCAGGCCGCTCGATGCCTCGGCCAGATCCGGCTCGGGCCGGTTGAGCCAGCGCACGGACGCACTCGCGTTCGACACGATGGAAGCGAGCGGCTGATTGATCTCGTGCGCGATCGAAGCGGCGAGTTCGCCCATCGTCGATGCGCGCGATGCCTTCGCCAGTTCGCTCTTCGCGTTCTGCAAGGCGAGTTCGGTCATGTGCCTTTCGGTCAGGTCGGTGACCACGCCGACGAAGCTGCTCACGCCGGACGGTTCGCCCAGCACTTCGAGATGCTTGATGGCGCCGTCCGGCGCGACCACGCGAAACTTCTGCCGGAAGGGCACGCGCTTGTGCGCGGCACGCTCGACCATCTCCCGATAAAACGCGACGTCCTCGGGATGAATGCGCTCCATGATCGCGCGTGTCGCGGGACCGCTCGCTTCTATTGGCAAGCAAAACACGTTGTAGAGTTCTTTCGACCAATAGCGTTCGCCCGTCAGCGTGTTCCAGATATAGCTTCCCGAGCGGCCTATCCGCTGCCCGAGCGCGAGCGCTTCCTCGCTCATGCGCAGGGCCGCTTCCGTTTCCTTGCGACGCTTGTTTTCTTCGAGCAACTCGGCATAAAGACGCGCCGTTTCGAGCGATATGGCCGCCTGCGACGCGAGCAATTCGAGCACCGACGTGCGGCTCTCCGTGAACACGCCCGTCGTCAGATCGTTTTCCAGGTAAAGCGCGCCGACGGCATGCCCTTGCTTCACGAGCGGCAGACAGCATACGGAACGAACCGGCCTGCTGGACAAGGCTGCATCGAAGGAAAATCGCGGATCGTGCTGCGCGTCTTCCACCACCACGGGCTTACGCGTGCGCAGCGCCGTGTACAGGACCGAAGCGGGCAAATCCTCGCGCACGGGCGCTTCGCCGGCCAGCTGAACCTGTACGCCCTCGGGCGTCTCCTGTCCGCGCGCTTCGGCCACGGGCACGTTGCCTTGCATGAGAATCAGGATGCCGCTGCGCGCGCCGGCGTGAACGATAGCGAGCGTGACGAGCGTGCGGATCAGCTTGTCGAGCACGATCTCCTCGGAGAGCGCTTGCGACGACTTCAGCGCCGACAGCAAATCGAAGCGATGCTGCGCATCCTCGATTTCGACCGATGGACGGGACGCCACCGGAACCTCGGGGAGCGCTTGACGCACGGCCGTCGCACGTGCCGGACCCGCATCGCGTTCGAGTCGGCCGACGAGCGCATGCGCGCCCCAGCGCGCATAACCGTCGATCGCGCGCCGCCGATGTTCCCGCGCGGCCGTGAAGAGCCCGTTCGCTACGCAGCACGCGCACGCCAGCCGATGCGCGAGTGCATCGATATGACTGAAGCCGCTTTCGGACGCTGCGGCTGCCGCTTCCTCATAACGCGCCAGCGCTTCGAGCGGCTTGGCGAGCAGACGAGCGATTTCGGCTTCGACCAGCAACAGCTTGTCGAGAAACGTCGCCGGATTGAGTTTCGCCCAGACCGTAAGCTTCGCGAGATGCGGTTCGATGCGCGCAATGGCTTCGTCCGCTTCGTACATTTGCGCGAGATTGAGCGCCGAATAGAAGTGGTAGTCCAGTTGATGCACGTGCGCGGGCGTCGCCCACGTCAGCTCGCCGGCTTCAGCGAGGCAATACGACGCGTTGCGGTAATCGCCATGAAAGTAGCAGGACATGCCCTTTAGCAGCCAGATCCAGAAACGCAGCGTCGTCATCTGCGTGTCGAGCAGATCGGCGTCGAAGGTCATGCGTCCGTCCACCACCGAGCCGAAATTGCCCGGCAGTCCCGGCCCGCCCGTCAGGCTGTGTACGTAGCGCTTTTGCAGTTCCAAGATGTCCTCGACATCCCGGAATCTCACGCGTCGCGCGAACGACAAACCCAGGTCGATTTCGCGATCGACCTGTTCGAGCGGTGCGCCCATCGTCAGCAGATCGGAGACGATGTGATTGCATGCGTAACAACTCATCGTGAGGTCGCCGCTCGGCCTGGCGGATTCGAACGCATCGCGCGCGCAGGCCAGCACGTAGGGCAGCGGCTGGGTCCAGACGGCGACCGTATCGAGCGCCACCAGCGTGCTCGTGGCGACCGTGTTGAAGCCGCGCGATTCGACCAGCGTGCGCGCCAGCCGCGAGAACTCGAAGCCTTCCTCGTAGCGCCCGAAGAACTCGGCGACATAAACGCCGAACCACGACAGACAGTGCGCCGATGCTGCCGTGATGCCGTGGTCGATGGTCATCTGCACCATGTGGCACAGATGCAGAAAACCGAGCCGTTCGTCGACGAACGATGCGGGCGCGTAGACGCTCGCGAGCAGGTTCATCTCGGACTCGATCTTCTCGTCGCGCAACGTCGGCAGGTTCGCGAGCGAGGCGATGCTTCGCGATGCAAGCGACGCGTTGAGCTTGCCATACGCGGCTTCGACATCGGCGGCTTGCGGAAAGCGCGGCAGAACCGTGCCGAACAGCCGAACGCCTTCGAGCGCGGTTTCGACGGCGGCTTCATAGTCCGACAGATGCTGCTGCATGTCGACCTTGAGTTTGTAGACCGACGCGCGCGCGACGACAGACAGGTCCTCGCGCAAGAGCGTGGCGATCTCTTTACCGGCAGCGTCGAAATCGGCGTTCAGGATGTGACACTGCACGCGCAACACGCCCATTTCATAGCTTGCGGCGTGGGCCTGCGCCGCGCCGTTCGCGTGCAGCAGCGCCTGCACGACGTCCAGATAATTCAGCGCGGAACGGATAGCGATCGCTTCTTTCGCCTGACGCGCCGCTTGCAAACAAACCGTGGCGAACACGTCGGTCTCGTCTGCATCGAGTTCGAGAAGCGCGCCCGCCGCCTGAGCGCGTTCGATATGGTGCGCCACGTCGAACGCCGATTGCAGCGTCCGCGCATTGAAGTCTCGCAGCAAAATGCGCGCGATGCGGGCGTGTTCGACACCGCGCTCGTGCTCGGGCGTCAATGCATACGCCGCCTCTTGCACGCGGTCGTGAGCGAAGGCAAAGCCCGTGCGGTCGGATACGACGAGCCCTGCTTCGAGCGCGGGCTGCAGACGCCGCGCCGACTCGACGCCATCGCCGGGATCGATCAGCATGAGTGTCGAACGGTCGAGCCGTCGTCCCATGAACGCGAGCAGCCTGAGCACCGCCTGCGCCGCTGGCGGCAGGCGCGAAAGCCGCGTCACCATCAGATCGACGACGTTATCCGACGATTCGTACTCGCCGATACGTTCCAGGTCCCACGTCCAGCGACGCGCCTCGCCGTCGTAGACGATCATCCGATGTTCCGCCAGCACGAGCAGCAGTTGCTTGATGAAGAACGGGTTGCCGCCGGTTTTTTCGTGCACCACCGCCGCGAGCGGAAAGACATGCGCGGCATCGGAATGAAGTGCGTCGGCGAGCAAGGCCACGACATTCGCCGGATCGAGCGGCCCGACAGCCAGCGAACTCACGCGCGCGCCGGCATCGGGCAACGGATCGAGGAACGCCTTGAACCGTGGCGAGCGATCCACTTCGTTATCGCGATACGCGCAGATCAGGAGCACATGACGCATATCGGCATGCGCCACGAAAGCGGCGATGAAGTTCAGCGTGGCCTCGTCGAACCAGTGAACGTCGTCGAAGAAGAGAATCAGCGGATGCGCTTCTGTCGCGAACACGGACAAGAGCCGCGAGATCAACGCCTGAAAGCGCAACTGCGCTTCCACGGGCGGCAACTCCGCTACGTCGGGCGGCTCGCCGAGCACGAGTTCCAGCTCGGGAATGAAGTTCACGATGAGTTTTCCCTGCAAACCGACCGCCTCGCAAAGCACGGCGCGCCAGCGGTCGAGTTCGCTGTCGCTCTCACCGAGAATGCGCTGAAAGAGCGAACGGATGGCCTGCATCAACGGCGCATAAGGCGCGTTCTGACCGTACTGTTCGAGCTTGCCGGAGGCGAAGAGCGCGGCACTCTGCGCGGTCGCGCGATGCACGCTGCGCACGAGCTCCGACTTGCCCGCGCCCGAATAGCCGGACACGAGGATGAGTTCGGCGGCGCCCTGTCGCGCGTTACGATCGAAGGCGTCCCGCAGCGCCTGATATTCATGCACACGTCCAAACAGACGATGCGTGAAGGCGAGATTCTTGACGTTGTCTTTCGCGGCCGGTTCGAACGGGACGATATGCTGCATCTCGTTCCAGTCGGCAAGACAGTGCCGCAAATCGGCTTCGAGACTCGACGCACTTTGATAGCGTTCCGCAGGACTCTTGGCAAGCAACTTGAGTACGATTGAACCCAGCACATCGGGCAATGACGCGCGGTAGCTGCGCGGATCGGCGGGTTGCCGCGCGACGTGATTGAAGATCCATTCAACCGCATCCGCCGCTTCGAACGGCAAGTGGCCGGTCAATAGCTCGTACAGGGTCACGCCGAGAGAATAGAGATCGCTGCGCTCGTCGGCCTGTTCTTCCGCGCGTCTCGCCTGCTCCGGCGACATATACGCCAGCGTGCCGCTCAAGGTATCGGCGTGGTCGATAGACTCTGCAGCTTCGCTCGTCGAAGCGCGAAAGCCGAGCAAGCGCACCGTGCCATCGGCGCCTTCCAGCAGATTCGAAGGCTTGATGTCGCCGTGCAGAACGCCGCGTTCGTGCGCGAGCGCGAGCGACTGCGCCGCGCCCACGGCAATGCGCAGAAAGCGGCCGAGTGCAATCGTGCCGTCGGCGCGTGGAAGGATCGGCGCGCCACCCTGGTCTTCATAGACGAGCACCGGCCCGCGTTCGAGCCTCAAGAGCGCGAGCGGCCGCACGGCCCACGCGGAATCGAGCTTCCCGGCCGGCGCAAACTCTTGCCCGAGACGCCGCAACACGGCATCGGAAGAAGGACCGGCAGGCGCCGCGACGAGCCAGGACCGCGCGCCGTCTTGCGTTCTCGCGCGATGCCGCACGATCTCGCCATCCACGAGCAGCGCTTCGAGTACGAGCTGATCGAACCAGAGCTGATCGAAATGCACGGCGATGCCGGAGCCAGACGACGCCTTGCGCGTCCCGTCGATGAATGCCTCGGTGCTCAATTCATCTCTCCTTCGGCCATGTGCAATTTCCTTCGATTTCAGTTCGGCCAGTCCGATCCCAACACCAGCCCGCAGAAGTTCAGTCGCCGGTAGTTCGGGTCCCAGCGATCGAGCACGTCGGCGTTCACCGTGCCGAAGGTCGTATCCGGCCGATGCTCCATGCCGCGCGCATACGCTTCGATCAACTTCTTCTTGAAGCCGGTTTCCCGCGGATACGCCTGCACGATCTCATCGCGCTCAGGCTCGCTGAACTGGTCGTAACGCGCGCCCGTCACGTCCATCTGCACGCCGGCGGCGATGAGCGCGACCAGCGTCGAAAGATGTTCCGGAATGCCGGGCGTCGTATGCAGCGCGATGCCGAGCCACACCTCTTCGATCTGACGCTCGGCCACGCCGTGCTGACGCATGAAGTCGCGTGCGGCATCGGCGCTGTCCACTTCGAAACGGTTCGGCGAGTGCTGGAAGCGCGTGTTCAGTCCGACATCGTGAAACAGCGCGCCGAGGTAGAGCAGTTCGGCATCGAAGGGCCTGTTCTCGCGGTGGCCGGTCAGTGCGCCGAACAGGAACGAGCGAAGCGCGTGATGAAACATCAGGACGGATTGCGTGGCGCTGATCAGATTCGTGGCGGCCTGAGCCATCGCGGTATCGGGAATCGCCACGCCTGCAATCGTCAGCTTCATGCCCGCTCCTGTGTGTCGAGACATGGCGAGCGGTCCGTCACGACGCGCTGCATTCGCATGACGTCGAGGACCGTTCGCAGTCCGCGTTCTTTGTCAGAGGGTAGCGAAACGAATCTTTAAAGGCTTTGGCGGGTTCTAAAAAAGCCTTAAGCGCTGCGATGCGGATTGGCGCCAAGAACCGTGAACGACGGTGAATACGCGAGATGCCAGGCAGTCTCAACGCACCACGCCCGAACCACGCGCCAACTAACTGCCAACTAGGCGCGACGGTCCTTAAAACTTCTTAATCCGATGCGCGGCGAAGCATGTCGTTCAAGCGTCTTTCCCGCGCCCACGCGCCGCCTCAGAACATTTCACGTTTTTTGCAGGACTTTAGCCGCGCGGCGTTCCTACACTGCACTCAGTTCAAGAGCCTCGGTCTTCGCCCGAAGCGCGCAGACGCGTTTCGAGAAACTGCACGAGCGCGCGCACCTTGCTGGATTGCCGGCGATTGGACAGATACGCGGCGTAGACCACGGCATCGCCCGAGTGAGGACTGGCGTCGAACTGTTCGAAGAGACGCACCACGCGGCCCGTGCGAATGTCGGGCGCGACTTGCCATTCGGGCAGCAACGCAATGCCTCGTCCGGACACGACGCTTTCGAGAAGGATGTCGAGATTATTCGACAGCAGATGACCGCGCACATCGACACGCTGTTCGTCGCCATCGCGCCGGAAGGTCCAGACCTGGCGCGTGCGATAGCCGCCGCCGTACGCGAAGCGCAGGCACTCGTGCGCGTCGAGGTCCTGCGGTGTCTGCGGCGTGCCGTTGCGGGCGAGATACGCGTGGCTTGCCACGACATGGCGCGGATTGTCCGCGAGCTTTTTGACGATGAGATTGGCGTCGCGGTCGGCGCGGCCGATGCGGATCGCAACATCGATTCGATCGAGCGCGAGGTCCGTGAAGTGATCGGCGATGACGACATCGAGAAACACGCGCGGATGCTCCGCGAGGAACGTCGCAAGATGCGGTGCGAGGCACAGGCGGCTGTACGTGGACGGCGCGGAGATCCTAAGCGTGCCCACGGGCGCCGCGCCGCTGTCGAATACGCTTTCGTCGGCTTCGGCGAGGTCGTCGAGCACTTTCGAAACCTGCTCGACATACGCGATTCCGGCATCCGTGAGGCTGACTTTGCGCGGCGTGCGCGTGAGCAGCGCGGCGCCAAGCGAGTCTTCGAGCGAATCCATGAGACGCGTGACCGATGACGTGGCTACGCCCAGACGTTGCGCTGCCTTCGAGAAGCCGCCAGCGTCCGCGACTTCCAGCAGCGTCCTGACCGCGAGGAGCTTGTCCATGTTCGCCCGTAATCCACATTTCGTTGCGCCCGACGCAACGCGAACTTGCATTCTATCCATATTCAACAATCGCGACGCAACGCATAAGCTGCGTGCATCGGCTCCAGAAGGGTTCATCACCGCGCGGCGTTTAGCGGCGCAAAGGAAAGCAGCATGAACGCGTTCGATAAACCGCGTGCCGTCGTCATCGGCGGATCGCTTGGCGGCTTGCTCACGGCCAACGCCCTGCGTGCGGCAGGCTGGCATGCCGATGTTTTCGAAACTTCGCCGAACCAGCTCGAAAGCCGGGGTGGCGGAGTCGTGTTGCAGCCGGATGTGCTGGAAGCGCTCGCATTTGCGGGCGTCGCGGTGCCGAATCCGCCGGGCGTGAATTCGGGCGATCGCATCTATCTGGATCGCGAAGACCGCGTGCTCGAACAGTTCCACATGCCGCAGATGCAGACGTCGTGGAGCCTGCTCTATCGCGCGATGAAAAACGCCTTGCCCGCGCAGGCGCTTCATGCGGGCGAGACCTTCGTCGATTTCGATCAGGACGGCGAGCGCGTCGTCGCGCGCTTCGAAAGCGGCCGCAGCGTCGAGGCCGATCTGCTGATCGGCGCGGACGGTATCCGCTCGACACTCAGGCGGCGGCTCTTGCCCGAGATCGTGCCGGTCTATGCAGGTTACGTGGCGTGGCGCGGACTCGTCGAGGAACCCGACCTGCCGATTTTCGCCGCGAACATGCTGCGCGACCGCTTCGCGTTTCAGGACGGCGACGGGCACTCGGGACTTTCATACCTCATTCCCGGCGATGACGATTCGACCGTGCCCGGCGAGCGTCGCTGGAACTGGGTCTGGTATCGCAAGTACGGCGCCGAACGGCTCGGTGAACTGCTCGTCGATCGTCATGGCGAGAAGCGCGCGTTTTCGTTGCCGCCGGGTTCGACCAAGAACGCCGACATCGTTCAGTTGCGCGACGAAGCGCGGACCATGCTTGGCCCGACTTTCCGCGCACTCGTCGAATCCACGGACGATCCGTTCATGCAGCCGATCGTCGATCTGCGCTCGCCGCAAATGGTGTTCGGCCGTGCGCTGCTGCTGGGCGATGCGGCGTCCGTGCCACGGCCGCATACGGCGGGCAGCACCGCCAAGGCGGCGGCCAACGCACATGCGCTGGCGCTGGCGTTGTCGGCGGTGGCGGATGGCGGCGAGACCATCGATACCGCTTTGCGACGCTGGGAGCATCAGCAATTGCAACTCGGCCGGCGCATGACCGATCTAGGAATTTCGCTCGGCAACCGCCTGATGAAGGTCGGGCATTGAGCGCGCCGCTTTCTTCTTTTTGATTCGAGGAGTCGTCATGTCGACCCAGGCATCCACCACGACGGGCAGTAGCAGCCCCGTCAAGCTGACACGCGGGCTCATTGCGTTGTTCGCGTTCTGTTGCGGCGCTATCGTCGCGAATCTCTACTATGCGCAGCCGATCACCGAGCTGATTGCACCGGACATCCATATGTCGGGCGGCGCGGCGAGCATGATCGTGTCGCTCACGCAGATCGGCTATGCAATCGGCCTGTTCTTTCTCGTACCGCTCGGCGACCTGCTGGAAAACCGCAAGTTGATGATCATCACCGCGCTGGTGTCGATCGCGAGCCTTGCCGCCGCGGCGTTCACGCATCAGGCGGGCTTGTTTCTCGGCGTCTCGCTCCTGGTCGGCTTCAGTTCGGTTGCCGTGCAGATTCTGATTCCGCTTGCCGCGCATCTCGCGCCCGACGAGTCGCGCGGCAAGGTGGTCGGCACCATCATGAGCGGACTCTTGCTCGGCATTTTGCTGTCGCGTCCCATATCGAGCGTGGCCGCCGGTCACTTCGGCTGGCGCGCGGTATTCGGCTGCGCGGCCGTGTTGATGGCGGTCGTCACGAGCGTGCTCGCGTTGACCATTCCGCGTCGCCAGCCGGATCACAAGGCCACGTATTTCGAACTCATCGGCTCGCTTGGACACTTGATTCGCACGATGCCCGTCTTGCGGCATCGTTCGTTTTATCAGGCGCTGATGTTCGCCTCGTTCAGCCTTTTCTGGACCGCGATTCCCGTCGAGTTGACGCGTCACTTCGGATTGTCGCAAACGCAGATCGGCATCTTCGCGCTGGTCGGCGCGATAGGCGCGACGTCGGCACCGGTAGCGGGACGGCTCGCGGATGCGGGCCACACGGTGCGCGCGACGCTCATCGCGCTGGTGGTGGGCGCGCTGGCATACGCGCCGGCGTTGATTCATCCGGCGTGGGGCGTGATCGGATTGGTGGCGACAGGCATCGTGCTCGACTTCGGCGTGCAGATGAACATGGTGCTCGGCCAGCGCGAGATCTATGCGCTGCACGCGGCGAGCCGCAATCGTCTCAACGCGCTTTACATGACGAGCATCTTCGTGGGCGGCGCGGTCGGATCGGCGCTGGCGAGTCCGCTTTACGAGCATGGCGGCTGGCCGCTGGTGGCAACGGTGGCAACGGCGTTTCCGTTGATCGCGCTCACGCACTATCTCGCCATCGGACGGGGACATGCGGCTCGTCACGCTTAATGAAAGCTCGTTTGCCTTAACAAGATTTCAGCGCCGCTTCAGGACATTTGCGCGGGCGGTCGATACTTTGACCGGTAGTTGCATGACCACTTCCAAAGGTGCGTGAATGACTCGCAAGTCCCGATTGCTGGCGGGCGTAAGCGTGGTGGTCGCCGCCGCGCTGATGATCGCCGCATGGCTGATGTGGCAACCGGCCATCGCACCGGTCACGCCACCCGCGCCGGCGTCGTTCGACGCAAACACGCGGCTCGCGGGCGCGCGCGTCGTCGCGTTGGGCGACTGCATCGTGTGTCACACGGCCAAGGGCGGCAAGCCGTTCGCGGGCGGCCTGCCGCTCGCCACGCCCTTCGGCACGATCTACGCGACCAACATCACGCCGGACGTTGCGACAGGCATCGGCGACTGGTCGCTCGAAGCCTTCACGCGCGCGTTGCGCCATGGAATCGCGCGCGACGGGCACTTGCTGTATCCCGCGTTTCCGTATATCCACTTCACGCGTATGCCTGACAGCGATATCGCGGCAGCCTATGCCTACCTGATGACGCGCGAACCCGTGAAAGCAAGCGCGCCCGCCAATCGGCTCATCTTTCCGTTGAACTTCCGGCCCTTGCTCGCCTTCTGGAACGTGCTCTTCTTGCGGCCGGGCCCGGAGCACCCGGATGCATCCAAAGATGCCGAATGGAATCGCGGCAAGCTGCTCGTGGATGGCCTCGGTCACTGTGCATCATGTCATTCGCCGCTCAATCCGATTGGCGGAGAAAAGGCCGGGCATGCGTTCGATGGCGGCATCGTCGACGGCTGGGAAGCGCCCGCGCTCAACGCACTGTATGCAGCGCCGAAGCCGTGGACGCGCGAGCAACTCGTGACGTATCTGCGTACCGGTCGCGCGAGCGAACACGGCGCGGCCGCCGGCCCCATGCTGCCCGTCACGCGCGATCTCGCAACCGTGCCCGAAGAAGACGTGCAGGCAATCGCCGCGTATCTCATGTCGATACAGAAAGCACGGCCCGCCATCGCCGATAGCGTCGCGCCGGAAGACACATCGCCCGCGATACGACGTGGCGCGACGCTCTTCGCCGCATCGTGCGCGCAATGCCACGGCCCGGCCGCGCCGATGCAGTCTATCGGCGAGCGCCCCACGCTCGCGTTCAGCAGCGCCGCCAATGCCGCGACGCCGCGCAACGCAATCCAGATGATGTTGAGCGGCAACGGCTGGCATGGCGAAGACAGCACGAACTACATGCCCGGCTTCGGCCAGATCTACGACGACCGGCAGATCGCCGATCTCGCGTCCTACATTCGGGCGACGTACTCGCAACGCGATCCGTGGACCGGCATCGACTCCATGGCGGCCAGCATCAGAAAGGAGAATCACGCGCGATGATCAACCTCACCGTCAACGGCGCGCAGCACGCGCTCGACATCGATCCTTCGACACCGCTGCTCTATGCCCTGCGCGAGAACCTGCAACTACATGGCGCGAAGTTCGGCTGCGGCCTCGGGCAATGCGGCGCTTGCACCGTGATCGTGGATGGCGAAGCCGTGTTCTCATGCCTGATTCCTGTCGCGGCCATCGGCAAGCGGCCCGTGCGGACCATCGAGAGTCTCGGCACGATCCAGCATCCCGGCGCGCTGCAAAAAGCGTTCATCGATCATCAGGCCGCGCAGTGCGGCTACTGCATCGCCGGCATGATCATGCGCGCGCAGGCGCTCATCGACCGCAATCCGCATCCGACCGAGAGCGAACTGCTCGAACACATGGAGCCGAACCTTTGCCGGTGCGGCACGCACATGCGGATTCTCGCCGCGATCCGCGAAGTCGCGCATCTGAGCGCACCGAACGGAGGCGCGCAATGAGCGTCGCGGAAGACAGGTTCGACGAGAAACGACGGCGCTTTCTCATGTCCGGCGCGCTCGTCGTGAGCTTCAGCATGCTTCCCGGCGTGAGCGCCATGGCTCAGGAAGTGATTGCCGACGAAGGCGCCGAAGTGCACATCGGCCGGGCGACGCAGGCCTTGGCGGGCAGCCTCAAGACCAATCCGTATCTCGATTCGTGGATCAAGATCGAACGTACGGGCAAGGTCACCGTCTACACCGGCAAGGTCGAGCTAGGCACGGGCGTGCGAACCGCGCTCCTGCAGATCGCCGCCGAGGAATTGGACATGGCGCCCGCGCTCATCGACTTCCTCACCGCCGATACGGGCGCCTCGCCGGACGAAGGCCTCACCGCGGGCAGTCACACCGTTGCCGACAGCGGCAGCGCGTTCCTGAACGCATCGGCACAAGTGCGCGGGCTTCTCGTCGATGCGGCCGCTCGTCATTTCGGCGTCGCCAGCAATGTGCTCCGCACGCACGATGCGGTCATCGAAGCGCCAGACGGACGAAGCATGACGTACGGCGAAGCGGTCGGCATGATCGATCTGCATCGCGTGGCGTCGGCGGTCTCGCCGCTCAAGAATCCCGCGAGCTTCGACATGATCGGCACGTCGTTGCCGCGCGTGGATATTCCGCGCAAGGTCACGGGCGGCGTGAGCTATGTTCAGGACATGACGATGCCCGGCATGGTCCACGCCCGCGTGGTGATGCCGCCCGTGTACGAGGCGCGGCTCATGGAAACCGACACGCCCGCCATCATGAAGATGCCGGGCGTCATCAAGGTCATCAGAAACGGCAGCATGCTTGCCGTGGTGGCCAAAGGCGAATGGCAAGCGGTGCAGGCGCAACGCGCGCTCGCTGCGGGAAGCCAGTGGAGCGCGGGGCGTGCGTTACCTGATCCGGCCACCGTGCATCGCGATTTGAAGACGGTCTCGACGCAGCATATCGAGATCGCCGATACACACGGCGCGGCCGGCGCGCCTGCAAAGACGCTCGACGCTCGCTACACGCGCCGCTACATGATGCACGGCTCGATCGGACCATCCTGCGCCGTCGCTATGTTCGAGCACGGCGCGATGACTGTATGGACGCATTCGCAAGGCGTGTATCCGTTACGCGACGGCCTCGCCGAGATGCTGTCCATGCCGAAGGAAAAGGTACGTTGCATCCATGTCGAAGGATCGGGCTGCTACGGTCACAACGGCGCGGACGATGTCGCCGCGCACGCCGCGCTCATCGCACGGGAACTGGAAGGCCAGCCCGTGCGCGTGCAATGGATGCGCGAACAGGAGCACACGTGGGACCACTACACGCCCGCGATGGTCACTGAAGTGAGCGCGTCGCTCGACGCTGGCGGGAATATCGTCGACTGGAATTATGCGCTTTGGAGCAGCTCGCATAACGAGCGGATCGTGAACGCGGGCCGGTTGATTCCGGCGCAGATGCTGGAACATCCGTTCGCGCCCGCGCCTTCGACGCCGATGGTGCAGCCTGAAGGCGGCGGCGACCGCAACGCCATTCCGCTCTACACGTTCCCCAATCTTCACGTGATGAACAACTTCTCGCCGACGATGCCGCTGCATACGTCAGCCATGCGTTCGCTCGGCGCGCATATGAACGTGTTCACCATCGAGATGTTCATGGACGAACTGGCGGCGGCCGCGAACGCGGACCCCGTCGCGTTCCGGCTGAAGCATATGCACGACCCGCGCGCCCGCGATGTCATCGCGCTTGCGGCGGAGAAGTTCGGCTGGCCGCGTGCGCCGCGCAAGCGCAATCACGGCGTCGGCTTCGCATTCGCCAAATACAAGAATCTGATGGCTTATGTGGCGATAGCGGTCGAGGTGTCCGTGGTTCCCGAAACCGGTCAGGTGGTGCTGGAACATGCCGAGGTCGCGGTGGATTCCGGGCAGATCGTGAATCCCGACGGTATTCGCAATCAGATCGAGGGCGGCGTGCTGCAGTCGGCGAGCTGGACGCTGTACGAGGAATTGCAGTTCGATACGAAGCGCATCCGCAGCTTCGACTGGAGCAGTTACCCGATCCTGCGATTTTCCGCCGTGCCCCGCGCGGTCAACGTGCATCTGATCGATAGACCGGGCGCGCCGTTTCTCGGTGCAGCGGAAGCGTCGATGGGACCAACCGCGGGCGCGCTCGGTAACGCCCTCTTCGACGCCACGGGGAAGAGGCTGCGTGACATGCCGCTAGCGGGCGACGAGCTGCGGCGGCGGTTGGACTAGCCGCCGCGCACGAATGCAGCGGGTTGGAACACATGCCGCTGACTGACGAGAACTCACGCGAGGCAGCGCCCCCTGGAGACTTGAGGCGCTCGTGCTTCGGTTATTGCACGCGATCGAGCACCGCCCGCAACGCTTCGAGCAAGCTCGCCGCATCGCGCTCGCCGTCATAGCGATGCCCGTTGATGAACAACGTCGGCGTGCCATTCACGCCGCTTCGCAAGCCGCCATCGAAGTCTTGCTGGATGCGCGCGTCGAAGGCGCCATCGAACGCATTCGAAAGCGCGTGCGCGGGCACGCCGAGTTGCGCCGCGTATTGCGCGAGCGCGCGATCGCCAAGCGACGCCTGGTGCTCATACAACACATCGTGCGCTTCCCAGAACTTGCCGATGCTCGCCGCGGCTTCCGCGAACTCGGCCGCATGAAGCGCATGCGCGTGCATGTCGGTCAACGGAAAATGCCGGAAGACGAACCGCAATTGCGCGCCCATGGCCGCCTGCACGGCCTTGATTACGCCGTACTCGGCGCCGCAATAGGGGCATTCGAAATCGCCGTATTCGACGAGCGTCACGGGTGCTTCGGCGTCGCCCTGAATGTGATCGAGCGGGCCGACCGGCGGAGAAAGATGGCTCATTGCGCGTCCTGTTTCGTGGATGAGTTCAATTGCTCGAGCGCGTCGAGAATTCCATCGACGCCCGGATTCACGGTGATCGGAGAAACGTAGGCCCAGCGCACCACGCCGTTGGCATCGAGCACGAACAACGCGCGCTCGGCGACGCCTTCGGCCACGCGATACACGCCGTAGCGTCGCGCCACTTCGCCTTTCGGCTCGAAGTCGGCGAGCAGCGGAAAGTGCAGCTTGCGTTGCGATGCGAACGCCGCGTGCGACCACGCGCTATCCACGGAGATGCCGACGAGCTGCGCACGCAGCCGATGGATCGACGATAGCGCGGCGTTGAAGAGACCGAGTTCATCGCCGCAAACTGGACTCCAGTCCGCCGGATAAAACGCGATGACTACCGGCGTGCCGCGCAATTCGGAGAGCGAGATTTTCTGATCCGGCGTGGCCTGCAAGGTGAAGTCCGGCGCGCTCATGCCAATCTGAACGATGGGTGCCGCGTGAGAAAGCGAGGTGGTCATGGCCGGCTTGTTTCCTCCAATGTGGGTGAACCGCCCTGCCGCAGCGGTCGTCGTGTAGAGGAGGATAGGCCGGATGGCGCTGCGTAAAAAGCTATCCGTGGGGATTGCCGGATCACGACTGAGGTGGATTTTTATAGACCTTCGTATAGTCGGCGACGCTGCCGTGCGTTTCGGAACAGTTTTTCAAAAAATGGGTGAGTGGGCGATGCTTGAGTTGCCGCCGCGACTCCGTCTTTTCTCTTCACGTCCATATTCTGCCGGCGTTGGCGGGCCCGCTTCGGCGCCGCTTCCCCCTCTCTGCATGGCAGCGAATGCAATGCTGCGTTGCCTTGAAGCCCCGTTTATCAATTTTTTTGGCATCAATAAGCTACATAACAAGTGGAGATACACCGGTGTCCTCTGGTTCAAGTGGAATCGTGAGTTCTGTTCCATCTTGAGCTGTCTGCCTTGCTGAACGCTCAACGCTGCGCACATTTACGCGTCGTGCCGAACTTCTATTGATCAACCGATAATTGGCGATTGCTTCCATGAATGTTTCAACGAACACACCAGGCGAATTCAGACGCGGATGGGCGCAGTTGATCGGCTCGACCGTCGGCCTTGGAATTGGCGTAATCGGCCTGGGCTCCTACAATCTCGGCCTGTTCGCCAAAGACCTGCAAAGTGCGGTCGGCCTGACGAAGACGCAATACGGCGCGGGCTATCTGGCATTCACGCTCGGACTCGCCATTGGCCTGCAAATGTGGGGACGGCTGCTTTCGCGTTTCGGCGCCGCCCGCACCGCAGCAGGCAGCGCCCTCGCTCTGGCTGCGTGCTTCGCAGGGATGGCGGCGTTCATCTCCACGCCCATCGCGTATATCGTGCTCGTGGGCCTGGCCGGATTCTTCGGCGGCGGCACGAGCGGCCTCACGTTCACACGGGTAATCAGCGGCTGGTTCGACCGCAGTCGCGGATTCGCGCTGGGTCTGACACAAGTCGGGCTGGGACTGTGCGGAGCCATTTTGCCGCCGATCATCGCCATGACGATCGCCCGATCCGGCTGGCATGCCGGTTATCTGATGCTCGCGGTGATCGCGGCTATTGGTGCACCCGTCTCGCTCCTGATCCTTCGGGACAATCAGCAAGACATCTCGAACGCTTCAAACAATCCCGAAGTCGCCGATCCGAAAGCGCTGGCGAAGGAGTTTGCCGCGGTCAAGCGAAGCCGGACTTTTTGGCTCATGTTCGTGGCCTTCACGTTGTCGACGCTATTCGTTGCAGGCAGCGCGCAGCACATGGCGCCGATGCTTCGTGAACTCGGTGCGACACCGACCTCGGCGGCGAAGTATATGAGCCTGATCGGCGTGGGCACGATCTGCGTGCGCCTGATCGTCGGTTGGCTCTCCGACCACGTGCATGCGCCGCGCCTCATGGCGTTCTCCTGCCTCGTCGGGATGGGCGGCGTCCTGTCGCTCAAACTGGGCGGCCTCGCCTTTGCACCGCTCTATGCCTTCACGGTCGGCTGGGCATTCGGCGGAGAGATCGATTTGGTCGCTTATATGTGCACTCGCTACTTCGGGTTGCGCATGTTTCCACGCGCTTATGCATGGCAGTACGGCTCGCTGTGCATCGCGGCCGGTGTGGGCCCGCTTGGTATCGGCTGGCTCGCGGATCGTCTCGGCAGCTATCAACCGGCGCTCGTGCTGTGCGCCGCGCTGGCCGCTGGCGCCGCCTTCACTTTCCTCTTGCTGCCACGTTACGACGGCACCGCTGGCGACGCGCACCGGCAAGAGAACTTCGGACTGACCTCGACCGATTGAGCAGTCACATAACGAGTACGTATTACTTCATCAGGAATGACGCAATGATCCACTTCGACCATGTCTGCCTTGCAGCGCTCAACGTCTATGAAGCCACGTTCCGGCTCAGCCGTGAAACCGGCTTAGGCAACTACGACGGCGGCTTCTTTCCACTCTACGGCATCGGCCATAAAGTCGTACCGCTCGCGCCGGATATCTATATCGAAGTGGAAGGAATCGTCGATCACACCGTTCTCCAGCGCGATCAACCTCTGCCAAGGTTTTTCGAGCAACAAACACGAAATGGCGACTGTTTCGTCGGATGGTGCCTGCGGACCGATTCGCTCGATGAACTGAAAGCGTTCGCCCGGCATCACGGAACAGTGATCGATGAAAGCACGACCGGCAAGGATGCCGGGCGCCAGATGATGAACGGCAATCGCGGCTTTGCGCTGCAAACGCCCAGCGCGATGACAGCGTGGCCTATTGGCAAGCCAAATTTGTACTTCAAGCCCGGTAACGCTCCGCATACCGCGAGTCTGCCCGTGGAACCGGGAACTGGAAGCGTACGCGGCGAAGGTCTCGACTGGATCGAGATCGGCGAAGACGAAAGCGCGCTGGCCAAGTGGCTCGGCGAGATTGCACGACCTTCCGATTTCCCGTTCGAGATTCGTTACAACGGCAAGACCTCGGGACTCTATGCGCTCGGCGTGAGAACGAGCGACGGAGAACGGGAGATCCGCCGCGCGTCCGTGCAGCTTTGAGCTTCCCGACATCGCAAACGGCGCAAAGGCAGTGACCGGCCTTTAGCCCGACGCCCACGTCCGTCTCACCGTGACGGGTGGGACAACCGCATCGACCCATTTCGTATTGCCGATATCGATCGTCGCGACCATGACGAGCCCGTTTGTCGCGCCAAAATCATGGAGTATCACGTGAAGTTCAAGCACCTCGCTGTTGCTGCAGGACTTTTGACTGGCCTGCAAGTCCCGATTGCGCATGCGCAAAGCAGCGTTACGTTGTACGGGTTGATATCGGTGGGCGTCGCTTATTCGCCGAATCAATCCGGTCATCATACGTATCAGGCCATCACCGGACAAAATCAGAGCCCGCGCTGGGGACTGCGCGGGATCGAAGATCTCGGCTCGGGCCTGAAGGCAGTATTCACGCTAGAAAACGGCTTCAATGCGTTGAACGGCGCATTGAGCAACAACGGCCGCGAGTTCGGCAGACAGGCTTTTGTCGGCCTTTCGAGCGACGCGTGGGGTACGCTTACCGCTGGCCGTCAGTACGATGCCGTCGTCGACTATCTGGGACCCAATACGGCATGGAGCTGGCTCGGGAGTATTGGCGATAGCGACAACACCTTCAACAATATTCGCATCCAAAATTCGTTGAAGTATGCGAGCCCGGACTTCCACGGTATCAAGGCCACTGCCTTGTATGGCTTCAGCAACTCATCCGGCAGCTTTGCGGACAATCGTGCCTTCAGCCTCGGCCTCCGATACGACCACGGTCCCTTCAACTGGAACGTTGCGTATGCGGAGTACGACTCGCCCTACAGCAACACCAACCAAACGGGCGCCGTCGACAACGATTACTCGCCCACGTACCTGCTATTCACGCACAGCGCGTTGCCTTCGAAGGCCTATGCCAGCAAACAAAGAATTCTCGGCACCGGCGGCTTCTATGTAGCAGGCCCGCTTCGCTTAGGCGCAATGTTCACGAACGTGGATTACAGCTATCTCGACCAGAGTCACCTGAATCTGAAAAACTTCAACGTGAGCGTTAACTACAACATTCGGCCCGACTTGCTGATCGGCACCGCCTACGTTTTCACGCGCGGAAAATACGACAATCCCGACCAGTCGCCGATGTGGCACGAACTGAACGTCACGGTCGATTACATTCTTTCGAAGCGCACGGATATCGCCATGCTCGCCTTCGCCCAGCAAGCTGCGGGCGATGCCACGCACGCCACCGTGCTCGGCTACGGACCGTCGAGCAGCAAGCGTCAGCTCGTGGTGACGCTCGGCATTCGTCACAAGTTCTGAACGCGATCATTCGATGCACCGAGTCTGCCCTCCTCTTTCTGGATGAGTACACTGTCAGCGACGCTCGAAGGTCGCGGCGTCGAACTCATAGAGAGCACATGGACAAGCTGTTGGCATTGAGAACCTTGCTGGCGGTAGCGGAATCCGGCGGCTTCACGGCAGCCGCGCATGAACTCGGCAAGACGACGTCTTCCGTCATGCGACTGATGGACGGACTCGAAGCGTCGCTCGGCACGTCGCTTCTGACACGCACGACGCGCAGCGTCACGCTCACCGACGCCGGTGTGACCTACGTCGAGCAAGTGCGCCAGGTGCTGGCCGATCTGGCGGGCGCCGACGATAGCGTCATCGACACCGGTATCGATCCTATGGGCTCGCTGCGCGTGAGCGTATCGGCAACTTATAGCCGGCTGCATATCGCCCCGCATATCGCGACGTTTCTACGGCAGCATCCGCGCGTGAATCTGGAACTGGTCGTGTCTGACAGTCACATGGATCTGGTCAGCGAGAAGATCGATCTGGCCTTGCGCGTTGGCGTGCCGACCGCCGACCCTCGTCTCATCGTGAAGCGGCTCGGCCACAGTGCGCGATGCGTCGTGGCAAGTCCGGCGTACTTGCAGAGGCGAGGCCATCCACACGCAGCTTCGGAACTCGTTGCACACGACTGTCTGCGGTTTGCGTATAAGCCCGGCAACCGGCAGAAGTGGGTATTCCGCTACCCTGACAGAAGCGAATCCGTCGATGTCGGCGGTCAATTGTTGACGAACAATCTCGACATGCTCGCGGGCGCGGCGCTCGGCGGGCTGGGCATCGCTCTGCTGCCGCAATGGCTCATCGGGGCGTCGGTACGCGACGGATCGTTGACTGCCTTGTTCGACGGCGCGCAGGTCACGCCGGAAGGCGGCGACGCGTTCGTCTATGCGACTTACCTGCCTAACCGGCGTCACTCGCGAAAGGTGCATGCGTTCATAGACTTCGCACAGCGCGCGATTGCGGCGCCGGGTCATGCGGTCAGAACCGGGCCTTAGTCCGTCGATACCGCATCAAACAAACCGCGCCAGCATCGGCAACAACACCGGCACGACGAACGCCGTGAACACACCGTTCAGCCCCATTCCAAGCCCGGCAAACGCGCCCATCTCCTCGCTCACCTGAAACGCGCGCGCCGTTCCGATGCCGTGCGACGCCACGCCGAGCGCAAACCCGCGCGCTTCGACTTCGTTCACACGGAGAAGGTTGAGGATGCCCCGCGCGGCAACCGCACCGAAGACGCCCGTCGATATCACCAGCACCGCCGTGAGCGACGGCACACCGCCGACCTGTTTGGCAACCGCCATGGCGATAGGCGTCGTAGCCGACTTCGGCGCAAGCGATGCCACCGTCTGGCGCGATGCGCCCATGAGCGCGCCCACCGACACCGCCGAGACGATCGCCGTCAACGAGCCCGCCGCAAGGCTTACGATGATCGGCAATGCGAGCCGCCGCAGATTCGCGAGCTGCCGGTAAAGCGGCAACGCGAGCGCGACGGTCGCGGGTCCGAGCAGAAAATGCACGAACTGCGCGCCATCGAAGTACGTGTCGTACGGCGTGTTGCTGGTCTTTAGCACGACGACGACGATCGCCACCGCGATCAACACCGGGTTTGCCAGCGGATTGAATTTGAAGGCTGCGTAGATGCGCTGCGCAATGAGGTAAGCGAGCAGCGTGATCGTGAGCCCGAGCAGCGGCGTGGCCGCCAGATAGACCCAAATACCTCCGAGGCGTGGGATCGCGGTCATGCGGCGCCTTTCGTATTGTTGGAGAGGCGGCGCTGTCGGCGCAGCATCGCGCGCATGACGAGCGCGGTGACCGCAATTGCCAGCGTCGTGCTAACCGCGATGGCCACGACGACCGCGACGAGGTCGCCACTCAGCGCTTTCGCCGACACCATGATGCCGACGCCTGCAGGCACGAACAGTAGCGAAAGATGACGGAGTATTTCGAGCGCGGTGGGTTCGAGCGCGTTGGCTGCCTGCGGACGTATCGCGAGAAAGCCGAGCAGCATGAGCATGCCGACGACAGGGCCAGGAACGGGAATGCTGAACAAATAGGAGACGCCTTCGCCCAGACACTGGAAGACGAGCAAGGTGGCTAGCGCTGCGAGCATGGAGTCTGTGTGATTCGATTGAGAGTACGCGATGCGCCCGTATTCTAGTCAATCGAACTCCGATGCGCCGCGTGACGCATCGGATGCCTTGGCTGCGAAGAGACGTTATTTGCCTTGCGTGGCGCTGGCCGTGGCAGGTTCTTCGCTCGTGGAGCTATCCGGGTCCTCGGCTTCCAGTTGAGTGCGTGCCTGCTCCCAGAATTCTTCGGCACGTCCATCGGGGCTGCCTTCTCGCTCCCATAGTTCATAGGCGCGGCGGCGAATGCGGTCCTGTTCCTTATGATCTTCCATGTCTTCTCCATGATTGGCTACGAACCGGCGCCGACGCGCTACCTAAAGTCGAAGCCCCGGCAATTGTGATTACCCTCAACAACGCTTATTGCCGCTATACCAGTCCGACCAACGAGGTCTTGTCATAGATCGCCACTTTCCAGCACGACGAAGCCGGATCGGCTGCGCGCCTGCTTGATCATCGCCGCCCGGCCAATTGCCGGCGCATGCCTGATGAACAGAGCGAGTTCGGGCTCGGATACACCTGGCACGCCGTGACGATCGCGCAAGGCGTCGTGCGTGACGGCTCCGCGGTGTTCCACGCCACGCACATTGAAGCGAAAGTTGACCGCTTCGGAAAAGCTGTCGTCGACCGCGCCGAATACGTCGGCGGAATCGATGTTCCTTTGGGCAGCGCTTTCCTCATCGACCAGACCTTTTCCCTTCAGAAACTGGGAAAACTGGCGACCCATGTCGAAGGACACGCGTTCGAAGTCCACGTTCTGAAGAAATGCGAATCTCATGGCTCTCTCCGTTGCAGCATTTGAGTTACGACAAGCAGGCGGCGTGCCGGGACGGACTTTCTCTCCGACGACTGTGCGCAAGCGCACGGCCGCGGTGCGTTTCACATGCATCGGAAGACTGTGGATCGGGCTGCGAGCGACTACCGCTGTCGCTAGGCATGGCCATTGCAGAGCCGAGCCGTAACCGTCGCGTACGCTAAATCCAGAATAAGCGCCCTGAAATGACGCCGCGAACACTCATCCCTTTTTGCAAGTAAGGAACGAAACGATGACCGCAACGAAGAACCAGTACACGATGCAGGACCCGCTCAAGCAGTACCCCGGTCCCGACTTCGCGCGCCAGCCGCAGTCCGCGCCCGGCCTCGCTCGGGACATGAAGCCGCGTCCCGATCACGGCGAGGAAAGCTATCACGGGTTCGGCCGTCTCAAGGGCCGTCGCGCACTGATCACGGGCGCCGACAGCGGTATTGGCCGCGCCGTGGCGATTGCCTTCGCGCGTGAGGGCGCGGACCTCGTCCTCAATTATTTGCCGTCCGAGGAGCCGGACGCGCGCGAAGTGCTTGAACTCGTGCAGGCGGCAGGCGTGAAGGCCGTGGCGCTGCCAGGCGACATCGGCAGCGAAACCTTCTGCGGCGATCTCGTCAGCCGCACGGTTGCCGGACTGGGTGGACTGGATATTCTCGTCAACGTGGCGGGCAAGCAAACGTCGGTGGAAACCATCGCCGAACTGACGACGGAGCAATTCGAAGCCACTTTCCGCACGAACGTCTTCGCGATGTTTTGGCTGTGCAAGGCGGCGCTCCCGCATATGCCGCCGGGCGGGACCATCATCAATACGACGTCCATCCAGAGCTATCAGCCGAGCCCGTCCTTGCTCGATTATGCGCCTTCGAAGGCCGCGATCACTGCGTTCACGCATGCGCTCGCCAAACAGGTCGCATCGAAGGGCGTGCGCGTGAATGCGGTGGCGCCGGGCCCGGTGTGGACGCCGTTGCAATCGAGCGGCGGCCAGCCGCAGGACAAGATCGAGGTATTCGGTTCCGAAGTGCCGATGAAGCGGCCCGGTCAGCCCGCCGAACTCGCGCCCATTTACGTGCTGCTTGCATCGCAAGAGTCTAGTTTCGTGACTGGAGAAGTCTATGGTGTGACAGGCGGCAATCACTTGCCTTGATGCCTCGGTGCGGGCGGGCGCGATTGGCGATCAACATTTATGATGCTCGTCATGGCTCTGGCGCCTCGACGCCAGAGCCGAACCGAACCATGCTCCCTTAGGCGAAGAAACCATGACCGAGATGCCCTACCGCAACGCGTTGATCATCGGAGCGGGCTCCGGCATCAGCGGATCGCTCACCCGGCTTTTGCGCGACGCCGGTCTGCCGGTCGTGATTGCCGCGCGCAACATCGACAAGCTGAAGCCGCTCGTCGATGAAACCGGCGCCATCGCCCTGACCGTCGATGCCGCCGATCCCGCTCAGGTCGAGCGGCTCTTTGCGGAAACCGAAGCGCGCATCGGCGCGCCGGAGATCGTCGTGTACAACGCGAGCGGGCGAGTGCGCGGTCCCATCGCGGAACTCGATCCGGCGGAGGTCGGGAAAGCGCTCGGCGTCACGGCGTTGGGCGCGTTCTACGCGGTGCAGGCAGCGGCGAAGCGCATGACGCCGGCGGGCAAAGGCGCCATTCTGCTGACGGGCGCGACAGCGGGTATCAAGGGCTTTGCGCTGTCCGCGCCTTTCGCGATGGGCAAGTTCGCGCTACGCGGTCTTGCGCAGAGCGCGGCGCGCGAACTGGCGCCGAAGGGCATTCATGTCGCGCATATCGTCGTCGATGGCGGCGTGCGGGCGGAGCATCGGCCTGATCCCGTGGACAAGCCCGACAGCACGCTCGATCCGGATGCCATCGCGCAAACTTATCTGGATTTGCTGCGACAGCATCGCAGTGCGTGGTCCTGGGAGATCGAGGTTCGGCCTTGGGTGGAGACGTTTTGAGGGGATTTTCCTTTCGATACCGACGCTCCCCATGAACCTCTCCTTCGAAGTCCTCCAAGCCCTCGACGCCATCGACCGCACCGGAACCTTCGCAAAAGCGGCGGAAGCGCTTCACAAAGTCCCCTCGTCGCTGACGTATCTCGTTCAGAAGCTGGAGCTCGATCTCGGTGTGACGCTCTTCGACCGCACCGGGCGGCGCGCGACGCTCACGCAGGCAGGACGCCTCGTCGTCGATGAAGGCCGCCGTTTGCTCGAAGCCGCCGCCGATCTCGAACGCAAAGCCAAACGCGTGCAGCACGGCTGGGAAACGGAACTGCGGCTCGGCATCGACGAAATCATTCCGTTCGACATGTTGTGGAAGCCCGTCAGCGCCTTCTACAGTCTCAAGCTCGACACGCGCCTCGTGCTCTCCAAGGAAGTGCTCGGCGGTTCGTGGGACGCGCTGCTCACGCGCCGCGCGGATCTCGTCGTCGGCGCGGCAGGCGAGCCGCCGCTCATTCCCGATCTCATCGCCAAGCCAATCGGCTCGCTCAAGCATGTGTTCGTGGTCGCGCCCAATCATCCGCTCGCGTCGGCAAAAGGGCCGCTTTCCGCCGATACCGTCGCGCAGCACCGCGCCGTTGCCATCGGCGATACCTCGCGTGAACTCGCGCCGCGCACCATCGCCATCGGGCCGAATCAGGAAGTGCTCACCGTGCCGTCGCTCGAAGCCAAACTGCACGCGCAGTTGCAAGGCATCGCGGCCGGCACCATTCCCGAATGTCTCGCCGATGAACACCTCCGGCGCGGCACGCTCGTCAGCAAGGAAGTCATCGGCATGCGAGATATCACGTACTTCTATCTCGCGTGGCGCAGCGATCGCGTCGGACGCGCGCTGCAATGGTGGGTCGATCAGCTCGATCGCCCGGACCTGATCGATGAAGCGCGCATCAACGCATCGCGGCCGCGTGATGGCGATGCGGTTCTGAAAGGCGTGCGGCGGACGCATCGCCGCATGGCGCTCGCGTGAGATCGGCTCAACGCCGCCTTCCATCGAATGCGCCGAATCGAACGCGTTCTTAGCGTATTCAGAGGGCACGGAGCCGCGCACAAGTTTGTCCAACTCGCGCGCCAGAGCAAGCAGATGACTCAGCGCCGCGCTTCCCTCGAATCCGCTGAATCGCACGCGGTCTTGAGCGTGTTCAAAAGGCGCAACGCCGCGCGAAAATCGTCCCACTCGCGCCATTGCGAAAAGCGCGCGCACGCCGTTTCCAGCACCGTCATCGCCTGCGCGTTGCGCCCGCTCACATGCAAGTGACGCGCGTAGCTCGTGGCCGCGGTCAGATAGAACGAATCGCTACCCTGCATCGACGCCGTTTCCAGCGCGGACGCAAAGCAGACTTCCGCATCGAGCGACACGGCCTCGCCCGGCGGCCCCATCAGCAGAAGTTCGCCCTGCGTGCGCAAGAGTTCGCTCGCATACCACGCGTCGCCATTGTCGTTGCAACGCTTGAGCGCGCGCACGGTCGTGTCGATGGCTTCGCCGTGCCGTCCCGCCTGCCCGAGCGCACGCGCATATTGCGCGGCAAGCATGGAGCGCGGCGCGTTGAAGCCGAGCGTATCGAGTTCCTTCAACGCCGCGACGAACGCTTGAAGGACGTCGGGCGTGATGTCATCGAGCGAAATCAGGTACGCGTCGAATGCCGCGCCGCACGCCTGCGCAACGTTCAAACCCGTGCGCATCGAAATCCGAAGCAGCATGTCGATAGCCTGCCGCGCCGCCTCCCGTTCGCGCGAGAGCAACGCCAGCGGGATGCGCGCTTCGATCAGCACATAAGCGGTCACGATAGCCTGCTCGGCGGCGCATGCATCCACGACGCACGCTTCGGCCAACCGCCGCGCCTCGTCGCGCGCGCCTTGCAGCCAGAGCACGCGCGCAAGCGTGGCCTCCCCGACGATCCGCTGATCGACCGATCTCCCAAGCGGCATACGCGTCTGCAAGCGCGCCGCATGCTGCAGAAAGTGTTCGAGCGATGCCCGCGCCTTCGCCTGTTCGCCCGCATAGTGGGAAGCAATGCCGAGCAGCCGGTAGCCGAGCAGCACATCGGTCGATTCCGGCTCGGCGTCGGTGGTCTGCGAATCGGCGGCGAGTGCCGCGAAGCGCCGGGCGAACGACAACGCGCTGCGCACTTCGCCCGCGCTTTGGCTCGCGTTCCACATACCCCAGAGCGCGCGTGCCTCGAAGACGCGATCCGCCAGCGCCAGCGACAACGCCAGCACCTCCGACCACAACGCGCGAGTCTCCTTGTCCGGACCATGCACATAGACGAGCGCGGCAGCAAGCGCCGCCTGCAGACGCATCCGCACGCGCATGCAGCGATGCGAGAAAGCTTCCGCCTCGCGTCCGGTTTGCAGCGCGGCAAGCGAGCGCCGCGCCCACACGCAGCATTCCTCGACGAGCGAAAGTTCGAACAGCAGCGAGACGAATTTCACGCACAGCGTTTCCGCCAAAATGGCATCGCCTTTGGGCGAAAGCGTCCATGTCAGCGCGGCGCGCAGGTCGCCGAGCATGTCGCGCATGCGCCGCTGCCAGCCTTCGGAGTGATGTCTGCCGCCATGCTGCGCGTCGTCGTTCAAAAGGCTCGCGAAATGGTTGGCGTGACCGAGCGATACGCGTTGCCGCTCGCCGTTGTCATCGAGTTTTTGCAAGGCGTAGGCGCGCGTCGATTCCAGGAGACGATACGCCGCGCGGCCATTCCCCGTCTGCCGCGCGACGAGCGATTTCTCCACGAGTCCCGATACCGCCGCGATCACATCGAACTCGCGCAATGCATCGTCGCCGACGATGGCGACCGCCGCTTCCATCGAAAAGTCCGCCACGAAAATGCCGAGGCGGCGCAGGGTCGTGCGTTCGGCGTCATCGAGTAAGGCGTGGCTCCAGTCGAGCGTCGCGCGCAAGGTCTGATGCCGTGGCAGCGCCGTGCGATTGCCGCCCGTGAGCATGCGAAAGCGGTCATCGAGATGCGCCGCAAGGGTTTCGACACCGAGTATGGTGGCGCGCGATGCAGCCAGTTCGATGGCGAGCGGTATGCCGTCCAGCCGCCGGCAAACGGTGCCAATGAGTTCCATACTGCGTTCATCGCACGAAAAGCGCAGGTCGATGGCGCGCGCGCGAGCCAGAAACAGTTGCACGGCGCTGCATCGCTTTATGTCGACGCCCGAGGCGCTTGGCGCGGGCACGCTGAGTGGCGCGACCCAGTAAAGATGCTCGCTCACCACCTTGAGCGGTTCGCGGCTCGTGGCCAGCACGCGAATGGAATCGCTCACCGTGCAAAGCGCATCGGCGAGACTCGCCGCAGGCGTGAGAACGTGTTCGCAGTTATCGAGCAGGACGAGCATGCGGCGCTCGCGCAATTCCTGCGCGATGACGGCAAGCGAGCGCGACCCCGCCGCCGGATTGATGCCGAGCGTGCCGGTGAACGCCGCCAGCACGCTTGGCAAATCTTGCGCGGGCGAAAGCGAAACGAGATACACGCCGTCGGGGAAGCGGTCGAGCGAGCGCCGTCCGGCTTCGATGGCAAGCCGCGTCTTGCCGATCCCGCCCGCGCCGATCAGCGTCACATGCCGCGCCGCTTCGAGCGCGAGCAGGATATCGGCGATGGCGGTATCGCGTCCGACGAGCGGAGACGTATTCGAAGGCAGGTTGTGTGCAACGCCGGCGTTGGCGACGCTCGTGGGCGCATCGGCCGGTTGCCTCGTCCTGACGAGACGGTAACCGCGTCCCGAGACGGTCTGGATCAGCACGCGGTTCGCGCCCAGCACCTTGCGCAGCGCCGACATGTGCACCTGCAGATTGTTCTCTTCGACGAGCGTATCCGGCCATACCGCCGCGAGCAGGTCGTTCTTCGAGACGAGCGCGCCGTCGGCGGCCACGAGCACGGCGAGAATATCGAACGCACGGCTTCCGAGTCGAACAGGTTCGTCATCGAGCAGCAATTGCCGACGCTCGAGATCCACCTGAAGCGGTCCGATGCGAATCATGCGCAATGGTCCAGCATATGAAGGTTTGAACGTAGCCCCGGCGCCGCACCCAAATTCTGGCGCCCGGAAAGTGCCCCCGAAGCATAGAGCACCCGCCTTCTCCCATGTTTGGAAAAAACCGGGCTTATCGTTCAATAATTTTGCACATGCGTTTTGCACATGCGGCGCAGTGTCGAACCTAGTCGGGCAACGCGGAAGCCAAGATCATGGCGCGTGCATTGCCCAACGAAGCGCTGCGCCGTTGCGGCTTGTAGACGATATCGCCACGCACGATCCCCGCGCCCGTGAGCGCGCAACGGCCAATCTTGCGCGCCTGGCAACGCACCCAGACCTGATCCGCATAGCGGCAACGCGTCGCGTCCTGCCAGAGAATCGCGATGGTTCTCGACGACAGCCGCTCCAGCACCTCGATGCGCGCATGGTCCGCAAACGGCTGCGTCTCGCGTCCGCGCATGCGCTTCAAAGCTTCCAGCGCCGCACGATGCGCCATGTCGTTGCCGCCTTGCAGCGCATCGATCACATGCGTCCAGACCGCGCCGCGCGTGAGATTCGCGATCACCTCCGCCCCTCTTGCGGCACGCGGCGGCAGGGTTCTACGTTCTGCTACGAGGGCTTCTGGCATCGCGCATCTCCGCGTGGTCAGGCGCCGGGCGCGTCAATGGCCCGGATCGCCTTCGTAGTTGACGGGCACCCACTCGTAGCGGGCGCCCTCCTTTCTCACATGTCCCAAACCCGGAAACGCGATGTGCGCCGCCGCCACGAGATCGCCCTCGCGCGCCACGAGATCGAGCGCGGCGCGACGCGAACGGCGCGCGGCCGGTGCATCGGTGTCGTACTCGACGGACGCCTGCGGATTGCGCAACTGAATGCTCGCCACGTGGATCACGTCGCCCCACGCGAGCATCGTCTTGCCGCCGCTTTCGATGCGATACGTCGTGTGTCCCGGCGTATGACCCGGCGTCGCGATGGCGCGAATGCCGGGTTCGAGTTCGACATCGCCCGAGAACGGCACGAAACGGCCCGCCGCCACGTAAGGCGCGACGGATGCGCTCGCGGCATCGAAGAAAGTCGAGAGGAACGCAGGCGCCTTCGGCTTGTTCGCGGCATCGAGCCAGTAGTCCGCCTCGGTCCGGTTCACGCGCAGCACGGCGTTTGGAAACGCCATCGCGCCATCGACGATGACGCCGCCCACGTGATCCTTATGCAGATGCGTGAGCAGAATCTCGTCGACGTCTTCCGGCCGATACCCCGCCGCCCGCAGGTTCGCCATCATCCGGCCGCAGCACGCGCCGTACAATACGCCCGCGCCGGAGTCGATCAGAATCAGCTTCGCGCCCGTGTTGACGAGGAACGCGTTGATCGAGCCTTGAACCGGCGCATCGAGGAAATCGCGCTGCAAGTCCTCGGCGATTTCCTTCTTCGATACACCCTCCACCACCGTATCGATGGGAAACGGATGCGTGCCGTCGGACAGCGCCGTGACTTCGAATCGCCCGAGCATCAGGCGATAAAAGCCCGGCCCTTGCGCGCCGACCATCGGCGCGCGGGCGAATGCCGCGTCCGTCGTCATGAAGGCGCTGACGCAAAGCACGAGGCATCCGAGACTTCTCCACTTCGACATGAGCGTTTCCCTTGCACGCACCGGTTCTCACGAAGCATAGCCACGCATAAATCGGCAGACGCGCTAATCGTCCTTAAATGTTATTAATCGGCGGTGACCGACAAGCTCAGGTACGCATGAATCTGACTGACCACCGCCGCGCCGTCGCCGACCGCGGAAGCCACGCGCTTGGCCGATTCCGAGCGCACGTCGCCAACCGCGAAGATGCCCGGCACGCTCGTCTCCAGCGCGAAGCGCAGCCGCGTGCCGTGTTCCGTGCGACCCGATCCCGTCATCACGAAGCCGCGGTTGTCGAGCGCGACGCCGCTCGCCGCGAGCCAGCGCGTCTCCGGGTCCGCGCCGATGAAGAGGAATAGATGCCGCGTCGCGATGGCCTCGTCACGCGCCTCGTCCGCATGATGGACGCGAACGTGCGTGAGGCCCGCCTCGTCGCCTTCGAGGCCGCTCAACGTGCAGCGCGTGCAGAGCATCACGTTCGGCAGGGAAGCAATGCGGTCGATCAGATACCGCGACATGCTCGCGCTCAGGCTTTCGCCGCGCACGAGCACCCGCACGCTGCGCGCGAAGTTGGCAAGAAAGACGATCGCCTGACCGGCCGAATTGCCGCCGCCGATCAACACGATGTCCTGCCCCTTGACGAGCCGCGCCTCGATGGTCGACGCCCAGTAGTACGTGCCGCGCCCTTCGAAGCGGTCGAAGTCCTCGACGTCCGGCTTGCGATACGCCGCGCCGCTCGCCGCCACGATCGTGCGTGCGCTCACGCGCTGGCCATCGGTGAGCGTGACGACGAAGACGTCGTTCTCGGGCGTGACGCACGTCACCTTGCCTGGAATGGCGAGGTGCGCGCCGAACTTGAGCGCCTGCTGAAACGCGCGGGCCGCCAACGCCTGGCCCGAGATGCCGGTGGGAAAGCCGAGATAGTTTTCGATCCGCGCGCTCGCGCCCGCCTGACCGCCGGGCGCGCGCTGATCGAACACGGCCACCGAAAGCCCTTCGGTGGCCGCATACACCGACGCCGCGAGCCCGGCCGGTCCCGCGCCGACGATAGCGACATCGTAGATATGCGAAGGCTCGAACGCCGGCACGAGTCCCAGGCACGACGCGAGTTGCGCCTCGTCCGGGGCGCGCAACACGTAGCCGTTCGGGCAGAAGACGAGCGGGAAGTCGTCCGGACCGGTCGTCATGCCGGAGAGCAGCGTCACCGCTTCGGGATCGGTGCGGGCATCGACCACGGTTGCCGGGTGCGCGTTGCGGCGCAGGAAGCCTTGCAGACGGATCAGCCGCGCATCGTCTCCATTGCCGACGATGATCGGCCCGAGCCCCTGCTCGATCAATCCGAGCCGCCGCAGGATCAGCGCACGCATGATGTGCTCGCCGAGTTGCGCGTCGGCGACGATCAGCGCGCGCAGCTTGTCGGGTTCGATGACGAGCGTTTCGGCGTCGGTGAGCGCGACGCCGTCGATCAGCGCGGGCTTGCCCGAGAGTTGCGCCATCTCGGCCATGAAATGCCCGTCGTCGTGTTCGGTGACGAGCGTGGAGCGCCCGAAGCTGTCGCGCGAAGAGATGCGCACGCGCCCCTTCAGCAACACGAAAAGACCGAGCGCCACCTTGCCCGTTTCGAAGATCATGTCGCCTTTTTTGAACGACATGGGTCGCGCGAAACGCCGCACGCTTTCGATCTCGGTGTCCGAAAGACGCGGAAACATCTGGTGCTGACGAAATTCAAGCGAGGAAAAAGGCACTTCGAGTTCGGATGGCGTCGCGGCACGCCCGAACGGCCTCGGTAGATCGGAATCGCTCATGATTCAGGCTCCATCGAATGCTTTACCAGCCGAACTTGAGTTCGGCGCCCACGTAGTCGGCATTGCTCGCGCCGAGATCGCGCAAGGACGAGCCGACTTGAAAATGCACGGCCTCGACCGAGGCCACGAGATTCGCCGCGACGTTATAGTCCGCGCGCACTTGCGTATAGAAGCCGGTCCAGCGCGAGCCGCGCCCGGCTGTTCCCGGCACGACCGCCGAGCCTTGTCCATAGACGGCGTCCGCGGTGGTCTCACGCCATTGCAAGCCGACGCCCGCGAGCAGCGAGAGCTTGCTTTTGGGCTTGAGCGTGAGCGACGGCTTGATATGAATCAGGTTGGTGTATCCCGTGTAGCCCGCGAGCGTGAAGTAATAGCCGTTCGGAAAGAGCGGATTGAACGTGCCGACGCGCCCATCGCCCGGATGACGGTCGCCCGAGGCGGCATCGATCTGAATGCCCAGACGCGGGGTCCAGGGCGCCGCCGCCAACGTGTAACCGGCGAGCGAACCCACGGCCCATGCGCTGATCGTCTTCTCGCCGACATGACCGCTTTGATACATGCCTTCCACGTCCCAGTCGATATGCGAGACATTGCCCGCGTATCGCATGTCGAAGACATCGCGATGCTCGTCGCCGCTGGCATCGAGAAAGCGCGCATTGCTGCGGTTATAGCGCGAGTAATACGCGGACAGATCGCCCGGCCCCACGCCCTGACGTTCGACGCGCGCGCCGCTGAAGGTGAGATGACGATTGGAGACATCGTCGAAATCCGTGTTGAAGCGATACTGCACCGGCTGCGTTGCATAGGCGATCCAGCGCCACGGACCGGTCTCGTAGTCGCCCCAGAAACCGTCGAAAGCCTGCCGCACGTTCGGGCCGTCGCGCACCGATACGAAGCGCTGCAAGTCGAACGCCATCTCCTGCCGCCCCGCGCGAAACTTGACGAGCCCGCCCGCGAGCGGATGCGTGAACGTAATGAACGCCTGACGCAGATCGAGCGGATTCTTGTCGACGGAGGTCACGTTGTCCTTGCCATACGGACGCGCGTCTTCCAGTTGCGTGAACACTTGCACATAGGGGCCGAGATGCACATCGGCGTGGACTTCGAGACGTTGCAGCACGTAGGTATCGTCGCGGCCGGAGCCTAAGCCGAAGAGCGGCGCGTCGTTCATCTCGACGCGTTCCCGCAGCACCGCTCCGAGCGACACATACGCATCCGGATTGCCGAACAGCGGAATGTACTTGAGCGCGTCGAGCGGGCGTTTCGGCACGCAAGGCAGACCGAGCACGGACCAGTCTTCCTGCCAGCGATTGAACTTGATCGCCGGCCGCGCGCACGATGCCCCCGGCGCGGCGCTGGCGTTGGTATCGTCGCCTGCGCTGCCGAGCGCCGTATCCGCCGCGGATACGGGCAGCGCCGCCGCGATCCCCGTGCCGATCAAGAACATACGCAGCGAACGCAGCGCACGGCAGCGTCTGGAACGATCAGCGGCCATCGTGGATTTCGGCGATATATCCGCCCGGGAACTCGACCATCGCCGTCTTGTAGCTTGCGCTCGCATAAGGCGGGACCAGCACCTTCGCGCCTGCCGCTTGCGCACGTTGCAGGGTCGCGGCGAGGTCATCGACGCCATAGCCGGTCGTTTCCTTGCCGAACGGAAACGGCAGCTTGCCATCGGTTACGAAGACGACCATGCGCCCAAAGTTCGAGTCGATGCGAATCTGCCGGAACGTCTCGCCCGGTTTGCCGATCACGCCCGCATCGGCACGCGCATTGTCCGAGACCACCTTGCCGTGAGAAAAGCGCAGCCAGCGGCGCACGAAGTTATTCGCTTCGTAACGCGAGACATAAACGCGGTTGTCGGGCACGCTTTGCAGCGGCGCGTAGTTCGGCGCCTTGGTGTGCCAGTAGAGCTGCATGACGAGGCCGCCCGGCCACTGGATGATCGCGTCCTTGCCGATGGGGTCGTCGAACGGTTCGACGATCACGTCCGCGCCCGCCGCGCGCGCGGCCTTCACGGCGTCGTCGATATCGGTCACGAGATAGCCCGTGCGCTCGTTGCCGAACGGATAAGGCACGGGCGTTTCGAAGCCGAACACGGACAGCATGCCCACGGGCGTCTGCACGTATTGCGAAGCCGTCTTGCTCGGCGTGGGCGTCACGGTGAAAACCGCCTTCTGCGATGCCTTGCCGCCGAAGGTCGCGAGAAAGCTCTGCACGAAGGTATCGACATCGGCGGATGCGACGTAGACGTGGGTCGTATCGTATTGCGGACCGACCGCGACTCGACCCTTGATGGCGGACGCGGCGGTAGCGTCATGCGGACCGGCATCCGCGAACGATGCGAGAGGCGCAATGCCGATGAAAATTGCCGCCGCGATGGCGCTTGAGCGAACGAGCTTGATCATGTCGATACTCATTGATGTTTAAAGTGAGCGAACCGTAAGTCACGCCGTCCGGGCAACGCGCGGCGGCCATGCGAGCAACAGAAGCAGCGCGATGGGCAAGATCAGGCCGTAGAACGAGAGATGCACGAAGGCGAGCGCGCCGCCCACCGCGCCGATGGCAAAGGCAAGCATGGCCGTGAGCGTGGCGCGCAAACGCGTGAGCACTTGCGGCCCTTCTGCATGATGCGAACCGCGATGCGCGAGATCGACCAGATCGAGCACGATCTGCGTGACATTGCCGGTCATCACTGTGTTGGGCAGCCCGGGCTTCTGCAAGACTTTCGGGCGCGCGTTCTGCACGCCCATTGCGGTGGCGCCCAACACGCCGCAGAGCAGCACCATGCCCGATGATGCGTCATCGATAGGCAACGCGAGCAGTCCTGTGCCGAAGAACGCGAACAACAGCAACGCTTGCCACAGATGCAATGCTGCGGCGATGTAGGCGTCGCCACGTGCCTTCATGATCTTTGCCGCCACGCTCGCCGATCCCACGCCGACGATGAACGCCGGAAACGCCAGCAGCTTGAGCAGCACGCCTTGCCCCACGCCCGCGACCTCCGCGCCGATCAGCACGAAGTTGCCCGTCACATGTGCCGTGAAGAGGCCGAACAACGCGACGAATCCCAGCGTATCGACGTATCCCGCTATGAACGCGAGCACCGTCTCTTCATGCTCTTTCAAGGGAATTCTCCGGTGAAACCTCAGCCGCCTTCACGCGACGTGCCTGCCTTGTCCTTCGATACGACGTTCACGCTTTCGGTTTGCGCGAAGAACTGCGACTTCACGACCGGTATTGCGTGTTCGCCGAGTACCATGCCGAGCAGTCCCGCTAGCGCGATCAAAGGCGGCGCGGGCGACTGCACGCGCAAGAGCCAGTAGAGCAGGCCGACCGCGAAGCCCACACCGAGTGAAATGACATAGCCCATGTTCTCTGTTCCATCCTTTCCTAAAGAAGAAACGCTGTCTCTCCCTTAAGGGAAAGCCTAGCAAGCCGATTGATAATTGGCCTTGGATAAAGCTTAAAAAACCTTAAGACCTCAAAAGGTCAATTGATGAAAACGCTTCACGCTCTCGCGAATCCATCCGAAAAGACTGCTATGTTCCGATGCCTGCCCGGCAGGCGCCGCGCGCAACATCTGGTCGCTCGCACGATGCTCGGAAAGCAGCCTGCACATCTCGCTCGTGACCTCGGGACGTCGCGCGAGGATGGGCGTGAGCGCCTCCTTGTCGAGCCGGTACACGACGACGCGCGTCGTCGCACGCACGGTCACATCGCTTTGCACGCCCGCGAGAATGCCGGATTGACCGATGGAATCGCCGGGTGCAAGTCTTCGCACTTCGAGATCGTGCGATGCTTTCGGCACCGTCACGCTTGCCACGCCACGCGCAATGATGTGCAACGCCTGACCTTCGTCGCTGCCCGCTGCAAACACCGTTTCGCCCACTTCGAAAACATGACGTGTGAGGCGTTTGGAGAGCTCGTTCAGTTCGTCCGCATCGAGCGTATGAAAGATTGTCACGTCGCGCAACAACACGAGCTTCTCGTCGATGGCTTGCGTCGTCTGCCGTGGCGCCGACAACGGACGCAACACGACCGCACGCGAACCTAGATGCCGATGCGCCAGATCGAAGAGATCGCTGCGCACCGAAACTTTCTTGTCGAGCGAATCGACGTAACAAAGAATCTCGTATTCGATGGCGTCTTCGGTCGCGCGCCGCACACTTACGACCGGCGCGGGACGGCCGATAACGTCGATGCAACTCGCTGCGGCATCGCCGAGCGCATCGAGCACGACAGCGGGACGCACCGATGGATCCACCGAGAGCACGACGCTGATGCCGTTCGTATCGAACGGCTGATTCGAATTAACGATGTTCGTGCGCGCCGCGACGCTGTTCGGGATCACGACGATGTTGCCCTGCCCGTTGAGCAGGCTTGTCGCGCGCCAGTTGCTCTCGACGACCTTGCCTTCGGCATCGCCGATAGTGATCCAGTCGCCCAGACGAAACGGCTGCGTCGCGTTGAGCACGATGCCCGAGAACACATCGTTGAGCGTGCTTTGAATTGCAAGTCCGATGACAATGGCCACCGCGCCCGAGGTCGCCAGCAACCCGCGCACGGGCAGCTGCAACACGAACGCAACGGCCGCGACCGCGGCAGCCAGATAGACGAGCGCACCGAGCACGTCCTGAAAGAGCCGCTCCTTGTGCCACGCTTCGGGCAGCACGATGCGGTCGAGCATGATCGTGACGAGCCGCGCGCCTTGCAGCCACCACATCAACTCCAGCACTTGCGCAAGCAGATGCCGCAGCGGTTCGTTGGGCCAGGGCGCCGCAAAGAGCGGATTCATGCCGTGCGCGAACAACACCCACGTCGATAACGCGAACATGGACGCACGAAACGCAAGCCGCATAGGCTCGCTTCTTCGGTCCATGAAGCGCCACGCGAGGAAGTCTACGACGAGTATCGCGATGCCGAAGAGCAGGCCGTCGGTCAGGGTCGGCATCGCGTCAGTCGCCCTTGTTCAAAACGCGAAACAACTGCATCCCAGCGCGCCCCAGAAGCCGTTCGAGTCGCTGACAGGTACGTTCTTGCGCCACGCGAAACCGTGCGCATGCGCATGCACGTTGCAAAGATTCACGCAACCGTCCACGCAGGCAACCGCGGTCGGCTTGTAACGGCTATAACCGCCGAACTCCGCAACCGGCGACCATGACGGACTCACCGGCAAGTCCGGGGGACCGTATGGGGTGAACTCGTCGCTCGCATAGACGACCTTGCCGCCCACCACGGTCATGACCGAATCGAGAAACTTGATGCGGCTTTCATCGACGGTGAAGAAGTCTTCCGATAGCACCGCGAAGTCCGCGAACTGCCCCGCGACGAGCGCGCCCTTGCGATCGTCCTCGCTTGAAAACCACGCGCTGCCAACGGTATAACGGCGCAACGCTTCCATGCGGTCGAGTTTGTTCGCGCCGTTGTACATGGCCGTGCCGCCGACCGTCTTGCCCGACACCATCCAATAAAGCGAGACGAACGGGTTGAAGCTCGCCACGCGCGTGGCATCGGTGCCCGCGCCCACGGGCAGACCGGCATCGAGCATGTGGCGGATAGGCGGCGTGCGCTTCACGGCTTCCTCGCCGTATCGTGCGATGAAATACTCGCCTTGATACGCCATGCGATGCTGGATTGCGATACCGCCGCCAAGCGCCTTTACACGGTCGATATTTTTCTGCGTGATGGTCTCGCAATGATCGAAAAACCAGCGCAAGCCATCGAAGGGAATGTCGGCATTCACACGTTCGAACACATTGAGGAAGCGTTCGATCGATTCGTTATAGGTGGCATGCAGACGGAACGGCCAGCGGTTTGCAACGAGCAGACGCACTACCGCTTCGAGTTCGGTTTCGAGCGTGTCGGGCAGGTCGGGGCGCGGTTCCAGAAAGTCTTCGAAATCAGCCGCCGAGAACACCAGCATTTCGCCTGCGCCGTTCACGCGCAGGAAGTCGTCGCCTTCGCCGGGCTTCGTCATCTTCACCCACTTCGCGAAGTCTTCAATCTCCTTCTTCGCGTTCTGCGTGAAGAGGTTGTACGCGATACGCACGGTCAATTCGTTGTGCTTCGCCAAGTCCATGATGACCGCGTAATCGTCGGGATAAGCCTGATATCCGCCGCCTGCATCGATCGCGCTCGTCACGCCAAGACGATTCAACTCGCGCATGAAGTGGCGCGTGGAATTGCGCTGCTCGTCGGGCGGCAGCTTCGGACCCTTGGCGAGCGTCGCGTAAAGAAGGCCCGCGTTGGGCCGCGCAATCAGCATGCCGGTCGGATTGCCGCGCTTGTCGCGCTGAATTTCGCCGCCGGGCGGATCGGCTGTTTCCTTCGTATAGCCGACCGCGCGCAAGGCCGCCGCGTTGAGCAATGCGCTGTCATACAGATGCAGGATGAACACCGGCGTGTCCGGTGCAATCGCGTTGATCTCTTCGAGCGTCGGACCACGGCGCTCCGCAAACTGAAATTCGTTCCAGCCGCCGACCACGCGCACCCATTGCGGGGCGGGCGTGCGTGCAACCTGCTTCCTCAGCATGTCGAGCGCGTCCGCAAGCGACGGAACGCCATCCCAACGCAACTCCATGTTGAAGTTGAGGCCGCCGCGTATGACATGCAGATGCGAATCGTTGAGGCCGGGAATCACGGTGCGCCCGTTGAGATCGATGAGGCGCGTCGCGTCGTTCGCATGACGCATCACGACTTCACGCGATCCTGCTTCGATGACCTTGCCATCGGCAACCGCGAGTGCATCCGCGAACGAACGCTTGTCGTCCTGCGTGGCAATCTTGCCGTTGAAGAATACGGTATCGGCGCGCGCGGGCGTGCCTGAACCCGTGCCTGAGCTCGTGCTTGAATTCATGGGCGTTCTCGTGTGAGGCGTGCCGCGACGCGGCGCTTGCTGGAAGCCGGCGCGATGAACTTCGCGCCAGCCTTTTCGATACGACTGCGAGCCGATTCAGCCCGCTTCGCTTGCGTGTTCGCCGAGAATCGATTTCGCATAACGCACGCCGATGCCATACGCGCTATGCGACTTGAGAATGTCCATGCAACCTTCGTAAGTCTCGGTGCGGCCCCAGTCGCGTTGCAGTTCGAACATGAACTGAAGCGACGTCATTGGCACCGCGCCGGCCTGGATGATTCGCTGCACGGCGCGTTCGTGCGCTTCGTGCGTGATGTCGCCACAAGCATCGGTCGGGACGTAGATTTGATAGCCTTCCGCGATCATCTGCACGGTCGGAAACGTCACGCATACTTCCGTCCAAAGACCCGCGAGCACGATCTTCTTGCGGCCCGTCGCTTCGATTGCTCGGCGAAAGCCCGCGTCTTCCCACGAGTTCATCGAGGTACGGTCGACCGGCTGCTGCTCCGGAAACACGTCTTGCACTTCGGGCACCATGTCGCCGCTAAAGGTTTTGGCGGCAACGGTAGTGAGAATGGTCGGCACCTTGAACAACTTCGCCGCCTTGGCGATAGCCTGCACGTTATGCAGGATGGTGGTGCGTTCATGCGAGGTCGTGCCAAAAAACATCTGCGGCTGATAGTCGATCAGCGCAACCGCGCAGGTATCCGGGGTCAATAGTTCTTGCGGCATTTGCAGGCTCCGTTGGAAAAGATGCGGCAGTCAGGACGAACATGCCGTGCTCGGGTGAGCGGCTGGAAGGATTGAGATGGATGATAGCCACGCGTCTTCGCCGAGTCCTTGAAAAATCCCTTAATTGTTCTTAACGAATATTCGCTAAGAAAATGCACTTCAATCTTTAGCGCGTGGGATTTTCAGGAAATGAATTTCAGGACTTCGCCTTTCGCTGGCGGGAGCATGCACCGCGATTAAACCGCCTTAAGAACAATTAATCTTTTCTCAAGTTCAGGCGTCTTCCACGCGGCTAAGATTCGGTCCACGCGTCGCGCTCAAGGAATGATTCTTAGCGCACGCGCTCGACCAACATCGCTAAAGGACACGCCATGAGCACCGTAAAGACCAAGGACGGCACGAATATTTTTTATAAGGACTGGGGCAGCGGCAAGCCGGTGGTCTTCTCGCATGGCTGGCCGCTTTGCGCGGATGCATGGGACCCGCAAATGCTGTTTCTGGCGCAGAAGGGATACCGCGTCATTGCGCATGACCGTCGCGGTCATGGCCGCTCCGACCAGACTTCGGAAGGCAACGACATGGACACGTATGCGGACGATCTCGCCGCCGTGCTCGACGCGCTCGATCTGAGGGACGCCATGCTCGTCGGCCATTCGACGGGCGGCGGCGAGGTTGCGCATTACATCGGACGTCATGGCAGCGCGCGCGTCTCGAAGGCCGTGCTGATCGGAGCGGTGCCGCCGATGATGCTCAAGTCCGAGAGTAATCCGCTCGGCTTGCCGATGTCGGTGTTCGACGGCATCCGCGACAATACGGCTTCGAATCGCTCGCAATTCTTCAAGGATCTGGCCGTACCGTTCTTGGGCTACAACCGTGACGGCGCGAAGGTCATACAAGGCAACATCGACGAGTTCTGGCGGCAGGGCATGATGGGTTCGATCAAAGGCCAGTACGAGTGCATCAAGCAATTCTCGGAAGTGAACTACACCGATGATCTGAAGAAAATCGACATTCCCACGCTCGTTTTGCATGGCGACGACGATCAAATCGTGCCGATAGAAGCGTCGGGACGACGCACGGCGGAGATCGTGAAGAACGCGACGCTAAAGGTTTATGCTGGCGCGCCGCACGGCATGTGCACGACGGAAGCCGATCGCGTGAATGCGGATCTGCTGGCGTTCTTGCAAAGCTGATGCTGCACGTGACATGCTCGCTACGAAGCGAGCATGTCAGCCGACCGAATAGTCAGTACCGCGCTTAATCCCGGATGCTTATCGGCGAATTCGATTTTGCCGTGATGCAACGTCGCCACCGCCTTGACGAGCGCGAGCCCAAGTCCCACACCGGGCGTCCCACGGCTCGCGTCGCCGCGATAGAACCGCTCGGTGACCTTGTGCTTTTCCGCGTCGGGAATACCGGGGCCATCGTCGGATACGGATAACTCTATGCCGTCATCGCGCGCCAGGAGCGACACTTCGACCTCGCCATTTTCACGCGCGAACTTGATAGCGTTATCGATCAGATTGCCGATAGCCTGCGCCAGCAGCAAGGGATCAACCACAGCATACAGTTCGTCCGCCTGCGTCATGGAAAGCGTCACGCCACGCAGTTCCGCCACGGGCTGATAGAACTCGACTGCATCCGAGACAATGGCGAGCAAATCGCTGGACTCGAAACCCGAGCGACGCACGCCCGCATCGATTTCGGCGAGCCGCAAGAGCGCATTGAAGATGCCGATCACGCGATCGACATCCGCAAGCGCGGGCTCCAGTTGCGCGAGCGTGGCTTCATTCCCTTCCTTGCGCAAGCCGATCATCAGCACTTCGAGACGCGAACGCAGTTCGGCAAGCGGCGTACGCAAATCATGGGCGATTGCATTCGACACGTTGCGCACGCCGTTGATGACTTCGATCAGCGCTTCCTGCGCCTGCTTGCGCGTGTTGACCTCTTCCTGAAGCCGCAAATTCTGCTCGCGCTGCAACTTCTGCAAGGCCCGCAACTTGAGATGCGTATGCACTCTCGCGGCGACTTCCTCCATGTGCAGTGGCTTGGTGACGAAGTCCACGGCGCCAGCGCTGAAGCCCGTGATCTTGTCCTCGGTCTGCGTGAGCGAGGTCATGAAGATGACCGGAATGTCGCGCGTGTTCGGGTTGGCCTTGAGCTGACGGCAGGTCTCGAAACCGTCGAGACCGGGCATCATCACGTCGAGCAGAATCAGATCGGGCTGCACGAGTTCGGCGCGGCCCAGCGCCTCGCGGCCATCGCGCGCAACGGTCACGCGCAGGTTGTTTCCTTCGAGCGCATCGACCACGAGGCCGAGATTCGTTGCGGTATCGTCGACAACGAGAACGACTGGCGTGGCGGTATCGGGTAAGTCTTGCGTACTCACGAGCTTGGGTCCAGATGTTCTTCGATCAGGGACAACAGCGCTTGCGATTCGTACCCGGCGGCAAGACATCGCAGACGCGTTGCGAAAATTTCATAGCGCTTGTCGAGTACCGTCAGATGCTCGGCCCGCTCAATGATGTCGCGCATCGAACCGAGCAGCGCAAAGCGATGCAGCAGCGCCATTTCCTCGGGCGGTGGCACGACGAGCGCTTCGTCGGCCCGAGCATGTCTTCCCGTGCGCGGCGCCCATTGCAACGCCAGAAGGCCGGTGATTTCCTTGAGCAGCACATGCAGGTTCAGCGGCTTTTCGATGAACACATTGGCGCCCGCCGCGAGATTGGCCTGCGCATTGCCGCGCGACGCATCGGCCGATACGGCGATCACCGGCACGTCGCGTAACGCTTCCAGCGCGCGCAGACGCTCCAGCATCTCGATGCCACCCATCACCGGCATGAGCGTATCGACGACGATCAGATCGGGCCGGTCCTCGCTCGCCATCGCAAGTCCCTCGCGGCCGTTTTCTCCTTGCGATACGCGAAAGCCGCTACGTTGCAAGGTATCGACGAGCAGGATGCGATTGGCCGCGACATCGTCGAGCACGAGTATGTGACGTTCGCGGCCTTCATAGCGCGTGACACCCACCGGCAGAATCGCGGGCACGGGTTGCGCCGTGGCGCCGGGCGCGTCGAGTTCGAACCAGAACGCGCTGCCTCGGCCAAGCGAACTCGCGACGTGGATATCGCTTCCCATCATGCGCACGAGTTGCCGGCTGATGGCAAGACCGAGTCCCGCGCCGCCGCTCCGACGCGTGAGTTCGCCCGCCTGCTCGAAGGGCTGAAAGATCACATCGAGCCGGTCGGGGCTGATACCTATTCCCGTGTCCTTCACTTCGAAGCGCAGACGTCCGGGCCATATTTCCGAAACCGCGAGACTGACTTCGCCCTGATCCGTGAACTTCACTGCATTGACGAGCAGATTGAGCAACACCTGACGCAAGCGCTTTTCATCGACGCTGATCGCGCGCGGCAGATTCGGCGCCGCATGATAGTGGAGTTGCAGGCCCTTTTGCTGGGCGCGCACGCCGACGATCTCCGCGATGACATCGAGAAACGGACCGAGTGGCACATCGCGCACCTGCATTTCGAGCTTGCCCGCACCGATGCGCGCGAAGTCCAGCAAATCGTTGATGAGCATGAGAAGATGCTCGCCACTCTGTTCGATCACGCCAAGACTAGACAACTGTCTGCGGCTCAACGTTTCATCGCGTCGCAAGATTTGCGCATAGCCGAGAATGCCGTTGAGCGGCGTGCGCAATTCGTGGCTGATATTCGCGAGAAACTGATCCTTCGCCTTGTTGGCCGCTTCGGCGGCGTCGCGCGCCACGCGCACCGCATCTTCCAGTGCCTTGCGCGCCGAGATGTCCTGAATGATGGCGATGGTGTGACTCGTGTGCCCGGAAGAGTCGTATTGCAGCGCCACCGATAAATTGACCCACACGCGCTGACCGTCGCGTCTCACGAGCGGTTTCTCTTCCGAGTAATGCGAAACGCCGCCCTCGGTCAACATGAAATAGCGTTGCAGGCTTCCGGTCACGAAGTCGTCGTCGGTGACATCGCGCAGGCGCTTGCCGAGCAACGCATCGCGTTCGTATCCGACGATCTCGCAAGCACGCTGATTCACGCGCAAAAAGCGGCCTTCGAGGTCGCAATGCGCAATACCCACGGCCGCGTTCTCGAAGGTGCCGCGAAAGCGTTCCTCGCTCGCGCGTAGTTCGTTCTCGGCGTGCTTGAGCTCGGTGATGTCCACCAGACTCCCGACGAAGCGCACGGGCTTACCGCTCGCATCGCGCCTTGCCATGCCGCGTACCAGCACCTTGCGATCGCTGCCATCGCTATGCAAGAGGCGGTTCTCCATCTCGAACACGCCATCCGCATGTTCGAGGTAACGCTCGACGGCCGCTTCGGTCGCGGCCCGTTCCTGCGGATGCACCACGCTCATGTACGACTCGTAGTCGAGCAACGGCTCCTTACCGCCATAGCCGAGCCATTCCCAGATGTTCGAGAAGCGTGCCTTGCCGTGGCGGAAATCGCCATCGGGCATGTCGATTTCCCATACGCCGACATTCGATCCGCACATCGCCGCTTCGAATCGTGCATTGGTCTCACGCAAAATCTCCGCTTCTTCCGCGCGCCGCCGTTGCGTGACATCGCGGAACACGAACACGATGCCGAGCCCTTCGCCGCGTTCATCGACGATAGGCGAACCGCTCGCTTCCACCGGCACTTCCTGGCCGTGACGCGCGATCAACAGATTGCGGCTCGGCAAGCCGATGTCTTCATCCGCGCGCAAGAACGACGACACCGGCTCGCGCGTGATTTCATCGACGACACAAAAGACCTCGCCTAGCAAGCGGCCGCGTGCTTCATTGCGTGGCCAGCCCGTCAACCGTTCGGCCACCGCGTTCATGAAGTCGATGCGCCCTTCCGGGTCCGTGGCGATCACACCATCGCCGATACTCGACAGCGTCACCGCATAGCGCTCGTCGCTTTCGCGCATGCGCCGCTCGGCCGCGTATTTGTAGAGCGCCATCTCGACCACGGTGCGCAATTGCGTGTCGTCGAATGGCTTGAGCACATAACCGAACGGCTCGGCCGTGGTGGCGCGCTGCACGGTTTCCTCGTCGGCATAAGCGGTCAGGAACACGACTGGCAGCCTGAATTGCTCGCGCAGAAGCCGCGCCGCGTCGATACCGTCGAGCTTGCCTTCGAGCCGCACATCCATGAGCACGAGATCGGGACGCACTTCCTTCGCCAGCACGAGCGCATCTTCGCCGCGCGCGGTCGAGCCGACCACCGTATGACCGTTGCGGATCATTTGCTGGGCGATATCGCGGGCGACCACTCGGTCGTCTTCCACAATCAGGATGCGTGCAGGTGCCATCGTTCGTTGAGGTCAGCTTGCTTCGGCTTCGAAGGCTATGGTGAAGACCGTGCCGCCTGCGCGGTTCACATCGACATTGCCGTGCAATTGATGCGCGAGATCATGCACGAGTTGCAGCCCGAGCGTGTCGGCCTGATCGAGCGAAAACGCGGGCGACAGTCCCACACCATCGTCAGCGATCACGAGGCGGCAACGGTCCTTGTCCGTGATACGAAGCTCGATACGCAACAGTCCGCCGCGTCCCTCCGGAAACGCATGTTTGAGCGCATTGGACACGAGCTCGTTGATGATGAGCCCGCACGACACCGCGCGATTCATGTCGAGCTGGATATCGTCGACGACCACGTCCATGTCCACGCCGAGACGCCGCATGTCGTAAGCCTGCGCGAGATGCTTGCACAGGTTCCTCACGTGCGGCGCCATCATGATGCGAGCGAAATTGCCAGCACGATAAAGGTTTTCGTGCACCATCGCCATCGATCGCACACGGTTGCGGCTTTCGGCGAAGAGTTCGGCTACCGCCTTGTCTTCTACACGCGAAGCCTGCAGATTGAGCAGGCTGCTGATGAGTTGCAGATTGTTCTTCACGCGATGATGCACTTCGTGAAGCAACGCTTCCTTCTCTTCGAGCATGGCCTCCTTCTGTTCGAGCGATGCGTTCTCGAGCGAAATAGCCGCCTGCGACGCAAGCAGTGTCAGCACCGTGATACGCGCTGCCGTGAACACGCCGGGCGCGAGATCGTTCTCGAGATACAGCACGCCCTTGAGCTTGGCCTGCTTGATGATGGGCACGACGAGCACCGAGCGCGCGCCGCTCGAACGCAGATACTCGTCGGCGGAGAATTCATTGGGCAACGTGGCGTCGTCAATATGCACGCGCTCCCGCATGCGCATGGCGAAGTGCACGATGGATACCGGCAATTCACGCGGCGTCATCGGAGCGCTTTCCATGCGGACCTGCACACCGTCCCTGCCAGATACGGCCTGCGCCTCGATCCACAGTTTCTCTTCGCGCGGCAAGACGAGCACCGCGCGACGCGCGCCCGCATGTTCGAGCACGATGGTCATGAGCGTGCGCAAGAGCCGTTCGAGCACGATCTCGCCTGAGATTGCCTGCGACGCCTGCACGACGGTTTCCACATCGAAGCGTTCCGCCACGACATTTCTTGCCGTCAGGCTTTCCGCAGGGCTTTCGACGAGTTCCGGATAAAGCCGCTCCAGCGCGTGAACCTTCGCCATCGCGCCCCAGCGCAGATACGCGCGCCGTGCATGGCCCAGATAGACATGAGCGATAGTCGTGAATTCGCGTTCGATGTAAAAGCGCGCGGCCGTTTCATGGGCCAGCGCTTCGATCTGCACAAAGCGATGTTCGCGTGCGAGCGCGATAGCGTCTTCGTAATGACGCATCGCGTCGAACGGCCGGTTCTCGATGCGCGCGACTTCGCCTTCCACGAGCGCCGCCCGGCAGCCGAAATTCGCCGGACCGTGATAGGCCCAGACCTGCAACTTGCCGTGATACTCCGCCAGTGTCGCCGACACATCGTGTCTGCGCGGATCGTGCATGCGTGCAAGCACCAGCGCCGCATGAAAATAGTACTCGGCCATCTCGAAGTGGCCGGCGGAGGTCCACAAGAGCGGCCTGGCTTTATCGCCCGCGGCGGCGGCGCCCGCTATGTCATCGGCGAAATGGAGCCATTGCTGCTTGCGAATCCAGTACCAGCATGCGGCAATCGCGAGACTGGCATCGGCTTCGAGGCGGCGCTCGAACTCGGCTTCGTCGAACCCCGCGAGAAGCACGCTGTCGCCACGCAAGTGACCGATCAGCCGCAACTGCGAAGTAATGATATCGACGATAAGCCCGAACTTCGCGCTCTTCACGATCGACAGCCGCTCTTGTGCCTCGCGCTCCACGTCTGCAAGCGGTTCGCCCGCAGCCAGCAGACTCGTGATCAACGTGCAACTGCTGAAGCCCGTATAAGTCAGATCGCCGCTCTCCGTCGCGGCATCGAACGCGCGGCGCAACAAGGGCAGATTCGTGCGAATGTGCCGCGTCCACGGCGTGACGTGATACGCGAAGCACATGTAGACGCGCGCCTTGAAGCGGTCGAGCGCGCGTTCGTCGACGAGCGCAAGTCCCAGGCGTCCAAAGCCGAACCCCGCCTGATAGTCGCCGAAGATAGGGCCGGTCACCATGCCGAGATAGGCATAGCCGAGCGACGATGCATCGCTGTTGCCGTGCGCCACGCTCAGATTCGCCATGCGGCACAGCACCAGGCAGACGAGGTCTTCGTCGCTGAAGAACGCGGGCGGCAGCACGGCCGTGAGCACATCGAGCGTGGCGGCGAGATCGGACGCTTCGAGCAAGGGCAGGTCGATCAGGCGTTCGATCGGCTTCGAGCCGATCTGCCGAAGCAGCGCGTCGTATTCGAGGCGCGCGGCGGCTCGTCCCGGATGCGGCTCCCACTCGATACCGACGTGCCGCAAATACTCCAGACACGTTTGCACGGCAAGCTGCATCTGATCGAGCGCGGTGTAGAGCGTGACGCGCAGGAACGTGACAATGGCGCGATCCGGCAGCGTGCTTGCCCGCTCGGCGAGTTCGGTCAATCGCTTGCACGCGGCTTGGGTATCGCCTGTCAGGAACTCGCACTCGGCGCGGTTGCTTTCCAGCGCGAACTTGCGCGCGTAGTCGTCGTGCCATCGAGCGGTATCGAGAAGATCGCTTCCCGTCGAGAAGTACGTCAAGGCGGAACCGAACGCCGACGAAGCCTTCGCGCGCTTGCCCGCCTGCAAATTGAGCTCGACGATTCGCTCGCGTTCCGCCGCGTTATCGACCAATGCGATCGCGCGATCGTACTGATTGACGATCTCGAAGATGTCGGCCTCGGCGTCATGCGCTTCGGTCGCATCGAACATTCGCGCGATTCGCAAGTGCGCGAGCGCGCGCTCGCCCGGCGGAATCATCGCGTAGGCTGCTTCCTGCACGCGGTCGTGAACGAATGCATAACCGTTCTCGCGCCTATACACGAGACCTGCTTCGACCGCATTGCCGAGCGCGGCGTCGATGTCGCCTACGGCATCGGCGCACACTTGCGCGAGCGTCGCATCCGTTGCCGCGTTGCCGAGACACGCGAACCACTTCAGCATGTCTTGCGTCGCTTGCGACGCGCGCGCAATGCGCTCCACCATCAGATCGACGACGCTTTCCGCAAAACGCGCCGCACGAATGCGGTCGATGTCCCAGCGCCAGACGCGTGTATCGCGGTCGAAATGCAACAGCCGTTCTTCTTCGAGAATGCGCAGGAACTGCACCACGAAAAAGGGATTGCCACCGGTCTTGTCGAATAGCAGGCTGGCGAGCGGTTCTGCTTCAGCGGCGTCGGCATGCAGCGTGTCGGTCAGCAGATTCGATACATCGCCGGGCGCAAGAGGCGCCAGCAGAATGAGATGCAGCGGCGTGCTGGTTTCGCGCACCGTCGCGAGCACGCGTGAGAGCGTGTGCGTGGGACCCACTTCGTTGTCCCGATACGCGCCGATGAAGAGCACGTGACGCGTATCCGCGGACGCCGCCATATATTCGATCCAACTGCTCGTGCCGGAATCGAGCCATTGGAGATCGTCGAGAAAGAGCACGAGCGTCTCGCCTGGACCACAGAACGTGCCGATGAAACGCGTGAGCACCGCTTGCAGACGCACATGTGCCTCGCGTGGCCCGAGCGCCGGCACAGCGGGTTGCGGACCGATCACACGTTCCAGTTCCGGCACGAGATCGACGATGAGTTGCGCATGCGCGCCAAGCGCATCGGCAAGACGCGCCTGCCATGACGGCAGGTCGAAGGCTTTATCGTCGAGCAGTTGGCGGATCAATTGCTGAAAAGATTGCGCGAGGGTGGCGTAGGGAATGTCGCGCTTGTATTGATCGAACTTGCCTGATGCGAAGCGCCCGTTACCGGCCACGAGCCTCTTTTGCAGGTCGCCAACGAGCGCCGATTTGCCGATACCCGAGTAGCCCGACACCAGCACGAATTCCGAGCGACCTTGCTGCGCCACGCGCTGAAATGCGTTCGCGAGCGCCGCGCTTTCGACTTCGCGTCCGTAAAGGCGTTCGGGAATGAGCAAATGTTCGGGCGCGTCGTGCTCGCCCGGCGTGAACGCTTCGATACGCTCGCTGCGTTGCCATGAATCGAGACAGCGGCGCAAATCGTGTTCGAGCCCGAGCGCGGTCTGATAGCGTTCCTCGGCGGCTTTCGCGAGGAGCCGCGCGACGATGGCGGCCAACTGTCGCGGCACGTGAGGCGCTTGTTCGGCAAGCGGAATCGGCTGACGCGCTATATGACAATGCAGCCATTCGGCGGGCGACGCGGCGCGATACGGCAGCTTGCCCGCGAGCATCTCGTAGAAAACGACGCCGAGCGAATACAAGTCACAGCGCGAATCCACACCGCGATTCGTGAGCCCCGTTTGCTCGGGCGAAAGGTAAGCGAGCGCGTCCATGGTCACGGGCGCGAGTTCCGTTGCGGGACGTTCGCGCGTTGCTCTCGATGCGCGTCCGAAACCCGTGAGCGCCACTTCGCCGCTCGCTACATCGACGAGTATGTTGGCCGGTCGCAAGTCCTTGTGCATGATGCCGCGCGCATGCAGCACCTTGAGCGCCGCTGCAAGATTCACCGCGATGCGCAAGCTCTCATGCACGCCGAGCGTTCCCGCAGATATCGATGCAAGCGAAACACCGCCGCGATCTTCGAGCAGAAGCGTGGCCGCGCCACGCAACTCCACCAGCGCATGCGGCCGCGTGAGAACCGGGCTGTCGAGTAGCGCGCGCAGTTCGAACGCACGCGTGAGCCGCGCCTGACTCTCCACGACTTGCGCCACGTGCGCCACAGGCAGCGCCACGGCAAGCCAGGTCTGCGCGTCTTCGCGACGCCACAGCCGCGACAGGACGAACTCGCCGTCATCGCACAGGGTTCGCCGCTCGAAGTTCCGCAGTTCCAGCATGCTCGCGCCCTCCCGCTACGCTTCTGCGGTCAGCATATCAGCCGGCATTGCGGACGGTCAGGAGCAGCGACTTGTCGAAGCCGGTATCGATCTTCTGACGCAGCTTGCTCATGTGCACGTCGATCACGTTGGTCTGCGGATCGAAGTGATATTCCCAGATGTTCTCCAGCAGCATGGTGCGCGTCACGACTTGTTCCGCGTGGCGCATGAGATATTCGAGCAGCTTGAATTCGCGCGGCTTGAGCACGATAGCCTTGCCCGCGCGCACGACCTTGCGCGAAAGCAGGTCGATGCTCAGATCGCCTACCTTCAACGCCGTGTCCACGAGGTTTTCTTGCGAGCGTCGCGTCAATGCGTCGAGCCTCGCCGCGACTTCGCCCAGCGCAAAGGGCTTGACGACGTAATCGTCACCGCCGGCCTTGAGGCCGCGAATGCGTTCATCCACTTCGCCAAGCGCGCTCAGAATGAGGATAGGCACCTTGTTGCCGGTCGCGCGCAACGCCGAGATGATGCCGAGGCCGTCGATACCGCCCGGCAGCATGCGGTCCAAGATGATCGAATCGTAGGTCTCGCCGGCCGCGAGAAACATGCCGTCGCGGCCATTGTCCGCGCAATCGATGACATGGCCCATTTCGGCCAAACCCTTGCGCAAGAATCCGGCGACTTGCTCGTTGTCTTCGATGACCAGGATTTTCATTTTATGGCTCGTAACAGGCTCGAAGCGCACTCTGATTTTCGAGTACAGGGCTTCCCGCCGTGCATTATGCGCCCGCATGGTCCGCGCATAAATCCGGTCATTATTAAATTAAGTTAACGTGCGCGCGGAAAATGGCAAGGTATTCCCGAATTACTAATGAAGGCGCGGAGTTAACTAAGCTTAATGATTTTCTCATCGGGCGCAAAGGCTGGGAAGCATAGGATCGGTTATGTGATCGGACATCCATCGCAAACGGAACGACACCATGAACGCCATTGCCGAGTTGCCCTTACCCGGATCGCACAGCGGCATTATCGATCTGGGCGGCATATGGATCGACCTCGAAGCACGTACCTTGCACCGTCAAGGCGAGATCATGTCCGTGGGCTCGCGCGCATTCGATATTCTCGTCGTGCTGGCTAAAGCGGAAGGGCGCCTCGTCACCAAGGACGAATTGATGAGCGCAGTCTGGCCGCGCACCGTCGTCGAAGAAAACAATATCCAGGTTCACTTATCCAGCCTGCGTAAAAACCTGGGCAGCGATCGCGACATTATCGTGACCGTGCCGGGCCGTGGGTACAGACTGACAAGGCGAACTGTCAGACCTTCGTGTCCGCATGCCGAGGCGCGTTTCGCTCGACCGGAACTCATCGGACGAGAAGACGCGCTTGCCCGTATTTCCACGATGCTCGCCGCGACGCAAGTGCTCACGCTCGTGGGCGCAGGCGGCATCGGCAAATCGGCGCTCGCGCTCGAAGCGGCGCGTCAATGGACAGCGGCGCGCGCAGAGCCGATCTTCTTCGCCGATCTCGCGCGACTCGACCACCCGCGCTCGCTGCAAGAAGCCATCGCGCGCGCATGCGGTTTGGCGGAACACGAGCCGCTCGACTTCTCGTCGCTGCCCGAGCGTGGGCTCGTGTTCATCGACAATGCCGAGCATGTGATCGCGCATGCCGCGCAAATAGTCGATGCGCTCGCCGCCGCCAATGACGGCATCCGCGTTCTGGTAACGAGCCGCGAGCCATTGCGCATCATGTCCGAGACGCTCTATCGCGTCGATCCGCTCGACGTGCCGCGCGCCGGATCGACGGATGCGCAAACGCTCGAACATGCTTCCGTGCGGCTCTTTCTCCGCCGTGGCCGCGCCGTGCAGCGCAATCTCGGCGACGACAGCGCGCAGATCGGCCGCATAGGGACGATATGCCGGCGGCTCGACGGCAATCCGCTTGCCATCGAACTGGCGACGGCGCGTCTTGCCGCGCTCGGCCTCGAAGATATTCATCGGCGGCTGGACGACCGTATGTCCATGCTCGCTGGCGGATACCGCACCGCGCTGCCGCGTCATCAGACGTTGCGTGCGAATTTCGACTGGAGCTACGGGCCGCTCGCCGCGCAGGAGAAGACCTTGCTGCGCAGGATGGCCGTTTTCGAAGACTCGTTTTCGTTCGAAGCCCTGTGCGCTGTCGCATGCGATGACGGACTCGCGCTCGCAACCGTGATCGACGCCGCTAGCGAACTCGCCGCGAAATCGCTGTTGATCGTCGAATATGACGGCCCCGTCGTGCGCTACCGGTTATCGAAATCGATGCGTGCGTATGCGCTGGAAAGACTCGCGGCGGAGGACGACAGCACGGCAATCGCCGGGCGTCTCGCGCATTATCTGGAACATTGCGCCGACTTTTCCGGTGCCGACGAAGCGAATGAGCCCGACACCCCGCGAGGTCTCGTTGTCGAGTAAGGTTAGACGTAAGCGAAGCGTGAGAAGATCACGCGGCACCAGGTCAATCCCGCCACGAAAGCCGAGGAACGCATGGACCGCCTGACCGGCATCGAAGTATTCGTCGCGACCGTCGATGGCGGCAGTTTCGCCGCTGCCGCGCGACGTTTCGGGTTATCGCCCGCGATGGCCGGCAAGTACGTGAGCGCAATCGAAGCCGAACTGAACGCGCGGCTTCTGCATCGCACGACGCGCAAGCTGAGTCTGACCGAGGTCGGCCAACACTATTACGAGCGATGCAAACGCATCCTCGAAGCCTACGAAGAGGCCAATCGCGAGGCGAGCGACGCACAGGACACGCCGCGTGGCGTGTTGCGAATCGCGGCGCCCGTCACGTTCGGAGCGATGCATCTCGGCGATGTCCTCGCTGCATATCTTGAGCAGCATCCGCATGTCACGATAGAAGTGTCGTTGAACGACCGCTATGTCGATCTGCTCGAAGCCGGCGTGGACGTGGCGATACGTATCGGTCGCCTCAACGACTCCGGCCTCGTCGCGCGCAGGCTCGCGCCGTGTCGAATGGTCATCTGCGCGTCGCCCGGCTATGTCGAACGACACGGCACGCCGCGTAACCCCGACGACTTGCGGCAAGCGCCGCGACTCGCGTTCAGCGAAGCGGTGTCGGTGGGAGACTGGACGCTCGCCGATACGAAAGGCCGCGCACATGTCATCGACGGGCCATGCCGCATGGCCGCGAACAACACGCAGATGCTGCTGGCTGCGGCGCTTGCGGGCGCGGGTATCGCGTATGGGCCGACCTTCGTGTTCGGCGAACACATCGCGCGGGGGAATCTCGTCGCGCTGCTGCCGGACTATCGGACGCCGGAGTTGGCGATTCAGGCGGTTTATCCGAGCGCACGACATATGCCGCTGAAAGTGCGGCTTCTGCTCGATAGTTTAGTCGCCGCGTTCGGCGACGAGCCGCCTTGGGACCGCACGTCACGCTGATTCCGTTCAACGCGCTTGCAGTTCGTCGATGAACTTTTCGATAAGCGCAGCCACGGCTGCTGGCGCTTCGAGTGGCGATAAGTGCCCGATGCCGGGCAAGACATGAAGGCGCGCGTCCGCTATGCGAGGCAACAGTTCCTTACGCAAGGTCTCGACGCGGTCCACCTGGTCGAGTTCGCCTGAGATCACCGTGACGGGAACACTGATCGACCCGACTTCATTCGTGATGTCTTCGAGCATGGCGGCGTTCGGCCACGCCGCCTTGGCTTGCGGCGCGCCACGCAAGCTGTCGGCAATCACTTGCTCGCGCAACTCGGGTGCAAGCGGACTTGCGGTGAGCACGTTATCCATGACCCATTCGACCGATTCGCGCGAGTCGTAGGCTGCGGCCATCGCGGCTCGCTGGGCATCGGGAAGCTGCATCGGCGAGGGCGGCGAGGGCGCGATAAGCACGACGCCCTGCAATCCGCGAGGCCTGCGCGATGCGAGCAATTGCGCGACCTTGCCGCCCATCGAATGGCCGATCAGGATGTAGCGATGCAAGTGCAGTGCTTCGACGACGTCTGCTGCGTCGTTTGCAAGATCGGCTATTGCGTAGGCTTGCTCGGTCGCGCTGGATTCGCCCCATCCACGATGATCGAGCGCGATGGTGTGTCGAGCGTTCGACAATGCGCCGACAACGCCGTCCCATGTCCGTGACGATCCGCCCCAGTAGTGGAGAAACACGAGTGCCGGCTCGCTGCTTCCTTGTTCCTTGACGTGAATCCTCGCTCCGCGTGTTTCGATGTTCATGGCGATGCTCCTTGGGTTAGTGACGAAAAAGCATCTTAGGTGCGATCGTCTGGATTGATAATTCGCTCAACATGATCGGCACTCGATCACGCCGGGATCGAATTCGCTGCCGTGGCAAAGCGCCGGACAGCGCGAACCGTGGAAGTAAGGGAAGAAGCAGAGCACCCCGGATGCCGCTCGACACCATACATCTCACTTAGAATCGCCATCGGGTCTTGTCGACTTGGAGCGTTTTCATGATCAAGAGAGTGCTGACGACCGGTGCAATGCTTGCGAGTATTGTCGTGACGACGCCTGCTCACGCCGATGCAAACGCCGACAAGGCCGCGATCGCGCAAAGGCTGCAAGCATGGTCAAAGGCTTTCAACGCGCGCGATGCCAAAGGCGTCTGCGATATCTTCGCGCCCGACCTGGTCTCGACCGTCCCGGAAGCGCTCGATGGCAATCGCGACACGATCTGCAGGAAGCTCGCGGTGCTGTTTGCAAAGCCCGGACTAAGCTTGCAATACGACAGCCCCGACATTCGCGAGATCATCGTTTCCGGCGATATCGCCATCGTGCGATTGTTCTGGACGCTCACCGCCCGCATGGGTGACAAAGAGAGCGTGACCGAAGAAGCAGGCATGGACATTTTCCAGCGGCAACCGGACGGTCAATGGTCCATCGCCCGCTTCATGTCGTTCAGCGCGACGCCTAACACCGTACTCGAATAAACGAGAGCAGAACCAAGGGAATATTCCGCGCGCCCGGTTCGTTTAGATGGAGGATGCCGTGTCTTGCGGCCGCCTCGTAGCTATTCGACCTGGAGTGACCCATGAAACTCATTCGTGCGTTTTCGCTATTGCTTGCCGTGCTTGCCCTATCCCTCGCTGGCTGCCAGACCGACGGCGCCGGTGCAAGCTCGTCGGGCACGTCATCGAGCAGCGGCAGCAGCGGCGGCTATTGACCCACGCGGTGGCGACGCCGCCTCCGCGCGAATTTAAAAGCGCGCTGACTGCGTTCATCGACATAGTTGGCCGCGCCGCCGTGCTTCCGTTCAATGAGGCGCAGCCTGCTTATCTCGATCCTTTCGCCCCCGGCGATGCCCGCATGTGGCAAGCGTCAGCGGTCGTCATGCCATCAAGCGTGGAGCAGATCCGCGCGGTCCTGCAAGTGGCGAACCGATTCAAGGTGCCGCTGTGGAGCGTATCGACGGGACGCAACTTCGCTTACGGCGGCGCGGCGCCAAGGCTTGCGGGCAGCGTCGTGCTCGATCTGCAACGCATGAACCGCATACTCGAGATCGACGAAAAGCTGGCTTATGCGCTCGTCGAACCCGGCGTGAGTTACTACGACCTGTATCGTGAATTGAAGGCGCGTGGTACGCGTTTATGGCTCGATCCGCCAGCGGCGGGCTGGGGCAGCGTCATCGGCAACACGCTCGAGCGCGGTTACGGCACGACGCCGTATGGCGACCACGCCGCGATGCAATGCGGCATGGAAGTAGTGCTTGCAAACGGCGATGTCGTGCGCACCGGCATGGGCGCCATGAACGCGAGCCGCGACTGGCAAGTGTTCAAGCCCGGTTTCGGTCCTTCTTATGACGCCATGTTCGCGCAGTCGAATCTGGGCATTGTGACCAAGCTCGGCGTGTGGCTCATGCCCGAGCCCGAGGGCTACATGATCGCGCGCTATGCCTTCAAACGCGATACCGACCTCGAACGGATCGTCGAAACGCTGCGGCCATTGAAGCTGGACGACACGATACAGAGCAGCGCTGTCATCGAAAGCGCGGTGCGCTGGGCGGCGGGCGTATCGACACGCAAGCGGTGGTACGACGGCCCCGGTGCGATGCCCGAAGCGGCCATTGACGCAATGGCGCGCGACATCGACATCGGCCGCTGGAACCTGCGCTTCTGTCTTTATGGACCGCGCGAACTGGTCAACGTGCGGCGCGACATCATCCATCGGCGCTTTGCATCGATTGCCGATGCACGCCTCTTCGACATGCCCTATCGCGACGCATCCGATGAACCGACAGGCGGCGGCGATCGCAGTCAGGTCGGCATTCCCGGACTCGATGCGTTCAACATGCTGAACTGGCGCGGCGGTTCGGGCGCGCATGTCGACTTCTCGCCGATATGCCCGCCAACCGGCGCCGATGCAACCAAGCAATACATGATGGTGCGTGACCGCGCCGCGCAGTTCGGCTTCGATTACTACGGCGGCTTCACGGCGGAACGGCGTCACATGCATCACATCTTCGCGGCCATTTTCGACCGCGACGACAGCGCTCGAACAAATGCTGCGGGCACGCTGGTGCGCACGCTGATCGAGGATGCGGGCCAGGCCGGCTATGGCCAATATCGCACGCATCTCGCGTATATGGACCTTGCGGCTTCGCAATATGACTTCAACGACCACGCGTTGATGCGGCTCACGAACACGCTGAAAACCGCGCTCGATCCGAATGGCATTCTGTCGCCCGGCAAGCAGGGTATCTGGCCTGCCGCTCGGTCGAAGGATGCTCGATGAGACCCGCCCGCCGCGAATTCTTGACTGGCGTATCCCTGGCGGCGGCGTATGCGTGGGCCGTCGAAAGCATCGGCGATACGAAGGCGGCACGCATGCGTCTCCTTGTCGTATGCGATGAACGTTGCTCGGATAGCCGCGCGTTTGCGCATCGCGCGAGCTTGAACGGTGCGCGCGTCGTTGCATGGCGAAACGATGCCGGCTTGCTATGGCACGAACGCTTGCTTCCGGATGCATCGCTCGGCGTACCCCTTGCCGGTCTGACGACATACGCGGATGCCTTCGTTCTCTCGCGTCTCGCATGGACGTGCGGCCTGCGCATGACGAAGCTTGCATGCAATGCCGAGGCGCTCGTCGCATCGCGCATGGAGCGACTGAAGCAATCCTCTGTTGATTGAAAAATCGTCTATCTGCCGATCGATCGACACAAACGCTTTCGGTTGTCGACCTGCAACACCGTTCGACGCGCTTGAAAAAACGTATATGCGAATCGTTCGCATTTCACTAGAATCGCAGCACGCATGCATCCGTCCTCTCGCGACGACCGCATCGCATCTTCTCAGCACCACACGTGGCAACGCATAGCACCTCTAACAGCGGTTCTCCTTCGGATTTTCTTCGCTATGTCAGCAACTGCTCTGTCGCGCCCGCGCGTTCGCAAAGTTCATGCGGCGGTTCTTCGACTTTTTGTCTGCGCCGTGTTGCCCGCCTCGTTAAGTGTCACCGCACGAGCGCAAACGGAGCCGCAGGCATCGCCGGCCAATGCAGACACCGCGCTGCCCGCCGTGAACGTGCGCGGCGTCGCCGAAACGCTTCCCGGCGATTTCGAACCCGCATACGCGGGCGGACAGGTTGCGCGCGGCGCCCAGTTCGGCGTGCTGGGCAGTCAGAAGCTCATCGATGTTCCGTTCAGCATGACGAGTTATACGGCGAAAGCGATCGAGGATTCGCAAGCGCGCACCATCGGCGATCTGCTGGCGCACGATCCCGCCGTTCGTCCCGCATATGGCTTCGGCAACTTCTCTGAAGTATTCGTGATTCGCGGCTTCCAGCTCAACGGCGACGACATCTCGCTCAACGGCCTATACGGCATCACGCCGCGTCAGCTCGTCTCGCCTGATGTATTGGAACGCGTCGACGTATTCAAAGGCGCCAACGCGTTCCTGAACGGCGCGTCGCCGACCGGCTCGGCAATCGGCGGCGGCATCAATCTCGAACTCAAGCGCGCCGACGATAAACCTCTCACGCGCGTCACCGTCGATGGCAGCGCGTCCGGTCAGATCGGCACGCACGTCGACGTGGGCCGGCGCTTCGGCAGCGAAGGACAATTCGGCGTTCGCGTGAATGGCTCGATAGACGGCGGCGAAACCAGCATCGACGACGAGTTCCGCCATAACCAGACCACCGCCGTTTCGCTCGACTGGCGCGGCGACAAGCTGAGGCTGTATGGCGATTTCCTTTACCAGCGCAAGAACATCGACCAGGGCCGCTCGACGGTTTCCGTCACGGGCGACGTGGTGCCCGAGCCGCTGTCCGCCACGCACAACTTCGCGCAGCCATGGACGCATAGCACGCTGGAAGACACGGTAGGCATAGCGCGCGCGGAATACGACTTCTTGCCTGGATGGACCGCATACGCGAGTGGCGGCATCCGGCGCACACACGAGGACGGCACGTATTCGTCACCGACCTTCAACGCGCTCACGGGCACCACGAGCACGCGCGGCGACGTATTGCGCACCACCGACGCGCTGTCCGGCGAAGCCGGCGTGCGCGGCCGCTTCGTGACGGGTCCGGTCTCGCATCTCGTCTCGGCGGGTTTTGCCATCACGAGCGTCGAAGACCGCGAGGCATTCGCCTTCAGCGGGCCCTTCCCGACGACGCTCTATGGCGGCGGCGTCGTGCCGGAACCGGCGGCGACGAGCTTCGTCGCGGGCAGTTTCTCCGATCCGGGTCTCGCGGACCGCATCCTCACGCGCAGTTTCGCAGTATCGGATACGCTCGGCTTCCTCAACGACCGCGTGCTCTTCACCATCGGCGCGCGTCATCAGCAACTGCATCAGAACAACTATACGGTCGGCACGGACGCGATCTCGAACACCTATGATCAGTCGATCAACACGCCGATCTTCGGTCTCGTCGTGAAGCCGACCAACACGATCTCCCTCTTCGCGAATCGCGCCGAGTCGCTCGCGGCAGGACAGACGGCGCCGTTCGGTGCCGCCAATGTCGGGCAGACGCTCTCGCCGAATCGCACGAAGCAATACGAAGTGGGCACGAAGTACGATACGAATCGGTTTGGCGCGGAGCTCGCGCTGTTCCAGATCGAGCAGCCCACGGCGTACACGGACAGCACGAACAACATCTTCGCCACGAACGGAACGCAACGGCATCGCGGAATCGAAATGTCGGTGTATGGCGAACCGCTCAAGGGCGTGCGCGTGCTCGCGGGCGCGACGTTGCTGAACGCGAAGCAACTCGACACGAACGGCGGCGCAACCGATGGTTATCGGCCCATTGGTGTGCCGAGTTATCTCTTCAATTTGGGCGGCGAATACGATCTGCCTTGGGTGCCCGGCCTGACCTTCAACGCGGCGTGGATCCACACGAGCAATCAGTATCTGGACGCGGCCAACCATTTATCGATACCCGCGTGGGACCGCTTCGATCTCGGCGCGCGCTATACGACGACCGTGTTCAAGCACGTAACGACGCTGCGCGCCACGGTTGAAAACGTGACGAACAAATCGTACTGGTCGTCGACGACGGGCGCCTATCTGACAATGGGAAAACCGCGTACGTTGCTGATGTCGGTGACTGCGGACTTTTGATGCCGCGCGCGCGATCTTCGTTACGCCGATAATCGCGCGCCGGTTCAGTTAGAGGAAGTCGCGCCTGCGCCCGGCTTCACCGTACCATCGGCCTGTGGAACTTCCACGGGTTTGACTTCGACGGGCGCGGTGCCGTTTTCCTTCAAGCCGAGCTTATCGGCGGTTTTCGGCGATACATCCACGATCCGGTCTTTCACGTAAGGACCGCGATCCCTGATCTCGACTACGTCGCTATTGCCGTTCTCCAGATTCGTCACGCGCGCTTTCGTACCGAGCGGAAGCGTCTTGCTTGCCGCCGAATTGGACTGCGGATTCATCGGTGTACCGTCGGCCATTTTCTTCGTGTAGAAGTTTCGGCCGTAATACGAAGCCTTGCCCTTGCGTTCCTTGCCGGAGCGGTCGAGATTCACGGGTTCCGCGGCTGCCGCTTTTGCTGTCGCATTCACGTTTGCCTGGCTATGACGCGCATGCTTCTGCGCGCGCTTATGCGCGTGTGTGTGCGTTTGCGTTTGCGTTTTTTCCTGCGCCGCCGGGAATGCGGCATTGAGCCAGCACGTCAGCGTGACGAAGACAAGCGCTCGAATCTTCGATCCGCTTTGCGCTCGTTCCTTCAGATGTATCGTGCTAAGGGTGTCATTCCCCATCGTACGAAGTCGCATTCGTCTCTTCTCCTTGGGCTTTGTGCAGCCATTGACGCCTCGTATGTTTGATTTTGATTATTCGTACGACGAGCATGCGATGCTCTACGTGCTTTCCATCCATTCGCTACGCGTGCCGTGGATGCACGAATCGCTCCCGAACGACAAGTTGACGCTCGATGGGACCACGCTCTAACGTAAGATCTTTGGTGCGCGATACGCGCGACCTAGATAACGATGACGGAGTCCACGCAATGAGCCATGATCTCGACAACAAAATCGCCCTCGTCACGGGAACATCGGGAATAGGTGCGTCTGTCGTCTTGCGAATGGCTGCGGGAGGCGCGCACGTCGCGGCGTTAGGCATCGATGAAACGTTGAACGCCGCCTTGCGTCGACGCGCCGAGGATGCGGGGCTGAAAGTGACCGTGCTCAAGGCGGATGTGTCGGACCCGGCGCAAGTCGAAGCGGCGATGCGCGAGACGGTCGAACTATTTGGCGGGCTCGATATCATCGTCAATTCGGCGGCCATTCATCCTTATGGCGATCTCGTCGAGACATCGCACGAGACGTTTGCGCGCTGCATGAACGTGAACGTAGGCTCGATTCATCTGACCGCACACTTCGGCGTGCCCGAAATGCGCAAGCGCGGCGGTGGCGCGATCGTCAATATATCGAGCGTTCAGGGCTTTAGTTGTCAGGCAGGCGTCGCGGCCTACGTGGCATCTAAAGGCGCGATCCATGCAATGACGCGAGCGATGGCAATCGACTTCGCACCCGACAAGATTCGCGTCACGTCGGTGAGCCCCGCATCGGTACGCACGCCGATTCTCGAACTCGCCGCGCGAACCTTCGACGGACCGGACGCGAACGTCGAGGAAGCCTTCGCGCGATTCGGCGCAGCGCATCCGCTCGGGCGGATCGGCGAACCCGAAGAAGTGGCCGAACTGGTCGCGTTCCTCGTGTCGGATCGCGCGCTTTTCATCAGCGGCTCGGATCACAAGATCGATGGCGCGTTGCTCGCAGGGCTTGGAGTTCGGTAAATGAATGGCACGTTCGCGGCTTTTTGGAATCGCTGTATCAAGCGGTGGAGGTGTATAGCAGATCACGTTGCGATGAAGTTTTCGCGAAGCTTCCTCACCGCCTGACAGTGAGGCCGGCAATACGCCGGCTTCCGATGGTCGATCATCATGTCAACCGTCTACCAACTCGACGACAAGTCGCCCGGACGCGCCTTCAGGGCTCCATCGAAAGTACAGGCGTTGCGTCCAGCGCGCTGGCCCATGCAAGCAACTCGTTCGCTGGCAATGCTTGCGAGAAGAGAAAGCCTTGCAGTTCATCGCAACCGATGCCGCGCAGCGTATCCGCCTGATGTTCGCTCTCCACGCCTTCCGCAACCACACGTAAGCCCAATTCGTGCCCGAGATCGATGATCGCCTTCACGATAGCGAGATCGGCTGGCGCATCGAGCATGTCGTGCACGAACGCTCGATCTATCTTGAGACGGTCAAGCGGAAAGCGATTGAGGTAACTGAGGCTCGAATAACCGGTGCCGAAGTCATCGAGCGAGAGCTTCACGCCGAGCGCACGAATCGCGCGGATGGCCGCGACGTAGCTCTCGGCGTTATCCATGAGCACCGTTTCGGTGATCTCGAGTTCGAGAAACTGCGGCAACACGCGATACTTCGTGAGACTGCGCGCGAGCACGCCCACGAGTTCGGGATCGCGCAATTGAATCGCCGATACGTTCACGGAAGCGCTTATTTCCAGACCATCGCGCTCACGCCACGTTGCAACCTGACGACATGCTTCGTCGATGACCCACGCGCCCATCGGAATGATGAGCCGCGTCTCTTCGGCCACGGGAATGAACTGCGAAGGCATGACGGAGCCAAGCGTCGGACTATCCCAGCGTAACAGGCCTTCGACGCTCGTCAGCATGCCGGTGCGCGCATCGAGACAAGGCTGCCACGCAATGCGCAATTCGTTGCGTTCTATCGCGGTACGCAGACATGCTTCGAGCGAGAGCCGATAACGCACGTGCTCTGCCATGTCGGCCGAGAAGAACTTCACGAGATTGCGCCCCGCCGCTTTGGCCTGATACATCGCGGAGTCGGCGTTTTGCATGAGCGTGTCGATGTCCGCGCCATCTTCCGGATACAGCGCGACGCCCACGCTGCACGATACCTGCAACGTCACGCCGCTCACTTCATGCGGCTCACGCAAGAGCGCGAAAAAACGCTCTTCGACGGTACGCAGCACATCGGCTGCGTTGGTCACGCCGTTGAGAATGACGGTGAACTCGTCGCCGCCAAGACGGCTGACCGTATCGTTGCTGCGCACGGCCTTTAGGAGACGCCGCGACACCGAACGCAGCAGACCATCGCCGATATGATGACCCAGCGAATCGTTGATATTCTTGAAGCGGTCGAGATCGATGAACAGCACCGCTACGCGTTGCCGCGTGCGTTGCGCTTGCGCGATCGCCACTTCGAGACGCGTGCCGAACAACGCGCGATTCGGCAGTTCCGTGAGCACATCATGCTCCGCCAGAAACTGGATACGCGCCTCGCTCTTCTTGCGGTCCGTGATGTCGATCAACGTGCAGATATAGTGCGACACGCTGCTATGCTTGTCGCGCACGGTGCTGACCATGAGCCACGCTGGATAATCGCCGCCTTGCCTGCGTCGCACCTGCGCTTCGCCGTTCCACGTACCGCTGCGTTCGATTCGATTCGCAAGCCGCGCGATGATGCCGCGCTCATCGCTTGCGTCGTGTGCCGCGATAAACGCGGGCGGCTTGCCGACCACGTCATCGCTGCGATATCCGGTTGCACGATAGAACGAGGGATTCGCGGTGACGAGCCGCGCGTCGGCATCGAGAATGACGATTGCCTCCGACGATGCCTCGAACACCCTGCCCCAAAGCTCAAGACGTTGCTCCATCAGCTTGATCTGGTTGATCGGCGTAAAGGCCGTGAGAATGGCGTCGCGGCCCTGGAAATTGAGGCGGCGCGCGGAGAGCATCGCCCACGTGGGTTGCGCCGTGGCTTTCCAGTGAACCTCGAATTCGTCGATAGCCTCGCGGTCGGACAGTTGCTGGAAAAAGCGTGCACGCGTCGATGAATCGAGACCGAAGGCCCACGGGTCTGTTGCGCAACCGTTGAGCCAGAAGAGGCCGGGCGTATTCGCGTGCAGCACTTCGTGGCCGGGAACGGCGGTGACGACCATCGGCACGGGCGTGGCTTCGACGAGTGCGTATTGCGCGGCGGATGCGCGCGTCGTGGCCGCGAGTTCCTTCTGCACGTCGCGTTCGTGGTCGAGTTGCGCAAGCATCTCGTTGAAGCCACGCACCAGTTGACCGATTTCGTCCTGACTATGCCAGCTTGCACGTTGCGAATGGTCGCCCGTTCGCCGCACGATATCCATCACGCGCGCGAGCTTGCGCAAGGGCGACGAAATCTGCTGCGCGACGCAATACACCATCGCCAGAATGCCGCATAAGAGAAAGAGCGCGGTGCCCAGATGCAGCCACATGCGTGAGAACAGCATATGTACACGCACATGCAGCAGCTCGTCGAGTTGCGTGCCTGTCACGCGCCAGCTCGTGCTTGCGCTTGCGACGAGCGCTTGCTGCGCGGTATCGACGATGGATACGACAGCGGGATCGGGCGCGGCGTTGCCATCCACGACGATGCGCGCCGCGTGACGAAACGCTTCGACCGAGGTACGCATGCGTGCAAACGAAGGCGTGAGCGTTGCATCGAGTTCGTGATTCGCGGCGCCTGCTTCAGCGAAGTCGGAGCGCAGACCTTGCATGACGCCATCGAGTTGTCCTTCGAGCACGAGATAGCGCGTGCGTACTTCCTCGCGCGAGCGTGCCGGATCGAGCCCTTCGTGCAGATGTTTGCCGATGCCATCGACTGCATCGATCAGCGCCGGATAGCGCAGAATCGATTGCGACATCGCGTAGTAGCTGTCGAGGTCGGGATCGAGAATCAGGTTCGATTGATTGCCGATGCGTGTGATGAGTTCGCGGCAGGCGTCGAGCGCGGCGCTGGTCGTCGCGGGCTTGGGCGGCGTTTCGTGAGAGAGCGCGTCGAGCGCTTCGCGCAAGGTCCCGTTGAGCTCGGCGCTCTTCATGTGCTCGCCGTATTGCGCTTCCGCGTTCGCGAGATCGTCGATGGACTTGCGCCATGCACCCGATGGCAGACGTTGCCCCGCGCCCGCGAATGCGACTTCGACGAGCGCGTCTTTCACCACATGCACATAGGCGTTGCCGACGATCTCCTTGTTCGAGAAATCGATGGCGAGATACTTTTCGTGGATCAGGATGCCGCTGATGTAGATCACCGCGCTCAGGTCGAGCAGATAGATGAGCAGCAGCTTGTGCCCGACCCGCAGGCGCGCGAGCAGCCGGAAGAAAGGATTGCGCTTCATGGAGCGCTTCGCTTCGCGCGACTCAGCGGGATCAAGTGAACCTCGTGCAATGGTTGGCGCGCCGGCACTCGATGTGAGCCGGACCGATATCACGCGCTAACGGCCGGAGGTTATTGAACTTTAGTTATTGATCGAAGTTCACTGTTCGGGTGCTGGAGTGGGCGATTGAGGTGCGTAAAATGCGCTAAAGATGCGCGGAAATTTGCGTTTCACGGTGCTTAGTGTCGGTTCACAATCCTCAATCCAACTCGTGTATGCCATCCCATCGGCCGCCTCGGCCACACTCGACGACGCCCTCCTCAATCGCAAGGCTTCCGGCGTTTCGTTCAGCTCTTCGTCGCGCCCATCTACTCCCGCGAAGACAACATCGACGAATAACGAACGACCTCACCCCGCAATCGACGCCTCCACCGCCGCGAGATACGCCGACAAAGCGCGCCTCACTTCACGCAGATAACGGCCGGCAAGCTGCACATCGCCCATGGCGGGACGCAGCTTGATGGCAAGCGCGCCCGTCGCGAGCGCATGCAGCATGTCCACATACAACGCGCGCTCGGACGCTTTCACGCCAGGAATGCGCGCGTCGAGGACCTTGCGTAACGTGCCCGCCTTGCGCTTGTTCTTGTGATCGTCGTCGTGCGGCATGATCGACATGAGAATCAGGCAGTCGGGATGCTGCTCAAGGTACGTGATATACGGCGTCATGAAGCGGTCGATCACCGCTTCCGCAGAAATACCGCGCCAGTAATCCGTGTCGAGTCCGACCAGCTCCGCTTCGATCTCGTCGGTCGCCGCCATATGGCGGTCCCACAGCGCGTTCAAGAGACTGTCGCGGTCCGGAAAGAAGTGATACATCGAGCCGATCGGCGTGCGTGCCTGCCGCGCAACGCCGTGCATGGTCACGCCAGTCAGCCCCTTTTCGACGATCAGTTCAGCCGCCGCATCGAGCACCGTCTCAATGCGCGCGCGGCCACGCGCCTGCAATGGCGCACGCGCGCTGCTGCCGCGATCGCTCGCTGTCGTGGCTTCTTCCCGTGGCGACGATGGCTTCTTCATTGTCAATCCCCTCCATGATGAAACTGGACGCGTCCGTCTAGTTTGCGTCATACTAGACGATATCGTCTAGTATCAGCGGCCCGATTGCGTGCCTTACACGCGTAATTATCTCGCGGTCGCGTTAAACGTTGGAGAGAAACATGGCAGCAGAAGCGCCCGCCGATAGCGGCAAGATCAACGACACCACCACGCGCAAGCCTTCGCGCAAGGGCGTGCTTATCGTCGTCGGTATCGTCGCGGTGGTGGTCGGCATCGCATGGGGCGTGCGCTGGTGGACGGTCGGCCGCTTTATCGAAACCACCGACGACGCCTATCTCAAGGCCGACAGCGTGACCGTCGCGCCGAAGGTGAGCGGCTACGTCACCGAAGTGCTCGTCGCGGACAATCAGACGGTCGCCGCCGGCGCGCCGGTCGCGCGGTTGGACACGCGGCAGTATCAGGCGCAACTCGATCAGGCCAAGGCCACGCTCGACGCCCGCGCCGCCGACATCCTCCGTGCCGAGGCCGAAGTCAAACAGCAGCAGGCCAACGCAGAACAGGCGAAGGCGCAAGCGGAGGTATCGCGCGTGAGTTTGCGGCAAGCCGAAGCCGACGTGCGCCGCTACGAGCCACTTGCCGCGAGCGGCGCGGAAACCGCCGAACGTCTTGCCAATCTCGTCAGCACGCGCGATCAGGCGCGCGCCACGCTCGCCGCGAATCTCGCGGCGGCGCGTTCGGCCAGCACGCAGATCGGCGCGACCGAGGCGCAAATCGTGCAGGCGAAGGCACAGATGGAAGCCGCACAGGCGCAACTGGATCAGTCCAGCCTCGACGTGCACGACACCACGCTTTATAGCCCGCTCGCGGGGCGCGTAGGCGACCGCAGCGTGCGCGTCGGTCAGTATGTGCAGCCGGGCACGCGGCTCATGACCATCGTCCCGGTCGAAGCGCTCTATCTCGAAGCGAACTTCAAGGAAACTCAAGTGGGCCGCATGCGCGTAGGCCAGCCGGCCACGCTGCATGTCGACGCCATCAAGCGCGCCGATCTGCATGGCGTGGTCGAGAGTTTCTCGCCGGGCACTGGCGCGCAGTTCGCGCTCTTGCCGCCGGAAAATGCCACCGGCAACTTCACGAAGATCGTGCAGCGCGTGCCGGTGCGTATTCGCGTGGATACGGGTCCGCAAACGCGCAAGGTGCTGTTGCCGGGTCTGTCCGTCACCGTCGATGTCGACACGCGCTCCGCCACCGACGACAGCCGCCATATCGCCGAAGAGAACAGTCATGACTGAGGCCCGTGCCGCGCGCGCGAGCGCCGGCGACTGGATCGCCGTCACGGCAGGCGCGCTCGGCGCGCTGATGGCCACGCTCGACATCTCCATCACCAACTCGGCGTTGCCGCAAATTCAGGGGGAAATCGGCGCGACGGGCACCGAAGGCACGTGGATCTCGACGGGCTATCTGATGTCCGAAATCGTGATGATTCCGCTCGCGGCGTGGCTCACGCGCGTCTTCGGCCTGCGCAACTTCCTCCTGAGCAACGCAACGCTCTTCACCTTGTTCTCGGTGATGTGCGGCTTCTCGCACTCGTTGCCCATGATGATCGCCGGCCGCATCGGCCAAGGCTTCACCGGCGGCGCGATGATCCCCACGGCGCAGACCATCATCCGCACGCGGCTGCCGCGCGAGCAGATGCCCGTGGGCATGACCATCTTCGGGCTGATCGTGCTGCTCGGGCCGTTGCTCGGTCCCGTGCTCGGCGGCTGGCTCGCGGAGAACATTTCATGGTCGTGGTGCTTCTTTCTCAACATCCCCGTGGGCGTCGCGCTGATCGCGTTGCTGATCACCGGTCTGCCGCAGGAAAAGCCGCAGTGGGACGCCTTCTTCAAGGCGGACTGGCTCGGCATCGCGGGACTCGCCATCGGGCTGAGTTCGCTTACCGTCGTGCTCGAAGAAGGTCAGCGCAATCAGTGGTTCGAGTCGAGCGAGATCGTCTTGCTCACGTGCGTCACGGCATTCGGCTTTTTGCTGATCGCGCTGTCGCAAGTCTTCGCGAAGCGGCCTATCGTGCGGCTGTCTCTGTTGCGCAATCCGCGCTATGCAAGCGTGATTCTCATTGTCTTCGCGGTCGGCGCGGGGCTTTACTGCGTGTCGTTTCTGCTGCCGCAGTTCCTGAGCATCGTCGCGGGATACAACGCGTTGCAATCCGGCTCGATCATGCTGGTGTCAGGCGTGCCGGCGTTTCTCATCATGCCCGTGTTGCCGCGTCTGCTCGGCAAGTTCGACTTCCGCGTGCTCGTCATCACCGGCTTGTTATTCTTCGCGGCGAGCTGTCTGCTCGACATATCGCTGACGGCGCAAAGCGTCGGACACGACTTCTACGCCTCGCAAATTTTGCGCGGCTTCGGCCAGATGCTCGCAATGATGCCGCTCAATCAAGCCTCCATGGCCGCGGTCTCGCGCGAGGAATCCGGCGATGCCGCGGGCCTCTACAACATGGCGCGCAACCTCGGCGGATCGGTCGGGCTCGCAATCATCGGGACGGTCATCGACCGGCGCAACGACTTTCACGGCGAGGCCATCCGCGAGACGCTCACGGCCAATTCGGTGCTCGGCCAGGACCGGCTCGCGGCCAACGCGGCGGGATTTTTCGCGCAAGGCGGCGACATGGCGCACGCCAAGATGCAGGCGCTCGGGCAATTGTCCGTGCAGATCGGCCAGCAAGCCATCGTCATGACCTACTCCGAAACCTTCTTCATCCTCGCGATCGCGTTGCTGGCCTGCGTGCCGCTCGCCCTTCTGCTCAAAACGCCGCGTCATCAGGCTGGCGAAACGCCATCCGCCGGCCACTAATGTCATGACTGATTCAACGATGTCTCTCAACTCCTTCCGCAGCCGGCGCGCCGTGCCGTTCTTGCTTGCGCTCATTTGCTCCGCATGCACGGTGGGCCCGGATTACCGTGGCGCGCCGGATATCGCGGCGGAATCGCTCAAAAGCGGGACGTTCCTGCGTACGCCGCAGCAGGGCGTCGACGTCTCGCATGCACCCGCCAAGTGGTGGCTCGCGCTGAACGATCCGAAACTGAACGATCTTGTCGATGCGGCGCTTTCCAGCAATCCCGATGTGAAAATCGCTCAGGCGAAACTGCGGCAAGCGCGCTCGCAATTGCGCGGGCAAGAGGCCAACGGCATGCCGAAGGCGTCGGCATCGGCGGCGGCGTTGCGTATGCGCTCGCCCGATCTCGGCAGCTTCGCGGCATCCAATGCGGGAGGTTCGGATCAGGGCACGGCGACATCCAGCGGGCGTGGTCCGCTCGACTTCTACACCGCCGGCTTCGACGCCTCGTGGGAACTCGATCTCTTCGGCGGCACGCGTCGCGCGGTCGAAGCGGCATCCGACGAAGCCGACGCTGTCAAAGCGGATCTCGCCGACACGCAGGTGTCGCTCGCGGCGGAAGTCGCGTCCACCTACGTCGGCTTGCGCGACCAGCAACGACGTCTCGCGCTCGGCCGCAGCACCGCCGAATATCAGCAGCAAATGCTCACGCTCACCGAGCAGCGCCGCGCGCGCGGCACGGCGGCCGACGTGGATGTCGAGCGCCTCACGACGCAAGTGGATACCACGCGCGCGACGCTCGTGCCGTTGCAGGTGCAGATCACCGATTCGCTGGATCAACTCGCCGTGCTCACGGGCCGCGCGCCCGGCGCGCTGGACGCGCAACTCGGTGAGGCCGCGCCCTTGCCCGACCTGCCCGCTTCGGTGGCTATCGGCGAGCCATCGGCGATGCTGCAACAGCGTCCGGACATCCGCGCGGCGGAACGGCGCCTCGCATCGAGCAATGCGCAGATCGGCGAGCATGTCGCGGACTATTTTCCGAAGGTGACGTTGCTCGGCGATATCGGCTTCACGGCGTCGGACCCGGGACATTTGCTGCGCAAGCAGAATTTCTCGTGGCTCGGCGTGCCGTATCTGCAATGGAACGTGCTGGACTTCGGCCGCACGGCGGCGAGCGTGGATACCGCGAAGGCCTCGCGCGAAGAAGCCGAGGCGCGTTATGAAAAGACCGTGCTGGCCGCGCTCAAGGACGCCAATTCGGCGCTCGCGCGCTACGGCTATCAGCGCGAGCATCTGGTGCGGCTCGAAGAGGTCAATGCGTCGTCGGAGCGCGCCGCCATCCTCGTGCGTCAGCGCTACAAGGCGGGCGTGTCGACCTTGATCGATCTGCTCGATGCCCAGCGCACGCAGTTCGCCGCGCAGCAGGACGTGGTTGCGGCGCAGGGCGAATTGCTCAAAGACTTCGTGTCGCTACAAAAGAGTCTTGGCCTCGGCTGGCAACAGGGCGATGACGCGAACCAGCTTGCGGCGGCGCATTGAGCCGTTTAGAAGCCAGCGTCTCGTGCGCGAACCGGAATGCGCGCGGTGAATCTCGTGCCGATCTCGGCGCTCGATTCCACTCCGAGCGTTCCGCCGTGCGCCGAGACGATCTGCTTGCAGATATAGAGCCCGAGTCCGAGCCCGCCGCCCGGTGCGCTCGTCGCGGGACGCCAATAAGGCTCGAACACTTTTGAGAGCGTCTCCGGCGCGATAGGCTCGCCGCCATTGGTCACCGACAGCGTGAGGTGATCGCGCTCTACCGCAATCTCCACCGTGACGGGCGTATCGGCGCCGCCGTGAGTCATCGCGTTGCCGAGCAGGTTGGAAAGCAACTGCTGAATGCGGACGATATCGCAACTGACCGCGGAATCGACCTGTATGGCGCGATTCACCGCGCGCGACGGATTCGCCACGCAAAGCTCGTCGACGACCGCGCGCAGGTAAGGCGCGATGTCATTCACCGCGACGATGCTAACCGACATGCCCGAGCCGAGACGGCCGCGCGCGAGATCGAGCACGTCGTCGATCAGCCGCGCCATGCGCGCCGCCGTGGCCTTGAGCCGATTGCCGATACCGACGAGATCCGGCTCGCTCTTGCGCCGGCTCAACAATTCACCATTCGCGCTCACGGCGCTCAACGGATTGCGCAAATCGTGACCCAATACCGCGATGAACTGCTCCCGAAGATGCGCCGTCTCGCGCTCGTCGAACAGTTGCGCTTCAGTGGACCATTGCCGCTTTTCGCTGGCGAGCTGCATGCCGATGAGATTCGCGAACACCTCGAACATGCGCACGACGCGCGGCTCGGATACCTTCGCCGGACGCGGATCGACTGCGCAGAGGTTGCCGAAATACTCGCCGTCCGGCAAAACGATAGGCACGGAAATATAGCTTTCGAGACCGTAAATGGCGGGTGTGTGATGATCGCGATACGTGGTGTCGCTGCTGAACCGATCGACGATGATCGGCGCACGCGAGGCCCGCGATTCCGAGCAGAGCGTGGTGCGCAGTTCGAGTTGTCCGCCCGGCACCAGTCCGAAATTGATGTTGTCCTGAACGGCGCACGCCGTCCAGGTCGAGTCGGTGACGCGCGCGACGGCCGCGAAACCCATTCCGGTTTCGTCGCAGATCATCTTGAGTATCGACGGCACCGCGCCGATTCCAGCCACGGCGCCCATGTCGCGCGCCAATGCCTCTCGCGAATCCGCCGGTAAAAGTGGTCTATTCACGGCTTCCCTCCTCATCCGCGACATTGTGACAGAGCACGCTCATGCGGTACCAAAGTTTTACGGATAACCGTGCGGCAAATAGCCGATCGATCTGCGCTGCCATGCACCGCAAAGGTTTGCGCATCGCGGGTTAAACGTTATTCAGCGGGTTTGAACGTGCAAGCCGTTAATAAATACGCTGTGAGCCCGATAACAGGTGATTCCCGCTTATTTAAAGGATGCGAGGGACGTGGTGCGCGGCTCGCGTGCGAGTTGCATGATAATGAATCTTCATGCATAGAACTAAAACGATCTGGGGCCGACGAAATGCCGGCTGCGGTTATCAATCTCGCAAAGTGCACGGTGAATCCACTCACGGATTTGCAACATTGGACGCGCGGAATCAAATAACTTTTTCTCGGGAACCGGCTGCGTAGCATTGCAGCGCGAGCGCGCAAGGCGCTCTTTGGTTCGGCTCGGATCGCTCGGTCTTGTTCGAGCAATCGCGCCTTTTGACTCTCACTCTCACTGGCATAGCTGCTTCCTCCACATGGCCGGCCGGTCACGCGCGTGGCGCCAAGGACATAGGCCATGATGCACAACTTCCTCTCCAATAATCGCTCAGAGCTGGTGGAGCGGTGTCGAGCCAAGGTCGCGAGCCGCCCGACGCGCGCAGCCTCCGATGCGCAGCTCGAAAACGGCGTACCGATGTTTCTCGACCAATTGATCAAGACGCTGCACATCGAGCAAGGCAGCGATCCGCTCGCGAGTCGCGCGGTATCGGGTGCGGCCGGCGGCATCATGACGGAATCGGAGATGGGCGCAACGGCCGGACAGCATGGTCACGCGCTGCATTTGCTCGGTTATACGATCGCTCAGGTCGTGCACGATTACGGCGATCTTTGTCAGGCCATTACCGATTTGGCGCACGAGCGCGATGTGCCATTCCAGATCAATGAATATCGGACGTTAAACCGCTGTCTCGATAACGCCATTGCGAAGGCTGTCACCGAATTCAGTTATCAACGCGCGCAAAGCACAAATCAGGAACAACAGCGCGCCTCTCAGGAACGGGCGGGTGAACTTGCACACGAACTGAGAAACGCACTGTCCATCGCGACAACGGCCTTCGAAGCCGCAAGAACCGGAAGTCTGAGCCTGACGGGCGCCACGGGAACGGTACTTCAGCGTGGCCTGGCTTCGCTGCGCACGCTAATCGACGGCTCCATTGCGGACGTCAAGGAATTGGCGGACGGCGGGACGTCGGCGGCGACGTTTTCGTTGGCCGACTTCATTACCGAGGTAGCGCACGCGGCTGAACTGGCAGCGCAAGTGCGAGGCGTGAAATTCACGGTGTCTCCCGTCGACAGCACGCTTGCCGTCAGCGCCGACCGCGATGCGCTTTATTCGGCACTTGGCAATCTGCTGCAAAACGCGTTCAAGTTCACGCGCCCGCAAAGCGAAGTGTCGCTCAACGCTTATGCCGTGGCCGGCCGCATTCTAATGGACGTGAAAGACCATTGCGGGGGACTTCCGCCCGACTCCACGCTCACCATGTTCGAACCATTCACGCAGCAGTCCGCCGACAAGAGCGGCTTGGGCCTGGGCTTGTCGATTTCCAAAAAGATCGTCGAGACGTATGGCGGCGTGTTGAGCGTGGCGAACCTACCGGGCGTCGGGTGTATCTTCACCATCAACCTGGCGCGCCATTCGGTTTGACGACGGCGCTCGAATCAGCGGGCGCTTTTTAGCGAACTGGCGTGAAGCGCCAGCGTTTCGAGTAGCGCGCTCAACCTGAGCGGCTTCGTGAAGTGGTAATTGAAACCGGCGCGTATCGATGCCGCGCGTTCCGCCATCGAAGACAACGCGGTCACGGCGATCAGGAGCGTCAGTTTGTGCTCGTCGGCCTGGCGCAACTGACGCGCAACCTCGCGCCCGTCCATGAGCGGCATTTCGACATCGATCAGGGCAATCTCGGGCCGCCACCGGCGAATCTCGGCCAGCGCGGCGCAACCGTTTTGGGCCGTATGGACATCGTAGCCTTCGAGCGATAGTGCTGAAGCGCAGGCCGCACGAATGGCGGCATCGTCGTCCGCAACAAGGAGACGGGGCAGGTGCTTGCGCATGATGGTGCTCGCTTTTTTAATGGCTAATACATCTATTCGAGCATTGAGCATTCCCGACCATGCAGACTATTCGTGCGGCGCGCCTCTAATAGCCCTGCTCGGGCTCGCAAACCACATGAAAATTGACGAGCGTGGTCTGCCCGAACGTGTTGCTGAGCGCGACATCGGCGGCATCGCGGCCGTACGCCATCAGCACGCGGCCAACGCGCGGCGCGTTATTGCGCGGGTCGAAGACCTGCCACGTGCCGCCGACATAGGCCTCGAACCACGCCGCGAAATCCATCGGCGCATAAGGCGGCGGCAGGCCGACATCGCTGATATAGCCGGTGCAGTAGCGTGCCGGAATATTCAGCGCGCGGCACAGCGTCACCGCGAGATGCGCGAAGTCGCGGCACACGCCCACGCGCTCCTGGTAAGCCTCCCAGGCCGTCTTGGTCGGGCGCGCATGGTGATAGCCGAACGTGATGTGATGATGCGCAAAGTCGCAGATTGCCTGCACGCGGGCCGCGCCCGGCGCGGAGTTGCCGAAAAGTTGCCAGGCGGCTTCCGATAGCAGATCGGTTTCGCAGTACCGGCTGCCGAGGAGAAAGACGAGGCACTCGTCGGGCAGTTCTTCCACCGCGTGTTGCCGGCCATCCATGGGACGCGTTTCGAACTCGCCCGATACATTGAGCAATGCGGAAGTCGACAGTTCGAAACGCCCCGGCGGCGCCACGATCCGGCTGCACAAATTACCGAAACCATCGCGATACTGAGTAATCGGCACCGGCGGATTGGTGGCAAGCACGTCCGCCACGATCACATCGTTGGCATGCGAGTAATGCGTGTTGAGCATCAGCATCATGGGTGTCGGCTGCGGACACTCATAGGCAAGATCGTAGCCAACGCGGAGTCTCATCGGACGTCCTTTGCTGTGATGATTCGTGTGGGGCGTCTCGAAGGACGCCGCAAGCGAGGCGCTTGCAGCCACACTATACTGCGCCGCCCTGAAGTCATTAAAGCCGGAAAATTAATGTGGAGCGTGCGGTATCGCGCGGTTCAAAAGCGCGCGCCCGGCACGCATCGCACACATCGCACGCTACGCGCCACGCAGCAGGATAGCTTCGAGATCGTCCTCCTCTTCTTCCGCCGTATGCAGGCGCAGGGTAGCTTCGATGTGCGCGAGATGCTCGACCATGAGCTTTTGCGCCAGCTTGACGTTGCCGGCTTCGAGCGCATCGATCAGGCGCGCGTGCTCGTCGTGCGGACACGCCTCCGAGGTCGGCGCGTTGTAGAGCAGGATGGTCAGACACGTGAGCATCTGCAGGCCGCGCATGGTGCGCTCGATGAAGCGATTGCCGCCAAGCTGCGCCAGCAACACATGAAACTCCCCCGAGAGCCGTACAGCGGTGCGCCGGTCATTGCGCTTGCGTGCATCTTCCTCGCGCGCGACATGCGCCCTCAATGACGCAATGTCCTTCTTCGTCGCGGACCGGCAAACCTTCTCGACCACGGGCAGTTCTATCTGCCGCCGCGCCTCGAAAAGTTCGCGCGCTTCTTCCACCGTCGGGCTCGCGATAAACGCGCCCCGGTTCGGCACGATAGTCACCACCAGTTCATGCGAAAGCTGTTGCAGCACCGCGCGCACCACCGTGCGGCTCACGCCGAAGATGGCGGCGAGCCGGTCTTCCGCGAGCTTCGTCCCCGGATGCAGGCGATGTTCGGCGATGGCATTCATCAACCGTTCGTAAATGGGGTTGCGTTGAACGCCGTCGAATGACCCTTTGACGTCGAGTTCATTCGATGCGCTTCGTTTCTTGTCTGTGGGCATGAGGTCTTCCTGAGTCCTGCGGTATTCCTGGGCGCGATTATCCGCTTAGATTGCATACGATTCAAATCGGGATTGTATGTATCAGCGCTGTGAAGCGCCGAACAAACCAAGCAAAAAGCAGCATTGTTGGTGCCAAAAAGCATCGCGAAGGTGCAGCGTTACACGCCGATGGTGCGAAATGGTTTAATTGAACCGCAGCAAGTCTCGTATACAAACGTAGATGATTTTGTAGTCAATAATCTGCATCGCTAGTAAACAAAGGCAGTCGCGGTTAACGTCAACTTACGTATGCAAAAGTGGCACGGTCTTCGCTAAAGCTCTCGGGCGATGCCTCTAAGCGCTGCACGACGTCTCACGGAACGAACCCGACCACTGGGAACACGATGCGAAAGTTGTTGCTGGCGCACGGCGGTGCGCTTTCCAATCTGCCGCTCTTCGTCGCCATCGACGCGGGCTTGCTCGAAGCGCGCGGACTTCATGCCGAAGCACCAGAGCTGGCCGAATTCAAATCGACGGCCGCGCTGTTGCGTACCGGTGCGGCGCAACTGGGCACCACGGGCTTCACGCAAGCGTTAGTCGATCACGCGTTGCCCGATCCGCTGCGCATCGTCGGCGGCAGCGGCAAGCTCGGCATGGCGCTGGTCGGGCAAGGCGGTTTGACCGTCGAGGCACTGCGCGGCCAGCGCGTGGGCACCTTCGCCGACGACCCCATGGAAGCCCTGCTCTACGACGCCTTGCGCATTTACGGCGTCGGCATGAGCGAGGTCGAATGTGTGCATTTCGGCTCGCTGACCGCCGCCGCCGGCGATCTGCTCGCCGGCCGCATTGCCGCGTTGACGCTGGTGGAACCGTATATCTCGCGCTTCGTGGCGCAAGGCTTCGGTGTGCTCTGCGACGGCATAGAAGCATGGGGCGGCGACTATCCCGACACACTGCTCGTCGCGCGTGAAAGTTTTCTCGTGGCACAGCCGGACATCGTGCGCGAAGTGCTCGCCGGCATGCTCGAAGCGCAAGCGCTCATCGAGCGCGATCCGCACGCCGCGTTGCGCGCGAGTGCGCATCGATGGCCCGAGTTTTCGCATGACGAGTTGCTCGCGGGCATGGCGCGTCAGCCATCCGATGTCGACATTCGGCCGTTACGCGCCAGCGTGCTCGCGCGGGCATCGGCACTCGAAGCGCTTGGACGCATGCGTATCACGCCGCGCTTGAGCGACATCTTCGCCCTCGATCTGCTCGACGGCTTGCTCAAGTCCGGACCGATTTTCCAATGAAACGCCTTTGTTCAATTTGACGGGGATATCACGATGTTCAGGAAATTCATCGATAAAAACGCGGCATCGCTGCGTCTTAGCGCGGTCAGCCACGAGCGGCGCGACTTTCTTGCGCGCAGTGCCTGCATGGCGGGCGGCGCGATGCTCGGCGGCGCATGGCTCACCAACGCCAGCGCGGCCGGCGGTCTCACGCTCAAGGCGACGCACGGCACGGGCCTCTGTAATTGCCCGTTCTTTCTCGTGAAGGAGCGCAATCTGGCGCAAGGCGTGACGCTCGATTTCGTGACCACGCCGACCAATGCCGACATCGCGGCGCTCTTCGGCGCGGGCGTGGTGGATGTGAGCGTCGTGCCGTACACCAACTTCATGACGCTCTACGATGCGGGCGCGCCCATCAAGGTCGTCGCGGGATCGGGCGTGCAGGGCTGCGTGATCGTCGCGCAGCCGGGCATCACGTCGGCGGAGCAGTTGCGCGGCAAGACCATCGGCACGTTCCAGGCCGATACGCTCGAAATGCTGCCCTACGACTATCTGAAGAAAGCGGGCATGAGCTTCAAGGACGTCAAGGTGCGCTACTTCGGCACGTCGCCGGAACTGGCGCAGGCGTTCATCGCGGGCAATATCGATGCGATGTGCCATATCGAGCCGTACGCCACGCAGGCGCTGAAGTCGCGCGCGGGTTCGGTCATGCTTTCCAATGGCGTCGATGTGTACGGCGCGAACTATTCCGACTGCGTGCTCGCGGTGCGCGAGAAGTTGCTGCACGAGAATCGCGATGCCGTGAAGTCGCTCATCAAGGCCATGATGGTCGCGCAGCATCAGGAAGAACAGGATCGCGCGGCCGCCGTGAAGGACACCGTCGGCAAATACTTCAAGACGAGCTACGACGCCACGCTCGACGCCGCCACCAAGCAGCCGCCGATGATCGATCAGCGTGGCAACGAAGCGTTCATCCTCGGCCGCGCGGAAAATCTGAAGGAGCTTCGCTACATCAAGAAGCTGCCAGGCAAGGACATGTTCGACTGGGGGCCGCTCACCGAAGTCATCAAGGAAAACGGCGACCTGTACGCGCAATTGCAGCGAAAGACCGCATGAGCAGCCTCATGGGATACGCCACTTCCCGCCTGAAGCGCGCGAGCGACAAGACCGCCGATGGACGCGCGCGGGCGCGGCGCGCGCCGCTCCTTGCGCGCATCGTGCCGCTTCTGTGGGGCATCGCTTCGCTTGCGTGCTTCATCGCCGTGTGGGAAGCGGCCTGGGCGCTGCACTGGGCCGATCCACTCTTGCTGCCGCCGCCGCATATCTTTTTGCGCAACTTCGGCTCGCAGGCGCAGTACTTTTTGTCGAGCGATGTGATCGGCGAGCAGTCGAGCGGCACGGCCTTCGGCGCGCTGGCGATGACCATCGTCGCGACTACCTTGCGCGTGCTCGCCGGTCTCACGCTCGGCTTCGTTTGCGCGGTGGCGATGGGCGTGGCCATCCGTTACTTTCGTCTCTTCGGCAATCTCACGCTGCCCACCATCACGCTGCTTGCGCCGATCTCGCCCATTGCGTGGCTGCCTGTCGCGATCTTTCTGTTCGGCATCGGCAATGGGCCAGCGGTGTTCATGGTCTTCATCTCGCTCTTTTTCGTGATGACGGTATCGACCATCGGACAAATAGACAGCGTGAGCCGCACGCAACTGAACGTGGCCGCCGTAATGGGCGCCACGCGCGCGCAGACGTTTCGCCATGTGATCCTGCCCGCGATTCTGCCGTCGCTTTTCATGGTGCTGCGCATGAACCTGTTCGGCGCGTGGATGGTCGTGCTGATTGCGGAGGCGACCGGCGTGGGCAGCGGGCTCGGACAAGTGGTGATGCTCTCGCGCAATACCTTCAACGCGAGCCTTTCGTTCTTCACGATGACGCTGATCGGCGTGCTCGGTTTCGCGTTCGATTACCTGTTGCGCATCGTGCAGCGCAAAGTGCTGTTTTGGGTGCCGGAAAGCGGCCTGAGGAAATGACATGACCGAACAAGCCTTTGCCGACGTTGCACCGAAGCGCCGCGGCCAGCCGCCGCTCGTGACCTGCACGGGCGTCGGCAAGACGTGGGAGACGGACGGCGAACCGTTCGTGGCTTTACGCGACATCGACCTCGAAGTAGCGCGCGGCGAGTTCGTCGTCTTTCTGGGTCCGAGCGGATGCGGCAAGAGCACGCTGCTCTTTCTCATGGCGGGACTCGAACAGGCGACCGAAGGCCGCATTGTGTGCGGCGGCGCGGAAGTGCATGCGCCGGGCACGGATCGCGGGCTCGTGTTTCAGGAGGCGTCGCTTTATCCATGGCTCACGGTTGGCGAGAACGTCACGTTCGGCTTGAAGATGCAGCATGTGCCGAAGGATCGCCGCCGCCAGGTCGCGCAGGAGATTCTCGAACGCGTGGGACTTTCCGAAGCCATCGACAAGCGGCCGGATCAGTTGTCGGGCGGCATGCGGCAGCGCGCGGCCGTGGCGCGCGCGCTTGCGCTCAAGCCGGAAATCCTGCTGCTCGATGAACCCTTCGCCGCACTCGATGTGCAAACGCGCGCCCGCATGCAGGACTTTCTGATTCAGGTGTGGCGGCAAGCGGGCGTATCGATGGTCTTCGTCACGCATCATATCGACGAAGCCATTGCGCTCGCGGATCGTATCGTCGTGTTCACGGCGCGGCCCGGGCGGATCAAGACGATCATTCCCGTCGACATGCCGCGTCCACGCGATTCGCGCAGCCCGGCCTTTCACGCGCTCGCCGATCGATTGACCGACCTGTTGCGCGACGAAGTTGACCGCGCGTTCGCGGAGCAGGAGCGCATCAAGTGACCGACGACGTGCTTCGCGTAGCCGCGATTCAATCGCCGCCCTGCACCACCGATCTCGCGCACAACGCGGCCATCGCTTTCGATGCGGTGCGCCGCGCCGCGAACGAAGGCGCGCGTCTCATCGCGCTGCCGGAACTCGCGACGGTGCCGTATTTCGCGGGCTCGCCTGCGGGACGTTATCGCGAATGGGCGAATCCCGCGCAAGGCGCTTTCGCCGATAAGTGGGCCGCGCTCGCAAAGGAATGCGATGCCGCGCTCATCGTGCCGTTCTACGAGCACGATCCCGCGAGCGGTTGCTATCACAACGCTGTGCTTGGCTTCGATGCCAAAGGCTTACCGTTGCGTGCGAATGCAAGCCCGGTTGCCCGCAAGCTGCACTTGCCCGTCGGCGACGATCCCCCGCCCGGCTTTGACGAGCCCGCGCATTTCACGCCCGGCTCGGGTCTGCATGTGGTGAACGTCGGTGTCTGGCGCGTGGGCGTGCTGGTTTGCTACGACCGGCGTTTTCCCGAGTGCTGGCGCGCGCTGCGGGCGCAAGGCGCGGACCTCGTGATCGTGCCGGTGGCGGGCAGCGGCGGCGACGACATGGACTTCTTCGTCGGCGAAATGCGCACGCATGCCCGCGAAAACGGCCTCGCCGTGCTGTGCGCGAACAAGGCCGGCGACGAGTTTCTCGATGACGCGCGTATCGACAACTTCGGCGAATCGTGTGTGATCGCGGCCGATGGAGCGGTGCTCGCGCGACGGTCCGGCGCGCTCGGCGCAGGCATCGTGAGCGCGACGCTCGTGCACGCGGATATCGCGCGCACGCGGCGTCGGCTCAATTATTACGCGCATCGGCGGACCGATCTATACGGCACGCCGTCGTTCTAATTTTCCCCATTCACTTCGAGAGAGCAGAGAACGCGATGTCCGAATCATTGATCGTGGCAGGATGGATTGTGAAAGGCGCGGCCGACCGGCATGCGGCCGAGGTGGTGCGCGACGCGGCGCTGTATCAACGCGATGGCGTGATCGTCGAGATCGGCCCGCGCGATGCGATGGTGCAGAAGTATCCGCACGCGCTGCGCCTCGGTTCGCCCGACACGGTGCTGATGCCGGGCTTCGTCAACAGCCACCATCATGTCGGGCTCACGCCGGTGCAACTCGGCTCGCCGGACCATGCGCTCGAACTTTGGTTCGCGAGCCGCATGGGGGCACGCGATATCGACTTGTATCTGGACACGCTCTACTCCGCCTTCGAGATGATCGCCTCGGGCATCACGACCGTGCAGCATATTCACGGCTGGCGTCCCGGTCCGCTCGATGCCATCCATCAGGCCGCGTCGCGCGTGCTCGATGCTTATCGCGATCTCGGCATGCGCGCGTCGTACAGCTTCGCGGTGCGCGATCAGAACCTGCTCGTCTACGAAGCCGACGACGACTTTTGCAGCCGCCTGCCGTCCGAAACCGGCGATAAGCTGCGGGCGCATCTGCGGCGTTTTCGCATTCCGCTCGCGGATTACCTGCAACTCTTCGATACCCTCACGCGCGAGAACGAAGGCCATGCGCTAACGGCCATTCAGCTCGCGCCGGCCAACCTTCACTGGTGCAGCGACGACACGCTGCTCGCGCTCAAGGAGAAGTCGGCACGGCACGGCGTGCCCATGCACATGCATCTGGTCGAAACCGCGTATCAAAAGGAATATGCGCGGCGTCGCTCGGGCAAGACGGCAGTCGGTCACCTGAACGATCTGGGCCTGCTCGGTCCTTCGCTCACGCTCGGCCACGGTGTCTGGCTCACCGAGGCGGACATCGAGACCATCGCGCATACGGGCACCTGCATCTGCCATAACTGCAGTTCGAACTTCCGGCTGCGCAGCGGCGTCGCGCCGCTCAACGCGTTTGCGCGGCATGGCGTGACGGTCGGCATGGGGCTCGACGAAGCGGGCATCAACGAAGATCGCGACATGCTTCAGGAGATGCGTCTTGCGCTCAACGTTCACCGCACGCCGGGCATGGACGACGACGTGCCGACATGCCCGCAGATTCTCAAGATGGCAAGCGAGGACGGCGCGCGTACGACGCCGTTCGGCGCGCGTATCGGCAGGCTCGAAGAGGGGCGTCTCGCCGATCTCGTGCTGATGAACTACAAGACCGCGACGTGGCCGTATCAGGACGACGACATTCCCATGCTCGACGCGTTGATGATGCGCGCCAAGACCAATGCCGTCGATGCCGTGATGATCGGTGGCGAAGTGGTGTATCGCGAAGGCCGCTTCACGCGTATGGATCGCGATGCGGTGCTCGAAGACATCGCGCGTACGCTCTCGCAGCCGCGCAGCCCGGAAGAGACCGCGCGCCGCGAATTGGGGCGCGCCGTGTTCCCGCACGTCAAGGCGTTCTATGATGGCTATCTGACCGGCGAAAGCGAGACGCCGCGCGAGCCGTTTTACGCGCCGTCGTCGCGCATCTGATGCGGAGACCAAACGTGCAGGCGCTTTTACAATCGATCGATACGCGCTTCGAAGCGCAAGTGGAATTTCTCGCGGCGCTCGTGCGCAAGCCTTCCGACAATCCGCCCGGCGACTGCGCGCAGCACGCGCACATGACTGCCGGGCTGCTCGAAGCGCTCGGCTTCGAAGTCGAACGTCACGCGGTGCCGCAAACGCTCGTCGAGGCGGCGGGCATGCAGAGCGTCACGAATCTCGTCGTGCGGCAACGCTTTGGCGTTGGACCTGTCATCGCGCTCAACGCGCATGGCGATGTGGTGCCGCCCGGCGAGGGGTGGTCGAGCGACCCGTACGGCGCGCAGATTCGCGAGGGCGCGTTATACGGGCGCGGCGCGGCGGTATCGAAGTCGGATTTCGCCACGTATGCGTTCGCGTTGAAGGCGCTGGTCGAAAGCGGCGTTGACCTCAAAGGCACGATCGAGCTGCATCTCACCTACGACGAGGAAACCGGCGGTCTGCTCGGGCCGGGATGGTTGCTTGCCGAAGGCATCGTCAAGCCGGATTACGCCATCTGCGCGGGCTTCAGCTACGCCATCACGGTTGCGCACAACGGCTGCCTGCATCTGGAAGTCACGGTGAGCGGCAAGTCGGCGCATGCGGCGCGGCCCGATACCGGACACGACGCGCTCGAAGCCGCGACAGTCGTGCTGAACGCGCTGTATGCGCATCGGCGCGAGTTGCAGGAGATTCGCTCGGCCACGCCCGGTATCGAGCATCCGACGCTCGTCGTCGGGCTGATCGAAGGCGGCATCAACACCAATGTCGTGCCCGACCGCGTGAAGCTGCGGCTCGACCGGCGCATCGTGCCCGAGGAAGATCCGGCGCGCGCGCGTGAACGCCTGGAAAACGTCGTGCGCGATGCGGCGCGCGAACTGCCGGGCATCACCATCGCCACGCGCGAAGTGCTGGCCGCGACGCCCATGCGCACGCTGCCGGGCGCGGAACGTCTCACGCACGCGTTGCAGGACGCGGCGCTCACGATCATGGGCATCGACATACCGGCCGAAGGCGTGCCGCTCTATACCGACGCGCGCCTTTATTGCGAAGCGGGCGTGCCGACCGTGATCTACGGCGCGGGGCCGCGCACGCTGCTGGAAGCGAACGGACATCGCGCGGACGAGCACGTCAAGCTCGAAGACATGCGTATTGCGACGAAGACCGTCGCGCTCGCGCTGACCCGGCTTTTGGGCGGCGCTTGAGTTCAGGCCACGAATCGAACGAAAGGAAGTCATGCGCATCAAGCTCATCAATCCCAACACGACGCAAGGCATGACCGACGCGATGGCCCGCTGCGCGCGCGCGGTCGCTTCGCCCGGCACGGAAGTCGTGGCGGTCAGTCCGACAATGGGCCCGCCTTCGATCGAAGGCCATTACGACGATGCGCTCGCCACGCCCGGCCTCCTCCTGGAAGTGGCGCGGGGCGAGCAAGAAGGCTGCGACGCGTACGTGATCGCCTGCTTCGGCGACCCCGGCCTCTACGCCGCACGCGAACTCGCGCGCGGACCGGTGATAGGCATCGCGGAAGCGGCGATGCATGCCGCGAGCGTGCTTGCGCCGGGCTTTTCCGTGGTGACGACGCTCGGACGCACGCGTGGACTTGCCTGGCATCTCGCGCAGCGCTACGGCATGGAGCGCTTTTGCCGCAACGTGCGCGCAACCGAACTCGCCGTGCTCGAACTCGAAACGCCCGGTTCGGCCGCGCGCGCCACGATCCTCGAAGAATGCCGGCGCGCACTCGACGAAGACGGCAGCGAGGCGATCGTGCTGGGCTGCGCGGGCATGGCCGATCTGTGCGCGGAGTTGCAGGACACGCTGGGCGTGCCCGTCATCGACGGTGTGACGGCCGCGCTCAAGTGGTGCGAGGCGCTCGTCACGTTGAAGCTCAATACCGCCAAGCGCGGGGAATTTGCACGGCCGCTGGCCAAGCGTTACGTCGGGGAACTCGCGGCATTCAGTCCGCTTTGACCTGGTACGACTCAACGCCCTCCGCTTCAAACCCTTCCTTCCTCACAAAACCACGCGCGCCCGGACCGTTGAACGTCCCGGCGCGCGCTGCCGCTGATCGGCTGGAAATCTAGTCAACAACGTTGTTAACAACAAAAGTATTTTTGACACTATATTTTTCGGTGTAGTTTACTTGAACATGTCAACAACGCCCGCTACACCGGAGCATGCATGGACGCAGAATTCGACCTCGTGATTCGCAACGCCCAAGTTGCCACCGCAAGCGATACGTTCCTCTCCGACATAGGTGTGAAGGACGGCCGCATCGTGCAGATGGGTTTGTCGCTCGGCGCGGGCAAGCGTGAAGTGGACGCGCAAGGCCGCATCACCACGCCCGGCGGCATCGACGCGCATTGCCATCTGGATCAGCCCATCGCGCCGCCCGCCCGCATGACCGACGACTTCGAGTCCGGCACGCGCTCGGCGGCCTGCGGGGGCACCACGACGATCATCCCGTTCGCGGCGCAGCAAAAAGGGCAAACGCTGCGCGCGGCCGTGGACGACTATCACCGGCGCGCGGAGGGACGGGCGAGCATCGACTACGGCTTTCACCTGATCGTCTCGGACCCGACGCCGGACGTCATGGCGAATGAGTTGCCGCAGCTCATCGCGGAGGGCTACACGTCGTTCAAGATCTACATGACCTACGACGACATGAAGCTCGACGACGGCCAGATTCTGCGGCTGCTCGCGCTGGCCCGCGCGCACGGCGCCATGGCGATGATCCACGCGGAAAACAGCGAGTGCATTGCGTGGCTCACCGAAAGCCTGCTCGACGCGGGTCTCACCGCGCCGCGCTATCACGCCGCCTCGCGTCCCATGCTCGTGGAGCGCGAAGCCACGCATCGCGCCATCAGCCTGGCCGAACTCGTCAACGTGCCAATGCTGCTCGTGCATGTCTCCGCGCGCGACGCGGTCGAGCAGATTCAATGGGCGCGAAGCCGCGGCCTCAAGGTGCTGTCCGAGACCTGCCCGCAATATCTGTTTCTCACGGCCGAGGACCTCGGCATGGACGACGGCTACGAAGGCGCGCGCTGTGTGTGCAGTCCGCCGCCGCGCGACAGCGATAGTCAGGAAGCGATCTGGAGTGCGCTCGCGGACGGCACGTTCACCGTGTTCTCGTCCGACCACGCACCCTTCTCCTTCGAAAGTCCCACGGGCAAGAAGCCGGGCGGCGAAGAAGTCGCGTTTCCGTATATTCCGAATGGCATTCCGGGCATTGAAACGAGACTGCCGCTGCTCTATTCCGAAGGCGTGATGACCGGGCGCATCTCGATCAACCGCTTCGTCGAACTCACCGCGACCAACCCCGCGAAGACCTACGGGCTGCATCCGCGCAAAGGCACCATCGCGATCGGTTCGGATGCCGATCTCGTGATCTGGGACGAGCATCCCGACGACCCCGTGCGCCTGACCAACGCCATGCTGCATCACGCCGTCGATTACACGCCATACGAAGGCCGCTCGCTCGATTGCTGGCCGGCCTACACCATCGCGGGCGGCGAAGTCGTGTGGGACGGAAGGCGCTACTTCGGCACGCCGGGACGCGGACGCTTCTTGCCGCGCGGCCTGCCCACCATCGTTCCGGCCAAACCTGCCGGCCGCGCGGCGCGATGAAGCGCGACGCGTCTGTTTCGAGTTCGCATCAACGGTTCCATCCGATCCCACCGGTCTCATCTTCACGCAAGGAGCGTGTCATGTCGCAAACCTACGACGCCAAGCCCGCGTCCGCATTGACGCGAGCGGGTTCCATCCAGCTTGCGCGGCTTATCGCGGCGGCCGCCGCGCTCGGCATCGGCGCGCTTGCCATGCCCGTCTTCGCGCAGAACAACAATTCGGTTCTGGTCGTGGCCGGGCCGCGCACGCCGGAGTCGCTGGATCAGGAATATCCGCCGACCGAAGCCAGTCACGAGGCGCGCCGCAACGTGTTCGAACGCTTGCTCACCTATGAGATGAAGCCGGGTGAAAACGGCGTGACCGTCGAGGACTTCAGCAAGCTCAAGGGTGCGCTCGCCGAAAGCTGGGAGACTTCGCCCGACAAGACTTCGATCACCTTCCATCTGCGCCCCGGCGTCAAAAGCTATGCGGGCAACACGCTCACCGCCGACGACGTCATGTGGACCTTCCAGCGCGGCTGGAATCTGAAGGCGACGTTCCGCTGGTACATGACGCAGGTGCTGAAGATCACCGACTTCGACACGGCCTTCAAGAAAATAGACGACCACACGGTGAAGGTCACGCTGCCGGGTTCGTCGCCGCTGATCGAACGGCTGTGGGTGAACAACGATCTCGGCATCATCGATTCGGTCGAGATCAAGAAGCACATCACGCCGGACGACCCGTGGGGATCGCGCTGGCTCGCGAGCCATTCGGCATCGTTCGCGCCGTATCGGGTCACGAAGTATTCGCCCGGACAGGAAGTGGTCTACGAGAGCAACAAGAACTACTATCGCGGCGCGCCGAAGCTCACGCGTATCGTGTTCCGCGAGATGCCGACGTCGGCCAACCGTCTCGCGGCGTTGCAGGCGGGCGCCGTCGATGTGGCCGAATGGCTCGCGCCGCGCGAACAGGCCACGCTCGAAAAAATGCCCGGCGTGAAAGTATGGAAGGTCTACGGCAATTACATTCAGCGCGTGGAAATGAACAACGCCGTTGCGCCCTTCAACAACGACAAGGTGCGTCAGGCGCTGAACTACGCGGTGCCGCGCGAGCAGATCCTCAAGTCCGTGTTCTACGGCACGGCGCGGCCCACCAAAAGCCCGGTATCGGAGATCTATCCCGCGTACACGGATCAGTACTACCACTACACCGAGGACCTCGACAAAGCGCGTGCTTTGCTGAAGGAAGCGGGCTACGAGAAGGGCTTCAAAACGCAGTTGGGCTATCCCACCGGCGACCAGACCGAGGAAGAACTGGCGATCATCCTGAAGACGGCTTTCTCGAAGATCGGCGTGGACGTGGAATTGCAGAAGCTGCCTGCATCGACGCTCGTCGAGCGCTATTCGAAGGGCACCATTCCCATGTACTTCTTCCGCGACATGGCTATCGTGCCGGATGCCGCGTACGTGACGAATCTCTGGCTCAACAGCGCGTCGCTCATCAACTATTCGCATTACAAGAATGCGGAAGTCGACAAGCTCATCAACGACAGTCTTTCGATGACCGACGAAGCCAAGCGCAAGACTTCGATGGAGCGCGTGCAGCAACTCGTGATGGGCGAAGCACCGTGGGTGTTCCTCATCAATCCGGGTTATCAGCTTGCCACGCGCGCCAACATCAAGGGCTATAGCTGGAACACGACCAACGGCAATACCTGGTACGACTTTTCCAAGAACTGAGGTCCTTACGCCGTGACGCCGCCGCGCAAGCCGGCGGCGTCTTCGCGGCGCGATCATCCTGAAGGAGTTCGCGATGTCCCTCTTCACCGCGTGGCGTTCGGCGCCGCGACCGCTTCGCATCGTCGTCGCGCGGATCGGCATTCTCATCCCGCAGATGTTCGGCGTGATGTTCGCGACCTTCCTGCTGATCCGCCTCCTGCCGGGCGACCCCGCGTTGCTCATGCTCGGCAACATGGCGACGCCCGACGCCATTGCATCGTTGCGCGAGAAACTGCATCTCAACGGCACGGTATGGTCGCAATTCGGCGGCTATCTCGTCGCGCTGATGCACGGCGACCTCGGCACCTCGATGTTCACCTCGAACCCCGTCACCGTGGATCTGCTGCAACGCGTGCCCGCCACGCTCGAACTCATCACCTATTCGATGATCCTCACCGTCGTGCTCGGCGTTGGGATCGCCGTGACCTCGGCGGTGCGAGCGGGCGGACTGGTGGATCGCGCGAGCCGCGTCTACGGACTTGCCGCCGGCGCGATACCGGACTTCTGGGTCGGGCTCCTCCTCATCTACGCGCTCTTTCATATGGCGGGCATTGCGCCCGCGCCATTCGGGCGCGTCGATTCATTCGTCACGCCGCCGCCCACCGTCACCGGCTTCTACACCATCGACAGCGTGATTGCCGGCGACTGGGAAGCGTGGCGCTCGGCGGTCGCGCATCTGTGGCTGCCGGTGCTCACGCTCACCATCGTCAACATGGGCGGCCTGATGAAGCTCACGCGTTCGACTTTCGAGGGCATCTATCGCAGCGAGTTCATCCGCCATGCGCGCGCGTCCGGGCTTTCCGAGCCCATGCTCGTGCGAAGCGCGCTGCGCAACAGCCTGCCGCCCATCATTACCATGATCGGTTTTCTGTTCGGCTTCCTGCTTGGCGCGGCCGTGCTCGTGGAGACCATCTTCGCGTGGGGCGGCCTCGGGCAATACGCGGTGCAGGCCGTCATGAACAGCGACTATCCCGCGTTGCAGGGTTTCGTGCTCGTCGCGGCGGCCTTCATTCTGCTCGTCTACACGGCGGTGGACGTGCTCTACGGACTCGCCGATCCGAGGATCGAAATATGAAACCGATGAACGCGCTCTCCGCTTTTCGCCAGCGTCTCGACAAAGCGCTGATCTTCGGGCTTGCGCTGCTCGTGTTGCAGATCGTGCTGATCGTATTCGCGCCGCTCATCGCGCCGCATTCGCCAATAGAAGCGGACCCGTCCAACATTCTGAAGGCGCCTTCGTGGCACTACTGGTTCGGCACCGATGTATCAGGCATGGACATTCTCTCGCGCGTGATCTATGCAACGCGCATCAACCTGCTGATCAGCGTGACGGCGGTGGCGATTGCCTTCGTGATCGGCGTGCCGATTGGTCTTTTCATCGGCTACTACCGGAATACGTTGAGCACACTCGTGATGCGCGTGTTCGACTTCATTCAGTCGTTTCCGGTGTTCGTTATCGGCATGGCGCTGGTGTCTGTCATGGGCCAGGAAATCTGGAACGTGGCGATCGTGCTCGCCGTGCTTTTCATTCCGATGTTCGCGCGCCTGATCCGCGCCGAAGTGCTCTCGTTGCGCGACCGCCCGTTCATCAGCGCGGCGCGTTGCAGCGGCGCGACGGACGCGGGCATCATGTTCCGCCACATTCTGCCGAACGCGATCACGCCGGCCATCGTGCAGGTTTCGATCAGCATCGGCATGGCGATTCTTCTAACCGCGGGTCTTTCGTTCGTCGGCGCGGGCGTGCGCATGCCGACGCCCGAATGGGGCTTGATGGTTGCCAACGGCGCGCAGCAAATGATTCTCGGCGTGTGGTGGGCGGCGCTCTTTCCGGGCCTTGCCATCATCGTGTCCGTGCTGACCTTCGCCATTCTCGGCGACGCCGTCAAACGTATTGCGGAACCCGTCTCGCGAGGTGAGCAATGAACGCGTCTTCGCGACCCGTGCTGCTGGAAGTCGAACGGCTCACCGTCTCGTTCGGCGATACTCCCGCCCGCCGCGTTCTCGATGAAGTGAGCTTCACGCTGCGCCAGGGCGAGATTCTCGGCATCGTCGGCGAAACCGGCGCGGGCAAGTCGGTGCTGGCGCGCTCGATCATCGACCTGTTGCCGGAGGGCGGACACATCGACGGCGGGCGGGTGATGCTCGCGGGGCAATCCGTGCTCGACATGCCCGCGCGCGAGAAGCGGCGCTTTCGCGGCGGCGAGGTCGCGCTGATCGGCACCAATGCAAAGATGCTGCTCGATCCGGTGGAGACGGTCGGCGCGCAGATCGTGCGCGTGTTGCGCGTGCATAAACGCATTGGACGGCAGGCGGCATGGCGCGAGGCGATCGAACTCTTTAAGCAAGTGGGGATCGTGAATCCGGAAGCGCGCGCGCATGCTTATCCGCACGAACTATCGGGCGGCATGGCGCAGCGCGTGGTCATTGCGATGGCGTTGATCGCCCAGCCCAAGGTCTTGCTCGCCGACGACGCCACGCTCGGTCTCGACGCGACAATCCAGTTGCAGGTGCTCGATCTGCTCGCGCAGAAGGGCCGTGATCTGGGCCTCGGCGTCGTGATGGTCACGCACGATCTCGGCGTCGTCGCCAACTATTGCGACCGCGTGGCGATCATGAAAGACGGCCGGCTGATCGAGCTCGCTTCGGTCGGACCTTTTCTGCGCAGCCCGCAAGAACCGTACAGCCGCGAGTTGCTCGATGCCGCGAAAGCGCGCCCCGCGCCGCGCGAACCCGATCTGCGCACGGACGCCGACAAGGCCGCCGCGCGCCGTCCTTTGCTCGAAGTCGAACACCTGGTGAAGACCTTCGTCTCGGACCGCAATCATGCCGTCGTGCGCGCGATCGACGATGTGTCCTTCGCCATCGCGAAGGGCGAAACCCTCGCGCTCGTCGGCGAAAGCGGCTCGGGCAAGACGACGACCGGCCAATGCTTGTTGCGTCTGCTCGATGCGGACTCCGGCGTGATTCGCTTCGATGGTGTGAACACGCTCGATCTGTCGGAGCGCGCGTTCCGGGCCGTGCGGCGGCGCATGCAGATGGTCTTCCAGGAGCCTTATGTATCGCTCAATCCGCGCTGGCAGGTCCGCGATCTGATTGCGGAGCCGTTCGCGCTCGGCGAGAAGCTCACGCGCGCCGACCGCGAGGCGCGCGTGCTGCATCTGCTCGATCTCGTGAATCTGTCGCGACGGCGCGCGACTGCGTATCCGCATGAGTTGACGGCGGGCGAACAGAAACGCGTGGGCATTGCGCGGGCGCTCGCGGCCAATCCAGACTTCGTCGTCTTCGATGAATGCACGACCGCGCTCGATATTCGCGTGCGTGCGCAGATCATCGACCTCGTGCGTAACCTGCAGGCAGAGATGGGCTTGTCCGCCTTGTTCATCACGCACGATCTGAACTCCGTGCGCTCGCTCGCGCACTATGTCGCGGTCATGCGCAACGGCAGGATCATCGAAACTGGCGAGGCTGAAACCGTATTCGAGCGGCCGGTCGAAGAGTACACGCGCAAGCTCCTGAAGGCCGAGTTGCCGATAGAGGAAGTCGCAAAGACGGTTCACCATCTCGATGTCGCGGGAGAAAGACAATGAGCGTGCCGCAGAGAATCATCGTAACGGGCGCGGCGGGGCTCGTGGGCCGCGCGGTGGTCCGGCTTTTAAACGCGCGTGGCGATGAAGTCGTCGCGATGGATCGCAGCGGCGGGTTGCGCATAGACGATGTCACCGTCGCCGAATGCGATCTGCGCCACGTGCACGGACTGCATGCGCTGGCGCGCGGCGGCGTGTCGGGCGTCATTCATTGCGGTGCGTTTTCCGGGCCGATGGTCGCGCGCGATAACCCCGCCGCCATGTTCGACGTGAACATCGGCGGCACGGCCAATATGCTGGAAATAGCGCGCATACATGGCGCGCGCCGCTTCGTGTATTGCTCGTCGACGAGCGCTTATGGCGATACGCCGCCTGGTCCCGTCCCCGAAGACGTCGTGCTCGCGCCCGCCAGTCTCTACGGCGCGAGCAAGGTCTGCGGCGAGCAACTCGTCAGCGCCTACGCGCGGCAATACGGCGTGGATGGCGTGAGTCTGCGGCTGTCGTGGGTGTACGGCCCGCATCGCACGACCGACTGCATGATCCGCCGCATGCTTACCGACGCCATGACGAAGCAGCCGACGCACGTGCCGTTCGGCCTCGACTTTCATCGCCAGTACATTCATGTCGACGATGCCGCCGCCGCGCTCGTCGCCGCGCTCGATGCGCCGTCGCTGCCGCGCCGCACCTACAACATCACCGGTGGCGTGCGCGCGACGCTCGGCGAAGTGGCGGATATCGTACGCCGCGTGATGCCCGGCGCGGATATCGAACTCGCGCCCGGTCCCGATCCGCTCGACGAGAATCAGGAACGCTTCGACATTTCGGCGGCGGCCACGGACTTGGGTTACAGGCCGCGCCTCGACCTCGAAGCGGGCATTCGCGCTTACGCGCAATGGCTCGCCGAAACATCGGCCGAAACCGCATGATCGAATCAAGGAGGAGCATCAGCATGGAATCGTTCTCGCTGAAGGGCCGCACGGCGTTCGTGACCGGCGGCAACACGGGTATCGGCCGCGCCATCGTGCAACTGTTCGCGGCTCAGGGCGCGAAGGTCGGCATTTCGCATATCGGCGATGCAGCCGGCGCGCAAGCACTCGCCGACGAACTCGCCGCCAGCGGTGCAGAAGCCGCCGTGACCGAATGCGACGTCACCGATGCCAATGCCGTCGCGCGTCTGAACGCATGGAGCCGCGAGCATCTCGGCCCCGTCGATATTCTCGTGAACGCGGCGGGAATCAGCGGCGAGACGCCGTTCGTCGATCTGTCCATCGACGAATGGGACCGCATGATGGCCGTGAATCTGCGCGGCACGTTCCTCGTCACCAAGCAGTTTTTCGCGGACATGATCGCGCGGAAGTACGGCCGCGTCATCAACATCGCCTCGCAACTCGCGTACAAGGGCACGCACGACATGAGCCACTATTGCGCGTCGAAGGCGGGCGTGGTCGGCCTCACGCGCGCGCTGTCCTACGAAGGCGCGCCGCACGGCGTGACCGTCAACGCCATTGCGCCGGGCCCCGTCGAAACCGCGATGCTCGCGAGCTTCACAAACGAATGGCGCGCGATGAAGTTCGCGCAGCTTCCCGCCGGCCGCTTCGGTGAAACCGGCGAGATCGCGCCTACCGCGCTCTTGCTCGCATCGGAAACGGGCGGCGCGTATTTCATCGGTCAGACGCTCTCGCCCAATGGCGGCGACGTGATGCTTTGAGCCCGCTCATCCTTTCGAAACACCACGACACGACACAGGAGTGCAGCATGGATCTCGATCGCGATTTCATCGGTTATGGCGCGCATCCACCCAACGCGCGATGGCCGGGCAACGCGCGTATCGCCATCAACTTCGTGATGAATTACGAGGAAGGCTCGGAGCCTTCCATCGGCGATGGCGAAGCCGCCACCGAGACCTGGTTCACCGAATCGCACGGCTTGAACTCCGGCGTGCGCGGCCGCGATCTTGCAGCCGAAGGTCTCTTCGAATACGGCAGCCGCGTGGGGTTCTGGCGCCTCATGCGGCTTTTTCGGGAGCGCGGCCTGCCGCTCACCGTGTATGGCTGCGCGCTGGCGCTCGAACGCAATCCGCAGGCAGCGGAAGCCATACGCCATTCAGGCTTCGACGTGTGCAGTCACGGCTGGCGCTGGATCAAGCATTACGACCTGAGCGAGGAAGAGGAACGCGAGCATATTCGCCGCGCGATCGAGTCGCTTGAGCGCACGACGGGCGAGCGTCCGTACGGCTGGTATTGCCGCTATTCGCCTTCGGTAAACACGCGAAGGCTGCTCGTCGAGGAAGGCGGTTTTCTCTACGATTCCGACTACTACGGCGATGAATTGCCCTTCTGGAAGGTGGTTCAGGGCCAGCCGCATTTGGTGATACCCTACTCGCTGACCACGAACGACGGTCAGTTCGCCGGGTCGGTAGGCACGGCCAAACAGTGGTTCGAATTCATGCGCGACAGCTTCGACATGTTGTATAGCGAAGGCGCGACACAACCGAAGATGATGTCGGTCGGGCTGCATATGCGGCTCATCGGTCATCCGGCGCGCGCGGCGGGTCTCCAGCGTTTCCTCGATCATGTGATGAAGCACGAGGACGTGTGGGTCACGCGGCGTATCGACATTGCGAACCACTGGATCAAGGAACATCCGTTCGTGCGGTAAGCGGTCGGGCGAAGCGAGCCTGACCATCGGCATGTCTCTTTCGACATGCGCCAATCCATCAGACGCGGCACATGCTAAAAACCGTCGGCGAAACGCAGAAACTCAAGCCCCGCAAGACAGGCGACGGCGACAACACCAGCGAAGAGATTTACGAACAGATCTACGTCGCACTACTGGAGCATCGGCTCGTGCCCGGCACGAAGCTCGCCGAAGAACGTCTGGCCAGTATCTTCGGCGTGAACCGGGCACGTGTGCGCGACGCGTTGAGCCGGCTTGCATATGAACAGATCGTCGAGGTGTATCCGAAGAAAGGCTGGTTCGTCGCGAAGCCTTCGGTGGACCAGGCGCGCGATGTTTTCGAAGCGCGCAGGGTGATCGAACCCGCAGTCATTGCGCGGCTCACGCGCAGCATCACGCCTGACAAGCTCGCGCAAATGCGCGAGCACTTGCGGCTCGAAATGGACGCGCGCGAGCGTTCGGACAAGCGCGCGGTCATCCGGCTCTCGGGCGAATTTCACAATCTCGTGGCGACGCTCGCGGGTAACTCGTCGTTCACGCGCAGCGTGCGCGAACTATCGACACTGACGTGCCTCGTCATCCTGCTTTATAACGCGCCGATAACGTCGAGTTGCCGCGCCGATGAACACACCGCTATCGTCGATGCCATCGCCAAGGGCGACGGCGACAAGGCGGCGGAGTTGATGCTGCATCACCTCGATCACATTCAAAGCGCGCTCAATCTGGATGTGGTCGAGGAGGAAGTGGACCTGGAAGCGATATTCAAGCGCTAGGGTGCTTCTTTGAAGGCATTGAGCCACCCGAGCCCCGCGACCGTCGATTCACGAGGCCGATACTCGCAGCCAATCCAGCCTTCGTAACCCTGCGCCCGGATACTCGCGATCAACTCGTTCCACGGCATGTCGCCGGTGCCGGGTTCGTGGCGGCCGGGTGCGTCGGCGAATTGAATGTGCGCGACGTCGGGCGCATACAAGGCGAATTGCTCGACCACATCGAGGCCGCTCATGCGGCAATGATAGGCATCGAAAAGCAGGCGCAACTTAGGTTGCGCGATCTCCTTCATCAACGCATGCGCCTCTTCGAGGCTGCGCAGAGCATAGCCCGGTACGTCGATCTGATTGAGGCATTCGAGCAGCAGCGTGACGCCGCTATCGCGCGCCGCATCCGCAGCCCACGCGAGATTTTCACGCAACGTATCGCGCACCTGTTCAACGGGCACGCCGCCTGGCGCAAGTCCAGCCATCACGTGAATGAGCCCGCACTTCAGCGCCGACGCGTAATGCAGCGCACGCAACACGCCATCGCGATACCGCGCCCGTTCGCCGGGAATGCATCCGAACCCGTTACCGCCGATACTTCCAGGCGGCGCGGCGGGCGTGTTGATCAGCACTTGCCGAAGCCCCGTGGCATCGAGCGTCGCCTTGAGAATCGCAGGCTCGAACTCATAAGGCGACGCGTACTCGACCGCGCTAAAGCCCTGCTTTGCGGCCGCCTCGAAGCGTTCGAGAAAGGGCAGCTCCGTAAAGAGCCACTTGAGGTTCGCGCAGAACCTGAGCGAAGTACCGTTCGATGTCTGCATCACTTCAGTCCGACGATCAGCTCGACTTCCACCGGCGCGCCATGCGGAAGCTGCTGCACGCCGATCGCGCTGCGTGCGTGGCCGCCGACTTCGCTGCCCAACGCGTCGATGAGTACGCGCGAGGCCGCGTCGATCACCTTGCCCTGCGCCGTGAAGTCCGGCGAGCAGGCAACGAAGCCGGTCAACTTGAGCACGGCCGCGATTTTCTCGCGCGAGCCGAGCGCGCGCTCCAGCGCCGCGAGACACGCATGCGCGCAAAGCGCCGCCGCGGCTTCGGCGTCGGGCATCGCAATCTCTTCGCCGACCTTGCCGCGATACTTCAGGTCGCCCGCCTCGCGCGGAAGCTGTCCGCTTACGAACGCAAGATTGCCGAATAGCCGTACCGGCGTGACCAGGGTGGAAGCATTCGATGAATTCATGTCACCGCCCGTTCAATAAACGCTGCGCGAAATGTCGATTCCGAAATACTTCTTCCAGACCGCGTTGAGCTTGCCGTTCTGAAGATTGCTCGCAACCCACGTATCGAGCCAGCCTTGCATGGCGGCATCGTTTCGCTTGAGGCCGATGGCGAGCGGGTCTTCGGCCACTTGGAACTGATACTCGAAGTTGGATGCGGGGCTCGTCTCTTTGACGGCAAGCGCATCGGCAAGCGCAGCCACGAAGATGCTCTGCTGACCCGACGACACCGCCGTACGCTCGGTGGCCTCGTCCAGATAGCGGACGATGTTCACGTCCTTCACGCCCTTGTCCTTGATCGCCGCAACGAGATCCAGATCGGCCGTGGTGCCGCGCGCCGTAGCCACCGTCTTGCCGGCAAGACTCTCGACATCCTTCAGCGTGTTCTTGCCCGGCGCGACGACGAAGATCGGCTCGGTGGCATACGGGCGGCTGAAGCCGATCACCTTCTTGCGTTCATCGGTGACGGAGAACGACGCAACGACGATATCCGCCTTGCCCGTCAGCAAGAACGGAATGCGGTTGGGTCCGTTCACGGGGACGATATTCAGCTTCACGCCGAGGTCGTTCGCAATCAGGCGCGCGATATCGAGGTCGGTGCCGGTCTGCACGGCGTTCGCGTCGATCATGCCGTAAGGAGGATGTGTGAAGTCGATACCCACGTTGATGCTGCCGCGCGACTTGATGTCGGCGAGCGTGTCGGCGCTGGCCGCGCTACTAAGCGCGCATAAGGTCAAGGTCATTGCAAGGAATCGGGTCCAGCCGCGCTTCAGGTTCATTTCGCGTGCCTCTGGTTCAAAGATTGATGAGTAAAAGAATTACAGCCCGTTGCCTACGAAAATTTTAAGCTCGGCGGTTCTGGGCGCTTCGAGCATCGCGCCGCTACCCGCTTCCCAAACCACGCCGTCGTTCATGAACACCACTTTCTGCGCGACCGAACGCGCAAACGCCATCTCGTGCGTGACGATCAGCATGGTCATGCCATCGCGCGCAAGCCGTTCCATCACGCGCAGCACTTCGCCGGTGAGTTCGGGATCGAGCGCGGATGTCACTTCGTCGAACAGCATCACGGCAGGTTGCATGGCGAGCGAACGCGCAATCGCCACGCGTTGCTGCTGACCGCCCGAGAGTTCATGCGGATACGCCGATGCACGCGCGCCGAGTCCCACCTGATCGAGCACGTGTGCCGCGAGTTCGTCAGCGGCGGCGCGCGCGAGACGGCGCACCTTGAGCGGCGCGAGCGTGATGTTCTGCTTGACGGTCAGATGCGGAAACAGGTTGTAGCTCTGGAACACGATGCCCACGTCGAGCCGCAATGCGCGCAGGTCCACTTCCGTATCGCCGAGCTTGTGCCCGCATACTTCCAGCGTTCCGCCAGTGATGCGTTCGAGGCCGTTCACGCAGCGTAGCGCCGTGCTCTTGCCGGACCCCGAGCGGCCGATGAGCGCGACGACTTCGCCCTTGCGCACATCGAGATCGATACCCTTCAGCACTTCGGTCGAACCGTAAGCCTTGCGCACGCCCTTGAAAGTGACGATGTTGTTCATTGCGTCGAATCCTTGCCGAGTCTCGCACCGAAGCGTCCCATGCGTTCCAGCCGGACACTCATGCGCGCCACGGGATAACAGAGAATGAAATACACGCCAGCCGCGAGCGTGAAGATGACGAACGGCTCGAACGTGGTGTTGTTGACCATGCGCGACGTGTAGGTCAGCTCGCTCATGCCGATGACGACCGCATACGACGTGTTCTTGATGAGCGCGACGACGAAGCCAACTGTCGGTGGCACCGAAATGCGCAGCGCTTGCGGGAGGATCACGTGCACCATGCGCTGCAGATACGAGAGCGCGAGCGACTCTCCCGCTTCCCATTGCGTGGCGGGCACGGCGAGAATCGCGCCTTTCCATATCTCGGCGAGATAGGCGCCGGCGTTGACGGCGAGCGCGACGGATGCGGCAATGACCGGCAACACGTCGAAGCCGAAGAGCCCGATGCCGAAGTACACGACGAACATCGCGACAGGCAGCGGAATGCCCTGCATCACGGTGACGTAGGCGCGGCCGAGCCTCAACGCAATGCCGCGTCCCGACACGAGCAAGAGCGCCACGGGCAAGCCGATGATCGCACCACCCACCGCTCCCGCGACCGACAATTCGACGGTGGCGAGCGTACCCTTGAGCATGTAGGCGAGCTGGGCGTCCGTGAGGTTGAAGATCATGAACGTCCTCCGCGCGCACCCGCAAGACCCAGACGCGGAAACATGAACGCGCCTGCCGCAAGCAACGCCCAGCGCAACGCGCTGGCGAGCGCCAGATAAGCGAGCGCGATCACCATGTACGCCTCGAAACCACGAAACGTGATCGACTGAATCAGATCGGCAATGCCCGTGAGTTCCTCCGCCGATATCTGCGACATGATGGAAGTGGCGAGCATCATCAGGATGAACTGACTCACGAGTGCGGGATACATCTTCTCCACCGCCTGCGGAATCTCGACATGCCACAACACTTGCCGCCGCGACATCGCGAGACACGACGCCGCTTCGATCTGGCCTTGCGGCACCGCTTCCAGCCCCGCGCGCATGATCTCCGCCGTGTAGGCGCTGACGTTGACCACGAGCGCTGCAATGGCTGCCTCGAACGCGGGTACGTGCAACTTGATCGCCGCGAGCCCGAAGAAAATCCAGAACACTTGCAGCACGAGCGGCGTGTTGCGGATCACCTCGACATACGCGCGAATGGCACGCGAAAGACCGGCGCCGCCATGCAGACGGCCCACGGCGAGCGCCACGCCCAAGGCGAACCCTGGCACGGTCGCGACGATGGTCATGCGTATCGTCAGCCAGATGCCGTAGAGCAGATCGCCCCAGTACTGCTGCAGGAAGCTGAAATCGAATTGATAGTTCATGGCCGGCGGAAGGCTGTGGCTGCTGAATTAATCGAGACACTCGAGGCCGAACTTCTCGTAGGCATCGCGTGCGGCGGGCGAATCGAGTGTGAGGAGCAAGGCTTCGGTTTCAGGCGTTTCGTCGGCACCCGCGAAGGCGGCGATGGAGAAGCACGTGTACGACTGCACTTCCTCGGGCAGCGGACCGGCGATCTTTACGCCCGACACCATCGCAAGTTCGCTGAGTTGTTGAATGGCCACATCCGCATCGCCGCGTGTCACGCATTCGCCCGTGAATCCCTTGGGGATGACGGTCGCGTTCGTGTCGATCTGCTGCGCGATTCCGAGCCGCCCGAGCAAGGTCGCGAAGTAGACGCCGCTCGCGCCGCTGCGTGAATACGCAACGGACTTGGCCGCTAGCAGACAGCGCTTCAACTCGTCGACGGTGCGAAGCGGCGGCACAGACGCATTGCTCGCGACCGCCACGCCTATCCCGGTGCGCACGATTGCACGCGCCCCGCGCGGGCTCAGAACACGTTGCGCGATGAGATCGTCGATGGCGGAGGTCACCGCGACCATCACGCTCGCACGCTCGCCACGCACGATGCGTTCGAGCAGCACGTTGGTGGGATCGAACGTCGCGTTCACGGAAAAGCCGTGGTGCCTCTCGAAGGCGGGCAACACGCTTTCCGTAAGCGCGCCTTTCACGGCCAGCGTGCTCATGAGCGTAAGCGGCCTTGTCTCGTGGATCATCGGTTAGCTCCTTCTCTCAAAGACCAAGGCGGCTTCTGAGCCGCCGCACCGCGCTTTGCGGAGCGGCGAACACGGGAACACGCACCGCTTCTGTCACGAGCGCCTGCGCACGCGAAGTGGAGAAATGCGCGAGCAGGATCGCGTCGTAGCCATGCAGCTCCGCGGCTTCCTGGGCCACGAGCGCGTTGTGTGCCGATGCATCGCCCGCACGCAGCTTCGTCATGGCTTCGGCGGCCACGAACGTATCGAGCGTCGCTTGCGGATTGATGCGCGCGGCTTCCTCGGCGAACTCGGCTTCCATCGTCGGCACAGCCGGGGCGAAGGTCGCGATCATCGCGAGACGGCTGCCGCAGGCAAGCGCGTCCTGAAACATCGCGTCGTTCGGCTTGCAGACCGGCACCGGCAACTCGCGATCCGCTTTCTCTATGGCCGGACCAAACGCCGAACAGGTCGCGAGAATCGCGTCCGCGCCCGCTTTGTAGCCATAGCGCACGAGATTCACGAAGCGCTGCATCAGCGCCGGCGTGAGTTGCTCGTCCGCTGCGCGCGCGGCCGTGAGACCGTCGTCAAGCAGATTGCTCAAGCGCGCTTCGGGCCAGTCCGCTGCGAACGCGCGATGGATAGGCTCCATCGCGACCGGCGTGGCATGCAGCAATACGATCGAAAGATCCTGTCTCATGGCCCGTGCCCCTAGCGCGCCACGCCCGGCGAAGACGAACGCGCGACGAGCGCCTGAATGCCGTCGATGATCGCAACGTGGTCTTCCAGCGGCAACCGGTCGATGGTCATCTGCAGCTTGCCGGGACGATCCACGCGGCTGTCGTCGATGGCCTGACCGATCTCCACGGCCGCCGCCAGCACCTCCTTCTCGAACGCGCCGTTGAAATGCGCGAGAAGCGGCTGTGCCAGCTCCGGCTTCAACTCCGCGACCGCGCCGAGCAAGCCATACGCGCCCCAGTTGGCGACGCCAGACACGATCAGATAGTCGGCCGGCGTGCGCGCGGCGATGAGCGGTCCGTTCGGGATGTCCGTTTCGACGATCTCTTTCGGCAACACGCCCATGCCGATCTCGTTGCCGCCGTCGCCGATCCCGATGGTCTTCCACGGCGCCTGCCATCCTTCGTCGGCGAAGAGGTAGTCGAGCGCGGCGGTGTCGTCGGAGATATCCCAGCCATGCTCGCGATGCGCGCGCCCGTCGGAGCCCAGCGAACAACGTTCGATGGCGATCAGATGCGTAATCGGATGCTCCGCCGTTTCGAGGCGCTTGCGCAGATCGCGCACGGCGGTGTCGTCGACATCGACCACTTCGAGCGCGACCTTGCCCGGCAACACGCGCGTCACGGCCCATGCGGCCTTGGCGCAAGGCGCATCGGTGATGACAGTCACGCGCATGCCCGCTTCGACAAAACCCGCTGCCAGTTGCGCCATGCCGTTGAGCCCGTCCGTTTCGGGCGAAGGCGGCTCGGCATGACGCACGAAAAATCCGCAGACGATGCCGATATGCGGCTCACGTTGTCCCGCAATGCTCGCGGCGGCGCGCGCCAGATTGCCCTTCGCGAAGGCGACCAGACGGCTGATGTCGCGCCGTACTTTCTGGCCGACGAGCGTTTCGATTCCTTCTATTGCGTCGCTCAACTCGTTCTCCCTTATTGGTGTGTCGTGCACGAACGGCCTGTTCGCAGGCGTGCCAGGGTCCTTCCGGGTCAGCGCCAGAATGTGTTTGGAACCTGGGTCGTCAGTGAAGAAGCCGGGTGCTTCGAATTGCTCGTCGATGAGCAACGACCCAACCTTAGCATGCGAATATACGTCGCGTATACTTTTCAAAAAAATAGTTGTTCATGCGCGCAAGAGCGTTATTGAGCAAGGCGAAGGCGTAAAAGCCGACATCCTATATACTTCGCATATACGAAATTGAACGCCTGCGCCAGGGCGGGAAAGCGAGAGACTATGCCGAAGCTGAAAACCGCCGCCGCGAAGACCGCCGGCAGAACCGTGTCGCGCAAGACGTCGGCGAAAGCCGCGCTCGTGTCATCCGACGATCCATCGCAATCGATACTCGATGCAGCCGAACCCGTCGCCGCCGAAAGCTCGATGAGCCAAACCGATTCGGCCGTGAACGCCATTCGCTCGCGCATCATCGATCTGACGATTTCGCCGGGCAGCCGTATAGACGAACCCATGCTGCTGAACGATTTCATGCTCGGACGCACGCCTGCGCGCGAGGCCATCAACAGGCTGGTCGCGGAAGGCTTCGTGAATATCGTGCCCAACCGCGGCGGGACCTTCGTGCGCCGGCTCGACTTCGAGGAGATCGGCGAGATTCTCGTCGCGCATCAGCTAGCCGAGAATATCCTCGCGCAGATGATGCGGTTCGAACCGGGACTGGCGGAAGACCTGACGACGATTCAGACGCAATACGTCACGCAGGTTCAGGCGCGCGCGTTTCTGAACATCACCGCGCTCAACGAGAAGTTCCACATGCGAATGAATCAGGCCGTGGGCAATGGCTTTTTCTATGAGTTCGCGCAATCGACGCACCGCCATGTTCGGCGGCTTTTAGTGCATCTCTACAAGATGGAAGCCGAATCGACGCCCGAAGAGCAGGACCTGCAGTTCGACAGGAACTTGCGTGAGCACGACAAGATCATTGAGATCGTGAAGCGCAAGGACCGCGCGGCGCTCGTGAAGTATCTGCCCGCGCATGCGCGAGCGACACAGGACAGGTTCGTGCATCTGCTCAAGAGTCGCAATGCCCCGCCGTTCGATCTCAACGTCAAGCAGTTTCCCTGACGCGCCGGTGCATCTTCAATAGGCGTACTCGCCGATCACCCGCCTCACTGTCTCGAGCGAATCGCGCAGCACATCGCGCTCGACGGAACCCAGCGCCAGCCGAATGGCATGCGGCACATGCGGCGAAACCGAATAAGGTTCAGCGGTCGCCACCGAAATGCCCTCGCGCATGAGTGACGCTGCAACCTGATCGGCGCGAACCTCTTCCGCGAGCGGCAGCCACACGAAATACGACGCAGGATGACGGACGCATCGCATGCCCGCGAGGACGTCGGCGGCCATTGCCTGACGATGCTTCGCGTCGCGACGCTTCTCCGCTTCGAGCCGGCGCACGGTGCCATCGGTGAGCCATCCGCAAGCAATTGCCGTCATCACGCCCGGCGTGTTCCAAGTGGTCGCTCTGATAGCGCGTTCGATCGCTTTCATGGCGTCGGCGAATGCCACCACGAAACCCACGCGCAAGCCCGTCGCGACGCTCTTCGAAAGCCCGGAGACATAGACGGTCGACTCGGGTGCGAGAACGGCCAGCGGTGCGGGAGGATCGTCGACGAGGAAGGCGTATGCGGCGTCCTCGATGATCAAAAGCCCGTGCTTTCTTGCAATCGCCACGAGTTGCTTGCGACGATGCGCGCTCATCACCCAGCCAAGCGGATTGTGCAGCGTGGGCATGGCGTAGACCGCCCGCACGCGGCGCCTTCTGCATAAATGGTCCAGCGCATCCAGATCAGGCCCGGAGCCGGCCGTTGGAATCGGCGCGAGTTCAAGCCCGTGCGCCTCGGCCAGTACCTTGAAGCCGGGATACGTCAATGCATCGGCCGCGACGACATCGCCGGGACGAAGCAAGCCCACGACGGCTGCCGCGAGCCCCGCTTGCGCGCCGTTGACGATGGACACTTCGTTCGCGCTCACCGCAAGCCCGCGCGCCTTCAAATGTCGCGCCACGATTGCCCGTTCATGCGGACGGCCACCGTGAGGCTGGTAACGAAGCAGACTTTCGAGATCGCCCGAAGCGGCGAGCTGGCGCAAGGCGTTGCGCAGCAACTCGGCCTGACCCGGCAGCGACGGATAATTGAAGTTGAGATCGATCATATCCGATCCCAACACGTGCTGATCGACACCCAGGCCCGGCGGCAGCGAGATTTCCCGCACAAAAGTGCCGCGCCCGGTCTCGCCGCGCACGAGGCCCATGGCTTCGAGTTCCGCATAGACGCGCGATGCCGTGACGAGAGCGAGGCCCTTCGTGGCCGCAAGCTGGCGATGCGTGGGCAGGCGCGTGCCCGGGCGCAAACGGCCCGCGCGGATATCGGCGGCCAAGGAATCGACGAGCGTCTTGTAGCGGGGCTGGGCCATGCGAAGATGTATCCATGACAATTATTTGATTGTAATGGACTCCTGGTTTAGCATCGGCTCATTCGATCATTCAAACGCTCAACGGTGCGCCATCATGCATATCGCCATTCTCACGTTCGAAGGCTTCAACGAACTCGATTCGTTCATCGCGCTGGGCATTCTCAATCGCATCAAAAAGCCACACTGGCGCGTGTCGATTGCGACGCCCGAAACGCGCGTGAAGTCGATGAACGGCGTGGTGATCGAAGGCCACATTTCCCTGCGCGAGGCGAGTGACGCGGATGCGGTCATCGTCGGAAGCGGATTGCTGACGCGCGAAGTCGTCGCCAATGCAGCACTCATGGCGCAGATGCGGTTCGATCCGGCGCGGCAGTTACTCGGCGCGCAGTGTTCGGGCACGCTCGTGCTGGCAAAGCTCGGGTTGCTTGGGGGCGTTCCCGCTTGTACCGATCTGACGACGAAGCCGTGGGTTGAGGCAGCCGGCGTCGATGTGTTGAATCAGCCGTTTTTCGCCAACGGCAATGTGGCAACCGCTGGCGGCTGTCTTGCTTCGCAGTATCTGGCAGCTTGGGTTATTGCGCGATTCGAAGGCGTGGAAGCGGCCGAAAGCGCGCTGCATTATGTGGCGCCTGTGGCCGAGAAAGAGGACTACGTTGCGCGCGCCATGCGCAATATCACGCCGTACCTGGCGCTCTCGCCTACGCGTTGATGTGCGGCGAGAGCGCTTCGAATCTTCAAGCGCTCTCGGCCACCGCAATCGGCCGCCCTTCTCGCGCCGACCGATAAATCGCCTCCATCAACACCTGATCGCGCAGACCTTCTTCACCCGGTGTGTCGGGCTGGCGATCATCGCGCACGCACTGCGCGAAGTGGTCGATTTCAAGCATGAACTGATCCTTGAATTCGAGCCGCTGCTCTTCGATCACTTCGAAATCGTCCTTGCGTCGCGCAATGCGCATGCGCTGTCCCTTGTACGCAAACGCGTTCTCGATATCGATCCAGCCTCTCTCAAGACGGATACGCATATCCTTCGATTCATGCGCGCCGTAACTGCTTGCGCACTGCGCAATCGCGCCCGAGGGAAAGCGTAACGTGAACGCGATGGTTTCCTCCACTTCCCGATAGCGTTCGTCATCGGCGGGATTCACGATCTGCGCATAGACCTCGACGGGTTCCTCGCCGAGCACATGACGCACGCCATTCAAACAGTACAAGCCGATATCCGGCAAGGCGCCGCCGCCCGCCAGGGCCGACCTCAAACGCCATTGACCGCCGGGACCTTGCACCTGCGCATTGGTCGCCTCGATGATGCGCGCCCTTCCCAGCTCGCCCGATTGCACGAGCTTCATCGCCGCACTGTTGAAGACTTCGAATTGGCAACGGTAAGCCACCATGAGCTTGACGCCCGCCTTCGCGCAGGCGTCGATCATCTGGCGCGCCTCGTCGGCGGTGTTGGCCATCGGCTTTTCGCATAGCACATGCTTGCCGGCCTTCGCTGCTGCAATGACGTGCGGCAGATGCAAGCCGTTAGGCGTGACGACGTATACCGCTTGAATGTCGGGATTGTCGGCGAGACGCGATATGTCATCGTAGCCAAGTACGGCCGCTTCGTTCACGCCGTATTGCGCGGCCACCGCCCGCGCCTTGTCTGGACTGCCCGACACCAGCCCTGCAACCCGCGCGTGCTTACTGTTCACGAACGCCGGCAAAATCTGTTCGAGCGCCAAACGTCCCAGACCGACGATTGCAAAGCCAACACGTTTGTCCGGCGATGTCGGTGCTGGCGGCGGAGGCGATCGCTTGTCCGCATCGCCCTTCCAGTTCGGGAACTCGACCTTGCCGTCCTCGACGCTGCCCACGTCGATCTCCGCGGGCGCTTGCCATTCGCCGGATGCGGGCAGCTTCGGGCCATCGGCGGTGCCGGGGCCGGTGACGGAATAGGGAGTCATATCGTTGCCAGACATGAGTAGTTTCTCCATCGTTGAACGATTGCTGGACGAATCGAACAGCAATCAATGCGCGAGCCGTTCCGCGTGCATGGTGCTGCCATACACGGTCGCAGTGAGTGCGCAGACGAGTGCGGCAAGCGCAATGGCCGCCAGCGCACCAGGGCCGAACAGAATATTCAGCACCGTGCCCGCAGCCGCGCCGACGATCCACGATATCCAGCGCAGCATGCCGAGCGCAGCCGCGCCGAACTTGCGGCCAGCGAGTTGCCTGCCGACGCTAATGAACGTACCCGTAATGAACGTGACGCCCGGCTGATCGGCGAGCGCCTGATTGATCGCGCCCATGCCTGCCGCGACGAGACACGTCGTGAGCGGCGAGAACTGCTCGCCCGTGAGCGGCACGGCGCAAGCGAGAAGGATTGCGGTGAGCGTGAGGGACAGGGCGGCGCGCCATCGGGGAAAGCGCGTTCCAAGCCACGCGGCAAGCGTCGTGAACGCAAGAAAGCACGCGATGACGCAGATGAGCGGAATCGTCTTTTCGAACGCGCCTTGAACAAGCGACTGACTCAGCTTGGTGGAATTGCCGGTCATATAGACCGCGAGCCATTCCTTGCTGTGAAGCATGACGAGCGCATCCGTGCCGCCAGCGATAGCAACGAGCACGAAGACCGGAAGAGGCGAACGAGCGAGCCGTTCGAGTATCGAAGAATTGGGTGAAGGCAAGGCGATGCTCCGTGACTGGCGGCATGGCGAAAGCGGTGCTCCGCGATGCAGGTGCGCGTGACGGACATCGTTCGCCAGGACCCTTTGCCTCGAGCATCGGGCGCAAGATCGATGCCCGACGCTTACCAGTCAGCTTGGCTTCTACCTTCGTTGTTACTTCTTCAGACTGGCGCGCCACGCAGCCGCATGACTTGCGTTTCACGCACGGCGATCCACAAAATCAGCATGCCGAGTGCCGACAACGCGCTTGCGAGAATGAAAGCCGACGAGTAACCCGCGCCGTACTGAATCAGAAAGCCGGTAATGCTCGGCGAGAGAATGCCCGCGAGATTCGCGAGCAAATGTACGAAGCCGCCCGTTGCGCCAATGCGATCGCGCGGCACGATGTCCTGCAACAGCGACCAGCACGCTTGCGGCGTCATGAAAGCGAAGAGACTCGCCACCGCGATCAACGCGACGGCAGGCGCAAGCGAACTCACGCGCGACACCAGCAACACGCAGATTGCCGCCACGCCAAGCCCCAGGATGATGACCGTCTTGCGCGCGAAGAGCACGTTGCCGGTCTTCTTGTAGAGCGCGTCGGAGATGATGCCGCCGAGCACGAAGCCCGCCGTCGCGCCGAGCCACGGCAGGATGCCGATCACGCTCATGTGCTTGATGTCGAGATGCTGATAGTCCGTGAAGTAGCTCGGCAACCATGACAAGAAGAAGTACAGCACGTAGTTGAACGCGAAGAACGCGGCAGCCACGCCGAGCACCGGCAACGACAGCAAATAGTGCATCACGCCCGCTTGCGAGCCTGCTTCAGCGGAACCTTCCGCGTGATGCGGCACGAGCCTGTCGCTCGCGATATGCGCGGCTTCCTCGCGCGTTACGGCAGGATGATCTTCCGGATGATCGCGAAAGCACCGCAACCAGAACGCAATCCACACGAAGCCGAGCACCGCGATCACGACGAAGGAGATGCGCCAGCCGAACTGCAAAGCGACCAGCCCGACGATCGGTGCGGCAATGGCGGCGCCCAACGGCTGACCAGCGTTCGTGAGACCCACGGCGCGGCCCGCTTCACTGCGCGGGAACCAGTTCGAGATCGACTTGTTGGTCGTCGTGCCCATTGGGCCTTCGGCGACACCGAACGCGACGCGCGCCACCATCAGCGTGGCGAAGTTGCCCGCGAATGCCGTGGCGCCGCAGAACAGCGACCAGAACGCGGCAGCAATGGCGAACACCTTGCGCGGACCAAACTTGTCGGCCGCCCATCCGCCGATAAAGCAGAACACGCAGTATCCGATGAAGAAACTGCTGAACAGCACGCCGAGTTGCGCGTCGTTGATATGCAGTTCGCTCTTGACGAGCGGTGCGACCACGGAGAGCGCCGCGCGGTCCAGATAGTTGAGCATGCCGGCAAAGAACAGCAGCGCGGCGACTATCCAGCGGTAGCGGAATCGCATGTCTTCTCCTTTGGGTGCTATCGAAGCGCGTGAGGAATGCGCGCACGCGAGACCTGACGACGAATCTGTAAAGATACGTCATCATACAAGTCAGTTGCTTGCCTCGCGTCCGTGAAAACCCTATGAACCGACGGTTTCATGCGGTCCTTCACACACAGAATGCTTTCCTTACATAGCGCCAAAAGGTGCATTACGATTGACTAGTTGTACGACAACCGGCATCAAGTGGCGTCTATCACCACTTTTCCAAAATGGCCACCCGATTCGAGATAGGCATAGGCTTCCTGCGCGGCATCGAAGGGAAAGACGCGATCGATCACCGGTTCGATTCGGGACTGTGCGATGGCCTTGACCGCATCGGCGAGATTGGCCGTCGAGCCAGTCTGATTACCGACAATGCGCAAGGTCTTCACCATGACCTTGAGCAAGGGCATCTTCGTTTCCTCGCCGCCTATCAACCCGACGACGAAGATCGTTCCACCGATTGCCGCCGCGTTCACCGAGCGCTCGAAAGTCGCCACGCCGACGGTTTCCACGACGAGATCCGCGCCACGCCCTTCCGTGGCTTCGAGCAACGCGACGTCCCACGCGGGCGTGGTCCGGTAGTTGATGGTGACGTCCGCGCCCAGCTTGCGCGCGCGGGCGAGCTTCTCGTCCGATGAAGACGCGATGATCACGCGTGCGCCCGCCGCCTTGGCAAGCGGCAGCGCAAACAGACTCACACCGCCCGTACCCAGCAACGCCACGGTGGACCCCGGCCGCACATTGCCCGCGACGATGGCGTTCCATGCGGTCGTCGCGGCGACTGGCAAACTTGCGGCCTGCACGAACGGCATGGCAGCGGGAATGGCGACGAGCGCGGTAGCGGGCACGACCGCATATTCCGCGAGCGAGCCCGGCATGGTGACGCCGCGAAGACGCTCGCCGTTCGCGACCGTGAGCGGTCCTGCGGCCCAATCCACGATCATTCCGGCGATCACGCGATCGCCCGCCTTCCAGCCTTTCACGCGCGATCCGACCTCGACGATCTCGCCCGCGCCATCCGCACCCGGCACGAAGCTCGCGTCCACGTTGCCGAAGCGCGCGTTCGCCACCATGAGATCGAGATAGTTGAGTCCCGCCGCGCGAATGCGGATGAGCACTTCGTCGCTTTCCGGTACGGGCTCGAGTGCGTTATCGGTCAACGTCAATTCGTAGGGCTTGCCTGCCTTCAGTCGATACGCTTGCACGGTGCGCTCCTTTTTCGTTAAGCACAGAGATCATGCTAACGAAGACGCGCCTCTATAATCGACCCATACGGCATAACATTCGTGCCTGGGGTGCATCAATGAACGGCATCGAAACGGATCAGGTTCAGGCGTTTCTCGCGGTGCTCGCGACCGGGAGTTTCACGGCGGCAGGCCGCCAGTTGGGGCGCGACGGCTCGGTCATTTCCCGACGTATCGCGGAACTGGAAACGCGTCTTGGCATTCGTTTGCTCGAACGGTCGACACGCCGCGTATCGGCGACGGAAGCAGGCACGCGTTATCGCGATCGCGTGCGCGAAGCGTGGGACATCATGCGCGATGCGGAAGACGAAGCGCGCTCGCAAGCTGCGACGCCGCGCGGACTTTTGCGCATCAGCTTGCCCGCAGGGTTCGGGCGCATGTGGATTGCGCCGCGCATGCCGGAGTTCCTTGCGCGCTATCCTTCGCTCGATGTCGAATGCACGTACACGGACCGTTATGTCGATCTGATCGAAGAACGTTTCGATGTAGGCGTGCGTATCGGCAAACTGGAAGACAGCCGGCTTGTCGCGCGGCCGCTTGCGACCATGCGGCGCTTACTGTGCGCATCGCCGGATTATCTCGCCGCGCGCGGACGTCCCACGAAGCCCGAAGACCTGATGCGCCATGAATGCATCGGCTTTTCGCGGCTCTCCACGCATCCGGTATGGCATCTGAAACGCGACGACATGCACCGCGCCATTCGCATCAACGCGAGAATGACGACCGATGAAATCGATGCCGTGCTGAATGCGGCGCGCGCGGGCGTCGGCATCATGTATGGGACGGACTGGCTCGTCGGCCGCGAATTGCAGAGCGGAGAGCTGGTGCAAGTGCTGCCCGGCTGGAAGGTGGACGCGGGCGAACAACTCAGCGTGGTGCGCGCGTCTTCCAAGCATGCGGCCGCGAAAACGCGTGCGTTCATCGACTGGGTGGTGCAATCGTTCGAGACGCCGCCGTGGGGGACTACGCGCAGACGTCGAGCGAAGTAAGACGCGCGCGGCGGCAGTATCGATTATTTAAAACGGTCCGCGGAGAAGCGCTCGATTGCGCCGGGACTCTTGCCGTGAATCAATCGCGCGACCATGTCGCCCGTGGTTCCCGCCAGCGTGATGCCGAGATGCTGATGCCCGAACGCGTAGATCACGCGCTTGTCCGCCGAAGATGGTCCGATCACCGGCAAGTAGTCCGGCATGGTCGGCCGGATACCGAGCCAGCTACTGGACACGGGCGCTTTGATATCCACGTTGCGGCGGATGCTTCGTTCGATGAACGCCGTGCGCGAAGGGTTCAACGGTGACTTGATCCCGCTCAACTCGATAGTCCCCGCAGCACGCAGCCGCAGGTCACGCAACGGCGTCATATAGAAGCTCGACTCAACGACGCAAGTCGGCCGCGTGAACATCGGCTTATCCAGCTGGAACTCGACGTGATAACCGCGCTCCGCGCCAAGCTGGATGGAATCGCCCATTTGCGCCGCGAGTTTCGCGGACCATGCGCCGCCCGCAATCACCACTCTGTCGGCGTGTAGCGTTTCGCCGGCAGCGGAACGCAGGCAGATGCCCGCGGTGCTGCTCGAAATATCGCTGACCTCCATGCGTGCGTAACGCTTCTCGTCGATCAGCGGTTTGGCCAGCGCCTGCACGAAGCCTTGCGGATCGACGAGATGGCACGCGGCAGGAAATAGCACGCCGCCCACCGTGCGCTGCTGCATGGCGGGTTCCAGTTGCGTGAGTTCGGCCGCGCTTATCACCTCTTGACGAATGCCCAGCAAGCCACGCAGTTTGATATCGCTCGCGGCGCGCTCGAACGCTCCTTGCGTGCGATAAGAGTAGAGACAACCATCGCGCCGAATGAACGACCCAGCGTGTGGATTGTCTTCGAGAAGCGGCGCATATCCCTCGTGCGTACCATGCAGCAACGATGCAAGCGCTTCGCTATTGGCGACATAAGCGCGCCGGTTGCATTGCCCGAGAAACGCAGCGAGCCATCCTGCATAGCTTCCCAGGCGCGACCAGCGAATGGAAAGCGGCGAGTCCGCGCCGAACAGCAAGCCGGGAATGTCGCCCCAGATTTTCGGCTGCGGCACGGGCGTGCATGCGTAGTCCGCAATGGTGGCCGCATTGCCGAACGAAGCGCCGCCCGCTATCTCGCCCTTATCGACGAGCAACACGTCGAGACCCGTTCTTCGCAACCACAGCGCGCACGCAACGCCGACCACGCCCGCACCGATCACGATGACTTCGCGTCTTCCCTCACCCGACATGACTTGCCCTCTTGCATTGACTTGATTATCGCGCTTCGTTTCACCAGAAGCTGCGCGTGAGACTGAACGGCGTGTCGCGCGCATCGCTCCGGCTCGTGACCATCGACGTGATGAGATCGGCCGAGCCGCACGCAAGCGTCCAGCCGAGCGCGCCGTGTCCCGTGTTGACGAAAAGACGCGGCACCGCCGTCGGTGAAATGATCGGCAATCCATCTGCCGCCATGGGCCGCAGCCCGCACCAGGGCCGCACTTCGGCAGGCATCCGGATCTGCGGAAAAAGCCGCGTCAGCGCGCGTTTCAGGTTCTCCACGCGACCGGGCCGCAGCGTCCTGTCGAAGCCATCGAATTCGACGGTGCCCGCCACGCGCAGCATGTCCTTGAGCGGCGTTACGCCGATATGCTCGTAATCGTCGACGATAGGCCGTTGCGGCAGAAATCCCAGTTCGTCGGCACGGAGCGTAAGCGAATAGCCTTTGACGGGCGCCATCGGCAGGCGCACGCCGAGCGGGCCGACGAGCGACGGAGACATCGCGCCCGCGCATATCACGACGCTATCCGCGCTCAGATAATCGTCGGCAAGACGAACGCCGGCAACAGAACCGCGCTGCAGGTCGATACCGCTCACCGCGCTTCCCCACCGAAACGTCACGCCTTCGTGTTCGGCTGCGGCGGCGGTCGCGACACTGAACGCATGCGCGTCGCCCCAGGCATCGGATTCGAGCAGGAGCGCCGTGCCAATGCTATGTGCAATGCCTCCGAGCGATGGTTCGAGCGCCACGCTTTGCGCTGCATCGAGTCGCCTGACCTTTGCGCCCATGCGCTCGAGCATGCGCGCGAACGATTCCGCGCGCCGCTCGGCGTCCTTGCCGCGAATCAGTTCAAGCAGGCCGCCACGCTGGATGCCCGCGTCTATGCGCTTCTGGCCGAGCAGACGCTCCATGGCCGCGAGGCTTTGCTGACCGAACGCGGTGAGCGTCGCAGCCGTCTTGTGGTACTTGGCCGCGCGGCAGTTGGCCAGAAAGCGCACACCCCACATGCCGAGACCGGGGATTGCGCGAGGCCGCAGCAGAAGCGGCGCATCTTCGCGGCCGAGCCATTTAAGCAATTGCATCGGCGTGCCGGGTGAAGACCACGGCAACGCGCTGTTGGCCGCGAGCAAGCCGCCGTTGGCGAAGCTGGTTTCCAGGCCTGCTTCACGGCGGCTGTCTATCACGGTGACGCGGCAGCCCGCACCCGCAAGCGCGAGCGCGGTCGTCGTCCCGATGATGCCCGCACCGATGACGATCACATGCTTCATCAGGCAACCTTGCTCACATCGGCATGAGCCAGGATTTCGATCTTGCCGCCTTGCACCATGAGATCGGCGATGATGGTCGCGCGATTCGGATACGGCTTCGTGAAGAAGCGGCGATAGACCTCGTTCATGCCTTCGAAGTAGCTCTTGTCCGTGAGAAAGACCTGTACCTGCGTGACGTCGTCCATGGTCGCGCCCGCCGACTCGACGATCTGCTTGAGATTCGCGAACGTCAGTTCGGCTTGCGTGGCGATGTCGCCATCCTCGATCGAACCGTCCGCGCGAATGGGAATGCTCGCCGTGTAGAGCGTGCCGTTCGAGACGGTCGCCCATTCGACCGGCGCGCTTCCGTTGGGCAAGCCGGTTTCGATGACCTTGCGCATACACTTACTCCTTCTGTTCTGTCTTGAGAGACTCTGGTTGGGAAAGACCGCTGTATCAGCCGTGAGCAGGCTGACGTCGCTCGATATGACGCATCAATTGCGACAGCGGATAACACAGCACGAAATAGAACGCCCCTACGGTGACGTAGATTTCGAACGGCATGAAATACTGCGAGCTCAAGTCCTGAGCGCGCAGCATGAGGTCGGGCGCGGCGATGAGCGAGGCCACCGACGTGTCCTTCAAAAGCGAGATGGCGACATTGCCCGAAGGCGCGAGCACCAGCCGAATGGCTTGCGGCAGCACGACCCAGCGCATGGCCGCGCCGCTCGTCATGCCGATGCTCGCGGCTGCTTCGCTTTGTCCGCGTGGCACCGCTTCGATGCCCGCGCGAAAGATCTCCGCGAAATACGCGGCGGCGTTCATGCCGAGACCAAGCACGGCGGCCTGATACGAATCGAAGCGAATGCCAATGGCAACGAAGCCGAAGTACACGAGAAAGAGTTGCACGAGCGCGGGCGTGCCGCGAAACACTTCGATATAGACACGTGCTAAACGCGCGGCCATGCCACGACTGCCCATCCTGACGATGGCGAGCACCATCCCGAGCACGACGCCAATAGCGATGGCGCCAAGCGCCAGACGCAGCGTTGCCCATGCCGCCTGAAACAGCTCGTCGTGCATGGAAGACCAGAGTTCGGAATAGTTCATGACAGCGCCGCCCTCGGTTTGCCGAGTCCGCGCTCGGTCGCCGTCGAAAGACGCGACAACGCCAGACTCAGCAGCAGATAGATGATCGCCACGATGAAGTAGATGAGGTTGGTCTGATATGTCTCGCTCACGAGCATCCTTGCGCGGAACACGAGTTCCGGCACCGCGACGGCGGAAGCGAGCGACGTATCCTTCAATAGCCCGATGGCGAAGTTGGCGAGCGCGGGCAAGGCGAGCCGCATCGATTGCGGCAGCACGACGGTTGCGAGCGCCATTGGCCATGTCATGCCGATGGCAAGCGCCGCCTCGCGTTGGCCTCGGTCGACGCCGTTGATCGACGAACGGAACACCTCGGAGAGAATCGCCGCGCCGTTGAGACCGAAGCCGAGCGTTGCGGCCACGAATGCGGGCAGCGTGACGCCGATCCGTTCGAGCCCGAAGTACAGCACGAACAACTGCGTCAGCAAGGGCACGTTGCGGAACAGTTCGAGATAGACGTTCGCCACCGCCTTCAACACGACACTGCGCGACAACCGCATGAGCGCGATCACGAAGCCCAGCAAGAAGGCCACGCAGAACGCGCTCGCGGTCAGCACCGCGGTGGTCACCGCGCTCACGCACAACACGCGCACGAAATACGGCAGAAAATGCAGGCTGTGAGCCCACGCGGTGAGAAGCGCCATGTCAGTGCTCCAGCACCGCGCGCAAGAACGCGCGCGTGCGTTCGACCTTTGCATCGTGAAAGATCTGCCGTGGCGGTCCTTCCTCGACGATCTTGCCATCGGCCATGAACACGACCTTGTCGGACACGCTTTCAGCGAAGCGCATCTCGTGCGTCACGATGATCATCGTCATGCCTTCGTCCGCGAGCTTGCGCATGACGCCGAGCACTTCGCCCACGAGCTCGGGATCGAGCGCGGAAGTCGCTTCATCGAAAAGCATGAGCCGCGGCTTCATGGCGAGCGCGCGCGCAATGGCCACGCGTTGTTGCTGGCCGCCCGACAATTGATCGGGAAACGCGTTGCGCTTCTCGTCCATGCCCACTTTCGTCAGCAACGCACGCGCTTCGTCGATCAACTCGCGGCCGCTGCGCTTCTGCACCTTGCGCGGTCCGAGCAGGACGTTGTCGATCACACTCAGGTGCGGAAACAGGTTGAAGCGTTGGAACACCATGCCGATATTCGCGCGCATGGCGGCGAGTTCGCGGCCCGACATCGCTTGCCAGCCGTCACCGTGACGACGCTCGCCGATAGCCGCGCCGTCGATGAAGATATGCCCCGCGCTCGGCGTCTCGAGAAAGTTCACGCAGCGCAACAGCGTGGTCTTGCCCGAGCCGCTCGGTCCGATCAGCGACACCTTTTGCCCCGGCATCACATCGAGGTCGATGCCCTTCAACACATGATGCGTGCCGAAGGACTTGTGCAGGCCGTCGATACGCACGAGCATGCGCGTGTCGACCGAAGGAGTGGCGCTTAGCGTCGCAGACATATCGCGGTGTCCCATGATGATCCGGCCTTCAGGCGAAGGCTTTGCTGAAGTCCCGCGAATCGTGCGCGAACGGGCCAATCAGCGCGCCCTTCGCGTCGCGGTCCACGCCGGTGCGCGGGTCGGTCGGCAACGGCTGCAAGTAGTCGGGATTGTCGATCCCGTACTTCGCGAGAATCGGCTTGATCTGGTTGGTGCGCCAGAGCCAGCGCACGCCTTCGTTGATGCCGTCGAACAGGTCCTTCTTGTCCGGACTCACGCCCCAGATCGACGCGAACTTGCCCGTGAGGCTGGGGTACGCTGCGTCGAAACCGATGGGAATTTGTTTCAGTCCCCACGACGGATTCTGCTGGATCATGTAGTCCACGGTCGGCGCGTCGAGCACGGCAAAGTCGAGACGCCCCGCGACGACATCGCGCAAGCACGAGTCGATACCGTCATACAGTTTCACTTCGACGATGCCCGGAACCTTCTTCATGTCGGGCACGACCGAATAACCCGTCGCCGTGCCGATGGTGTGCCCGCTCAAGTCTGCGATGGCAAGCGAACTCTTCTGCGTCTGGTTTTGCCGCATGATGACGTAGGCGCCCGTGTAGAAAACGGGATCGGTGAGCAACAACAGTTTGGCGCGGATCGGCGTCCACGCGAAGTTGCCGCCGAACCAGTCCACGCGGCCCGACTTCACCGCTTCGATCACGGCGGAAAAGGTCATCTGCTGCACGTCGATCTTCAGTTGCAGACGCTCGGCGATCAACTGCAGCATGTCGAAGTCCGTTCCCACGAGCTTGCCGTCGCGCACGGATGCAATCGGCATGTCGCCGAGGCACGCAGCGGTCAGATAGCCGGGACGCGCGGTTTTGATCGGCGCGAGCGTCGGTGCGGCGAGTGCCGCGCGACCGAGCGTGCTTGCGCCGAGTCCCGCGACGACCCCGTAGCCCGCCGTCTTGAGAAAGCCTCGCCGGGATGACTTGAGTGCGTCGATGGCGTGGGTAAGAGGATCGTCGAACATGGTGGTCAGCCCTTCCTGAATGGATTGATCGGGTAACGTCGGCGGTTTTTGCGTATATGCAAAACCATGAAAACCATCGTATTGAGCTAAAATTTGATGGTCAAGAAAAACTTTTGCATATACGCAAAAACATGCAAACGCCGGGCGCTTATGTCACCATGTCGTGATGGCGAAGTGGCGGTTCCCCGCATATCGAACGAATACAAGAGACACCATGCAAACAGAAAATCGCCCGCGAAAGGCGGCGCAGAGAACGAGCCCTGCGGCAAAGGCGGCGGTCGTGCGCAAGCCCAAGCGCAAGCCAGGAGCCGAGGCGGCGCCCGCACCCACGCCTGTTGAAGAAACCAGCGAAGCGAGTCCCGGGGAGACCATCGCGCATCATCGGCACGCGCGGGGCATGACGCTCGCGGCGTTGTCGGAGTTGTCGTCGGTGGCGATCTCGACTATCTCGCGTATCGAGAATGGCCGTATATCGCCGACCTATTCGGTGTTGTCGCGGCTAGCGAAGGCGCTCGATATCCGTTGGCCCGACATGGTCGGCGGCAACGAAAAGTCCTTTGCGCAAGGCTGTCGGGCAGTAAGCCGCGCGGGTCATGGCGTGAAGCATCCGACCTCCACCGGTATCTTTGAATGGCTCGGCGCGGACCTCGTGACGAAGTCGATGGAGCCGACGCTCATCGAAGCCAGTGCCGATACCGGCAAGCATGTGCTCTCGGCGCATGACGGACAGGAGTTCATCTACGTCACCGATGGCTCGTTGATATTCATGATGCGCGACTACGCACCGCTCATGCTCGAAAAAGGCGACAGCGTGTATTTCGATGCAGCCACGCCGCACGCATGCTATGGCGTCAAGATGCCGGCGCGCTATCTGTCGATCGTGGCAAAGCCGTGAGCTCGCGCGGTTGCGGTGTTGAGCGTTTCCGAAGGACGCATGCCGAAAAGCTTGCGATAGTCGAGCGCGAACTGGCTGAGGTGCCAGAAACCCCATGCAGCGGCAGCGTCCTGAACGGTTTGCGTCTTTTGCGCGGCACCGGCATGTCGTAGCTGACGTCGCGCACCGTTGAGGCGTATGGCGCGCAAATAGACATTCGGCGCCATGCCGAATGCTTCCTGAAAACAGTATTGAAGCGTGCGGCGGCTCACATGCAGATGCGCGCACGGTTCGGGCACGTTCACGGCGCGGTCGTGATTTTCGAGCACATAGTGGCGCGCTTGCGTTGCGATCGCATGACGACGCGAGGCCACGGGCAGCGCGGCCGGCTCGCCGCATTGCAGCGCGCCGCACTCGAAGAGCCACGACAACAAGGACGAGCGCATCGACTCGGTCGGTGTGATTTCGCCTCGCAACATAGTCATGAGCGATGCCGCGAGTCGCGCACGTTCTCCCGCACCCACGACGACGATCTCACCGCGCGACATGGCGCATTCGAGATCGATATGCTCGACGTCTTCGGCATGACGGCGCAGCGCATCATGCGTTGCAACCACGCCGAGAATTTCGTAGCCGGACGGCGTCAACAGTTCGAACTCGACGCCGCCCGGGCGAACCGCAAGCGCGTTTTCATCGATGGCGCGCGACTGTATGCGCCCGGCGCCATCGCGCAAGAGCGGGATGCCGAACCAGCACGCATCGACCGGCACTTCGCAGCTTTGGCGCAAGGTCTGGCTCGTCGTCTCGCGAAACAACTGCACGTCGTCGAAGTCGATCTCGGCAAGCGTGCCGACGAAGCGTCCGGCGCTCAACTGATCGTAGACCTGCCGCCAGCCGCGCAGATTGCCCGCCTGCTCGTCCGCATCGTGCGAGACGAGCCGATGCACGCACGGACCGCGCGGCGCGTCAGCATTCGGCTTGGATGGTCTCGCTTCGCTTCTCATGGGACGAATATAGATCGCCAAAATGAAGTATGTCGTTCAGGCGTGGCACGCAATCGACGTCAGTGGTTCTTTCGCGGCGATAGCTGCGTCGCTGTCGTCCTTGAGCGCGACGCCAGTAAGGCCCAGACGACGCGCATGCGTCAGCAGATAATGCAGCTTGTACGCGGCCGCGTCGTGGTTCAAACCTTCCGGACGCACGTTGGATATGCAGTTGCGCTCGGCGTCGCTGCGGCCTACCGCTGGCGCGTAAGTCACGTAGATGCCGAGACTGTCCGGCGAGCTCAGGCCCGGCCGTTCGCCGATCAACATCACGACGATACGCGCGCGCATTACTTCGCCGATCTCGTCGGCGAGCGCGACGCGTCCTTGCCGGGCGATCACGACAGGTCCGATGTTCCAGTCGTCGAGTCTCGAAAGAATCGCCTGCAAGAAAGGCACGGCCTGCTTCGATGCGGCGAACGCCGACAAGCCGTCCGCGATCACGAAGAGCACGTCATGGTCTCGTGCACACGTTGCGTCGAGCATTGCGCGGCTTTCATCGGCGAGACGGCGGCCAAGGTCGGGGCGACGCAGATAATGCGCGCGATCCGGCGCCGCGCTATGCACATCGACGACGTTCGCAAAGCCGGCATCGGCAAGACGCGCGCGAAGTGCGTCGACATCGAGGGGATGATGCACGGCGTCGCGCGCCTGCGCATGCGCGAGATTGAACGCAAGCAACGGTTCGGTCGGCATGCCACTGCCCGCGCGGCCGAGCGCAATGCGCGCGTTCGTGAATTGCCGCAACGACTGCCACGGGTTCTTGACGAGCGTATCGCTCATGCGGCCCCCATCCATTCGCGCGATGCTTCGAGCAAGGGCTGACGCGTCGCCGAATCGATCAATGCGCCGCGCGCATTGGCTATCTGCATCGTTTCGAGCCAGGTTTCGAACTCGGGCGCGCGGCGCAGGCCGAGCACTTCGCGCGCATAGAGCGCGTCGTGAAACGAGGTGCTTTGATAGTTGAGCATGACATCGTCCGCGCCTGGCACGCCGATGATGAAGTTGATGCCCGCGACACCGAGCAACGTGAGCAGGCTGTCCATGTCGTCCTGGTCCGCTTCGGCGTGATTGGTGTAGCAAATGTCGCAGCCCATCGGCACGCCGAGCAGCTTGCCGCAAAAGTGATCTTCGAGACCGGCGCGCATGATCTGCTTGCCATCGTAAAGATACTCGGGACCGATGAACCCGACCACCGTGTTGACGAGCAGCGGTTCGAACTTGCGCGCGACGGCATACGCGCGCACTTCGCAGGTCTGTTGATCGACGCCATGATGCGCGTTCGCCGACAGCGCGCTGCCTTGTCCCGTCTCGAAGTACATCACATTGTCGCCCACGGTGCCGCGTTTGAGCGAGCGCGCGGCTTCGAACGATTCTTGCAGCAACGCGAGCGAAATGCCGAAGCTCGTATTGGCCTTTTCGGTGCCCGCAATCGACTGAAACACGAGATCAACAGGCGCGCCCTTCTCGATGGCCGTGATCGTGTTGGTCACATGCGTGAGCACGCAGGACTGCGTCGGTACGCCGAAGCGCTCGCGAAATTCGTCGATCATCACGAGCAGGGTCGTGATCGCGGCAAGATTGTCGCTGGCGGGATTGATGCCGATGACGGCATCGCCGCAACCGTACATCAGGCCATCGAGCATGGATGCCGCGATGCCCTTCACGTCATCGGTCGGATGATTCGGTTGCAGACGCACCGACATGCGCCCCGGCAAACCAATGGTATTGCGAAAGCGCGTCACGACCGGCCGCTTGCGTGCAACCGCGATGAGGTCCTGATTGCGCATCAGCTTCGACACGGCCGCGATCATTTCAGGCGTGAGACCAAAGGTGATGCGTTCGAGCGCGGCGGTATCGGTCGTGTGGCTCAAGAGCCAGTTGCGGAAATCGCCGACGGTGAGATGCGCGATGTCCGCGAAGGCCTCGCGCGAGTGTTCATCGACGATCAGCCGCGTGACTTCGTCCTGCTCGTAGGGAATGAGCGGTTCTTCGAGGAACCTTTGCAAGGGCACGTTCGCCAGCGCTAGTTTAGCGGCGACACGTTCTTCCTCGCTCGTTGCGGCCACGCCCGCAAGTTGGTCGCCCGAGCGCAAAGGGCTTGCCTTTGCCAGCAGGGTTTTAAGGTCGGCGAAGCGGTAGGTGCGCACGCCGATCGTTTCGGTAAAGCTCATGGGCGGCTCGCTCTTGGAAGGCCTCGTCGAAGGCCATCCTAGCGGCTCAAAAACCGGGGAGTTATCGAAAATCGGCAAACTTGGGCGATGCGCGCGGCTTCGCCCGAGGTTCATCGCGCGCTTAAGCTTTCAGCTTCTCAACCAGTTCACCGAAGCCCTGCAATACGATATCCGGCTCCATCGCCGTGCAACGCGCCTTGTCGCCGTAGCCATACGCGGCCCAGCAAGCAATGGCGCCGATGTTGCGCGCAAGGCCCAGATCCGCTTGCGTGTCGCCGACGACGGCAATCTCACCGCGGGGAACATGCGGATAGCGAGGCGCGATAAGTTGCTCGTAACACGCTGCATCCGGCTTCTTCGGCAAGCCGGGCGGGTCGCATACGAGCATGTCGAAGAAGTGGGCGATCCCGTAATGATCGATTGCCTTCTTCACCGACGCTTCCGCCTTGTTGCTCGTGATCACCAGGGCAACGCCCAAGGTCTGCAACTCCGTGAGCACGCGTTCGACATCGGCGAAAAGCTGCGTATGTTGCAGTCCACGTTCGACGTAATACGCGCGATACGTGGCAGCCCATTCATCCGCTTGAGCCACGCTCAGACGCGAGCCCATGAGCTGCCGCATGGCCTCGGACATGACCACGCCCGCTTCGATCACGTGCTCGACGCGCGCGGCATCGGGCCGCTCCACACCGTAATGATCGAAGGTCAATTCGATGCAGGTGCGAATTGCGTCATGCGTGGCGCACAACGTTCCGTCGAAATCGAGCAGGCAGAGTTTGATCATGCTTGGGTCATGCGCCTCAGGCCTTTACGATGCCCAATGCGACCAGCGCTTGTGCGACTGCCGCGCGCATTGGCCAACTCCATTCGGCTTCGTGCTCTTCGGTATAGCCTTCGAGCACGCTGCCAGCCGCCACCGCGCCGGGATCGGCTATGGCATACGTAAAGATGAGCGAGTTGTCGCGCGGACGGCGCGGCAGGTCCACAGGATGCTGCTCGTAAATGAGCTTGCCCAGATTGCCGTATTGCACATTGGCGCCGCGATAGCTGGCATAGCCTGCGGCCTTGGCCAACTGCATGGCGGTGATGGTGCGCGCGGGCGCCTGATAGTGCGCGACGAGCATCTTCCGCTGCCCTTCGCTGACGGGCAAGATAGCCTTGAACGCCGCGATGTAGGCGTCCACTGCCGCATCTCCCGCGCCGGTCGCCGGTCCCATTTCCGCATCGATCGCCGCACGCACGGTGCGTTCGGCGTCGTCGAGCGTCTCTCCGGTTTCCTTGAACGCGGCCTTCTGATCCTTCCACGCCCAACATTGCGCCACACCGTTGGACGCGTTCTTGATAACCAGCTCATAGCCCCGGTACGTGACCGTCGATCGACTCATTCCAGCCCCTGAACAAAGATATCTTTTCGAGCGCGAACGCGGCTTGCTTGCCTGTTCGCATTCGATTCCACGAGGGACAAGTATATCCGGTCGATGCTTCCAGCATGGTTGCAGCGCTGCGCGGCTCACTGGATTCGGTTACGCTTGGCTTTTTTTCGGCACTTCGGGCCTTTGCCTGAAGCCTCTTTATCGAACGCTCATGAACACGCCACAAGCCGATTACGCTCTGAATCTCGACATCATGTCCGCCGACGAAGCGGCCGCGCGCCTGCCCGCATCCGTGCTCGCGTCGCTGAACGGCGCAAACGTCGATGTGTTTCGCGTGCCCGACGACGCCTCCGATACCGCCGCCTGCAGCGCGCGCTTCGGTATCGATCTCGACGACTGCGCGAACACCATCGTCGTGCGCTTCAAGAAGGACGGAGGCGAACAGTTCGCCGCTATCGTCACGCTGGCGACGCGCCGGCTCGACGTGAACGGTGCGGTCAAACGCGAACTCGGCGCGCAACGTATTTCGTTCGCGTCGCGCGAAGCGGCCACGGAGTTGTCGGGCATGGAGTACGGCGGCATCACCGCGTTTGGCTTGCCTGAGTCGATGACCGTGCTCGTGGAAGCGTCCGTGATGGAGCGCGAGCGCATCGTGATGGGCGCAGGCATCCGCGAGGCAAAGCTGCTGCTCGCGCCGCAGCGTTTGCTCGCACTGCCGCAAGTGATCGTGGCGGCGTTGGCCGTGTAGCCGGGGATTGCCGTCAGTTCTTCGCCAGTTCGCAGAACCGAATGCGATTGCCGAACGGATCGGCGACTTCCATCACGCGTCCCCAGTCCACCGTTTCGACGCCGGGCTTCGCATATCGATACGCCTTCGCTTCCAGCTCGCGATGCAACGTATCGATATCTTCCATCGGCACGAAGATGGTCGAACCGGGTGTTGCATCGCCATGATGCTCGCTCAAGTGCAACGTGAGGTCCGAGCGCCTGATCTGCGCGTAGAGGGGAAAGTTCTCGCCGAACGTATGCTCCCATTCGAGCGTGAAGCCGAGGAAGTCGAGATAGAACTCCTTGGCCCGATCGACGGCAAAGATGCGGATGATCGGTATGGCAGGATGAATTCGCATGCTGAGTTCAGTCGAGTATAGGATGCGACTCGCCCGGAATCGGAAAGCCGCGATTATCTGTCGGCACGAGTTGCGTTTGAAACGCCACGAAGAGCGCCTGATACTTGCCATCCACTTCGACGATCACGGCACCATCCTGCGACACACCGTTTTCATTCGAATGATCCTTCACGTGGCTACCCTTCATGGGCTTTGGATTGCCCTGATTCATATGCGTCTCGTGAAGCCCGTCTTCTCCCGGCTGAAAGAGAAAGCCGAAACCATAAACCGTGACGTCCTTCGTTGGTTTCCAGCCGCGCCGTTCATCCTTGTAGCTCGGCGTCGGATAAACATAGTTCACCGGATCGGCTGACATATCGAGCTGCAGCATCTCGTTGACGAGCGCGTTGATGTCGTTGTGCTTGCTTGCCGTGTCGAGCGGAATAGGACGCATGGCGCTTAGATCGACGAGGCCTTCTTCGTGCACGTAGTCGAGTTTCGGAAAGCTCGATGTGGTGACGCCCGCATTCAGTTTCGCGAGGTCTGCCGTGATCGCGTTGTCGAAGTTCTGATTCAGCACATACAACACGAGGTAACCCGCAGGACCCGTCAGCGAGCTATCCGACTTCACGTTCGTGACGATGCGAAACTCGTTGCCCTTCTCGTCGTCGCTTACGATCACATAGTGCGGGTCGCCTTTGTAACCGTCCAGAAAGGGAACGCCAAGCCTTACCTTTCCCTTGAACACCACGTACTCGTTGCTTGCCATTCTTCGCTCCTGTTTTCACCTAAGCCGGTCGTGCAGGCCGTTTGTCATAGCCGGGTCATACCGATAGTAATAATGTCTCCGGACACATCGCGTCCTGATCAAACGAGGAGACGGCCCGTCCATGGTAACGAAGAACCCGCAAGACTCCGCATCTATTGCATCGCGCAGAGGCTTTCTCAAGCTCGCCGGTGCGTCCGGCATAGCCACCGCGGCCAATGTCATGAGCGCGACGGCGAACGCGGCATCGCCCGGCCCGGATGGCACGCCCGAACAAGTGCATCTGACTTGGGGCCAAGACCCGACGCGCGAAGTCGTCGTGAGCTGGGCATCGCTTGCGCAGGCCGTGCATCCGCGTGTTCGCATCAGAACGCACGAAGGTCATGCAAGCGTGATTCACGGCGTACAACGCACTTATACCGATGGTCTGAACGGCGAGATTGTCTGCACGTATCATGCGCGTCTTGGCGACCTTCATCCGGACACGACGTATCACTACGAAGTCACCGCCGATAACGACAGCAACGCGGCCCAGCCTTTCAGCGCGAGCTTTCGCACGGCGCCGCGCGGCCGTCGCAAGTTCCGCTTCACGAGTTATGGCGACCTCGCGACGCCGAACACGGGCTGGGTGTTGTCGTCGCCGCAAAGCCGTTTCGCGGTGCAAGCTGTGGAACGTTTCGACCCGCTCTTTCACTTGCTCAACGGCGATCTCTGCTACGCGAATCTCAACGCCGCTCATCAGCCTGAAGTGTGGCGCGACTTCGGCAATAACGCGCAGGTCTCTGCCGCGAATCGTCCGTGGATGCCTTGTCCGGGCAATCACGAAGTCGAGTTCAACAACGGCCGCCAGGGCTTCGATTCCTATCTCACGCGCTACACGTTGCCCGACAACGGCACGCAGTTTCCGGGGCGCTGGTATAGCTTCCGCGTCAGTTCGGTGCTGTTCGTTTCGCTCGATGCCGACGACGTCGTGTATCAGGATGCCGCCGCATTCGTCGCCGGTCCCGCTCCGCTCGTGCCTGCCGCGAGCACGGGCAATCCGGCCATTGAACCGGGCACGTCGTTCTACATTCGCGGCTACAGTCAGGGCGAGCAGACGCGCTGGCTCGAAGAGACGCTGCGCGATGCGTCGCGCGACGACGACATCGACTGGATCATCGTGCAGATGCATCAGGACGCGCTGAGTTCGTCGAAGACGGGCAATGGCTCCGACAAGGGCATTCGCGAAGCATGGCTGCCCTTGTTCGACCGATACGGCGTGGACCTCGTGCTGTGCGGCCACGATCACGATTACGAGCGCAGCCATCCCGTGCGCGGTTGCAATCATCACGCAGGCCGCGATGCGACGACGGGCGAACGCGTCGACACCTTGCAACCGCGTCCGGTGATGACAGCGCATCGCGCGAACGATCCTATCGATACTTCGCACGGCACGGTCCATCTGATTCTCGGCGGCGGCGGCACCAGCGCGCCGCTCGACGTCTACGGCACGGATGCAGGCACGGGCAATCCGCAAGCGCAGGTCTTCACGAAACGCAACCGGCCCATTCCGGGCGCGACGGCGGGCACGTTCGTGCGTCCTGTAGCGGATGCGGTGGAAGACGCCATCTGGTCCGCGCAACGCGATACGGGCACGGGCTACGGCATCGCCGTTTTCGACTGCGATCCGGGCGAGCATGGCGGCAAGACATCGATCACGATGAACTACTACCACGCGCCGGGCGCGGACCAGACGCCCACCGCGGACTACGAGTTGTTCGAAACCATCGTTCTCGAAAAAGGATGCCGTCGCTGATTGGCCCGCATTCACGCCCGCAGCGCCGCGCGTTGCGGGCGTTTTGCTTCTTACGCATCTAGTACAGGCACTGTACGCACCCTTACATTCGCCTGACCATTTCGGAAAAAGTTCCCTGGAATTGTGAAATTCATTCCAAATATTTCGGCCTTTGTGTAATGATAGTGATTCGCATTCACCTGAATTAAGGGCTTATTTCTGATTCGTGGATGCCGAGCCAAGAACAAGTCAATTGCGCATGCGTCAGCGACACGCATGCGGTCGAAAAAATTTGAGGAACGACATGTTGAGGAAAACACCGCTTGCCGCGGCGTTGGCCGCGTTTACCGTTGCGCCGATTGCGGCGCCGCTTTACGCGCAAACCGCCCCGCAAGTGACGCAGACGACCCAGGCCGATGCCCCGGTGAGCAACGCATCCGCACCGGAAACCGCCGCGCTGCCGGCGGTCAAGGTCACGGGACAGGCCGATCAGCAAGCCGACTTCCAGCCGGAAGTCTCGAGCGTCGGCGCCAAGGTTCCGACGGCGCTGCGCGACATTCCGCAGGCCGTCGTGGTCGTGCCGAAAGCAGTGCTGCAATCGCAAGCGGTGAGTTCGTTTTCCGACGCCTTGCGCAATGTGCCGGGCGTAACCCTCGGCGCGGCCGAAGGCGGCCAGATCGGCAACAACATCAACCTGCGCGGCTTCACGGCGCGCACCGACATCTATCTCGACGGCTTTCGCGACCGCGGCCAGTACTATCGCGATACCTTCAATCTCGAATCCATCGACGTGCTGTATGGCCCGTCGTCGCTGTACTTCGGGCGCGGTTCCACGGGCGGCGTCATCAATCAGGTCAGCAAGCAGCCGAACCTGAAGCCTCGCGCCGATGTTTCCGTGCAAGCGGGCACGCACGACCGCTATCGCAGCACGGTCGACATCAACCAGCCGCTCACGGATACCTCCGCGTTCCGTATCAACGCGTTCGGACAGGATCTCGGTTCAACCCCCGATCAGATGAAGAACAAGGATTACGGCGTGGCCCCGGAAGTGAAGTTCGGCATCGGTACGCCTACGCAGGTGACCTTGTCCGCGCTGATCCAGCATAACTACGATCAGCCCGACTATGGCATTCCGCCGCTGAACGGCCATCCCGCGCCGGTCGATAGGAAAACCTTCTACGGCTTCACGGACGACCGCACGATCCAGGACGTGCAGACGGTGAACGCGCGTGTGGAACATCGCTTCAACGACATGTTCACGCTGCGCAACCAGACGCAGTTCAGCCACTACAGCACCGAGGCGCGCGCGACCAACGCAGCGGCCGTGCTGACGGGTCCGCTCGGAACCTCGACCGCGCTTGCGAACGGCAACTACACGGCACTGCCGCTGTCGTCGCTATTCGTGCGGCTGCAGGGCAAGGACCGCAACATCAACGATCACTCGGTCTATAACACGACCGATCTTCAGGGCAAGTTCGCAACCGGCTTCCTGAAGCACGACATGCTCGTCGGCGTCGATCTGAGTCACGAGACCTACAGCAACCAGAGCTTCACGGCGACCACGCCCGGCCTGCCTTCGAATACGCTCGCCATCGTGCCGCTCGTCGATCCGGCATACGTGCCGCGCCCGGCGAATTATCGTGAAGTCGCGACGAATCTGGCCGAATCGAGCGCGAACGGCATTGGTCTTTATTTGAACGATACGGTGTCCATCGGCGAGAACTGGAAGTGGATTGGCGGTGTGCGCTGGGACCGCTATGAAGCGTCGATCAACAATTCGATCAACGCGCCCGGTTACGCCACGCAGACCAACTTCTTCACGAGCGTGCGTACCGGCGTGGTGTGGCAGCCGGCCGACTGGCAATCGTATTACGTGTCGTACGGGACGTCGTTCAACCCGTCGCTCGAAGCACTGACGCTCACCAACAATCAGCAGAACACGCCGCCTGAAAAGAACCGTTCTTACGAGGTCGGCTCGAAGTGGGACTTGCTGAACGGCGGCCTTTCGCTGACGCAGTCGCTCTTCAACATCGAGAAGACCAACGCTCGCACGCAGGTTTCGACCGGCGAATACACGCTCGATGGCGACGTCCGCGTGCGCGGTTATCAGTTGGGCGTCGCGGGCCACATCACGAAGCAGTGGCAGATGTTCGGCGGCTACACCTACATGGACGGCACCGTGCAGAAGGCGCTCGACGGCACGACCGGCAACACGCTCGCCAACACGCCGCATCACATGCTCAACTTCTGGACGACCTACGACTTCACGCCGGCATGGCAGATCGGCGGCGGGCCTTCGTATGTGTCCTCGCGCTATGCAGCGAACAACAATCTCGTTCAGGTGGGCGGATACGTGCGCTGGGACGCGATGGCCGCCTATCATCAGAAGCGTTACGATATCCAGTTCAACGTGCTGAATCTGACGGACAAGCGTTACTACGACGCGCTGATCCCGTCGGATGGCGGACGCGCGGTGCCGGGCTACGGCCGCACCTTCCTCGCGACGTTGAATTACCGCTTCCGTTGATGTGCCTGCGCGCGCCACGCCGAATCAAGGCGCGGCGCGCGCAGTTGAAAAGTCAGAACGATGATCCTCTCCATACCCGGCGTTCTCACGCCCGAAGATGCCGCCGCCATGCGCGCACGGCTTGAAGCCGCCACGGACTCATGGGTCGACGGCCGCGCAACCGCTGGCTATCAGGGCGCGCCGGTCAAACATAACCGGCAGATCGCGGAAGGCTCGCCCATTGCGCATGAAATGGGCGACGCCATCGTCGGCGCGCTCGAACGGCATCCGCTCTTCATCAGCGCGGTGCTGCCCAATCGCGTGTATCCACCGCTCTTCAATCGCTACGAAGGCGGCATGCACTTCGGCAGTCATGTCGATGGCGCAATCCGTATCGTGCCGGGTCATGGCGCACGCGTGCGTACCGACGTCTCCGTCACGCTCTTCCTGTCCCGTCCCGAAGACTACGATGGCGGCGAACTCGTCATAGAAGACACGTATGGCGTGCAGGAAGTGAAATTGCCCGCGGGACATGCGATCGTTTATCCCGCGACGAGCCTGCATCAAGTACGGCCCGTGACGCGCGGCGCACGCGTGTCGAGCTTCTTCTGGGCGCAAAGCCTCGTGCGCGACGACGCTCAACGCGCCCTCCTCTTCGATCTCGACAACTCCATTCAACGCCTGAACGCCACGCAAGGCGATGAAGCCGCAAAGCGAACGCTGGTCGGCTGCTATCACAATCTGCTGCGCATGTGGAGCGAGACCTGAGCGGCCCTGCTTTTGTCGGAGCACGGCCACGAACAAGTTGCCTTGACAATGCCGACTGCCGAAGCGTACGTTTGATGAACACTTACTCGAGGCACCATCATGGCCACCGACGAAAACGGCTTGAGTGACGAGTTCATCGCAAAGCAGCGCGAACGTCTGGAAGCATTGCAGCGCGAATTGCTCGGCAACGAAGAAGGCACGATTGCGAGCGAGCGAAATCTACAGGAAGAACAAGGCGCCGAAGCCGAGGAATACGAAGACGACGCACAGCGACGCGAGCAATACGTATCGAATCAGGCACTGCGCAACGTGAACGACTTGCGTATCGCCGACATCCAGCGCGCGCTGCAAAAAATCGAGGAAGGCAGCTACGGTCTTTCCGACGAAAGCGGCGACCCCATTCCCAAGGCGCGCCTCGAGGTCATGCCCGAAGCCATTCTCACCGTCGCCGAGCAGAGCAAGCGCGAAACGGGCCATTGAGGCTTTGCGCGTCAGGCACTTGCCGTGAATGCTTCGACCAACGCGCGTACCCGCGCGGGCCGCACACGCGAGCCCGGCAGCACGAGATTCACGGCAAGCGGCGCGGGGCGGCAACTCGCCAGCACTTCGACGAGCGCGCCCGCCGCGAGATACTGACGCGCGAAAAACTCGGGCATCTGCGCAAGACCGATACCGAGCAACGCGGCCTCCGCCAGCGCCTCGCCGTGACTGATGCGAAACGGCGCTTGCGATTCCACCGATACCTTTTCTCCGTTCTCGATGAATTCGAGCGGCCGGTCGCGCCCGTTCGTCGGCAGACGAAACGCAATCAACGTGTGATGTTCGAGTTCCCTCACCGCGCGAATTCTTGCGTGCCGCGAGAGATACGTCGGACTCGCGCACAACACGAGCGCCTGTTCGTCGATCTTTTGCGCAATCAGCGACGAGTCTTCGAGTTCGCCGAAGCGGATCGACGCATCGAGTCCTTCGTCGGTGAGACTCACGCGTCCGTCGGAAAGACGCAGATCGAATTCGAGTAGCGGATAACGTTCGCGCAGACGCGCGAGCACCGGCAACACGACACGCACGCCATAGCCTATCGGAGCGCCAATGCGCAGCACGCCTGCGGGCTCGTCGTTGTCGCTGACAGAGTCCAGATCGAGCGCTTCGATTTCTTCGAGCAAGCGCGCGCTTTTCGCAAACAGCGCGCGTCCTTCTTCGGTGAGCGTGACAGCGCGCGTGGTCCGGTGAAAAAGCCGCGCCCCGAGATCCTTTTCTAAGCGTGCGACGCTTTTCGCCACGGATGAAGGCGCAAGCCCGAGTTCACGTGCTGCTTGCGCAAAGCTGCCGTGGCGCGCGACAGCAGAAAAATTAACGAACTGGCTGAGATTCTTCATGGCGTCATTCGCGACAGATTAGCGTGAAAGACGTGGCACGGCTGCCTCCAATGCATGGCCGATATTCGCTTAGAGTAGCGCGGTGAGAGCGATTTCGGCTCATGTCTAATTAGTACGTCATACGAACTATATGGAGAATTTTGCATGTTCATGTTGAACGATAACCCGGTCGAATACGATTTCGGCGGTTCCCGCGCTCGCCTGCTCGTGTCCGGCAATCATACGGACGATGCTTACTGCATGCTGGAAATGTTCTCGCCTGCCGGACGCGCCACGCCCATGCATCGTCACGAGAATGAGGAAGAGACGCTGCTGATGCTGGAAGGCGAACTGGATGCCATCGTCGATGGTACGCGGCATCGCTTGCTGGCTGGCTCGACCGTGGTGCTGCCGCGTGGCTCGCAGCATCAGCTCATCAATTCCGGGGCGCAGACAGCCCGTTATCTCGTGATCTGCACGCCCGCAGGCTTCGACCGCTTCGTCGATGCTTGTGCCGATGCGCAAAGCGGCCAGGTCGTCCCGCACGACCCGACCGACGCGGACAAGGCCCGCATGCGCGAGGCCGCGTCGCGCTTCGGCATCACGCTCTATGCGCCGGCCGCGAAGGATTGAAGACGCGCGGCACTTTTTGGTTTCGCAGAAGAATCATTCAAGAGGCAGACCCATTATCAAGCGACATCGATGAACGCAGAATGGCTTTCATGCAAGGCGCATTGCAAGCAATAACCGAGTCCGCGTTGCGCCGCTTAAACCTCATACGAACAGCCATTCACGGAGAACATCATGTCGCTCTTACGTATCGTGTCCGCTGCCCTTGGTGCAGCACTTGTTGCAAGTGCGCTGCCGGCGTCCGCTGCCGATAACCTCGTCGAGCCGCAGACGCTTATCGTCGACAAAACTCTGTCGAAGCAGCAGGCGGCGCGGCAGATTCACGCGGCCCGCACCTACGACACGTTCTGGACCACCGGTGACGAAGCGCAGGCACGCGCCGCGCTCGCCGACGACTTCACGGACCGCACGCTGCCGCCCGGCCGCCCGCAGGGCATTGCCGGGCCGCTGGCTGCATCGAAAACGTTTCATGCAGCCGTGCCGGACGTCCACGCTGCGGTCGAACAGATGATCGTCACGGGCGACCGCGTCGTCACGCATCTGCACTTCACGGGCCATTTCACCGGCACGTTCAACGGCGTGCAGGGCAACGGACAGCCGGTGGATTTCATCGCGACCGATATCTACCGTATCCGCGACGGCAAGATTACCGACAATTGGCATCTCGAAGACAACCTCGCTTTCCTGCAGCAACTTGGCGTGGTGAGCAAATAAGGGCGCGGGTATGATACCCACGCGCACCTCGGCGCGATCGTCCCACCTACCAAACCTGGAGCGGCAGCGCGTGGATAACCTGGGTGACATCCGGCTTTTCGTCGAAGCAGCGGCGCTCGGCAGTCTTTCGGCGGCCGGCCGCAAGCTCGATCTATCGCCGGCTGCGGCCAGCGCGCGGCTCGTGCGACTCGAAAGCGCGCTCGGCGTGCAACTCTTCGAGCGCACCACGCGCAGTCTGAGACTGACCGACGAAGGCCGCACATACCTGTCGCACTGCCAGCACGCGCTGCAAACACTCGACGACGCCCACGCCGCGCTGCACGCCGGACGCGCCGTGGTGAGCGGCAAGTTGCGCGTCTCGGCCACGTCGGATTTCGGCCGCCATGTCCTCACGCAATGGCTCGACGCCTTCAACGAGATGCATCCCGAGGTCAGCATTGCGTTGGTGTTGTCGGACTCGCTGTCGCATTTGCTACTCGACGATATCGACCTCGCGATCCGTTTCGGCGTGCCCGCCGACAGCACGATGATCGCCAAGCGCATGGCGCCGAACCGTCGCACGCTATGCGCGTCACCGGCTTATATCGAGGCGCATGGCAGGCCGGAGAACGTCGCGACGCTCGCTCGGCATCGCTTCATTTTGCTGAGTTCAGCTGCTGGCGTGGCGAACGAATGGCGTTTCATGCGCGACGCCCACAGCGAGAATTTCACCGCGCCGCTCACGCATGCACGCGAGACGAACGATGGCGCACTCGCGCGGCAATGGGCGCTCGAAGGACACGGTGTGGCGATGAAGTCCATATGGGACATCGGCGCGGATCTGCAGGCTGGCAGGCTCGAGCTTCTGCTGCCCGAATGGCGTTGCCCCGACACGCCCGTGCATGCGTTGTTTCAGCGGCGTCAGTACATGGCGCCGCGCGTGCGGGCGCTGCTCGATTATCTGAGCGCCAAATTTGCGGATGCGACGCGAGACCTCGCGCCTTATCTCGACAATTAACCGCACGTGCCGTCTGCCTCAATGGAAGCCGATTCGCGCCCGTAACGAAGCAAGCGTGCGCCACGTGACGGAGATATCGCGGCTGGCTTGTGCATCGCGAATGCGTGACGCAAGCAGCGCGACGGCGCCATCGAGCGAGACGAGCGCATCGCTGGTGCGGGTATCGATAGGAAGCGTGTTGCGTATCGGCCGTGCATAACGCGCGCGTACGCTTTCCAGCCGCGCCATCACCGAGCCGAAGCTGTGTTCGCTGCCAGCATCCTGTCGCGTATCGGAGCGCTCGCTGAGCATGGCGCGCACGTTGTGGACGCAGCACTGCAAGGCTCCGGCGATCTGCTCGTAACGCGGCTCCCAAACAAAGACGCGCTGAGGACGCAATGCAACGCGGAAGTCGTGCCATTGACGATCCAGCGCTCTGACTGCGGCGGCGGCACGTCCCTGGTTTTCATCCGCATTGGCTGAAGCCGCGCTCACGCCTTCGATCAAGGCATCGACCACGCCGACGAAGCGCGCCTCGATATGGCTCGTGGTATCGAGCGGCTTGACGGTGAACGCGGCGATCAAGGCGGCGAGGCATCCTATGGCCACTTCTTCGATCCGCAGTTCGACGAGCGGTTGCACGGCAAGGCCGAGACCGCCATAGACCAGACCCACGAGCACGGTGATGAAAAACACGCCCGGCCCGTATGCGCTCATGATGAAGTACGCCCAACCGAAAACGCAGAGCAGCATGGCGGCTGCAATCGCGGCGGGCTGATCGTGCAGACTCGTCACCAGAAGCGCGCTGACCAGTCCGCCCGCGAGTGTTCCGGCAATGCGCTGCATGGCGCGATACAGCGTGTCGCCGCGCGAACGCGTACCGAGGAACACGACGAACACCGTGATGACGGCCCAGAACCAGCGCTCCGACGACAGCACGTGACCCGCGAGCATGGCCATCAGCGCTGCCGCGCCCGTGCGCAAGGCGGGCAGCCACGAAAGGCTCGTGCGTAGCTGGCTCATGTCGATTCTCTTGCGCGGCGGCGGCGCGTTCTTGCGCTTCGAATCCGTCGTCTCAATGCCTTCGAGCTTCGCAATCGCCGAGCGGAAGGCGCTTTCGCGTGCGGGGCGGCTCGTTGCATCGAAGACATATTGGCCTGCGGCGACTTCGAGTTCCACGAGCGCTTCGCGCAGCGCGCCGGCTTCGTCCGGGTCTAGAAGCGCGAGCCGGTCTTCGAAGGCGATGGCCGCTTCGTTCATCGAGGACAACGCCGTGTGCGTGCGCCCCACGCGGTGCGTTTCGCGGAGCACGTCTCTTGCGCGCAAGGCGACGGTGCGAATCGCCAGTTGTATCGCGGCAATCCGGCGTTGCGGCACGATTCCGCGAGCGACGCACACGATCACGCACGGCGCCACCATCGACAGCGCGAGGATCAAACCAGCCTTGTTCGACGATGGATGCAGATACACGCCAAAGTAAAAAGTCACGATGCCGATCAGCGCGCTGCCAAGCGCTCGAGGTCCGCAAGCCTGCACCAGCATGCCGGCGAAGAGCAGCGCGATGAACACCGCATCGGCGACGAACGGCACGGCATCGAGCGCGGCCGCCGTGGCAAAGCTCGATACGGCGACGAGATAGAGGGAAGAGAGGGAGACTAACCAGCCTCGCAGCGTGTGATCGCGCAAAAACAGCGGGGCGATCATGCAGAACAGCACGGCTAGTCCGGCGACCACCGGCGGTGACCCGAATCGCGCGGCCACTTCGATGCAGATGAAGGCGCTAATCAACGTAGCGAGCGTCGCACGAAGCGCCGTGACGAAGCGCGCGAGGCCGGGATCTGCTACGAGCAGGCGGTCAGCCGCTCGTCGAAAGACGATCGCAATCATGGGTCGACATCCGGTCGGAAATCGGACACGGCTTTTGGCCGGCGCCGATGCAAAGGGACAATGCCGATTCGTCGTTGGCCGGGATCGCCGGCACTCGGACAAATACGGGTTTTCCCGGATGATAGCGCGTCAAAATTCTTTTTTGCGTGACTCAGGTCACGGATACGCCGCTGCCTTGCGCTTATCGACTCGATCCGTGATCCACACAGCCGCGACCATCGCCACGATGAGGACGACCGAAGCCGTGAAGCGGCTGAAAGCGAGTCCGCCCTGGTCGACGGGTTTATCGAAGAAATCGCCCAGCGTGGCGCCGAGCGGCCGCGTCAGCACGAACGCGAGCCAGAAGAGCAGCGTGTGGGAAATCTGCGTAAAAAAGTACATCAGGCACACGGCAAGCAGCAGCGTGCCGAAAATCAGCGCGCTCACTTCGTAGCCGAGGCCGAGACCGCCGCGATCGTCGCCTGCGAGCCAGTCGCCGACGGCGGTGCCCAGCGTTTGCGAGAACAGGATCGTGATCCAGTAGAACCATTCGGCGCGCGGTGTGGTCACGCTCGACACCGCGACCGTTCCTTCCACGCGATACCAAAGAAAGATGCACAGCACCAGGCACACGACGATCAACGAGACGCCGCCCGGATAACCGAGCCCAACGGAGCGATCGGCAAAGTCGGCGAGCGTGGTTCCGAGCGTCGTGGTCGCGACGATGGTGATCCAGTAGAACGACGGATGGAAGCCCTTCGCCCGCACCTGCGCCATGACGAAGCCGACGAACAGGATCGCGAAAATCGCGGAGCCCACCAGATAGCCGAGATTCAGCGACATCGTGACCCAATCGCCGCCGGTCTCGCCGAGCGTCGTCGCCGCGATCTTGATGAGCCAGAAGCCGAGCGTGACGGCCGGCACCTTGAGGTCGTGTCGGTCCTGCGTTTCCGTATTGATTTGCATGTCGAAGTATTCCATGAGAGCCGTGAGTTTCCGCAGAATAACAATCGATTCCTTAGCGGACGCTTAGCGCCGTTGGTCAAATTGCATCGAACGGACGCTCCCAGCCAAACGCTCGCACGCGTTCGAACGGTCTTTCGAGCACGACAGCGCCACGCGCTTCGCCCGGCAAGAGCAGCGGAAGCGTATGCCACGTCGTCTCCTGCGCGGCCCGCTCTTGCAGCGATCGCACCTCACCGCGTTCCGCGCGCGCTCGTGCGGCTGCGAACAAATCCTTCGTATCGCGCGGCGCGAACAGATTCGGCGCTATCTTCAGCCCTACTCTGTCAGCCGCCATCGCAATGACGATCCAGATACCGCAATAAGCGATGTCGACGCCGACCGACTGGCCATCGCGCAGATTCGCCACCACGATGCGTTCCTCGGGCCCTTCCTCCAGCTTCACTTCGTGTTGCCGGCACGCGAGCACCCCGGAAAGCAGCAGCCGAAGCGTCGCCCGTCCGACGCCGAAGCGCCGTCCCACCGCCGCGTTTGGATGAATGCGCGCGCGTTTGCGCTCGGCGACCGTGAGCCAAAGACCGACGTTCGATGCGGACACGAAGCGGAATTCGGTAGGCACGAGCCAGAGCGCGAGTTCGCCCGGCGCGGGGAGCCGTTCGAACATGACATTCGATTGCGAGAGATCGTAATGTTCCCAGGCCAACGGGCGGGCGAGAACGGCGGAAGGCGGCCGTCGCGGGGCTTTTTTCGTGGGCGCGGTGGTGGTCATGTCTGTCTTATGGGCGAACGGGCGGGCGATGATTCCGTGCAGAGCGACACCGTTGCAGCCGAGACTTAGCTCAAACTTAGGATTGGCGGCGATGCGGGTTTTCGCGGATGGCATGGCCCGTCGAGCAAACGATTCGCCTGGTCTTTTATTCCTAAGCACCAGCTAAGTCTACGCTTCGAGACTTCAGACTCAGTCAAGAAGACGCATCCTCCATGCCGATGTCCCCATCCCCCTTCTCACTCGGTGTAAAGTCGCTTTTGCCGCCCTTTTCGCAGATGTTTTGCGCGCGGGGGCGAAGGTGAGCCCACGGAGAAATGGCATGAGGGTGTTGCTGGTCGAGGACGACCGCATGATCGGCGAAGCTGTGCACGACACCCTCAAGGACGGCAGCTACGCCGTCGACTGGGTGCGTGACGGCCGGCTTGCGTTGACGAGCCTGGAAACGCACAGCTACGACGTTGCCCTGCTCGATCTGGGCTTGCCGGGCAAGGACGGCATCGACGTGTTGCGCGCGGTGCGGGCCGGCGGCAATCTGGTTCCGTTACTTATCATCACCGCGCGCGATGCGGTGGAAGAGCGTATTCGTGGCCTCGATGCAGGCGCGGACGATTACATCCTCAAGCCCTTCGAGATGTCCGAACTGCTCGCGCGGATGCGCGCCGTGGTGCGGCGGCGCAGCGGTCAGGCGGCGCCCGTCATGTCGAACGGCATCATCTCGCTCGATCCCGCCACGCGCGAAGTCACGGCCGCGGGCAACGTCACGCGTCTGTCGAGCCGCGAGTTTGCGTTGCTTCAGGCGCTCATGCTGCGCCCCGGCGCCATTCTCTCGCGCACGGAACTCGAAGACCGCATCTACGGCTGGAATGAGGAAGTCGAAAGCAACGCCGTCGAATTCCTGATTCATTCGCTGCGCAAGAAGCTCGGCGCGCAGGCGATCAAGAATGTGCGCGGCGTGGGCTGGATGGTCTCGAAGCAGACATGAACCGTTCGCTCCAGTTTCGTTTGTCGGCATGGCTGTCGGTGCTGATCGTGGCGATTGCGCTCATCGGCGGCTTCATCGCGTTCAAGACGGCTTTTCACGAGGCGAACGAGTTGCAGGACGGGCAGCTCAAGCAGATCACCGCGCTCGTGACGCCGCGCAGTCTCGCCGTCATGCGGCGCGAAACGCTTGCCGATGTGCCGGGTGTGGACTTCGCATCGAAGATCGTGATTCAGACACTCGATGAACGCGCGCCGCTCGCGCTCTCCGCCGACCTGCGGGACGGCCTTCAGTATGCGAACGTGGCTGGCCTGCGCTGGCGGATCATCGTGAAGACGCTCGAAGACGGCGTGCGTGTCGTGGTCGGACAGAAGACCATGGGGCGCGACGAGATTGCGCGCAACAGTGCGCTTGCCACCGTCATTCCGTTCGGCACGCTCGCGGTGGTTTTGCTCATCACGCTTCATTGGCTCGTGCGCCGCATGTTTCGTCCGCTCGCGCTTTTGGCGGGCGATCTCGATCAGCGTCCCGAGCACGATCTCTCGGCGCTCACGGAAGATACGGTTCCTTCCGAGATCACGCCGTTCGTCGTGGCGATCAATCGCCTGCTGATCCGCGTGGACATTTCGCTGGCGATGCAACGCCGCTTCGTCGCCGATGCCGCGCATGAACTGCGCTCGCCGCTAACGGCGCTTTCGCTGCAAGCCGAGCGCCTCGACGCCTCGGAGATGCCCGCCGCCGCGCGCGAACGATTGTTCTCGTTGCGGCGAGGTCTCGCGCGCACGCGTGCGCTGCTCAATCAGTTGCTCACGCTCGCGCGCGTGCAGGACAAGACCGTGGGCAAGCCGAGCAGGCTGCGTGTACAGGAAGTTTTTCGCAACGTGCTCGAGGATTTGATGCCGCTTGCCGAGGCGAAGCGTCTGGACATCGGCGTGTCGAGTACGGAGGATGACGTGGTGATCGACGTGCCCGAGGCCGAGCTTTCGATCTTGCTGAAGAACCTCGTCGATAACGCCATCCGCTATACGCCGGAAGATGGGCGCGTGGATTTATCGGCCGGCGTGATCGATGGCCGCGCGTTCATTCGCGTGGAGGACTCCGGCGCCGGCATTGCGGCGGAAGAAAGGGAGCGTGTGTTCGATCCGTTCTATCGCGTGCTCGGCACGGATACCGAAGGCTCGGGTCTTGGTTTGTCGATCGTCGCCACGGTGGCGGCGCGGATCGGCGCGGAAGTTGTGTTAAGGGATGCGGAACCGCATGGGCTGGTTGTGGTGGTCAGGTTCGCGGCGGAAAGGGAAGTGCGGAGAGCGGCTTGAAGCGGTCTCTCACGCAAGTACGGACAGTGTGCGACGAAGCCGTCGTCGACCGGCAGCGCCACGCCAACAATTCCAGACAACACAGGTATTGCGCAAGCCGCCGGCAGACGTCGCGGGCGACGACCATAGTGATTGACGCGCTGCGGTATCGCGAATCAGAATGGCGCCCCCTCGAACTCCATCACCGGATACACGGTCTGCTTACCCTCGACGTCCAGCACCAACCGCATCGCATGATGAAAACTTGCATAGCGGCCCACGAACCGGCTTAGCACATCACCGAACAGCGCTGCGTCACCCGGCCCGTCGAATGCCCTAGCGTCGAGGCGCACGTACACGCGAACCTCGCGTCGCATATGTCCTTTGCCCACCGACTCATGCTCGGCCAACCACACATCTTCGATAGCATCGATGCGCCGCTGAGTACTGTCGTCAGGCGACCAGTCGTAAAGCTCCAGCGCCTCGCGAAATGCAGGTGCGCCCACCATCCCGATCATGTTCAATTCATTCGCGCCGCCCGCCGTGAAATGGCCGAGCAAGCGCCAGTCGTACTCCGGGTGATGGCGCGGCGGATACAACGGCAGCGTCGGCGCGCTCAGGTTGCGCACCGACGCGATACCGGTAAAGCCCGACACTGTCTCGGTGATCGTCGCCTCGGAAAGCGCCATGCGCGGCAAGCGTCCATTGTTCGCCAGTGCCCTCACCGTCAGATGGCGATCCGGTTGCGGACGGTTCTCATCGTGCGCAGCGTCCGCGTGGAGACGCTCCCACAACTGCCCGGATAGCGTCAGCCAAACCTCCCGGCCCGTCACGCCCAAACGCATCGCGGTATGGAAATAGCGCTCTGGCTTCTCGTACTGCAGCGTCCAGCCGCGATGGCGAAAGCTCGTGAAGGCGCTATATGCGTGACGTGCGCTGTCCTCCGGATCTGCGGCGGTCACTGCGAGCACGTGATACGGCTCGACGTGCCCCGCCACGCCGGGTTGAACGCGATGTTCGCGATCATGCCAGTCCGTAGGTCGCAGCGGCAGCGCATCCACTTCGAACAGGTTGATCACTGGTGTGCAGAACAGACGGAAGCTCTCGCGACACACCGGATAATCGCCCGGTACGCGCCCGCTCAGTCGCCGAAGCCCGACCATTGCGAGCCAAGGCTTGCGGCAGTGAGCGCGGCATCGTCGCGTGCCTGCGTGAGTTCCGAGAGCTTGCCCTGAAACACCGCCTGCGCCATTTGACGCGCCATGGCCTGGGCGTCGGTGCTGGTGGCGATTTGCTGCAGCTTCAGGCGCATGGTCGTGGCCACCGTCAGGAAATGCGCGAGGCTCACGCCGCTGAAGTCGGCGACACTTTTTGTGGGCTTGCCGTTCGACTTGCTGGCCGTGCCCGTCACCACGTCATCGCCCATCAACGCGAGCAGCGGGCCGAAAGATTTGTCCAGCGGATCGACTTCCTGAGCACTCGCGATGCCTGTCTTGTTGCCGATCAGGTCCTGTGCTTTGCGCACTAGCGTGTCCGAGAGCGCTTGCGAGGGACGTCCCGCCTGTGCCTGATACTGAACCGATTTCATCAGCGCAATCAGCGGCGAGGTCTGCGCATCGGTCAAGCGCGTGAGCTGCGTGATCGCGCTGCCTAGATTGGTCGCATTCTGCCATTGCAGGCTGTTCAGCATCGCCTGCCACGCGGCGGTATAGCTTGCGAAATAGCGCGCGCGCAGGCGCTGCCTCACTTCCTCGATGTCCTGATGCGCTTCGAGCGCCGCGCCCGGCACGCGCGCGGCGCGTTCGTCGGCGAGCACCCAGTCCGCCGCCACGCGCCCTTCCTTGGCGGCCTTGTCGATTGCCTCGCCGATCATGCCGTCCCATGCGGCGCGCGTGTAGATGCCCGGTACGGTTTGCGTCGTCGTGAATAAGCCGCGTGCGTCCGCTCCGTTGATCAGCGTCACGAGCGACATATCGGCGTATTTGCCCTTCGCCTGCTCCAGCACGGATTGGTAGAGCGTGTCGTCGGAGTTCTGCAGGCCGATCTGATTGACGAGCATGTTGCGCGACGCCTGGGTCAGATCATCCGATGCATGGAGTCGCCATTCAGGATGCGCGCGCAAGTGCGACGCGTAGAACGACGCGAGCCGTTGCGAGGTGTCGAGCCATTCGCCCGTGCTCATGCCGGCGATTGCGGGCCACGTGGTCGGCAACTGCTTGGCGAGGTAGGCAGCGTCTGCATGTTGAGGCTGCGCCAGCATTAGATACGTCTTGAGCGCGTCGTAGTCGCGCTGCTGTTCTTCGGTGCTGGGCAGTGCGTCGGCGCGAGACTGAGCGAGTTGCGTGAGCGTGGCTTCGAGTTGATGGGCGGACGGATCGCGCAGGTTGTGCGCCGCGATGCTTGCATAGGTCGGCCAGAGCGCAGCGAGTATTTGATCGTTGTAATTCAGGCCTGCACGCATGTACCACGGTGCGCCATGTTGCTGGCGATATTCCAGTGTGTCGATTTGTTGTTGCAGGGCGAGTTGAGCGCGTATTGCTGCCGGCGTGCCTAGCTTGGTGGCAAGGGCCGTGTCGACCGCGGCCCGTACATCGGCCATGACGGAGCGATTGCCGATGAACGAGACGGTCAGCGCCGCGCACCAGCCTATCGCTCCAACCATTACCAGGGCCGCGAGCGCGTTGGGCCAGTAGAACCCCACCCGACGTCCATAGGGTGCTCCACTATGTTCTGCAACGGTCTGCCAAATGAGGCGCCGCTCGAGCTGTCGCGGCACCACGCCGTCTTGCGTTTCGCCGCGCTGAAATGCGATTAGCTCCCGCTCCTTAAAGAGCGGAGCAAAGAGCAGCCCGTGCACCGGGTGACGCCAGAGGCGAGACTTAGCGGTTTGTAAAACGAGGTTGAGCAGCCCGACATGCAACTCGCTGATGTGTTGCGATACCTGCGCCGCATACCGATCGTGGGCATCTTGAGCGAGGCGTCTTACACCACTGTCCGCAAGACGATGAGCAAGCGCGCTGAGCAAGGGTTCGACCGCATCGGCTTTCAGACGCCTATCGGACCAAAGAATGCCAATGGCCTCCTCCGAGACAGGGAGCTTGTCCTCGAAATCCGTTGCATTCACAAGATACACAGGCGCCGCCCAGCCCAGCGTCCGAGCCTGACGCGTGAGCCGCTGTGCGAGTTCTTCCGAATCAAATGGAGCGTTCTTGTAATGCCGATTGCACATCACGGCTACGATCGCATCAACGGGCCGTCGGCGACGGAACCGACGGATCTGGTCGAGCCAGTCGGCATCGATAAAATCAATTGTCTGCGCCGCATAAATCAGAACCGCACCACTGGTGATCTCATAGCCGTTCTTGGCAAGCCCTGGCGAGAGGCGTTTGACGATCGACTCGTCGCCACTCACAAGAATCCAGCGATCGCGGTACCGCCAGCACCTGCCATGGCGGTCGCGAAGCGCTAATTTCAGTGCTTCCCGTTTGATCGGCACAGACTCTTTGCGCACCGTCTCGGCCGCACTCAGCCGGGCGAGCGGATCGCGTTCGAATTGCTCCTGCTTGCGCTGCAGGGCAAAGCGCGCTGTCAAGCGCCATGTGCTTGACAGCGCGCCCCGTGCACTGAGTACGATCGCGCCCATCATGCACACAAAAATCACCCTTCGGGCAGCAGATGGATCGAGTTCCGAGCCATGGGACCAAGCGTAAAGTGAAGCGAGCGCGGTCAGCGCTCCCACAAAAATCCAATAACGAGATTTAGGCAATTTCTATTCCGTCGCGTGTCGATGTCTGGCCTCCCGGCTGCGCGACCGCAACGCGAAACCTGCCTTCTCTCCATGCCATTAGTTGTGGGCGCTTGGTATCCGCCGCGTGCTCGATACCGAGCGTGAGCCATCCGGTCGCGCCGTCGAGGCGATCGAATGTCTTGTCAATGTCGTGAATACCGGACAATTTCTCAGTCTTTGACACGCCGGCCACCAAGCTTGAAATGTCTCGGGAGATGATTGATTTCTCGTCGGACTCCAGAGCAGCTTCCCATAGATCACTAATTTGATCGCCTGTCGCGTGCCCAAACCGCAAAGGGGTTGTCAATACAGCCCTGCACTCCTCCGACTCACCTTCGATCGGCCGGTGCAGTATTGCAAGCGGACAAAGCTCATAACGATAGGCGAGCGGCGCCCATGACAGCAGCAAGGCGACCGCAGCTTCGGTGCTGTCGTCGAATGGCGCTTCACGAAGCTGTACAGCAGCAAAAAGGACGAACCGTTCCAACTTTGGCCCACCTCGGACATCGAGCCATTCATCCAGCGCCATCACGCCTTGTTCGGGTTCGATCAGAATGGCAGTGGTCGGTCGAAGTTTCGCGGCGGTCCAACAAGCTTGCCATGCCGCAAGCGAGGTGTCGCGATCCGCCTCCTTGGGCAACTGCAGACGAACGGCAAATGGCGCGTCATGGGGAATCTTCCGGACTACATCGACCATCGCCCCGATCAGATCTCCGAAGCAGGCGCGATAGCGTGATGGATCATCGTCGTCACCGACCAGCGGCAGTTCCTTGTAGTTGCTAACCGAGACTGCGATTTCCCCTGTCGGCAGTTCGGCGGTGTTCGCAGGCTCCGCAATGAGCCTCGCCATGTTCGACGTGCCGGCGCCAGTTAGATAGGCATAGCCGAGCACCGCGAGCGGATCGCGGGCAAACTCCACTGCTTTTTCTCGGTCTGCGCGCAGTGTTTCGTTCACTGCGTCGATCCGATCACATTCCTGTTCGTGATAGAGCCAGCGCAATCCGTAGGCAAGCGCCCAAAGCAGAAAAGGAATGCCTAACAGCTGGATCCAGAACCATGCTGTGCGCGTCGATTCGTTCTTGGGCCACGCGACGAAGGTATAGACGGCGCCTCCCGCCATGACAACAGCAAGAAGCACCAGCCAAATAATCATCCGTGGCGGCTCGGGACGGGTCTCGGATGACTCTGCCGGGGGTAAAACGACGGGCATCCGTCTACCGCAAGCTAGAAATAAGGCGACAGCCGCACGTAGCACGAAAGCCGTGCCGGGCGACTGGAACCCCGCCGTCGGTCGTGCCATCGTCACCGTCGATGACGAGGTTAGGCTTGATGTCGTGCAAAGGGCAACTTACCTCGTCTCCTTTGCGCGCGACATAGCTACCGCCGAAGCGCATGGTCTTCGAGGCGGTAATGACTTTGCCACCGTGATCGGTGTCGTCGCCAAGACGGATGAGATCAATCATTTCGTGCTCCTTTTACTTGTCTTCGAACCAATTTATGCAATTGCCTCAGTGTTATCCGAACGCTCACGCGCTGAGGCAATGCTCCAGTCGTTTTCGGGCATGTAGGAAACGTCGCCGAAGTACATCATTCGCCAGTTCTGAAGCTTTGAAAAATCGTTTCCAAAGCCGGCTACAGAATCGTGTACCAAGTAGTCAAAAAAATCGAGTTCAGCTTGCGCGTCGCTTGGTTCGCCGATGATTAACGACACGTCTTCATAAGCACGGGCCAACGTCAATTCCCTCAGGGTCAAGGTCTTCCCATTCAGTTTCTTAGTCTCTGCTTCCGCCGTCGCACTATTGATCGCAAGACCGCCTTTGGTGATAAGACGTAGTTGCTCGTCCTGCTTTGGCACCAAGTCGCTGTTATTTGTCTTTGCAAGTATTTGCTTTGCCTTAGGCAGACGTGCGCGTGCGGCGGAATCGTTGGTCAGCTTGGAGAGGTGACTACGTGCGACGTAAAGCGGGAAAAGATGATCGGAGACAGCTTTCTCAAGTGATCCGGCGGCTCGAGCGCGCCGTTGATATCGATTGAACAGAGCCGCGGTCTTGGGAGAAAGACTAAACGACGCTTGGACCTTTGCACCAAGCGTGCTTAAAGATCGCAGCGGTACGCCGGCAGCTCGAGCCGCACGATACATGTGTAGCAACGGCACCTGACTTAGCTTTTCCGCGTCTTCCAGCGCTTTGGTCTGTTCTGCGGGCGCATAGCCCCCTCCTACGTCTGAGTGCACTCCGGGATAGACGATCTCAAAACAATTCGGTGGATAGTGCTTTCCGTCACGCACGGAATCCAAGGGAAAAGAATCGCGGACCTCATGCGCGGCGACGTAGTGAATGCACTGTTCTACCATTGCCGGAATCTTTAGGCTTTTCGCCCAATCGTAGTGACCATCTTTCGGTGCAATACTAAGTCCGACGCTCAGAGCCGGCGATATGGCGTAGGTGGCGAATTTTAGGATTGGACTATGATCGACGGATTTGGCACTAGCGGGTAACCCTGCGGAGGCAACCGTATCGAACAAGCCCATGAAGTACACCCGGATCGGGTAACCTTGATAGCGCCATCCGGCGGAGTCCTGTCGGCAATCCTTGGACAGGCGAACAGCAAAAGCACGCGCCAGGGCTGCGCCTCGTGAAAAGCCGAACAGCGCGACGTTGATCATTCGAATCGGTTGCTTAGGGTTCGTCGCGCGAGCTTTCGCTTTGGAGATTCTCTGATCGAACTGAGTCCTTGCCCACCGCAAACGCTTGTCTCCACCGCTAGCGAACGCAAGTCCCGGCGTGCTCGCTGTCATCTCGCCGACTTCAGGGAAAGGTGTGCCGAGCCCGTTGATATAGATTCGATATGTGCCTGTCCTTTCTTCATCTTCAGCATGTGCCGCATGAAGGCGTGCAACGTTACTATGTGCCGACTTTTCTGTGTCAATGTAAAGATTGTTTCCTGTACCGTCGAAGAAGACAGAAATCCAAAGCGATTGCGAACAGTCTGAAGTACCAGGCCGCTTTTTCTCATCGAAGCAAGCCATAGATTCCGCACGCTTTTCACGCTCACTCGAAGTCAACGGCCGCAGACCAGCCGAGGAAGGAACCTGAGTAATGTCCAACATGGCTATTTATTCTCTTATCGTACAAAGGGCATGCGTCGCTCAAGCTTCAATCGCGGCGGCGAGGGTCCATCCGAACTAGATATGGCGGCCTCAATATGACCGTCCGGGTAGAAGTGAATCTCAAGATATTTCGGATTAGGAGGAATAGAGCCTCTTACTTCGACTCGTACTTTTTTGGCTGGCTTGGGCGGATCGACGATTTTCCTTGAAGGATAGGATTCGAGAGCGTCCATTGAGTATCCAACCTCGACCCAAAAGGGCATTTTTGTCTTGCGACTCATAATGACGCAGCAGGAAACACTTCCACCGCCAGAAGTCGGCGTGCTTAGCTCAACACTGCCTCCCCCCTGACCATTCACTCCGAAGTTCCAGAAGGCGCGATCGGTGTAGTTGTATCCAATTATTCCGAGCATGTATGGATCTTGTGTGCACCCCCCGAGACTCGTAAGCGCCAGCAAGCTTGCCAATGCAATACGTTTAAATCGCCTTTTCAGCATGATTTCGGCTCCTCTTGTTCCTCTTGTTTATGTGCTGCGAGCAAAGCCGATCCCACCCGGTTAGTCAGCAACATATGACTGAGCAACTCCTCGGTTGTTGCCTGCGCGACAATCCCCTCGCAGACCCGGTAGCGAGTCTGTGCATCGAACTCAGCGAGGAGATCGTCATCGCTCAGCTGCAGCGAATGCAACACGGAATCAGGCAAACTGGCGTCCACAAAGACCTCAGTCTGTTGCTCGCTTAGCCGAAGGGGACCGCAGTATGAGTCTTCAGTCTCGTCCGCCAAGATCAATTTCTGCGTCTCACCATACCTATCGAGATACCACCATTGTTTTGCAAGTCCGAGATACGCCCGACGCTGCTCGGCAGACAAAGCGCGGTCAAGCACGGCGAGCGAGCGCGTATCGAAAAATTTCATCTGCCATTCACTGCCGTCCTCGCACAATGCATCTAGCCGCTCGCTCAGGCCGCAGATCAGATCGTCGGTTGGCAGGCGAGAGAACAGGAACGACACGCCGCGGTAATCATCTACGCAGGCGTGCGCCAGCCGCGTCAGGAGCTTCGATGGCTTCTCGGCCCCTCGCGCGATACGAACCAGGTACGGACCATACTGACTGCGTCCATCCTCCGACTGCGCATCGAAAATTAACGACAGCCGCTGATTGCTGATGTCCTGCCCCAGCCACTGACGCAGCTCGCGATAGAGCGGCGGAAAAGCCACGCCATATACCAACGCGTAGGTCTGAATATCTTGATTGGCTTGCTGAAATTCATGAATCGCCGTACTTAGCGCCTGTGCTTCGAGTTCTGGGTTGTTCGGTGTCATTTCGTACCCAACAGTGCGCCTTGCGAGAATTCCGAAAGCAGACATGGAATGCAGATGGACTTGGGCAGCAACGGGAGTTCCGGCTGCATTGACGCGGGGCCGGGTCGGTCCCAGGAGGCACCTCGCTCCAGGATGGCGCCCATGGTTCCGTTCTCGATCTGGCTAGCGTTGATCTTGATGTACGAGCCGCCCGCGCCAATCCACACTTCCTTTTTCGCGGCGAGGACCAATCGGCCCTCCGTGCTCGTGACGGTGACGTCCTTCAGGGCCGTCAACGCCATCTCGTCGCTGTGCGCCTCGATCCTGACCTTCCCTTTCGCGGCGATTAACTCGATCCCAAGCTTATGCGCGCACAGCGAAATGAGTTCGCCAGCCGCCATGCGCAGCCGCCGCATGATGCTCACGTCCATGTGCTCCCCTGCGGTGACAATCACGTTCTCGCCCGCCGAATGCTGGACCGATTTCGGCGTAACGAAGGCCATGCCGCCCGGTGTGCTCGCGAGTAACCCGGCATCATGAAGCTGGCTCAACCCGTCCACGAGCGCCGCCTGCGTGTCCTTGTCAGCCGCGTCAGCGTTGGCCTGCTTATTCGCGTCTACGAGAGCCGTCACGCGCTCGAACGCCACCTTTAATTGCTGGATCGCAGCGGGCATCTCCAAGTGCGGCGTATCGCTGCCAGCCGCTGCATCGGCCGAAAAGAACAGTCCTTTCGCTGCGCGCACGGTCCCCCACGCCTGGGTGGTCGCTTCAAAGCCCTCGCCTCGCGCGAGCTTTTTACTGTCGAGCAGATAGCCCTGATTGAACGCCGTCTGGCTATAGACCGTGGCGATACGCGCGCTTTCCTTGCCTCGCAGATCATTGAAGACGACCTCGGCGCCGAGCAGCGGCGCGCGCCAGATTGCGTAACTGAACATCGCATCGGCGCCGTGCACCACGTCCGGATGCGAGTAGTCATGGAGCGCTCCGACGATATGCATGCGATCTACATCGGCATGCGCCGCACCAAGCAAAACCTCCGTGGACGGCAGCAAAGGCGAATGGAAGCCACCTTGATACGACGAAGACGGACGCAGCAGCCGCAGCTTCAGCAACTGCTTGTCAGTGTTAGCCGTTCCCTGCAGGAACTTCGGCAACACAGGATATCGGCCATGCTCGTCCATGCAGCCATAAGGCGACGAGTCAAACGTCGTGACGACGCCAACGACCGGTCCCTTCAGAAATCTCCAGTCACGTTCATAAACGAAGTCATGGCGGTAGGCCAGATGCGCGGGCATCGCCTTGAAGCGGACATGCGCCGGTTTCGATCGGCTGCCCTTCATCGTCATCGACTCGACCACGAATCCATACGGAGCGCTCGCCAGCTTCGTATTGGTCAGCTTGACCACCACGCCTGGCGCCATGCCCTTCGCGTTGCTCTTGCCCGAAAGCTTTACCTGCTTTGCAATCTGCTCATCGCGCCGCGTCTGTGCTCGCGACTCACCCTGCTGAGGCGTCAGATGAAATTCCGCGCTACCGCTGATTCGCCCGAAGACCGATTGGTCATTGGCCTCATTGGAAACGCTCGCGCTTGCCCGCAGCGGATCTTCCGGCGTGCGGTAATTGCGCTCCCACAACTCGATGGCGGCCGGCACCAGCGTACGCGTCTCGCTGACGGAGAGTGCAGCCTCATGCCAGTTGCTGTTCATGCCCGAGTCAGAGAGCAGGGGTACGTCGATCGAGCGCACGTACCCGCGCGGATTGTCCGTGAACACGAGCGTGTCCAGTTGACCATCCTTGCCTCGACCCTGCTTGTAAAACCAGCATATGCCTCGACGTTTTGCATGACGTTTCACGAAGGCCCACACGGACTCCTCGTACATCACAACCTGCTCCATCTTCTCTTGCGCGCCTTCCAGATGGAACTCGATATCGAAGGCATCGATGTTCTTCCGGTCGACGAGCAGTCGCGTCACCATCTCCTGAAAGGTGATGTCTTTGAATACATCCGAGCCATGCACGCGCTTGCAGAGCGCGGCGAACCGAGGTTCGATCCGGAGTTTGTAGGTCGCCTCGTCGCGGCTCGCTTTGATGCGTTCGAAGCGCGTGACGATGCCATTGAAAGTGGCCGCCTCGTGATCGACAGGCGCGACATAATTCACCGACGGGACGGCCACTCGCTCGTCGATCTGCAAGCCCGCACGCCGACCCACGCAGAGCTTGCCATCGATATCGAGACGCGGCGAGGTAACGGTGACCTCCGCCTTGTAGTCATCGCATAATCCTGCTTTGACCTTGAACTTGAGCACGTCGAGCTCGAGCTCGAGCGTACCGATCCATATGCTCAAACGCTGGGTGAGTCGCGCGCTTGGATGCTGCAGCGCGTCCGTCAGTTTTTTCGTTACAGCATTCATTCGCTTCCCGTTCAGTTGAACGCAACGTATGGAACCGTCGCGCCCGGAGCTTTTTAGCGCAGGAATTTAGGGCTGCAACAAAAGAACGTCAATCGATCGGCTGGCAAACAGGAATAGTCTCAAGTAGCCAAGGTCACGCGTCATCGTCTGAACGCGAACTTGCCCCCCACAAGCCGGTATGATTACCCCCATCGAATCATCACCGCGCAACGCCCCGGCATGACATCAGTCAACGATCCCACATCGCCCACCGCCGCCCCCGTCCGCATGGCCGATGTCGCGCGTATCGCCGGGGTGTCGAAGATGTCGGTGTCGCGCGTTTTGACAGGCCAGCACGTCAGCGAAGAGACGCGCGCGCGAGTCATGGATGCCGTGCTCAAAACCGGCTATGTCGCCGATGCCATCGCGGGTGCGTTCTCTTCCGGCCGAACGAATGTCGTCGCGGTCATCGTGCCGTCGTTATCGAGTTCGAATTTCGCGGAAACCGTGCGCGGCATCAACGATGTCGTCGAGGCGCGCAGTCTGCGCCTCTTGCTCGCCAACACGGACTATCTGCTCGAAAGGGAAGAAGCGCTCATCCGCGCGCTCCTGAGTCATCAGCCGCGTGCCGTCGTCATCACGGGAGGTCAGCACACGTCCAAGGCGCGCGCCATGCTCAAACAGGCGCGCATTCCAGTGGTCGAAATCTGGGAGATTCCCGCGAAACCCGTGGATCGCGTCGTCGGCTTCTCCAACGCGGACGCGGCCGCCGCGATGATGCGCTATCTCTATGCGCGCGGCTATCGGCGCATTGGCTTCGTGAGCAGCGCATCGCACCTGGATTTGCGCGGCGTCGCGCGGCGCAATGGCTATCTCGGCGCCGTGAAGGAAGCGGGTCTGCACGACATCCGCGAAATCGCGCACACGGACTGGACCACGGACATGGCGCACGGCGCGGCCATGGGTCACGGCGGCGCGGCGCTCGAACAGATCCTCGACCGATGGCCCGATACCGACGCCATCATGTGCACGAGCGACATCCACGCGTTCGGCGTCATCATGGCGTGTCATCGGCGCGGTATGTCGGTGCCGCGCGATATTGCGGTGGCGGGCTTCGGCGACTTCGAAGTGTCGCGCCATTGCTATCCGACCATCACCACCGTATCCGTCGATGCCTACGGGATCGGTCACGCCACCGGCGAATCGCTGCTCGCCGCGCTCGACGAGTCCGAGACACCCAACGCGTCACGGCGCGAAATCGCGCAGGCGCGTCCCGACCGGCAGGACGTGCCCACGTTCATGCGTGTGCCTTACGAAGTCATCCCGCGAGAAAGCGCGTAAAGACCTCGTTACGGCTCAGTGGTTGTGCCGCGACTCGCCGCGCGTCTCGATGATGTCCTGATAGCCGAGCGCCGGCTCAAGACACGCGCCGCTGCCCTGCTGCCCGACCATGCTGCGATAAATCTCTTCCCACGGCGTCTTGTTCTGCAACTCGATAGGCACGTACGCTTCGCGGCGCTGCGCCATTTCATCATCGCCGATCAGCACGTTGACCTTGTAGTTCTGCAAGTCGATTCTCAAGCGGTCGCCCGTCTTCAGCAGCGCGAGGTTGCCGCCCACCGCCGCTTCCGGCGATACGTTGAGAATCGAAGGCGTCGCGCAGGTTCCGCTTTGGCGGCCATCGCCCAGTGTCGGCAACTGCGTGATGCCTTGCTTGATGAGCGCGGCGGGCGGCTGCATGTTCACCACTTCCGCGCCGCCTGGATAACCCACCGGCCCGCAATTGCGAATCACCAGCACGGAACGTTCGTCGATCTCGAGCGCGGGGTCGTCGATACGCGCGTGATAATCCTCCGGTCCCTCGAAGACGATCGCCTTGCCTTCGAACACGTTCGGATGCTCGGGATCGGAGAGAAAGCGCTTGCGGAAGGCGTCGTCGATCACGCTGATCTTCATCACCGCGCTGTCGAACAGATTGCCGGAGAGCACGACGTAGCCCGCGGCCGGCTTAAGCGGATCGTCATACGCGCGAATCACTTCGCGATCCACGTCTGCGACGGCGGCCAGGTCTTCGCCGAGCGTCTTGCCCGTGACCGTACGCACGCTCGTGTCGAGCTTGCCTGCCGCCTGCAGTTCGCGCATGACGGCCGGCACGCCGCCCGCGCGATGGAACGCCTCACCGAGAAAGCGGCCAGCGGGCTGACAGTCCACCAGCAAGGGAATCTCGGGACCGAGGCGCTGCCAGTCATCCAGCGTGTGATCCACGCCCATGTGCCGCGCAATCGCGATCATGTGAATCGGACAATTCGACGATGCCCCGAGCGCCGCCGCCGCGACCACGGCGTTTTCGAAAGCGCCCTTGGTCATGATGTCCGAAGGCCGCAGATTCTCGTGCACCATGCCGACAATGCGCTGCCCCGTGCGATACGCCACCCAGCCGCGTTCGCGATGCGGCCCGGGAATCGCGGCGCAACCGGGCAAGGACATGCCGAGCGCTTCGGCGAGCGAATTCATCGACAACGCCGTGCCCATGGTGTTGCAATGCCCGACCGAAGGCGCGGACGACGACACTTCGTCCATGAACGTCTCATAGTCGATCTCGCCGATGGCGTGACGCTTGCGCGCATCCCAGATGATGGTGCCCGAGCCCGCGAGCTTGCCCTTCCACCAGCCGTCGAGCATGGGACCGCCCGACAGCACGATAGCCGGAATGTTGACGGTCGCTGCGGCCATCAGACACGCGGGCGTGGTCTTGTCGCAACCGGTGGTGAGCACCACGCCATCGAGCGGATAGCCGTGCAGGATTTCGACGAGCCCGAGATACGCGAGATTGCGGTCGAGCGCGGCGGTCGGGCGCTTGCCGGTTTCCTGGATCGGATGCACGGGGAATTCGAGTGGAATGCCGCCTGCATCGCGGATGCCGTCGCGCACGCGCGTCGCCAGTTCCAGATGATGCCGGTTGCAGGGCGCGAGATCGGAGCCCGTCTGCGCAATGCCGATGATCGGCTTACCCGACTGCAATTCCTCGCGCGTGATGCCGTAGTTCATATAGCGCTCGAGATAGAGCGCGGTCATGCCGGGGTTCGAGGGATCGTCGAACCAGCGGCGGCTGCGCAGGCGCTTCTTGTTCTGCGCGTCTTCGGATTGGGGAGCTGAGTTATTCGTTGGTGTCATGACAGTACTCGCGATACGTTGACGACGGGGTTCCAGCCTACGCGCATCCGGGCAAATGCCCATTAGCGCTTTCTTGTAGATCGGCATCCCTCCATGTTAGATTTTGTTGACGGTTACCGATAACCGGGTTTATCCGAAGGCGGCGGTTTTCGTCCGGCTTTCAGATCGAGTGTCGTCAGAGAGACACCGCGCAGGAATCAGGAGACACGAGAAGATGACGTCCCACCACGATGCGTTGGCGCATGCCGGCGCGCTTCCGCTCGATCGTCCTTCCGACGGCGCTTCCGCGCCCGTTTCCGCGAGGCAGCTTCGGCGCGCGATTCTCACGAGCGCCGTCGGCAGCGCGCTCGAATACTACGACTTCGCTATCTTCGGGCTGGCCACGGCATTGATCTTCAGCCGCGTGTTCTTTTCCACGCTAGACGCGAGCGCAGGTCTGCTCGCGAGCTTCGCGACCTACGGCGTGGGCTTTCTCGCGCGTCCGCTCGGCGGCTTGTTCTTCGGCTCGCTCGGGGATAGGAAAGGCCGAAAGTTCGTCCTGTTGCTGACCATCGCGATCATGGGCGTATCCACGACGCTCGTCGGCTTGCTGCCCGCCGGTCCTCTCGGCGCGGTCGGGCTCGTCTTGCTGCGCCTCACGCAAGGATTCGGCGCGGGCGCGGAACAGGCGGGCGCATCCACCTTGATGGCCGAAGTCGCGCCCGTGAAGACGCGTGGCTTCTTCGCGGCGCTTCCGTTCGTCGGCATCTTCGCGGGCTTCGGCATTGCGACGGCGACGTTCAGCATCATGCAGCACTCGATGGATCAGGCCACGCTCCTCGCCTGGGGCTGGCGCATTCCGTTCCTCGCGAGCGTCGTGCTGATCGGCGTCGCCATCTGGATACGCTTGCGTCTGCGCGAAAGCCCGACCTTCGCCGCGCTCGAAGGCGGACACAAGGTCGCGCGTTCGCCGATGCGGCTCGTCATCAAGGACGCGCGCCGCACCGTCGTCGCGGCCGTGCTGATGCGGCTTGCGGAACAAGGCGGCTCGACCATCTATACGACCATCGTGATCGCGTTCCTCAGCGGCACCGTGGCGGCGCGGCACGGCGTGCCGCCAGCGGAACTGGCGCGCGTGGGCACGAGCGGCGCGCTCATCGCTACTTTGTCGAGCGTGATTACCACACCGCTTTTCGGGGCGTTGTCGGATCGGCTCGGGCGCAAGACGGTGTATCGCGGCGGCGCGATCTTCATGCTGCTCTGGGCGTTCCCCGCGTGGTGGATGGTGAGCACCGGCAGCTTCTGGTGGGTCGCGCTCGCGATGTTCGGCGGGCTCGCCATCGGCGCAAACAGCATGCTCGGGGCGCAGTGCGCGCATTTTGCGGAACTCTTCGGCAATCGCTATCGATATTCGGGCGTGGCCTTGTCGCGCGAGATCGGCGCGGTGTTGTCGGGCGGACTCGCGCCAATTCTCGGCATCTATCTGATTGGCCGCGCGGGCGGCGGCTTCTGGGTCATGGGCGCATACACCGCCGTGTTGTCGGCGCTCACGCTCGTCGGCGTCGCCATGTCCACCGAGACCCGTGGCCGCGATCTCACCGACTTGCGCGACGCCGTTCGTTGAGCGTTGGCATCGGGAGTATGATCGGCGTCTTCCTTCGAGCGGACGCCAGTCAATGGAAATTTTCGTCGATGCCGACGCCTGCCCTGCCATCGTCAAGGACATTCTGTTCCGCGCCGGGCCGCGCGTGGAAGTACGCGTGACGCTCGTCGCCAATCAATTTTTGCGCACGCCCGCGTCGCCGTGGCTGCGCGCCATTCAGGTCCCTGCGGGCTTCGATGTCGCGGATAAGCGCATCGTCGAAATGGCGCAAGCCGGCGATCTCGTCATCACCGCGGACATTCCGCTTGCGGCCGCCGCGCTCGCGAAAGGCGCGCATGTGCTCGACCCGCGCGGAGAATGGATGAACGCGGAAAATATCGAGGAGCGACTCTCCATTCGCGCGATGATGGATCAGTTGCGCAGTTCCGGCGTGCAGACCGGCGGCCCGCCGCCCTACGCTCCGCGCGATGGCAAGAAGTTCGCGGGCGAACTGGACAGATTTCTCGCGAAGCGGTCCGCCACAAAGTAATCTTGTTGCGCAAAACGCATCACATAACGTAATCGTAAAGTTCGGTTGATACGATGGCGCCTCCTCTCAATCCCCTGATAATCGACGTCATGAAGAAAGCTGTTTTCGCCGCACTGCTGGCCGCCACCACGTTCCTTTCCGTTACCACCGCTTTCGCGGCCCCCCACCATCATGCCGAGTGCCACAAGGTGCGCGTGCATCATCATTGGGAACGCCACTGCAAGTAACGGCTGCCTCGTGCGGTCTTTGAAAAGCCTCGCTTAATGCGAGGCTTTTTGTTTTTTGGGGCCGAGGCTCGCGCCCTTTTCTTCATCGAACAGGCGTCAGCGGATAATCCAGCAAATCCGCCTTGCCGCCCGCCAGCCGGCTGCGCGTTCTCTCCGCGTTCACCACGTCATGCGGAAAACCGAGCGGCGTGGCGCTTGCCGCATCCAGACGCGCGAGCTGCTCTGCACTAAGCGTGACCGCGAGCGCACCGAGGTTGTCGTCCAGCTGCTTCAAGGTACGCGGTCCGATGATCGGCAACACGCCCTTCGCGAGCACCCACGCAATCGCCACCTGCGCCGCCGATACACCCAGCTCATTGGCGATGGCGAGAACCGCGTCGACCGTGGCGGTCTTGCGCGCGTCGCTTTCGTCGTGGATCACGACACCGAGTCCTTGCTTGCGCCCCGTCTCGCCTTGCCGATACTTACCGCTCAGAAGCCCGCCTCCGAGCGGCGACCAGGCCACCGTGCCAAGACCGAAAGCCGCGGCCATTGGCAGCAACTCGCGTTCGACGGTGCGCTCGACCAGGCTGTACTCGATCTGCAACGCGCTGATCGGCGCCCAACCGCGCATCTCGGCGATCGTCGCCGCCGTCGCGACGCGCCAGGCGGGAAAGTCCGATAGCCCCGCATAGAGGATCTTGCCGGCGCGCACGAGGTCGTCGAGCCCGCGGGCGATCTCCTCGCTTGGCGTCACGCCGTCGGGCATGTGCACCCAGAGAAGATCGATGCGATCGGTATCGAGCCGTTTCAGGCTTGCATCGACCGCCTGCACCATCGCCTTGCGGCTGTTGCCGGTGCGCTGCAGACCCGCGTCCGGCGACGCCCCGAGCGAGAATTTGCTCGCGAGCACGATGTCCTCGCGCTCCGCCTTGATGAACTCGGCGAGGATGGTTTCGCTATCGCCGAACTGATAGCTGTCGGCGGTATCGATGAAATTGCCGCCCGCCGCACGATACGTATCGAAGACCGTCTTCGCTTCGTCGCGCTCCGAGCCGTATCCCCAACCCGTGCCGAAGTTGCCCGTGCCCAGAGCCAGCGACGATACCTTCAGCCCCGTACTTCCGAAAATGCGATAACGCATGTCGATCTGCTCCTCTCCGTTTCCGGCGATCAGGCGCGATAGCGCGGCGCGGCGGTGCCGTTCTGCGATGCGCGGAATAGCGTTTGACGCGCTTCTTCGAAGCTGTGCAACAACTGCGCGTCGTGTACCGACGGCATGGTGATGGCTTCACCCTGATCGAAACCTTCGAGCGCGGCATCGACCATGTCTTCGGTGCGCATGACCGTGCCCGCCGCCAGCGAGTCGAGCGGCACGCCCGATTCGTCCCAGATTTCCGTGGCCGTCGCTGCGGGCAGCACCGCTTGCACCTTCACGCCGGTGTTCGCGAGTTCCAATTGCAAGCCGCGCGTGTAGTTCAGAACGAAGCCCTTCGTGCCGCTATAAACTGCGCTGACCGGCAAGGTGTCGAGCGCCAGCACCGAAGCAATGTTGATGATCGCGCCTTCGTTGCGCGCGACGAAACCGGGCACCACGGCTTGCGTCAGACGAACGAGCGCGGTGGTATTGAGCGCGATCTGCGTGGCCGTATCCGCCACCGATGACTGCGCCACCGGTCGCAGCCGCGCGAGTCCCGCGTTATTGACGAGCACGTGGATGTTCGCTTCGGCCGCGATGCGCTGCTCGACGCGTTGCAGATCCGCCTCGCTCGTCAGGTCTGCGACGACCGTCTCGACGTTCACGCCATGCGCGCCGCCAATCTCGCTCGCCAGTTCGCGCAGACGGTCGGCGCGACGCGCGACCAGCCACAGGTCGTAGCCGCGCGCGGCCAGACGTTGCGCATACACCGCGCCGATACCCGACGACGCGCCCGTGACAACCGCAATCTTGCGGGATGCTTGATTCACCATGACTTCTCCCTGACGAAGGAATAAACTGGAGTTAGTTGAGGGCTCAAGTATATGTGTATTTGCCCGAAGCTTGTCAAGCGCGAGGCAATCAACCATCCTATGCGTATGGAAAAGAAAGCTACATCTAAGGCACGAACGAAGCGTGCCGAGTCCGTTCCGACTATCGAGTCCGATGCCGCTGACGTGTTTGCACCGCTCGCCTGCACGAACACGGCGCTGCGCCGGGCATCGCGTCGACTGAGTCAGCTTTATGACGAGGCGCTCGCGCCGCTCGACATGAAGGCGACGCAAATGGCGCTGCTCTCGCAGATCGATCGATACTGCAAGGAGCACGCGAGCGAAGGACCGTCCCTGCAGGAACTGGCGTCGCGGCTCGGCATTCAGGTGTCGGCGGTGACGCATGCCATGCGTCCGCTCGTGCGTGACGAACTGGTGGAACTACGCGCGGATGCCGAGGACAAGCGCTCGAAGCGCTGTGTGCTTACGGCGTTGGGCAGAAAGCAATTGAAGGCCGCGCTCGCGTATTGGGTGGCTGCGAACCGGCGCGTGGATCGCGTGCTCGGAGCGGGCGCTGCGGCGACGTTGCGGACGCTTGCGGACAAGGTCGCATCGGATGATTTCTTCGAGGCTTATCAGGCAGACAGCGCGCGGTAGCTTCACCGCGCGCCTGGGGCTTGGCGTCAGCTCACCTTGCGGCCCACGATAGGCGCGGTGGGCGACAACGACCCGGACATCGCTGGATAGATCAGGCCCGCGAATACCGCGCCTATTATTGGCGCCACCCAGAACATCCAAAGTTGCTGGATTGCCCACATGCCCGCGAAAAGCGCGGGACCGGTCGAGCGCGCCGGGTTGACCGAGGTGTTGGTCACCGGAATGCTTACCAGATGAATGAGCGTAAGGCAGAGTCCGATGGCGATCGGCGCGAAGCCGACCGGCGCGCGCTCATGCGTGGCCGCGAGAATGACGAACACGAACATGAACGTCATCACGACTTCGGACACGAGTCCTGCGCCTAGCGTGTACTTGCCGGGTGAATGATCGCCGTATCCGTTGGCGGCGAATCCCGCGAAGCGGTCGAAGTCTGGCGCACCCGCAGCGACATATGCGAGCACGGCCGCGCCCGCTATGGCGCCAAGCACCTGAGCGACGATATAAGGACCGACATCGCGCGCGGGAAAACGGCCCGCAACCGTCAGGCCGATTGTGACAGCGGGATTAACATGGCATCCGGAGATGGGACCGACGGCATAGGCCATCGTGAGAAGGCTCAGTCCGAACGCGAGCGACACACCAAGGAGCCCGATTCCGACAGTCGAGAATTTTGCCGCGATGATCGCGCTGCCGCATCCGCCCACCACCAGCCAGAACGTTCCGACGAACTCCGCTAACATTCGATTCTGTAGAGGCATGGCCTTTCTCCGCAGGTTAGTCGCAGTTTAGTAAGTAATACCAATCTATCTGAAGTATGTGGAGCCGCTGTTGAATAAGCAGCCGCCGAGATCGCACCTTCTGTGCTCCTTAAGAGTATGCGAACGTACGCCGATTGCTAGCCGGATGTTTCAGAATCGGTAACGCTCGCCATTGGGTCCCTTCACCTCTGAAGAATGCGCAAGCCGCGTGGTAATTCATCGTTCAATGAATAACCAGAGTTCGATTGTTCGTTAAATCCCGCAAATCAATTCGTCATATCGGGCTATTTCAAGATGCCGCTCACGGATACATTGCTTCTCAACGCAAGCCGGCCTGAACCTGATTCAACGCCGACTTAACTTTCAGCGAATCATCGATAAAGGAAGACAGACATGGGCAAGCTCACCGGCAAGGTTGCAGTCGTAACGGGTGCATCGAAGGGAATTGGCGCGGCAATCGCAAAGGCGCTCGCGGCAGAAGGCGCTTCCGTGGTCGTGAATTACGCAAGCAGCAAGGCGGGCGCGGATGAAGTGGTCGCGGCCATCACCGCGGCAAACGGCAAGGCGACCGCAGTGGGCGGCGATGTGTCGAAGTCGGCGGATGCGCAAGGAATCGTCAATGCCGCCGTCGAAACCTACGGACGGCTGGATATTCTCGTGAACAACTCGGGCGTGTACGAGTTCGCACCGGTCGAGGAAATCACCGAGGAGCATTACCATAAGCAGTTCAACGTGAACGTGCTCGGTGTGCTGCTGACGACCAAGTTCGCTGCGGCGCACCTCGGCGAAGGTGGAAGCATCATCAACGTGAGTTCGGTCGTGTCGCGGATCACGCCGCCGCAAAGCGCGGTTTATAGCGGCACGAAAGGCGCGGTCGATGCCATCACCGGTTCCCTCGCCCGTGAACTCGGCCCGAAGAAGATCCGCGTGAACTCCATCAACCCCGGCATGATCGTGACAGAAGGCACGCAGAGCAACGGCATCATCGGCTCCGACTTCGAGACTCAGATCGTCGCTCAAACGCCGCTTGGCCGCGTTGGCCGCCCGGACGATATCGCGACGATCGCGGTATTCCTGGCCTCGGATGATTCGAAGTGGATCACCGGCGAGCAACTGATCGCCAGCGGCGGTATGCGCTAAGTTGAGCGGTAACGGGTCCTCGCGAGAGGACCTTCGATCACGCCGCCGTTAGCGGGTTGTCTGCCGCGGCGGCGTGGCGCTTTTCCGATCGTCCAGCCAATATTCTGTCTTCACGCCGATGTTCGCCGAGACGAACCTTCCGCCGCTTCCCTTCCGATAATCCGCCAGCGCGCGATACACGAGCCTTTGCCCGGCCAGCACGATCGGAACGTTGAGCAGCACCATGACGATATTCATCAGGTCCGACAACGCCCACAGGTTTGGCAATTCGAGACCCGCGAGCACCGTCAACGCGCCGAACGGCACGAACACGAGCGAGCCGACGACTCTTATCCCCACGATGAACGCGCGCCCACGCGAGATGAAATTCGCGGAAATCTCCGCGAACGAGATCATGCCGAGCAACGTGGTGAACGCGAAAAGGCCGTAGCACAGACACATCACGATGCGGATCACGTGGCCCACCGACTCAGGCACCAGCGCCTGCACGGAAGCCAGATAAACCGTGATCTTCGATGCCCTCACCGATTCCCACGCCTGACCATCGACCGTGCCGGTCCACACGTGCGCCATCACGACGATGAAGCCCGTCATCGTGCAGATGACCATGGTGTCGAAGAACACGCCCAGGCTTTGCACGAAACCCTGTTCGCACGGGTGATCGTTATCGGCAATGGCGGCCGCCATCGTAATGGTGCCCTGTCCTGCTTCGTTCGACATCAGCCCGCGCTTCACGCCCTGCGCGAGCGCCGTGCCAATAGCGCCGCCGAACAATGCATGCGGCGCGAACGCCCCGACCACCACTTCGCGAAAGAAGTACGGAATGAGCGGCAGATTAATGAGGATGATGACGAGCGACATCAGGCAGAAGAGCGCGGCCTTGATCGGCACGAGTACATCGGTATAAGCCGTGACTCGCCGAATGCCGCCCATGATGATGAACGAACACGCGACAATCAATCCGCCCGCAATGAAGTAATACACCGCCGATTGCCGCGCGAGATGCGTGCCGGCGACGGTATCGGCAATGGTGCCTATCGCGGTGAACACGTTGAACGTTTGCGGCGGCACGTTGAAAAGCGCATAGACGATAAACACGAGCGACAGAAACGTGCCGACAATTCGCCGGTCGCCGAGAATGCGGCGTCCATAAAACGGCAAGCCGCCGACGAACTCGTTCTGCTTTCTCTCCTTGAAGAGTTGCGCCAGTGTGGATTCCATGAAAGCGGTCGCCATGCCGAAGAACGCCGCGACCCACATCCAGAATAATGCGCCAGGTCCGCCGACGGAAATCGCGCCCGTGATGCCGACAATATTTCCCGGTCCCGCACGCATCGCGAGTCCCAGCATGAACGATGCAAGCGCGCTTACGCCCGTGCTCGATGTCTGCCGGCGCAACATGATACGCACGATCTTGCGCATGTTCATGGTCTGGACAAAGCGCGTGCGAATGGAGAAGTAAATGCCGACGCCAACCAGCAGCAGTATTGCGAAGGGGAACTGTCCGAGAACCGGAATCTGTGAATAAGCTTTGAAGTTGGTGGGAAAGTCCCAGAGAAAATCGGAAATGGGCGCGATGAATGCGAAGAACGCATTCACGGATTGGAAAAGATTTTCCACGCAGGCTTATCCTTTGTTGCTGCGACCTGTCCTTTAGGACGGTCGAATTGCAAAAATCTGGCTGATTGCGAGAGCATTGATGCGACCGGCTACGGGCGCGGGCGCTCATTATACTGTCACGCCGCGTCTCAAATAGTCCTGCATTCACGCGCGATTATTTACAAAGCTGTCCCCATCGCATAACTAATCAAGCCGCGCGCTCAATAGCGAATCACCTTTCGATGTTTGTTCGCGCACCTGCATGCCAGCAGAATGCCCTTCTCCATCGAATGCAAGGAAAGGTGACTGCAATGGCCGAAGCGGACAGCGCGACGCTCGTGGATATCGCGGAAATCGCGGAAATCGAACGATTCGAACAGACAGGACGCATCGATCTTGCGGCCGCGCATCGCGCAGCGGTCATGCACGATCTGCACGAAGGCATCGCCAATCACTTTTCGCTGTCGCTGCCCGATCCGCGCGGGCGCTTTCTCGTCGCGCCATTCGGTTTGCATTGGTCCGAAGTCAAGGCCAGCGATTTCCTCACGCTCGATTACGACGCCAACCGCATTGCCGGAGAAGGCGTGGTGGAGCAATCGGCGCTATGCATTCACCTGCCGATCCATCAGGCAGATCCAGTTCGTCATGCCGCCGTGCTGCATACGCATATGCCCTACACGACCGCGCTCACGCGTCTTGCGGATCAGCGGCTGTTGCCTATCGGCCAGGCGGAATTGCTGCTGCTCAAGCACATTGCCTACGACGACGAATACACCGGGCTAGCCTACGACATCGAGGAAGGGCGGCGTCTTGCCGACCGTCTCGGCGACAAGAGCATCTTGTTCCTGGCGAATCATGGCGTGATCGTCACGGGGCGCAGCGTGTCGCAGGCGTATGACCGTCTTTATCTGCTCGAACGCGCGGCGCGCTTTCAGGTGCTCGCGTATTCAACCGGCAAACCGCTGCGGCTTTTATCGCAAGAGCAGCAGGACAAGGTGCATCGCCAATACACGGAAGCGGCAAAGGAAGGCGCGGCTTGGTCCGGCAAGCCCTACCACGTGCTGCATTTCGAAGCGCTCAAGCGTCTGCTCGATCAGCGCAATCCCGGTTACGCCCTCTGACTTCCCGCCACTCTTCTGCCGACATACCCACGTGACCGACCAATCGACCAACACCGTTCTATCCGACGACACTCCCGGCTCTTCGACTCGCCGCAAGCTGATTCTCGGCGGCCTCGCCACGGCGGCGGGCTTCATGATAGGCACGTCCGCGCGCGCGGCTCCGGTGCTGCGCGTGGGCGACATGAATTCCATCGGCTGGAAAGCCTTCCTCGAAGCCTCCGGCGAAGCGAAGAATCTGCCGTACGAAATCGAGTGGAGCAAGTTTCCCGCAGGCCAGCCGGAATTGCAGGCCTTCAACGCCGAAGCACTCGATGTCGGTCAGACCGGCGACAGCGTGTTCCTCTTTGCATATGCGGCGGGTTGCCCAGCGCGCGCGGTCAGCGCGATTACCTTCGCGCCGAGCTTCATTCCGCTGCTCGCGCAACGCGACTCGGGCATCCGCAAGGTCGCGGACCTGAAGGGCAAGAAACTCGCGGTCAATGCAGGCGGCGGGCCGCAACTGATGGCTTACGGTCTTATCGAAAAGGCGGGGTTGAAGCGGGAAGACGTGAACCTCGTGTTCCTCGATCCCGGTGCCGCGAAGCCCGCATTTGCCGCCGGCGCTGTCGATGCGTGGCTCACCTGGGCGCCATATTCGACGCTTGCGATCCAGCAGAACGGCGCGTATCCCATCGCCGATCTGCGCGACGTCGACTATCTCTATAGCGGCAACAACTTTCTGCTCGTGCATGAGAAAGCGGCGCGCGACAAGCGCGATGCGATCCGCGATTTCCTCGCTCGCAGCGAGCGCGCGCAACGTTGGGCGCTCGCCAATGTCGATGCGGCCGCCGCCGCGCTCGTGAAGGACACGCACCTCGATCCCGCCACCGCGAAGTCCTTGCTCGCCGAGTACAAGCCGACGCCCGCGCCGCTCGATTCCAACGTGCGCAACGCGCTTCAGCACGCCGCTGACGGTTTCTATCGCTACGGCATGATCAAGCAGTCGATCGGCAACGTGAGCACGGCCTTCGACGGCCAGCTCGCGACGCGGGCATGAACACTTTCCGGAGGAGTCGTCTCATGTCGCATCCAACACTTGCCGTCGAAGGCCAAGCCGCGCCCGCGCCGCGACGCGCCGCCGTATTGCGCTGGCGGCGGCTAGTCGTGCCGGTGGCGTTGTTGTCGGCATGGCAACTGGCGTCGTCAACCGGGTTCGTCAACGAACGGCGCTTCTCGTCGCCCGCGCAGATTGCCACGACGCTCTGGGAACTCGCAGCCAGCGGCGAACTCGGCACGCATCTACTTGCGTCGCTGGCGCGTGCGGGAAGCGGGCTTGCCATCGGCCTCACGCTCGGTGTCGCGCTTGCGCTCGTTAGCGGTCTCTCGCGCCGTGGCGAGGATTCCGTCGATGCCCTTTTGCAAATGACGCGCACCTTGCCGCATCTGGCGCTCGTGCCGCTGTTCATCCTGTGGTTCGGTATCGGCGAGACACCGAAGATCGCGCTCGTCGCGCTGGGCTGTCTGATACCGGTCTACCTCAATCTGTTCGCGGGTATCCGCAGCGTCGATGCCAAGATCGTCGAGATGGCGAGCACGCTCGGCCTCACACGTGCCGAGCAGATTCGCCATATCGTGCTGCCGGGCGCATTGCCTTCGTTTCTCGTCGGCTCGCGCTATTCGCTGAGCATTGCGTGGCTCTCGCTCGTGGTGGGCGAGCAGATCAACGCGTCGAGCGGGATCGGCTATCTCGCGATCACGGCGCAGAACTACATGCGCACCGACATCATCATGGCGTGTCTCCTGATCTATGCACTGCTCGGACTCGTCACCGATGCCCTCGTGCGCGGCGCCGAAAAACGTCTGCTTGCATGGCGGCCATCCACGATCAAGGACTGAGCGATGACCACACGCGATCCCATCATCCGTATCCGGCAACTGACGCGGCGCTTCGGCGCGCACACCGTACTCGATCGGCTCGATCTCGACATCGAACGCGGCTCTTTCGTGGCGTTGCTCGGCCGTTCGGGTTCGGGGAAGTCCACCTTGTTGCGCACGCTGTCGGGCCTCGATGAAGCACCCGCCGGCACGGTCGACGTGCCGGACAAGCGCGCGGTCGCGTTTCAGGAGCCGCGTCTCGTACCGTGGAAAACCGTCGAGGAAAATCTTGCGCTCGGTTTGCGCAAGCCCGACGCGCGCGCCGTGATCGCCGCGGCACTCAACGAAGTGGGCGTCGGGCATCGGCTGCATGCATGGCCGCTGACGCTGTCGGGCGGCGAAGCGCAACGCGTGGCGCTCGCGCGTGCGTTGGTCCGCGATCCGAAAGTCTGGCTACTCGACGAACCGTTCGCCGCGCTCGATGCCCTCACGCGCATCCAGATGCAGCGGCTCATTGCGCACGTGTGGAAAGCGCATGAGGCGACGGTGCTGCTCGTCACGCATGACGTCGATGAAGCGCTGCTGCTCGCCGACCGCGTGCTCGTTCTGGAGCATGGCCGCATTGGCAGCGATATCGACATCGCGTTGCCGCGCCCGCGCGTGTCCACCGATCCCGCGTTTGCGGCGCTACGCGACCGCTTGCTCGCGACGCTCGGCGTGCCCGCCGAAGCGCACGCGTAATCCGACATCTTTCCCTCTCATCGTTCAAGGAAGATCAACGTGACCAACACCGCACCATCTGCACTCGATGTCCGCGACTTGCGCGCGCTTTTGCCCTGGGTCGCCGATCAGGAAGCGCAACCCGGCCGCGACACGGCCGCCTTCAAGGCCACGATGCAGCGCCTTAAAAACGCGCGCATCGGCGCATTGCGTTTGCCGCGCGAACGTGGCGGCGCCGCGTTGACGCTCACGCAGTTATTCGACTTCGTGATCGATCTTGCAGCAGCCGATCCGAATGTCGCGCACGCGTTCCGCAACCATCTGAATCTGGTGGAGAGCCTGCTGATCGACCATAAACGCCTCCCCGCATTCGATACCTATCTCGACCGCGTCGCGCGTGGCGAGACTTATGGCGCATCGGCGACGGAACTCGGCAAGCGCAACGTAGGCAACTTCGATTACGACACAGCGGTCACGTCCGGCCCTGACGGCCTGCGTCTGAACGGCAAGAAGTTCTACAGCACGGGCAACCTGTATGCGGACCACATCTACGTCTTTGCAGTCGATGAGGCCGGCAAGCAGATCAAGGTCGTCGTGCCCGCCACGCGCGAAGGCGTGGATATAGCGGACGATTGGGACGGCTTCGGTCAGCAGTTCACGGCAAGCGGCTCGACCAACTACACGAACGTGAAGGTGTTGCCCGACGAGATCGTCGATAACAGCCGCGTCACCGCGCTGCCGTATGTCGCGACCTTCGCGCAGTTGTATCTCTCGGCGGTGGTGGCGGGCATTTTGCAGCGCGTTGTTTCCGATGCCGCGCACTTGCTGAAGTCGCGCGAACGCAATTTCTATCACGGCGTCGATGAAGTACCCGCCAACGACCCGCTTCTGCAAGCAGTGCTCGGCCGCATCGAAAGCGTGGCGCATCTGGCGCGTGTGAGTGTGCTTGAAGCGGCGCAATGGCTCGAACGCGGCTTCGACAGCGCCGCATCGGGCGATGTCTCCTCGCATGCGTTCGAGCGCGCCGCCAACAGCACGGCGAAGTCGAAAGTGGTGATCGACGAACTCGCCTTGCGCGCAGCGGGAGAACTGTTCGAACTCGGTGGCGCTTCGAGCACGCGCGTGAGCCAGCGGCTCGACCGGCATTGGCGCGCGTTGCGTACGGTGACGGCGCACAATCCGCTCATCTTCAAGGCGCTTGCAATCGGCAGGCAGGCGGCGCATGGCACGCCGCTGCCCAATCTCTCCTACTTCTGAATCATGCTCGCGTGCCGTGCAAGTCAACCCGCCTTCACGCGTTCGCGCAACGTCGCATGTTCATACGACGCGGGCCGCAAGCCGCGTCGCCGCAATTCGGGGACCACGAGATCGACGAACTCGTCCATGCAGGCAGGCAACGCGTGCGTGATGCAGATAAAGCCATCGCCGCCGCCTTCATCGAGCAAGGTCTGCAACTGATCCGCGACTTCCGACGCCGTACCCACGACATGCGGTCCCTGTCCCGCAGCGAAATGACGCGCGATCTCGCCGAGCGGCGTATGCGGCGCGAAGTCTTCGGTGATGGTGGAAAGATGCCCGCGAATGCCGCTCGTTTCGCCGATATCGGGAAACGGCGCGTTGGCGTCGAAGCGCGAGAGGTCGGTGTTGAGAAACGCGGACAACATGGTGAGGCCCGCTTCGACCGTCACGTTGTCGCGAATGGCCTTCTGCTTCTGCAAGGCTTCTTCGCGAGTCTGCCCGACGATAGGCACAATACCCCACAGAATGCGCACATCGCCCGCGCTACGTCCGGCTTTCGAGGCTTCGCCCTGCACCTTGTCGACGAACTCGCGCATGCCGCGCGCCGAATGCCGCAAGCCGAACACGAGTTCCGCATGCCGTCCCGCGAATGCCGCGCCCGCGCTCGATGAACCCGCCTGCGCAATCAACGGCCTGCCCTGCGGCGAGCGCGGCACCGTGAAGCGCCCCTGGCTCGCGAAGAAGTCGCCGTGAAAGTCGATCTTCGCGACTTTCGATGGATCGGCGAACACGCCCGAAGCGCGGTCCGCGACGATCGCATCCGGCTCCCAGCTATCCCATAGCGTCTGGCACAGCTTGAGATACTCCTCCGCGCGCCGATACCGCGTGTCGTGTTCATCGAGCTTCTGCCCGAACTGACGTGCCTCCGGTTCGCCCGCCGTGGTCACGAGATTCCAGCCCACGCGCCCTTCGGTCAGATGATCGAGCGTTGCGAACTGCCGCGCGACCCAGTACGGCGGCAGAAACGCGGTACTCAGCGTCGTGATGATGCCAATCGACTGCGTCACACGCGCCATGATCGGAATGAGCGGCAGCGGGTCATGTCGCGGACATTGCACGGCCCAGCGCAAGGTGTCGTCACTGTCGCCGCGATACGTCTCGTAGATCGAATACGAATCCGACAAGAAGATGGTGTCGATGCCGCCGCGCTCCGCCGTGCGCGCAACGTGCTCCCAATACGCCGGACGGTCGTAGCGCAAGCCCTGGAACGAGCGCGGCAGACGCCATTGCCCGACCGTGTGCGGCGAAGCCGAATGCGACAGAAAGAATGCAAGCAGCACGATACGTGTCCTTGTTTAGCGCGTGGAAACGTTCGGACGCTCGACGCCGAGCACGTGTCGCGCAACCACGCCTTTTTGCTTGTCGACCGAATCGTGCAGCGTCAGCGTGCGCGCGTTGCGCCAATGCCTGTCCGCCGCGACGCGCCTCGTAGCCGAACGCGCGCCGCCGATCTGAAAGAGCCGCGAACCCGCTTCAATGGAACTGCCGCTCGCATGCACCTTCGCCTGATAAACGGCGACCAGCACCTCGGCAATATCCGCTTCGCCGCGCGTGAAGGCGTCCATCGAACGGGCTGCTTCGTTGATCAGCGCGCGGCTCGCACTCAGCGCGATGCGGATATCGGCGACATGCGCCTGAATTGCGGGCTCCTCGGCGGCGCGTGCGTAACCGTTGGTCGGCTTCTGCACGTGATTCACGAAGTGCAGGGTATCGTCGAGCGCCGCTTCGCCGATGCCCGCGAGAATCGCCGCAAAGCCGAGTTGATAGAGCGGCGCGAAGATAGCCGCAGCAGGCACGCTGGCCGGATTGCCCGCAACCCAGCGGCCATCGATCACGCTTTCGTTCACGACGAGCCGACCGCTCGATGTCGCCCGCTGACCGATGCCGTCCCACGTATCGAGCACGTTCACCGCTTCGTGACTGCGCGGCAGCAGCACGAGAACGGACTCGGGCGGACGGCCTTCGTCATCGGTCACGGTCGCGCACTGGAAGAGCGCATAAGTGCAGCCGACCGAGCCTGTCGCGAAGGCTTTTTCCGCCTTGACGCGCCAGCGGCCGTCGTCGAGACGCTCGGCATACGACTTGAGGTTCGTGCGCTTGTTGTCGTACGTGAAGCGCTCGTCAGGTTCGGCGGCGGTGAAGCAGAAGGTCGCGCCATCGTCGCGCACGGCGGCGGCGAGTTCATCCACAAGTGCGGAATCGGCCAGCAATTCCAGCGTGAAAAGCGCGCCTGTCTGCACCGTATAGAGCTGCGCGGTGTTGCTGCAGGCGCGCGCGATCGATGTCACCGCATCGAAGAAATGCGTGAAGCTTGTGCCGCGTCCGAAGCCCGCTCCGCCGCGTTCCAGCGACAGACCGGCTGCGAGCAGACCCGCATCGTGCAAGGTGCGGATGTTGTCGTAGGGAAACGTCGCGGCTTCGTCGGTTTGCGCACTGCGTTGCTTGAGCACCGGCGTGGCTTCGGCAAGTCCACGATGCAGGCGCGCGATGGCATCGGAGAAAATGGTTCGATCGATCTGGTTCATGTCGGCTGTCTCAAAAGGTCGCGATATTGCGCGCCCGGATGCGTCGCTCGCAGATGAGGTCCGCGCCCGGCAAAGAGCTTCTCGCGCAGCGTGCCCTCGGCATACTCGGTGCGATAACGCCCGCGATTCTGCAGTTCCGGCACGACGAGATCCACGAACGCATGCAGGCTTTCGGGCATCACGAGACGCCGCAGATTGAAGCCATCGACGCCGGTTTCATCAATCCATGCAATCAACTGATCCGCCACCTCGCGCGGATCGCCGACGATGAACGGCCCGCGTCCGCCGATCTGATCGAAGCGGCTCATGTCGCGCGGCGTGATGGGCCGGCCTGCACGCTTCGTGAGATTCTCGACGGTCGACTGCAGCGCGTTGCTCTTCACATAGCGAATCGGTTCGTCCAGATCCAGTTCCGCGAAGTCGATGCCGGTCCAGCCCGACACCAGCGCAAGTTGTCCCAACGTATCGACGTATTTGGCATACTCGGCCTGCAATTCGCGCGCTTCCTTCGACGTGCGCGCAACCACGACGGTCGCGCCGAGATAGAGCAGCACATCGTCGGCAGCGCGGCCTGCATCGACTGCATGCTGGCGGATGTCGCGCGCCGCCGCCGCGACGATGGCAGGCGTCTGTCCTTCGAGAAACACGCATTCCGCATGCTTGCCCGCGAACGCCTTGCCGCGTCCCGACGCACCGGCCTGATACAACACCGGCGTGCGCTGCGGCGAAGGCTCGGTGAGATTGAAGCCATCGACACGGTAATACGGGCCTTCATGCTTCACGCGCCGCACGCGCGACGGGTCGGTATAAGGATGTCCCGCACGCTTGTCGCGCACCGCCGCGCCTTCGGCCCAGCTTCCTTCCCACAGCTTGTAGACGGCTTCGAGGAAGTCCTCGCCGGCCGCGTATCGCTCGTCGTGCTCGCGCGCTTTCGCGAGACCCATGCCACGCGCCGCGCTTTCCAGATAACCCGTCACGACGTTCCAGCCCGCACGGCCGCTCGTCAGATGATCGAGCGTGGAAAAGCGCCGCGCGAACTGATACGGATGCTCGTAGGTAAGGTTCGCCGTCACGCCGAAGCCGATGTGCTTCGTCGCATAAGCCATGGCGGGCACGGTCAGCAACGGATCGTGCGAAGGCGCTTGCGCAGCCGCGAAGAGCGTGGCGTCGGTGCCGCCGCCGTAGACATCGTAGATGCCGAAGACATCGGCGAGAAACACGCCGTCGAAGAGACCGCGCTCGGCCGTCTGCGCGAGTTCGACCCAGTAGCCGAGCGTGTTGTGTTCGAGCGAGCGGTCGCGAGGATGCCGCCAGAAGCCCGCCCACGAGTGCGCGGGTGCGTTCATGTGGAACGCGTTGAAGTGGATGTGCTGGGTCATTTTCTGGAGACGATGGTCCGGTTCCACGAGTCCTGCGCGCGATCGAACGCGCCCCAGAACTTGTTCCAGTCCGGGTGATAGAGCGCCTGGGCTTGCTCCGGCTTGTAGATGAGCTTGGCCGCGAGTTGCGGGTCGGCTTCGATCACGGGCGCAAGCAGGCGGTTGGTCGGGCCGTAGTAGAAGTCCGTTGCGTTGCCGAGCTGATAAAGCGCGCCGTAGATCTCGTTCAGGAACTGCGCCGCGAGTTCGGGATGCGGCGTGCCCTTGACGATATCCGCCGTCGATGCGAACGCAATGGAGCCTTCCTTCGGACGCACCGCGCGCGCGGGCTTGTAGGCATCCTGAAGCGCGTAGGCACGGCCATCGGCGATGACGGTAAGCCAGATATCGCCGGACTTGATGAGTTGCTCCGCCTGTTGCGAGGTCTGCCAGAACGTGCGCGCATTGACCTTCGCAATCTCCGCAACGGCCTTGTCGAGATTGCCTTCATCGCCGCCATTCAGACGCGACGTTTCGATCAGCAGCGCGCGGCCCGCGCCATTGGCGAGATCGGGCAACGCAACGTGACCCGCGAGCTTCGGGTTCCACAAGTCCTTCCACGATGACGGCGCGGGAATGCCTGCTTGCTGAAACTTGTCCGCGTTGTAGACGAAGATCGCCGAGACGAAATCGAAGTCAGGCGCATAGCCCTGCGCGTTCTTCGCGAGATCTAGCGCGAAATTCACGTTCGGCACTTTCGCCGGATCGAGCTTTTGCAGCACGCCTGCCTTGATGGCTTGCGCGCGCACGTCGCCGTCGAGCAGCACGACGTCATAGGGCACGTTGCGCCCGTTCGCGGCGACGAGCTTGGCGACGTGATCGATCGACGCGCCATCGATGAATTGCACCTTTACGCCCGTTTTATTGGTGAAGATGTCGCCCGCGTATTTGATCTGCGTCTGCGTGGATTTGCCGCCCCACGACGACACGCGCAGCACGATGTCTTTGGGGTCTGCGCTCTGCGCATGCGCGAGCCCGGCAACGAGGGATGCGGTCAGTGCGAAGAGCCCGAGCGCGAGCCTGGCGATAACTTTCAAGAATGGCCTCGTGAGGAAAGAAGGAGAAAGCTCAACGCCGCGAAAAGAGACGTTCGAGACGGAAGAAACGATTGAGCAGCAACGCGAGCGCGGCCCAGAACGCAACGATCAGCGTCGACATCGCGGTGACCGCGTTATCGAACTCCACTTCCATCGCGTTGAAGAGCTTGACGGGCAAGGTCGGACGGCTCGGGTCGCCCATGAACCATGCGACCACCACGTCGTCGAACGAAAGCACGAAGGCGAACAGCATTCCCGCGATCACGCCGGGCAAAACGAGTGGCACGGTCACGCGCCAAAACACTTGCCAAGGCGTGGCGCCAAGGTTCTGCGCGGCTTCGTCGAGCGCGTTGTCGTAGTGCGCGAAGCTCGCGACCACCGAGCGCACGACGAGCGGCAAGGTGAACACGGCCTGCATCAGCACGATGGCCGCGCTCGTTCCGTTGAGTCCGATGTCGTGCCAGTCGGCGGCGAGCATGAAGAACTTGAAGCCCGCCACCGCAATGACGATAGTCGGCACGCCCAGCGGCGCAACGCATAGCGCATTCACGATGCCGCGCCCCGCATAACGTCCGCGCACGATCGACAACGAAAGCGGCACACCGACGAGCGTGGCGAGCGCGGTCGTCGCCGTGCCCAGCGCGACGCTGTAGCGAAGCGCGGCGTAATAGTCCGGCGAGATCGAGCGATACCAGTGGAGCGTCCAGTCGCTCGGCGGAAACGCGAGCGCGCCGCTCTTCGAAAACGAAGCACTGACGATGCCGATAAACGGCAGCAGCAAAAACACGGGCACCGCGAAGGTCGCGATACGCAGCAGCCATTTCAACGCGCTCGATGCGGCATCGCGATGCCACACGACGGCCGACGTACTCGCTTGGGTACTCATGTCCGCGCTCCGCTCATGCGCACGGCAAGCAGCATCGATGCGAGCGCGGCGATCATCGTCAGGATGGCCGCGGTCGAGCCGACCGTGTAGTTCAGCACGCCGTGCATCTGCTGATCGATGTAGAGCGCCATGAACATCACCCGATGCCCGCCGAGAATGCCCGGCGTGACGAGCGCGCTGATCGCGGCCATGAAGACCATCGACGCGCCCGCCGCCAGTCCCGGCCGGCACAGCGGCAAGACCACGCGCACGAACGCCAGAAAAGGCGTCGCGCCGAGATTGATGGCGGCTTCCTCGAGCGCGGGATCGATCTTGCGGATGGCGCTCGTCAGCATCAGCACCATGAAGGGAAACTCCACGTGCACCATGCCGATGAGCGCGCCGGTGTAGTTGAAGATCCACTGCACGGGTTCCTTCACCACACCGGAACCCAGCAAGAGCGTATTGAGCATGCCGTGTTCGGTAAGCACCGGAATCCAGCCGAGATTGCGGATCACGGCGCTGATGAGCAACGGCAACACCGTCACGAACAAAAGCGGCGTGCGCCAGCGCGAACGCGTGCGCGCAAGGTAATAGCTGAACGGAAAGCCAAACACCGCGCAGATGATCGCCGTCAATGCGCCGAAGACGAGCGTGTCGAGCAGGATCTGGAGGTAGTACGCATCGGAGAGAAAGCGCGCGTAGTTGGAAAGCGTCCATGTGTCGTCGACACGGCCCATCGAGCCGCCGCCGTGCAGCGACAAGATCAGCAGATAGCCAATAGGCGCGACGAAGAACACGCCAAGAAACGCCAGTCCCGGCAAGGCGAGCGCGCCGTAGGCGGCGCCCCTGCGCTTCGCCGCCGAAAGCGGCGCAGGCGTCGCGGCGAGATCGCCACCTGTCAGCAAGGCATCGTTACTCATGTGGCGGCCTCGTCGCGCAAGAGGACGGCATCGCCGTGGTCCCAGCCGAGCGTGACGGTATCGCCAGCGGCGGGTGCCGCGCGGCCCGACGTGCGCACGATGAGCGGCTCGCTTGCCTGCGTGCGGACTTCGAGATACCAGCCGTCGCCTGCATACGTGGCGAGTTCCACGCGGCCCTGCACGCGGTTCGGCAAACCCGTGCCGATTTGAATGCGCTCCGGCCGCAACGCGAGCAACAGCGGTTCGCCGGGCGCGGGCGCTGCGTCGCCGGCGAGATCGACATCGAATGGTTCGGCCGTCTGGCGGCTTTGCACGCGCAAGCGGCCGTCGGTGCCGAGCGCTCCCGCCGTCACCGTGACGAGATTGATCTTGCCGATGAAACTCGCGACGTATCGATCCACCGGCCGGTCGTACAGTTCCTGCGGCGAGCCGATCTGACTGATACCGCCCTGCCGCATCACGACGATGCGATCCGAAAGACTCAGCGCCTCGCTCTGATCGTGCGTGACGAAGATGGTCGTGATGCCCACTTCGCGCTGAATGCGCTTGATCTCCGCCTGCAATTCCTCGCGCAGTTTCTGATCGAGCGCGCCGAGCGGTTCGTCGAGCAACAGCACGCGCGGATTGATGACGAGCGCTCGTGCCAGCGCGACACGCTGCTTCTGCCCGCCCGATAGCTGGTCCGGGTAACGATCCGCATAACCTGAAAGGCGCACGCGGTCGAGCGCTTCGGTGGCGCGCCGTTTGATCTCCTTGCCCGGCAGCTTGCGCACGCGTAGACCGAAGGCGAGATTCTGCGCGACCGTCAGATGCGGAAACAGCGCGTACTGTTGAAACACCATGCCCGTATTGCGCCGATGAGCCGGAACCTGCGTCACATCCTCGCCGCCGATATGGACCGAGCCCGCATCCGGCGTGACGAAGCCCGCGACCATGCGGAGACACGTCGTCTTGCCGCATCCGCTCGGGCCGAGCAAGGTGAGGAATTCGCCGTCGCGCACGGAAAGCGAGACCGCATCGACGACCGGTGCGCCGTCGTAGCGCTTGATGACGCTATGCAATTGAACCGTTGCCATGGACGCTCTGAGATGCAGCGCGTGGCCGCGCCGGTTGAATGGAACGAGCACTGGAGAGACGCGTCGTCGCAGAACAAAAAGAATAAGAGCCCGCATGCCGAGGCCAAACCAATTTTCCTGGCTTAGAAAAGTGGCGGCGCGGTGATAAACGAATGCACCGATGGGTGATTAACTAAGGAGACGATCTGATACATTGCGCATCACCCAGACGCTCGAACTCCGCTCATGCGCCTTTCAGCCCTTGTGTTTGCCGCGCTTGCCGCCGTCTCTGTCGCGCGCGCGGACGAACCCGAAAGCCTCGCCGCCGATTTGCATGAAACCGTCGTGCAGGTTCCGATGATCGAGAAAGGCTTGTTCGGCGACTCGCGCCGTGAGCTGGTCGCGACGCTCTATCAGCCGGATGGCGCGGGGCCGTTTCCGCTCATCGTGCTGAGTCACGGCAGTCCGCCCGATCCGCTCAATCGCGTGAAGACCGGGCGTTATCGGCTGATTCCGCAGATTCGTACTTTCGTGGAAATGGGTTTCGCCGTGATCGTGCCGATTCGCCGAGGCTATGGCGCGACGGGCGGCACGTATGCCGAGAGCACCGGCAAGTGCGCCACTGCCGACTACGAAGCATCCGGCAATGCAGCCGCACAGGACATTCTCGCGACCATCGCGTATGCGAAGACCCAGCCGCAAGTGGACGGCAACCGGATCGTGCTGGCGGGGCAATCTGCGGGCGGGTTTTCTTCGCTGGCGGCGGCGAGCTTCGATCCGCCCGGCGTGATAGCGGTGCTCAACTTCTCGGGCGGACGCGGCGGCGATCCGGCAAGGCATCCAACCGTGCCGTGCGCCCCGGACAACATGCTGAGAGCGATCACGCACTTCGCGGGCACCGTGCGCGTGCCGGTGCTTTGGCACTATGTCGAGAACGATCAGTACTTCGGCCCGGACTACACGCGAAGCTGGTTCAACGCATTCCAGCAAGCAGGCGGCAAAGGTCAGTTCGTGATGGAGCCGCCCTACGGTGAAAACGGTCACGGAATGTTCGCGTCCCGCGCGGCCATTCCGATCTGGCTGCCTTACGTGCGCAATTTTCTCGCGCCTGTCATTCAGATGCGTTGACTCTCAAGCCCGCAAGCGATGCGCGTTGCTTGCCGTCGGCGTCGAAGTTGTCGTCGGCGAGCCAGCGTTCGTATGCGGCGCGCACCGTGGGCCAGTCTTTATCGATGATCGAATACCACGCGGTATCGCGGTTACGCCCCTTGTACACGATAGCTTGCCTGAAGATGCCTTCGAACTCGAAGCCTAATCGCAGCGCCGTCTTGCGCGATGGCGCGTTCAGGCTGTCGCATTTCCATTCGTAGCGCCGGTATTGCAGGGCTTCGAACACGTAGCGCATCAGCAGATACTGCGCTTCGGTCGAGATGCGCGTTTGCTTGAGCAGCGGCGAAAACGTCACGCTGCCCACTTCGATCACGCCATGAACCGGCTCGATGCGCATCAGCGCGAACGTCCCGACTGCCTTGCCGCTGGATTTATCGATGACGGCGTAGTGCATCGGATCGGCCGATGCCGCCGCTTGTGTCAAATACGTGCGGAACGCCGCAAACTCCTTGAACGGACCGGTGAACAGATAGGTCCAGTCGCTCGGCTCGCTGTACGCGTGGAAAAGATCCTGCGCATGTGCGTCGACATCGAGCGGCACGATCTTGCAGTGCGTGCCTTCGATGACGATTCGCGCGGGGCGCTCGCGCGTTTTCCAGTCGGTCACGGCATCGCCGATAGCTTGTTGGTACTCGTTGGTTCTTGCCATACGCCGGAAGTCTCCTCTTTCAGTTGAATTTGCAATGTAGTTTGGCACGAACGAAAAACGACCGATCGTTCGCAGGGCAGGCCCGTGTTTTGCGATAAGGATATTCGTGGAGGCAAACCGTCCCACGCAACCATTCAAGGAGGTTCACCATGAACAAGGATCAAGTTAAGGGTACCGCCGAAAAGGTGAAGGGCAAGGCGAATGAGGCGGTCGGCAAGATGACTGGCGACACCGCCCAGCAAGTGAAGGGTCAGGTCCAGCAAGGCGCCGGCGAAGCTCGCAAGCAATACGGCGACGTCAAGGAAGAAGTGAAGAAGGACCAGCGCTAAGTCGCTAAATGCCTCCAGGAGTGAGCCTTGAGCCGCTCCCTGCAAGTCGAGGTTTGATGCCGGCACGAGAGCTTCGCGCTCACTTGCCGGCATCGTTTCATTTCGCAGTTTGCGTTTGCTATATTGGCCGCTTCCGTCCCTCGACTTATTCAACAATGCGAGTCGGCCGCCCGGTCAAACCTCTGCCTCATCCCAATTGCGACTATTGCGGCGCGCCCGCGACGCTTGTTCGCTCGGACGATGAAATCTACCCGTATCGCGACGATCACGGCCCGCTCTGGGTCTGTGCGCCTTGTCAGGCGTGGATCGGTGTTTTCCCGCGCAGCACGCGCCAGGTTCCGCTCGGGCGTCTGGCCGATACCGCTTTACGCGATCTGAAGACAAAACTACACGCTGCCCTCGAACCGCTCGCCCAGGCAAAAGTGCGCCGCGACGCGTGCAATATTTTCGAAGCCCGCGCAAAGGGCCTGAAGTGGCTCGCGCAGCAAATCGGCGCCGATACGGTAAAACCGTCCATCCACTCGCTGGACGCGGCGCAGTGCGAGCGCGCCATTGCGATCCTCGAAGAATTTGCACGCACACGCCAAAACAACCCTTCAGAAAACGCGTGGGACGAACGTTAACGAGAGAAGTCAACCACGACGGCGCTTCTTTCGCTTATACGCATGTCACGCACCCTTCCTTTTCAGCGTTCGCCGCAGGCTTCGCGCGCGCGGCTGTCCAAAGCGCAACTGCTGCCGATTCCTCGCGCGGTAGCCAACGAACTCGCGTTGCAAGTCCATCTGTCATTGCAAGCGCTGCGTGCCGGCGCCACCGACATCGCACCCGCCCAGCAGATCACCGAAGCGATGCTGCTCGCGCGCTTCCTGTCCGAAGCGGGTCACGGCGACTTCTCCCACGACGCGCTGATGGCCGCGGACCGCATCATGGCCGAAGTATTCGATGGCGGCCGCGAATCCGGCACGTGGACCCTTGCGCCGGAAGCATTCGAGCAGATCGCGGCAATCGTCTCCTTGTACGATCATCAGTTGCAGCGCGCCACGCTCGCCGCCCTGACGACGGCAAGCGAGCGCCTCGACCGCTTCAAGGCCGGCGAAGCGTATCAACCGATGCAGCAACGCCGCGCCTTGAGTTAGCTTCAAGGCGTTTGCAGGCCGCCGTCCATGAGGCGCGTTTGCGTCCATACGGTAACGTCGGCCTCGCAGGGATATTTCGCGGCTTCCTTCTCGTCGATATCGACGCCCAAGCCTGGCTTGTCGTTCGCATGAACGTAGCCGTCGCGAAACTCCGGCAGGCCGGGGAACACATCGAGCAAGGCGGCACGCGGCCCTTTCAGATTCTGGATCACGAAGTTGGGCGGCTCCGTGCCCGACCATTCCTGCACGCCAAAATTACGCGACGCCAGATCGATATGAATATTCGCCGCATGCGCGAGCGGCGACATATCGCCTGGACCGTGCCATGCCGTGCGCACGCCGAACTGCTCCGCGAAAATCTGCAGCTTGCGTCCCGCCGTGATGCCGCCTATCTGACTCAGATGCACGCGCACGAAATCGATCAACCGTTCAGTGATCAGAAAACGCCATTCATAAGGGTTGTTGAACAACTCGCCTTGCGCGAGCGGCGTCGTGGTCTTCGCGCGTAGTTGGCGCATCCATTCGCCTTCTTCCAGCGCGATCGCATCTTCGAGAAAGAAAAGTTCATACGGTTCCAGCTCGCGTGCGAAGCGAATTGCTTCCACTGGCTTCAGGCGCTCGTGCACGTCGTGGCACAGCGCGACATCGAAACCGATCTTGCTGCGAATTCCATCGAAAAGCTTCAGCGTATCGCGAATATATTTGCGGCTGTCGAGATAGATGCCATCGGGCGCGCCGCGCGGTGCGCTCTGCGGTGCCTTGCCAAAACCACCACCGCCATAACCACCGCTTTGACAGCGAATATGCGTGATGCCCTGCTCGCGATATCGCTGAATGTTCTCGCAGAGTTCGTTGAGATCGCGACCATCCGCATGACGATAGATCGGCACGCCTTCGCGCACCTTGCCACCGAAAAGCTGATAGAGCGGCATGTTCGCGAGCTTGCCCTTGATGTCCCACAAGGCCATGTCGATGCCGGAGATCGCGTTGTTCTCTATCGGCCCGTTACGCCAGTAAGCGTTTTGATGCATGAGCTGCCATTGCTCTTCGATAGCTTGCGCATCGCGCCCGATGAGCAGCGGCCGCAAGTATTCTTCGATCAGACATTTGACCGCGAGATGCCGGTAGGCGAAGGTCGCGCAGCCGAGCCCATGGAGACCGTCCTGATTCGTCTCGACCTTCACGACGAGCAGATTGATGCCTTCCGGCGCGGTCAGTATGACTTTGACATCGGTGATGAGGATGGCCATGACGTTACTTCGCAAGAACGGAAGGCGTGGACTTGCCCGCGCCTCCCTTGGGCGTGGAACGTTCACCGGTGGTGGCGGGCACGAGCATCATCAGCACGACCGAAGCGAAGAGCGCCGCAGCCATGAACACATACGATGCGGACGGACTGCCCGTCGCGCCATTCAGATAGCCGACGACCCACGAACCGCAGAACGCGCCGAGTGCGCCGCATGCATTGATGAGTCCGATCGCCCCGCCAAGCACGTTGCTCGGAATGAGTTCCGGCACGAGCGCGAAGAACGGTCCGTAGGGCGCGTACATGGTGCCGCCCGCGATCACGAGCAAGCCGAACGAGAGCCAGAAGTTGGAGCTGCCGACGAGATAGGAGCCGACGAACGCGATCGTTCCGATAAGCAGCAGCGGCCACACGAAGAGCTTGCGATTACGCGTCTTGTCGGAGAGCCACGATGCCAGCAGCATCAGGATGATGGCCGCGAGATAAGGCACCGCCGCGAGCCAGCCGACCGACACGATGTCGATGGTCGAAGCCGCCTTCAGAATGGACGGCAGCCACATGATGAAGCCGTACACGCCGATACTCCACAGCGCATGGATGGCGCAGCACTTGAGCACGATGGACGACCGAAACGCCGACTTGTAATCGCGCACGGGTGCGATGTGCGCCTGTTCCGAGACGAGACGCGCTTGCAGTTCGGCTTTCTCGGCGTCGCTCATCCAGGTGACTTCGGAGGGACGGTCCTTCACCGTGAACCACCACACCACGGCCCATGCAATAGCCGGCACGCCTTCGATGATGAACATCTCGCGCCAGCCGAAGCTCTTCACGAGATAGCCCGAAACCACCGACATCCACAGCACCGTCACGGGGTTGCCGAGAATGAGGAACGTGTTTGCGCGCGAGCGTTCGGTGCGCGTGAACCAGCGGCTGATGTACATGAGCATGGAAGGCATCACCGCCGCCTCGACGATGCCGAGCACGAAGCGCAGCACCATCAGCATCGGGATATTGCTCACCATGCCCGTCAACGCGGCGCACACGCCCCAGAGCACGAGGCTGATGAAGATGAGTTTCTTGACGCTGTTCTTTTGCGCGTAGATCGCGCCGGGCACTTGAAACAAGCAGTATCCAAGAAAGAACAGCGAGCCGATGAGCGACGACGTCGCATGCGTGATGCCGAGATCGCGGTCGATGCCCGCCGCAGCCGCGAAGCCGTAATTCGCACGATCCAAATACGCAAGACTGTATGTGATGAAGATGATGGGCATGAGATACCACCATCTTTGCGGTGCCACCGTTTTGACGCTATCCATGTTGTCTCCAAGATTCATGGTGATACTTCAAAGCACGGCGAGCCAACCGCCATCGACATAAATGATCTGGCCGTTCACATAGCTCGATGCAGGCGACGCGAGATATACCGCCGTGCCGACGAGTTCCTCGGGCTTGCCCCAGCGTTGCGACGGATTGCTCGCCTTGACCCATGCGTCGAACTGCACGTTATCGACGAGCGCCTGATTCATGTCGGTGAGGATGTAGCCAGGGCCGATGGCGTTCGCCTGAATATCGAACGCGGCCCATTCGGCGCTCATGGCGCGCGTGAGCATCTTCACCCCGCCCTTGGCCGCCGTATAAGGCGCGACGGTGGCGCGCGCGCCTTCGCTCGTCAGCGACCCGATGTTGATGACCTTGCCACCCTTGCCGCGCGCGATCATGCGCCGCGCCGCTTCCTTCGCGACGATGAACGCGCTCGTGAGATTGGTGTCGATCACGCGTTGCCAGTCCGCGAGCGCGAGTTCGACGAGCGGCTTGCGAAACTGGATGCCCGCGTTATTCACGAGGATATCGACCTCGACGCCTTCGGCGTCCCACGCCTCGAAGGCGGCGGCGACCGCGGTTTCGTCGGTGACATCGAATGCACGGCCTTGCGCCGTGGCGCCCCGTTCGCGCAGACGGCGCACGGCTTCATCGACGGTATCGGCCTGCGTGCCGTTCACGATGATGCCCGCGCCCGCTTGCGCCAGGCCTTCCGCCAGCGCAAAGCCGATGCCGCGCGCCGATCCCGTTACGAGCGCGGTGCGGCCGCTCAAGTCGAACAACTGTGTCATGCGTAAGTCCTCGGTTGAATCGTTTCGCGTTGCAGGTTCAAAGCGGCTTGTCGTTGAGCGTGCGCGTCATCGCGGCGCGATCGTCGAAGTCCTTCTCCGCCCGCTCGATGAGCGTAAGCACCGCGCGCTCGGCGGCGGCGGTATCGCCCTGTTCGATTGCGACGCAGAGCGCTTCGTGCATCGGCAACGAACGCGCGGGACCGCCCGCGATCTCCGAGCTCAGTTCGAAACTCGTGCGCAGGATGGCCGACAGCGCGTTCTGCATCTGCTGGATGAACTGGTTATGGCAAGCGGTGAGAATCGCGCCGTGAAAAGCAAGGTCGGCGGGAACGTATTCGCCCTGGCCCGCGACAGCCCGCTCCATTGCCTTGAATGCGCGTCGAATGTCCTTGCGGTCCTGCGCGGTCGCCCGTTTCGCGGCGAGCTTCGCGGCATTCGGTTCAATGATGAGCCGCAACTCCATCAGGTCCTGAATGAGCGCGTCGTCGATTGCGCCTGCGCGTGCGCGCCACGTGATGACGTCGGGATCGAAAAGCTGCCACTGCGCGCGCGGCAGCACGATGGTGCCGTGGCGGCGGCGCACCTGAAGCATGCCCTTCGCCGACAACGACTTCATCGTCTCGCGGATAGTGATGCGGCTCACCTGCATCTGCTCCGCGAGTTCGGTCTCGGCAGGCAGGATGTCGCCGGGCGCGAATTTGCCGGAGCAAATCTGTTCGCCCATCTCGTTGAGCACTTGACTATGCAAAGTCGGCATTTTTATGTCTCTAGATCATACGTATGATTTGGAAGGTATCAATCAAATGGCCGTCAGAACAATGCGGGTTGTCCCTAGGATGGCGCCAGCGAAGGCCGGGGCGCCAGGATTCGGCGGTTAGTTGCGCGGCGTCGATCAGACGGCCGTATCTCGCTGGACTTGAGTGCCGCATATGCGCCGAACAGAAAGTCGAAAAGGCATCACCTTCACCGATTGAAAAGTGAGCACGCGCATTAAACTTTGTTCCGTGGTGCTGATCAACGCACCGCACGAAAGCGGACCCAGCGAGTGCTGAACACACGGCCTCACCTACCTACCTTGACCGAAGCGCAGCTAAGCCAAGGTTCGCTTGAAGCAGTTGCAAACAGAAGTTGTCTGAAACCAACGCGTCATCTTTATCGCAACAAAGCGCAGCACGTTTTCCCGCTGTAGCCGTAATGCAGGCCTGAGCGCAATGGTCAGGAAGTGAGCAATGAGCAAGTGCAACGACGAAACCCCGTTCGGCCGATGGCCCAGCGGGGTTTGGTTTTTTTGGACTTTGAAACCGGCGTGATGGACTTCGTTGTCATCGTTCCCTGAATGCCTAAAGTTCGCCACTGCCGCGCCGATAACGTACTTGTTGCAGCAATGCTTATAGGACGATCGGTCGTTCTTGCAACATCGGTTCAAGCGACTTTTAAAGCTTTTCTCAAACGCGAGCTTCGAGGCAAACGATTGTCCGACGCTCGCCGCCCAGGGCCGCGCGTCGTTGAAGACGCAGGCTGACGTGATACCGCTTTAGTGGTCCAGCACCGATCTTCGTGTCGGACGGCTTCGCTCGTCCTCGATTTGCGTTTATACGGATGACTAACTTCCGTTGCGTCTGGTCCGTGCGGATGATCACGCCTTCTTTAAGGGATTCTGTATCGTTATGACGACCGCGCCTCTTTTCTCTGCAACCCGTTTTACCGCGCCAAGCGCGATCAAGCTTGCAGCAGCGCTCGCCGCGAGCCTCGTTCTCGCGGCATGTGGCGGCGGCGGTGGCGGAGGCGATGCAAAGGAAGCGTCGAGCACCTCGGCGGCAGGCACTAACTCGTCCGGCTCCGCAGCGACGACTACAACCACGACCACGACCCAAAGCGGCGCTGCATCGGCTTCGGCCGCGACCACCACGACGACGACGGCATCCACGAGCGACACGACGTCGTCCGCGCATACGGTCAGCGGCAGCAACTCGACCAGCAGCAACGACACGACCGTCATCGCGCCCACGGCGCCCGCAGCGCCCGTAACGCCTATAACGCCTATAACGCCTATAACGCCCGTAACGCCCATTGTCCCGCCCGCTGCAAACAACCCTCCGGCGTCATCAGGCTCCCCCGCTTCCGGCACGATCGTCACGCCCGTCACACCCGTGACCGTGCACTCGATCTTCTATGGCGCGAACGGCCACAACAACGAAGGCGGCGCCTACGACATATCGAGCCCCGCGCTGCAACTCTCGCAGTTGCAGGATCTAGGCGTGAAGATGTATCGCAACGAAGTGTTCAGCGCGTATGGTGCGACCAAGCTCGCCGGCATCGCAACGACGATGGCCGCAGGCGGCGTGACCGTTTACCCCGTCATGCTGATGGACCTGAACTACAGCAGCGAAGCCGATGCCTATAACGCGGCCTTCACGCTCGGTCAGCAGACGGCGACCGCATATCGCTATCCGTACTATGAAGTCAGCAACGAGCTCGAAGCGCTATGCCTCACCGGGAACGTGGACGGCATCTATCCGCAGCACTACGACAACGCGAAGTTTCAGATTGCACGCGGCGTGATCCGCGGCATGATCGCGGGCGTGAAGTCCGTCGATACGGCGGGCAAGATCGTCATGGGCGGCGGCGCGTGGATGCACTACGGCTTCGATCAGATGCTCGCCAACGGCACGCAACCCGACGGCACCACGAATCACCCCATCGTGAGCTGGGACATTACCGCATGGCACTGGTATTCGGATCAGGGCGACATCGTGAACGCTTGCGGCGGCACCGGATGCCACAACGTGCTCGCGGCGCTCGCGCAGTTCAATAAGCCCATCTGGATCAACGAATTCGGTGTGCGCCCGAGCTATGGCACGGACACGCAAACCGCGAACTATCTGGTCGGCAACCTGATGATGGCGGAGTTCGTGCTGCTCGCGAGGCAATACAACATCCAGTCCATCCAGACTTACGAGCTGTATGACGACCCGGTGGGCGGCGAAGGTCCCTACGGCCTGATGCAGAACGACGGCAGGACCATCAAGCCGAAGTACACGGCGTTCAAGAACTTCGTCGCCGCGAACCCAATGTAAGGGCCGCTGTGCCGCTCAAAGCTGCACGCCGCGAGTGAGCGCGCCATCGACGACGAAGTTGGCGCCGCTCACGAAACTCGCCGCCGGACTCGCGATGAATGCAACGGCGTTCGCGATCTCCTGCGGCTTTGCCATACGTCCTGTCGGGTTCAACGCGAGCGCCTTGGCGAAGAGCTCGGGATCGTTATGCTCGATCCAGTCCCACACGCCGCCTTCGAAGTACACATTGCCGGGCGACACCGTGTTCGCGCGAATGCCCTTCGCGGCAAGCTGATTCGCAAGCCCCTGCATGTAGTGAACGAGCGCCGCCTTGAAAACACCATACGGTCCCGCCGCGAAATCGATCTCGCGTCCCGACACGCTGGAAATGGCCACGATAGACGCAGCCGCGCTCTTTTCGAGGTAGGGCATGGCGGAATCGACGAGATGAACCGTCCCGAGCAAGTCGGTCTCGAACTCCTTGCGCCACGATTCGATGTCGTTGCCGATGGCGAGCGCGCTCACATTGGCGACGATGATATCGATACCGCCCCAGTCCTCTCCAACGCTTTGCACCCAGGTCTCGAGCGCCGCGCCGTCGGCGACATCGACGGCTGCGCCCAGCGAACGCGCGCCGCTCAGTTCCGCGAGCGCATCCGCCGTGCTTGCCACGCTTGCCGCATCGCGCGCACAGATGGCGACATCCGCGCCCTCCTTCGCCAGCGTCTGTGCAATGGCCAGGCCAATGCCCTTGGTCCCGCCCGTGACGATCGCTTTCAATCCCTTGAGTTGCAAGTCCATGTCCGTGGCTCCTGTGCCTAACTTTCCTCTCCGGGCGCGGCGCAGCGTTTGAGCTGCAGCACTTCGCCCGCTTGAATGACCGAGTGACAGATATCGTCGATAGTCACGCGCTTTTCCATCGCCTGCGCCCTGAGCATGTCGTAAGCCTGACTCTCGCTGATCTGATGCATGAGCATGAGGATGCTCTTCGCCTCGCTTAAATGCCGACTGTCGAGCAGCTTCTGTTCGAGCTTCGCAATACGCTGCGTATGTTGACGCGCGCGTCGTGCGTGATAGAGCGCCATGACGATGGCCGACAACAAGCCTGACGCGCGTATGGGCGTGGTGATGATGCCGTCCGATCCCATCTTGATGGCCTGATCGATAAACGTCGGGTTCTCGTAGCCGATGACGCAGATGAGCGGCGGCGCGTCGGGACCGAGCCATTCGTCCTGCGGCGCGCGTTCGTCGGGTCGCAACGCGCGAAACACGAGATCCACGTGATCGGGCAGCACATCCGTGGGCGGCCATACGCGTTCGACCTCGAAGCCAATGCGTCGCAAATGGCTCGTCAACGTGAGGCCGTCGTCATCGTCCGGATGCACGACGATCACGCGCGGACTGCGCTCCAGAATGGAGCCAGTCAAACTGCGCTGTCCTCTGTCGCCTCGCGTGCTCACGTCAGTAGTCCCGCAAGCTCAGCTTGGTCACCCAATCGCCAAGCGTCTGATGCGTCATATAAGGATCGGGCGCGACCGCGATCTTCGACTCGCGCAACACGCTGAAGTGACCGTCTTCATTCGCGCGGCCAATACGCGGATACAACGCCATATGATGATTCACCGGGTCGATACGCACGCGTCCCTGCGGTGCCGCATACTCCGCGCCGAGCAGATGCGGCATGATCGTGCCGATCTCGTCCGAGCCCGCGCGCGCGCAGGCTTCGGCGAACATGTGCATTTGATAGTACGCAGCCTCCCAGTTCATGTCGGTGGGTGTATCGGCGCCAAAGCGCGTCTGATGATGACGCACGGCGGCGTGATTCTCCGGCGTATCGATGCTTTGAAAATAAGGCGCGGCCGTGTAGTGTCCTTGTGCGATTCCTCGTTCCATTGCATGAATCTCGGTCTCGGACGTGTTGAGGCTGGCAATGGGCATCACCGCGGGATCGAGGCCGGCGCGCGCATAGGCTTCGTAGAGATACGGCACCGTGGCGCCGATCAGCGTGCAAAAAATCCAGTCGGGCGATTTGCGTTTGATGTCCGCGATGACTTCGGCGAACGGCTCGCGCGATACATCGAGCGGAAGATAACGTTCACCGAGAATCGCGCCTTCCGGATGCTGCAACAGCAACTCCTGCATCGTGCGGTTGCACTCATACGGATAGACATAGCGCGAGCCGACCATATACACACGCGCACCGAACGTCTCCGTCATGAAGTCGGCCAACTGCACGCCATTTTGATTCGGCGATGCCCCGCTATAAATGATGTTGTCCGAATACTCGAAGCCTTCATACTGCTGCGAATAAATGAGCAGACGATTGTGCTTCTCGACCACCGGCAACATGGCCTTGCGGCTCGTGGACGTATAACCGCCGAAGATCACGTTCACGCCGTCTTTCATGATGAGCCGTTCCGCCCGCTCTCTGAATGCCGCCGGGTCGGACGCGGGATCGTAATGAACCGCCACGAGTTCGCGCCCGCCAATGCCACCGCACGCGTTGATCTCGGCCATTGCAAGCGCGGCCCCGCGCCATTGCGAACGTTCGAGCAGTGCAGTCGCGCCGCTCGTGGAAGAAAGCAGGCCCACTTTGATGGGATCGGACAAAGCCATAGCGTGACACGCTCACCGGAAATGTACGGACGCGCAACGCGTGAACTCGAGCGTCGCACGCCTTTATTTGAGTGTTATTTCAGGTAGCGCTTCGCGACCATGGCGCCCACCGTGTATTTCGGATCGACGAAGTTGCCGAGCCGAACCTTGCCTACCTGACTCAGCATCATATATGCATCCCACTTGTCGAAACCATATTCGGCGGCCATCCACAACACGAGCTCACGGTACGCAATGCGTGTGGCGTCTTCCAACGGACGCGCACTACCGATACTCATCAGCGCGTCTTCGTTTTCGAGTCGCGGCCAATCGATCTTCCAGCCCTTAATGAGATCGACGCGCACCGTCGTCGTGCTTTGATACTCCACCGCCGTGCCGCACACTTCGCCATCGCCCTGGCAGGCGTGTGCATCGCCGATAAAAAGCCGTCCGCCTGGCGAGCGCACCGGCAAGTAGGTGATGCTGCCTGGCCCCATGTCGGGCACATCCATGTTGCCGCCGTGCGAATCCGGCGTGAGCGAGTTGATGGAGTCGATCTCCGGCGAAAGACTCAAGGTGCCGATATGCGGCTTGTACGGCAACGTATTGCGCTTGCTCCAATAGACGTTCTCTTCGTCGATCTTGATCTTGCGCACGATCTCGGGCAGCGGCTCGTTGAGAAGCGCCGTGTAGTCCGTGCCCGTGAGGCCGCCGAAGTTGGGGATCATGCAGCAGAAGCCGTGCGGGTCGTCACCGCGCGGCGACATCTTTTCGATGTACACGGCCACCACGTCGCCCTTCTCCGCGCCTTCTATCATGACGGGTCCGTTCTGCGGATTGAGAAACGGCACAGTCAGCAGTTCGGATGGCTTGTCGGTCTCTTCCTTGATCTTGCCTTCGAAGGCATCGCGCGTTTCAACCACGATACGGTCGCCCGGTTTCACATGCAGCACCGGTTGCGAATAAGGACCGATGGTGTAGTGGAACGTCTGCTGCAACTCTTCCGTGAGATGGTGCTCAACCGGCTCGCGGCTCGCGCCGACGCCACGTTTCATCATGATCGAATCTTCAAGCCATTTCATGTCCGATGCTCCTTCACAGTGCCAGATACTGGCGAATCAGTTGTTCGTCTCCGAGTTGCGCCGGGCTCAGGGTATCGACTATGCGGCCCTTGTCCATCACGCAGCAGCGCGACGCAATGCGCTCTACCATGCCCATGTCCTGCTCGACCAGCAATACGCCGATACGCGCCTCCCGCGCAATCCGTTGAATGGTGTCGCCGATGAGCGTGACGATCGACGGTTGAATGCCCTCGGACGGCTCATCGAGCAACAACACCTTGGGCGCGCTGATCAACGCGCGCGCAATCGCCAGTTGCTGTTGTTCGCCGCCGCTCATGGTGCCCGCCTTTTGCCGGTAACGCGCCTTGAGAATCGGAAAGTACTCGACGACTTTCGCCTTCATCTCGGCAGCCTGCGCGCGATTGGCCTGTGCACCGACCTGCAGATTCTCGGCCACGGTCAACATGCCGAATATCTCGCGCCCTTGCGGCACATAACCGATGCCTTGCTGCGCTCGCACGTAAGGCTTCGCATGCCCGAGCTCGACGCCATCGAGCGCAATGCTTCCCGCGCTCAACGGCACGAGTCCGATCAACGCGCGCATCAACGTGGTCTTGCCCACGCCGTTGCGGCCGATCATTGCGAGCACTTCGCCGCGTTCTATGCCGAAGGACACGCTATTCAACACGCGTCCGCCGCCATAGCCGCCTTCCACGCCCGATACCTCGAAGAAGGCGCTCATTGCTTCTTCCCCAGATAAACCTCGGCAACATCGTCGCGCGCGAGGATTTCATCGAGCGGACCATCGGCGAGAAGGCGTCCGCCGTGCAGCACGCTCACGCGCGTTGCGATCTGCTTCACGAAGGTCATGTCGTGTTCGACGACCATCATCGTGAGACCATCGTCGCGTAGTTGCTTGATGAGTTCGCCCGTCGCGTGCGTCTCTTCCACCGACATGCCGGCCACGGGTTCATCGAGAAAGAGTAGCTTCGGGCGCAGCGATACGGCCATCGCTATTTCAAGCCATTGCTTCTTGCCGTGCGAAAGATTGCGCGCCGGTACATGCTCTTCCTGCGCGAGCAAGAAGCGCTGCAAGAGTTCGTCGATGCTCTCGGGCCTGTCATCTTTCGCGCGATGCAGCGACAGTTGCAGATGCTGGCGCACGGTGAGGTCCGGGAACACGCCGGGTATCTGAAACTTGATGCTCATGCCCATGCGTATGCGCTCATGCGGCAACACATGGTTCATGTCGCGGCCGAGAAAATACACGCTGCCGTCCGATGGTTTATGTTCACCGGTAATGAGCTTGAAGAACGTGCTCTTGCCCGCGCCATTGGGACCGATCACGCAACGTATCTCGCCCGCGTCGATCTGAAAGTCGATACCGTTGATCACATGCGCGCCGCCGAAGTGCTTCTTGAGCGCGCGCGTTTCGAGTAAGGCCGTCAAGATTTGCTCTCCTTGTGGGCATTGATTGCGCCATGCGAATGCGTCCGGTCGCGTTCGAAGAGTCGTCGCAGCAACTTCGCCGACGATGGCAGCAAGCCCTCGGGCGCCGCGAGCACGACGATCAGCAGGATCGCACCCATCAGAATGAGCGCGTACTGGCTGCCGTACACCGCGAGGTTCTGCGAGAGCCACACGAGGAATGCAGTGCCGATGATCGCGCCGCCGATGCTCTGCCTGCCCGCGGTTGCCACCCAGATGACGGGCATCGCGGCTGCGGTGAGTCCCATCGTCGATGGCGTGATATAGGACCCCCAGATCGTATAGAGCGCACCGGACAGGCCGCCGAGCGTGGAGCCGAATACGAAGATCATCCACTGATGCCGGCGGATATCCACGCCCAGCATTTCCGCGCGCTGCGGGTTCTCGCGGATCGCGACGAGCGTGAGTCCGAAGGTGCCGTCGAGCAGGCGTTTAGCGATCGCATACACGATCAGCAGCAATACCAGCACGAGGTAATAGAAGCTCGCGTTCTCCAGCGTGAGCGTGCCGCCGGGCCACGGAATGGTGAGCTGCGGCATGCCGCCCATGCCGTTGTAGCCGTTGAGCGGCGCCTGTCCGATGGTCCATTGCGGCCCCGCCGTCTGCGCCATGAACGTTTCGAGCACGAGCGTGACCGACAAGGTCACGATGCCGATGAACACACCCTTGATGCGCCCGTAGAAGATCATGTAGCCGATCAACGCGGCCACCACGACGCTCACCAGCAAGCCGACGATCACGCCGAGCCACGACTGATACCAGTAGTCGCCGAAGTTGAGCGTAAAAACGCCATACGTATAGCCCGAAAGCCCGAAGAACGCGGTCTGTCCGAACGAGAGAATGCCGCCGTGGCCCCACATCGCCGCAAGTCCGACCGCGCTGAAAGCCCACACGAGACAGTAGGCGAGATTACCGCTTGCGGTGGCGTCGATCACCATCGGCAAGCAAAATGCGACGAGCCACGGCAGACACTTCAATGCGATTGATTTGTTCACACGAGGCTCCTAACGCAAGCGGGTGAACAGATTGCCGAGGCCTTGCGGCATCAGCCGAATGACGACGATCACCGTCACCAGCAAGCCGATCTGCCCGAACAACTGACCATACGATGCAGTGAGCGCCGTCTGTATCACCGCGAGCACGGCAGCGGCAGGCGTGGTGCCCGCAATGACGTTGGCGCCGCCGACCACCACCGAGACGAACGCTTGCACGATGAAGTTGCTGCCCATCGTGGGCACGGCGGTCATGGTCGGTGCATAGAGCGCGCCAGTCAGCCCCGCGAGCCCCGCGCCGAGCGCGAAGGTCAGCGTGTAGAGCCGGTCCGTGCGCAAGCCGAGACATTGCGCGATGTTCGCGTTCTGTATGGTGGCCCGTGCGCAGACGCCATAGTTGGTCTTGAAGAACAGGAGGTACAACGCGAACAGAATCACGAGCGCGATCACCGGCAGGACGGCGCGATACACCGAGAACGAGTATTCGCCGACATAGAACGATCCGAATGGCGTGCCGATGCCTTCTATCGACGGCCCGGCGACCAGCAGCATGGTCTGTTGCACGATAAGGCTGACGGCCCACGTCGCGACCACCGAATCGAAGAGACGGTCGTAGAGATGACGTATCACCAGACGTTCTATGACGACGCCCGCTATCGCAGCGGCGATCGCGCCGAGCAGCATCGCGAGCGGTAAGGGCACGCCGCGCTTCGCCGCGATGATCGTCACATACGCGCCGCACATGATGAATTCGCCATGCGCAAGGTTGATCACGCCCATCATGCCGAAGATCACGGCAAGACCGAGCGCTGCGAGCACGAGATAAGCGAAGCTGTCGCCGAATTGATAAACGAGCGAATAAAGTACGGACACCGTGGCCATGAATGCGTCACCCAGGTTGCTGGCGCGTTTCGCTCGTGACGAGCGGCGCGCCGTTTCCTCAACTTACGACTTCTTCGGCAGATTCGTCGGCGTGTACTGACGATGGTCCGGCTTGTTCGGCAGATCGCAGCCGACTTTGCCGAGCCAGTAAGGCTGCACGTCGTCCCATACTTTCGGAATATCGACCGAGTGATCGTCCTTCACATGCACGAGGTAGATCGTGTGGCTCACGTGGTGGCTCTTCGGATCGATACACACCTTGCCCTGCGCGCCTTCCGTGCAGATGCCGCTTTCCAGCGCCTTTTGCACCGCCGCCTGATCAGTGGTCTTGGCCTTTTCAGCCGCCGCCTTGTACAGATAGATGGCGTCGTAAGCGTTGGCCGCTTCCTGGTTGATATACGGCTCGTTCGGGAACTTGGCGTGGAAGCGCTTCTTGAAGTCGTTGCTCGCGGGGGTATCGACTTCCTCGACATAATTCGCCGTCACGTACATGTCCTTGAGCGCGGGCGGTTTGAAGCGCTTGTGCTCATAGGCCTGGCCCACGTTGACCGAACTCGCCATCGGCAAGTTCAGATGCGCGGACGCTTGCTGCTCGTAATAAGAAGCCTGATTGGCGCCCACCAGCAAGGTCACGACGAAGTCGGGCTTGGCCTTCTGAATGTTCTGAATGGTCTGGCCGAACTGCGAAACAGAAAGCGGAATGAATTCCTCGCCGACCATCGTGCCGCCATTTTCCTTGACGATATTGCGCACCCATTCCGCCGAGATCTGGCCGAAGTTATAGTCGGCCGCGATGGTGTACACCTTCTTGCCGAACTTCTGCATCATCCACGGCAGCAAGGTCGAGAACTGCTGTTCGGGCACGGCGCCCGTGACGAATGTGGTGCTGTCGCAGACGCCGCCTTCGTACTGGTTATCGTAGAAATAAAGTTGCTTGGCGCGGTCCATGATCGGACGAATGGCCTCGCGCGACGCGCTGGAGAACGCGCCGAAAATCACGTCGGGTTTGTCGGTCTGAACGAGCCGCCGGGCAAGCTCCTGGAACTTCGTATTGTCGGACTGCGTGTCATACTCGATCAACGTGATGGGGCGCCCGAGAATGCCGCCCTTTGCGTTGATTTCATCGACGGCGAGTTGCGTCGCGTGGATCTTCGGGATGGTCGCAAGCGCGAAGTTGCCCGAAGCATCTTCGAGCAAGCCGATTTTCACGGGGTCCGCCGCGCTGGCAGCAAGCGACGAGAGACTAAGTCCTGCAAGCAGGGCCAGACGCATCCAGCCAGACGGCTTTGGCAACATTGAGGTTCTCCAGGAAAACAGACAAAAAAAAGCCCCCTGACGAACGCACGGTTCGTCAGGGGGCTTCTACGCCGGGTCCTCAGGCGGACATCGTTGTCGGGCCGTAAGGAATGGAGTCGATACTAGTGCGCCGAAATTCGCGTTGTCAACGAGAAATCAAAATAGTTCGGTGCGCTTCGTGTCTAGTGCGAGTGACGCGGCACCTCCGCGCCCCGGCAGCCCACGAGAAAGTCGAAGTCACAGCCTTCGTCGGCTTGCAGCACATGATCGACATAGAGCTTGCGATAACCGCTCTGGTCCGCGGGCGTCTCGGTCTTCGCCGCCTTCCATGCTGCGAGCCGAGTGTTGATCTCCGCTTCGTCGATATCGATACGCAGCACGCCCTGCATGGCATCGAGCTCGATCCAGTCCCCGTTGCGCACGATAGCCAGCGGACCGCCCGCGCGCGCTTCCGGCGCAACGTGCAGCACGACGGTGCCATAAGCGGTGCCGCTCATGCGAGCATCGGATACGCGCACCATGTCGGTCACGCCTTGCGCGAGAATCTTGGGCGGCAAACCCATGTTGCCGACTTCAGCCATGCCCGGATAACCCTTCGGTCCACAGTTCTTCATCACGAGCACGGAGTCTTTCGTGACCTCGAGTTCGGGATCGGCAATTCTCTGCTTGTAGTCGTCGAAGTTTTCGAACACGACCGCGCGCCCGCGATGCTTGAGTAACGACGCCGTCGCCGCCGACGGCTTCAGCACCGCGCCATTCGGCGCGAGATTGCCGCGCAGCACGCACAGGCCGCCGTCTACCACGAGCGGTTTGTCGAGCGGCCGGATGACTTCGTCGTTATAGAGCGGCGCTTCCTTGCAGTTCTCCCAGATCGTGTGGCCATTCGCGGTGAGCGCGTTTGGATGCGGCAGCAAATTCGCTTCGCCAAGGCGCCGCAGCACCGCAGGCAAGCCGCCCGCGTAATAAAACTCCTCCATCAGAAAGCGGCCCGATGGCTGAAGGTCGACGAGCGTGGGCGTGCCGCGTCCGACGCGCGTCCAGTCGTCGAGTTGTAGATCGACGCCAATGCGTCCCGCAATCGCCTTCAAGTGAATGGCCGCATTGGTCGAACCGCCAATGGCCGCGTTCGCGCGGATGGCGTTCTCGAATGCTTCACGCGTGAGGAGCTTCGACAGTCGCAAGTCTTCGAGCGCCATGGTGACGATACGCATGCCGGACAAATGCGCGAGCACATAGCGGCGTGCATCGACGGCAGGAATCGCGGCGTTGTGCGGCAAGGTCACGCCGAGCGCTTCGGCCATGCACGCCATGGTCGATGCGGTGCCCATGGTGTTGCAGGTGCCCGCCGAACGCGACATGCCCGCTTCCGCCGACATGAATTCGTGAATCGATATCTTGCCCGCCTTCACTTGCTCGCTCAGTTGCCACACGACCGTGCCCGAGCCGATGTCGCGCCCGTGATGCTTGCCGTTCAACATCGGCCCGCCCGACACGACGATGGCCGGCACGTCGCAACTCGCCGCGCCCATCAGAAGCGCGGGCGTGGTCTTGTCGCAACCGACGAGCAGCACGACCGCATCGACCGGATTGCCGCGAATGGCTTCCTCGACATCCATGCTCGCGAGATTGCGTGTGAACATGGCCGTGGGACGCAGGTTCGATTCGCCATTCGAAAACACCGGAAACTCGACGGGAAAACCGCCCGCCTCGAATACGCCGCGCTTCACGTGCTCGGCGAGCTTCCGGAAGTGCGCATTGCACGGCGTTAGTTCGGACCACGTATTACATATGCCGATGATCGGCTTGCCTTCGAACTCGTGATCCGGAATGCCCTGGTTCTTCATCCAGCTTCGATACATGAAGCCGTTCTTGTCCGCGGTGCCGAACCAGGCGGCCGATCGAAGCTTACGTTTTGGCTCATCCATGTCTTTTACCCACTCTTTGAGAGATGCTGAAATAGCATGACTATTGCGCTTCATCTTACCGGGAAAACGCTAATCGAAACGTGCGTGAACGCTGCATATAGTTTGGCTAATTCGGCGAGAGGCAATGCTGCAGCGAAGCAAACCGAGTGCTTCGAGCTTCACCACGCCGAACCTGAGAGCGCGATGAATCGAAGAAATAGAACAACGTCGGAGCTGCACGAGCATCCCATCATTTGACGCAAACCCGCACCACTCACTATCTGAACATGATCGACGATCAGTCGACCCATCGACCAACGAGAAAGGGCTAGGAGGAAGACATGGCGCATGATTCAAAAGACGCGGAAGACAACAAGAGCACGATCAACAACGGCCGTCGCGGCCTCATGCAGGGTGCGGGTCTGGGAGCAGCGCTGTCGCTTCTCGGCGCGGCCGGCGGCGCGGGCGGATTGATCTCGTCGGCGCAGGCCGCGGAAACCGCATTTCCGCAGCACAAGAAATGGAAGATCGTGTTCGTCAATCACGTGACCACGAATCCTTTCTTCGTGCCAACGCAATACGGCATTCAGGACGCCTGTTCGCTGCTCGGCATGGATTATCAGTGGACGGGCTCCGCCACTTCGGATGCGGGCGAAATGGTGCGCGCGGTGAATTCCGCCATCGCGGCCAAGGCGGATGCCATCGCCGTTCCTATCGTCGATCCGACCGCCTTCGACAAGCCCATCCAGGCCGCGCTCGATGCGGGCATCGCCGTGTTCGCCTATAACGCCGATGCGCCGCGCGGCAAGACGAGCCCGCGCCTCGCGTACATCGGGCAGGACTTGTATCTCTCTGGCTATCAGATGGGCGAGCGTATTGCGAGTCTCGTCGACAGCGGCCTGGTGGCGCTTTTCATCGCGACGCCGGGACAGTTGAACATCCAGCCGCGCCTCGATGGCGCGAGCGACGCGATCAAGAAGTCCGGCAAGAAAATCGACGTTCAGACGGTCGCCACGGGCGCCACGGTCAACGAAGAGCTTTCGAAGATCAAGGCGTTCTATCTCGGCCATCAGGATCTGAAAGGCATGTTCGCGGTCGATGCAGGCAGCACGCAAGGCGTGGCGCAAGTGATGAAGGAGTCCAACCTGCCGTCGAAGGGCGTGCATGGCGGCGGCTTCGATCTGTTGCCCCAGACCGTCCAGTTGATTCACGAAGGCTTCCTCGATTTCACCATCGACCAGCAGCCTTATGTGCAGGGCTTTTATACGGTCGTGGAAGCGTTCACGTTCCTGGCTTCCGGTGGACTCGTCGGGCCTGCCAACATCAACACGGGCCTGAAGTTCGTCACCAAGGGCACGGTCGAGCCGTATCTCAACACGTCGACGCGCTATGAAGGCAAGTCGACCAAGCCGCAGATCGTGCCGATGAACGGCGCGATCAAATCATGATGAACGCGGTCAACGAACCGCAGAAGACACAAGCTCCCGCGCGCGTTCCACGGCCGCGCGGGGCCTTGTTGTCGAACTGGGCGGCGGAGTTGCGCATCCTGCTCGTGGCCGTGCTGTTGTGCGCGTACTTTCAGGTCATCAATCACGACTTCCTTTTGAGCAACGCGAGTCTCGTCAACCTCTCGCAGTTCATCGCGCCGGTGGCGATCATCGCGTTCGGCGAAGTGATGCTGATGATCGGCGGCGACATCGATCTGTCGGCGGGCATGGTGTTCGCCTTCGCGCCGTTCATGATGGTGTTCGCCAACGACGCGGGCGCGCCCATGTGGCTCGCGGTGATCGCGGGACTCGTCGCGGCGGCGATCATCGGCTTCGTGAATGGCGCGGTGACGGTATGGCTGCGCCTGCCTTCATTCGTCACCACGCTCGGCACGCTGTTTCTCATCAACGGAATCACCTTGACGCTTTCACGCGGCACGCCGGTGGCCACGCCGGGCGAACCGGGCTTCGCTGCCGTGATGGGCGGATGGGGCTATAGCGAGATCATCTGGACGGTGGCGATAGGCTTCGTCATGCACGTGCTGTTACGTCATACGCGATGGGGACTGCATACGCAGGCGGCCGGCGCGAACGCCATTGGCGCGAGCGAGGCCGGAATTCAGGTGAACCGCTTGCGGCTCGGAAACTTCGTTCTCGCCGCAGTGCTCGCGGGCTTCACGGGCATTCTCGAGGGCTACCGCATTACGTCCATCGACCCGCAAGCAGGCGGCAACCAGATCATGTTTCTGGCCGTCGCGGCGGCCGTGATCGGCGGCACGCCATTGACCGGCGGCTCGGGCACCATCGTGGGCGGGCTCATCGGCGCGGCCGTGCTGGGCATTCTGAACGATGGCTTTACGCTCATCGGCATAAACGCGTTCACGTTCAACATCATTCTGGGCGCCGCCATTCTCGCCGCGATGATCTTCAACATCCATATCGGCCGCGTTCGCCGCAAGGGAGGCCGGGTATGAGCGATGTTTTGCAAACCGCCCCGGCGAGCTATGCGCTGCGTGGCGACAACCTCGTCAAGCGCTTCGGCGCGGTGACGGCGCTCGATGGCGTGTCGTTCTCGCTCGGCTCCGGCGAAATTCTTGGCGTGCTGGGCGACAACGGCGCGGGCAAGTCCACGCTCGTCAAGATACTCACGGGCTACCATCAGCAGACCGATGGCAAGCTCGAGATACACGGTGAAGAAACCTTGCTGCGCTCGGTCGATCATGCGCGTTCGCTCGGTATCGAATGTGTGTATCAGGATCTCGCGCTCGCGAATTCGCTGAGCATCTATCACAACATGTTCCTGAATCGCGAGATCGTGAAGCCGGGCCCGTTTCGTCTGCTCGATCACAAGCAGATGCGCGAGCGCGCCGCGCAATGTCTCGACGATATCGGCGTGCATGTGCCTTCCGTCGATCTGCCCGTGGAGCGTCTTTCGGGCGGCCAACGTCAGGCTATCGCGGTGGCGCGCGCCGTCAATTCGAACGCGAAGATTCTGTTGCTCGACGAACCGCTCGCCGCCATGGGCGCACGCGAGGCTGCGCTCATCATCGATCTCGTCTTGCGTCTGAAGGAGAAAGGCGGCCTGTCGATCATCATGATCATGCACAACTACGCGCAGACGCTCGATATCGCCGATCGCATCATCCTGATGCAACGCGGACGCGTGACGTATGAGCAGCGCAGCGCGAATACGTCGGTGGCGGAGCTGATGGAAATCGTGCGGCGGGAATATCGCGCGATGCGGGCGACCACCGCGTAGCGGACGCAACGGGCGCAACGGGCGCGACTTCAGGACATCGGCCGGATCGATATGGACTACCGGAACCCGGCGAAACGCAAGAGCATGCACGGACGGATCGTGCAGGAACTCGGCATGCAGATCGTGAGCGGCGTGTTCGCGCCGGGACAACGTCTGCCTGCCGAGCCCGCGCTCTGCGAAACCTATGGCGTGAGCCGTCCCGTGCTGCGTGAGGCAACTCGCGTGCTGGTGGCGAAGGGACTCGTCGTCTCCAAGCCGCGCGTGGGCAGCGTGGTGCGTGCGCGCGACGAATGGCACATGCTCGATCCCGATGTGCTCGTCTGGACCGTCGGCAATCTCCGTGAAGGCGAGTTCTTTCGTTCGCTGATGACGGTGCGGCAGATCATCGAGCCTGCCGCTGCCGCGCTCGCCGCCATCTCTGCAACGAACGAGGATATCGAGCGTATCGGCGCGGCATATAAGAGCATGGAAGCTGCGCAGACCGCCGAAGAACTGCTCGAACCGGATCTGTATTTTCATCGCGCGATCATGTCCGCGACGCACAACGACATGCTCGCGTATATCGGCAATATGCTGTCGCTCGCGCTGTCGGAATCGATCAAGCTGACGAGCCGGGCATCCGAACACGCATGCGCTGTCGCTGCCGCGGCACAAAGCCATTCTCACGGCAATAGCGCATCGCGATGCGCTCGCCGCGCGTCAGGCGAGCCTCGTGCAACTCAACCACGCGCGCGCCGATGCAACGTCCATTCTGGGCGGCGCAGCCCTGGAACCCGAGCGGCCGCTGTCGGGTTAAGTCAGGATGTCGGTCGCTTTGTGATCCCTATCCACGCCATCGATGAAGAACACCGCGCTGCTCGCGTGCTTCGTGCGTAGCGGCAGGATACGTTGATAAGCGTCGGATTCGTACCAGGCGCGCACTTGCGCGAGATCGGGAAAGGCGATCACGATGAGATCGCCCTTCCACTCTCCCTCGCGCATTTCCGGGCGTTCACCGTGAATGATGAAGTGACCGTCGAAGGGCGCGAGCGTCGCATCGATCGCTTCCAGGTATTGAACGATATCCGCGCACATCTCGACTTCGTGCAGTTGGCCCACGGCGTATGCGGTCATTCGAATGTCTCCCGTTTGATGAGGTGAAGACATCTTCGCGTGCGCCGTGCCGTGCGTCGATTACCTGAGAGGTAAGGCGTGGCCCGCGCTTTAAGCCGATGCAGCGACCACTGCCACCGACGCCTCGCTCGTCAGCATCAGGAAGGTTAGCGTTTCGCGCAGATAAAGTTGCACGGTCGTGTCCGTATGGCTGGTATAGCCTATGGAGAGGTCCTGCCCGAGATGCAGTTCGTAGTCGCCACCGCGCGTGGAAAGCACGCAGCCGCCTTTGATGGCCGGCGCCCAAATGAGATCGCCATCCACTATGCGCTTGATATGCTGGATCACCGGATAGCCCTGATCGCTGGCTTCGGCGAGCGCCGTGTAGGCATCCGCGCCTAGCAGCACCGTGTACGGACCGTCCACGCCCGCAAGCCGCAATTTTTCGAGCGACTCGCTAATGGCACGCGGATAGTCGCTTACGTCGGCAGGGAGTGTCGTCGCGTCGTTGGACGATCCTTCGCGGATGCCCGTGATGTCCGCCGCGCGGAAACCATCGAAAACGGCGCTGTCTTCGGCGGTAGCCAGTTCGCTCGCCGCCGTCTTCGCGGGCTGCCAGTCGCCGTCGTTCGAACCGCGCTCGACGCTGTCGATCGATTCGCGCTGCAACGTGAAAGGCACCGTCAGTTCGATGAGCGTCCTCACGTCGTAACGCTTCGCGCTCACGCCCTTGGCAGGCGATGCAATCGCCGTCTGATGTCCCGTTCCCACGCCCGAAAGATCGACACCGCCGGGACCTTTCACATCCACCACGCGCCGGCAAGCGAGCGCTTGAAGGTGCGCGCCACTTCCGCTTCGATTTGCGACCATGCCGCGCTCGAAATGGGCGCGAGCTCGCGATGCAGGTTGTTCATGTCAGGACTGTCCTTTGAGTGAACCGATGTTCAGTGAGCCGTCCGCACGGCTCGGCGTTGCATCGGATGAAGACGACGATGACGATGCGGGCGCGGGTTGTGCGGCGGGATCGCGGTCGGCGAGTGCTTCGAGCAAGTCGGCCGACGGTACGAAGAACAAGCCGCCCGTGACGGCCTGACTGAAGTCGAGCAGCCGGTCGTAGTTGCCGGGCGGCCTGCCGACGAACATGTTCTCCATCATCTGCTCGGTGGGCGCGGGCGAACGCGCATAGCCGATGAAATACGTGCCGAACTCGCCCGCGCCGGGCCGTCCGAAGGCCATGTTGTGACGCAGGATTTTCACTTCCTGGCCGTTTTCATCGAGCGTGGTGAGCGAACTGTGCGAGCACGAGGGTTTCACCGCTGCGTCGAGTTCGATATCGGACAGCTTCTTGCGGCCGATGATCTTCTCCTGCTGCTCTACCGTCAGCGCGTTCCAAGCGGCCATCTTGTGCAGATACTTTTGCACGATCACATAGCTGCCGCCCGCAAATTCCGCATCTTCCTCACCGATGATCGCGAAGTACTGCGCCGCGCGGCCCGATGGATTTTCGGTGCCATCCACGAAGCCGACCATATCGCGCAGATCGAAGTAACGGAAGCCGTGCACTTCATCGACGACAGTAACGGCATCGCCGAGTGCCTCGAGCATTTGCGCAGCAAGCTCGAAGCACAGGTCCATGTGGTCCGCGCGGATATGCAGCAGAATGTCGCCGGGCGTGGAAATGGCGCGCCGCTCGCCCGAACCGAACTCGCGGAACGGATGCAGCGCGGCCGGGCGTGGCGAGCCGAACAGCGAGTCCCAAATGTCGGAGCCGAAGCCGCACACGCAAGAGAGATTCGCGGTTGGAGCCCGCGTGCCGACTGCGCGGACCAGCGCGGCGATATCGCCGCACCAGGAGCGCACGGTGTCGCCGTGCTCGCGTCCGTGCGCCACCGTGGCGACGATAAAGATCGCGCTGCGCGAAATGGGGTTACAGACAGCTTGCGATTCCGGAATCTCGTTGGGCATCTGTTCTATTCGATTGCAAGGAATGATGTTGTCGTAGGCGAAGCGGCTTCAACCGACGCGCACCACGACCGCTCCGGGCCGATGCTCGAGTTCGTCGTTGAACCAGGTTTGCGCGCGCTCGCGCTCGGCTACGTCGGAGTGGGAAGGATCGTTGAGAAAGCGATGCCGGATGGTGCGACGCGCCCACTCTATGCCGTCGCGTAGCGCTTCTTCGACGGTGCGCCATTCCGGCTGCGTGGTCTGCGGCCATTCGTCGATGACGGACGCGCCATCGCGACGAACGTCGATATCCGCGACCCACGCTTCGCGCTCGTTGCGCTTGGCGCGCACGGAAATCTCGAACCCTGCATAAACGTCAACGGCTGACTCCATGGCTTCCTCCACTCGGCATACATGGACATAGTTTCGAAGTGCGTCGTGCCGCCGTCTTTTTCCTGTTGATGACGAAGCGGTGAACGAAATTCTAGATTACAACAAGTTCGTGAAAATGACGTTGAAACGTGCACTCGGTTTGTTGCCGCAGCCCTATGGAAAATCATTGTACGGATGGACGCATGATTTATTATTTCGTCATCCGAATCAATTTGGCAGGGAGGAAGCCGCCTTCGATTCACGCTTTCATTGCGCGACCGGAATCCATCGCGCGTCACTTCGCGCTTGAAAGAGCCCTTCGTGTATCTCGACGATGAATGCGAACGTCAGTCTATTCGTCGTGTTCGTTGGCGGTGCGCGTCTCGTTGCGCAAGTGCCGCCCGAATGAAATTGGGGCGACAAAACGATGAAGCGTTTTGTCATTCCCTCATCGTGCTCGCGGTGTTGATTGCGTTGCTTTCGGTGAACTCGCGGCGCTTGCCGTCAGCGCTCATCCACTGGGCTTCGAGAGCGATTGAAGTGGTCATCGACGAAGTCGTGTACTGAAACGACTCCGTCTCGACTGAGGTTGCTTACTGCTCGTCGGTTGGCGTGGTGGCTTTGCGCGACCGGCTCGTGCGTGACGTCGTTTTGCGCGCTTTTTTTACGGGCTTCGGAATGTCGGTTGCATCGCCAGGCTGCACGAAAACGCCTGTATCCGAGGACGCGGCAGCGCTTTCGGCAGCGGCCTTCTTTGCAGCGGTCTTTCGCCCGCCGCGTCGGCTCGCTGAGGGCTTCTTCTCGGTGTGAGATGCAGCGGTGGGTTCCTGGTTGATCGGCGCGGCGGGTTCGTCGGTGACTTCAGACGCGTCGTTATCACTCGATGCGCGACGCTGCGCGTCTCTTCGGCCATTTCGCTTGCCCCGCCCGCGTGGATAGCCCGTGGGTTCGTCGGCCAGTGTGGACGCGTCGTTGTCAGGCGACGCTTGCACGCGCTCCGACGCGTCTTCGCGACTATCGTGATCGCCGGGTACGACTGCGTGGCCCGCGACTTCTAACGTGTCGTCGTCAGCCGAAGCGCGTGCGAATCCGGGCGCAGGACGCTGCGACCCTCGGCGATCATTCCGCCTGCCACGTCCACGCAAATGGTGGCCCGAGGGTTCGTCGGCAATTGCGAGCGCGTCGTTGTCGGCCGACTCTTGCGCGGGATATTGCACGTCTTCGCGGGTATGCTCCGTGAATTCATCCACGATTTCGAATGTGTCGTCATCGGCCGAAGTTTGCACGGCCTCTGCAACGGCATGCTGCTTGTCCTTACGGCCGCCACGCTTATCGCGTCGGCGCTGATTGCCCTGAGGCTCCGCCACCGATGCCACCACCGCTTCTCCCTGCCCCGCATCCGCGCTCACCGTCTGGGCCGCACGAAAGACAAAAGAGCCGGACTTGTCATCGCGACCGACTTCCAGCAGACCGCGCGAACGCGCCTCGTCGAGCAGATTCCCAAACGCGCGAAAGCCATAGTGCGATTCGCTGAACCCCGGCTTGCGACGCTTGATCGCGCTCTTGAGCACCGACGACCAAATTTTTTCGCCCTCGCCTCGCTCAGACACCAGCGCCTCGAACGTCTCCACGGCGATCGCGACCGCCTGCGACTTGCGCGCGTCGGGCTCTTGCCTCGGCTGCCGGTCGGCATCGGCGGGACGCTTGGTTGCGACGTTCGCCTCGCGTTTGGCGAGTGCGCGCTGCTGTTCGCGCACGAGGTCGTCGTAGAAAATGAATTCGTCGCAATTGGCGACGAGCAAGTCGGAGGTCGAGTTTTTCACCCCCACGCCGATCACCTTCTTCGCGTTCTCGCGCAACTTCGAGACGAGGGGCGAGAAGTCCGAGTCGCCGCTGATGATGACGAACGTATCGACGTGCGACTTTGTGTAGCAAAGGTCGAGCGCATCGACGACGAGCCGGATATCGGCTGAATTCTTGCCCGACTGCCGCACGTGCGGAATCTCGATCAGCTCGAAACTTGCCTCGTGCATCGCGGACTTGAAGCCCTTGTAGCGATCCCAGTCGCAGTAAGCCTTCTTCACGACGATGCTGCCTTTGAGGAGCAATCGTTCGAGCACGGGCTTGATGTCGAACTTTTCGTACTTCGCGTCCCGCACGCCGAGCGCGACGTTTTCGAAGTCGCAAAAGAGCGCCATGCTGACGCTATCCTGATTCGCGGGCATACAGCTTCCTGTTGAGACGCGGGAGCGTTGTCCCGCTGGCATCGGTCACGCTGGCTTCAAGCCCGCTCTGACCTTCTTCATCTTGTTGAAAACGTGCGAGCAGAATGCATCCGCGACCACGCGATTGACGGTGAGGATATTGTCGGCGCTCAGGGTTTCACGCGAGACGCCCTGCTTCTCGATGAGACGCTGCGGAATCAGTTGACTCACGAACGACTGACACAGTTCGCGCCGCAGCGGCGCATCGGCGGCTTCGAAAAACTCGCGGCCCGCCTTCGTCTCTTCGCCCATCTTCGCGCGGGCCGTGTCGTTCTGAGCCTGGATGCTGGCTTCGAGCTGCGCTTGCGCGTCGGTGTGATCGCGGCGCGTCTTCTTGTCGTCTTCGAGTTGCTTCGCCTTGATCGACGCCATCTTGCGATCCGCCTCGCCGATCCGGTAATTGCCCTCGAGCGCCTTGAACAGATAGCCGCGCGGACTGACCGTGACCTTCCCTTCGTTCAGCTTGAAACGCGTGTATTCGATAGCCTGCTGTAGACGCTCGTCTGTCCAGAGGTCGCGGCGGCTCGCGAGGCGCTCGAAGTCGGGGGTGTCGAAGGCGAATTCGTTGTGGAGCACGAGATACATCGAGTCCTGAATGCCGGCTCGGGCTGCATCGGCGCCCTGCTTCTTCGTGAAGCGAAAGCGAATCTTCAGCTTGTCGCCCGATACGCGTTCCGCATTGGGCTCCCAGCTGACATCGAAATCAGATACTTCATTGAGCTGATCGATGGCGGGTTCGAGAAAGCGCTTCTTAAACTCCTTTACCTCTTTTCGCGATTCGCCGACCTTGCCGGGCCACTCGATCACTTCCGAGAACGGAAACCATTCGGTCACGCCGTGCCCTTCGCAGGGAATCAGACGGTCGTAGATGGCGCGCGCAAGCGACAATGAAAATGCCGTCGATGCGCGCAAGCTCAGCCAATGCGCTTTGTACGGGCTGATCAGGTACTTGATGACGCGCCCCGCCAGCAGAATGCAAACGACGTTGCGCTCGATATAGCAGTCGCCGAGCAGACTGATGGTGCCCCACGAATCCTTCTCGGTGAGTTCTTCGATAGACGGCGCCGTCATGATTTCGACCCGCGCCCGTGCCGCCGAGCGCATTTGCGCGATCAGGTGGCTATGGTTGCGGCTGTCGTAGCGCATCAGCCACTTGAAGTAGTTGATGTCGGCTGTGAAGGTGTAGACCTTGTCGTCGATCAGTTCATCGGGCGCCTTGGTGGCCACGATGAAGTAGGCGGCGTCCAGCACGCGGCGTGCGGCGATGCCGAGGCCACCGACCCGCGTGAAAATGTTGTTGCGCAGAAAGCCGATGTCCCTCGTGGACTCGCAAATAGCCGAGCCTTGCGAGGACATGTCTTCGTAGATGTCCAAGGCGAGTTGCTGCGGCGTAGCGGTGAGGTCCTGAGCTTGCATGCGTTTGGTTCGGTTCGATTCCCCGGCACTCTATCAGGCAACAAAGGCGTGTCAACACAAAAACCACCCCGGTTGCGAGCGAAGCGACCCGCACAAAAAGCACCCCGGCAGTCGGACGGCTTGCCCAATTTCCGACCCCCAGGCCACAATTTCCGCCCTGTCGTTCACATTTTCCGGCCTATCGCGCACAAAAACCGCCCTGCACAGCACAAAAAGCGTCCCTATCCACAGGGGTGATCTATGATTCGAAACGGTTTTTCGGTCTCTGTTTGTAGGTTTGCGGGTTAAAGTTTACAAAAGAACATAACAAACCGGACTTCGAGGAAAATAGGAATCTTCGAATTTTGGTATATAAGTCCTTGAAATTATTGATTAAGTCGTGTCGCACAAAAAGCGACCCCGGGGTGGTTTTTGTGCAGCCGTTCTAAAGTGGACGATGTGTGCAGGCTTCATTGGTCAAGATTAGGCATTGGCGACAAAGTTTGACGCGTCTTCGGCCGCAATAAGTCGCTAATAAACAAGGAGTTAGTCCGTGCGTGTGTCTGTGTGCGACAGGCTCCGATCTTCGCTACAACCTTGTTTACGCGTTATCGTGTATTCTGCGCTTCGACATCAAAACAAGGAGGAAGCGCAGAATGGCCAACGTAGGCACCCTACCGATGGAAGACCGCAGGGTCACGCTTCGCGAAGTCGCGGAGTTCGCCGATAACCTCGAACCCTTCTCGGACAATCTTCGCGAACAGATCCTAGCGCCTCGTCCGCGTAAACTTGCGCCGTATTACACGATCGGCGAGCTTGCGGAGATGTGCAATCTAACGCGGCAGCAGATTCAGTATCTTGTGACCAAGGGCGAAGGTGGCTTGCCGCAAGGCACGCTCAATGGCAACGGCCGCAGCCGTACGTTCACGCTGCCCGAGGTTCGTCTGTGGGTGAAGATGGCGTCCGATATCTATCAGACTCGTCTCGCGGATGGCGAAAGCGATTTCCGAGGGAAAGTGCTGACGACTGCACAGCTCAAAGGCGGCTCTGCTAAGACGACGACGACTGTATGTCTTGCGCAGGCATTGACGCTGTTGGGACGTAAGGTACTGCTGGTTGACTTGGATCCGCAAGCATCGGCGTCCGAGCTTTGCGGACTCTACGCCGAGAAGGAAATCTCCGGAGACGACACCGTGCTCCCCTACATATATGACCAGAATGTCGAAGGCGGTCTGGGCGCGAGCGTTCAGTCGACCTATTGGGATGGACTCGACATCATTCCAGGTCACACGTTTCTCTATGGCGCGGAGTTCTTGCTTCCTGCACGTCAGAAGACGATCCAGGGATATCGCTTCTGGGCGGTTCTCCGTGAAGGTCTTGAGCCTTTGAAGGCGCAGTATGACTACATACTGATCGATACGTCGCCGTCGCTCTCGTATATGAATCTGAACGCGTTGCTCGCAGCGGATGCGCTTGTCATGCCGATGATTCCCGAGAACCTCGACTTCATCAGTTCGCTCGCATTTTGGCGTCTGTTCTCGGATGTCGCGGAAGACTTTCTGCCCTATGAGGAAGACAAGGTCTATGACTTCATTTCGATCTTGTTGTCCAAGGTCGATTACGGGAAGACGTCTTCAGCTCCGGTCGTTCGTCAGTGGGCACAGAGTGCGTATGGACGGTGGCTCGATCCGTTCGAGATCCCGGCAAGTTCTGTCATGAGTGGAGGAGCTTTGTCCTTTTCGACTGCGCTCGATGTAGTGAGCACGCACTCGATCGCCAAGTCGCTTCAGCGTGTTCGTCAGCCGATGATGCAGTATGCCAAGTGGCTAGATGACATGTTCGTCAAATCCTGGAAGGAGTCGGCATGAGCAATAACATCAGAGAACAACTCATGGCCAAGACGGCCGACTTGCCGAAGCCGGCAGACTTCAAAGGCGAGACGAAGAAGGACAAGTCGGCGCGCGGTCCGCAAACCATGCCGGGAATTACGAGTGCCTTGGCCGCGGCCCAACTTCGGATTCAGGAGTTGGAGGGGAAGGGCGTCGAGACTGAGATTCCGGTGAGTGAGATCGTACCGAATCCCTGGCAGCCTCGACGGCAGTTCAACGAAGCCAAGCTCTCGGAGCTAGCACGTTCGATTGATGAGGTCGGCTTGCTGCAGGCTGTTACCGTCCGTCGTTTGGGTGATGGGTTTCAGTTGGTTGCGGGCGAGCGGCGGCTTCGCGCCCATAAGCTGATCAATCGCGAGAACATCAGGGCGGTGGTGATCGAGTGTTCGGATCAAGACATGGCGGCGCTTGCGCTGATGGAAAATGTCACGCGAGATGATCTTTCCGATTATGAGATTGCAATTTCGATTCGACGGGCTGAAGCAGAGTTTCCTAATCGAACCCGACTCGCGCAAGCGATGGGTATCTCGCGTAGCGACCTATATCGTTTTTTGGCCTATGACGATCTGCCGGATTTTGTGAAGCGTGACCTTGATTTGAATCCGGCGGTGTTGGGTGCTTCATCGGCACAAGATACGGTTAATGCGCTCAAGAAGACCGGTGAATCTGGAGTGCGGGCCCTCGAAGAGTTGTGGCCGCAGGTTGTGTCGGGTGATCTAGTTCAAACAAAGCTCGCGGCTAGTTTGAGCGCGCAGGCGGGACAGCGTGGTTCTTCTACGGATGCCGGCGGAAGAAGTATTTTAAAGATTTTCGCGGGGAAGGTTCAGGCTGGAAGCATTACCAAAGACGTGAAGGGACTTACGTTTAAGTTCAAGTCTGGTGTGATGACCGAGGAACAGGAAAGTCAGCTTAGAGAACATATTGGGAAAATGTTTTCGATTCGGTCGGAGTGATGTTTGAAGACTCTTAACCCGCCGCTGGCGGGTTTTTTTGCGCGAGCCATCCCGAAGTCGCATCGAAGTGTCCGAATTCGGACAGTGTTCGGAATACGCGTGCGCACTTCAGCGTACGAAGACATTTTTTGCAAGCGGGTCACACTCGGTCGGGTGCGGCGACTTTCGCTTCGCATCTCATGTGCTTCTTGCGCATTGTCGACGCGTTAGAGTCCAGAGGTTCTAACAATTTCTCGCGTTGAGTGCGGAAAGGTTACTCGACGTTGTGCGATGAATGTACAAGCGAGATAGATCTCTCTGTTTCCGCGCGACAGAATATTTCGACAGATGCTACCGGCTTTGCGAGTATTAGCGTGGCGCCTGCCCGTGGTCCCCTTCGCTACCCTGCCGGCGTCGATGCGGACACTCGCAAACACTCTGCTATCCAACAATACTTAAGTAAATTCGAGTTAAAGAGACCTTCGCACCACCGGTACAACGCTCCGTTTCGGTGGTACGAAGCAATAACTAATGAGCCACTCTAGCGAGCGCTTTAGTTAACATACAACGCACGCCTCCCACCTTGCCCGCGCTTCTTATGGCTGTCCGAATTCGGACAGTCTCGTCCGCGAACGAATTTTGCAGATCGAGACACACGTGCGAGTCCACGATCACGCGCCTTTGCGAAGACACATTTACGGTGCAGGACGGATGACGCCTCGCTCGCATTCTCGCAGCATTTGACATTGCGTGTCTGCATAGCTTTAGGCGATAGCGCTCGGAACGTTATGGAGTGCAGTTGTACGCCGAAAAACCCGCACTAGACGCCAGGATCGAGTGTAGCGGTCTCAAGGCGCCGGACGCTGGGTGTCCGAATTCGGACAAGTAGCAAGAGAAGTTGATACGCCTGACTTTGAGGCATCTGCAACGCATGAACGGACGCAGCAAAATGGCGCGATGCCGACCTATTCGGGGGACTCAGCGTCCGAATTCGGACACGCGAACATGGGCTTGTAGGGTTCTTTCGTCCAAGAGGCATGCATGGTCATCTTCTTGCGCGACTTTGACGATGGCTTTCCTGATGCTCGCACATTCTTCCCGAGTTTCGACGGCTATTAATCACCGGATCGCGCACGCGAAACAACAGGTGACTCACGCAATCCAGTGCATGTCACGGCATATGAAATCACGGCGCTGCTCAGGGTTCGTTCAGTGAGGCTGATGGGCATACGTCGGCCTGGCTTTCATCTCGCGCTAGCGTCGCGGCTATCGCCGGCCGATAAACAGTAAGGCAGCAAAACTTTCTATGGTCAGATTGTTGCTCATTCGCGCGGCGGTAATTCCCCATCCGCGTTTATCGCGTTCCTTGATCGCCGCTGCTTTTTTCGAGTACATGAGGCAGTGCGGTTGGATATATGTCGCTGACAAATGCTGCATAAGTGCTTTGGACCCCCCAGTGCCGTCTGAGTGCTCCCATCTCCCGAAAGCAGTTGGTCGTCCTGGCCGCAGAAACTTAACCATCGATCAAAACCGTGCCGTTATTGCCGTGGACCCAGTGATCTGCTGAAACGAGATGCAGTGCTCCAACTCAATAAAAAACGATTACGGCCCTTTGGGGGCAGGCGTCCGCGATGGCGTTTGCGAGTCCCGTCTGATCGATATGTGATACAGAAGAGCGCATCTAAAGTCGATGATGTATGTGTCGCAACACGTGGGACGACTGCTCCTCCAAAGGGGAGTACGGATATTCAAGCGAGTGGAATGCTCGGACTTACTTCGGCGATGTGTAAGTGACTGGACATTTAACTCAAGCGCTGCGTTGGAGACCAATTTCCCCGGCGCTGAATACGTCGAACCGTGTTCGAACGCAAGCTCCAGGCGCGCTCTCTGTCCCCTCCAGCTGGCCAAAAGCGAAAGAAGTCCGGACGTGCAATCGCAACTATGTGCATAACCGCAATATCGACGTTATCTGCGTAAATCTAAGTCAACGACGCAATTCGCCGCCCGATTTGAGTAGCGCTCGAGAAGAGGGGAGGGGCGGCAAAGAGCAGGCGCATCTGGTTGGCTGGGTTTGAGTGTCTTTAACCTCCACGCCCCTCGCCGAATAAGGCAGGTAAGAAACACTAGGAATGGACTCACCTGCATGCACACCAGCATTGACATGCACGCCTACTTCCATGGCGCTAGCCTAGACGGCACCTCAGGTATGCCGCAACATGGCGGCGGGGGCCATGAATGCTTCAGCGCATCAGAGAGACGAAATACCGCTGCACCTTCGTGGAACAGCAAGGCGGAAAGCGACTGGCGGATTCAGCATTCGATGACAGATGGCAGTCGGCGGCTTTGCGCCGAGTCGCCGGCTACGTTTGCACAGCTTCGCATACCGTTGTAACGCTGCTGGGGAAGCGCGCGACGCATGCCACATTTGCTGAGTCTGTAATGGCCAATCGATGGTGGGAAAAAACGGAGCCAGACGTTGTTTAGTTGGCGACCAAGGCACGGTCCTGCAAAGGAAGAAAGACCTTTAATTAAGGCCTGGTTCAATTGATCGACCGAGCGATGCCAGATGGTGGCTCATATCGCGGAGTGCCGTTGAAAGCGTAGTCGCGTTATACAACGATAATTAAAACGCAGGCGTTATGAACTCCACGCAGCGGAGACTGCCGAAGAGCGTCGAGGCCGATTCAGCTCTCGACGATTGAACAGCATTGCAGCTCAAGAATCGCATGAAGAAATGTTGCGTTATCGTGCATCTCCAAGAGCGAATACGATCGCCGGCGTGAAACAATCTCCTTGCATCATAAATTCAATTTATTCGTTTTAAATCAATACTTTAAATCGATGAATGCAAGTTGTTTCACGCAATCACGCGGCCTTGGCCGGTCAGAACTAGCCGAGTTAGCAGAACCTAAACGGAAAACAACATTCTAGCGCATGATTTCAGTTCGACGTATCAAACAATACGCTTTTCGTATTTAAGTTTGAGAATGCGCAAGACGCCTCATATAAGCTCCGACGCAAATTAGCAACCGCTGATCGGCGAACCAACACATCTGCGGTTCAGCAAAAACAATCAAAACTCTCGCCGACTCGCGCCTCGGTCCTTCGGAAAGTTGGACACCAACAGCGACACACGCATCGGGTTTATTCAAAGAGTTCGTCGCAATACAAAGCCCTCGCGCGACGCTGATAAACCGCCGCTCATACCCAAGCACCCGCCGAACCCAATCTGACCAACGAAGAATCAAAAGTCCCTAACCAAAGCGACCACCATAACCACGAACAGCAACAACGCACTCACCCCGTCGCCAAATCGCCACCCGCGCATACGCCATCAACCAACACGACATCAAACACGACTAACAACAACCCATCAAAACCGATACCCCACCGAGAGAAACGTCACGATTGGATCGAGCTTGATCTTCGATTCACTCCGCACCGTCCCCACCGCTGAATTCGTCGTCAACGTCGCTCGTGCCGACAGCCACATATAAGACACCGAAAACGCCGCCGACCAATGCTGCGTGAAGTTATAGGCAAAGCCCGCATTCACCACCGGCGCAAACGAACTGCTGATATGCGCAGTCGTCGGTCCAGTCAGCGCGGTTCCAAACTGCGGCGAGTAAAGAAACGCGCCATTTGACATCGCCGAACTGAGCTTTACATCCGAGAACCACACATAAGACGCGCCCGCGCCGACATAAGGCCGGAATTTGCTCTGCGCGCTCATGAAGTAGTACTTCAGCAAGAGGGTAGGACTCCACTCGCGCGCCGTGCCGAGTTCGCCCAGGCGTCCGAGGGTGCCCTTGCCATCGAGATGAAATTTCGGCGCCACGCCGGCGACTCCCTCGACCGCAATGTGATCGGTGAAGAAGTAAGCCGCCGTGAGTCCGAGCGTGTCCGAGTTACTGACGGAAGCGCCCGCGCCCGGCGATGTCATCGATTGTCCGAGCGCCGAGATGTTGAACGGATCGCTCGAATCCTGCGGCGCGAAATGCATCCAGCCGGCGTTGAGCTGAATATCCCCGGCGGCCTGTGCGTGTGCACCTGTCGCGCAAAGCGCCGCCATTGCCGCACATGCCATCAATTTGATCTTCATTCTGCTGTTCCAGATTCGGTTCGGATTACGGCCGAGCGCATCCGAACCGCTCAGGCAGCGCCTGCGGAACCGGAGCACCACAAAGGAAAGCAAGCCTCAAAAACAGCAGTCGAGGCTCACCTTGAAATACTCGTAACTCATCTCGATGCTGCGCTTGACCGCATGCACTTCATCGACGCCCGGTGCATTGCCGAGCAACGTCGCCACGATCTCCAGCGCTTCCCACGGATGCGCATCGTCGTAATGGGCGTGCAGGGTGAGCCAGCGCATCGCCTTGCGACGCATCGAAGGCGCAAAGCTCATTGCGTAGGTATCGGTGCTGCAAACCAGCGTGGACCATTCGCCCGTGACGCCTTCGATAGCGAAATTCGTCGCGGCGATGCTCGCAGCCAGCGCATCCGTGCTACTGCTTTTCCAGCACCAGTGGCTGAGCGCATAAGCGAGCGACGGGCCATTGCCCTTCATCAACGCGCGCTTGCTGACATCGTGAGCCGCGGCCCAATCGACCCAATAATCCGCATGGTTTTGCTCGACGCGAATGTTGCGCGTCAGATAGCGACGCGCCAGATCTTCGCCGCGCGAATGTCCATAGCGCACCTTCTGCAGATTCATCGCCATGTATTGCGGAAACTGCTCGACGACCGGCCAGCCGTTCACGAGGAACGCTTCGGCCTGACGCGGTTCAAGACGCGCTTCACGCATCGCCGCGAAAATGGGATGGTCGACGACCCGTTGCTTGGCCGCATGTGTTTCAGCCAGGACATCCGCGAGCCATGCCGGATAGCTGGCAATGTCCTTGAGGTCACCAACCCGCTGAAAAGTGGGATCCAAAACTCCTCCTAGTTGATCGCAAGGAACTCGACGTTCTGCGCCCAGAGAGCCGGGCGGCCGACGTGAAAGCCCTGAACGAAATCGACGCCCATCGCGGCGAGTGCGCGCAAGATCGCTTCGCTCTCGACGTATTCCGCAATGGTCAAGCGTCCCATCGAATGGCCGATATCGTTGATTGCCGCCACCATGTCTCGGTTAACGGCATCCTTCAACATGTCCTTAATGAATCCTCCGTCGATCTTGATGTAGTCGACCGGAAGATGCTTCAAATAACCGAACGAGGACATGCCCGCGCCGAAGTCGTCGAGCGAGAACTTGCAGCCGCGGCTCTTGAGTTCGCGGATAAAACGCGCGGCCGTCGCGAGGTTGGCCACGGCCGTCGTTTCCGTCACTTCGAAGCAGATCGACGAAGGCGCGATATGGCTGACCGCGAACTGATCGTTCAAGAACTGCAGGAAGCGCTCGTCGCCAATGGAGGCGCCCGAAAGATTGATCGCGTACTGCACGCCCTCGTGATTTCCGGTCTTCGCGAGCACCGCGAACACGGCGCGCACGACCCATCGATCGATGGCGGACATGAGGCCATAACGCTCGGCGGCCGGCATGAAGAAGTTCGGCGGAATGATCTTGCCGCCTTCGCCCACCATGCGCAGCAGCACTTCCACATGCCGTGGATGCGACTCGCAGTGCTCGGGCGCAATCGCCCGAATCTCTTGCGCGTAGAGGCAAAAGCGATTGTTGGCGAGCGCGTCCTTGATGCGCCCGCACCACGACATCGCGCTTGCATGGCGCGTGAGTTCCGCGTCGCCGCGCAGCGCGAGATGAACGCGATCGCGTCCGCGTTCCTTCGCGAGATAGCAGGCAATATCGCCGAATCGCATGGCGGTTTCGACATCGAGTCCCTTGAGATCGACGAGGCCGATGCTCACGCTCGTCGATAACGTGTGCGTCTCGCACGACCACTCGAAAGCGGCTATTTCGCTGCGCAGACGTTCGGCGATCTGCAAGGCGTGGTTTTCGTGGCAGTCGAACATGAGCGCGGCGAATTCGTCGCCGCCCAGACGCGCGAGCGAATCTTCGTCGCGCAGACATTTTTTGATGAGCGCGGCCACTTCGCGCAGCATGGTGTCGCCGGCTGCGTGACCGTAGGTGTCGTTGACGACTTTGAACTGATCGAGATCGAGCATCATCAGCATGCAGGCGCGTTCGGTTGCGCTGTCCGCTTGCGGATCGAGCGATGCCGCGAGACGCCGTTCGAATTCCGTGCGGTTGAGCAGCCCCGTCAAGCCATCGTGCGATGCCTGCCACGAAAGGCTCGACACGTACTCGCGCTCGCGCGTCATGTTGCGCAAGAGCAGCACGACGCCGGTGATCGTTTCGGACGTATCGTGCACGAGCGACGTAATGGCCTGCACGACGGTTTCGACGCCATGCACGTTAGTCAGAATGAGATCGCCGCCCGGTTCTTCGCGATCCGCGCCGCGCAGCGCCTTCTCGATGAGATCGACAGGCCGTCTGTCCCATTCCCTGACGATGGTTACGAGATCCGTGAGCGGGCGCTTCACGCAAGCGGCGGCCTCGCGGCAAAGCAGGCGTTCGGCGGCGGGATTGATGAACTCGACCAGTCCCATCGGGCCGACTGAAATGACCGCTTCGCCAATCGACCCGAGTGTCGCTTTTGCGCGCGCCTCGCTTCGACGCAAGGCGTTTTCGGTGGCGATGCGTCCGGTGATGAAGCGCCGCGCGTACCACACCGACAGCGACACGAGAATGACGGCGACGAGCAAATTCAAGACGAACAAAAGCAGCGCGGTTTGCCGAAACGCGGCGCCGAGAACATCGGCGAAAGCGCGCGAGATTGGCGCGATGGACGCGTTGATGTTCCACACTTCGCCCGTCAGATAGTCCACTTCAATGCGCGCCGAAACGCCCGCCGCCTTCGCCGTGCGCAACTCGCGCGCGGCGACGGTCAACCGTTCGACGTAAAGATCGCCGCTCGTCCAGTAGCCGACGGCCTGCTCGAAGTAACTCGCGCGGCGAAACGTGCGAAAGACCCAGATCACCGAACCGACATCCGCGGGATAGACGCCGCTTTCGAGCAGCGCGGCGCGCGCCGTTTCGACATCGGGATGAGCACGGTCGAGCGCGAGCCGCGCGCGCTTCAAATTGAGCGGGATCGCAATCGAGCTTTCATATTGCCGATACGCCTCTTCGTCGCCCGTTTGCGCGTAGCGGATGAGATAGAACACGGCGTCTTTCTGGCCTTTCGACCAAGTGCTTTCGCCGCCGATATACGCGCGCACCGACGACATGATCGAAAGGCTCGTCGCCACGAGCGTGAGCAACGAGACCACCACGGCCACGAAGGGCCATGTCGTTCTGAACAGCTGTCGATTGGTTCGGGAGGCCGCAGGCATATCGAGCCTTTCTTTTTTCCGTTTTATTCCGGGGTGGGGCGATGCAGGTCGTGCCGCATGGCAGCCTTCTTGACCTCCGGCTAAGACTTTCTGCGCAGGAAAAGTCCTGTCGCTTCGAGTACTAACGGCACTTTCGGCGCAGAGTTGAGGCTCTATTTCGCAAGAAGCATGAATGGGAATAACAGCCGCGAAGCTAGCGGTTTTTTAATTCGTCAGAAGAAATAGTGGCAACCGTTTTATCAGGCGGTAAGCCTTGCAAGGCGCGTCGTCCACGAGTGCGCGCTAAAAATGCTTCGTCCTCTTTAGCGAAAACACGCTTTGGTTCGCGCAACGTTCACGTAAGCGAATCTTTATATGCGTGACGGGCAAGCTTAAAGTCCGGCGCCGCGTCATGGACTTTATGAAGCAAGCTTTTATGCGTCCCGATTTGATGGCATAGTTCAGCACAAACATTCCAAAGGAACTGCGCCATGACGACCATCAAGCAGATTCAATCGAGAATACAAAAGCTGCAAAAGCAGGCCGATGCCATCATCGCAAAGCAGGCGCAGAAGGTGGTCGACCAGATTCGCAATCTCATGCTCGAGCATGGGCTCACAACATCCGACATTGAAAACGCCGCGCGCAAACGCAGACAGGGCACGGCGCTCGCATCGAAGGACACGGGCGATCAAACCGGGTCGGCTGGCAATAGCAAAGTCGCGGTCAAATATCGCAATCCGAAAACCGGTGAAACATGGAGCGGCCGCGCAAGACCGCCGAAATGGATTGCGAGCGTGAAGAATCGCAGCAAATTTCTGATCGATAAAAGCGAGGCTTTAGCGAGCAGTGTCGTCAAGACGGGCGCCAAAAAGCGCGCTTCCAGCAAAAACGCAGGCGTCGCGCAATATAGAGATCCCGAAAGCGGCGCGACCTGGACCGGACATGGCCGCGCACCTGGCTGGATCGCAAGCGCAAGCGATCGTTCTGTTTATCTAATCGGCAAAGCGGCTAAGACTGCTAAAAAAGCCGTGGAAAAGAAAGCGGCCGTCAAGAAAACCGCAGCAAAGAAAGCGGCTGTTAAAAAAACCGCCGTAAAGAAAACAGCGGCAAAGAAAACAGCGGCAAAGAAAACCAAAGCCAACGCGGCAAGCAAGACGGCACGCAAGGCGCCGACCGCGACAAAGCGCGTCGCGGTACCGCGAAAGAAATCGGCCGCGAGCAAACCGACTGGCGCGCTCGATCCGCAAAACGGCGCCGCATCGTCCACGCCCGAGCAACCAGGCGTCCGCGGCCTGAAGTCAACGAGCATCGCTGTCGCGCAATAGCGGCGCGTAATCACTAAAGAACTGAAATTGTTTGCCGATAAGCAGTGCTGGTGCTGCATCGGCAAATTGCGTCGCAACACCGCAGCCGATCCGGTCCAACAACAACACAAACACAACGAGCGAAGCGCAAGTGCGACGAATCGGGCTTGCTTCCCTGCTGGCGGGTTTCTTGAGCCTGATACTGCTGTCCTTCGCGGGCTGCCGTCAGGACGACCGCGCCACGTCCGCTGATTCCGCGAATAACGCGGCGGCCGCGCACGAGGTCACGACGATCTCCGCGCTCGTCTGGGCGCCCGACTGGACGGAAGAAATGCTCCAGATTGCGGCGCAATTCAACAAGTTGAATCCCGATATCCGCGTGAACGTGCAGTTCATGATCGGCAATTCGGTTGAAGAAAATATCAAGCCGCGCGTGGCATCGGGCAATCTGCCGGATTTCGTGAGCGTCAATCCAAACGCTTACGCCGCCGAATTGGCCGATCAAGGCATTCTCGCGGATGTCGGGAATACGGCGGCTTGGAAAGCCATGCTCACGCCGCTCAAGAGCGATTGGACGAGCCGTCAAGGCCGGCACTTCGGCATATCCGGCGGCGTGGCGACGACGCTCATCTATTACAACGAGGCGATGTTCGCACTCGCCGGCATAAAACAGCCGCCGACAAATTTCCGCGAGTTTCTCGCCGCCTGCGCGCAACTCAAGCGCGCGGGATTCACACCGATCATGTGGAACGGCGGTTTTCCGAACATGCTCGGTAATGGTCCTTTCGGCTCCGGCTTCGCGGATAACGTCGTAGCCCGCGATCCGGCATGGAAAGCGAGAATCGCGGACGGTACGCTCGATCTAAATACGCCCGAAGTCGCCGATATCTTCTCGAAGATTCTTTTATTGCCCGCGCGTCACTACGTGCAGGACGGTTATATGGCAACCGATTACGACGAAGGCATCCGTCTATTCAAGGACGGCGAAGTCGCGATGGCGTTTCATGGAAGCTGGGCCGCCGGTCTTTTGCTGCACGGCAATCCCTTCGAAGTCGGCGTATTCGTGCCGCCGTGGAATGCGCCGGGCAAGGAAGCGGTGCCGGTCGTCGGCAGCGAGACGGGCTTCGCGGTTTGCGAAACGGCGAATAAAGCGGCTGCCATGCGTTTCCTGGATTTCATCGCGGGCAGGGGCTTTTCGGTGATGCAGAGAAAACGCCGCAATATCGCGCCATTCACGCAGGCGTCGGACGCCAGTCTGAGCGATCCGAAAATCGCCGAGTACACCGTCATGGTCAGTCATTACCCCGTGACATCCAGCCCGTATTATTCGGTGCTGCCGTCCAATTCGATCGAGCGGCTGCATCGTCTGATGCAGGATGTGCTGCTCGGAAAGATCACGCCCCGGCAAGCCGCGCGCCTCCTGGATGAGTCCGTCAAGAACGAAGCTAAGATGCATTACAAATGAGCTCAATCCTTGGTTCGCTACGACGCGCGTTCGAATTGCTGTCTCTAGATCTTCTGAGACGCGTCGAGATTCGCTATCGCCTGATCGCGGCATTCATTCTGGTTGCGCTGCTGCCCATTCTGATTTCGGGCTATATCTCCTACGTGGAATCGACGGCCGCGATCAAACAGAATGCGGAGATGTTTTCGAAGGAAGTGGTGAAGCAGGTATCGCGCAATATCGCGCTGCGCATGGAGCAACTGGAAACGGAAAGTGCATTGCTCGTGTTGTCGGATCGCGTGCAGGGTGCATTGACCAAGGCTGCGAATGGCAGCGCAAAGGAACGCAGCGAAGCGCGGCAGGACATGACGCGCCTCTTGCTGGATCACTATGGTTCGCTCGGTTATATCAACCAGAAGTATTTGCTGGATCAGCATAACCGCATTTTGGATACACAGGCGTTCGCGCAATTGTCGCGCGGCGTCACGCGTCTCGTCGCTCAGGTGCCCGATCGTAACGGACGCCCTTATTGGGGCAGTTATGACGACGGCGTCGGCCAGCAAAATCTCGGCATGGTGCGCGCGATCTTTGGCAAGAACAATAATCGGCAAATCGGGAATCTCGTGCTGGTGATTCGCCCCGAGCATTTCTCGACGATCTTCTCCGACGTCGCGCTCGGCAACAAGACCGAAATCTATGTACTCGATGCCGGCAACAACAAGGTGATCGTCCGCGCGGAAGGCGGCGCGAGCACCGATGCATCCGCCGCAAAAGACCTCGTCGAGAAAATCGCGCACACGCGGGATGGCGCGCAGCCGAACGGCTTCGTGCCCTTCGAAGGCACGCGGCAGGACCGCTATTTCGCGGCTTACACGCGCATTCCCGGCACCAACTGGTTCGTGGTCAGCACCATTCCCGAGGAGAAACTGACCGCGCAAGTGCAGTCCGTGCGCAACCAGATCATGCTGGTCGGTATCTCGGGCTTTCTGCTTTCGATCATCCTCGCGTACTTCATCTCTTACAGCATCTCGGCGCCGCTCAAGGACCTCGTGCGCAAGATGAACGATGCCGGCACCGACGCAGGCGCGCCTTCGCAAGACCATACGGACGACGCGAAAGACGAACTCGGCCGGCTCGCGCAACGCTTCGAGAAAATGCGCGAAGCGATCAAGCAGAAGATCCAGAAGATCAACGAGATCAACACGACGCTCGAACAGGCTGTCATCGAACGCACGGCGGAACTGGTGACGCGCGAACAGGAATCGCGCACGCTCATCACGAACTCGCCCGACACGATCACGCGATACGACCGCAATTTGAGGCGTATCTATGCCAATCCGGCGTTCTGTGCGTGGACCGGGCGCAACCCTGGCGAACTGCTCGGCAGGCGGCCTTCCGAGATTCCGGGCGGTCCGAACGCGCAACTCTACGAGGAACGCGTACGCGAAGTGATTGCGAGCGCGCGAAGCGCGCAATTCGAACTGCGCGCGGTGACGAGCGACGGCGAGGAGCAGTGCACGCACTTTCGCCTGACGCCGGAAATCGACTGGTCGGGCAAGGTAATCTCCGTGCTCGTGGTGGGCCGCGATATCTCCGAACGCGTGGCTTTCGAAGCGACCATCTGGAAGCAGGCCAACTTCGATGCGCTCACGCATCTTCCAAACCGGCAGATGTTCCTGAGCCGGCTGGAATACGAAGCGCGCATGTCGCGTCTGTCGGGACGGCGCATGGCGCTGATGTTGATCGACCTCGACCGCTTCAAGGAAGTGAACGACTCGCTTGGTCACGACACGGGCGATGTCCTGCTGATCGAAGCCGCGCGCCGCATCACGTCCTGCGTGCGCGGCACCGATACGGTCGCCCGTCTGGGCGGCGACGAATTCACGGTGATCGTGCCGAACGTGGATGACGACAGCGAAAGCATCGAAGAGATGGCGCGCACGATCATCGACACCTTGGCGGAGCCGTTCACGCTCGGTCCCGACGAGGCGTTCATTTCCGCAAGCGTGGGCGTGACGTTTTATCCGGACGATGCGGGCGAACTCGACGTGCTCTTCAAGAATGCCGATCAGGCGATGTACGCGGCCAAGAACGCCGGGCGCAATCGCTTCAGCTACTTCACGCCCGACCTGCAAGTGGCAGCGGAAAAGCGCCTGCGGCTTACGAGCGATCTGCGCACCGCCTTGGCCGAAGAGCAATTCCGCGTCTACTATCAACCGATCGTCGATCTCGCGACCGGGGAAATTCATAAGGCCGAGGCGCTGATTCGCTGGCTGCATCCGGAACGCGGCACCATCAGCCCGCTGGAGTTCATTCCGCTTGCCGAGGATACGGGGCTGATCGTGCCCATCGGCGACTGGGTGTTCAGGCAGGCGGCGCATCAGGCGCGCGACTGGCGCGAGCGCTTTCATCAAGACTTCCAGATCAGTATCAACATGTCGCCGGTGCAGATTCGGCACGACAGCCAGATTTGCACGGAGTGGTCCGACTATCTCGCCCGCCACGGCATGTCCGCGCAAAGCGTCGCGGTGGAGATCACCGAAGGTCTGTTGCTGCATGCCGAAGCAAACATCGACGAAAAGCTGCTGGCTTTCCGCGATGCGGGCATCCGCATTTCCATCGACGACTTCGGCACCGGCTATTCATCGCTGGCTTATCTGACGCGCTTCGATATCGATTATCTAAAGATCGACCGCTCGTTCGTGCACAACCTCGATTCCGACCGCGACAACCAGGCGCTTTGCGAAGCGATGGTCGGACTCGCGCACAAGCTCGGCCTGAAGGTGATTGCCGAAGGCGTGGAGACGATCGAGCAACGCGATTTCCTCGCGGCCGTGGGCTGCGATTTCGCGCAAGGTTTCCTGTATTCGGAGCCCGTGCCGCCCGCGCAATTCGAGCTGCTGATGTGGCCCGACGCGGTGATCGTCGACGTTTGAACTCCACGAAGCGCCGGATAAACGGCGTGAAAAAGCCCCTAATCGGCGAATTGGTTTTCATTCGAGAACGTTAGAGTGCGATGCAAGAAACCCCCGTTGCGTCGCCAGACAGCGCAACGGTTCATCGCAACCGTAACGAGCATTCGACCGATCGTGAATACATGGCATGTAGCGCCGCTGCCCGCGAACGAAAAAAAAGAGGCTGCGATTATTGCGGAGTATCGACGTGCTCGATACGCCGCCAGAAGAAGTATTCGACCGCATTACGCGCGTCGTCGCGGAGCTGTTGCAGGTGCCTATCGTGCTGGTGTCGCTCGTCGATGAACACCGGCAGTGGTTCAAGTCGCGAGTAGGGCTCGACGTGTGCGAAACCGCGCGCGACGTATCGTTCTGTTCGCATGCGGTGCATTCCGAGGCGCTTCTCGTCGTCGATGACGCCCTCGCGGATGAACGCTTCGCGAGCAATCCGCTCGTCACGGGCGAGCCCTTCGTGCGCTTTTATGCGGGCGTGCCGCTGCGTTCGGCCGAAGGTCTCGTGCTCGGCACACTCTGCGCTATCGATACGAAGCCGCGCACGTTGTCCGCCAATCTGCGTGCCGCGCTGTGCGATCTGGCGGCGACAGTCGAGCGCGAACTCGTGCAACGCGAAGCGGCCCGCGATACGCGCGAAGTCCAGGAGAACGATCGCCGCCGTTTGCGGCTTTCGGAAACGCGCTTCCATACGATCTTCCAGCAGACGCCGACGGGCAAGGCTATCGTCGATCTCGACGGGCGCTTCATCGAAGTGAATCCGAAGCTGTGCGAGATCACCGGCTACAGCGCGAGCGAACTCGTGCACATGACCTTCCAGGAGATCACGGAAGAAGCGGACCTTGCCGCCGACTTGCAACTCGTCGCGGAACTGCTGAGTGGTGCGCGTCAAACGTATTCGCTTGAAAAACGCTATCGCAAACGAGATGGCGGCACCGTGTGGATTCACCTGAGCGTCGCGCTATTGCGCGATCACGACGGCACGCCGAGCCACTTCGTGAGTGTCATGCAGGACATCACGAGCCGCAAACATAGTGAGCAGCTTTTGCGCGACTATCAGCAGGAACTCGAACGCCGCGTACTCGAACGCACCTGCGAACTGACGAGCAGCCGCATGGCGTTGCAGACGATCACGGACAACCTGCCGATTCTGATCGCTCACGTCGATGCGAATCTCTGCTACCGCTTCAACAACGAGGTGTATCGCGATGTATTCGGCTTCGATCCCATGGCGCTGCGCGGCAAGTCTGTTCGCGAGACCGTGGGCGATGAAGTTTTCGAGCGCAGTTATCCGCTGTTCCAGCGCGTGCTGGCAGGCGAGCGCGTGACGCATGAGGATATCGTCTACAACGTGGAATCCGGACGTGTGTGGAGCGCGACTTATATTCCCGACATGGAGCGCGGCAAGGTGGTCGGCTTCTATGTGATGTCGCAGGACATCACGGAGCGCAAGCAGCGCGAGAATCAAATGCATTCGGAAATCATGCTCGATGCATTGACCGGCCTGCCGAACCGCCGCGCGTTACAAGAGCAGCTGTCGCTGGCGGTGCACTCCGCGCGCGATGAGGAAATTCCGTTTGCGCTCTTCTTCATGGACCTCGACGGTTTTAAAGCCATCAACGACCAGTACGGTCACGACGCGGGCGATGCCTTGCTGAGACAAGTCGCGCACCGCCTGAAGAAAGCGACGCGCGCGACCGATCTGGTCTGCCGCCTGGCGGGCGACGAGTTTGTTTTGCTGGCGCGCGACATTGCATCGGCGAGTGCTTGCAGCCGTATCGCGCAGGATATCTGCCGCGCTATCGGCAAGACGTTCGATCTGGGTCAGCGCGAGGCGCAGCTCGGCACGAGCGTGGGTATCGCGATGTGCGCGGCGGGTTATGCGACATCCACGGAAACGATGCTCGCGGAAGCCGACCGTGCCATGTACGAAGCGAAGCGCAAGGGCCGCAACGGCTTTCGCTTCGCGCCCATATCGGCCGAAGCCGAACTCGCGGCGCGGCGCATGGCGGCCGTCAGCGCCGCGGCGTAGTTCCTCACAGCGCTGCGCTCGCCATGCTTGCCGGGCGATGCGAGCGCGCCGCGTCCGCGACGCGTTTTGCATCGTCGGCAATAGCCTGCTGCGCGTTCGGCGAAAATTTCTGCTGCGTCATCAGGCTCTGCGCATTCGCGGCCTGACCGCTCGCGAGCAGATACAACGCCACATTGCTCATGGTCTTCGTGCTGTTCGGCGCGAGTTCGGACGCCTTCATCAGCGGCACGCGCGCGCCCTCCACATCGCCTGCACGCAGCAGTGCATAACCGAGATCGGAAAGAATCGGCGCATCGGTCGGGGCGAGATCGGAGGCGTGCGCGAATTGCGCGGCGGCCGCGTCGAAATCGCCTGACTGACCCGACAGCAAGCCCAGTCCACGATAGCCACGCGCGGCGAGCGGCGTCGACAAAAGCGCTTCGTACGCGGTGCGGCTCGCGGCCGCTTGTCCCGTCTGCCGCAATGCATCGGCGCGGCGCAAGGTGGAATCGGCGGAGCGGTTGAAGCGCTTCTCGTAAGCGTCGATATGCGCGAGCGATGCATAGAACATCCCTTCGCTCTGCATCTTGTCGATCAACGCCAGATACATACCAGGCGTGTCGGGCAACGCGCTCTCACGGTTCGTGCGTTCGAGCGTTGCTTCGTGCTCGGCCTGCGCGCCGAGACCATAGCCGCGATCCTGCTTCGAGGCGCATGCGCCAAGCAAGGCACAGAGAAGAATGGCGCCGATGCGCGCGTGGGTCGTGAAGTTCATGTCTGATCTCGTTGAAAAGGTTGGCCGCGTTACCTGTGCAAGCCGGCCAGCGAATGGAATACGGCGATGAAGCCCGGCCCCGCCGTCATGATGAGAAGCGCGGGCAAGAGCGTCAGCACCATCACGCCCGTCATCTTCACGGTCAATTTGCCGATGCGTTCGCGCAGGCCCGTGCGGCGCATTTCGCGCAGCCGGTCGCCGAATTGCCGCAGCGGTTCCTGCACCGCGCCGCCATGCTGTTCGATTTGAATCATGAGGCGCAGCACGGCGGCGAGATCGTCGCTTTCGTAGCTCGTGGCAAGGCGTTTCATGGCCTGCTCACGCGTGCGGCCCGTCGCGTATTGCCGTTGCGCGAGCGCGAGTTCCTGCGTGAGAATCGGCATCACCTTGGCAAAGTCGCTGACGATGACCGAGATGCTCTGATCGAGCGAAAGTCCCACGCCCTGAAGGATGCGCAACAGGTCGACGAACATTGGCAATTCACCGATGATCGACCGTTGCCGCTTCGTTGCCTTGCGCTTCACATACCACTTCGGCGCCATGAAGCCTACGAGGAGCGCGGCGAAGCACGTCAGCATGAAGCGCGAGCCGTGCACATTGCCGTGCGATGCGAACACGACGAAGGCCGGTAGCACGATCGATGCAACGAGCCGCGCGGCGAGAAAGCGGGCGCGGGAGCTTGCATCGGTATGGCCGCAGCGGTCGAGCAGGCGGCGGTCTTCGTCGGCGACGATCATCCGTCCGAGCCGCGATTCGAGCCACTTCGAGCCGACGACATGAGCCATTCCCGTGAGCGAGAAAAAGCGCGGAAATGGTCGCCGATTTGCGTCGTCTTTTTGCACGGGCGCACTCTGACGGTCGAGCGCGCGTTCGAGCACGCCGGACGCGCGGCGCGAGCGTAAGGTCCGCGAGAACGCGTTCACGCCGATAAGCACGCAACCGAGTGCGGCGGCGACGGCGGCAAGCGCGATAACGAATTGAGCGGGCACGATGCTGTTGTCCATGTGTTGTTTCAATCGCGCAGACGCGCGAGGCGATACAGCAGGAACGCGCCGAGCGTCTGCAGAGCGAACGCGCCGTAGACGAGCTTCTTGCCGAGCACGTCCGTCCACATTGCATCGAAATAGGCGGGGTTCAGCAGGATGATCGCGGCGCCGAGTCCGACCGGCAGCGAGCCGAGTACCCACGACGAAAGCCGCGTCTCGGTGGATAGCGCGACGAGTTCACGATCCGCCTGTTCAAGATCGCGCATGAACGCGGCCATGCGTTCGAGCATTACGTCCGAGCGGCCACCGAATTTGACCGAGATGCGCAACACCGAGCCGATCAGTTCAAACTGCTCCACGCGATACATGCGCGCGACGGCTGTCAACGCCTGATCGATATCCGCGCCGCCCTTCAGACGCGGCATGACCTGGTCGAGGCACTCACGCAATGGATCGTCGGCGGATGCGGCCGCGCCCTGAAAAGCCGCCGGAACGCTATTGCCGATGGTCACGAGCCGCACGATGCCTTCGAGAAACGAAGGCAACTGGCGCACGATGCGTTGATTGCGTTTCTGCGCGCGCCACGTGAGGATCGCGTAGAAGCCGACCGCCGACATCGCGATGGCAACGAGCGCCATCACCATGCCGATACGCGTCCAGCATACGAGCGCCGCCACGCCAGTGAACGCCGCCCACATGGTGAGCGCCGCGCGCGGCTTGCGCACGCTTGCGCGGTGAAAGAGCGCGCCGAGTTCGCCCATGACGCGCTCTATCGCGCGATGAACGTCGCTGCGCGGCGCGACGGCTTCACCCGCTTGCCGATGCTGCGCTTGCGCCACGCGCGCGGAAAGCGGCGGCAACGGTGTCTGCGTACCTGCCGTTTGCATCTGACGCGTGAAGAAATGCTGCGCGAGGCGTGCGTCGCGTTTTTGCAAGCCGCGCATCCACAGCAGCATGCCGCTTGCGGCGCACAGCACGGCGATCATGCAGACGAGTGCGATTCCGCTAGACACCGAAGCCTCCGCTGAAATTGAAGCGGCCTTCTTGCGGCGGGAAGTCTTCGGCGCGCGTCAAGGCGGCAAGCGACTGACGGAACTTCGCGAGCTTCGGTGAATGCGGTTGCAGTCCGAGGGAGGCCCAGTTGTCCGTATCGGCGCCATCCGCCGACGTGACCGCTTCATAGCGATAAAGCTCTTGCGTCGCGATGATGTCGTCGGACAGGCCGGTCACTTCCGTCACCGAGAGAATGCGTCGCTTGCCGTTCGAGAGCCGCCCGATTTGCACGATGAAGTCGATGGCATTGGCGATCTGCCGGCGCAAGCTGGCTTCGGTGCCCTGAAAGCCGGCAAAACCCGCAAGCATCTCCAGTCGATAAAGACACTCGCGCGGCGAACTCGCGTGCACGGTTCCCATCGAGCCATCGTGGCCGGTGTTCATCGCCTGAAGCATTTCGAGCACTTCGCCGCCGCGCACTTCGCCCACGATGATGCGGTCCGGCCGCATCCGCAACGTATTGCGCAAGAGATCGCGGATAGCGACGACGCCCGCGCCATCGAAGCCGCCCGGACGGCTTTCGAGCCGCACCACATGCGGATGATTGAGCGATAACTCGGCCGTGTCCTCGATAGTCACGACGCGTTCGTGCTTCGGAATGAAGAACGCGAGCGCGTTGAGCAGCGATGTTTTGCCCGAACTCGTGCCGCCCGAGACCAAAATATTGCAGCGCGCTTCGACGGCAGCCTTCAGCACCGCCGAGATGTTTTCATCGAACGTGCCGTTGGCTAGCAGATCGTCGGGACGCAAAGGGTCGCGGCGAAACTTGCGGATGGAGATCACTGGTCCGTCTATCGACAACGGTTCGATGATCACGTTCAGGCGGCCGCCATCGGGCAGACGCGCGTCGACCATCGGGTTCGACTCGTCGAGCCGTCTGCCGATAGGCGCGAGAATGCGCCGCACGATACGCAGCAAATGCGCATTGTCCGCGAAACGCACGGGCACTTTTTCGAGCATGCCGTGACGCGAAACGTACACGTCGCTATAGCCGTTGATGAGGATGTCTTCCACGGCGGCATCGGCGAGCAAGTCTTCTATCGGGCCGAAACCTGCGAGCTCTTTAGTCAACGCGGCGGCGACCAGGCGCACTTCGCTTTCGTTGAGCGGTATGCGCCGTTGCCGCACGAAGCTGTCCATTTCCGTATCGACGAACTGTTGAATCGTCTGACGTGACCAGCGGCCGAACTCGGCGCCCAATTCCTCGATGCGCGTAAGCAGATGCTCGTGCGCGGCGCTCGCCACATCCTGGAACTGTTGCGAGTGAGCGAAGGCCACGGTTTCGGGGCCTGCTTCGCTCGCGAAGGCAACATCCTGATCGAAGGAAGAGATCATCGCTTAGGCTCGCTTGAAAAGTCTGGCCGACAAACGCGCGAGGCTTGCGGGCGCGACATCGTTCGACGCGCGCACGGGCTCTCCCGCGAGTTGCGCGGCGAGGGCATCGACGGCGCGGACGTAGGGATCGGCGGGCGCGGTATCGCCGAGCAATTGACCTTGATTCACCGCGCGCACGAGTGCTTGCGCACGCGCGGGCAACGTCGCCACGAGCGGCAGCCCAAGACGCGCGGCGAGCGCCTCGGGTCCGAGATTGCAGGCCGGATCGTGCTTGTTGACGATGAGTTCCGGCTTGCGATGACTCGTGCTTTCGGCATCGCGCGCGCTTTCGAGCGCCGTGCAAAGACTCGCCGCCGATACCGCCGACGCGATGTTGGCATCGCAGACGAGCCAGAGGGTGTCGGCCGCTTCGATCAGATGGCTCACGAATTCGAGATTCGAAAAGCCACCGAGATCGACGACCTGATGATCGAAAAACGCGCGCAAGCGTTCGAGCGTTTTGACCGCGGCCGCATAAGAGACGGTGCGCATCTCGGCGAGATCGGCGGGCAGCGTCATCAACGCAAGGCCGCTCGCGTGACGCGCGAATGCGGTATGCACGAAGGTTTCATCGAAGCGGCGCAGGTTGTGCACCGCGTCGTGAAAATGCAGTTCGCTGCGTGTGTCGAGCAGCAGCGTGCTGTCGGCGGCAGGCAGGCCGAGGTCGAGCAGCGCCGCGCCCTGGTTGCGTTTGCCAAGGCGTTTTTGCAGCAGCACCGAAAGGTTCGCCGCAAGCGTGCTGACGCCCGCGCCCGTGCGTGCGCCGAGCAGTACCGTGAGCTTGCCGCGCCTTGCAGGCGCGCTCATTGCCGATGCTTGCGCCATGATGCGGCTCACCATGTCGAGCGCGCGCAAGGCGGCGATCTGCATGGCTTCGGGCGTCGCGTGGCGCGGTTCGATGTCGAGCAGATCGCGTGCGCCCGCGCGCATTGCGGCAAGCGCGATTTCACCGACGGCTTCCGAACCGAGCGCGATCACGGGCAGCAATGGAAACGCGCGATGAACCTCGGCGGCGAGCATCGTGGCTTCCACGGGCGTATCGAAGTCGATGAACACGAGCGCGGGCGCGGCCGATGCAATCTCTTGCACGAGTTGCGCGGCAACGGTCGAGGCGAGCATGACTTCGCCTACCGTGGCGAGCGCGGCGGCGAGACGCGCGATGCGTCCGGGTTGCGCGCTTGCACACAGAAGTCGAGGGCGTGCGCGCTCATCCGCCGATACGGCTTCAGGCGCGAAGCTTTGCGTGGCTGCGGTCATTTGGAGAATCCCGGTGCTTCGTCATCGGATGCCGCGCCTGCCGCGAAGCTGCGCCACACGTTGCCGTCGCGTTGCTCGGACGCGCCCGGCAACGGCGGCACGGCTGCGCCCTTCGCGATAGGCGTGACGAGATGCGGCGTGACGAGAATCACGAGTTCGCGATCCGTCTGCGAGTACTGCAAAGTCTTGAAAAACGTGCCGATGATCGGCAGATCGCCGAGCAGCGGCACCTTGCTCACGTTCGATGCGGTCTCGCGATCCACGAGTCCGCCGATCACGAAGCTCTCGCCATCGCCGAGTTCGACGGTGGTTTCGGCGCGGCGCGTGGTGAGCGCCGGCACCGAGACGCCATCCAGCATGATGGCGTGTGCGAAGTCGAGCTGGCTTGCTTCGGGCGCGACCTTGAGCGCAATGCGATGCGGTCCGAGCACGGTCGGTGTCAACGTGAGACCCACGCCATACGGCTTGTATGTGATGGTCGTGGTGCCGAGCGACTGCGGCACCGGCACGGGAATTTCACCGCCTGCGAGGAAGTTGGCGCTTTGTCCGGAGAGCGCGACGAGCGTCGGTTGCGCGAGCACGCGCGCGAGATTATTGCTTTCCAGAAGGCTCAGATTGGCGAACAGACCACGCGAACTCGAATTGAGCAGCAGGTTGAACGCGGCGCCGATGGGCGAGGCGGACGTGACATCGAGCGTGCCGCCCGCATTGCGCGACGCGCTGCCGAGTGAACTCGGCGCGAACGTACCGAACGCGAAGCCGGCGTTGTTCTGCGAGAACAGGTTGAAGCCCGCTTCCTTCAACACCGACTTGCTGAACTCGACCACTTTGACATCAACCTGAACGACGCTCTTGGTGGCAACGATGGAGGTATCGACGACCGCGCCGTCCTTGCCCACCGATGCCTTCGCCGCCGCGACCGCGCGTTCATGCGTTTCCATCGTCGCGGCCGAGCCTTGCACGAGCGCCGTGTTGCCGAGCACGTTGACGGTGGGCGTCGCGCCATCGACGAGTGCCGCGCTTGCTTGAGACTCGACTTGCACATGCCAGGTGAGCGGCGTCTTGCGGCCTTGTTCCCACAGCATGACGTCGGTGTTGCCGGGCGCTTTGCCGACCAGCATCACGCCGTCGTTGCCCTTCAGCACGAGCACGTCCGCGACGGCTGGATCGCCCACGGCGACGCGTTGCAACGCGCGTCCCAGCATGAGCGGCTTCTGTGCGCCGCTGGTCAGTTTGATGGCTTCGGCTTGCGCGGGCGACTGGTTTGGCGTCGTCTGCGGCTTCTGTGCGTTCGGCTTCTTCGAGGACGCGTGCGAATGACGCGCTTCTGCGGGCATTGCCGCAAGCATCGAGAGTGCGCAGGCGAATGCGATACGACGCGCGGCGCGGGAAAGAGGAAGTTGATACATGATCTCGATGGCCAATCAGGGGTTCGACACGGTTTCGCTACGCGAGCCGCGAATGACTTCGATGCCGCTCGCCGACGCGACCTTGCGCGACGCAACTGCACCGCCGGTTGCGAGCGCGGCGGGAAGCGGCGGGAGCATCGGCGCGCCGGCGAGCATTGCGGAAGCTGGTGGCGCAGGGCGCGATGTGCCGCCCGAAAGTGTCGCGAGCGAGACGCCCGCCGCGGCGCGCGCTATCGGCGACTGAGCGGATGCATTGCGTGCCTGCGAGTCCGTGCTGGCCGTATCGGCGGGGTTACGCAGCGCGAGCAAGAGACGGCCGCTGTTTTCTGCAAGCGTGAGCGTGTCGATGTCGTCGACGCGCACGCCGAGCACGGCGGTACGCGCGGCCGTTGCATGGTTCGTTGCGTTGGTGGCGTTAGCGGCATTAGTGGCCGCATCGCCCGCGATGACGCTGTCGCCAAAGCCGAGCACGCGCACGTTCGAAAGCAGCAAGCGTGCGTGGCTCGCGGGGATTTCTCCGTCCGTCACGGAATCGCGCTTGAGCACGACGAAGACATCGACGGCATCGCCCGGCTTCACGAGATTGTTCACCGCGTTCGATTCGTCGACGCGAATCGCGATTGCGCGCTCGCCCGGTTCGATAGCCGCCGTGAGTCCGCCCGCGAGCACACCATCGGTCAACGCGCTGCCAGCCGGAACGCGTACAACCGGCACACGGCCGAGCAATATGGATGCCGAACTAAACGCGCCCGTGGGCAGAACGGCTTGCGTCTGCATGGTGAGATCGTCGGCGGTGAGCGCCTTGCCGGGCAAGAGATCGTGCGCCGCGACGATCACCGTCACGGCGGGCGAACCAGCCGGCATGACGAGTGGCGCGCGTGGCGCGGGCGCGGCGCGCGTCAACGTGACGGCATAGAGGCCGAGCAGTGCAGCCAGCGCGAACAGCGCGATTGCAATGATGCGGGAAACGTTGGCCATGACATCGGTTCTTCAAAAAAAGTCAGCGTTCAAAGCACGCTGTCGGGATTGAGTTGCACGCTCGCGTTCGCCGTGAGTTTCGCCGGCAACGCTAGCGATAAAAGGGGCAGCGTCGGTACGAGCGGATTCGATGCGTAGTCGTAAGACAGCGCGACGGCGACGCATTGCATCGTCGTATCGTAGGTACACGGCGCGCGGCTCGCCGTACACGTCGATGCAGAGCCAAGCCAGTTTTTCAGGCCGTTAGCCGTGGTGCAGGTTGCAGCTGTGCGTAGATCGAGCGCTTGCGCCGCGTTGGTCGCGCCACGCTGATAACGCAACGCGGCGCGCGCACCTTCTTCCGCCGAGAGCGTGAGCGACTGCTGCGCGACGAAGATGAGGCTATACGTGACGATCGCGTAGAAGATGAGAAAGAAGAGCGGAAACACGATCGCGAATTCGAGAGCCGTGGCGCCTTCTTCATCACGCGCGAAACGCGGCACGAAGCGACTTGCGGTCGATTCGTCGTGCGTGTTTCGGATCGTGGTGTCGTTCATGGTTCTCTGCTCGCCAATGCTCTGTTATGTTCGACTGCTAATAACTACTTAACGGTACTGAGTACCTGTCCTTGAGCGCGATAAACGCCGTAGAAACAGGCCTTATCGCTCAATTCAACTGGTACGAGAATGTCGCGTTGACACGCGGACTACGCGATGAACTTTCGATGGGCGCATCGCCTATGGCACGCGCCACCGAGAGGTCGATGTTGTAGTGCTTCGCATCCGAAATGCGGAAGCCGATGCCCACTGAAGACAAGCGACGCGGCGTCGGCGTACCGCCATGCAGGAAGATGCGCGCCATGTCGACGGATGCATACGGCGTGAGCGATTTCAAATACGCCCATTCGAGCGGCAGCGGCCGGTTCACTTCGAAGGACGCGCCCCAGCCCGAATCGCCCGACACTTCGCCCGGTTGATAGCCCAGCGCGAAGCGCTGTGCACCGAACGAAATCTGTTCGGAGGTCGGCAAGGTATCCGGCGAGAACTGCCCCGTCATGGCGACCACCGTGCCGATCTTGAACGGCCAGTCGTTGGTCTGCGTGTAGGTGGCGCCCGTGCGCAGGAAGGTCAGCGAAACCGGGTTCTGCAGTTGCAGGCCGACGATGTTGCTTTCCGCCGTCTTCGATGCGCCGAGCACATCGAATGCCTTCGCTATCTGAACATTCACACGACGCGTGACGCCTGTCTGAATGCCGGTGTAGTCGAGCGACAACTGCGCGACGCGAATTTGCGAACGTTGCGTAAGTTGCGGATTGCCCGCGACAATCATGTTCTTCAAGCGGTCTTCGTCATGCGTGGCATACACGGTCGCCGTGCCGAGCAGACTCTTCGAGTTGCTCAAAATGAACGGATAGATCGCCGACAGCGCGAGCTTGTCGTTCACCACGGTGCGCTCGATATACGAAGGCAGGCCGGGGTTATCGACTGGATGGCCGTAGTAATGCGAGGCATCGACTTTCATTGCGAAGCCGTCGGAACCGACGGGCGCCATCGCATTGATGCCGTAGTAAGTCGAATCGTTGCGGCCCTTCGGTGCGAGCGCGGATGCCGTGATCGATTCGCCGAGTCCCAGCAGCCCGTTCTCCGTCGCACTGAAAATGCCCTGCAGCCCCGGATGATTCACGTCGATACCCGTGCTCACGTTGAAGCGCTTGCGCGTGACGTTGAGCTCCATCGTCGTGGCGCCGTTGGTGTTCTGCGGCGGCGCGACGGTGGCATCGATCTTCGCGCCGGGAATCATGCCGAGCACGTTGATATAGCGCTCGAAAGTGGCTTGACGCAAGGGACGGTCGGCGGCAATGCGCTCTGCGATCGCACGAATGCGCTTCTTGAGATTGCCGGGCTCGCCCTTGATCTTGATGTCCGATACGTAGCCCTCGACGATCGTCACGCGCACGACGCCTTTCTCGAACGTCTGCGCCGGCACGAACGCGAACGAGAGTGCGTAGCCGCGTTCCTTGTAGAGCGCGGTCACGCCGTTCGCGGTTTCCACCAGTTGCCCGATGGTGATGTCGGTGCCCACGAACGACGTGAAACGTTTGGCGACTTCATCGAAGGGAATCGACTTCACACCTTCGATCTGAATCGACGATGGCGTGATGTGCCGCGCGAGCAGCTCCTGAAGCTGTTGTTGCGGCGCCTTGACTTCGACTTCGACCGAGGGCGGTCGCGCCGGAGCGTTCACTTGCGGTAAAGCGTCGAGCGGGTTGCTGCCGACGCTCGAGCGCGGCGCGGCGGCCGGTGTCTGGGCGTGCGCAATCTGCGTCATTGCGAGTGCGGCCACGAGTGCGGTCGTTTTCCAGGTACCCATTTCAGTTCCGATTCTCTTCGTATGTCGTCTGACTGTTGATCGCGCGACGCACGCCTCGCGAAGTTGCGGTGATTTGCAGGATCGCGAGGCTGCGTGTCTTGCTTCGTGCTTCGTTGCTTCGACTTAGCGACGCAGGCCGCCGAGCGCGCCGCCGAGCGTCGTGGTGACGCCCGTCAGCAGGCCGCCCACGACGCCGCCGTTGGTCGAACCCGTGCTCGCCGTTGCGCCCACGCCAGCAGTGACAGTTGCCGTCGTGGTCGTGGCGGCGGCTGCGGGCGCGGTCGTCGTCGCGGGCGCGGTTCTTACGCCGCTTGTGACCGGCGCGAGCACCGTGCTGACCACGGTCGTGACCGGAGCCAGCAGCGAGGTCGTCGCAGGCGATGACGTCACGGTGTTGACGGTGCCCGCCACGGTGGATACGACACCGCTCACGACGCCCGCGACCGGTGTGGTGCCGGTTGCAGTCGTCACGCCGGTGACGGTGTTGCCAAGCGAAGTGCCGAGCGTCGTTGCCGGTTTGCCGCCGACGAGCGTGCCCGTGGTCGCGACCGTCGTGCCGACAGCCGAAACCAGCGTGCCCGTGCCGGACGTGACCGGATTCGAGCTCGCGGTCAGCTTCTGGCCGCCCGCGGCGAGGTTCGAACCGAGCGCAGTCAAAAGACCAGCGGCAGGTGCGCCGACACCGGTTGCCGTGCCGACGGTCTGCGTCGCGGTGCCGATCATCGAGGTGATCGGAGCGATGGCGGTCGTCGCTTGCGTCGTCAGTTGCTGGACAGGTGCGCTGGACAACGCGGCCGTCAGATTGCCGCCGGTTTGCGAGACCACGCCGCCGACACCGCTCGTGAGCGCGCCAACGGGTGTCGTGAAGGCGGCGAGCGGAGCAAGCGGGCCGCTGCCGAGGCTCGTGACGGCGTTTCCGCCGCTCGTGACGGCATCGCCGAGTTTTTGCACCACGCCGCCGACGCTCGTCACGGTCGTGCCGACTGCGTTCGGGTTGGAGCCGAGCGAGCCGATGCCATTGCCCACGCCGTCGCCGAGCGTCGAGACCGCCGCGCCCACGTTTTGCACGACGCCGCCAAGGTTCTTGGTGGTGCCGTCGGAGAGGCCGGGCACTTTTGCACCGCCAACAGCCGTGCCGAGACCGGTGACGGTTTCGCCTGCGGCGGTCACGATGTTGCTAGCCTTGTCGACCACTTGCGCGACCGGCTGCGGCGTGACGGTGGGCGTGCCGCCGTTGCCACCATTGCCGCCGCCACCGCCTCCGCCGCCGTTACCACCACCGCCGTTACCGTTACCGCCGCCGCCGTTACCGCCGCCCGTACCGGTCTTGACCGTCGCGCCGACAGTACCGCCTGCGCTGGCTTCGATTGTCGTGGCGTTTGCGTCGGTGTTCGACGCGGTGCTGGTATCGCGTGCGCCGGTGGTGGGATGCTCCTGCTGCGTGCCGTCGGTCGAAGCGGTGGCAGCCGGATGGCTGGCTGCTCCGCCCGTCGATTTGTTGACCGAGCCCGAGCCCCCGCAGGCGCTCAACGCCAGAAGCAGGGCCACGGCCGCGGCTGCCCCGGTCATGCGAATGGTTTCGCCTTTGAGACTGGATGTCTTCATTTTTCTCTCAGATATATATTTTTGATTCGACGGCTATCCGTGGTAATTGCATCGAGCAAATACCGGTTTGAATGCCGCTTTTTAAAAGCACGTCATTTGCGCGCGGATGAAATCGGAGATTCGATTGCGCGTAAATAAACGCGCGCCGGCCTGCGGAATGGCTACAGGCGTGCACGGACCACCGCGACTTGTGATCGCGGTTCATCGACGGCAAGGCGCTTCCCGACGGAAATGGCGGGAGTACGACGTCCGGACTTAATGGACGGTCGCTAGCTTGGCCGTGATGCTGTTGAAAGTGGTCTCGAGTTGACCGGCAAGGCCGCCGACAGCGGTCATGATGCCAAGCGCAAGTACGCCGGCGATCAAGCCGTATTCGATGGCGGTAATGCCGCGCGTATCCTTGAGATAGCGCTTGAAGAAGTGCGTCATGATGATCCTCGGGTTCTACGTTTTGCTGTCTTCTGCCCGGTGCACGGGAGTCTTCGTCTGCATCGGTAGCCGCCTCTCTCAGTTGACGGATCCGAAGTTTGTGTGTGCGCAGACGCTTCGTCTAATGCCCAGGCCTCTCTAAGGCTCTGGTATTACTCTCGCCCGCTATGTCGGACGACTAGAAGTAACGGTTATCGAGTTCGGCATGCTGCTGGCGGAACCGCAACCTGACTTCATATTTTTGATTACGGCCGTCAACTTGAGGACATTAGGTTTTTTGTGGAAATTTTTGGACCGCATGGTTAACGCTTACTTCGTTTTTACCGATTAGCCGTTTTTAAAGACTTGTCTTGTTGTAAATCCTGTCTTTTGGCTTGAATCAGCCGATAAAACATATGTCGGCGCGCGTGGATTTGGCACGTGCGTCCGGATTTATGTTTAACGCGGATATTCAAAAATGAAACGGCTTATATTCAGCTTGATGGGCGCTGCGCTGGTAACGAACGCGGGCGCTGTCTTTTCGGAAGAGCAAGAAGCGAGAATCGGCGATGCCGCCGGCGCGTGGTTTGCCATGCAGGCGCAGGGAAGCGCGTCGGCACCATATGAACCGATGCTCGGTGTTGAGGCGAGCGCCGCCCGTGCGCGCTACCTCAAAACCTTCGAAAAAGAGATTCCGGATCGGTTCGGATCGACGGTGAAAGACAGCAGCGCGTCGAACGGCGGAGGTTGAGCTTTATGGTTCGCGGCGGGGAGAACCGGGCGGCGTCTCGTTGAGCACGGCCCAGAACATCCCCAGATCGCTGATCGCGCGGAAGAACTCGGCAAGCTCGACCGGCTTCACGACGTAGGCGTTCACGCCGAGTTCATAGCTGCGGATGAGATCGCGTTCTTCGCGCGACGAAGTCAGCATGACGACGGGAATGGTTTTCAGCGACGCGTTCGCGCGGATCAGCTGCAGCAATTCGAGTCCGTCGATTTTCGGCAGCTTCAGATCGAGCAGGATGACGGCGGGATTGCCCGGCACGCGTTCGCGCCACTCGCCATCGCCAAGAAGATAGTCGAGGCCTTCCTGGCCGTCACGCGCCACCACGATGTCGTTGGCGAGATGGGTCTTTGCAAGCGCAAGCAGCGTGAGTTCGAGATCATTCGGGTTGTCCTCGACGAGCAGGATCGGCTTGAACATCATGGTCTCTGCGGTGGCGGCTCGTGAGGGTGCGCGCATTATGGCGCAAGTGGCGTGTGCTTCAAACTGTTGTGCAACGTTCCGTCCGCCGTGTTTGCATAACAAGCGGCAAGACCCGGCAAATACGCCTCATATCAAGTTACTTTCGGTCAATATGACGGCCATAGCGGCGTCACGGATTGCATCGCATGCACGTTCTGCGTTAAAAGAAACGATGCCCGCCGAATCTGGAATCATTCTCAGACGAGCGCGGCCAAAGCAAGCATGCAAATCACGACTGGGAGACGGGGACAATGAGGGTTCGCGCAACTGTGCTGGTGGTTCGCCATGACGCGGTGTTGCTCGTCAGGCAACGCGGTGGCCCGTGGTATCTGCCGGGCGGTGAAGTAAGGCATAACGAGTTGGTGATGGCCGCGGCGATCCGCGAACTGCACGAGGGAACCGGCGCCGAGGCGAGCGCGGCGGCCTTTATGTGGCAGCACGTATCCGCGCAGCATCTGCACCACGTTTTTCGCGTCGCCATTCCAGCGGATGCTCGGCTGTTCACGAATCCGGGGCAGGGCGTCGACGAGGTGCGCTGGGTCAACATTCCCCTGCTGCACACCATGCCGGTTACGCCCGGCACCAAGGCGATCCTTGCACGCGCCGCCGGTATCAACGGCAGCGTGGGCCGTGCACCGCCGTGGGCGAACAAGGGTTTCGGCGCGGGCAGACCGGCCGACTTCTGAAGCCGGCGCGGTCCGCCCGCTCTCTGCATCACCTCGGGTTGCTCTGCACGAAGCTCCGGTAGGCCCAGTACGCGTCCTTCTGCGTCTTGCCGTCCGCTTGCAGCATGCCGTAGTTGCCTTCGCTGTCGTCGTATAGCTCGTACGCCTGGATCGACTGGATGTTGTACTTCGACGCCACGCTCACGAACTGCGCCATCATGTCGTTGCCCGTCAGATACGACGCGATCTGCTGATCCGAGCCATAGTTCGGACGCACGCCAAACTCGTTGATCCAGATCGGTTTGCCCATGTTGTGAAGCACGGCGAGCACATCGTGACAGCCCGTGCCGCCGCATGCGTTCGTGATGTCGCCTTCATTCGAATACCAGTGCCATGCGGTGATGTCCCAGCTAACCGTTGGATGGCCCCATGTGCCGTCAGGTTGCGAGCCGTCCGCGAGCATCTGGTAGAACGAGTAGTGCAGCCACGTTCCGCCAAGCACGATCTGTCCGCCGCTATCCACCGAGCGCACGCCCGCAATCAGGCCGCGAATGACACCGCGTGCAACCTGATACTGGTGGTTGTTGTACTGCTGCCAGAAAACGCCGTCGACGTTGCCATTCAGCGTATTGGCTTCGAGTTCGTTGGAGATCTCGTAGTACGGGTAGTGATACGCGTTGGCCGTTTGCTGGCCGAGCGTGAACGCGGCGTTGTAGGCGTCGTCTTCGCTGTTGAAGTCGATTCCCATCATCATCACGGGATACACCGTCACGCCGCCGTCGGCCATCGTCTTTGCAATGCCGGCGAGCTTCGTCGCGGATGCCTGGTTGTACACCTCGTTGCGATAAATCTTCGCGCCCAAATCCTGCAATTGCGACAACTGTTGCTGCGGGCTGGATGCGTCGTAGGCGCCGCCGCCGTTGTTGTGGCCGTTCATGCCGTAGAAAATCGAACCATTGTTCGCGGCTTTCGACGTGGCTTTGAGCTCGGACGCGCTCTTGCCCGTGGCGGCATCCACCGCGCTGTCGCTGCTGCCGCCGCATGCCGCGAGCAACAAGCTCGTCGCGACGGCTGCAGCGATTACCGTGGCCTTAGGCGTGGCGAAGTAAGGAAAAACCGGAAGCGATGTAAGTTTCTTCATAAGATTTCGGCGTACTAATGAAAGTATGGACGTCCATGCGCGAAAAGGCGCTTGCCGATGCTGCATGCGGCAGTATGGATGCCTCGACGACCGCCAACCACATGTCCCATTACTACGGGATGCGAACGGTCGTTAGCAAAACGAACGATTCGTTTCTGCAGCTGAAAAGGGGCTGACCTGCGCCAGACGGATAAACGTTGGCGGGCAACCGCGGCGGCAATACGTATGTGCTGATGCGGCTCATGCCTGCCGCTGCCCGACGGATGACAGCCTGTGAAGCGCATGTCTTCAAAGGCTCGTCGAAGGTCGTGCAAGACGGTCGAGGAGATACGCGCGAAGTCCGCCAGTCATGGCAGCCCGCCCGTGTACCGCACTGCAAACAGCAATGTTGCTGTTGAAGATTTACCGATTTTTCCGCTGCTTCGGCAAGGCTTGCCGAAACTCCTGCAGCGGTCGAAAGAGTACTGCCTCCAGAACTCGATGTAAACCGATGTCACATTTTTTACGCATTATTCCGTCACCGACCAGCCATTTTTGCTTGGTCATATCATCAGTTGGAAACTGTTAAATCCGGTAATTAATAAATCGGAAAACTAATCAATTTACCAAATGGCCGAGATGTATCGACGTGGTTACATTTGAGAAACTGAATGATGCGGGAAAGAATCGTCATATTGCTTACATAAGCGACCGATAAGCTTCCCGGCGCTGTGAGACCTTCACGCGCTTTGCGGGAGCCAGATCATGTCGACTTCATCACGTCGCTACTTCAGCGTGGCGCGCTTTGCTATTTGCGCCTGCGCAATCGTTGGCCTGAGTGCCTGCGGCGATTCGAACTCGACCGACATCAAGCCGCCGGCATCCGTCTCAGCAGCCAGCAGCGAAGCGCCCACGACAAACGCAACGAGCGATCTCGAGGACTGGGCGAAACAAGCCACGTCCGGTGCTCCGGTGCAAGCCGAGCAAAGAGGTATTGCGCGGGCTTCATCGGAAGTGCTCGCAACCCCGGTGATCCATACGGTCGACTAGCATCCCTTCTACTTCCCCACTACTCAAATGACGAAGAACCGACGTGAATTTCTGCGCACGGCGATGGAGGCCGCAGGCGCAGCGGCAGCGCTCAACGTAATGCCGCTCGGCATTCGCCAGGCGCTTGCCATTCCAGCGAATCAGCGACATGGCTCGATCGAGGATATCGAGCATATCGTCGTGTTGATGCAGGAGAACCGCTCGTTCGATCATTACTTCGGAACCTTGCGCGGCGTGCGCGGATTCGGCGATAAAGCCGCCGTCACACTGCCGAATGGCAAGCCGGTTTATCACCAGCCTATCGCGGCGGGTGCGGGCGAAGTACTGCCGTTTCATCCGGGCGCATCGAATCTCGGCTTGCAGTTTCTGCAGGACTTGCCGCATGACTGGGTAAGCGGACAGGGCGCGTTCCATAACGGTCTTTACGATCAGTGGGTGCCATACAAAGGCACGACGACGATGGCGCATCTGCGTCGCGACGACATCCCGTTCCACTATCAACTCGCCGACGCCTTCACGATCTGCGACGCGTATCACTGCTCGACGAATACATCCACCGATCCGAATCGCTACTACATGTGGACCGGTTATGTGGGCAACGACGGCACGGGCGGCGGGCCGGTGGTCGATAACGCAGAAGCGGGCTACGGCTGGTCCACGTTTCCCGAAGTGTTGGAACGTGCGGGCATCTCGTGGAAGGTCTATCAGGATCAGGGCACGGGACTGGATTCGAAAGGTTCGTGGGGCTGGACCGACGACGCCTATATCGGCAACTACGGCGACAACTCGCTTCTCTACTTCACGCAATATCAGAACGCGCAGCCCGGCAATCCGCTCTATGAAAAGGCGCGGCGCGGCACGAATGCCGCCGCGGGCGACGACTATTTCGCCATTCTGAAAAACGACGTGCAGAGCGGCTCGCTGCCGCAAGTCTCGTGGATCGTCGCGCCCGAAGCCTTCTCCGAGCATCCGAACTGGCCCGCAAACTATGGTGCGTGGTACATCGATCAAGTGCTGCAAGTGCTGACGTCGAATCCGGAGGTGTGGAGCAAGACGGCGCTGCTCATCAACTACGACGAGAACGATGGTTTCTTCGACCATATCGTGCCGCCGTTCCCGCCTTCATCGAACGCGAACGGTCTTTCCACTGTCGATACGAGTCTCGAGATTTTCCCCGGCAGCGCGAAGTATGCGAGCGGCCCGTATGGCCTCGGCGCACGCGTGCCGATGCTCGTCGTCTCGCCGTGGTCCAGAGGCGGCTGGGTGTGTTCGGAGACGTTCGACCACACGTCGGTGATCCGCTTCATTCAGAAGCGCTTCGGCCGCGCGCATGGACTGGCCGAGCCGAATATCTCGCCGTGGCGTCGCGCGATTTGCGGCGATCTGACCTCCGCGTTCGACTTCCGCAATCCCAACAGCAAGCTGCCGACGCTGCCTGCCACGACCTCTTACGTTCCGCCCGACAAGGCGCGTCATCCGGATTACGTGCCGCTGCCGCCCGTCGATCAGAAATTGCCCGTGCAAGAGCCCGGCGTGCGTCCGTCGCGTGCATTGCCTTACGAATTGTTCGTGCGCTCGAAGCCGGATGCATCGAAGGGCGCGGTGTCGTTCGACTTCATCAACACGGGCGATGCAGGCGCGGTCTTTTTGCTGTATCGCAATGCCAGTACTGCTGTTCCGCACACTTACACGGTCGAAGCGCACAAGCGCCTGTCGGATCGTATCGATGCAAACGCGGACGGCAGCTTCGACTTCGTCGTGCATGGGCCGAACGGTTTCTTGCGCCGTGTCGCGGGCAAGGCGAAGGCGCAACATGGCGGCTGGTGGTCGCACGATGACGCCGCGCCGGAAGTCGCGGAAGGCTACGACGTCGCTAACGGCAACCTGCAATTGAGGCTGGAAAACAAGGGCTCGAGCGCGTGCACCTTCAGTATCGTGAATGCCTACGATGCCGCGAAGACCATCACCAAGCGTGTGCGAGGCGGCGACACCGCGCAGCTGTATCTCGACTTGCGCAGCGCGCACGGCTGGTACGACATCGAGGTCAAGGTGGACACGGACAGCGCCTTTCTGCGCCGCTTTGCGGGCCACGTCGAAACGGGCAAGGACAGCCTGAGCGATCCGGCACTGGGCGGCTGATCGCGCCGACGCGCCGCGCGAACAGTCTCGCGCGGCGTTTTTCACGTTCGGGCATATCATTGCGTATCGTCTCCGCGATGCCGCAACCATGAACCGACGCACCGCTCCACAGAATTCCGACTGGGTCCGCCATGCCGAATCATCGTCGGGCATCGAACGGATCGAAGCCTTTTTCGGCGGCAAGGCATACGGCTGGCATCGGCACGACACCTATGCCATCGGCCGCACCATGACGGGCGTGCAGAGCTTCAATTACCGGCGCGAATTGCGTCACAGCTTGCCCGGCCAGACGATGGTGCTTCATCCCGACGAAGCACATGACGGCCACGCGGGCACCGGCGATGGCTTTCGGTATCGCATGCTCTATGTGGAACCCGCGATGATCCAGGCCGCGCTCGGCGGTCGCGCGTTGCCGTTCATCTCCGGTGGAACGACGATGGATGCGCGCGTCAGCGCCGCCACCGAAGCGCTGCTCGCACAGACGCTGCGCGAACCGCTCGCACAAAACGATGCACTTGCCGAACTCGCATTCGCGCTGGCGCAAGCAGCGGGCGTGACCACCTCGCGCGACACGGGCGACTACGCAAGCGCCGTGCTGGCGAAAGACTTTCTGCTCGCCAATTGCGATCGTATCGTCACGATGGAGGAACTCGAACGCGCGACGGGACGCGACCGCTACAGCTTGTCGCGCGATTTCAGGCTCTTTTTCGGCACGAGCCCTTACCGCTATCTGACAATGCGCCGTCTCGATGTCGCGCGCCGTCTCGTGCTCACGGGCGCATCGTTGGCGGATGTCGCCGCGAGCGCCGGTTTCGCCGATCAAAGCCATATGACGCGGCAATTCACACGCACCTTCGGCATGCCGCCCGCGCGTTGGCGGGCCTGTGTTAGTACGCGTTAGAGCTTGCACGATCGTTCAAGACCCTTTAGGTGTGACAGCGGTAGCCTTGAACGAATTCATCGTCAGGGAGCCGCATCATGCAAACACACGCAGCGACAGCCGAAGCTACACGTGGCCAGCGCGCCGCCATCGATCCATTAAAAAAAGCGCGTTTGATCGACGGCTTCTGGCAGCAACGCGTGATCGCTGAGATGAACGACTATCAGTTCAAGGTCGCGCGTCTGGAAGGCGAGTTTCTGTGGCACGCGCACGCCGATACCGACGAGACGTTCATCGTGCTGGAAGGCGAATTGCGCATCGACTTTCGCGATGGCGAGATGGTGCTGAGAGCAGGGGAGATGGGAATCGTGCCGAAGGGCGTCGAGCACAAACCCCATGCCGCGCGCGAAGTGAAGATCATGCTGATCGAGCCGCGCGGCGTCGTCAACACCGGCGACTCGCGAAACGAGCGCACGGTGCCGAACGACTTGTGGATCTGAAGCGAAAGCCGCTTAGAAGCGATACGTCACGCCGACCTTGACGATCGGATAAAAGCGCAACTTGTCGGCCTTGTCCTGCAAGTCCTGCTTTTCCTGATCGACGAAAGCCTGACCAGTGATCGCGACGACTTCGGCGGGCACGTCGTAATCGACATGCGGACGGCCAAAAGCCACGCCTGCATCGAAGAACGCGGAGAAGCCTTTCTGCGCCACCGGCGTGTGACCGAAACCGATGCCGACATACGGGCGCACCGTCGGGAATCGCGCCTTCGCGTGGATCTGCTCGCCGGCCACGTTGTAGGTTGTGCCGTGATACGTGTAGGTGTCGGTCGGGCTTGTCGCGACGGCGTCCACGTTGTCGCCGCCTATCAGCGCGCCAGCCGTCAGACGGAAGGCCACCGTGTTCGGTGCGGGAAAGAAGTCGAGATAAAGACCGCCGTGATAGATGTGCGCGGTGCCGTCGTAATGCAGCCCGCCCGCATTGAAGTTGTGCGAGAAGGCGATGCCGTTGAATTCGGCGCGCACGTTATCGCGCGTGCCAAGCGGTTCCGAATAGCCGATACCCACGCCTTCGGTGCCGACTTGTCCATAGATTTCGCGTGCGTGCGCGAGAGGGGCGGAAAGCGCGGCGATACCCGCCGCAAGCGCGACCAACGTTTTCATCATTGCAAGAATTCCTTGAGGATAAGACCCGAGCGCGTCTGTGCGATATGGCAAGAATTGCCGCCGGAGAGGCGGACGCCATGATTCACGCGGTCATGTCAGGAGACATCCGAGTTAACGGAGCGGTACAAGGAAACTTTAGAGAACGTTTGCTAACCTTATTCCTGACGTGTCGGCGAGGCCGGTTCCGCAGGCGCGGGAAGTATCGGCGGCAATGTGTCGAAGACGGGCGGCTGCGCTTTTTCTTCCGTGACTTCAGCAGCGGGCGCGGTACGCGTGGCGGGTGAACGACGCGCGCGCGGTGCGTGCTGAGGCGTCTGCGCGGGTTTCGGCGCTTTCGAAAACGTCTCGGCAAACCACGTCTTCACACGCGTCGCCATGATGTCCCACATGCCCGGCACTTCCTGCGTATCGAAGCGTGCACGGGCATCGATCAGATGCGAACGCATCGCCCGTTGCGTGAAGTCGCCGATCATCGGCAATGCGCTGTGTGCGCCTTGTCCCCAGTAATCGCTACGCAAGGTCACGCGGCTGTCGTTGAAGCCGACCCAAGCGCCCGCCACGAGTTGCGGCTGCATCAGGATGAACCAGCCGTCCGCGTTGTCTTGCGTCGTGCCGGTCTTTCCCGCGACGTCGCCGCGAATGCCAAAGCGCGTGCGGATCAGCGTGCCCGTGCCGCGATTGACGACATCGCGCATGACGTCGACGAGCTTGCGCGTGGCATCGACCGACAGCGCGCGTTCCGGCTTGCTTTCGAATTGCGCGAGCACCTCGCCATCCTTGTTCTCGATGCGCGTCACGAGCAGCGGCTCCATGTAGTTGCCGTCGTTGGCAATGGTGCCGTAAGCCGCCACCATCTCCTTGAGCGTTACCGGGCTCGTGCCGAGCGCAAGCGAAGGCACCACGTCGAGATGACTTTCGCGCACGCCCATGTCGCGCGCGAGTCGCGCCACGCGCGCCGGACCCACTTGCTGCATCAGTTGCGCGGTGATGCGGTTCTTCGAATACGCGATGCCGTCGCGCAGACTCACCGGCCGGCCGCTTGGCGGCGAATCGTCGGTGGGACGCCAGGTTTCCTCGCCCTTGATGGGAATCTCCACCGCCTGATCGATGATCGTATCCGTGGGCTTCGAGCCGCGCGCGAAGGCCGCGCCATACACGAACGGCTTGAATGTCGAGCCCGGCTGACGGCGCGCCTGTTGCACATGATCGAACGGGTCTTGCGTGAAGTCGCGGCTGCCGACCCACGCCTTGATCTGCCCGTTGCGCGGATCTAGCGCTAAAAAGCCGGCCTGCACGCGCGTCTTGTTCTCGCATAACGCCTGCATGAACGTGCGATTCGCGCTAAGGCTCTTGATGACGTCGGCGTCGTTCGCTCCGCCATCGCGCGCCACGCGATACTCGCTCGTCTCGCGGATGAACGCATGTGCAAGGTCCGCGTTCGCATTCGCGCAGCCACCGCGCCCGCCCCAAGCCGCATTGGCGATGGACTGCAACTGATTGCCTTGCCACGTAAGCGATTGCGTGGCCATCGTCTGCAAACGCGAGTCGAGCGTCGTGCGCACGACGAGACCATCGGAATAGATGTTGAAGTCGTTGTCGTCGGCCCACGCGATCAGCCACTTGCGTAACTGTTGCGCGAAATGCGGCGCCCGTCCCGGCTCCTCGGTCTGACGTTCGAAGTCGATGCGCAACGGCTTCTTCTGCAACGCTTCGAGCTTCGCAGGCGCGAGATGGCCGAAGCGCACCATCTGCCCGAGCACGATATTGCGTCTGTCGAGCGCGCGTTCGGGGTTGATCACCGGGTTGTAGTAGCTGTTGCCCTTCAGCATGCCAATGAGCGTCGCGCTTTCGAGCACGTCGAGTTCGCTCGCGGATTTATCGAAGTAAGTGCGTGCGGCCATCTCGATGCCATACGCGTTATACAAGAACGGCACCGTGTTCAGATACGTTTCGAGAATCTCTTCCTTCGAATAGACCGCTTCGATCTTGAACGCGGTGATGGCCTCCTTCACTTTGCGCGTGAGCGTCTGCGAGCGGCCGATGTCATCGGGATAAAGATTGCGCGCGAGCTGCTGCGTAAGCGTGGAACCGCCCTGTTTCTGGCCTTTGAACGTATGCAGCGCGGCCGATGCCGTGCGTCGCCAGTCAATACCATGATGCTCATGAAATCGCCTGTCTTCAGTTGCGATGAGCGCGTCGATCACTTGCGGCGAGACGTCTTTGAGGCTCACCCATTCGCGATGCGTTGGCTTGAATTCGGCGAGCAGCTTGCCATCGGCGGAATAGATTTGCGCGGGTTGATCCACCTTCGCGCGGCGCAGGTCGCGAATGCCGGGCGTGAAGGGAATCAGCACCAGCACATAGAGCACGAAAAGCGCGGGCAATAGCAGCAGCGTGCGCACACGCGCATGCGGGCGAAGCTTGACGGCAAGGCGAACGAGGAATGCGCGCGCCAGGGCTTTGAATTCAGAAGCGGTCACGAAGATACGGCGGGCTTGCGAAGAAAACGTGCATCGTAGCGTATTCTTTCTACACCCTTGCACAAGCGCTTTTTCCGCGACTTTCCAAAACGAGCCGCATCATGCCGAAAATCGATCTTGCCAATGTGCCCGAGCACCAAGGCTCCGGCTATCCACCGCCTTACGATCAACCATGCGCCGCGCGCATCCGTCGGCGTCTTGGCGATGCTGGCGGCTTGACGGACTTCGGCGTGAATTTGATGCACTTGCCGCCGGGAAGCTGGTCGAGTCAGCGTCACTGGCATTCGCACGAGGACGAGTTCGTATATGTGCTGCAGGGCGAACTCGTGCTGATCGAAGACGAAGGCGAAACCATGTTGCGTGCGGGCGATTGCGCCGCGTTCGCTAAAGGCACGGGCAACGGGCATCACATGATCAACCGGTCGCGGGAAATGGCGGTGTATCTCGAAGTCGGCTCGCGCGCGTGGCCCGATCTCACCACGTGTTCCGACATCGACATGATGAGTGCCAACGCCGATGGCCGGTTCGTGCGCAAGGACGGCTCGCCGATCGAAGCGTAGTCGTATCTGCTCAAACGGTCGTAGAATGAATCACCGTCCGCGATGACGTGATCACTCGAATATAACGATCCGGAGACAGCATCATGCGACGTTGCACTGCAGCAGGCTTGACTCTTTCCCTTTGTGTCGTCGCGGTGCTTGCCGCTTGCGGCGGCTCATCCGACGACCACAACGCATACACGAACGCGCCGAAGATCGTGATCGACTCCGACTTCAACACCATGGGCGACGACGGCCAGCTCTTCGCCATGACCACGCAGTTGATGGGACAGGGCAAGGTGAATCTGCTCGGCCTGTGCGTGGTGACGGGCAACGACTGGTTGCTGCAAGAAGAAGCCGATGCGTTGAAGGCCGTCGAACGCATGGGCGTGCAGAACAAGGTCGGCGTGTACGGTGGCGCGGATTATCCGCTGCAATACGATGTGACGAGCATCCGCGAGCAGCAGGCCGCGAATCCGAACGGATACTTCGGCGCGTGGTCGCGTCCCGAGCCGACTTCGCAAGCGCAGCTCACCGCGCCGCCGGACGGCTTCGCAACCTCGACCAAGTTACAGACGCAAGCCGCCGCCGACTTTCTCATCGACACGATCAAACGTTATCCGCATGAAGTGACGATTCTCGAAGTCGGGCCGCCCACCAATCTCGCGACGGCGGTGCAGAAGGCGCCGGAGATCGTGCCGCTCATCAAGCAGATCGTCTACATGGGCGGCGCGATGAACGTGCCGGGCAACGCCAATGCAGTCGGCGAGCTCAACTGGTGGTTCGATCCGCTCGCGGTGCGCACGCTCTTGCAGACGTCGATTCCGCAAACCGTCATTCCGCTCGATGTGACCAACACCGTGCCGTTGACCGAGAGCATCTACAACCAGATCGTCAACCCGCCGACCGGGCAGACGGCCGTGACGAAGGCGTATGCAACCGTGAATGCGGGTGCGTTCGCATCGAGCACGGATCTCTACGACACGCTGACCATCGCTTACTTCAGCGATCCAACTTACGCGACGCAAACGCAGAGCGCGTACCTGGATATCGACACGACGCCCGGCGAGGACCAGGGCCATGTGCGGGTGTATCCGGACACGCCTGCTGCGGGGGCATCGCCGCAAAAGATCACGTATGTCACGAAGTTCGATAATGATCGATTCTTCAAGCTGTACGTGGACTTGCTGACGAGGCCGGTGCCCGTGGTGTTTCAGTGAGCGGTCTGGCTTCGAAGCTCGCCTGAACACGGCGACAAGCAAGCGCAAATTTTTGTAAGGCTCGCGCGTCCTGACTTTTCAAGTGCGGGTCGCGCGTGTATTGTCTGCTGCCCGAATTAAACGCGTTCTAAACGTCGTTCGCATTCGGTAATTCGAGTCCGCTTCCATGCGGACAGATGCAACAGCAACTAAAGCAAGACATGGAATTCGATAACAACGAAGGCATCAAGGGAACGGTTACGACTGCGGCAGCGGCTGGCTTGGATAAGGATATGGCCGCTTTTGTCGGAAAGAACGTGGAGTATTACGCGGGCAAGTGGTCAGCCAAGGACAAAAATGGAAACATTAAGCCGACGTGGAATGTCGCGGCGTTCTTTGGCGGTCCCGTATGGTTCGCGTATCGCAAGATGTACTGGCAGGCGGTCGCGGTCTTCGTTGGCGGCACGTTGCTGAACCTGCTGCTCGGCTTGATGAGCGATTCGCTTGGCGAGGTGTCGAGTTATGCATTGATGTTCGCGTGGGCTTTTTCAGGCAACTTGATTTATCGCGCGCATGTCGAGAAAGCAGTCGAACGGATCAAGGCTGAGGTGTTGCTGCCGGGCGAGCGCGCAGAGCAACTGAAGCTGCGCGGCGGAACGAGCGCGATGGCCGGCTGGATAGCGTCGGCAGTCTCTCTCGCGATTCTCATCTTCAGCGTCTGGTCGATGATCGGTGCTATCTGACCGCAGGCGCCGAGAAAAACGGCCAATCACGCCGGATCAGCCGCTTCGCCCCTAGCCTCTGAACCAGGTCAAAGATAACTGCAAACATAATCCAGCGTCTCGACCACTTCTATATCGAAGCGGCTCTTCCCCGGCACCGAGAAAGACTCGCCGGCGCCGTAGGTCTTCCATTCATCGCTACCTTGAAGACGGATACGGCATTGGCCCGCCTGCACTTCCATCAGTTCCGGCGCATCGGTGCCGAAGTCGAGCGTGCCGGGCAGAATCACGCCAAGCGTCTTCTTCGAGCCGTCGGCGAAAAGCACCGTATGCGAGACGCACTTGCCATCGAAATAAACGTTCGCGCGCTTGATGACGGAAACCTGATCGAATTGCGATGCTGCGCTCATGGCGATGAATCCTCGAATGATGGTGGCCCGCCATCATACAGAAGCGCCGCCTGTGTACGCGTCAGCGATCGCTCCACGGCGCCATTGCCTGAAACACGCCGTCGCGCCGCACGAGCGCATGAAACAGCGCCGCCGCGAGATGCACGACGATCAGCGCGAAGAAGCAAAGCGCCAGGTACTTGTGCGCGTCCCAAAGCAGCGAATGCAGCGAGTTGCTATGCGGAAGAATGGAGGGCAATCGCACGCCGAACACCACGACCGGATAATCCGCCGCCGACAACATGCCATAGCCGATGAGCGGCAAGCCGATCATCAGCGCATAAAACGCGAGATGCGAGAGGTGGGCGGCGAGCTTCATCGGCTCCGGCATATTGGCGGGCAACGGTGGCGCGCCGCGCAAGAGCCGCACGACCAGCCGGATCAGTGCGAGCACGAGAATCGTCACGCCGAGCGGCTTGTGGATCGACACCAGCGTGAGATAGTCGGGCCGCACGGTGGACACCATGCCGACGCCGATGAACAGCATTGCCAGAATGCAAATCGCCATGAGCCAGTGCAGCGCGCGTTGCAGGGGCGAGAAGCGTGTGTGGATCGTGCTCATTGATTCGCTCCTTGCGCCGGTTGATGCGGATAGTCCTTGTCCTCCGCGGTTCTCCGGTTGAACGACACCGAGTAGGCAGCCGAACGCGCGGCAGGGAACGGATCGTCGGAAACGTGCATGCCGGGCGGAAGCACCACCGGATCGAAATTCAAATCGCGGCATGGGCCATCCGGTTCGGCCTCGATCGCGGTAACGACCAGCGTGCCCGCTTCGACCTTCTGGCGATCGTCCGGCCACGCCTTGCTCGGGTCCGCCGTGGGGTCGCCGGGATTGGCCACCGTCACGACCATGGTCCAGCGTTGCGGCCCGCTCTGCACGCGCTGCGTGATGTCGGCATCGAGAAAGTTCGCGCCTTTCTGCTTCAGCTGATCGCCCGTCAAGGTCTCGGGCTTGGCCACCGGCACGAACGACCAGCGCACGACGCGGTCTTGCCCGGAGGCGTCCGTGAAGACGAAGCTATTGAGGCTGTTGTACTGATCGTCCGCGAAGGAGCCGGTGAACGGCGCGCTCGACGCCCATTTGCCGAATGCGCCGATCTCCGGATGCGCGGCGGCGAACTGCTTCATCGCGTCAGGATCGTCCTTTCGGGCGGATGCGCGCTGCAGTTCATAGAACGCTTCCGGCGTGGCGACGGGGAAGAAGGGCGCGTCGATCATCGCGGAGCGCCACTCGCTGTGGTCCGGCATGACGATTCGCAAGCTCAGTCCGCGCACGCGCGCCGATGAATCGGCGGTCTTCGGGTCGGGCGTCGCAAGGTTGAATCGGCCGGTCACGGGGTAATTGCCAGGCGCGAAAAGCTGCGCCTTGGATAGTGAAGCCGCGCCGCCATTCGACTCGAAGTTGCCAGTGAAGCAGACGCCCTTCGCATGGTTGCGTCTGAAGCCGAGCGCGGGTCCGCCCGGTGGCGCGAGGCTATTGACGATCTTCGCAGGCGTGAGTCGCGTAGGCGACAGCCAGCCGGCGGTGTACGCGAACGCGGCGACCACGACGGCCACGACGATAGCGATAAGAATGAGCGGGCGTATTGGGGATGCGGGTTGTTCAGCCATCGGATTCTCTCGATCGGTGGTTTGGCTGGCCCCTAATTTAACAGCAGAAGAAAAACCGCGCCTGAATCCTGCACAGTCGCGGCTCGTACGCCATGCAAAAGACATCGGCACCTTTGAAGTGTCGATGTCTCGTCTATCCAAGGTCGCGTTATTGCAGGTTATTGCGCGTGCTTCGCGGCGTCCTCGATCACTGCGGCCACCTTAACCGGCTGCGATTCGTACACCGAGTGGCTCGCGCCCGGAATCACGGTCATGTGGCTATGCGCGCGCTCGTAGTACCAGCGCTCCAGATCCGGATTGATGATCTTGTCCGCGCCCGCGACGATGCCCCAGCTCGGCTTCGTGGTCCACGCAGCGGACGTGAGCGGCTCCGAGAAGACTTTCGCTGCGGTCAGCATTTGCGAATGCGCTTCGAAGGTCGCTTCCTTTGAAGAAAGATCGGCGGCAAAGTCCTTGGGAAACGCGGAAGGATTCAGGAACGTATAACCGTCGCTTGTCTTCTGGATCGCGCCGGCCTGCTTCGAGGTGAAGCTCGGCTTGCCCTTGCCGAGCGTGCTTTCGTCCTCGCCGACATTGGGCGCATGCGCGGCCACGTACACGAGTCCGACCACATCCGGATGCTCGCCTGCCTCGGTGATCACCGAACCGCCATAACTGTGTCCGACGAGGATCGTCGGTCCGTGCTGCAAGTCGAGCACGCGCTTGGTGGCGGCGACGTCGTCATCGAGCGAAGTCAGCGGCTCCTGCACGATACTGACGTGGTAGCCGTCCTTCTTCAGAATGTCGTAGACCGGCTGCCAGCCGGAACCGTCGACCCAGGCGCCGTGCACGAGCACGATGTTCTTCACGGGCTTTTCGCCTTGCGCCATGACGGGCGCCGAGGTGAGAAAAGCGGCGGATACCGCGAACATCGCGGCAGAGAGCAACAGGTTTTTCATGTGGAACTCCGAGTGGCATTCAGTACGCGTGTGCGGTCCGGCATGCCGCAGTGACCGGCGCCGTACCGCTTGGCTTTAGCTGCCGAAATACGGCACGCAGTAGTCCGCGGGGCCGACGCAGTTTCTGGAAGCGGCGGACACCTTCGAGCCGCTGGCGGACGCACCGGTCAATGCCACGCCGCCTACATCGCTCGTGCCGTGCGTGGCCGCGTAGCTCGCCGCGACCTTGGCTTCGGCTGCCTGGATGTCTGCGGGGTAGGTTGCGTCGTCGTTCACTGCGGGCTTGTACCCGGCCTTCTCCAGGCGCACGAGATCGGCGCGCACTTCGGCGCGCGTCACCGGCTGATTCGACTGCGCATACGACATGGCGGGAGCGGCAACGGCGCTGACTGCGAAAGCGAGACTGACGAGAAACTTGTTCATGGTGATACTCCTTTAAAGGCTCGGCGTTTCCGTGTGGAGCCGAATGACGTAATGGACAGATGGCATTACTTAGGAAGCCGATTCACTGGCTTCGCATACGATGAGGTCGTCTGCTTGAGCGGTGAGGCTTTCGTTGCTGCGACCTTGGAGTAACTTTATGTCCGGATGCGCGGTGAGCCTATCCCTACGTGCGTTCGCTCATGCGGCCGTTAGAGATGACGCGCCTAAACCTTTGCATGAGTAGTCGGCACGGCGTCGTTGCCTGCGCCGAATGGTTAGGCCGCGCGTATGAAGCGGTATGAGACGCAAGGTTAAGCGGCTCATACGAAGGTATTAGACCGGCTTCGTCTCATACATAAATATGATTTTCACGTCCGATGCTTTTACTTAACATGGCATCACGGTCGACGGCCCGCCGCCTGGTTTATCGCCGCCACCGCACACTAGGCCCGAGGACTTTGTTGCGTGTTCAATAACCCAGTCGTTTCGATCATCGACGATGACGAATCCGTCCGCATCGCGACCTCAAGCCTGGTTCGCTCGCTTGGCTGGGAGGTTCGGCTCTACGACTCCGGCGAAGCGTTCCTGAATTCGGGTTCGATCGCGGATGTCGCGTGTATCATTTCGGATGTCCAGATGCCAGGCATCTCGGGCGTGGAGATGTACCGCAGACTCGTCGATCGCGGCGTCGCGCCACCTATCATCTTCATCTCCGCGTTCGCTTCGGACGCCATGCGCAAACAGGCGCTGGACGTCGGCGCGCTGTGCGTGCTCGGCAAGCCTGTCGACGGCGCACAGGTAATGCACTGTCTCGACGACATCCGGGCCAGCGGCGCTGGCGCTCATCCTTGAAGTGGCCCGCTTTCCGGGCTCAGGCTCTCTCGTCCTATGAAAGATCCGCGCAATGTGAATCTGGGCAGTCCGTTACTCGGGCCATCGGGCATGAATGAGCGGCCGCTTTCCGCAATGAGGCCGCGATGAAGCTCGACCAAGCAGCCGAGCAGTCTTTCCTCGGCAATCCCACCACCCTCAAGGCGATGGCCACGGTAGTCGGCCTCGCGGTGTTTCTCATCGACGCATTCACGCCGCTCGATATCGCCATTGCCGTGCTGTATGTCGTGGTGGTGCTGCTCGTGGCTTCGGTCGCATCGCGGCCTGTCACGATTGCAGTCGCGTGGGCCTGCGTCGCGGCGACGGTGCTCGGCTTCATGCTCTCGCACAACGCGCAGGACCCTGGCAGTTCCATCGCGCGTTGCGGTGTGAGTCTCATCGCCATTCTGACCGTGTCGTTTCTCGCGCTGCGCAATCAGACGAGCACCGCCACCTTGCGCAAGCAGGTCGAACTGCTCAATCTCACGCACGACGCGGTGGTCGTGTACGACATGGACGACCGCATCACGTTCTGGAATCAGGGCGCGGAACGGCTGTACGGATGGACTTCCGAGCAGGCTATCGGTCAGCCCATTCACGGACTCACGCAGACGGATGCGGCCATGCCCGTCGACGACATTCGCCGCGAAACGCTTTCGCGTGGGAGCTGGCAAGGTGAACTCAAGCGCGTGAAGAAGAGCGGCGAGACGGTGGTCGTGTCGAGCCGCTGGACGCTTTCGCGCGACAAATGGGGCAAGCCGCTCGCCATTCTCGCGACGAACAACGACATCACCGACGCCAAGCGCATGGAAGGCGAGCTGTTGCGCCAGAAGAACGAACTGCGCGCGACCATCGACGCCATTCCCGGCATGGTGTGGAGTTCATCGAACGATGGCCGCCTCATTTATCTCAACCGCCGCTGGAACGAGTACGGCGTGAAGCTCGCGGACGACGGCCACGACATCTGGCAGGAGATCGTGCATGCGGAAGACTTCGCCGCGTTGCAGGCCGCGTGGCGCGAAGCGCTCGCCACCAGCAGCGGCTTCGAAGTGACGGCGCGCATCCGGCGCGGCGACGGCGTGTTTCGCTGGATGCACATCGGTGCCGCGCCGCTGCGCGATTCCGAAGGCAATCTCGTGCGCTGGTATGGCGTGAACACCGACATCGAGGAACGCAAGCGCGCGGAACAGGCGCTCGACCGCTCGCGCTCGGAACTCGCGCATGTCACGCGCGTGACGACGCTCGGTGAGATGGCCGCGTCGATTGCGCACGAAGTCACGCAGCCGCTCGCCGCCATCGTAACCGCGGGCGACGCCGCGTTTCGCTGGCTCAACCGTCAGCCGCCGAATGTACACGAGGCGGTGCAGTCGATCAGTCAGATGACGAGCGACGCCAAGCGCGCGACGGACATCATTCGCCAGATTCGTTCCATGGCGCAAAAGCGCGATCCGCAACCCGCGCTGGTCGATCTGAATATGATCGTGAGAGAATCGGTCGAACTCGTGCGGCGCGAATTGCAAAGCCAGCGCGTCGAGCTTTCCGCTACTTTTGCCGAGCCCGCGCCAGTGGTTTGCGGCGACCGCGTGCAGCTTCAGCAAGTCGTCATCAATCTGCTGATGAACGGCGTGCAGGCCATGTCCGGCGTGAGCGGACGCAAGCGCGTCATGCGCGTCGCCACCCGGCTCGCGGACGAGCGTCACGCGCAGCTTTCGGTCGAAGATTCGGGCATTGGCATCAGCGAGAAAGATGCGGGCTCGCTCTTCAACCCGTTCTTCAGCACCAAGAAAGATGGCATGGGCATGGGGCTGTCGATCTGCCGATCCATCGTCGAGGCACACGGCGGCCGCATCTGGGCCGAATCGCAGGAAGGTCAGGGCGCGTCGATGCAGTTCGTCTTGCCGCTCGAAGAGGAGACATGCAGTGAGCCACGAAACTGAGGAAGGCGCGAGCCAGTCGATCGCCTACGTGGTCGACGACGACGACTCCATGCGCACCGCGCTCACCATGCTGCTGCGCTCGGTCGGCCTGCAGGTGCAGGCGTTCGCGTCCGCGCAGGAGTTCATGGCCTTCGACATGCCGGACGTTCCGAGCTGCCTCATTCTCGATGTGCGCCTCAAAGGGCAGAGCGGGCTTGCCGTGCAGGAGCAGATTGCGGCGGGCGACCTTTCCGTGCCGATCATCTTCATCACGGCGCACGGCGATATCGCCATGTCGGTGAAGGCGATGAAAGGCGGCGCCATCGACTTTCTCGCCAAGCCGTTCCGCGATCAGGACATGCTCGACGCCGTGGCGAACGCGCTCGCGAAAGACGAAGTGCGGCGCAACGAAGACCGCTCCGTGGCGGACTTGCGCCGCTGCTACGCTCGCCTTACGCCGCGTGAGCGCGAGGTGATGGCATTCGTCGCGAGTGGTCTGATGAACAAGCAGATCGCCGCCGAGATGAACCTGAGCGAGATCACGGTGAAGATTCATCGCGGTGCGGCGATGAAGAAGATGGAATCGCGCTCGCTCGCCGACTTCGTGCTCAAGGCCAAAGCGCTCGGCGTGAAGCCATCCGCGTCCGCGACCACGCCGTCGCGCGTGCAGCGCACCTGAGCATCAACCACACTAAACCTTGATATAGGTTGTCCAAACCTTTCAGCGACGCCGGCAACCCAAGGTACGGCTAGTCGCAGCGGGTCCGTTTGATTAACTTTGATGCATGGGTTCCGGTCTTCCGACCGAGCCGGCAAGCCTCAAGGAAACGAACGGATTCGCCATGATTCTCTTCCAGCAAACTTCAGGCAGCGGCGATGCGCGTCACCGCATCGCGAAGCGCGCACGTCATTCGGTGCGGTGCATCGAACAGGCGCGAGAACTGCTCTTCTTATCGCAGCACATCATCGATATCGCGCTTTCGTGCGGTATTCGTTTTCAGCCTCGTCACACCTCGGCATTCAAGCGAACGGTCAGCGCCACGTTATCAGCGGGCGCGTGAAGACGCGCGCTCTGGTCTGACGTTTCATGCGCCATTTGCAAATTCTTAAACGAGCAGGTTCATCCATTTTTGAGGAGTCAGACCATGCAGGCAAGCGCGAAGATCATGGACCCGTGGGCACGGACCATTTTCATGCTGGGCGTGAAAACAGAAGACGCGAGTTTGAGCGGCATCTTGAAGAAGCCGCCCGAGCGTCTGACCAAAAGCGATCTGCTGGAAAAGCGCGGGTTGTCGATCAGCCTGATCGAACGTCCTTCGTCGACGACGGCGATCATCGCGTGGCGCGATTCCACGCACTGCTGTTATGGCGATCAGATGTGGCGCGTCTCGCATGCACGCACCACCGGCGTCTGCGCAATGAGCGGCCAGCCGGTATTGATCGGCGACGCGGTGTATCGGCCGAGTCGGCGCACCGCGCCACGCAACGCCCACGCGATGATTCTGGCATCGGTTCTCGAAGGCGAACTGGTGGAGTGAGCAACATGGACGCGCGATGCCGATTGGACCTTCGCGCTTCGACAAAACCTTGCTCTCCTCAAAGTGGTTCAGTCTTGAACACTTTTTGCCGATATTGCGGAAGAGCCGCAGCGCTCTTGTGCGCGATGCAACACTTTCAGCAATTTCGCTTGCGGGCCGCCTGGCATCGTTCACAACCCGCCAGGCAAACGGTCGAAGTCGCGCCGAGCGCGCCTCACCGGGCTATTGGCCGCATTCTTGCTCGTGCTCCGCGACTCGCGCCTTCGCGGAGTGAACAGGTTTGCAACATTTTTGGCCGTTCCCGCTGACGCGTGCTTCCAGGCACGTTTGCATCGCGCGCAATCTACGTTTGATAAGGTGAAACGCGCCGGAAACCTAAGCCCGGCAAGGCATCCCACAGACGAAAGCCGTTTCGGCCGGTGGTGCCCCGCCATTTGCGCCCCTTCAGCAAATGTTCAGAATTGAATCAAAAATGCATCGCGCGCTTGGCCGCCGGCCGCGCATCTTCCGTGCATCGCCGTCTATGCCTTATCGGACATAGATCGGACACTTCCTGGCACGTCTCTCGCTTATGTACGACAAAGCACGAACATCACTGTAGCCGGTGACGGCACGAAGCGGCGATGCAAGGCTCACGGGGCTGGCCCCACATGTTTCGATGTACGCCACCAGATGCGCTCACGAAACCTGCGAGCGGACCAGATAAAAGTACGGCGCGAAAGCGCTCTTATAAAGCGAATAAAAAATGTTGACCCTTCAATCCGATCTGCATGGCAACCATCTGCTGGCCGCACTTCCGACTCAGGAATGGCAGGCTCTCGCTCCCCATCTGGAACTCGTCCAGTTGCGCACGGAGCAGTTGCTTTGCGATTCCGGACAACGCATTCACCACGTGTACTTCCCGACCACGGCTATCGTCTCGCTTCTGCATACGATGGAAGACGGCGGCTCGGTGGAAGTCGCGGCAGTGGGCCGTGAAGGCATGACGGGTGTTCCGGTGCTGACGGGCGGCGACACCATGCCGACGCGCGTTCAAGTGCAGTGCGCGGGTTTTGCGTATCGCATGAGCGCGGGCGCATTGCGTGAACACTTCGGCAAGTCGGACTTTCTGCGTCGTGTGATGCTGCTGTATATGCAAGCCCTGCTGACGCAAGTCGCGCAAACGGCCGCTTGCAATCGTCACCATTCGCTCTCGAAGCAACTGTGCCGCTGGCTGCTGATTCAAACGGACCGCACCCCGTCGGCTCAGTTGCGCGTGACGCAGCAAATGATCGCGGACATGCTCGGCGTGCGTCGCGAAGGCGTGACGGAAGCCGCAGGCAAGCTGCACGACGCGGGTCTGATCCACCACAGCCGTGGCTGTATCAAGGTGCTCGACCGCGCCGGTCTGGAAGAGCGTGCGTGCGAATGCTACGGCATCGTCAAGCGTGAATTCGACCGGATGCTGCCGCGCGCCGCCCGCCAGAACGAAGCGACGTTTGCCTGAACGACGCGTCTCACGCGGTCAGTCGCGCGCCACGATCTTCACGTTGGCTTCGGCGGCGACCGCATCCAGCCCGGCGATGGTATCGGCGGGCAGCCACAATCCTTCTTCGAGTTGAGTCTGCTGGGCGCGCGTTTCTTTCTCGCCCGGATAGAACACTTCGTCGACACCCTCGGCGGGCGGCGCGGCCTTGAGCGCTTCCACATAGCGCTCCATGCGCGCGTTGAACTCGTCGAGCGGCTGAAATGCGGCGACATTCAGCGCGATCATCAGATGCCCCGCGCGGCTGCGATTCACCGGATCGTACGGACCGTGCACGTCCGTCAGACACCCGCTGCCCGAGAGGACGCCGGAAAGCACGTCGACCATCGTGCCGATGGCATACCCTTTGTGCTCTGCCATCGGCAGGATGAAACCTTTGAGGCCTTCCACAGGGTCGGTCGTCGGGCGGCCGCGTGAATCCACGGCCCAGCCGAGTGGAATCGGTTCGTGACGCATCTGCGCGAGAAAGATCTTGCCGCGCGCGACGCCCGAGTTCGCCACGTCCATCACCATCGGTTCATAACGTCCGGCGGGCGCGGCCACGGACCACGGATTGGTGCCGATCATCTTCTTGAGCCCGCCCCACGGCGCCATGTTCGGGCCGCCGTTGGTCATGCACAGCATGATGCAGCCGTCTTTCGCCGCCATCCGCGTGAAATACATGCACGTGCCGAAATGATTAGAGTTGCGCACCGATACCGCACCGATGCCATGCGCCTTCGCGCGGCGGATTGCGTCGAGCGTCGCCGCGCGTCCCACCACCGGACCTATGCTGTCGCCGCCGTCCATGACCGCGACGGCGCCTGCATCGACGGGAAAACTCAGGCTGGTCGACGCCTTCATGGCGCCCGAACGCAACCGCGCGTAGTACCAGCCGAGCCGCAACACCCCATGCGACTGATGACCCCAGAGGTCGGCCTGCACCATTGCATCGGCGGCGACGTGCGCGTCCTCGGTGTTCGCGCCCACGCTTCTATAAACCTCGGCGACGAACGCGCGCAAGGCGTCCGGATTCACGCGATAACGCGTGGCGTCGTTCATGTGGTGTCTCCTTGAGTGAGCAAGCGTGCTGGTCTTATCTCTACCAGCTTCAGCTTTCGCGCGCCCTGATGCCTTCGTCGGCGAAATGAAGGGTTGCCGTAGTCCGTTCGCTCGACATCATGTCAAAAAATAGTAACGCTACGTTTGCAACGGACACTTTATTTGCGCTGAAAATTCGCCGAAAGGCTTGCTGCACATAGTATTGCAGCGCGTCAGCTAGTAAACCCTATCTTGTCGCCCGCCCACAGCGTTTTGTATATTTTGTTCGTATTACTACGGTCAAAAAGAAATTTACTACCTGACCCAAGGCGCAAGTCCCGTGGCGAATGTCGCTGCCATATCGGTGTTGAGGAGACAACAACTATGGAAGAAGCACTGGAAGTCGCATCGCGTAGAAAGTTCCTGGCGGGACTTGCCGCCACGGCCGGTTCGGTCGCGCTTTCGTCGGTCTCGGGCAAGGCTTTCGCCCAGCAGAAAGTGTTCGTTCCTTATAGCAACAAGAGTCTGGATTACTACTTCTTCGCCACGCAGCAGGAAGCGGTGAAGCGCGCCGTCGAAGCGAAGGGCTGGACGTTTCAGGCCGTCAACGCCAACTTCAGCAACACGACGCAGCTCGAACAGTGGAACAGCCTGATGTTGAAGAACCCGTCGGCGATCATCGCGGACCCGATCGACAGCCAGGCTATCGTCAGCGTCATCAAGAAGTACAACATGAAGAAGATCCCCGTCGGCATTATCGATACCCCCGCGCTCGGCGGCGATGTCGCGGTGACGGTGGACTTCGACAATCATCAGGGCGGCATCATGGCGGCGGAAGCCATTGTCGGTCTGCTCAAGAAGAAGCACGGGTCGGCGAAAGGCTCGGTGCTCAACTGCTACGGCGCGCTGCAATCGGTGGCGTGGCGGCTGCGCAAGGAAGGCTTCGAGGAGACGATGAAGAAGTATCCGGACGTCAAGCTCATCAGCCGTCCGACCGAAGGGCTTCTGAAAAACATGTTGTCCGTCACGCTCTCGACACTCTCCGAGTATCCCGATCTCGATGCCGTCCACGCGCCGAGCGATTCGCCCGCGCGCGGCATCGTCACGGCCTTGCAGCAAAAGGGCAAGTGGAAGAAGGTCGGCGAGCAGGGACACGTGATCTTCGTGAATATCGACGGCGAGCCGGCCGCGCTGCAATGGATCGCGGACGGCTACATGGATGCGGTGGTTTCGCAAGACCCGATCGCCTACGCGCAGATCACCGTCGACATGCTCGACAAGTATTCGCTGAAGGGCCAGCCGGTGCCGCTCGGGCCGTATCAGAACAGCCAGTACTTTTGGGAGAAAGCGCAGATCACCAAATCGGAGACCGGCCCGAGTCTCGTGATCCAGCCGTTTATCGTCGATGCCTCCTCGGTGAAGGACAAACGCCAGTGGGGCAACATCGCCTATAACGAATGGGGACTGCGTTACTCCTGATGCACCGGTGATTCACGTTGAGCAGGGCGGCGCGCGAGCTTCGCGCGCCATCGCCAAACGGAGGTTCGCTTCATGGCGGATATGAGCAGCAACGAGTACATCCTGAGAACGCACGATGTCGTCAAGCGCTACAAGGCGGTAGTCGCGCTGGATCGCGTGTCGGTCAACATCCGGCGCGGCACCATTCACGGTCTGCTCGGCGAAAACGGCGCGGGCAAATCGACGCTCGTGCGGCTCATTTCCGGCCAGACGGCGCCGACCGAAGGCAGCATCACCTTCGACGGCGAGGACATGCAAGGCTCGGACGTCAAGCAGATGGAAGCGCGCGGCGTGTTCCTCGTGACGCAGGAACCGATGATCGTCGACTCCATGTCGGTCGCCGACAATCTCATGCTGGGCCGCTGGCCCGTCAAGCGCGGCCTCTTGAAACAGGTGGACCAGCGCGCGCAGATGCAAAGCGTCGAGATCGCGCTCGAAGGAACGGGTTTCGATCCACGCATGCCCGCGCGTTTGCTGTCGGCGGTCGCCAAGCGCAAGCTCAACATCCTGCGTGCGCTGCATAGCGGCGGCAAGCTGCTGATTCTCGACGAACCCACGACCGCGCTGACGCTCGCCGACCGCGAGCATCTGTTCGACTTCATGCGCAGCCTGAAGGCGCGCGGCGTGACCTTCGTCTTCATCTCGCATTACAACGAAGAGATTCTCGATATCTGCGACGGCGTCTCCGTGCTGCGCAACGGCAAACTCGCGGGCGAGCACGACGACCTCTCGCAGATCGACTCCGACGGCCTGTCCGAACTCGTGATCGGCCGCGACGTGCCGCTTTTCTATCGCGACCGCGAAGCCACCCGTGCACGCGGCGCAGGCGACGCGGCGGGCGCCGCGTGGCTCGTCGAAGACCTGGTCGCACCGGGCGTGGACGTGGAGCGCTTCTCGATTGCGCCGGGGGAGATCGTCGGCTTCGCGGGCTTGCCGGGATCGGGCGCGAAGGAGTTCGCGCTGGCGCTCTTCGGCCTGAATCGCGCAAAAAGCGGTCGCGTCTCGCACGACGGCCGCACAAGCGTCATGCCGAATCATCCGGGTCCGGCGTTCGAGCGCGGCATCGCGTATTTGTCGGACGACCGGCATCGCGATGGCCTCGTCGGTCTGCAGAGCATCGCGCACAACATCACGCTGTCGAGTCTCGCGGATGTCTCGCACGGCGGCGTGATCGACGCGGGCGCGGAACGTCACGTCGTCAAACGCTATTTCGAACACTTTCGCGTGAAGGCGGCCACGCCCGAAGTGCTGCTCGGCACGCTCTCGGGCGGCAATCAGCAGAAGGTGTGTCTCGGCCGCGTGCTCGCCACGTCGCCGCGCCTTCTGATTCTCGATGAACCCACGCGCGGCATCGACGTCGGCGTGAAGGAAGAAGTCCACCGAATCATCGATACGCTGACGCGCGAAGGCCTCTCGGTGATCGTCATCACGAGCGATCTCGACGAGATGGTGCGCATGGTGGACCGCGTCTGCGTGTTCGTGGGCGGGCGCATCGAGCGTGAATACACGGGCGCGCAGATAGAGAAGGACGCGATCCTGCAATCGGCGTTCAACGTCGAAACCGCGTCGGTACAAACCGAGCCGGAACCGCTCGCGAGCCAAACATGAGGAGAGAGTCCATGCAATCAGGTAGCGATATCACGCCGGCGCCGGCCACGTTGTCGAAGGCGGGCGCGGCGCCGGGCACGAAGCGCAGCAGAGCGGGCGTGCAGTGGGTCTTTCAGAACGTCGTGTGGCTCTGGCTCGCGGCGCTCGTGATCGTGTTCGGCGTACTCAATCCGTTCTTCTTCACGCTCTCGAATCTGCAGAACGTGCTCGTGCAGGCAACCGTGCTTGGCTTGCTCGCGCTCGCGGTTTCGTTGCCGCTGATGGTCGCGGAAATCGACCTCTCGATCGCCAGCAACATGGGCTTTTCGGCGGCCATCGGCGCGATCGTTTCGACGCGGCTCGGCTTGTCGCCCGCTGTCGGCGTGCCGGTGGGCATCGCGGCGGCGACGGCTATCGGTTTTTTCAACGGCATGTGCGTGACGCGCCTCAAGATGGTCTCGCTGATCCAGACGCTCGCCGTGATGATCGTGCTGCAAGGCTCGCTGCTTGCGGTCACGCAGGGCAACACCATCTCCGATATGTCCGCCGGCTATATCTGGATCGGGCAGTACACCATCAACAACTGGCCGGTCATGCCTATCGTGTTTCTCGTCGTGCTGCTAGGCATGGGCTTTTTGCTGCGCAAGACCGTGCTCGGACGTTATCTGTATGCGACCGGCGGCAACGCGCTCGCGGCCAACTCGGCGGGCATTCGCGTGAATCGCGTGAAGGTGATCGCCTTTACGTTGTCGGGCTTTCTTTCGGGCGTCGCGGGTTATCTGCTTGCCGCGTGGCAAATGGCCATTACCTCGGATCAGGGCGAAGGCTTCCTGCTGTATGCGATTGCCGCGCCGATCATCGGTGGCGTGAGCGTGTTCGGCGGACGCGGCGGCGCGCTCGGCATTCTCGGCGGCGTGCTGCTGCTCACGGTGATCCACGTTGGTCTCGCGATCACCGAAGTGCCGTCGTTCTACGTGCAGATGATCGGCGGCATTCTGATTTTCGTCGCGGTGGCCGTCGACGCGATCCGCGTCAACTTCGTCTCGCAATAAACGCATTCACCACTTTTTCGCCATGACAGAACCACGACACTGCGAGATGTATATCGATGGACGCTTCACGAAAGAAGGCGTGAGCGAATGGATCGACGTAACGAATCCGAGCACGGAGCAAGTCGTTTCCCGCGCGCCGGATGCGAGCCAGGACGTGATCGATTCCGCAATCGAAGCCGCCTCGCGCGCGTTCAAAACATGGCGGCGCGTGAATCCGTTCGAACGCTCGCGCCTGCTGCACGCTATCGCCGATGAAATCGCGAAGGACGAACGCGCGATCGCCATGTCGATCACGGTGGAAATGGGCAAGCCATTGGCCGAAGCACAAGGCGAAGCGCGCAAACTCGCGAAGGCGTTTCACTATTACGCGGAAGAGGCGGTGCGTATTTATGGCGAAACCATTCCGAACGAAGAGGATGGCTTCGTCAGTTTCGTGGAGAAGGAACCGGTCGGCGTGGTCGCGGCCATTGCGCCGTGGAATTATCCGGTCGAACTGATCGGCTGGAAGCTCGCGGCTTCGCTGGCGGCGGGTTGCACGGTCGTCGTGAAGCCTTCCGAGTACACGCCTTCGAGCGCGGAAGCCGTGTTTCGCTGCGTGGATCGCGCGGGCTTGCCAGCGGGCGTCGCCAATCTGGTAATGGGCGCGCGCGAGGCGGGCAAGCGGCTCGTCGGGCATCCGCGTATCGATAAGGTGGCGTTCACGGGTTCGGGCACGGCGGGCGAGGACATCTATCGCACGGTGCGCGGCATCACAGGTCTGTCGCTGGAACTCGGCGGCAGTTGTCCGCTCATCGTGACCGCGCATGCCGATATCGATCTCGCCGTCGCGGGCACGTTGCGGCGCGCGTTTCGCAATGCCGGGCAAATCTGCATCTCGATCAATCGCGCGTATGTGCAAGAGTCGGTCTACGACGCGTTTCTCGCGCGGCTAACCGAAGGCGCGAACAAACTCGTCGTCGCCGATGGCGTGGCCAACGAACGCGCGGATATCGGACCAATGGCCACGCGCGCGGGCGTCGTCAAGGTAGAGCGGCATCTGGACGATGCACGCGAGCGCGGCGCGCGCATTCTCTGCGGCGGCGGGCGTCCTTCCGCGCTCGGTTCCGGCGCGGGCCTGTTTCTCGCGCCGACCGTCATCGCCGATGGCACGCCCGAGATGCTCGTCATGCACGAGGAAACCTTCGGCCCGGTGATCGGCGTTGCGCCCTACAAGACGCTCGACGAAGCCATCGATGCAGCCAACGGCACGCCCGCCGGACTCGCGGCCTATGCGTACACGGAGCACGTCAAGGAGAGCTTCACGCTTTCGCGCGAACTCGACTTCGGCAACGTCGCCATCAATCACGTCGATGCGGGCATCATGAACGCGCCCTACGGCGGCCGCAAACAGAGCGGCACGGGCTACGAGCACGGCCGCGAAGGCATGGAAGGGTATCTGCATCTGAAGCACGTGCGTTTGCGACACGGCGCCTGAGCGGAGAGCGACGATGGAACGCTATCTTCTCGGCATCGACGTGGGGACGTCCGCGTGCAAGGTCATCGCGGTGGATGGCAACGGGCGCGTGGCGGCGAAGGCGCTCGCGTCTTATCCGCTCGTCTCGCCGCGTCCGGGCTGGGCGGAACAAGACCCGGAGCACTGGTGGCAGGCCACGCAAAGCGCGCTGGCCGAAGTGCTCGCCGCGCTGCCGGATCGCCGTGCGGTGGCGGGTATCGGCCTGTCGGGTCAGATGCATGGTCTTGCCGCGCTCGACGAAGCCGACAACGTGCTGCGCCCCGCGATTCTCTGGTGCGACCAACGCGCGGCGCCCCATTGCGATGAGATCACCGCGCGCGCGGGCGGTCTCGACGGCTTGCTTGCGATGGTTCAGAACCGCATGCTGCCGGGTTTCACTGCGGGCAAGCTCCTGTGGATGCGCGAGCACGAGCCCGAACTCTTCGCGCGCATGAGGCGCATGCTGAACCCGAAGGATTATCTGCGCCTGCGTCTGACGGGCGAACATATCACCGATGTTTCCGATGCATCCGGTACCGGCCTCTTCGATGTAAAGCGCCGCGCCTGGTCGCAAGCGCTGCTCTCGCTGCTCGACCTGCCCGCGAGCCTCGTGCCGGAGGTCGTGGAATCGACCGAACGCGCGGGCGTCTTGCGGCTTGAGCTTGCGCAAGCGTGGGGCCTGTCCGCCGATACACCCGTCTTCGGCGGCGGCGGCGATTCGGTAATCCAGACCACGTCGATGGGCGCGATCGATACCGGACCGCTCGGCGTGACCATCGGCACGGCGGGTATCGTCGCGGGCGGCATGCGGGAGTGTCCGGTGGCGACAGGCCAGTTGCAGATTTCGTGCGGCAACGCGCCGGGCCGCTGGCATGTGATGGGCGTGACGCTGTCGGCGGGCGGCGCGTTCGAATGGCTGCGCGGTGCGCTAAGACGCATGACGTCCGCGCTGTCGTTCTCGGAGATGACCGATCTCGCCAAAGCCGCCGCGCCCGGATCGGACGGCTTGCTGTTCCTGCCTTATCTGCTTGGCGAACGCTGCCCGCACGTTGCCGCCGACGGCCGTGCCGCGTGGATCGGCCTCACCTCGATGCACGACGCCTCGCACCTCGTGCGCAGCGTCATGGAAGGCGTGTTGTTGAACATTCGCGCCATCGCGGCGCTGGGGTCAAGCGCAGGCCTCGCCTGCGACGAAGTGCGGGTGTCCGGTGGCGCGACCGCCGAACCCTTCTGGCTGCGCCTGCTTGCCGACGTGCTGCAACGCGAAGTCACCACCGTCACGGGCGCGTCGGAAGGCGGCGCATACGGCGCGGTGCTCGCGGCCGGCGTGGGCGCGGGCTGGTGGACCACGCTCGACGAAGCCGTCAGCACCTTGCGCGTGACGGAGCGCATCAGTCCCGACGCGCGGCTCGGGCCGCTCTACGACGCACGTTTCGAAACCTTCCGCACGCTGTACGACACGTTGCGCCCGGTCTATGAGCGTATCGCAGCCGAACCCGCCTACCCGGAGAGCACCAACCGATGACCGTCAATCTCGCGGAAGTTCCTGTCGATGCCATCGTGTTCGACCTCGATGGCACGCTCGTCGACACGGCGCCCGATATCGCCAACGCGGTGAATCGTCTGCTCGCGACGCATGGCCTGCCGCCGCAGACGGTGAGCTTCGTGGCGCAGTACATCGGCGAAGGGTCGTTCGGGCTGATCGACAAGTTGTACAAGGGCTTGGGTCTCACGCTCGATCATGATCGCGTAAGCGCCGACGTCGAAGCGTATTTGTCCATTTACAAGCAGCACCCGGTTGGCGAAGCGACCGTGTACGCCGACGCGCTCACCGCAGTTCCCGCGCTGCATGCGGCGGGCATCAAGCTCGGCGTATGCACGAACAAGGCACAGCATCTGGCGCAGGCGGTGCTCGCGCATTTCGGCATCGAGCAGTACTTCAGCTCGGTGATCGGAGGCGATATGCTTGCACAGAGAAAGCCGCATCCCCGGCATCTGCTCGCGACGCTCGAAGCGCTCGACGTCGCGCCCGAGCATGCGCTCTATATCGGCGATACGCGCATCGACGCCGAATGCGCCGAACGTGCGCAGGTGCGTTGCCTGATCGTCAACTGGGGCACGGGACCCGACGTTCCCGTCGCCGAGGATGCCCGGCTCGACTCGTTCGCCGATCTAGTAACAAGGTGCGCCGCGCTCAATGCGTCGCGCCTGCCGGGAGCCTGATGAGAAACGACCTGTTGCGGCGCATTGCGCTCGAACACCCTGCGCTGACGGGCGCGACCTTGCGTATCGCCGATGTCTTGCTGGGCGCGCCCGAAGCCGCGCTCAAGATGAGCATGGCCGAGTTGTCCGAAGCGGCGCAGACGAGCGACCCGACCGTGGTGCGCTTTTTCCGGCGCTTCGAGTGCGCGGACTATCAGGACTTCAAGGTGCGTCTGGGCCAGGGTCTCATTCCGCAAGCGCCCTTCGATTACGAAGCGATCACCAACGCCGACGCGCCCGAGAACGTCTGCAACAAGATCATCAACAACTCGTTGCACGCCATTCAGCGCTTCGCCAAGGATGTCGATGCGAGCGCCATCGAGCGCGCGGCCAAGTATCTGATCGAAGCGAAGGGCATCTTTCTGTTCGGCCTCGGCATCTCCGAAACCATTGCCTTCGATGCCGAACACAAGTTCTTTCGCTTGGGGCTGCATTGCCGCGTAGTGCTCGAAAGCCAGCGTCAGTTGCTGCTCGCGCCAACCTTGCGCAACGACGAAGTGGCCGTGTTCTTCTCGCATTCCGGCTCGACCAAGTCGCTCGTGATGGCCGCCGCCATGGCCAAGGGCAAGGGTGCAATCACCATCGCCATTTGCGCGCCCGGCTCGCGGCTCGCGCAGACGTGCGATCTGACCATTGCCGTGCCCGCCTATGAGAACACCGAGCTGTACACGCCGCTCACGGCGCGGATCAACCATCTGCTCGTGGTGAACATGCTCGTGGCGATGCTCGGCCTCGCTCAAGGCCGCGAGTTGCCCGACAATCTCGCCGCGCTCGACCCGTGGTTCACCGACAAATTCATGGACTAAGCAAGTCAACGGAGACGCAATTGGCTACGTATATCGAACCGGGCTATGCCCAGCTCAAACCCGCATCGAAACAGGACGAAGCGAAACTCGTGTCTGGCAACAAGGCGGTCGATCACTATCTGAAGCCGGGCATGAAGGTGGGTCTCGGTTCGGGCACGACCTCGCACTGGTTCGTGCGTGCGCTCGCGCCGCGCGTGAAGGACGGGCTGGATATCGTCGGCGTGCCGACGTCGAACGCCACGCGTGAGCTTGCGCTCGAACTCGGTGTGCCGTTGACCGATCTAGGGCAGATCGACCGGCTCGACGTGACTATCGACGGCGCGGACGAGATCGATCATCAGGGCAGCATGATCAAGGGCGGCGGCGCGTGTCTTCTGTGGGAAAAGATCGTGGCGGCGGCATCGCGCAAGATGGTCGCTGTCGTCGACGATAAGAAAGTCTTCGATACGCTGGGGCGCTTTCCCTTGCCTATCGAAATCATCCAGTTCGGCTGGCAGAGCACGGAGCGTTTGCTGCGCGATCTATTCGTCTCGGCGGGCTTCGACGAAAGCGTGCGTATCGAGCGGCGCGTGAAGAATGGCGAACTCGTCGTCACCGACAGCGGCAACTGGATTCTCGACTGTCATCTCGAAGCCATTCCCGAGCCGCTCGCGCTGTCGCCGCGCTTCAACGCCATTCCGGGCGTGGTCGAACACGGCCTCTTCACCGGCATTGCAAGCGAGATGATCGTCGGTCACGCGGATGGCACGGCGGATATCGTCGTCTTCGAAGGAGCGCGCACATGAGTTCGACACTGGATGCCTTCCGTCTGGATGGCGATGTCTGCGTGGTGACGGGCGCGGCGCAAGGCATCGGCTTCGCGATTGCGACAGGCTTGAAGAGCGCGGGCGCGACGGTCGTCGTCGCGGATCGCGATGAAGCGCTCGGACAGAAGGCCGCGCAGGAAATCGGCGGCACGTTCGTCGCACTGGACGTGACGGATTCATCGTCTGTCGATCAAGCCTTCGATACCGTCGTCGCGCGTCACGGCAAGCTCGACGTGCTCGTGAACAACGCGGGCATCGTAAAGAATGCCTCCGCGCTCGAAACCGACGATGCCGCCTGGCGCGCGGTGCTCGCGGTCAACCTCGACGGCGTGTTCTATTGCTGCCGAAGCGCCGCGCGGCACATGACGCGGCAGAAGTCCGGGCGCATTGTGAACATCGCGAGCATGAGCGGGTCGATCGCCAACAAGCCGCAGCCGCAGGCGTCGTACAACGCATCGAAGGCGGGCGTGATTCATTTGACGCGCTCGCTCGCGGCGGAATGGGCCGCGGATGGCGTGCGCGTCAATTCGATATCGCCGGGATATGTCGGCACCGAACTCACCAAACGCGGCTTCGAAAACGAAACGTGGCGCAAGGTGTGGATCGACGGCACGCCGCTCGCCCGCATGGCGACGCCCGATGAAATCGCGCCCGGCGTGGTGTTCCTCGCTTCGCGCGCGAGCGCCTTCGTGACCGGTTCGGACCTCGTCATGGACGGTGGCTACACTGTCTGGTGATCCGCAAATACAGCATGGAGACGAGCATCAAATGACCGCACGCGAAGCAGTGAGCGCCTTGCGCGAAACCCTTGGCGCGGAAGTCGTCGCGTTGCCCGAAGAGTTCGGCGACCGGCGCGTCGTGGACTGGAGCGGGTTGCCGGGCGCGACGCCTTCGGCCATCGTCCGGCCGCGCAACACGGAGGAAGCCGCCAAGGCGCTCGCTCTCTGCACGAAATACAAGCAGGCGGTCGTCACGCAAGGCGGGCTCACCGGGCTCGTGGGCGGCGCGAACGTGCTGACGGACGAAGTCGTGCTCAGTCTCGACCGCATGAACCGCATCCTCGAGATCGATGAAGTCTCCGCGACCATGACGGTGGAAGCGGGCACGCCGTTGCAAGTGGTGCAGGAAGCGGCGAGCGCGGCGGGCTTTTACTTTCCGCTGGATCTCGGCGCGCGCGGCAGTTGTTCCATTGGCGGCAATCTTGCCACCAACGCGGGCGGCAACCGCGTCATCAAGTACGGGATGATGCGCGATCAGGTACTCGGCGTCGAAGCGGTGCTGGCGAGCGGCAAGGTCATCGGCGACTTGAACAAGATGATCAAGAACAACAGCGGCTATGACTTGCGGCATTTGTTGATCGGCAGCGAAGGCACGCTCGCGATCATCACGCGTGTCGTGCTGCGATTGCGGCCGAAGCCAACGGCGACCGCCACCGCGTGGTGCGGCTTGCCGGACTTTCGCGCGGTGACCACGCTGCTGACGCGTGCGCAGGCGGGGCTGGCTGCGGGGGTATCCGCGTTCGAAGTGATGTGGGCGGGTTATCACGATGCCGTTATCGGCAACCTCAAGAACCTGCGCGCGCCGCTCGCGGATGCGCATCCGTTCTACGTGCTGCTGGAGAGCGTCGGCACCGATCCGGTCCGTCACGGCGATGCCTTCGAAGAGTTTCTCGGCGCGATGCTGGAAGACGGCGTGGTGACGGACGCCGCGATTGCGTCGTCGGAAGCGCACGCGCGCGACTTCTGGTCGATTCGCGATGCGCCCGGCGAGTATCAGCGCTTCATTCCGAATCACGCGGCGTACGACGTGAGCTTTTCGATCGCGCAGGTGGGCGATGCCGCGCAAAAGTGCGAGGCGCGTCTGCGCGAACGCTGGCCGCAAGCGCTCGTCCTGACGTATGGGCATCTTGGCGATGGCAACATTCATATCGTCGTGGACGTGCCGGGCATGGGCAAGCACGATCACGACGAGATCGACAGTGTGATCTACGACGTGACGCGCGAGTTTGCGGGATCGATTTCGGCCGAGCATGGAATCGGCGTGAAGAAGCGGCACTTCTTGCCGCAGAGCCGTCGCGAGACCGATCTCGAAGCCATGCGCGCGATCAAGGCGGCGCTCGATCCGGATGGGATTCTCAATCCGGGGAAGGTGATTTAGGGCTTTGTTTGGCAGTTCAGACGGTGGTTTGGGCAGATCCGGGGAATCGGTTATCTTGCCCGATCGCAATTAATACGTTCGACGTGATTCCGCCGTTTAGCATGAACGTGACAACGGCTACTTGGTGCCATGAAGTCGCTCGGGTCTATCGGTCGTGGATGCAGACTTATCGGCTTCCATAAGTTTTGGCGGCCGCGCGTCGTAGTGGCAATCTTCTGGGGCCTGCTTGCCGACCTTGCGAGCACTGAGCGTTCCTTTGGGTCGCGCTCGTAGCGTGTCTCGACACCGGCTTCCGTTGATGCCGCCAGCCGGCGGCATCGTCCCGCAGAAATAGTTGATGTCGCGCACGTAAAACCCGGTCTGCTCGTACCTGCCCGAGCGCGTGATCTCACGATCAGAGCTAGTCAATCAATCGAGCCATGATCGCCCAAGGCAATTATTCGACTACCGCACGCTGTCAGATGGTCATCCAGCGCAACGTGTTTGCCGTTGGTGTCGGTGAGCATGTCCGAGCCTTGAATGATCGGATTGACGCCGTGTTCGGGACATGACACGAGATCGCCCACTCGTGCGCCTTTGCGTCCGTCGATGTCCATCGTGTCTGATCCGGTGATGATGCGGCCGCCGTGGGTGGTGCTGTCGCCTATGCAAGCAATTGATGTCATTTTGTCTCTAACTTAGATCAAGAAAATCGTCATGGTCGGCATAGTGATTGAGGCATTGAATCACTTCCTCCGTGGTCGCCTTTGGCTTTTGCTTATGGGCTAAATCAACAACCGCCTGAAAATTCTCGCCAAGGTAAAGAAAGGCGAGGCTGCGGTCGTTCACTTGGTCTGGCAACTTCCCGAGCCGCCGCTTTATCCGTGGCTCAAACTCGACGGGCGATGGATCGAGCACGCCGGATTCAGAGCGGGGCAGCGCGTCAAGATCAATGTTGAACACGGGCGGCTGACTATAACAGCCGATGAACGAAGGGCCGCAATGCGGCCCTTCTTATCAGCTTAACCGGAACACCTGCGCCAAGGAGAGTTCGTCTTCGTCCTCTATTTCGGTGATCAAGTAATTTGGAGGTAAAGCTGATCGAACCGACTCGTAGAGGTCAATGGTTGTATTTGTAACCTCTAGAAGCAGTGCATTCTCGCTCACCCTGAACATTCTCAAATTGTACGCCCAAGTATTGCAAGAATTCGGGTCTTTAGGCGTGCCATAACTGCATGCCGACCGGCTCCTGCTTGGGCATCAACGGCAACGCGTTCTGTTTGGTTGCCGACTTGCCGATACGCATCGGCCCCTTCAGCAGGATGTCGTGGGGGCTGCCTATCTCCACGCCCGTATTGGTCAGCTTGACGTATGAGCCACCGCAGTAGAGCGTCAGTGCGGTCTTGGCGGTGAGCGTGATGGCGTCCTCGGTGCTTGCGATCGTCACGCCCTTGAGCGCGGCGAGATTGAGTGCATCGCCTTGCGCCTGCACGTCCACCTTGCCTTCCGCGGCGGTGACTTTGACGCCCTGCGTGTTCGCGAAGAGCGACACCGCATTGCCCGCCGCGACCGTGTAATTGCCGCCGATCGCCGCGTCGGCATTGCCGCCCGTGGTGGTGAATAGATGCCCGGCCGCCGAGAACTGCATGTGCTCGCCGCTCGTGAGCGCCACACCATGCGGAGCCGACGCCAGCAGGACCGCCTGCTGCAAGTCCTTGAGTTGCGTTTCAAGAAGCGTCTTCTGTGCCTCGCAGTCGGCGACCACGGCTTGTGCCTTCTTGACCGCTTCGGAAAGACTTTGCATGCGCGCTTGTGCTGACTGCAATTGCGCGAGCGCGGCCGACATATCGAGCGCCTGAGCGCCTGCACGCGGCTGTTTGTCAGCGCTCAGGAACAGACCCTTGCCGCCGCGCAACGAACCCCAATCGTCCGAGCGCAGTTCGAATCCCTCGCCGCGCTTCTTTCTCTCGGAATCGACCAGATAGCCCATGTTCAACTGGGTCTTGCCGCCGTACTCGGTGGAGAGCTTGATGCCTTCCTTGCCGCGTTCGTCTTCCAGCCTGAGCTTGTTATTGCTGCTTGTGCGCATGACGTTGCGCGTGTCCCAGCCGTCGCGCCCGATCACGAGGTCGGTTGCCTGACTGTGATGATGGACATGGGCGATGTAGGGGAACCGGGGGTCGCCTCCGATAAACGCGACACCGGCCTCCGTCTCGCGCAACAGCGGAAAGTGAAAGCCCGTCTGGTTCGCCCCGGCGAACGGCTTGGCCAAGCGTAGCGGTACGCTTTCGCCACCTTGCGGCCAGTCATCGAAGTCGAAGTCAAAGCGCACCGTGTAATGGCCTTGCGCATTGGGCTGGGCGTACTCTGTTTCACTGCGCGTGGTAATGCGCGCCGAGAGCGTGCCCGCGATCTTGGGCCAGTTCGCTTCGTCAAGCGGTAGACGATAAGGCCGGTCGCACGGAATCGCCTTGAACGAGTTGAAGTACTCCCGCTCGCGGCTTGCTTCGTGAATGACCTCGGTCATCAGCAAGCCATGCGGCGCGTCCGGCAACGTCTCGTCAACCCGCACCACGAGCCCGGCATGCAGGTCGTGGTTGGTGCTTTTGCCGTCGAACCTGATTTGCTGCGAGAGCGCCGCCTCATGGCGCAAACGCGCTTCCCACTGTGCGCTTGCCGCATCGAGGTGGTGAGTGCCGTAGGTATAGGTTTCGCCGTAAGTGGTCTGATCGCCGAGCGCGAGGTTGATATCGGCGGCGAGCCGTTCCCACGCGAGCGCGGGGTTGTAATTCGCGACCCGTACCGATGCCGGTATCTGCTGGCTATGCGCCTCGAGCTGATAGATCGCCTCTTGAGCCGACAGAAGCCCCGAGATCTCACGATAAGGGACAGTGACGTCTGGGCGATAAACGTAGCCATCCACGTCATCGGCAAACTGCACCACCTCGCCAAACTTGCTGGTGCGCGTGTAGCAGAACAGTCCGGCCTGCTGCATGACCAGATGCAAAAATGCCCAGTCGGACATCTGATACTGCATGTGAAACGCGAGCTTGGGGAACGACTTGCGCAGCTTGAGCGAGTATTGGTGCGGCAGAAACTGGTGACGCTCGAGTATTGCAATGACGATCTCGGGCGCGGACATGTCTTGATAGATGCGCGTCGCCTGGGTGAGATTCAGACGCGCCAGCGTCGATTCGACAATGAGGCGGTACGCAGTGAAATCGCGAGTCTTGCGGGTCCGCGTAAAGCGCGTCACGCAGCCGTCGAAGATGCGCGGCTCGCCGCTATCGGCGGGCGGCTCGATCGTGAACTTGGCGCGCTTGCCGAGATAGTCCGCGCGCGCGAGTTCGGTCTTGGCGGTGAGTTCGAGCGTAATGCGGTAGGGCTCGCCGAGCCGCTCGACGGCATGGACTGAGAAAATGGATAAGTTATCCGTCTCGGGCGCGCCGCCGACTTTGAGAAAGTACGATTGACGCCCGGTGATCCAGCGCGCGAGTGCGCCGGTGGGCTTGGCTTGTGCTTCCATTCAAGTCTTCCGTGCGACGCAGGACGATGACTGGCCGTAACGCCTGACGATCTCCTACGCCATGAGGGTTGAAGAGACGAACAGGCTACGACACGCGCAGTTGTTCTGAAAGCACGACAACAGAATGTGACAATCGATTAGATGAGCCGATCATTAGGAATTTAGAAGCGTCGATTGCTCACACACAACTGATGCGAGTACGTATCTTCTTGGGGCTTCGTGAATGCGTCGTCGCCAGCAGCTTCTGCAAGAGACACCGTTCAAACCCCTTCGCCCAGGCGTTCGCCCATTGACGAACGCCCTTTGCACCGCTTTCACTTAACCGCTTCAATCTTCGGAAATGGACGTGGTTTGTAAGGCTTATCGGCGATTTGCCGTTGACGGCCTTCACCTACGCTAGTGACATGCCGTAAAGGCATCAGTCACGCGCCAGTCTTCGTGGTGCCCAGTTCCCTTTCTGCAAGGTTATCGTGAAGCCCGTTCTTCTTACTGTCGCGGCAAGCGCCGCGCTCTCGCTCGCTCTCGCCGCATGCGGCGGCGGCAGCTCGTCGCCGTCCACTTCAGGTGGCGTGTACATGGGTCCCGTTGCGAACGCAGCGGTGGCGGTGTATCAACTCGCCGCCGACGGCACCGTCTCCGACAAGCCGCTCGCCACTGCCACAACCAACAACGACGGCACCTTCGCGCTCAAGGGCAGCCTGCACTATCCGCTCTTCGTGCGCGTAACGGGCGGCAGCTACCAGGAAGAAGCGACCGGCACCGATACGAGCCTTTCCACTGAAATCGACGCCGTGTATCTCAACGCGCCTTCGCAGATGGTCGTCTCGGCGTATTCGAACGCAATCGTCGCCGATGCACGCGCGGCCGGCGGCCTCAGCGCCGACAACATCAACGCCGCAGTCGCGCGCGTGAACGCGTTCGCGGGTGACATCGACGTCCAGCAGACCACGCCGACGCTCGTCACCGCAGGCACGACCGGAACGGTCACGGATGGCGCCAAGATGAGTCTCGCGCTCGGCGCCGAATCGCAAAGCCGCACGACGGATGGCTCTTCCATCGATACCAGCACTCAGAACATCGTCGCACAGGCAGCCAATGGCGATACGCTCGCGTCCTGTCACGCAGGCTCGGGCGATATCGCCGATGACGGCACCGTCGCCGCGCCCTCGGGCGGCAACTGCACGATCACGCAAGGCGCCGCGACCTATGCGGGCAGCGCGGGCAACCGCTCGGGCATTACGTCGATGGCGCAGTTCGCGCCGGTCGTGCCCGGCGCGGCGCAAACGGCTATTGGCAGCGCGGCCACTTGCGGCGACCGCATCGCCTTGCTCAGGGACAACGCCGCGATCTTCGCGGGCCGTCAGAACGACGTTCAGGCAAAGCTCACCGGCGGTCTTACCAAGACCAATTGGGCGACCTATCTGACCGCCAGCAGCTGGGGGCCGCTCGCCGCTCAGTACGGCGCGATCAAGGCGCCTGCAGGATGCACCGATACCGACACGTTTTATCGCGAACTCGTGATGGCGGTGGAAAACTTCTGGGTCGATCAGGACATCAACTATTGCCATCATCATGTGCCGGGCTGGCTGCCGCCGGACGATTCGGGCGGAACCGATCCGAAGTACCGCAATTCGTCGGCGGGCAGCACGTCGGGTGCGGCCGCGAGCGCGAGCGGCGCCAAGACGCCAAAGTACGGCATGACCTGCACCGGTCAACGCAGCGCGACCGGTTCGCAGCAGATCCAGGCGAGCGGTGTCACCGCGACGAACACGCCGGCTTACACGCCTGCCGATGTCATGTGGCATGGCGTGGATTGCTCGGACTTCACGTCTTGGGTCTACAACTTCGCGGGGCTCACGGGCAGTACGGAAGTCGAAACCGGCGTGACCACGCAGGCGTGCATGACGCCCGCGGGCGCAACCAGCACGCCTGATTGGGCGGGACCGAAGCAAGCGGGCGTTCTGCTCGATATCAACAGCGGCAACTTCGACACCACGTCGCAGTATCTGCTGCCGGGCGACTTGCTCTATATCACCGCGTCGCCGATCGTCAAAGGCAAGATGGTTCCCTTTACGCCGACGAGCACCATTGGCCTCACGCACGTCGTGACCTGGACCGGCAAGAAGTGGTCCGATTTGCGCAATGGACCGGATGCCTGGCGCTACGATCCGGCGCATATCGGCGAGCCGGGATCGCGTCTTGGCGGCGATCTCGCGTCCATCCTCCAGAACGACAACGTGCTGGAGGCGCTCGACAAACTCGATCCGTGGATGATCATCGACAGCCACTATGCGGGGCCTTCGTATCGCCCGTTCATTGGCTGGTATCGGTCGAGCGTGTCGGATGTCCGGCGGATCATCGGTCAGGACGCGGCGCGCGCGAATCCCGATCTCAAGAATCTGATCATCGAACAGCAGCCGACTAAGGCCACGCTGGCCTCGAAGACTCAGTTGGGACAGATCGTGCTCGCCTCGAAGCAAGGGCTCGCGAACGGCTACATCATGCACTACACCCAGGTGCCGAAAAACGGCTTGCCGACGTGCGAGCGCGTGGGTATTCCGAAGTAAAAGCGCCGAAAAGAAACGCGTGATGCGATGCGCCACTCCGGCGCTTCGCATCAAGGCAGATGCCGCCCGATGGCAATGGCCACTGGCGCGGGCGGCGTCTCGCCCTGATTGACCGCGATAAAAATCGCCGCATCCTTGTGCGGATTCACGAGAATCACCGAGCTGAATCCCGCCGTTCCACCGTTCTTCAGAATTTCCGGATGCAAGCCGGGCGAGCCGTTGCCGTTGTTCGTGACCCACGCCATGCCTTGCTGCGCGATGCCGTTTGGCAACGTGTAGCGCGGCGCTTGAGCCGCGTGCATCGCCGAGATCAGTTCGGCGGGCACCGGACGTCCGTCTATTTCACCGTGTCCGAGATTGGCCTCGCCGAAGCGCAACATGTCGGCGGCGGTGGAGCGCATGGCACCTGCCGCGTACCACGCGTAGAGCGGCCATTGCGGCGCGCGCTGCCCGTCTCGAAGATGCCCTTCGGCCGTGCGCCCTGGCACGTCGACTGGTCCCGAGAACGAACTCGTCATGCCAAGCGGTTGCAGGATATCCGTCGATAGCTGATCGGCCCACGCGCGCCCCGTTGCCTGCACGAGCGTCACGCCGAGCACGCCGACGCCTGCGTTCGAATACATGTAGGGACGTGGCAGGGGACCGTCCGGCGACCACGACGATACCCAGCGAAAGAAGTCCGCCGACGTGTAGTGGTCGATACCGCGATAACGCAGATTGCGCGGTGCGTCGGGCGGATTGTCGGGCATGCCGGAAGTGAAGTCGGCGAGCTGCATCGGCGTGACGTTCTGCGCGGCGCTTTGCAGCGTGACGCCGTTGGGCATGTAGCGCTGTATCGACGAATCCGGCGCGATCTGATGCCGGCCGATGGCGAGCGCGAAGAGCGTGGTCGTGAAGACTTTCGTGCACGAGCCGATCTCGACGATGCTATCGGCCGTGAAGGGCGCGCCGTTGTCGTTGGCCGAGCCGTATGCGTAGTAGTAACGCTTGCCGTGCAGCGACACGCCGACGATCGCCCCCGCCGCCTGATGCGACGAGAGCAGCGGCTGCAGGTAGGTATCGACGACTTGCCGGATGGCGGCGCTGTCGTCGGCGGGTTGCTGGGCCGCGGCGGGAAGCGTGGCGCAGGCGGTGAGGAGAAGGGCGAGGGCGGTGTGGCGCATGGTCGTTGTTGTGGCTGCTTGAGGCGGTTTGGCTCGTGGGGTCAGCTCATGATCATCACGGTAGGCTGGCTCGGCACCAGTACGACGCCGATGGCGTTACTTTGATTTTGCGTCGTCGGCGAAGTAAGCCGAACGGCGGGATTGCCGGCCACCATTACCTTCATGCTGCCCTCGGTGAAGCGCGCCGGGCCCATGATCGTGCCCGAGGCCACGCCGCCTGCCACGCCGGCCTGATCGCCATTGGTCAACGGAATCTCTGAGCCGAGATTGAGTGCGGGCGCTCCGCAGATCAGCACGGTCTCGGCCGTCGGCGTGCCCATCATGGGCATGGCGATATTCGGAAACGGCGTCGGTACCGGTCCAGCGGGCGTCGGCACTTGGCAGACATCGGGTTCGGCGATCATCTCGCCAGCAGCTATGGTCACTGCAAACACGGCATACCTCCGTTTGTGCGATTGTCTCGTCGCGTCTTGTCGACTGGGGCCGGGCCTCAGCCCAGTTCTATCTTCGAGCCGTCGATGCGCGTCATCTCGTCGGAGACGAGGGTCGTGTGGCGAGTGTGCAAGTGCGCGTCGCCGCTTACGCGCCAGCGAGCCGTGCCCGCACGCAATTCGTCGTTACCCTCAATCCATCGCGAACTGTCGTTTGCACGGAAGATGGCACGTCCGACGGTCGAGAGAAAATGGCGCGCGACTAGCGTAAGACGTTCGATACCCGCGTCGAGCGACGCTATGCGCGCGCTGGCCTGGTGGCTCGTGACCGCTGTCGAAACCGCGTCGAGCGAGAACGCGCGCGTGCTGGCATCGACGGCCTCCTCGCCGTTCAGCGCGATACGCGTGGCACAAAGCCGCAAGTCGCCGTCGGCGGATTCGATCCTTGCGCCGCCCGGCAGCATCATGGTGCCGGCGTCGGGTTGGGCACGGGTCAGCACCGCGAGGAGATACGGCACCGTGGTCGTTGCTGTCACGCCGTCGGCTGCAGCCTGTGCGGGCAACGCGCCGCAGACCAGGACGAGATCGCCCGCTTGCGGTTCGAGCAGACAGCTTTGAGCCTGCAAGGCACGCTCGGCGTGACTGTCGAGCAAAAACCATGGTCCTGCGCGGCCGGTCACCGTGGCGGCACGCAGGGTCGTGCTGACTGCTGGCGCGCAGCCGGCGGGAACGTCGTTAGGGGTAAGTGGCAGCGTATCCATGTCGTGCTCCAAGACAGTAGAAGTCAAACACCCCAGGTTTCGGCGCGCAGCCGAACCGGATCGGTGGGACGTGTGTGGTTGCGCGACGCGCCCGCCCAATGCGTACGCGAGTCGATCAGCGCATGGAAGTCGGCATTGCCGAAATCCGCGCGTGCGCAATCGGATTCCGTCAGATCGACGTGTGACAGATCGCAGTCCGTGAAGCGTGCCGCCGTCAACGTCGAACGTTGCCAGATGGCGCGCGTGAAGACCGCCTGCGTCCAACTCGCGCCGTCGCAGCGCGACCCGGTCAGCGTCGCGCCGCTGAAATCGGCCACGACGAATTCGGCATCGGTCAGATCGGCACCGGACAAGTCGGCTTGCGCAAAGCGCGCGTATCGGCCGGATGCGCCCGCAAAGCGCGCCGCGTTGAGCTTCGCGCGATCAAAACGCGTCTGCACGAGCTCTGCACCGGTGAAATCGGAGCCGGAAAGGTTCGCATTCGTGAACTGGCACTGATGGAGGTTGCATTGGTCGAAGCGCTGGCCGGCAAGATCGCCGTTCAGAAAGAAAGCTTGTACGAGTTCAGTGCGCAAGAACGTTACCCGCGCGAGCGCGGCGTCGCGGGCCGTAAAGCGCGTGAGATCGGCGTCGGTGAAGTCGGCGCCGTCGAACTTGCAGGCAAGCGCATCGCTGCGATAGACGCGAGCGCCGGCGAAGGTCGCGGCGCTCAAATCGCAGCCGTCGAACATCGCGCGCTCGATCTGCGCGCTCGTAAAGTCGGTGCGTCCGAAGCCGACACGCGTAAAGAACACCCGTGTGGCTTGCGTCTCACGCAGACTCGCACCGGCAACTTGCGTGTTGTGCCATTGGGAACCATCGAGAACGCTGGCATTCAGATTCGCACCCGAAAGATCGCATTGGCGGATGCGCGCCCCATTCAGCTTCGTGCGCGAAAGGTCGGCGCCGCGCAAATCGACGCCCTCCAGAAGACAGCCGCTTAGGTCGCGCCCGGCGAGGTCCGCGCCCGCCAGGCTGGTTCTGGACAGCGCCGCGCCCGGCACGAGTTCGGGAAGCGCGCTCATAAGCGCACCTCACCTTCCACGCGGCCGGGAATCTGCAGCAGCGTGCGATCGACGTTGGCGCCGTCGAGCACGCTGTTGCCGACCGTTGATCCGTAGCATTGCGCACCGTAAAGATTGCTCGAGACGAAGCGCACGCCGTCGAGGCGGGCGCGTCGCAAGTTGGCGTTCATCAGGTTGGCGCGGCTGAAATCGGCACCGCTCAAATCGGCCTTGGACAGACGGATAGACACCGCGCGCGCGTTGACGAAGCGCGCGCCACGGGCTATGACGCCGCTGAAATTCACGTGATCGAGCGCGCTTTGGTCGAAGTTTGCCTGAGATATGTCAATGTCAAGCCATACGGCCGCGTTCAGCCGCGCGCCCACGAAACTCGCGCCGCTGAGGTTTGCGGCGAGGCCCGCGCGCGATTGCGAGAGGTTGGCGTTGTCGAAACGCGCGCCCGCGCCCTGGGTGCCGAACAGACGGAGAACGGAGCAGTCCGCATCGACGAAACTGGCGCCCGCGATTGACGCATGATCGAATACCGCGTTCGCGAGATTTGCCCCGGTGAAGTCGGCGCCCGCAAGGACCGCGCGCGAAAAACTAGCTTTCGCCGCGCCGCATCTGGACGCCTTCACGCCCATCATCTTCGCGTTGCTGAAGATGGCGCGGGCGAGTTGCGCGCCCTCCAGATTCGCCGCCGAAAAGTCCGCGTCCGCGAAGTCACTCGCACTTAGAGACGCGCGTTGCAACTGCGCACCGCCGAAGTTGGCGTTGCGGGCGCTGACGTTGTCGAGCTTCGCGTCGTGCAGTTGCGCCCCGACGAGATCGGCGCCAGCGAGCATCGCGCCCGACAGATCGGTGCCGGAGAGCCGCGCGCCAGTGAGACGGACGTCGTTGAGCACGGCGAGGCGCAAGTCGGCGCGCTCGAGCATCGCGCCTGACAAATCGAGGCCGCTTAGATTCAGGCTGGCGAGCGAATGACCAGCCGCGGCGCGCGCTATCACATCGTCGCGATTCAGCCGTAGCGGTAGAGACGGCTGCGGCGCTCCGAGCACGGCGCTCGCAGGCGGTTGCGTCGCGGGCGCAGCAGCGGTCGGAGATGCGCCAAGGGTCGAAAGCGCGCCCACGATGCTCTCGAAGTCGATGCTCGCCGCTTCGTTCAGTGCGGCGACCGTCTCAGGGTCGGTGACCTGTGCGGCAAGACCGGTGATCGAACTGCCGCGCGCCGCGAGCGCCTGTTGAGTCTGTGCGAACGCTGCGCGCAACTGCCCGGCGAGCGTCGCCGCGTCGGCGGGAGCGCTGGCGCCGTTCGCGCCGAGCACGGGCGCGGTTAGTTTCTCGACATCGGCTGGCGTGAGTTCGTAGCGCTTCATCAGATCAGCGGCGCTGCTTTCTAGCGTTTGCGTCAGCGATTGAAGGTCACGCTGCATGGATGCCGCATCGCCACCCGACTTGATGTCGAACGGCGGCGTGCCCGCTTGCGGTAAGTGTGCTTCGAGCTCGCTTGCTTGCATGCCGTGCTTCGACAACAGATTCTGAGTCGTCGATTCGATCTGCGCGGTGAGCGATTCGAGTTCGGCGAACGCAGCCGGATCGCTCGGTCCCGCTACGGCGGGTGCATCAGGTGCATCGGGTGCTTTCAGGGCAGGCGGGGTGGCGACGGCCGCCGCAGGGGCGGGCGACGCACTTGCGGCGGCTGGCACGGGAGGCGTCAGACTGAGCCGCGCTTGCAGGCGATCTCGATAGTATTTGGCGGGTAACGGCGCGCTTGTCATGCTCTCGAAGTCGACCATCAACTGCGCGATGTCGTCCGCGTCTTCATCGCCGAGCGCTGCAACCGCGCGATATAACACGATGCCCTGTCCGATCTCCGGCAGGATCCAGACGGTTTCCGGGCGCGCGGCGCACTCCTCGAAGCGCATATCGCCAGCAATACGACGGGTCACGAAGCAGCGCGCCCTGAGTGCCGGAAGGCGCGCCGCCAGATGCGGCTGATCGGGATGCATGTAATCGACAACAATGCGCTCGTCGCCTTGCCAGAATCCCGCGATACGCTGGTCGTGCGGCGCCGTGCAAAAGTAATCGGTCCGGGTGTCAGCCGGAAGATGCGGCCATTGCTTTGCGAGCCAGTCGTCATCGAAGGCGCCGAGCAACGCGGTCCGTTGCGGCGACGTGACGGGCAATGCCCAATATCCGGCGGGTTCGCGGACATCGCTGGGCGAGGCGATCAGCGCGTCCGGCGTCTCGACGTTAGGTAACACGCGGTCCGAGTCGCCGGCGAACACCGCGCCGCGCCCGGCGGGATTGGCGGCGTGTTCAGGACCGCCGAACGCGCGCGTGGCATCGAGCGGCATGCGGTGGAAAGGCTCGGGGGCCGAGATCGTTCCGAGCGGGCCGAAGCGGCGATCGCCATAGACAAAGAGCGATTTTCGCGAAGCGCCTACTTGCACGGTCGTTTCGACGAGTGTCGCGGTCGTGCCTGCCGGCGCGTGGGCTGCGCCATAAGCGAGCCATTCGCCGCATGGCTTCGGGAAGCCGGCATCGAGCGGGCCGTCTCCCGTCGCGCCGGCGCCTGCCTTCCACAAGTCCGGTTCGGAGGCGAGACGTGGCGGTCCATCGTGCGGCGCATCGAGAGCGAACATCACGAGCACCCCCATGGAAAGTAGATCGCGCTCGTTGAAACGCAACGTGCGATAGACGAGTCCGGCGGTATCTGGTTTGAGGATTTTCATGATCGTTCGTCGCCTAGCCGAGCTTGATGAATGCGGAATCGGCCTCGATCGCCTCGGGGCTGATTAGCATCATGGCGCCGGGCGCGGACGCGACGAACACTTCCTGAGCCATGTTGAGTGTGCAACCCGACGACTCGACGAGAAAATCTTCGGGTGTCATGTTCAGAGCGCTCGCGCCGACCTGCGCCGTCAACGTAGCGGGCGTAACGAGCACGCTGCTGTCGCCGCCGCGCAGGGTTGCCTGGTCCGGGCCCATCAGCAACGAAGATGCGCCTGCTGGTCCGGTGAAGTCGAGCGACGAAGCGCCGTCGCTGAAATTCAGCGAGCCTGTGTCGATGCCTACGCGCTTGAACCCCGCAGTGGCATTCGTCAATGAGATGGAACTCTGGCCGCGGCGTGATTCGTGTCAGCGTGGTTTCTGCAAGCGACATTCCGAGCGTGCTCTGGGAAGCTGGCAGAAAGTCCGTTCCGAGCGACACGCCGGTCTGTCCCAAGGTCAGGGTCGATGTCTGGCGCAGCGCCTCGCACAGTGTCGAGAGTCGCTTGACGACGACGACCAGGAGCGCGGTGAGCAGCGCATTGCTCACGCCTATGGACGCGGCCTCGGCCGCTTGCTGTTTCACCTTGTCCTTGCTGACGTCGGTGGCGTCGAGCACACCGAGCGCGGTGCCGTACACGAGATTAATCGCGACAGTCACGCCGATCAGCGCCTTGGTCGCCGTCATCGCGGCCTTGAGGATGGCGAGTGCGGACATGCCGAGAGGATGAATGCCGCCCTTGAGGGCTACGGTTCCTTGTGCCTGCGTGGAGGTGGAGTCGCTAAAATCGACCGTTGCACCGTCCTGCATGCCCAGCGTGGTCCCATAAGTCCATGTGACGTTGTTGCCGAGCACTGCAGCCAGATATGTGCCGAGCGTCACCGAATTGTTGGTCGTTGCTGTGAGTGCGGTTTGGCCGGTACAAAACGCGGAGTTGACTTCCCCGACCGCGAGGTTGTTGGTGGTTCCGACCGTCATCGTGTTGACGTCTTCCAGTGTGAACTGAGTGAAGCTCATGACTGTTATCTCCTGAAAGCGCAGATGCGTGGCTGTCGATGCAATGAAAGGAACATGGAAACGCGTGCCTATCGCGCCTTAGTCGCGCGCGCCGATAAAAATATGTGTCGCGCCGTTCGGCGAAAAAAGATGGATCGTCTGGCCACCATCCTTATCGGACATCTCCAGGATGTTTCCACCCTTCGTCACCATTCGATTCATCGCCGGGTTCCCCTGATTCACCACACTCGAATTCACCGAATTCGGCACCGTCCCGACAATCACCGGCTGATCCGGATCGCCGTCGCTGAATGCAAGCAACACCTCCGCGCCCTTCAGCAGCGGAAAATGCATGCCGTGTCCATCGCCGGAATAAGGCGTCGCCATGCGAACGCGCGCCGAGCCTTTCGCCGCCGCTTTGTCCGTGCGGTCGAACGGCAACTGCACCGTGTACTGTCCGTATTCGTCGAGCTCGGCATATTCGCCGCTGCCCTCCGCATCGACGGTCGCGTTCAGCGTGCCCGCGATAGTCGGCCGCGCCGTGTCGCGCGGCGCGCGATACTGAACGTCCGCCTTGATCGCCGAAAACGTGTTGCGGTAGATGATCTCTTCACGCGCCGCGCCGTTTTCGCTAAACGGCGTCTTGATGCCCGCGAGCAGCGCGCCCGCCTGCGATCCTTCATGCGTGATCTCGGTCACGAGATAGCGGCCGTTGAAGTCGTCGCGATAGTGATGCGACATCTGCATGAAATAGCCGCTGCGCAAGCCCACCGCCGTGGCCTGACCATGAAAACGAACGCCGCCGCAAAGAATCCCCTCTGCGCGCAGCTTCGCGTAACGCGTGCCTTCGTCGGCGTCGCGGAAGTTGTCGCCGTAGAACATCGCTTCGCCGAAACCTTGCGCGGATACATCCGCCTGCGCGACGAGCGGCAACGACGCCTTGCGATAGTTGTAGTCCTGCAGCACCACCTTCGCGGGCAGCGGCTTCGTGCGGCACACGAAGCTCTGCACCGAGTCCGGCGCGACGCCCGTATCCAGCTCGTCGGCGGGGCGGTAGTTGACCGGCAGCGCATCGGCGGCGTGCATGGCGCGGTCATCGACGATGGTCAACGTGTCCGCCTCGCCGCTCTGCGCGAAGTAGTAGTACATGCCTTCCTTTTCCATCCAGCGCGACACGAAGTCGAAGTGGCTTTCCTGGAACTGGCACACATAGCTGCGCGGACGATACTCGCCCGTCAGCTTCAGATCGACGGCGTTGCCCGTGAGTTGCGCGTCGCGCAACACGCCGCCCAGAATCTGCGGGATGGTCTGCTCGTTCAAATAGACCTCGCAGGTGCGCGTAAGCGTAAGCCGCCACGCACGCGGCACGAGCACCGCGCGATAAAACGTGTAGCCGCCCGCATGATGCAACTGGTCGAATTCGGCGAGCATGCCGGAATATGGCGTGGTGCGCGAACTGTCATCGGGTGCGCCGATGCTGAAGGTCGCGTTGTTCTGCAACATCTTCGTCAGATCGATGGCGGCGTCGTCGGCGACGAGCGTCACTTCGAATCGAAAGAGTTGCGAGATTGCCTCGCGCCCGTGCATGCGCACCACCGAGAACGTGTCGGCCGCGTAAGCATCGGAGACGAAGCTGAAGCGCTGATTGTTGGCGAGTCGTGCGGAGAGCGAAGTCATGGCGTTTTATCTGCCGTTCAAGCGAGGAGCGCGCCGCGGTCAGGCCGCGGCGCGACGCGTTATATCAAGCCTTGGGAGCAAGCCAAGAATCTTCGGCTTCGATGCCGTCCGGCTCGTACGTCCACGTGATTTTTTCGTAGGTGAACGCGAGGTCTTCCATGTGGCCCATCTGACGGTTGTTCGGGTCCAGGCAATTGGGCGTCCACGACTGCATGTGCGTAAGGATCGCGTTTTCGAGCTTGGCCGTGTAGTACTTTTCTTCCGTGCCCTTGGGCGAAATGCGGTAGAACTCGAGCGTCACCGACTTCAACTGTTCGCCCGACGTCAGCGCCTGATACAGCTTCGGGCTCGACTTGTCGATTTCCTTCGTCACCGTCATTGCGCCATGCACGCGCTTGCCGGTCGGCAGACCAGTTTGCGGGCTCTTCGGAATTTCGATGGTGTGATCCACGGCTTGCACGAGGATCTTGCCTTCGTGGCCTTGAACCTTGGTGGAGCCTTCGATCTTTCCTTGGTTCTGGCCTTCGAGGGTGAGGTAGCAGGGCATCGGCATGATTAATCTCCAGTTAGTTTGGGTTGGCGGCGCGCTGTTTGTTTGCCTGGCCGCTTGCGCCTTCGATCTCGTTCAGCGCATGAGTACAGATTAAGGTCGCCGCGTTGCGGCTTCGTTTCGAGTGGGGCGCGGGTTTGTTACATCCGAAACATGGCGGTGTTATCCGAGCCGAACGATCGTCGCTTCGACGTCGTCGCCTTCGGGATAAGGCATGAGCAGCAGCGTGGCCGGGCAGCCGCGCACGCGCACGAAGTACGAATCGTCCGGGCCGATCGCATTCCTCACCGCCCAGCTCACGTAATCCGTGCCGCCAATCTGCATGCCCAAACCCTCCTGTGCGTATTCGAGCGTGGTCTTTGCCGGCAGCGCGCCGCGTGCACCGACCGCCTGAAAGTCGATCGATACTTCGTCGCTGCGCGGCACGCCGAACGCGAAGCCCGCAAGCGGCCCTTCGAGCGAGCCGATCTCGAACCACTGACCGATGTTCTCGTCGCCCCACAGCGTCAGGCGATAGCCGCCGAGCGCCGCCAACGGCGCCTGCTTCGGCGCACGTGCGAGCGCGGCGACGAGCTTCGCGGGCCACGCGGCGTTCCGATCGGCGAAGGTGAGCGCACCGGCGAACAACGGTGGCGGCACGGTATCGCCCGAAGCGGTGAGGAACAGCACCGGCGGCGCCGCGCCGCGCGATGCCTGCAGGCTCGCGTACAAAAGCGACAAGCCATAGCGCACGGATGGTTTGGCGAGCGTCGCTTCATCGACGAGGACGATCCACGCGTCGGCCGCCTGCATCGCGTCGAGCACGACACGCGCGACGGCCTTGTCCGGTTCGTCGAGCCATACGTGGCCTTGCGCCGCGATCCCGTAGCGCTTGAGCGTCGCCGCCACTTGCGCGATGCGCGCTTCGTCTTTGGCGAGCGCCGTGACCCATACCTGCTTCATTGCGCTTCTTCCTCGATGACAGCGGCTTTCGCCTCGGCAGGCTCGAAACCGAACGACACGACGAACACGCCTTCGTCGTTCACATCGAGCTCGGCGTGCGTCGGCTGCTCGGCTTCGCTCATGCGGATAAGGATCTCGTGCGAGAGCATCGGCATGACGGTGCCGCGCAGAATGAAGTCGATGTTGCGCGCGCCCGTTTCCACTTCCGTGCAGCGCGCGGCGATGGTGTCCACGACCTTGTCCGTGTACGCGAGACGAATCTTGTTGGCGCCCAGAAGACGCTTCACGATCTTGTCGAGCTTCAGGCGCACGATGCCCGCGAGCGCATCCGTCGGCAGCGTGTAGTACGGAATCACGGTCATGCGCGCGAGCAGCGCGGGCTTGAAGTGCGCGGAGAGGATCGGCCGCACGGCGGCGAGAATGGTCTCGTCGTCGGGACGCTCGCCGTTCGCCGTGAGTTCGGTGATGACATCGGTGGCGAGGTTCGAAGTCAGGAACACGACCGTGTTGGAGAAGTCGATTTCCTTGCCTTCGCCGTCCGAGAGCATGCCCTTGTCGAACACCTGGTAAAACAGGTTCATCACGTCGAGATGCGCCTTCTCGGTTTCGTCGAGCAACACGACCGAGTAAGGACGCTGACGCACGGCTTCGGTCAGAAGACCGCCTTCGCCATAGCCGACATAACCCGGCGGCGAGCCGATCAGACGGCTCACGTTATGGCGCTCCTGGAACTCGCTCATGTTGACGGTGACGGTGGACTTCTCGTCGCCGAAGAGAATGTCGGCGACAGTCAGCGCCGTTTCCGTCTTGCCGACGCCCGACGGTCCCGCGAGCAGGAACACGCCCATCGGTTGCTCGGGGTCCTTCAACCCCGCCGCCGACGACTTCAGCACTTCGGCGATCTGATGCATCGCGTGATCCTGACCGCGCACGCGTCTGGCGAGCGTCGTTTCCATGTTCAGGATGGTCTGCGCCTGATCGCGCTGCACCTTGCCGAGCGGAATGCCGGTCCAGTCGCTGACGACCTTCGCGACCACGTCGGGATCGACGTCCACGCGCACCATCGGCTGATCGCCCTGGGCCTCGCGCAAATCGGCTTCGGCGCGCTTGGCGGCGTCGCGCAGGGCGTCGATCTGCGCTTCGGGTTGCGCGGCGGCGCGTGCGGCGGCCACGGCTCCCCGTGCCGCGACGAGCGCCTCGCCCGCTTCCTTCTGCGCGAGCCAGCGCACGCGCAAATCCGCCGCGCGGGCTTCGAGCGAAGGCAGGGCATCGGCGATGGCGGCGAGGCGTTCGTCGTCCACCGGCTGCATGTTGTCGCGATCGCGTTCGAGTCCGCGCCGTTCGCGCTCCAACGCCTGAATGCGGCGCTCGGTGTCTTCGAACACATCGGGTTTCGCGCTTTGCAGCACCTTGACGCGGGCGCACGCGGTATCGAGCAGATCGACGGCCTTGTCCGGCAACTGGCGCCCGGTGATATAGCGGCTCGACAATTCGGCGGCGGCCACGATGGCGTCGTCGCGCATCACGACCTTGTGCACGTCTTCGTAACGTTCCTTCAGGCCGCGCAGGATCAGCACCGCGGTCGGCAAGTCGGGTTCGTCGAGCTTCACGAGCTGGAAGCGCCGCGCGAGCGCCGCGTCTTTTTCGAAGTACTTCTTGTACTCAGCCCAGGTGGTCGCCGCGATGGTGCGCAACTCGCCGCGCGCGAGCGCCGGCTTGAAGAGGTTCGCGGCGTCCGACGTGCCCGCCTGACCGCCCGCGCCGATCAGCGTATGCGCCTCGTCGATGAACAGGATCACCGGCTTCACCGATGCCTTGATCTCGTTGATGATGCCCTTCAGCCGGTTTTCGAATTCGCCCTTGACGCTCGCGCCCGCCTGCAACATGCCCATGTCCAGACCGAGGATGATCACGTCGCGCAACGACTCGGGCACGTCGCCATCGACGATACGCAGCGCCAGTCCTTCGACCACCGCCGTCTTGCCGACGCCCGGATCGCCCACGCAGATCGGGTTGTTCTTGCGCCGCCGCGCGAGGATATCGACCATTTGGCGGATTTCGGCGTCGCGTCCGAAAACAGGATCGATCTTGCCCTCGCGCGCCTTCTCGGTGAAGTTCTCGCAGTACTTGGCGATTGCGCTGCCGTCCGAACCGGCCGCCGCGCTCGCGCCGCCTTCCGATGCCGACGAAGTGCCCACCGCCGTCTGCTCTATCGACGCCGCCGACGCCGCGCCGAATCGCGCGAGCAAGCTCTCGCGGTTGATCGGCCGCAGCATGTCGGCATAGCCGCCGGTTGCATAGAAAGTGGCGCGTGCGAGGAACGCGAGCAGGATCGCGCCGGAACGCACGCGCGTTTCGAGCAAGTCCACCGAGGCGATCAGCCACGCATCCTGAAGCAGTTCGAGCAGCACCGGCGAGAACACCGGCCGGCCCGTATTGCCGCCGCGCAAATCTTCTATCGACTGATCGAGCGCGCGGCGAAAGAGCGCGGCATCGATGTTCTGTTCGCGCAGCAAAAGCGGGATATCGCTTTGCGGATCGTCGAGCAGCTTGACGAGCATGTGCTCGACGGAAATCTCGTATTGGCCGCGCGAGATGCACAGACCGGCGCTGTTTTCGAGCGCTTGCCGGCAGTAGCCGTTGAGCCGGCTCACCAGCGGTTTCAGATCGACCAGCAACATGGCTTGCGCTCCTCTCGTGTCTCTTGATATCGGTGGTTCAGATCGCGAAGCTGACCGGACGCGGCACGGCATTCGCGCGCGGCGCGAGCCACGTGTCGCGGCCCAGCGCGTTCCATTGCATGCCGCCCGTGCGGGCGTTCTCGGCGAGACCCGCGCGCAGTTCGAGAAGCACGGTCACGTCGAACGGTTCGGTCAGGTAATAGCGCGTGAAAAAACGCAGACGCTCGTACTCGCGCCGGCCTGGCTGCAACGCTTCGAACAGAGCCAGCGGCAGGCCGCGCAACTCGATTCGCACATGATTGGTGGCATCGCGGCTCTCTTGTCCGAGATAGCATTCGACGCCGAGCGCATGACGGCCATCGCCGAGCGTGAGACGCTGATCGTCGGGAATCGGCAGCCAGCTTTCCACGCAATTGACGATATGCACATCGGCGGGCGCGAAGGCATCGGCGAGCAGCGTTTTCAGGCCAAGCGCCGAATGCGGGCGCTGCGAGAAGAGGCCCGCGTAGCGCAGCATGTCGGAGACGCCGGGCGTGTCGTCGCGGCGCATGGAGCGCTCGTGCAGGCCGACGAACGCATACAGGCGTTCGAGCATCGCCGTGTCGCCTTCCTCGACCACGCGCACGTGCGGCCGGTACTTGACCCAGCTTTCGAACAACAGCGGATACAGCGTGTAATGCAGGATGTCGAGAAACTCGCGCATCCCGCTGCGGCCTTCGCGTTCTTCCTCGATCAGGTCTTCGGTATAGAAGCTCGGCAGCGGCGAGGACACACCGTATAGCCCGAAGAAGTTCGCGGTAATTCGCGGCGTCGGCGCGGGCTCGGGCGCGTCGTCGTCGAGATCGGCATGACGGCGCGGCAGATCGCGCTCGATCTGGTCGATATCGCTTTCGGGAAAGCCGAGCGCAAGACGCGGACGCACGCGCAGGCGTTCCGGATCGTCGCCCGCAAGACGCGCGCGGCGGCGCAGCAGGCGCACCGCCTGAAAATACGCAAAGCGTTCGCCTTGCTCAAATAGCGCGTCGTCTAGAGCAGAGCTTGTTGACCGAGCCGCGGCGTCCATCTGAATACCTCTCCGGAGAAAATGTCTTCCAGCTCGAATCGCGTATACGTGTTCATGCTTGCGTAGGCGCCGAGAAAACGGTCGAGCACGCTGCCGAACACGTAGAGATCGCCCGCGCCCGCGAAGTGATCCATCTCGCACCGCACGCGGATCAGCTGACCGCGCAGCATGTTGCGCCCGAAGAGCCGCACTTCGGGCGTGACGCTCATCTCCTTCAGGCCCGCGATGCGTCTGCGGTTCGCCGCCTCGTGGCCTTGCTCCTGACGCTCAGAGAACACGTAGAGCGAGAGGAGGGCGCGCAGGTTGGCGGCATCCGCGAGCGAGAGGAAGTTGAGCGCGGCGTGACCGAGCAGCCGCCAACGCAACGCCTCGCCGACGGGCGGATTGACCACCGGTGTCATCGGCCGGATATTGCGGAACTTGAGGCGCTCGGGCGAACTGCTGGTTGGCTCGCTGAGATCGCCGTAACGCAGGCTCTCGGGCAGATAGCGGTTGGTGCAGGTCAGCTCGATGGAAAGCGTTTCGGTCTGCGGCGTGGCCTCGGGCGGATACGCCACCGAGAGATACAGCTCAGTCTCGTTGCCGACGGCGGCGGGGCGCAACGACGTGTGATAGACGAGATCGCCCGGCGCGCGCTGGTCTTCGCTCGCCGTCGCGGCGGATGCCGCGTGCCCGAGCACGCCGAATGGCCGGTACACGCGCTGCTGCGCCACGCCTTGCCGATACGACGTGACCTTGTCGACCGAATGAATCTGGTAATGCTGACGGTTCGCGCCTTCCGGGCTCACGCGATAGTCCATTTGCCGATGATCCAGCGTGATCGGATTGGCGTGATGCTCGAACAGATTGATGACGGGCGTCACGTTGAGCATGAAGGCGTCGGCGCTCAATTCGGTGAGCCATACAGGCAAACGTTTGAGGCACAGCGTGACCGAGAACGTCGTGCCGGTGGCGCCGCGCAGCTTGTCGATCCCGTTCAGGTCGAGGAACAGGAATTTCTCCGGCTGCACGAAGAACTCTTGCAGACTGCGATACCCTGGAAACGCGTGGCTCGGATACGGCACGAGCTCGCTGTCGAAGCCCGACGGGACGAGCGAACGCGCGCCCAGTTCCGTCGATACCCCGCTAGCCGTCAGCCGCACCGACGTCACTTCGGTCATGAGCAGCATCAGGAGTTTGGACGCATCGCTGTAGCCGCCCGCCAGAAAGAGCCGCAGCGACTTCGTCTGCCAGCGCGCGAGATCGAGCCCGCGCAAGCTGAAGTCGAGATCGATGGAAGGCGTGCGTCCTTCGCCCGCTGAAAGCCGCGCGGCGAGCGTGAGCGGATGCACGTCCACGGCCTGGGTCGTGCGGAAACGGCAGGGCGTGCCGTCCACCGGCGCCGATGCCAGCTCCACGCCCGCCGCCACGCTCGCGGTTTCCGTGAGCGCGCCGCGCGGCTCGAACAGCACCATCGTCGTCGCGGGAACCGGACGCAGATAGTGCGGAAACAGCAGCGTGGAGAGTTCCTGGATGAACTCCGGGAACTCGTCGTCGAGCTTCTGGCGCGCAAGACCCGTGAGGAAGGCCACGCCTTCGAGCAGGCGTTCGACGTCCGGGTCGGTCGAGCGGCCTGCGAGCATCGGCGCGAGCGCCGGATTGGCCTCGGCAAACTCGACGGCAAGCGTCTTCAGCTTGGTGAGTTCGTTTTCGTAATAGCGATTGAGCATCGTCGGGATCGGTCGCGGGCCGTCAAGGCGTCAAAGCACGGTGACGCGGCCATCGGAATTCACGGTGGTGGACAGGCGCAGTGGAATCTCGCGATCGTTCACGGCGAGCGTGCCATCGAGACTGAAGCGGATCGACATTACGTCGCTGCGGTCGCTCAAAAGATGCACTTTCGGGTTGAGCACGCGCGGTTCGTAACGCGACACCATGCGTTGAATCTCTTCCTCGATTTCGCCCGTCGATCCGCCTTCCAGACCGCCCGCGATATTCGTGAAATCGGGCACGCCGAATTGCGGATCGAGCTGCACGCTGCCCTGTCTCGTATTGAGGATGCGCGACAGATGCTCCATCACGGATCTCACGAGCACCTCGGTGCTGGTCTCGTTGGTGCGCACCGCGCCCTGTTCCCAGCCGGATATGCGTTCCAGCAGCCTGCGCTCTCTCATCGACGGTCCCGATCGACGCAGCGGCGCAAGTCCTCCGCCGCGTCATGCGTGATTTGGAATGCGTCAGGCCTTCGGCGCGAGCCACGAGTCTTCGGCTTCGATGCCGTCCGGCTCGTAGGTCCACGTGATCTTTTCGTAGGTGAACGCGAGATCTTCCATGTGACCCATCTGTTTGTTGTTCGGGTCGAGGCAGTTCGGCGTCCAGGACTGCATGTGCGTGAGGATCGCGTTCTCGAGTTTGGCGGTGTAGTACTTCTCTTCCGTGCCCTTTGGCGAAATGCGATAGAACTCCAGCGTCACGGTCTTCATTTGCTCGCCGGAGGTGAGCGCCTGATAGAGCTTCGGGCTGGACTTGTCGATTTCCTTGGTCACCGACATCGCGCCATGCACGCGCTTGCCCGTGGGCAGACCCGTTTGCGGGCTCTTCGGGATCTCGATGGTGTGATCCACGGCTTGCACGAGGATCTTGCCTTCGTGGCCCTGAACCTTCGTGGAACCTTCGATCTTTCCTTGATTCTGACCTTCGAGGGTCAGGTAGCATGGCATCGGCATGGTGGCCTCCAGTTGCCGTTATGGTTTGTCCGCGTGTCGCTTCTTGACTTGATGCATCGACTCGATGCGCCCATTTACGTGTAGGTGTCGGAGCGCATGAACACAGTGTGAGCGCGGGCGGTTACCGCCTCGTTGCAGGTGACCGCCCGCGTGTTACGGATGAAACCTGGCCGAAGCGCCGCTTATGTTCGCGGCTGCCTCGAACCCGATGCGCGCATCAGGCAGTTTCCAGCTTGCCGACGAGCGACAGCGTGAACGACGCGCCCATGTACTTGAAGTGCGGACGCACCTTCATGTCGACCTTGTACCAGCCCGGTTCGCCTTCCACGTCGAGCACGTTGATTTCGGCCTGACGCAACGGGCGGCGGCTGCGCACGCCCGGACTCGGGTTGTCCATGTCGGCGACGTACTGGCGAATCCAGTTGTTGAGTTCCTTCTCCAGATCGCCGCGCTCCTTCCACGTGCCGATGTTCTCGCGCTGCATCACCTTGATGTAGTGCGCCATGCGGCTCATGACGAACATGTACGGCAATTGCGTGCTGAGCTTGTAATTGAGCTCGGCTTCCTTGCCTTCTTTCGACTGGCCGAAGAACTTCGGTTTCTGCGCCGAGTTGGCGGAGAAGAACGCGGCGTTGTCGCTGTCCTTGCGCATGGTGAGCGCCATGAAACCTTGCTCGGCCAGCTCGAACTCGCGTCGTTCGGAAATCAGGATTTCGGTCGGAATCTTGTTCTGGATCTCGCCCATGGATTCGAACGAATACACCGGCAAGTCCTGCACCGTGCCGCCGCCTTGCGGGCCGATCACGTTGGCGCACCAGCGGTAGTCCGCGAAGCTTTCGGTGAGACGCGTGGCAAACGCGAAGGCCGCGTTGCCCCACAGGAACTGGTCGTTACCGCTCGAGACGTCTTCCTTGTAGTTGAATTTCTTCGAAGGCGCCGTTTCCGGGCCGTACGGCACGCGCAGGAGGAAATGCGGCGCGGTCAGGCCGACGTAGCGCGCATCTTCGCTTTCGCGGAAGGCGTTCCACTTGACGTACTTCGGACCTTCGAAGATGGACGACAGATCTTTCAGGTTCGGCAACTGATCGAACGAGTCGATGCCGAAGAAATCCGCGCCGGCGGCGGCGACGAAAGGCGTGTGACCCATCGCGGCGACGCTTGCCGAATATTGCAGCAGCTTGACATCCGGCGCGCTTGCATTGAACTCGTAGTTAGCGATAATCGCGCCGAACGGCTGGCCGCCGAACTGGCCGTATTCGGCCGTATAGACGTTCTTGTACAGCCCTGACTTGGTGATCTCGGGCGCGTCCTGGAAGTCGTCGAGCAGCTTCTGCTTGCTCACGCTCATCAACTGAATCTTGATGTTCTCGCGGAAGTTGGTGCGGTCCACCAGAAACTTGAGCGAGCGCCACGACGACTCCAGCTTCTGGAAGTCATCGTGATGCAGGATGGCATCGACCTGCGCGCACAGCTTGCGGTCGAGGCTCGCGATCATGTCGTCGACGGTCGCGGCGGTGACACGCTCCACCGAACGCTGCGGTTCGAGCAGTTGCGCGACGAACGCCTGAATACCCTGGCGCGTGATCGAGTACGCTTCGTCGCCCGGCTTGATGCGGGCCGACTCCACCAGTTGATCGAGCAGCGAGACTTCGCCCGCCGCGGCCTCTGCCGGCGCCGCTGCGCCGGATTGCTGTTGTTCGTCGCTCAATTCAATCTCCTTCATCTACGAAGTGCTGGTTCCGCGTTACTTGTCTTGTGCGCCGAGTTCGCCGAGCAGCCGCGCGCGCACGCCTTCGTCCTGGATCAGCTCTTGCAGACGCTTGCGGAAGTCGGGCAGATTGCCGATCGGGCTTTTCAGCGCCTTCAGGGCGTCGCGCAGTTCGAGCATCTGACGCAGCTCGGGAATGCGTTCCGCGAGCGCATCGGGCGTGAAGTCGTTGATCGAGTCGAACTTCAGGTCGAGCGAGAGCACGTCGTCGGGACCGGCTTTCTCGTCGAGCTTGTTCGGCACCGAGAGTTGCAGGCCGAGCTTTTGGCCTTTCAGCACTTCGTTGAAGTTGTCCTTGTCGACGTTGATCGGCTTCATGTCTTCGATCGGTACGTCGTCCTGACGCAACGTGAAGTCGCCGAGCACGAGCAACTTGAGCGGCAGTTCCACTTCTGCCTGCGCGTCTCCCGTGGCCGGGCGATAGACGATATTGACGCGTTCCTTCGGAGCAACCGAACCATCATTTGCCATTTCCATCTCCAGATTCACGGCGCCGCGCTGGCAGTGCGGACATCGATGAAAACGCGTCTCGCGCACCGTGCGACTGACGCGGGCCGCCGCCACTGCATACGCTCGGGCGGGCAGCCATCGCCTGAGCACGGGATAACTAACGAAATTGCGTGATACGGAATGCGGGGTGCGGCGCGGGGCGGATGTGAGCCGCTTCAGACTGTCGGATGCTCTGCCCGCGATTGAGCGAAAGGATCGGCGAGTCCGGATGGGAAACGGTCCTTGAGGCTTGAGTGCCTGTCCCGGAATTGAGTGCGAGCCATTATAAACAGACGTATCTCAAAAACCCAACGCATTTTTATCAGTTCATATGCTCTAAAGATCGTCCTCGACAAGCCGTATACGGCGGCCTCCGAAGACGCGGCTTCAGCGCTCGAAAACCCTTGTGCGACAAGGCTTTCGAGCGTATGTCCAGCGGCTGTCCAGGTGGCTCAGGCCTTCGGCGCGAGCCATGAATCCTCGGCTTCGATACCGTCCGGCTCGTAGGTCCAGGTAATCTTTTCGTAGGTGAACGCGAGGTCCTCCATGTGTCCGATCTGCCGGTTGTTCGGATCGAGGCAGTTCGGTGTCCATGACTTCATGTTGGTCAGGATCGCGTTCTCGAGCTTGGCGGTGTAGTACTTTTCCTCCGTGCCTTTCGGCGAGATGCGATAGAACTCGAGCGTGACGGTCTTCAACTGTTCGCCGGACGTCAACGCCTGATAAAGCTTCGGGCTCGACTTGTCGATCTCCTTGCTCACCGTCATCGCGCCATGCACGCGCTTGCCGGTGGGCAGTCCGGTCTGCGGGCTTTTCGGAATTTCGATGGTGTGATCCACGGCTTGCACGAGGATCTTGCCTTCGTGACCTTGCACCTTCGTGGCGCCTTCGATTTTTCCCTGGTTTTGACCTTCGACGGTCAGATAGCACGGCATCGGCATGATTCACCTCTTCTAGGTTGTTCGGGTTGGAGCGCCGTTCTCTTCAGGTCCGGCGCATGTTTGTAGTGTCGGCGGGCGCCGTTGCAGCCGTGTTGCGCCAAGGGCGCCGCGTGTTTCATCCGTAACGAACGCGCAACTGCCTGGGTTCGCGAACGTTCGGTCGCCTGTTGCGCGATTTGTGCGCTGCGTTGTGCGTTGCTTTAGCCCGCATTACACTTGCGACCATTTCTAAGATAAATCTCAGGTCGTATCGGAATGCTTATCGCCGATGCGCTCGCTCAACCGGGGGCCACTGTGACCAATGACGTTCGTGCGGCCGCCGCCGCGCCGCACGGTCTGCCCGCTACCGGCGCGCGTCACCATGTGGTGGGCTTGCGGCGCGCCCTGTCTTTGGGCGTGGTTTACGGCGTCCTTTCGACACCGCTCGACACGCTCGGCACCGGTTCGGCGTTGGCGGCGGTGGTGTGGCCCGCCCCGGCGATGGCGGTGGCCTATCTCTGGCGTCGGCCGCTCGGCGAATGGCCGGCCGCGCTCGTCGCGATCTTCATCGCGATGGTCATCGTCGGTCAGTTCGACGTGTTCCCGCTTTGGGTCGATGCGTCCTTCGCGCTCGTCAACGTGCTCGGCGTGGGCGTGGGCGTCGGGCTTGCTTGGCGCTTTGTGAGCCGCCGCGCGCGTCTCGATACCACCGCGCGCTTCACACGCTTCTTGCTATTGCTGCCGTTTGGCACCGTTTTCGCGATGGCGCTCGCGGGTAGCGCGCTATCGCATGCGATCGGCGGTCGCGATCTCATCGATGTCTGGCGCACCATCATGGGCAGCAACGGTCTGGCGATGCTCGTCCTCGTGCCCGGTCTGCTCGCGTGGACTACGCCGCCCGATCCGGATGCGCGGCCGGTGCGCGCGTGGGTCGTCGTCGTGCCGGCGCTGTGCGGCGCGGCGCTGATGATCGAGGCGTTCCGCATCCAGCTTCCTGACGAGACCGAGCATTTGCTGCTGATTCTGCTGCTCGTCTGGGCGGCGGTCGCCGGGTCGATCCGCGCGGCGACGCTCGCGGCTTTCGTCATCGTGACGACAGGCGTGGCGCTCACGGTGACGGGCAATGGTTCGTACCATCAAAACGGCATCGTCGGCGTGCGGCAGTTGCAGATCGACCTCGCCGTGCTGTGCACGCTGGTGTTTTACGTGGCGGTCGCGCTGCTCGAACGGCGTGGTTACGAGGCGCGTCTGCAACGCGTGCAGAAGCTCGAATCGCTCGGCCTTTTGGTGAGCGGCATTGCACACGATTTCAACAATGTGCTGGGCGCCGTGCGCGGCCACGCCGAATACGCCGATGAACTTCTTCCCGCCGATGCCGATGCGCGCCGTCCGCTGCAACACGTGCTGGCGGCAGTCAGAAGCGGCACCGCGATGACCGAGCAGATGCTGCTCGCGGTCGGGCGCGGCAGTCCGCGACGTAGCGAACCGGTGTCGATGCGCGTGGTCATCGACGAGGCGGTGGGTTTGGCGACGGCGGATCATCGCGGGCCGGTGACGATTGCCGTGGAATACGACGACGTTCGCCTGGGCACCAGCGGTATCGATGCGTGGCCTGTCGCGGGCGATCATGCGCAGCTCGTGCGGGTGCTTTTGAACCTGCTGCGCAACGCGGCGCAGGCGGCGCGCAGCTGGGTGATCCTGCGCGTGTCGGCGGGCGTGCCGCGCGAGGAAATCGCGGATGTCGGGCGCGTGCCGGAGCGCACCGCGGTGATTCTGGAAGTGCACGACGATGGGCCCGGGATTGCGCCGGATATCGCATCGCGGATTTTCGACCCGTTCTTTTCGACCAAGCGCAAGCAGAGCGGGCATGGGTTGGGGTTGTCGATCGCGGCGGGAATCGTCGCGGATCACGACGGCGGGATTACGGTCGGAAACGGGCCGCTGGGTGGGGCGATGTTTCGGGTGTTGTTGCCGGCGAAGCGCGTGAAGGGTGTGGCGACGGGGCCGCGCGGTGGCCTGGGCGACGGGGGAATGCATGAGGCTAGTGATGCGGATGCGGCTTATGTGACGCCGCCGCGGTCGACTATCGGAACCGATGCGTTGCCGTCGGATGGAGAAAAGGCTAACGCGGATTATTTGGCGACAGCGCCGAGCATTGCGTCCATGTCGCGAGCGATGGATGCGGTTCACGCGCCGGGCACGCCCTGCACCGAGCCCAACGCTCCCATCGGCCAAGGCGAGCCCGTCCTCCTTGTCGAAGACGACGACACCCTCCGCGCGCTCCTCGAAGACTGGCTCGCCGAATCCGGCTTCGAGCCTGCGAGCTACGCGTCGCCCGCCACCGCGCTCGACGCATTGCAAGCCGATCCGCACGGCTTCGCGTTCCTCGTCAGCGACATCGAAATGGATGATCTGCGCGGCGACGAACTCATCGTCGCCGCGCGCGAACGCAGTCCCGCGCTGCCCGCGCTCTTGATCAGCGGGGCGCGGCAGGGCGCGCATATCGCCGCGGGCGTGAGCGTGCCGTTTCTCGCCAAACCGTTTGGCCGCGCCGATTTTTCGCGCGCGGTGCAGGCGCTTTATCACTCACACGAAGCCACGCGCTAACGCCATGCCGAGTTCACCCCGCATATTGATCGTCGACGATGACCATTCCTTGCGTGTTCTGCTCGTCGAATATCTAGCCGGACACGGCATGACGACCGAAGGCGCGGCATCCGCCGCCGAAGCGCGCGAATGCCTCGCCGCCGATACCTTCGATCTCGTGTTGCTCGACCTCGGCCTGCCCGACGGCGACGGCCTCGAACTCGCGCGCGAATGGCGCGCGGGCGGCGAGGGCGGCGCCATGCCGATCATCTGCCTCACGGGCCGCACCGAGGAAGCCGACCGCGTGATGGGCCTCGAACTCGGTGCGGACGATTACGTCACCAAGCCGTTTTCGCCGCGCGAAGTGCTCGCCCGCGTGCGCGCCGTGTTGCGGCGCACGGGCGCGGGCGCGGCGCAGGGCGCGCCGATCACGCGCGGAAAGCTGCCGCGCGCATATCGCTTCGGCGGCTGGACGCTGAATCTGAACACGCGCCGCCTCAAGTCGCAGGACGACGAGACCGTTACCCTCACCAACGCCGAGTTCAATTTGCTGGTCGTGCTGCTCGGCGCGCCTAATCGCGTGGTGTCGCGCGAACACATGATCGAGCGCACCCGCGCGTTCGACGATGTCTATGATCGCGCCATCGACGTCCAGATTTTGCGGCTGCGTCGCAAGATCGAGGAAGATGCGCGCGCGCCCAAGCTGCTGTGCACGGAACGCGGCGCGGGCTACTACCTGAATGCGGAAATCGAGGAAGTGTGGTGATCTACCTTTACGTGTTTCCCGATTTATCCTCGACGAATAAGCCATGAGTCCTCCTTTCGATACGCTCGGTTCCGCGCCCATTACGCCGGACAACCCCGCTGGCGACGATGTCCGCGACGATCCCGACTTCGATCGCCTGCAGACTGAGATCGACAAACTCAACAGCCCGAGCGCGGCGGCCGGCACGGACTGGGACGTGGTGCAGCGCGCTGCCACCGTGCTGCTCGCCGAACGCGGCAAGGACTTGCTCGTCGCGTGTTATCTCGCGGGCGCACTCATGCGCCGTTCCGGCCTCGAAGGCCTTGCGAGCGGCTTGACGGTCATCGACGATCTGCTCGCGAATTACTGGGAAACGCTGCATCCGGGCCTCTCGCGCTTGCGGGCGCGGCGCAACGCGTTGTCGTGGATTTTCGAGCGGGCGGTTCAGTTCGTCGTGGACAAGGTGGACCGCGATACGCAGCAGGAGCGCGCATTGATCGATGCGTTGCAGACGCGCCTCGAAGCCATCGATACGCGTCTTGCCGAGAAAGACCCGGACGCGCCGAGCGTGCGGCCGTTGCTCAATCAGATTCGCACGTTGCCGGTTCGGGAAGCTGTGCCCGAGCCCGTGCCTGCTGTAGACGCGCCTGTCGCGTCGGCGGAGACACGACCAGCACAAATCTCGCGTCCTTCTGCGCCGGCCGCTGCCGCATCGCTTGCCGTCGCGCCGCTTTCGAACGCGGCCATTGTGTCCGATGCCGATGCCGACCGCGCCTTCGAGCAGATCGCCGAGCGGCTGGTGACGCTGGCGGGCTTCCGGCGTGGCAATCGGGTGAGCGATGCGCAGGCGTATCGGCTGAATCGGCTTGCGGCGTGGGGCGCGATCGAAACCGCGCCGCTTGCCGAGCGTGGCCAGACGCGCATTCCGGGGCCGATCGCGGAACTGGCGATTGCGCTGGACCGCCTGCAATCCGGCGATGCGCCCGAGGACACGCTCACGTTCGCAGAGGCGAACTTGCCGGCGTTTCCGTTCTGGATGGATTTGAATCGCGCGAGCGCGCAGGCGCTTGTGAATCTTGGCGAGCCGTTCGCGGACGCGCTCGCCGAAGTGAACGCGGCGACGCTGCAACTGTTGCGCCGCGCCCCGGAGTTGCCGAATCTGACTTTCGCGGATGGCAAGCCTTTCGCGGATGGCGCGACGCTCGAATGGATCACGAGCCTGCAACGCAATGCGGCGACGGGTTCGGGCGGCGGCGCGGCGCCGGATGCGCTCGCGGTGGCGCTCGGCACGGCGCGCTCGCTCGCCGCGGCGGGCGACCTCGAAGCGGCGGCAGTGGCGCTCCAGGGCGCGACGTTGGGCACGAATCCGGAACAACGCCTGCGCGCGACCATCCACTTGAGCGAATTGATGCTGGCGCATCGGCCGAACGCGCCGCTGCGGCCGTTCGCGCAGATGATCGTCGGCGAAGTGGATCGGCATGAGCTCGACCGCTGGACGCCGCAACTCGCGCTGGAGGCGTTGAGCGCGGCGCACGCGCTGTATCAGCAAAACGATGCGCATGCCGAAGCGATTGCACTGGTGGCGCGCATTGCGAAGATCGATGCGGCTGCGGCGGTGAAGTTGGCGTTGGGGGGCGTGTAGGGGAAGGCGGTCGTGCGCGACGCGTGACGACGGCGGCCTGATAACGGCTCGTTCGCTTGCTCAACGCGCGCCACCCACGGTTCCAGTAGCCCCCCTATTCAAGCCATCGTCCAGTGAGGCGAATCCGGGGGACATAGGTTGAAGACTTGGGCGCAGGCCGCCGTTCGAAGCTGCTGTGATACTGCTTGTGCCAGTTGGTTGTGCTCGCAGGAGAACTGCTGCACTGTCAGCACCCGTTCCGCGACAGGCGAACGTGCTTTAGGATCGGCGTTAGCCACATTCAGGCCGTCAAGTGAACTGGTCAGCGGGCCGCGAGTGTTAACTCCCAGCCGCGCTCCATTTACCGCTGTGGTCCCTACCCCTTCTTACTGTCTTTACGCGCTTTACGCGCGAGCTGCTTCTCACTCTCGGTCACGCGCGTCATTGCGCGCGCCTGATTCTTGAAGATCAACGCATCGAGCACGCCGCGCACGAGTTGCTGATCCTGCTCGGGCGTGCACGCAATGGTTTCGAACTGACAACGCACGACATCATCGGGGCCGCGCTCGCCTTCATCAGAAATTAGCGCATCTAAATTAACGCCGAGCCCGATAGCGAGGCATGGCACTTCATGGCGATACCGCCGCTTCGCTCTTAGCGACGAAGAATGCCGAAGCGGACAAGGACGCGCATTAAAAATATTCAGAAAATACTGGCATTGAAAAAATCAGCGGACAGCCTGATGTCTATGCGGCAGTAAGAACTTAGTTTCCGTTAATTTAGTCGAGGAATTTATTGTGAAAAAGCACGCTTATGTTGCGCATAGGCCGTTATCAAATGAAAAGGGTAAGGGCACGACGCATCACGTGGTAATCGTTGACCGAAAAGAGGTAAAGGAAACTAAAACGCAGAAAGAGGCAGCGGATTGGGCACTGTCAATGAACTACTCAGTACACGTTGCACGAGAGCGGCATTTGCAGGATCAGGATAAGCCCGCGCATTGGCGGCAGTACCCTTAAGAAGATGTAGCAAAGCGGAAATAGCTAGGTATGGCGGCACGGAAGTTTACTCCGTGCTGCTTGAATGGCGAGAGCGCGAGACGATGCGCGACCAAGAAAGGGAAGAACTAAGAACCAGCGTCGTTGCCGGTGTCATAGTGTATTCAGCAATAAAGAATAGCCGGCCCGTTGCCGCATCCCAAGCCCCGCCCAGATACCAAACACCGAACTCAAGACCCCGCCCCCGACAACCCCGGCACTGTCGGCAAGATCGGCAACGGCGGCACGTCCGGCGCCGTCATCGGTCCTGACTGAATCGGTGCAAACGAAGGCGCCGCCGCCGTCACCAGCGGGCCGCGCGCTTCCAGCAGACTATCGAAACGCGCCTGCAGCGTCTGCGTTCCCGCCGGAGAAGCCGGCGCATTCCAGCACATCCCGATCTGCTGCGGCAACGACACGCGTAGCGGCTGCGGCGTCGTCCCGCCACCATTACCCGCCAGCTTGATCAGCAACAACTGCTGCGTCTGCGCCGCAAGCGTATCGATCGCTTGCTGGCGCAGCTGCGTCTCTTTCTGCTGCGCGTCCTGCAATTGCGCCAGCTGCGTCGCGCCATCGATGATCGCGTCCTCGCCACGGAACTCGTAACGCACCGTGATCTGGTCGATGCCGCGCTGCGCGAGCGCCGCCGCCGACGACGGAAAATCCTGCGGCGTGAACAATCGGTGCCCATCGCGGAAGTCGCGCAGGAAACTGACCACGCCCGCATCGCCGCGATAACGCTTGGAGAGCGTCAGGCCATCGAAACGAATCAGCAAACTCACCTCGCCACACTGGCCGAGTGTCCAGTTGAAAGTGTCGCTCACCGGGAAGTTGAAGTTGGTCAACGTGCGCGCGCCCGCCGCACACTGCACCGTCAGCACAGTCGCGAATGGCCGCATGCGCGCTGAAGGATTCACGTCGATAGGCTGCGCCGTAATCGTCAACGGAAACGCCTTCGCCTGCGCCGCCGCAATCTGCTGCTTCACACTCGCAATGGCCTGCTCCGCATTGGCCTGCTGCTGCTTCGCCTGCTCTTGCGCCGCCTGCGCCTGCGCTGCGTCGGCTTCGGCGCGGGACTTGGCGCGCTGTGCTTCCATCAGCTGCGCGGTGCGCTTGCCGACCGCCGAATTGAGCGTCGGCAGGAACGCGGCGGTGAAGGGCACGCTGTAATCGGCCGTCTGCACTTCCGAAATCGCGCTCGCCGAATGCGTCAGGAACGGCTTGGCCGGCCCATCCACAAAACTCCACACCGAACCCTGCGGACCGTACAACTGATCGACGACCTGCGTCATGCTGGTCGCCGCCTGCAACGGCCAATACACCTTGCTGTCCCAATCCGATTGCAACGCGCACGAAGTCTCTTCTTCCGTATAAGCCAGCACGAAATGCAGCGGCCCGCCGATCAGATGCCAGATGGCCTGATCAGCCGCGCCGTTGGAATCGACTTCGTCACGCAGGCGCAGAAGGGCGCGCGCGGCATCGTGTACAGGCGATGTCTTCACCGCCGGATCGACGCCAAAGCCATGAAACGCAGCCGATACGCCATATGCCTTCGCGGTGCCATCGGTGACGGTGGCCGCGATCTGATCGATGTCCTGAAAATAGTCGCGCATGGCGGATGCCGCCCGCGCATTGACGCGCACCGCCGCCGCGCCCGCCAGCGGACTGCTCGCGATGCTGTCGCGGATCGCCTGGCCGCCGAACGAGTTGATGCTTTGCACGATGCCACCCGCACGGCTCGCGATCAGCGCGCCGGTGGCATCGCGCCGCAGGCGGCCCATGCGTCGAGCGGTCTGCAGCCAGTCGGGCAACTGGGCGTCGGCCACGCCTTCGAACTCGTCGTTGACGCGATCGAGCGCGCGCAGATAAGGGCTCGCGTTCTGCGTGATGGTCGCGAGCCGTCCGCGCCAGGCATCGCGGCCCGGTAGCATGCGTTCGCCCTGCGGCACGGTTTGCACGAAGCTCTGCCACGCCTGAAAGCGCTCGATCTGATAGTCGTGGTCGAAGAACGCCTGTTGCTGCATGAGTTGCGCATCGTCGACGACCGCCTGGTGAATCTCCTTCAGATAGCCGTCGATATCCACCCGTCCCGCGCGCGTGTACGCGGCCGGACCTTGATCCCCGCGAGCCGGTTCGCTTCGGCGAGTTGCGCGTCGGTGCGCGCGGCTTCCACGGCCTTCGAATCGGGCGCCGTTGCACGGCTCGACGCCGCCGTGATGCGCCCGCCCGCGACATTGCCCGCAACCGGAGCATCCACGTTTGCCAGACGCAGGGATTGCGCGCGCGCCGAGTTCGCGTCGAGCCAGAAGTCGGCGAGCGAGACATCGTGCAGATGCGGGTCGATCGGCGCAAGCTGCGTGAGCCAGTGCATGCGGTTCTGGTACAGCGCCTGGGCAAGCGTCGCCTGCTGTTGCGCCACGCGCGTCACGATGTCGCGCGCATTCGTCGCCGACCACGCGATATAGGAAATGCGCAAGTCGTTGATCTGGTCGAAGAGTTGCGACGACCACGGCGCCATGTCGCTATAAAGCGGCTGAGGCATCGCGGCAAGTTCCGGACGATCCGCGCCCGCCACTTTCGCGCGCAGCAGATTCGTCACGCGCACTTCGTTGAGGATGCTAAGCGGCAGCGTTCCATCGGTATCGTTGACGAGATCGCGCCGCAAATCCAGATCGAAATCGCGTTCGACGGCTGGTCGGATGTACTGCAGATATTGCTGCGTGTATTGCTGGCGCAGCCGTTCCTGCAAGCGGTCGATATGGCCGGAGATCATCCAGCGCGAACGCCAGTTGCGGTTGCGGCGATCGATCTCGCGCAGCGCGGTGTTGCTGCGCGTGAGGGTAGCGGCGTCATCGACGAGCAAGCCGTCGAAGCGCTGATGAAACGGATAGCTGCGCTCGATCTGCGTCAGCGTGTTGACGTTGCGGATGAACGACATCGTGATCAGCAAGCCGAACGCAACGGCCAACATCACCCACGCGAGCATGCCTAGATGTTGGGTCGCGGCGAACCAGCGATTGACAAGCGCGGCAGGTTTGCCGACGTTGCGGTCTTGCGGCAGGATGCGGCCGAAGAGATCGTGCAGGAACACGCCGGTCGTCGAGGGTTCGTGCGGCGGCATCGGGCGCAGCGTCTCCGGCAGCACCGCCGAGCGCGCGCCGCCGGCCTGCAGGCCGCTCGAAAAGAACAGTCCGCGCAAGAACGGCGATTCCAGATACGGGCTGTTACCAAGGCACGCCTTCACGAAGAGTTCGGTGCCCGCGCGCAGGCGGTCGAGTTCGTTCGGAAACAGCAGCAGTTCCACCGCCGATTGCGGATGCCGCGCAACCAGCGCAACCCGCATCGCGCGTAGTCGTTCGACGATGGCATCGAAGGCCAGTGAGAGGAAGCGCTCGGTCGGCGGATCGTCGGCGGTGGCGGGCGCGAGATGACCCATCGCCTGATTCAACGCGGTCTCGGGCAAGAGCGTGCTCCAGCTTTCGAAGCCATAGAGCTGATCGCACTTGGTGACGAGCACGTACACCGGAAAGCGCCGCCCGAAAAGGCGGATCAACTGTTCTATGCGCGCACGGATCACGCGCGCTTCCTGATCGATCGCCTCGCGGTCCGGCGTGACGAGCCGGTCGGCGGAGATGGCGAGCACGAGTCCGTTGATGCCTTCGCGTCCGCGATAGCGCGACAGCAGGTCCAGCACCAGATTCCACTCGCGGCGGTCGGCGTCTTCGTTGTCGGCATCGACATAACGGCCCGCGCAGTCGAGCACGATGGAGCGGTCGAAGTACCACCAGTCGCAATTTTCGGTTTGCGGGACCGGCGCGCCTTGTTGCGTGTGATCCTGCAGCGAAGTGGACAGCCGCGAGCGCGCGAGCGCCGTGGTCTTGCCCGCGCCCGGTCTGCCGATCACCATGTACCAGGGCAGCACGTAGAGCGGATTGCCGAGACGCTTCAGGCTCGAACCGCGCAGGAGCGCCGCGGCATCGCGGAACTTGCGGCGCAAGGCGCCCGTGCGCGACCCGCGCTGCGCGGCTTCCTGTTCGGCACGCCGCTGCCGCGCGATGATGCTGCGGGAACGATACGCAAGCGTCAGGCGCCGCAGGAAGATCAACATGAAGAACATGCCGAGCGCGCCGAAGAAAATCGCGGCGGACGCCCACAACGGCCATTCGAGATACAGCGTCAGCCCCCAGCTGACGAGCGCCAGCACGACGAGCGCAAGGAGCCACAGCAGAACGGTGCGCAGGACTTTCATTGGATGAGCGGAAGAACAGCGTTCACCATCTGCACGATGATCAGGTGATAGGTGCCGTAGAGCACGGCGAGCACGACCACGGGCAAGCCGAAGCCGATGAGCGTCTGCCGGCGAAGCCGCCAGCGCACCCGGCGCGCCGCCGGTTCGACGCCGGTTTGCGCCGCGCGCGCCGATTCCTCGCTGACATACGCTTGCGGAAAGAGCACCGCGCCGGTGGCGGCCGGAACGCCGCCTTCGTCGAGCACTTTCTGAAGCGTGACGCGGCGGCGTTCGTCGAGCTGACGCGAGCTGCGCTCCTGCGCATAGCGACCCTTGAAGCCGAGCGCGAGACACAGCGCAAAGACTTCGCGCACATCGGCCTGATCGTCGCGCAGATCGTCGAGACGCGCGTAGAACGAGACGCCGGCGGTCGTAGTGTTGAAGTGGCGGCGCTGCATCAGATGACGCTGCCAGTGCGGCGCGCCAGCCCATTCGGATGAGATCAGCACTTCGTCGGCCCAGGCGAGCACGGCGAAAAGCGCGTTGTCGAAATCCGATGGTACGAAATTGTGGATGCGCGCTTCGTGCCGTGCCTGGTCGATGGCTTCGTCGATCGCTTCGGCGAGTGCGCGTGCGCGCGCGGCGTCCTCGGCGGGCGTGCCGCTCGATGCGTTCGATACACTCGCCCGTGGCGCGAGCGAAGGAAGCGGCGCGGGCGCCGGCGGGGCATCGGCGATGGCGACGGCGTTGGCGTTAGCGTTAGCGCTTGCATTGCCATTGGCGGCCATCTCGCCGATAGGCTGCGGCGCAAACGGCGAACCGCCAGCGGAAGCAGGCTGCGATGCAACCGGACGCGGCGCGGCGGGCAAGGGCCTTGGAACGGCAGGCGCCGCCGTCGACGGCCGCAAGAAGGCCGGGGCGGCGGCCGTATCGATCGTCTGCCGCACCAGCGCGATGACGGGGATCAAAGTGTCGGTCAGATGCACGTCATCTCCGCAGGATCACGATCTCGGCGCGCAGATCGGCGGGGGCATCGAGCCAGTGAAGAGCGATATCGCCTTCGCGCTCGACGAGTTCCCACTGCTCGCTCACCTGTTCGATACGGAAGTAGAACGAATGCGCGCGACGCGGCAAACCCTGCGGCGCGTGCGGCATATGAATCAGTTCGAGGCCGGGCAGGGCGTGGCGCACGAGCGTCGGAATCTCGCCGAGCGCGGACAAACGCGCGCCGTTGACGATGCCATCCACCACCCATTGCGGATCTTCCTGCGTCCGCACGACGAGATAAAAGCGGTTGCGGTTGCCGAACACGCTGCGCGGCACTTGTCCGTGATAGACGCCGTCGCGTGGCTCCAGCACGACCAGAAACTCCGGCCCGACCGTGATCTCGTTGAGCAGATGCCCGATGGTCACGCGCGCGCGCCCGAAGCAGCCGTCGAGGTCGAGGTGATCGTAAGCGGGCAGACCGGCGCCGCCGTCCATCTCGCCGAGCATGGTGAAGCGCTCCGAGAACGAGCTCAGTTCGCCGACGAGTTGCCGCAACACGCCATATGCGAGCCACGGATGCACCTGTTCGCTCTCGATCAGATGGAACAGGCTCGGCGAAAAGCGATTGAGCGATCGCAACGCGAGCAGGAACAGCATGTACGACGCGTCGAACTCGGCCTTCTGCATCTCGCGCGGATTCTTGTACTCCTGCAACTGGCGGGCGCGTCCTGCAAGCTCGTCGCGGATCTCGCGCAGCATCGTGCGCAGCGCATCGGAACCGGCGAGCGCGTAACTCGGCGGGATGAAGCGGTCGGCGAGCACGACGGTGTCGCCATCGCGCACCAGCCGCGCAATGGGAATCAGCTCGTACTGATCCAGATGATCCAGCTCCGATTCGAAGAACACCTTCAGCACATAGCGCAGCGTTTGCAGCGGCGCGTCGGGGCCTTCGGAATAGAGGTCGGGCGTCTCGGGAACGGACATCACCGTGGCGAAGCGTGTGGCGACGTTCGCGGCGTCGGCGAGCGTGCCGACTTCGGTGACGTTCTTTTCCTGCTCGCTCGCGCGGCGCACGCCGAGATAGACGTTGAGCGGACGGTCCCCCTGCACCCAGCTTGCCTCGAAGGTGCGCGGCGCGATCACCGCGTTCTCGGGATACTCGACATAGTGATGATCGCGGAACAGAAGACGCGCGCGCTGCACGTCGATGGTGCGATTCGCGATGGCGCTTCTCGACAGTTCGAGCGCGCCGACGCCCCAGAAATGCGGCACGCCGGCTTCGTAAAGCGGCGTCTGCGTGAAACGGCTGTGCTGATCCGCGAGCTGAAAATGCTGCGGCTGCAGAAACATTCCCTGATGCCAGTAGACGGCTTGCTTGTCTTCCACGTCGGGCTCGTCAGTTGGGGAGTTTGATGGTGGCGGTATCGGCTGCGCCGTTCGATGGCGTGAGCGGCACTTCCTTGCCGCCGCCGTCGAGCGGCACGATCTGCTGCTTCGCCTGTGCGCGTTTTTGCGCGGCGACGATCTGCGGCGGTTCCGGATTCAGACGCGCGGCGTCGCTGATCGCATCACGTCCGAGCGACAGGCGCAACGCAAGCGTTTGCGGTTGCGCCGCATAATCGTGGCCGACGAACGCCTGATTCGATATGGCGAGCGGAATCTCGAAGAGACGCGCGCTGGACGCCGGGTCCATCGTGTAGAAGCCCGCGATCAGCCCGACCATCTTCGCTTTCGCGGCGCGATCGATCGAGAGGATCGTGTGACCGCCCGGCTGCACGACGTAGCGCGTGAGCTGAAGGATCGCGGGATTCGGCGCCGCTTCGCCGAGCGTCGAGGCGAGCGTGCCGGCATCGGCCGACAGTTTGCGAAACGAATCGGCGTCGGCGGTCTGCACCACGCCGAGCAGGAGCGTATGCGGCTCGTTGTTGTATTCGTTGAGTAGATCGTCGGCGTCGAGCTGCACGAGGATGGCGTCGCCCGCCGCGCTCCAGTCGACGGCCGCGACGGCCTGCTTCGCGCTCGTGCCGCTGAACATGGAGCAGCCCGCGAGGACCAATCCGAAGGCGAGCGCGCAGACGGTGAGTACGCGTTGCGCCGTGCGTCGCAACGTGGGGGCGACGCGGATCGTCTGCTCTGCTACGCTTGCGGCAAATTCGGCTTGCCTGAGAGTCGGTCTACTCATGTCCCTCGATCTTTCCCGTCGTAATCGTAGTCGTAGTCATGGTCTGGCCAAGCGATCCTTGCCGCCGAAGCCGGGCTTGCGCCGTCTTGCCGTCGCGGGCGCATGCTTGATGACTTTCGCGATGCTTTCGGCCACCGCGCCCGGATGCAGGGCCGCCGATATGGCTAACACGGTTAACGGCAGCGACACCGCTCAACCTGAGGTGCAATCGACCGAAGTTGCGCACACGGGCCTGCCCGTCACCGTGCCGGTCGTTTCCGTCAGCACGCTCACCACGACCACGCTCGCCAGTCAGCACGAGTGCCGCCCGACGCTCACCACCGTGCGCGAGTTCGAGGTGGCGCAGGCGAATGCGCGCCCGTGGTTCGTGCGGCATATCGAAGGTCTGACTGGCGCTCCGCTCGGGGCGGCGGGCGCGGCGTGGCTCGCGGCGCATTTTCTGGCGGAGCGCATTTGGATTTTGCCGGCCGCGCTCGCGGGCGGCGCCGTGGGCTGGGTGGTCGGACCGTTCGGCATCCTGCTGGGTGCGGGCGGCGGCGTGCTTGGGCACGCGCTGACGCACAAGATATCGGTGACGGTCGCCGGCGGCGTGGCGGGCGGCCTGATCGGCATGGCGCTCTGGCATTTCCTGATTCCCCCGCCGAAGCCGGCCACGCCCGATTCGCCCGTCGACGTGCCGGTGGAGCACTTCGTGACGAACGACCAATGCGGCGATGTCCAGCACGCCCGCTTTCGCGGCGGCGATCTCTACAAGGTTGATTTCATGCTCGACGGCAAGCCGATGTCCGCCGATCTGCCATACGACCCGGGCAACACGCTCGCGGTGTATCCCGATGGCCAGCCGGTCGTGCGCAACTTGCCGATTCCTTGATTCCCTGATTCCGTGACCGGATGCCAGTACTCCCTAAAGACGATTTGGCGGATCGGGCAAGAGGAATTGTCTTAAAAAAGCGAACCGAGTGTAACACGCGTTTCGCTTGATTTTTGGCGGAAATCGGCGTGACGTTGCGGCGTTGCAGCCTTGATGGGCGTGTAACGGAGCTATGTTTCAGATGAAACCCCGTGCTTCTTTTTGCTAACGCTCGTGTAACTCTGTTGGCGCAAAGTGCGCTTCATGGAGTCATTCGGGAAGCATGAGCGGGGAACATCATGAAAAAGCGTCTGGGATGGGTGGCGGGTGTAGTGCTGGCGGCGTTGCTAATAGCGGGCTTCGCGACGGTCGGCAATGACGATTTACCGTCGGCGGGGTTCTGCGTGGTGTCGTCGGATGGAGAGGTGTTGCAGGCGCTGGATTCCATGCGCGCGGTGAAGCCGGGGGATTCGGCAAGTTGAGTGGATCGCGGCGTAACGCAAAGTCCGCCGTGTTGCTGGTTCCGTCCGTGATTGCGCGCGGAGCTCAATGCCGTCGCGAAATCCGCTCATCCCGATGCCGCGCGGATCGTGGTTCCGGAACCGATATCGTGGTGTGGGATCGACGGCTGTTCGCGGTCGGCGATTGAAGAACGTCGCTTTGCGATTAAAGCGGGCCTTCGTCAAAAAGCCCGCTCATCTGCTTCGAATGCTCAACCCGCCACCGGCAACGCACTCAACTTGGCGATCGTATCCGCGCAAGCATGCGCCGCTTCCGCACCCTTCACGAGAAAGTGCTCCTTGAAGAAGCCGATATGCTCTTCGCCATGATGAAAATGATGCGGCGTAAGCACGGCCGAAAAAACCGGCGTGCCGGTTTCGAGTTGCACCTGCATCAAGCCGTTGATGACAGCCGTCGCGACGAACTCGTGCCGATAAATTCCGCCATCGACCACCAGTCCCGCCGCGACAATGCCCGCGTATTGGCCGCTTAGCGCAAGACGTTTGGCGTGCAGCGGAATCTCGAATGCGCCAGCGACTTCGTAGAGATCGATATCGTCCGCTGTGTAACCGCGCTTCTGCATGGCTTCGATGAACGAGGTCTTGCATTGATCGACGATATCGCGATGCCAGCAAGCCTGCACGAAAGCGACGCGCGCACGAGTGGAGCCTGCAGCCGATACTGCCTGGGTTTCGTTCGAATTGGAAAAGTTCATGGACATCAGCCTGTTTGGTGTGAACAGGGCGAAGGACGGCCAATGGCCTTCGCACGCGACAAAATAAGCGCGAACGAAGCGTGACGAAGCACACTGACTGTCCTGTTCTCTTTCATCCGGACTATACCGTCGGCCCCGGAATCAAACCGGGTCTGCTGACCTCTCCGACCGTGAAAGCCGGAGAGCGCTCGCGGGCTACGTCCCTTTCGTGAAAACATCGGGAAACGATTACCGCCGGTGGGGAATCTCACCCCGCCCCGAGAACTCGCTCATCGCAACCGTGCGATGAACAGGCTGGAAGTTACCATGAAACGTGGCTTTTTGTGCGGTGCGTTTCGCACATTCAAATCACGAAAAGCGATAAGCGGCAGCAGCCCGTTCACGCCAACGCCACCACCGCGATCTCCACCAGCAACTCGGGCGTTGCCAATTGCGCTTGCACCGTCGCGCGGGTCGGCGCATGCCCTTGCGGCACCCACGCATCCCACACTTCGTTCATGCCGCTGAAATCGCGGGAGATATCCGCAAGCCACACTTGTGCCGACACGAGACGCGTCTTGTCGATGCCCGCTTTCTCCAGAAAGCCGTCGATCTTTTCGAGCACCTTGGCGGTTTGCAGTTTGATATCCGGCGAATGATCGGCGGAAGTCTGGCCGCCGATAAACACGAGACCCGCTGCCTTGACGACGCGGCTCATCCGCTGATTGGTGTCGATGCGAACGATATCGCCCATAATGTTTTTCCTTGAACGTTGAGATTGAAACGAAGTCGCCGCGCGAAAACGCGCGGCATTCAATGCGCGACGAGACGTGCGGTATTCGCATCCGAAGAAGACGCGGCCGCGCGCCCGAAGCGATCGATGGCGAATGCATCGAGTGAAATGGACGGCGCGCCATCGAGCATGAGTTCGGAGACGAGCTTGCCGCAGCCGGGTCCGAGCTGAAAACCGCTGCCGCAATAGCCAAACGAGTAATAGAGATTCGATGCCTTGCGGCTTGCCGAGATCACTGGAAGCTCATCCTCGGTGAATGCCTCGACACCGGCCCACGCGCGATTGACGCCCAGATGGCGCAGATGCGGGAACAGATCGGTGACGGTTTTAGCGCTGCGCACGAGGCGCACGAAATCCACTTCGCCATGACGCGCAAGCAGGTCCGCAATGCCGATCAGCTTGCCGCCGATCACCACCGTGCCGTTATCGAACTGCTTGAAGGACAGCGGCCGTCCCGTTGCGCCGAGTGTCGCGCGACAGAAGGGCGCGACGCGATGCGTGACCATCAGCATCAGACCTTCGGGATGCACCGGCACCGGCTCGCCCACCTGTTTCGCGAGTTCGCCGGACCACGCGCCCGCCGTGACGAGCAGCTTTTCCGCGCTGAACGTGCCGTGCGGCGTGTAGGCGAACCAGCGCGCGCCGCGTTGCTCGATACGACGCACCGGCGTGCCTTCCAGAAAGCGCGCGCCGAGTTTTTGCGCGGCGAGCCGGAAGGCCGTGGTCGTGCGATACGGCAGCGCGAAGCCATCGCGCTCGACCCAGATGCCGCCCGTGACATGCCGAGCCAGAGCGGGTTCGAGTTCGAGCACGGCCTCTCGGTCGATCACTTTCTCGTGCGTGAAGCCATGCGATTCGAGCAGGGCGACGCGCTCGCGGCATGCTTCGAGTTCATCGTCCGTCTCGGCTATCTTGAGCTGGCCCGATGGCACGAAGCCGCCATCCTCGCCAATCAGATCGCGCATGCCGTGCCAGATTTCACGCGACATCAGCGCGAGCGGAATCTCGGGCAGCGCGCGTCCGAGCGTGCGTACGCCGCCCGCATTCACGCCGGACGAATGACGCGCAACGTAATCGGCTTCGAGCACGATCACCTTCGCGCCGCGCCGCGTCATGTGGAACGCGCTGCTCGTGCCGTGCAGTCCGCCGCCAACCACGAGCACATCGGCTTCCTGAACGTCGGTTGCGTCATTCACCGGCGAGTTCTCCGAGCGTGAGCGGCTTGATCGGCGGACGAATGCGGTAGTAGCCGACTTCGGCGGGCGAGACACGCCGCGCATCCGCGATGACTTCGGTCACCGTGAGACCGCACATGCGGCCCTGACACGGACCCATGCCGCAACGTCCGAACGACTTCGCCTGATTCGGTCCGACGCAACCCATCTCGACGAATTTGCGCAATTCGCCCGCCGTGACTTCCTCGCAGCGGCACACGATAGTCTCGTTGCGCGGAATGCGGTTGATATCGCGCGGACGATAAAGGCTGTCGAGAAATGGCCGGATGCGCAGCACGCCCGCCAGCGCGCGGCGCTGCCCGGCCGCTTCGGCGTCGCGCGTGGCGGCGTTCAGCGCGCCGAGTTGCGCCGCGACCGCGAGGCCCGCGAGCGAGCCCTGCAAGGCCGCCGCCTGCGCGCCGCCGATACCCGCGCCGTCGCCCGCGACGAAGATGCCGGGCACATCCAGCTCACCCCACGCATCGACTTTGGGCGTGAAGCAAAGCTGCGCGTCGTCCCAGCGATGCGACGCCCGCAAAGCCTGCGTGAACTGCGTATTCGGCACGACGCCCTGATGCAGCAGGATCACGTCCGCTTCAAGGCGGTGCGCCGCGCCTTGCGTCGTGAAGTGAAGCGCGGCCGCATGCTCGACGTTATCCGCGCCGATGCGCCCTTCCACGCGCAGATCGTCGGCCGCTTCGAAGATTGGCACGCCGGCGTCGCGCAAGGTGCGGATCAGTTGCAGGCCCTTGCTCAGGAACGGCCACGCGCGCAACGCGGACAGCATGTGACGCTTCGCGCGCCAGCGGTCTTCGTGACGCGTGGTGTCGACGAGCGCGCGAATCGGCACGCCGGCGCGCACATATTGCCAGCCAAGCAGATACAGCAACGGCCCGCAGCCCGCGAGAACCGGTGGCGCGGCAGGCACTTCGCCCGCGCTCTTCAGGAGAATCTGCGCGGCACCCGCCGTCAGCACGCCGGGCAGCGTCCAGCCGGGAATCGGGAAGGGCCGCTCCAGCGCGCCGCTTGCGAGAATCACGCGTTGCGCGTCGAAGCTGCCGATCTTGCCGTCCTTCAGATAGTTGATGCCGCGCTCGCGCGTGACTTGCCAGACGCTCGCATTGGTCACGTGACGCGCGCCCGATGCCGCGAACGCGCGGGCGATCTCCGCGCCCGCCGCGTAGTCGGGGCCAAGTATCTCCTTGCGACGCGCATCGGCGTGAGCGATGCCACGATAAATCTGGCCGCCCACGGCGTCCTGTTCATCGATCAAGACGGTTTTGAGGCCCGCGCGGGCGGCGCGCGTGGCCGCGCTCATGCCGGCCGGACCAGCGCCGATCACGACCACATCGACGGCTTCGGAGGCGAAATCAGCGGCCATGCGCGTTCTCCAGCGGGGTATCGGCGAGTGTCATGGGCGGCAGATCGCGCGCGCCTTCCTGCCAGCAGATACGCATGCCCGCCTGCACTTCGACCATGCAACTCTGACGGCTCGGAATGCCGTCGATTTCGACGAGGCATTCGAAGCACGCGCCCATCATGCAATACGGCGCGCGCGGCGCACCCGACACCGGCGTCGCACGAAAGCGCGAGACGCCCGCCGCGAGCAGCGCGGCCGCGACGGAACGGCCGCCTGGCACGGACAAAGGCTGGTCGTTGAAGAAGATCTCGATGGCCGCGGCGGATTCCCCCGGCAGCGGCTTGAACAGCGTGTGAGTCGATTGGAAAGTCATGTCGAATTCAGTGTGCGGGAATCGGTTCTTGAGCGTTCTCGAAGCGGCGTGCGGAGAAGGTCGGCAATTCCTCGGGCACGGGTGCACCGGTGATCCACGGCGCCACGCGCATGGCATGCGCGGCGGCGAGCGTCACGCCGCTATGGCAAGTGACGACGAACGCGCCAGGATGCGCTTCCGACCGGTCGTAGATCGGAAAGCCGTCCGCGCTGTAGACGCGCAGCGCGGCCCACATCCGCACGAGCCGCACGTGCTGCAACATCGGGAACGCGCGCACGCCGCGCCGCGCGATATCGGCGAGCACATGCGTGGTCGTGAAATCGTTGAAGCCGACTTCTTCCATCGAATCGCCGAACTGCACGCTGCCTTCGTCGGTCTGGCGCACGTTGAGCGTCGGATAGTCGAGAAACGGCGCGACGCGTTCGCTCACCAGCACCTGTCCGCGATTCGGCGCGACCGGCGCGTTCAATCCGACGAATGGCGCGAGCATGCGGTTTCCGAGGCCAGCCGCAAGCACGACACGCCCCGCGCGATACGTTCCGCGCTTGCCATGCACGACGAAGCCTTGGCCGTTCGCGTCCGGTTCGATGCGTTCCGCGCGTTCGCCCGAGACGAGCTTCACGCCGCGCGCCTGCATCGCCGAATGAAGCGCGCGCAAGAGCTTGAGCGGGTTCACATGGCCGTCCATCGGCGTGTAGCTCGCGCCGATCACTTGCGGGCCGATCTGCGGAATGCGCTCGCGAATCTCGGCGGCATCGAGCATCTGATACGGGTAGTCGCCGATCTCGGCCTTGAGCGTCGAGAGACGCTTCTCGCGGTCGGCGAGTTCGTCGTCGTTGAAGCAAAAGTGGAAGCCGCCCGGCTGGCGCAAGGCCACGTCGATGCCCGTTTCGTTCAAGAGGCTCTCGGCGAGTCCGGGCCAGCGCGTGGCCGAACTGCGCGACCAGCGTGCGTAAGGCGAGAGGCCATAGCCCTTGCCTTGAATCCATACGAGGCCGAAGTTGCCGCGCGAGGCGCGAAAGCCGCCGTCGTCTTCGTCGAGCACGGTCACGCGCGCGCCTTCGCGGGCAAGACCGTAAGCCACGGCGGAACCGACCAGGCCGCCGCCGAGCACGAGCACGTCGGGGCTGGCGGAGGTTGAAAGTGTCATCGCGCTTCTCCGATCAGAATGCGGTCCAGTCCGACCATGCGGTCGAGCAGGATCATCAGCAACACCGTGCCGACGATCAGCACCGCCGAGACCGAGGCGACCAGCGGATCGATCGTCTGCGCGATCTGGTTGTACATGGCGACGGGCAGCGTGGTCGTGCCGGGCGTCGCGACGAAAATGGTCATCGTGAGTTCGTCGAAACTCTGGATGAACGAGAGCACCCAGCCGCCTGCCACGCCGGTGCGGATCATCGGCAGGACCACGCGGCGAAATGCGGTGAAGCGGCTCGCGCCACATGAAAGCGCGGCGCGTTCGGCATCGCGATCCAGGCCGACGGCGGACGAAAGCGCAAGCCGCAATGCATACGGCAAGACGATGATGACGTGCGCGCATACCAGCGACCAAAACGATCCCGACAGATGTAGCAGCGACAGAAAGCGCAGGAACGCGATGCCGAGCACGACGGCGGGGATCATCATCGGCGAGAGGAAAAAGCTCGTGAGCGCGGCGCGGCCGGGAAAGCGATAGCGCGCGATGGCCAGCGCCGCGGGCACCGCGAGCAGCACGCCGATGGTCGCCGCCGCGAACGCGAGGCGGATCGACAGCCAGAACGCCGAAACGATGTCGCCGTTCTCGACGATTGCGCGGAACCAGCGCAGCGACGCGCCATCGAAAGGCATCGAGATGAAGCCTTTGTCGGTGAAGGCGACGAGCATCACGACCACGAGCGGCGCCATGATGAAGGTCAGGAAAAACGCGTTGTAGACGAGCCCGAGAATGCCGTTCTGTTTCATGATCGTCGTCCGCGTTAGTCGAAGATATGCCGGAACCGGCGTTCGGCGAGGCGGCTGCAACCCATGACGATTGCCACGTTCGCGATCAGCAACAACACGGCGATACTCGCGCCGAGCGGCCAGTTGAGCGTGCCGAGAAACTCGTCGTAGGCAGCGGTGGCGACGACCTTCAGACGCCGTCCGCCGATCAGCGCGGGCGTGGCGAACGCGGATGCCGACAGCGCGAACACGATGATCGATCCCGACAGCACGCCCGGCATGATCTGCGGCAGCACCACGCGGCGGAACACCGCGAACGACGAGCCGCCGAGCGAGCGTCCGGCCCATTCCACTTGCGGGTCGAGCTTTTGCATGGTGGCCCACACGGACATCACCATGAAGGGCACCAGAACGTGCGTGAGCGCGATGATCATGCCGGTCATCGTGAAGACGAGGCGGATGGGTTCATCGGTGATTTTCAGCGCTTGCAGCACGTTGTTGAGCACGCCGTTGTTGCCGAGCAGAATCTGCCAGCCAAGCGTGCGCACCACGACCGAGATCAGGAGCGGGCCAAGCACGACGAGAAGACACAGCGACTGCCACGGCTTCTTCATGCGCGCGAGCACGATGGTCTCCGGCACGCCAAGCACGATGGAGAGCAGCGTGACCGCGAAGGCGAGGCCGGCAGTGCGCAGAAAGATGGTGTGGTAGTACGGGTCGCTCACTACTTCCCAGTAGTTCGTGAGCGTGTAGGCGGCGGTGACGCCGGCCGTGTCGCTGAAAACGCGAAACGACAGCACGAGCGTGAGCGCGAGCGGCGCCAGCAGCAAGCCGACAAAAAGCAGCAGCGCGGGGCCGGACAGGAGCCACGGCGCGGCGCCGGGACGGTCGTCGTCAAGCGTGGCCATGAGCACCCTCCGGAGCATCTTGCGTGAGCACGCGCAGATCGTCGTCGGTCCAGGCGAGGCCGACTTCGTGACCTTCTTCGGGCGGCGGCGCACCGTGATTCGGCTGCGCGACACGCAGCTTGCCGAGTTCCGTTTCCACTTCGAGCAGCCACTGATTGCCGACGAACACGCGCGTTGCAATACGTCCGCGCACGCGCGCTGCGCCATTGGCGATATGCACCTTCTCCGGGCGGATATAAACGTTGACCGCGCCGTTCACATGACGGCCTTCGTGCGGCACGTGCAGCGTGGTGCCGAGTACATCGACTTCGGCGCAACGCGGATTGCGCCGCAGGACTTCGCCGGAAAACGTATTGGTGCGCCCGAGAAAGGTCGATGCGAACGGCGTGGCGGGACGCTCGTAGGCGTCGTATGGCGTGCTCAATTGAGCGATGGTTCCGCGATGCATCACCGCAATGCGATCGCTCATGGTCATGGCTTCGACCTGGTCGTGCGTGACGAGGATCGTCGTGATGCCGAGGCGCTTTTGAATCGCCCGCAATTCGATATGCATTTCCTCGCGCAACTTGGCGTCGAGATTGGACATCGGTTCGTCGAGCAAGAGCAGTTCGGGCTGCATGGCGATGGCGCGTGCAATGGCCACGCGCTGCCGCTGGCCGCCCGACAATTCCTTCGGATAGCGATGCCCGAGTCCCTTTAGACGCACGAGCGCGAGTGCTTCTTCCACGCGCTCTTCGCGTTCGCGGCGCTTGACCTTGCGCATTTCCAGACCGAAGCCGACGTTGCCCGCCACCGTCATGTGCGGAAAGAGCGCATAGCTTTGAAACACCACGCCGATGCCGCGTTTCTCCGGACGTTCGTGCGTGATGTCGCGGCCATCGAGCAGAATGCGGCCCGTGGTCGGCGTGACGAACCCCGCCACCATTTGCAGCGTGGTCGTCTTGCCGCAACCCGAAGGTCCGAGCAGCGCGAGAAGTTCGCCGCGTTCGACATCGAGATCGAGTTGTTCGATCGCCGTGAAATCGCCGTAGCGTTTCGAGATACCTTGCAGAGTCAGGAAGGCCATGCGCCTCGCTCCTTCATGCCGGTGTGGGGTTCAACGCTCGACCGAACGGTTCCAGCGCTCCGTCCACTCGGTGCGATGCTGGTTGATCGTGGTCCAGTCCATCGCGGTCAGTTTCGCGATCTGGTCGGGACCGTAAGGCACGCGCGCGGCGATTTCCGGCGTCAGCTTGACCGTCTTGTTGACCGGACCGAGACCGATGCCTTGCGCCTGCAACGCCTGCACTTCCGGGCTCAACAGATACTGGACGAACTGCTGCGACAACTGCGGCTGTGCGTTCTCGGCGATGGCGCATGCCGCCACCTGCAACGCGACCGCGCCTTCCTTCGGGTAGACGAACTTGAGCGGAAAGCCCGTGTTCTGCAGCGCAACCGCGCGACCGCTGCCGTAGGGCGCAAGCACCACGTCGCCGGATTGCATCTGACCGTCCATTTCGCCGGGCGTGGGCGCCCAGGACAGCACGTTCGGCGCGACATCCTTGGTCATCGCCGCGAAGCCCGGCTCGATATTCTTCTCGCCGCCGCCGTTCAGACGCGCGAGCATGACGAGCGTATGCAGACCATACGTGTTGGTGATCGGCGGCACGCCGAGCTTGCCCTTGATGCGCTTGTCGGTGAGCACCTTCCACGAATCGGGCGGCGGCAGACCGGCCTTCTTGAACGCTTCCTCGTTGTAGCCGATGCCTGTCGCCACCATGCCGACGCCGATCGACGTCGCGCCGAGACGCGCGAGCGGATAGACGTCCTTCATCACGGGCGCTTCGTCGAGCTTGGCGCAGAGATTGAGCTGCATTGCCTGATACATCGGGCCGTCGTCCATCACGGCGACGTTGATCTGCTGATGGCCTTTTTGCGCTTGCAACTTGGCGAGGGTATCGCTGGAATTGCCCGCGACGTAGACGATCTTGACGTCATGCGCTTTTTCGAACGGCGGGATGATTTTCTGGCGATACAACTGCTCGTTCGAGCCACCCACATTGGCGACATAGAGCGTGGTTTCGGCGTGAGCGAGAAGCGGAGCGGCGAAAGAAAGAGCCGCGAAGGCGGTACAAGCGGGGACGGACAGACGGCGATGCAACGCTCTTTTCATGACGACGATCTCCAGATCCGGGGTGTGGGGGCGGGCTTCATGACCCGTCGTTGAAATGCAGTTTCGCGCCGCCGGACCATATCGTCCAATACGAATAAAATACCTATCTATGCATGGATGATATGGATCGGGGTTCACCCGAAGAGGGAGATCACGCATGAATCTGAAGCACATCGAGGCGTTTCGGGCGGTCATGGTCTCGGGGTCGATGACCGCGGCGGCCAAGGCGCTCTTTACCTCGCAGCCGAACGTTAGCCGGCTGATTTCGCAGCTCGAACGCGAAACCGGCTTGCAGCTTTTTCAGCGCAGCGGCGTGCGGTTGATACCCACGAGCGAGGGCACCGCGTTCTTCCGCGAGGTCGAACGTGCGTTCGTCGGCTTGCAGGGCCTGGCGAACGCGGCGGCGCAGATACGCAATCTAGGCAGCGGACGTTTGCGCATAGCGGCGATGCCATCGGCGGGCATGACTCTCGTGCCGCATGCGATCAAGCGCTTCGTCGAGTTATATCCGACGGTGACCGTGTCGTTGCACGTGAACACATCGGGTACGGTCAATCACTGGACGGCGTCGCAGTTCTGCGATCTCGGCGTGGCCGTGTATGTGAGCGAGGCGTCGGATTGCGAGGTCGAGCAGTTGTCGAACGTGGCGGCGGTGTGTGTTATGCCGGAGGGGCATCGGCTGGCGTCGAAACGCAGTATCAAGCCGCAGGATCTCGAAGGCGAGTCGTTCATCTCGCTGTGTCACGGCGACGGCACGCGCACGCTGATGGACGAGGTGTTTCAGCGTGCGGGCGTGGAGCGCGTGCTTGCGATCGAGGCGCAGTACACGGCAATGTGCTGCGAGATGGTGCGTCATGGGATGGGCGTGACGCTTGCGCATCCGATCGTCGCGCGGGATTTCGCGGGTCCTGGAATTGTCATCAAGCCATTTTTGCCGGCTACGTTGTTTCCGACTTACTTGCTGTTTCCGCCGCATCGGCCGAGGGAGAGATTGGCATCGGAGTTCGTGAAGGTGCTGAAGGGGCTGCATGCGGAGTTGCTGGGGGAGGTGGTGAAGGGGACGAAGGTGGCTTGAGTCTTTCAACCAACGATCAACCGATTCACTCATGCCGCCGTACCGTGCTCGTGACCGCTCGAAGCGGCTGCGTCGTTCAAGACGCATCGACGAATGCGCGCGCTCATCGGCTCATAACGAATTGCCAGAGCGCGGCGCACTGTGCGTCAGCAATCTTGTAACGCGGCATCGCCCGACGAAGCACGATGTCCGCTGGATCGACGCCATCCTTGATCGCGCGGCAAAAAGCGATGGGATCGTAATGGCTCATCGGCCCTCCGCGACGACGCGTTTCGCCAAGCAAGGACTCGCGAGTCAGCGGCGGCGCAAAGGCCGCCGCTTTCGATGTGCCCACATGGCAATTGACGCAACGAGTCGTCCACGCAGGCAACGTGCGATCGTCATCACGCAAATGCGCCGACATCAGATGCTCTCCGTCGAAAATCGCGCAGCCCAGGTCGCGCGGTTCACATGCGGCATGGGCAACCGTTACCATCGCAACGAGCGCGAGGCCGACCCAGCGATGCGCCATCAATGCACGCGCATGGTACGCGAGAGGCTCGGCACGCCCTTCGCGTTCAGCGCGAAAAGCATGTAATAGCCGGGCACGACGATGCCCGGGTCGGACGGAATCTTCAACTTGTACTCGCCAGCGGTGCCCACCGTAAACGTCAGCGGTACGCGTCGCTGTTCGTTGTTCACCGAATGCGTGGCCGACGATGAGCGCATCAGCGCAAATGCTGTCATGCCCTTGGTCGCCGATACGACGATGGTCGTGCCGAGCAACGCATCGGTCGGCGCGGAACTCATGGTCGGTCTGGTTGCGGCGGACCCGTCCGCGTTGAGAAGATAAGGCGGCGCCAATATCTCGACATTCGTGTGATTCGTGGCGCACGAGCCGCACAATCCGCCGCCGCCGCTGAGCACGCGTCCATCGTTCAGCAGCAGCGCCATGCTGTGATAAGTGCGCGGTACGGCTTGTGGCGCGAGCCGCGAAAACGCATTCGTGGTCGGGTCCCACAACTCGGGCGTGAGGATCGCGTTGTCGTCCGAAAACGGCACGGCAAAGGTCTGACCGCCGATCACGACGACCTGCCCATTCGGCAACACGACGCTGTTGTTGAACGCGCGCTGATAGCTCATCGGTGCGATGGTGCGCGTGATCGCCGTTCCGCTGCTGATGTCGATCAGCGTCGCATTGGAGGTGGCCGTCGATTGGTCGTAGCTCGGCGCGCCGCCCACGGCAAGTATCTTGCCGACGTCGTACATGACCGCGTTGCCGTTCATCGCGTCATTGTCGCTGCCCCGGTTGCCGGCTGCGGTGACGCTGCCGTTGCCCGCCGTGTCGAACCAGTGCATGGCGCGGCTCGGGCCCGCATGAAACACGCGTCCGTTGGCGACCGCGAAGAGCCACGCGTGGTTGTCGGCGCGGAACACGCCCGCAGCGTCGTTCGTCAGGATGTAGTCGTCGAGAATGGCGCCGTTGACTTGCCAGCCCGAGCCCGAGGTCCACGTCTCGCCCGTCTTTCCACCGAGCCCGCCATTCCACGAGCCGCCCACGAGAAACACGTTACCGTTGCTCAAGGTCACGCTGCCCTGATAGCCGCGCGAAATGTTCATCTGATTGCTCGACGTCCATGTGCCGGTCGTAGGCGAATAGATGCTGGTCTTTTTCGTGCTCGATCCGCCCGTCACGAAGATGCGGCCATCGGGAAGATTGGCGATACCCGGACAGAACATGTCGTGCCCGGTGTTGGTCACGATCATTTGTTTGCTGGTGCCGGTCGATGGATTGAAGATCGCCGTGTACGTCTTGCCCGGCGTGACTTCGCCAGAGGTGAAGTTGAGGGCGCTGTCGGCCGACCAGACCAGCACGGTTCCATCGGGAAGATTCGCGGCTTGGAGCGGCACGAGCGGCAACGTGATGGGCGCCGTCCATTTCGAAGGCAATGCAGCTTGCGGCGCGGGCAAGCCGCTGACTTTCCATGTCTGCGTGGCGCTTGCGTTACACACCTGCTGCGTCAGTTGCACGCCTTGTGAGGTCGTACTCGACGCGGTCACGCACAAGCCGCTGTGTCCCGCGACGATCGCGTAACCTCCGCCTTGCGGGATCAACGAAAACGCCTGATTCGTGCCGCCACTACAGGTCCATTGAATGATAGGACCGCCGGGATCGGGACTTTGACCCGACACGTCCATGCATAGACCGCTATTGAGATTGATGAGGTTGTAGCGCGTGCCTGTAGCAACCGGCTTCCATTGCTGATTCGCGCCGCCGGTGCAGGGCCATGTAATGACTGGCGCGTTCGGTGTTTTGGATTCGCCGCTCACGTCGGCGCACATGCTGGTGCCGCTTAGCGTGATGGGCGCCGATGTCTGCGCGCGGACTTGGTGCGACACACTCGCTAACGTTAGCGCCAACGCCAGCAGCAAGACGACGCGCGCATGGCGGGCAACGTCAAGCAACACGCTCCCGGCCGAAAGGATTCGTGGCATGGTCCTGCTCCCCGTGGATAAGTCGAATAGCTATGTCAGTGCAAGCGCGCCGAGCACATCGCAGACATCGTTCACGCGTGGAAGATCGGCGCTTCTCCAGCGCAACATCGCATTGGCATCGAAGCAATAGACCTGCGTCGAATGGTCTGCGATGTCACTTGCCGATGCCTTGCTGCCCGACAGCGCCACGCGCATCTTGTCGACATCCGCAAGCGTCGGAGTCGCTGCGATCCACGAAGGACCCGCCTCGAACTGGGCGAGCCATGCGTGCAATGCCTGAGGTGAATCGGAAAGCGGATTGATTCCAATCGATAGCAACTGCACCGCATGACGAGTACGGATGCTCGTCATGCGTTTCTGTACCGCGCTGAATAGCGCGCCCTGCAAAGGACATACCGTGCCGCAACCGGTGTAGACCGTCTGCAACGCAGTCACGCCGTGACGCAACACTTCGTTCAAGCGACGCGTCTTGCCGGTCTGATCGACGAGCACGATATCGTCAAGGCGAAGCGGCGGCGTGACGAGTCCCACCGCATCATGTTGAGCGAAGGCGAAGGGGGACGCTGCACCGAGAGCGAGCGCCGCGATGTCACCGAGCAGGGCGCGACGAGTCAACGACGGGGTGCATGCACGAATGCCGGAACGCACACGATCGGGCATCGTTTTGTGACCTGCCGAACTTGACCTTGTCCACACTTTGATGATCCCCGTATCGAGCTCTATGGCTCTGACCCGCCGTTCGAATGGCCAATGACGTACGTGCCGGGAAGCGTGATCGAGCCGCTTCGCGTTCGCGTATTGGTCATGCCATTGAAACAAAGCTTAGCAGGTCAAATCAGCGTCGAACGTTCATCGCACGAATGGAAATACTCGCGTATGTGTACTCGGACACATTGCGTTTGAGCGCTTAAATAAAGGGTCGAAATTGCGGGAAGTTCTACTCGGTCGGAATTGCTGATGTTGCGATGTGGGGCATTTAGCAGAGGCGATTCAGGGGCCTTTTTAGTGCACGCTAGGTACGCGCTTGGGAGATTTATCGAAAGCCCGAAATGAGAGGACGGCCAACTTGTCGTGTCGGCCGGAAAGAAGCTCAAGCTTTCAACGCGTCATCCCCTTGACGCCATCGAACACCAACCCAAAAAACTCCCCGGCAAACGCCGAATCCAGCCACCTCACGATAACCGCCAGCCGCGTGGAAGGTTCGATCCACATGAACGAACTTCCCGCGCCCACGCCAAAATAGCTCGACTCCGGCACCGAGGGAAACATCTTCCGCCCCGTATTGAGCCAGACAAGAAACCCATAAAACGGCGCGATATCACAAGGCGTGCGCATTTTCTCGATCCACTCGCGGGACAGCACCCGCCGCCCGGAAACCAGACCTTCGTCCAGCAACATCCGCGCGATCTTCAACTGGTCGTTCGCACTAACCGACATACCGCCGCCCCAATGCGTCCCACCGGGAACGGACTGCATGCGCCGCCCATCGATCTCGGTCCAGGCATGGTCGTAACCCACCCATTGCCAGCCATCGCTCATGCCGCAAGGCTCGGCAATCGCTTCACGAAACACTTCGGGCAGCGGCCGACGAAACAGATGCATCAACGCAAGCGATAACTGGTTGATCCGCACGTCGTTGTATTCCCAGAAGGTGCCAGGCGTCTGCAACGGCCGCAAGTCGCCTTTCTTGCCCGCGGGCGGCTCGCCAAATGTCACCGCGCGATAATGATCCGCCTGATCCGAAAGCCCGAAGCACTCGCCTTGCCATTCGCTCGTCTGCTGCAGCAATTGCGCCCACGTAACCGGGGCGTTATGCGCGTCGTCGAAGCCGATACCGGGCACGCGCTCGCGCACGGGTTCATCGACATCGGGCAGCAAGCCGCGGTCGTGCGCCACGCCCGCAAGCAAGGCGAGGTACGTCTTCGCAATGCTGAAGGTAAGGTCCGCGCGATCCGGCTCGCCCCACGTGGTGATCACGTGGCCATCGAGCGCAATCGCGCCCGACACCGGACCGCGATCGTGTACGGGTCCAAGCAGCTTGTTCCACGGCGCGGGATCGTTGATATGCACGCCCCAGTTGCCATCGACGTTCCGGTCCCACTTCGATTCATGATCGATGGAAAACTGAATCGCACGTTTCAATGTCTCGTTCATTTTCAAAGTTCCTGGCAAAGGCTTTAGCGCAACTTGATCCGCATGCGCGCCCACACGAGCGTAAAGAGGCTCACGACCGCAGCGATCATCAGATACAGTCCCGGCGCAAGGTTGCTGCCCGTGACCGCGATCAACGAAGCCACCGCGAGCGGCGTGAAGCCGCCGAAAATGGTCGTGCCGATGTTGTAGCCGAAGGCCATGCCCGTGGTGCGCGTGGCGGTCGGAAAGAGTTCGGCCATCAATGCCGGAATCGGCGCGAAGTAGGTGGCCTTGAGTAACGCGACCCAGATCACTGCGGCGAGCAAGGTCGGCAACGAAGGATGCGCATTCATGAGCATGAACGCCGGATAAACGGTCAGAAAGAACACGACGCCCGTCACCTGCATGATGCGAATGCGCCCGAATTTGTCCGACAGGTGTCCCACCACCGGCACGAGCACCATCATGATGAAGCCCGCCGTCAACGTGGCGATGAAGCCCGACGACGGCGACAAGCCCAACTGCCGCGTCGCGTACGTCGGCATATAAAGCAGCATGTAGTTGGCCGTGGTCGTGAGCACGAGCGAGCCGATGCAGATGAGCAAGCGTTCCTTCTGCGTCTTGAGCAACTCGCGCACGGGCGACGCCACTTTCTCGGCCTGCTCGAACTCCGGCGTTTCGTCCATGCGTCGGCGAATATACAGCCCGATCGGTCCGATCAACACGCCGAAGAGAAACGGAATGCGCCATCCCCAGCCTTCGAGCTGCGCAGGCGTGAGCGTGCTCGTCAGCACGGCACCAAAGAGCGACGCGAGCAGCGTGCTCGCGCCTTGACTCGAAAACTGCCAGCTCGACATGAAGCCGCTGCGCTCGGGCGCATGTTCGACGAGAAATGCCGTCGAACTGCCGAACTCGCCGCCCGCCGAAAAGCCCTGCAACAAACGCGACAAGAAGATCAGAATGGGCGCCGCAATGCCGATGCTTGCATACGAAGGCATGAGCGCGACCATGGCCGTGCCGACGGTCATCATCGCGATGGACAGCGTAAGCGACGCCTTGCGGCCATGCCGGTCGCTATACGAGCCGAGCACGAGCGCACCGACGGGCCGCGCGAGATACGACAGCGCGAAGGTGCCGAGGGTGAGTAGCAGCGAGACGGTGTGATCCTGCGTGGGAAAAAACAGCTTCGACAATACGCCTGCGAAGTAGCCATAGACGACGAGATCGTAAAACTCGAGCGCATTGCCGATAGACGTGGCGACGATCAGACGCGCCACGTTGCGATGCTTCGCCGGCTCATCGCGCGCGGGGGATATCGTGACGGAATCAGTGCTCATGGCGTGCTTCTCCGTTCGATCGAGGCGCTACGTTGCCATCGCGCGCGCCGAGGTCCCAGTAAAGACCCGCCATGATGCGCAAGCCTTCGCGCACCACCGGCGCGAGCATGTGTTCGTCCGGCGCATGCTGCGAGCATCCGGGATACGAATGCGGCACCCAGATGGTCGGCATGCCGAGCACATCGGCGAATACATCGTTGGGGAGCGTGCCGCCGAGGTTCGGCAAGAGCACGGGCGCGCTGCCAGTCGTCTGCGTCAGCGAACGGATCGACCACTGCACCCACGCGTTGTCAGGATCGACGCGCGTGGCGGGCATGCCGCGTTCCACTTCGATATCGACCATGGTGAAACCGTGCGCATCGAGATGGTCACGCACGATCCTGGCAAGCTCGCGCCAGTTCGTGCCGACGACGAAGCGAATCTGCATGTGCGCGAACGCATGCGGCGGAATGGCGTTGACGGGCTTCTCGGGATTGCCCGCGCGAAACGCCAGCACTTCGATATTGTTCCAGCCGAACACGCGCTCGGCGGGCGTGAGACCCGGCTCGCCATAGTCGGCATCGACTTCCGGTTCGCCGGGATTGCCGCCCACGACGATCCCCTCCAGCGCGCGCCGCACCGATTCCGGCACCGGCGGCGGCCGCAATCCTTCGATGACGATCTTGCCGTTCTCATCGACCATGGATGCAATGGCGTTCGCCAGCACCACGGCCGGATTGCGCAAGAGGCCGCCCCAGTTGCCCGAATGATGCGCGCCATCGCGCAGCTTCACATCGAGACGGAAATTGATGACGCCGCGCGATCCGAGAAAGAGCGTCGGGCGGTTGGCGGCGAGGCGCGGTCCGTCGGATGCAATCAACACGTCTGCCGCCAGTTCATCGCGCAACTTGAGACACACGGCATGCAGGCCGGGTGAACCGACTTCCTCGCCGGTCTCGAACAGCAGCTTCAGATTGAAGCCGAGCTTGCCCTCGCGCGCGTCGAGCACGGCCTTCAGCGCCGCGAGATTGATGCTGTGCTGGCCTTTGTTGTCGGCGGTGCCGCGACCGTACCAGCGTTCGCCTTCCACCGTCACGCGCCACGGCGACCGGCCTTCGGACCATTGCGCGTCGTAGCCGCGTACGACATCGCCGTGACCGTAGCCGAGCACCGTCGGCAAGTCCGCGGCTTCATGGCGATGCGCGATGAGGAACGGCCCCGCGCCCGCCACCGGATTCTCGACGATGCGGCACTCGAAGCCCCATTCCTCGAGCGTGGGCGAAAGTTCTTCTTCGAGGTAAGCGAAGAGGCGCGCGCCGCTGTCGGCTTCCTGACTATCGGTGCGCAGACCGACGCGTCGCTGCAGGTCTTCGAGGAACGCGCCGGACTCATAACGCTGAGTGGCAAGCTGGACGGCGGTATCGCGGGTCACGTCGTTCTCCCTTTAATCGTGACTCATGCTGCGGCCGCCGATATTTCTGGACAATTACAATATTTCTCAAGAACCCTTGCTTAAAAGGCAAATCGAGGGTTATCCCGAAGCGGAACGAGAAGGCGGAAATGGACGAGACGGCGCTGCGTTACTTCCTCGAAATCGCGCGAAGCGGCTCGCTTAGCAAGGCATCGGAGCGGCTGTTCGTGGCGGTGTCGGCATTGAGCAGGCAGATGGCGAAGCTCGAAGAGCAGATGGGCACACCGCTATTCGAACGGCGTCCGCGCGGCATGGTCTTGACCGATGCCGGGCGCTTGCTTGCCAATCATGCGCGCCGCAGTCATCTGGAAAACGAGCGCGTGATCGATGAAATACGCGATTTGAGCGCGGGCGGCCGCGTGACGATACGCGTCGCCGCGTCCGAAGGCGTGGCGCCGGATTTCTTGCCGCAAGCCTTTGCGCGGTTTCTGGAGACGCATCCGCGTGCGCAGTTCCAACTCGATGTCTCGCCGCCATCGGTCGCCACACAGCGCGTGCGCGAAGGCACGCACGATGTCGCGGTGTGCTTCAGCGTCGCGCCCGAGAAGGACGTGCACGTGCATTATGCGCAGCGCGCGCCGGTGTTCGCATTGATGCGCGGTGGTCATCCGCTGGCGACACGCGAGTCGGTTTCGCTCGCCGATCTCCACGAATGGCCGATGGCCATGCATAACCAGGGCGTGACGCTGCGTCAGTTATTCGATATCTCGTGCAGTCTCGAAGGGCTCGTCTTCGAGCCGGTGTTCATCGCGAACTATCACATGGCCTTGCAGAGTTTCGTGCAACGCACCGACGCCATCACGCTGACCGGCTACCTCACCGTGCGCAGCCGTTTGCAGCGTGACGATATGGCGGCCGTGCCCATCAGCAATCCCGAACTGCATCAGCGCACCTTGCAGATTCAGACGATGGCGGGACGCACCTTGCCGCAAGCGGTGGTGGCGTTCGTCGAATTGTTGACGCGGGCGATCGAGGAGCCCGAGGCGGTTCAGTAACGATGGCGCTCCATATATAAGCGCTAATCCGTGAAAAGCGCCTTGCGGATGATCGCGTGCACGCCCCAGTTGCCATCGACCACTTGCGTCACGCCGAAGTCCACGGCCACCGACATCAACGAGATGGCTTCGTCTTCGCTCAATCCCTTGGTCGACATGAGAAAGCGGCGCGTCTTGATGAAGGCGTCGCGCATGGCCTGATCGAGCGTGGACTTCTGATAGACCTCGCTCTGCGCGCTGGTGCCGAATTCCGCGAGATAGTCGGCGTGGCTGAAGCCGTGCAGCACCCATTCGTCGGCGGTTTCGACAAGCGGATACGTGAGGTCCGCAAAGGGCTGTGAGCCGAGCGTGTGCTTCTTGTGCAGGATCAGTTCGAAGTCGCCGGTAAGCGAGCATTCGATAGCCGTGCCGCACAACTCGGAGTCTCCTTGCGACGCATGCGGGTCGCCGATGGAAAGCAGCGCGCCCGCCACGCCCACTGGCAGAAACACGCTTGCACCCGGTCCCACGCGCCAGTTGTCGAGATTGCCGCCGAAGGCCGAAGGCGGGATCGAATCGATCAGACCGTTTTGTTGAGGCGCGACGCCGATCACGCCGAAATGCGGCCGCACCGGAATGGTGACGTTCTTCAGCACGTTGTGATTTTCGACGACGGTCGAATGATCGACAGGCACGCCGGGATAATCGATGATCGGATGCATCACGCCGAACGGATCGCGTTGCGGCGTCCAGCGATAGTTGTAGACGGCGCGCGCATAGGCGCTCTCGTCGACGCGTTCGGTATCCGTATGAAGCTCGTAGATGGTCACGACTTCGCGAGGCTTGGGCTCGGTCAAGAGCTCGCGATAGTGAAAGCCCCACCACGCGGCGGCGTTGCTGCCAAATGCGCGGCCATGATATTTCGGGTTCGCGCAGCGGCGCGGATGAATATCGACGATCCGCACTTCGAGCACGTCGCCCGGCTCCGCGCCCGTGACGGCAATCGGTCCCGTGCAGATATGCACGCCGAAGCCTTCGCCCGCGCCGCGTCCGTAGATCGATGCGTTCATCGGTCCCGCGCCGCGCCGGTCCACGTTCTTGCGCTCGGCGGTCCAGTGGAACACGCTCTCGGCGCCGGGATCGCCCGCGATCATACGATCCCAGTCATCCGCGGCATGTTGCGTGAGCGCTTCCACGGTCACGGTGTCGCCGCTCTGTACTTCGAGCACGGGCTTCAGATCGTGGCTGAAATAGCCCCAATGCACGGTATTTGCCGTTGCGCGCAGCAGATGATGGCGCGGCTTGTCGCGTCCGAGCCGAGGTTCGATATGCACGGCATCGAGTTCTTCACGCACGGCGACGAGCGTATCGCCCGCATGATCCTGACGCGCCTGCGCGATCAGGCTCGCCGCATTGACCGGCAAGCCGCGCGAGAGACTTCGCACCAGATGACGCGCTATTTCAAGGCTCGCCTCGTGCCTGAAGGTGCGCGGCGACGCGCCGTAACGTTCGCGAAACACGCGGCTGAAATGCGCGGGGTCGTTGAAGCCCCAGCGAAAGCAGATGTCCGAGATCGATACTTTCTCGGAGAGCGGATCGGCCAGTTCCGCGCGGCATCGCTCAAGACGGCGTGAGCGCACATAGGTCGAAAAGCTCTGTCCGGCGAGTTCGAAAAGCTTCTGCACATAGCGTGGCGACACGCGCTCGTCCTTTGCAAGCGTGGCGACGCTCAAGGTCGATTCGGCGAGATTTGCTTCGATGAAGCGGCATAGCCGCGAGAATAGCGCCGCCTGCGACGGCGTGAGTCCGTTGAACGAGCCCTTGCGTTCCTGTCCCGCAAGACACGCGACGAGCATTTCCGCGAGCGCGAGTTCGGTGGGACGCAATTCATCGGCGCTCAAGGTCTCGAGGCTCTCGACCACCGAGCGCAAGAAGCCCGAAAAGATATGGCCCATGCCCGTTGCGCCCGGCAGCAGCGCCACGCGCAACGAAAGCGGCGAGAGCAAGCGCGCGTTGATCGCGCTCTTCGGCGCACGCACGATAAAGGCGCGAAAGCGCCCCGCGAAGATCAGCGACGCGCTTTGTCCCGATGCCGCATACACGATGTCATGCGGGCTAACGCGTTCGCGCAGGCCGTCGGCGACGAGCGTGGCGTCGCCATCGATCAGCAATACGAGCATGAGACTGCCGCTTTGATCGGCGCTCAGTTCGAGCGTCTGCGCGGCCGAGGCGATCGTCGTGAACTCGATGCCGCCCGCCGATACACGCGATGTCAGCGTGCCTTGAAGACCGCGTTCGCCGCCTTCTATCTTGCCGTGCCACCCCAGGCGCGCGAGCGCCGCTTTCCATTCATGTCGACGTTCGAACTCGGGATACGACTCGGTGGTGAAGCGCGACAGGTTCAAGCGAAAACTCCACGAATAGCAGGCAAGACGCGCTTTGGAAAAGCAACTCCCGCGCCATCGCGGCCATGCGGCGACGCCATGCAAGGCGTGCCGAACCACAGTGCATGCATGCGCCATCGCGGCGCATGCATGCACTCGCGCGCGACACGGCGGTACCGGCGAAAGCGGTTCTTGGACGAGCGTGCACGTGAGGACCAGCAGTTGTGCGCAGCCAGACAAGTTAGCGGGATTTCGGTCGCCTACGCTCGGGGCATCGCAAGTCAATCGTCATCAGCGGTCAAGAGCCGCCAGGAGCGTATCGATGCAAAGGAATCTCATGGGCCGTTTAGCTCGCGTGTGGCTCGGCGCTTTGTGCGCGTCGCTGTTCGCGTTCGCGGGGCAAGCACACGCCGCTTCGCCCGCCGAATGCAGCGCGTTGCAGGCGAAGTATCCACAGTTCAAGGGCAAGACGCTCACCAACGCGATCAATCCGCACACGCCGGGCTATGAAGCGCTCGATCCGAACGATCCGAGCAAGTACGTCGGCTTCGATATCGACTTGGGCGAGATGATCGCGCAGTGTCTCGGCTTCACGATGGCGTACAAGCCCGTCACCTTCGCCGCGTTGCTCACGACGCTGCAGAGCGGTCAGGCCGACATCGTCATCTCCGACATCTACGCAACCGAGGAACGCGCCAAAGCCGCCGATTTCATCACGTATTCGAAGGTGTTCGACGGCGTGCTCGTCGCGAAGGGCAACCCCAAGAAAATTACCGGCATCAACACGTCGATGTGCGGCACGACCGCCGCTGAAAACACCGGCTACGTGGAAGTGCCGCTGGTTCAGGCGCTCGCGCCGCAATGCAAGGCGGCAGGCAAGCCGGAAGCCACCGTGCAGCTTTACGACAACAACGCCAACTGCATCCAGGCCATTCTCGCCGGCCGCGCAGATACGTATATCAACGACGTGAACACGGTCGATCAGGCCGTCAAGGCGTATCCGGACAAGCTCGAAAAAGCGACGGCGGTGACCTTGCCGTATTTCGTGGGTATCGGCGTGCCGAAAGACAAGCCTGATTTCCGCGATGCCGTGATGGCCGCGCTCGTCGCCATTCAGAAGAGCGGCGCACAGTCGGACTTGCTCAAGAAGTGGGGCCTCGGCGTGGAGAACCTAGCCGCGCCGCAATTGATCGTCGCGAAGTAAGCACGGGAAGCATCGGCTCATGGACCTGTTCCTTCACTATCTCGGCCTGCCGTATCCTTCTGGACGGCATCCGCTTCACGATCGCCGTGACCTTGCTGGGACTCGCGGGCGGCCTCGTGCTGGGACTCGTGCTCGCGGCCATGCAACTGAGCCGTATCGGGCCGCTCGCGGCGATCGCGCGCGGCTACACGGTGATCTTTCGCGGCACGCCGCTGATTCTGCAACTGGTGTTCGCCTACGACGCCTTGCCGCATATCGGCATCAAACTGAGCGCGATCGGCGCGGCGGGCCTCGCGCTCGCCGCGAACGAAGCGCCGTTCATCGCCGAGATATTCCGCTCGGGCGTGCTCGGCGTGGATCGCGGACAAACACTCGCGGGGCAGGCGCTCGGCATGACGCCGGGCGTGTTGATGCGCAGAATCATCGCGCCACAGGCGATTCGTTCGATGATCCCCGCGCTTGGCAACGAAACGGTCAGCGCACTGAAGAACTCGTCGCTGGCGTCGGTGATCTCGGTCGGCGAACTGACCTTGCGTAGCACGCAGCTTGCATCGTCCACGTTCGACTTCTTTTCGATCTTCTTCGCGTCGGGGCTTTTGTATCTGTGTCTCACGGGCGCCATCGCAGCGATTCAGTTGATGATCGAACGAGCGCTCGATCTGGACCGCGCGAGCACGGGCGGCGGTTTCTGGGGACGACGCAAACCCGCGCCCGCACCGAAACCCGCGAGTCCCGGCGACTTGCCGCCCGTCTTCGCGCCGATCACGGCTGCCGAACGCGCGCGCCGCTACGACACGCTGGCTCGCAACGGCGTGGCCGTGCAGATCAGTGGCGTTCACAAGCGTTACGGCGAACAGGCCGTGCTGAATGGCTTCGACCTCGACATCCGCTCCGGCGAAGTCGTCGCGTTGCTCGGGCCGAGCGGTTCGGGCAAGAGCACGCTGCTTCGCTGCATCAACCATCTGGAGCAATGGAGCGAAGGCGAGATACGCGTGGGCGGCCGGCGTCTCGGCTTTCGCGATGACGGGCGGCGAATGAATCCGCGCGAGCTGGCGCGAGAACGTGCGAGTCTCGGCGTCGCCATGGTGTTTCAGCAATTCAATCTGTTCAGTCATCTGACGGCGCGCGAGAACATTGCCTTGCCGCTCGTATGGGTACACGGCGCAACGCTCGCCGATGCCAACCGTCGCGCCGATGCCTTGCTCGAACGCGTGGGCCTCGTGCATCGCGCGGATGCCTTGCCGCGTCATCTGTCGGGTGGCCAGCAACAGCGTGTGGCCATAGCGCGTGCGCTTGCGCCGAACCCGCGCGTGCTGCTGCTCGACGAGCCGACATCCGCGCTCGATCCCGAACTGGTCGGCGAAGTGCTCGAAGTGATCCGCCGTCTCGCGCTCGACGACGGCCTCACCATGATCATCTCGACGCATCAGTTGCGCTTCGCCGATGAAGTGGCCGACCGCGTGGTGTTCTTGAGCGGCGGAACGGTGGTCGAGGAAGGGCAGGCGCATCAGGTGTTGACGCATCCGCATCATCCGCTGACTGCGCGCTTTCTCAACGTGATGGGCGCGGGCAGCACGCTCGAAACGGTGCATTAAAACCCTAAAGCCGAGGACGATTCAATGAAGCATTACACGCTGCCCGTTTCATCATCCACCGTGCATTGGGGATACTTCAGCAAACGGGTAGAGCCGCGTCTCACGCTGAAGTCGGGCGACCGCGCCACCATCGAAACGCTGACGCATCATGCCAACGACGACCACGAGCGCATGGTCGCGGGCGACCCCGGCGCGCAGAGCGTGTTCGAATGGACGCGCGAGCACAAGGGCGTATCGCGGCGCGGTGCTGGCCCTACAGAAGGTCCGTTCAAACTGGGCGATGGCGAAGGCGTCGGCGTGCATCTGCTGACCGGGCCTGTCGAGATAGAAGGCGCCGAACCCGGCGATGTACTCGAAGTGCGCATCCTCGATGTACGGCCGCGCCCGAGTTGCAACGCGTGTCATGCGGGCAAATGCTTCGGCTCGAACGTGGCGGCGTCGTGGGGCTTTCAGTATCACGATCTGATCGAGGAGCCGAAGCCGCGCGAAGTCGTGACGATCTTCGAACTTGATACTTCCGGCGAGCCGTATGCGCGCGCCGTCTACAACTATGTGTGGACGCCGCAGACCGACCCGGACGGCATCGTGCATGCGACCATCGATTATCCTGGCGTGCAGGTGGATCATCGGCTGGTGAAGAAGCGCGAGAACATCCTGCCCGACATACGCGTGCCGGCGCGGCTGCATTTCGGCACCATGGGCGTGGCGCCCGCCGAAGCGGACTATGTCAGCTCGATTCCTCCGAGCTATACCGGCGGCAATATCGACGACTGGCGTATCGGCAAGGGTTCGAAGATGTATTACCCGGTGGCCGTTGCGGGCGCGCTGTTTTCAGTCGGCGATCCGCACGCGGCGCAAGGCGACAGCGAACTCGGCGGCACGGCCATTGAAACGTCGCTCACGGGTGACTTCGAATTCATCCTGCACAAGCAGGCGGATCTCGAAGGCACGTTGCTCGAAGGACTGACGCATCCGCTGCTCGAAACGGATCAGCAATGGTCCGTGTATGGCTTTACGTTTCCGAACTATCTCGGCGAACTCGGCGCCAACGCGCAACTCGAAGTCGCGCAACACGCGAGCCTCGACCGTGCCATGCGCGATGCCTTTCGCAAACTGCGGCGCTTCCTGATGACGGTTCATGGACTGAGCGAAGACGAGGCCATCGCACTCATGTCCGTGGCGGCGGATTTCGGCGTGACGCAGGTTGTCGATGCGAACTGGGGCGTGCATGGCTCCATCCGCAAAGAGGTGTTTGCAAACTACAAAAAGCGCTGAGTATTCCGCGCTTTTGAATCGCGATGTGTAGATTGAATGGACGGATACACTGAGATACATCGCTCCTGATCGGCTGGGATATAAAACCGTCGAGGCCACTCTTCAAGTGGACCCACGAAAATTCCCGAACCAATCGATAAGGAGGTCTGGTCATGTCAGAACCCGTCAATCAACGGCGTCGTCTTATGCTTGGGACGACGCTTGCAAGCGTCGCCCTTGCGGACTTTAGCTTCAGCACGTTCGCGAAGGCGCAATCGTCCACTGTTAAAGCGACGAGCGCGGGCGCGTCGTTTGGCCCGATCAGGCAGATCGATGCGGGCAAGCTCAACGTCGGCTATGCGGAACTCGGGCCCGCCAATGGCACGGTCGTGTTTCTGCTGCATGGCTGGCCTTACGACATCCACAGCTATGCCGAGGTTGCGCCTATTCTGGCCGCGGCCGGTTATCGCGTGATCGTGCCGTATCTGCGTGGCTATGGCTCCACGCGCTTCCTTTCCGCCGATACCGTGCGCAACGGTCAACAGGTCGTGACAGCGGTGGATATCGTCGCGCTCATGGATGCGCTCAAGATCGAGCAGGCCATCTTCGGTGGTTACGACTGGGGTGCGCGCACGGCAGATTGCATCGCTGCATTGTGGCCGGAGCGCGTGAAGGCGCTGGTGTCGGTGAGCGGGTATCTCATCGGCAGTCAGGAGGCGAACAAAAAGCCGCTGCCGCCCAAGGCGGAGTTCCAGTGGTGGTATCAGTACTATTTCTCGACGGAGCGTGGCGCGCTGGGTTATGCGGCCAATCGCGATGCCTTCAACAAGCTGATCTGGCAGCTTGCGTCACCGAAGTGGAATTTCGACGATGCCACGTACGAACGCTCGGCCGCATCGTTCCAGAACCCGGACCATGTCGCGGTGGTCATTCATAACTATCGCTGGCGGCTCGGGCTTGTACAGGGAGAAGCGCAATACGACGCGCTCGAACAGCGTCTTGCGGCAGGACCGACCATCTCCGTGCCCACCATCACGCTGGAAGGCGATGCCAACGGCGCGCCGCATCCCGAACCTGCTGCGTATGCGAAGAAGTTCACGGGCAAGTATATGCATCGCACGCTGGGCGGGGGTGTCGGACACAACTTTCCGCAGGAAGCGCCGAGGGAGTTTGCTGATGCGATGTTGCAGGTGACGAAGTTGTGAGGCGAGTGTTGCCTGTTATGGCGCGCGTGCGAGGATCGCGTTAGGAAGTCACGTGACCGCCGTCGGTGGAAGCTTTGACGGCGGCCTTCTTTCGGCGCGTGACTGACTGCAGCCTCGGTAAAGATGTGGCCGATGTATCAGCGAGAAAGCCCTTTGGGTCATCAGAAAACTCCTAAAAATAGAATACTGCATCGATATCCGAATGGCTTGTTAAGTCGATGAATCTGCAGAAATTCTTATAGTCGAGCATCGCATTGCGGAGAGATTGGCTGCGCACGAGCAGCGATTTTTTCGGCAACAATTCCTTACTGGCCTGAATTGAGTTCGACTAGCAATTCGTCGATCTCATGGCAAAGAACTACGCAGTGCGATCAGGATGCCGAAACGCTGGATCGAAATTTCGCGCGCATCAAAAGAGATTCATAGGAGATGTATTTAGATGTCGATGGTATTGCCAAGTCAGGCCTATACGCTACAACTCAAGCCGCAGTCCTTTCCCGTCTCCGTGCTTAGATTTTCCGGCAAAGCGAGCGTCAGTGAACTCTATGAATATCAGATAGATTTCACGAGCCCGGTCGCCGATATTCCAATGGACCAAGTCGTCGGCCGACCAGCGACATTTACCATCGATCCTGTTGATCCCGATCAAGGGTATCTGCAAAGAATGTTCGGTGAGCGCTGGAAGGACTTTAGCAAGATGCCGAAGTCGTACGTCACGCACGGGATGATCTGCCGCTTTGAGCAACTCGGAATGTCCGCCGACGAGAGCGATTTCGCGCTGTACCTGCTTGTCACCGAGCAACTCGAACGAGCCAGCCGCTATCGTCTAAGAGAGAAAGACGACTTCCTGAATTACGTCTCGAAGGGCATCGTGCTTTCGCCTCGTTTCGACGAGCATCCGGTGATTCAGGAGCGTCTGCAACGAGCGCGAAACGCCGAGATATCGCATCGGGAGGCTTTGAGCGGACTTACTCGTGACGTGATTAAACAGGCGGCGGAGAGTTGAGCGGTTACGGGTTTGCCGTATGGATTCCTCGACTAGTGTTCTTGATACGTGCTTGCCATCGCGACGCACACTGAATTGATGAGATAAGCCAATGGGCTACAAACGAATGAACCTATCAAGGTTGTTCTGGCATTTCCTTTTTTCGGCCCTGGCAACCGTCTTTCTTGCGGGCTGCGACTTTTTGTCTTCTGAGCCAGTGTATGGCGGGTTGAGCGCGGAGGGTATGAACTACACGCCGTACAACCTGACGGAGTTTGTGGTCCGTGACAAATATGGGAATCGAGCCAGTGGAGGCGGCGATCTGCCGCCAGGGTCAGGCGAAGGAAGAATAAGCTGCTGCTACAAGCTCAAAGGCACGGAGTTCACGGTCGAGTGGCAAGTCTATGACATGGAAGAATTCGCTAAAGACATCTATGCACCGATAAAAGAGATCAAAAAAGTAACCACGGTTCATCTTGATCCTGTGAAGAGGTCTGACCGAGCCGGCAACGACGTCTTTGCTGTGCACTTCTATCCAGACGACCATGTCGAATTCGAGTTTCGCAATGACTTTAGCGGCTCTCGAATCGAATATGGAAAGGTCGATGAGTGGTTTCAGACGAAATACGGCAAGGCTGCAAACCCAGACGATCTTGACTGGGCTGCCGCCTACCGTCGAACCACACGTGTGGCTGTTCAAGGCTGGCTGAAATACCGCTTCACCGACTCCGTCGATCTTGAGCAGTACGTGTACTACACGTTGCTTGTCAATCCGAAGTTTGACGAACACCCGGCGGTGCAGCGCATCGTCATGGAGTCGAAGGGCAAGCCCGGAGCGTTTGGTCTTGCAATGCAGAAGCTGCCTGCAGATGTTGTGCGCGAGATTAAGAGCAACAAGTTCGATCATGTGGCAAACGGAAGCAAAGTTGGCCAAGCCGATTCAATTTGATCTTGCTAACCGCGTGCGGCGTCGCTGGTTGAACGCGGTTGTTGCAAGCAAAAGTGCTTGCCCTATCTGTCTGGTGGAATGGTGAACTAACGCAATCATGCGCATACGAATGAACCTTTCAAGTTTGATGAAACACATCTTTGTTTTGCTTGTGGCAACCGTCTTTCTTGCGGGCTGCGACTTTTTTTCTTCTGAGCCAGTGTATGGCGGGTTGAGTGCGGAGGGTATGAACTACACGCCGTACAACCTGACGGAGTTTGTGGTCCGTGACAAATATGGGAATCGAGCCAGTGGAGGAGGGGATCTGCCGCCAGGGTCAGGCGAAGGAAGAATAAGCTGCTGCTACAAGCTCAAAGGCACGGAGTTCACGGTCGAGTGGGAAGTCTATGACATGGAAGAATTCTCTAAAGACATCTATGCACCGATAAAAGAGATCAAAAAAGTAACCACGGTTCATCTTGATCCTGAGAAGAGGTCTGACCGAGCTGGCAACGATGTCCTGGCTGTGCACTTCTATCCAGACGATCATGTCGAATTCGAGTTTCGCAATGACTTTAGCGGCTCTCGATTTGACTATGCTGAAGTACATCATTGGTTTAAAACGAAGTACGGCAAGGCTGCAAACCCAGACGATCTTGACTGGGCTGCCGCCTACCGTCGAACCACGCGTGTGGCTGTTCAAGGCTGGCTGAAATACCGCTTCACCGACTCCGTCGATCTTGAGCAGTACGTGTACTACACGTTGCTCGTCAATCCGAAATTTGACGAACACCCGGCGGTGCAGCGCATCGTCATGGAGTCGAAGGGCAAGCCCGGAGCGTTTGGTCTTGCAATGCAGAAGCTGCCTGTAGATGTTGTGCGCGAGATTAAGAGCAACAAATTCGATCATGTGGCAAACGGAAGCAAAGTTGGCCAAGCCGATTCAATTTGATCCTGCTAACCGCGTGCGGCGTCGCTGGTTGAACGCGGTTGTTGCAAGCAAGAGTGCTTGCCCTATCTATCTGGTGGAATGTTGAACTAACGCAATCACGCACCTACGAATGAACCTTTCAAGTTTGATGAAACACATCTTTGTTTTGCTTGTGGCAACCGTCTTTCTTGCGGGCTGCGACTTCTTTTCTTCTGAGCCAGTGTATGGCGGGTTGAGCGCGGAGGGTATGAATTACACGCCGTACAACCTGACGGAGTTTGTGGTCCGTGACAAATATGGGAATCGAGCCAGTGGAGGCGGCGACCTGCCGCCAGGGTCAGGCGAAGGAAGTTTGAGTTGTTGTTACAAGCTAAAGGGAACGGAGTTCACGGTCGAGTGGGAAGTCTATGACATGGAAGAATTCTCTAAAGACATCTATGCGCCCATAAAAAAGATCAAAAAAGTGACCACGGTTCATCTTGATCCTGTGAAGAGGTCTGACCGAGCCGGCAACGACGTCTTGGCTGTGCACTTCTATCCAGACGACCATGTTGAATTCGAGTTTCGCAATGACTTTAGCGGCTCTCGATTTGACTATGGAGAGGTCGATGAGTGGTTTCAGACGAAATACGGCAAGGCTGCAAATCCAGACGATCTTGACTGGGCTGCCGCCTACCGTCGAACCACGCGTGTGGCTGTTCAAGGCTGGATGAAATACCGCTTCACCGACTCCGTCGATCTTGAGCAGTACGTGTACTACACGTTGCTCGTCAATCCGAAATTTGACGAACACCCGGCGGTGCAGCGCATCGTCACGGAGTCGAAGGGCAAGCCCGGAGCGTTTGGTCTTGCCATGCAGAAGCTGCCTGCAGATGTTGTACGCGAGATTAAGAGCAACAAGTTTATCCATGCCGCAGGTGGAAGTAAGAATGGCTAATACGAACGAAATCGATGCTGCAGATCGCACGCCTCTTGAAGTGCTGGACGCGATTGGCGCCAACACGAAGGCTTATCCTTCCGATGACTGCATCCCATGCGGTGCGGTAATTCACATCGGATTCTTTTTTGATGGATTTGGCCGACACCGTGATCATGATGACCCATCGACGTCCCGATATTCCAATATCTGCCGGCTCTGGGAAGCACACCGAGAAAACAAGGATCGACGCCGTGGGAAGACCCCCAATCAGTTTTGGTACCGACTCTACTACTCCGGCCTGGGCACGGACCTCAACAAAGAAGCCAAAGACGGCGAAATCGTATCCGCGCTGACGAGCAAGGTCGTGAGTGCGGCTCAAGGTCAGGTATCGAACGCAAAGAAGATTGGCGAAAAAATCACCGGTGTCGACCGTCTCCAGCTCGATCCGCAGAGCGCCATTACCAACGGATTCAAAAAGGGTTTGGAGGAGCATTCCTATCGCCCTGTCGTGGATGCATACGATGGACTCGTCAAAGAGGCGAAGGCGTTGCGTACCAATGCCGGACGCGTCTTGCGCTTCTTCAGGACCGGCGCCGTGCTCGACCGTGGCCGCGCGGCCGGGCGCATCCTCGCCAAGGACGCGGTAAAAAGTGGCCGTCAAATCCTTTTCGATCTCAGGAAGAATCCGTTGAAGGTTGGCTGGGCAGTGGCGGGCGAGCTGTTCAAATGTTCGTTCGACGTGGTTCCTGTTCTCAGGGACAACTCAGTGGTCGCGCGGCTTTTGGGCACCGGGGTCGAGCCGCGCCTTCAGGCGGCGAAGACCCAGTTTGAGAAAGCGATTGAGGACGCGAGGGCAAGGATGCCCAAGGTCCAGCACGTCAAGGTGTCTGTGTTCGGCGCGGATCGCGGTTGCGTCCTTGCGAGGGCCTTGCTGAATGACCTGAGCGCGACATACAAACATCCGAGCGAAGCCATACTGGAATACAAGATTCCAAAGGACCCGAACGGCGCCACCATTCCTATCGAGATCGTGTTCGTCGGTTTGCTCGACGCGGTGTCGTCGTTGGTCCAGGAGAATGCGCTGATCAGCATGGTGCCCTTGGTCGGGGCAATCAAGCAGAATTACGGCGACCAAATGCTTGGCGTGCCGCAGGCAGTTCAGCGCTGCGTTCACTTTGCCGCCGCGCACGAACTGCGCTTCTATCAACGGCTCGACAGCCTGGAAAATACACGCGGCCTGCAATATCTTTATCCCGGCACCAGCGAAGACATTACTGGCGGCGCACCGCCAGGATCGCTCGGCGCGCGCGCGGAGCTTCAGCGCGTTGTCCTGCGCGACATGCTGAACGAAGCGCTTATAAATGGCGCAGCGATGGACACGATGGAAAATCTCCAGCACTTCAAGGGGGATACATTCCAAAAATTCACCTTGGCAAACCCCATCACTGATGGCCAGAACACGTACAAGATCTGGGAACTGATGAAGGCCTACCGTGAGATGGTGCCCTACGTCGCGCGTCTGAATTTCGTCGATCACATGCAGATCTTTTTACGCTGGATGGCGGTTCGCTATACGTCGTCCGAATTTCGTGCCACCGTCACCAACCAGTTCGACGCGCTGGCTGCAAAGCATGAAGCCATTCTGAAGGAACGCAACGACGCGACTGCTGCCTATCTCGCCTTGCGCAAGCAATTTCCGGTGCCGGATTCGATCACCTTAGGCAAGGCGCAGAACCGCATGGAGGCGGCAAGGAGCGCTGAAATGGAGGCGTTGCGCGACGCCAGCGCCGAGAAAGCGAGACCGTCGGTCGGCGTGTGGGAGTATCCAGGCGGAGTCGACGGACATGATCCAACGCGACACCGCTTTGGCCGGCATGCGCCGCGCGGTGAATCAAGCGCGCGCCGGTGTACAGATCGGCGAACAGCCTTATGACGCGGACCCGGAGTTTGGCGCATCGATCATCGAGGAACACATGGACGCGATGATCAGCGCCGAGCAGCAAAGCCTGGTTCAGGCGTGGAAGATGGGACTGTCAGGCAAGAACCCGCTTCCGCCCAAGGTCATGGCGCTGTTCGATCTTCTCGTGCACGACACCATGCTCACGAGCTGGCAGGACCATGTGCTGTCTTCCTCGCTTTATTTCCGGTTGCGCGGAGTCGATACGTTCGGCTCGACCGACTACGAGGCCGAGGAGAAAGCGCGCAAGCGTACGGAAGAGAACGCAAGCCGCGCGTCGCAGATCAACCGTGGCATGAACCCCGCGCCGCGACCTCCCGCCCGTGTTTGAACGTGGCGGCCATGGCCATGTGTTGCGTAAGCCATGACCACACCGTGCGTACACCATCGTATGGCGGGTCTCTCGCAGACGGACTCAACTACCGCCGTACAACCTTTGACGAACACCCGGCGGTGCAGCGCATCGTCATGGAGTCGAAGGGCAAGCCCGGAGCGTTTGGTCTTGCAATGCAGAAGCTGCCTGTAGATGTTGTGCGCGAGATTAAGAGCAACAAATTCGATCATGTGGCAAACGGAAGCAAAGTTGGCCAAGCCGATTCAATTTGATCTTGCTAACCGCGTGCGGCGTCGCTGGTTGAACGCGGTTGTTGCAAGCAAGAGTATTGCCCTATCTGTCTGGTGGAATGGTGAACTAACGCAATCATGCGCATACGAATGAACATTTCAAGTTTGATGAAACACATCTTTATTTTGCTTGTGGCAACCGTCTTTCTCGCGGGCTGCGACTTTTTTTCTTCTGAGCCAGTGTATGGCGGGTTGAGTGCGGAGGGTATGAACTACACGCCGTACAACCTGACGGAGTTTGTGGTCCGTGACAAATATGGGAATCGAGCCAGTGGAGGTGGGGATCTGCCGCCAGGTTCAGGGGCAGGAAGTTTGAGTTGCTGCTACAAGCTCAAAGGAACGGAGTTCACGGTCGAGTGGCAAGTCTATGATGCGGACGAGGCCGTAAAGGACCTGTACGCACCCATAAAAGAGATCAAAAAAGTAACCACGGTTCATCTTGATCCTGTGAAGAGGTCTGACCGAGCCGGCAACGACGTCTTGGCTGTGCACTTCTATCCAGACGACCATGTTGAATTCGAGTTTCGCAATGACTTTAGCGGCTCTCGATTCGAATATGGAAAGGTCGATGAGTGGTTTCAAACGAAATACGGCAAGGCTGCAAACCCAGACGTTCTTGACTGGGCTGCCGCCTACCGTCGAACCACGCGTGTGGCTGTTCAAGGCTGGATGAAGTACCGCTTCACCGACACTGTCGATCTTGAGCAGTACGTGTACTACACGTTGCTCGTCAATCCGAGGTTTGACGAACACCCGGCGGTGCAGCGCATCGTCATGGAGTCGAAGGGCAAGCCCGGAGCGTTTGGTCTTGCAATGCAGAAGCTGCCCGTAGATGTTGTGCGCGAGATTAAGAGCAACAAATTCGATCATGTGGCAAACGGAAGCAAAGTTGGCCAAGCCGATTCAATTTGATCTTGCTAATCGCGTGCGGCGTCGCTGGTCAAACGCGGTTGTTGCAAGCAAAAGTATTGCCCTATCTATCTGGTGGAATGGTGAACTAACGCAATCATGCGCATACGAACGAATATTTTAAGTTTGATGAAACACATCTTTGTTTTGCTTGTGGCAACCGTCTCTCTCGCTGGCTGCGATTTTTTTTCGTCTGAGCCAGTGTATGGCGGGTTGAGCGCGGAGGGTATGAACTACACGCCGTACAACCTGACGGAGTTTGTGGTCCGTGACAAATATGGGAATCGAGCCAGTGGAGGCGGGGATCTGCCGCCAGGGTCAGGCGAAGGAAGTTTGAGTTGTTGTTACAAGCTAAAGGGAACGGAGTTCACGGTCGAGTGGCAAGTCTATGACGCAGATGAAGCGCGAAAGGACCTTTATGCACCTATAAAGAAGATACATAAGTCAACGACAGTTCAGCTTCCTCCGGTAAAGAGATCGAACAGGGCAGGCGACGATGTCTTGGCTGTGCACTTCTATCCAGACGACCATGTCGAATTCGAGTTTCGCAATGACTTTAGCGGCTCTCGAATCGACTATGGAGAGGTCGATCAGTGGTTTCAGACGAAATATGGCAAGGCCGCAAATCCAGACAATCTGAACTGGGCTGCCGCCTACCGTCGAACCACACGTGTGGCTGTTCAAGGCTGGATGAAATACCGCTTCACCGACTCCGTCGATCTTGAGCAGTACGTGTACTACACGTTGCTCGTCAATCCGAAATTTGACGAACACCCGGCGGTGCAGCGCATCGTCATGGAGTCGAAGGGCAAGCCCGGAGCGTTTGGTCTTGCAATGCAGAAGCTGCCTGCAGATGTTGTACGCGAGATTAAGAGCAACAAGTTTATTCATGCCGCAAGTGGAAGTAAGAATGGCTAATACGAACGAAATCGATGCTGCAGATCGCACGCCTCTTGATGTGCTGGACGCGATTGGCGCCAACACGAAGGCTTATCCTTCCGATGACTGCATCCCATGCGGTGCGGTAATTCACATCGGCTTCTTTTTTGATGGATTTGGCCGACACCGTGATCATGATGACCCATCGACGTCCCGATATTCCAATATCTGCCGGCTCTGGGAAGCACACCGAGAAAACAAGGATCGACGCCGTGGGAAGACCCCCAATCAGTTTTGGTACCGACTCTACTACTCCGGCCTGGGCACGGACCTCAACAAAGAAGCCAAAGACGGCGAAATCGTATCCGCGCTGACGAGCAAGGTCGTGAGTGCGGCTCAAGGTCAGGTATCGAACGCAAAGAAGATTGGCGAAAAAATCACCGGCATCGACCGTCTCCAGCTCGATCCGAAGAGCGCCATTACCGACGGATTCAAAAAAGGTTTGGAGGAGCATTCCTATCGCCCTGTCGTGGATGCATACGATGGACTCGTCAAAGAGGCGAAGGCGTTGCGTACCAATGCCGGACGCGTCTTGCGCTTCTTCAGGACCGGCGCCGTGCTCGACCGTGGCCGCGCGGCCGGGCGCATCCTCGCCAAGGACGCGATGAAAAGCGGCCGTCAGATCCTTTTCGATCTCAGGAAGAATCCGTTGAAGGTTGGCTGGGCAGTGGCGGGCGAGCTGTTCAAATGTTCGTTCGACGTGGTTCCTATTCTCAGGGACAACTCAGTGGTCGCGCGGCTTTTGGGCACCGGGGTCGAGCCGCGCCTTCAGGCGGCCAAGACCCAGTTTGAGAAAGCGATTGAGGACGCGAGGGCAAGGATGCCCAAGGTCCAGCACGTCAAGGTGTCTGTGTTCGGCGCGGATCGCGGTTGCGTCCTTGCGAGGGCCTTGCTGAATGACCTGAGTGCGACATACAAACATCCGAGCGAAGCCATACTGGAATACAAGGTTCCAAAGGACCCGAACGGCGCCACCATTCCTATCGAAATCGTGTTCGTCGGTTTGCTCGACGCGGTGTCGTCGTTGGTCCAGGAGAATGCGCTGATCAGCATGGTGCCTTTGGTCGGGGCAATCAAGCAGAATTACGGCGACCAAATGCTTGGCGTGCCGCAGGCAGTTCAGCGCTGCGTTCACTTTGCCGCCGCGCACGAACTGCGCTTCTATCAACGGCTCGACAGCCTGGAAAATACACGCGGCCTGCAATATCTTTATCCCGGCACGAGCGAAGACATTACTGGCGGCGCACCGCCGGGATCGCTCGGCGCGCGCGCGGAGCTTCAGCGCGTCGTCTTGCGCGACATGCTGAATGAGGCGCTCATACATGGCACAGCGATGGACATGATGGAAAGTCTTGCAGATTTGAAGCCAGATACTTATCAAAAATTCACCTTGGCAAACCCCATCACTGACGGCCAGAACACGTACAAGATCTGGGAATTGATGAAGGCCTACCGTGAGATGGTGCCCTACGTCGCGCGTCTGAATTTTGTCGATCATATGCAGGTCTTTTTACGCTGGATGGCGGTTCGCTATACATCGTCTGAATTTCGTGCCACGGTCACCAACCAGTTCGACGCGCTGGCTGCAAAGCATGAAGCCATTCTGAAAGAGCGCAACGACGCGACTGCTGCTTATCTCGCCTTGCGCAAGCAATTTCCGGTGCCGGATTCGATCACCTTAGGCAAGGCGCAGAACCGCATGGAGGAGGCAAGGAGCGCTGAAATGGAGGCGTTGCGCGACGCCAGCGCCGAGAAAGCGAGACCGTCGGTCGGCGTGTGGGAGCGTATCCAGGCGGAGTCGACGGACATGATCCAACGCGACACCGCTTTGGCCGGCATGCGCCGCGCGGTGAATCAAGCGCGCGCCGGTGTACAGATCGGCGAACAGCCTTATGACGCGGACCCGGAGTTTGGCGCATCGATCATCGAGGAACACATGGACGCGATGATCAGCGCCGAGCAGCAAAGCCTGGTTCAGGCGTGGAAGATGGGACTGTCGGGCAAGAACCCGCTTCCGCCCAAGGTCATGGCGCTGTTCGATCTTCTCGTGCACGACACCATGCTCACGAGCTGGCAGGACCATGTGCTGTCTTCCTCGCTTTATTTCCGGTTGCGGGGAGTCGATGCGTTCGGCTCGACCGACTACGAGGCCGAGGAGAAAGCGCGCAAGCGTACGGAAGAGAACGCAAGCCGCGCGTCGCAGATCAACCGTGGCATGAACCCCGCGCCGCGACCTCCCGCCCGTGTTTGAACGTGGCGGCCATGGCCATGTGTTGCGTAAGCCATGACCGCTTGATTATTTCCTCCTCGGACCAGACATGCCAGGAATTATTCGCATAGGCGACCGCCATACCGGCGACGGCGCCGTCACGCAAGGTTCAGCAACCTGCGTTTTCATGGGACGCGCGGTTGCGCGCCTGCACGATCGTGTCACGTGTCCCCGCCACGGTGACAACCGTATTGCTTCGGCAACCTCAGGGGCTTTCGATAACGGTTTGGAGATCGCGCAACACAACGACCGCTGCGAATGCGGTTGTCGTCTGATCTCGTCACTTCCAAATAGCGGCAAAAGCTAAGCATGGCGCTGGACCTGGATAACCTTCCACCGGAACGCGCCGAACCTGACGAGCCGCCATCGAGGTTAGTCTGGACGGTGGTCTTCTTCGTCCTGGCTATCGCCGGAATCTTTGGCGTGATGGCGTTGTGGCCGCGCGCAGAACCAATGCAGACGCCCTTGTTCTGGACTTGCCTTGTGCTGTATCCAACGGGCCTCGCCGCGTTTGTCGTTTCACGTCGGTTCAGCATTCACGAGAGGCAGTGTCTCGATGCGCGGGACTGGAATGAGGCACGAAAGCGGTACAACGAGAAGTTGTTCGCACGCGAAAGCATTCCGATGGCCGTGCTCGCCACGGCCATCCGCGTAACGGATGACGAGACAGCGAAACTCGTGACAAAGATAGAAGAAAACGCGTTGACACTCGAGGCTCAGGCATCGGAGCTCATGGAGGACGCATCGGTAACGGCGCGGTGGCTCCAACCAGACGACGCGCTCTTTGCCGTCGACGACAAGGAGCGCCACGGCCTGCTGCTGTCCTGGCTCTTCGACCAACTTATCGGCGAACTTGCGGACCGTCTCGGGTCGCTTCCGGATGATTTTCCGCTGCGCGTCTTTCTCGATATCGGGGGCTATATCGGGGAGGCAGACGCAAAAACGACCTGGGAAGGCATATGGGCGCGTCATGAGTTGCGTCAGGCGGAAACGACGTACACGCCAGTGCCCGTTGATCTGATGACGGTCGATCAATGGCTCGACGATACGAGTGGCGCCTTGCATCTCTACGCGGTCCTGCTGATTTCGGTATCGCTTCAAACCATGTTGGATGGAGCGCCCAACGCAGGCGAGGCCGAGGCGGGCGTCGCGCTTCTCGTGGCCTCGCATGGATTAGCGGCCGAGCATCGACTCATGCCCGTCGCGCACATGCATCGCCCGTTGAATTCGGCGCGGACCCATCTCGACAGCGCGCTCACACATGCGCTGCAATGGGCAAAAGCCGACGCGCCGTCGTTGGAGTCGGTCTGGATGACCGGATTCGACGGCGAATCGGTCGGGCCTTTGCACTCATCCCTGAGCCACGTTGGCGTGCGTGAGGCAGGCGAAGATCCGCTGACGGAATTCAATCTCGACGGCACGGTGGGACGAGCGGGGAGATCGGCCGACTGGCTCGCCCTAGCGTGCGGGGCGAACAGAGCGGACCGGTTGAGCGCGCCGCAACTCGTCGCCCGTAGCGCCGGCGAACACTTTCACATGGCTGTGGTGCAAAACAGCCGTAATAAGCAGAAAGACGAATGACTCGTAAATTCAAGCTAGACTTTTTAGCCACGCTATCCCTCGTGATCTTGCCCGGCATGCTGGTCTGGGTACGGCCTCAGTGGGTCGGGATCTCAGCTGACAGTCGTGGAGCTGTCATAGCAGCACTGTGCGCTATTTTCATCGTGCTATGGCTCGTGCTCAGTTATAGCGAAGCGTCGCGTGCGGCCGTGGCTTATCGCGCGGTGAAAGACTGGATGCTCAAACACGGCGGTGCGTCCGATGACGCCGCGCAGGGGGCCACGAAGCCAGACGTTGGTGATTTCAGCGATCTCAGGCAATGGCTAGTCGAGCAGCACGGCTGGCGCTGGCGTTGGCGCGAGCGTTGGATCCTGGTTGTCGGCGACGGGGAAGTAGTTCGGCGCGTGGCGCCTACGCTCTTCAAGTTCGGGTATGCCAGCGCGGGAGGCGCGGTTCTTCTTTACGCAAAGCAGACAGACAGTGCCCCAGATGTGCAGCATCTCGCCGCGTTGCGCCGATTGCGCCGCCGCCGTCCAGTGGACGCGGTCGTTGCACTGACCGTCGCCCGTGCGACGGGCCACGATATGTTCGATGTTCAAAGCGTCTCGCAAGCGCTGGCACGTGTCGCGCGCGTGCTTCGCTGGTCTGCTCCGGTGTATTTGCTGAATGCGGAGCCATTGCAGGCGAGTCCGTCTCATACAGATGAGCCGCCGGTCGGGCTTACCTGGTCGCACTCGCGTATGGTTTCCGATTTCGTCGGCTCGGCACTACATGACCTCACCGGCGAATTGGCAAACGCCGGGGTGATGCGTCTGTCGAAGAACCCTGCAGATCGATATCTGGCGGAATTGTCGCAGCACATAAGCACAGCACGGGAATCGCTGAAGCATCTCGTGACAGGCGCTTCACGGTCGCACGATGCTATTCGCGGGCTTTTCTTCACACCGCTGGACATACCCGCGGGACCGACAGAGTATCCGCGCGAGGCCGCGCGCCACCACGCCGGTGTGCCCGAAGCGTCGAATCGAACGCTATGGCAAACCATCGCGAACCACAGTCGCAAAGCTTACGGCAGGCGCGTGGGCCTCTCGTCGTCGAGTGTGGCCGCATATCTCGTCAGCGCTGTCGCCGTACTATGGTTTATCGGCTCGATAATTTCCGGCATGTCGAACCGCGCAACCATGCGGGACGTTGCGTCGACGTTGAGCAAGGTTTCTTCGCCGCGCGACCAGACGCAAGCCTTGCTCGCCCTGGATGCTCTTGACAAACAACTCGACACGCTTGAAATACACCGCCAGCTCGGCGCTCCGTGGCTCGCTCGTTTCGGCCTGAACCGTGACGCCGCTCTTTATGAAGCGCTTTCCCCGGTTTATCAAAGCGTCGCCTCGCGCGTACTGATCGATCCGATCAAGGCAAGACTCGAATCTCGCCTTCAGCAACTCGCTTCCCTGTCCGATGCCGAAATCGCCAGCGGTGGCAACACACAGGTCCAGGCCGCGTACGACACGCTCAAGGCGTATTTGATGCTCGCCCATCCCGAGCATGCCGACGCGTCGTTTATCGCCACACAGTTGCTGACGACGAATGCGCCAGCGCGTCCGCAGAATGCGTCAGTGACGGCGGGCACTTGGGAAGACTTGCGCCAACAGGCCGTCTGGTTTTACGCGAGGCACCTTAAGCGCGGATCGGCGTCAGCCATCGCGCCTGACATCACGCTTGTCGCGGCGACGCGGCAGACGATCATCGGCGTGCGCGGCATCCAGAATTCGACAGACGCGATCTATCAGCAGATCATCGACGAGACGAAACCGAAATATCCGCCGATGACGTTGGCAACCTTGCTCGGCGATCACCCAAGCCGAGGCTTGTTCAACACGAGCGCGACTGTTCCGGGCGTTTTTACGCGTGCCGCGTGGGACGAACGCATCCCAAAGGCGATCGATGAGGCGAGCGAACAGCGCGCGGTGACGGGCGACTGGGTGCTGTCTGACGCGAAGCTTGATAACACCGCGCCGTCAACGCTCAAAACCGAGCTCCGTCAACGTTACTTCGATGACTACGCGCGCGCGTGGCAGCAGTTTTTGAACAGCATTCGCTGGCAAAACGCTTCGTCGTTATCTGGCACGGTCGATCAATTGACGCTGCTCGGCGACCCGCAACGCTCGCCGCTGGTCGCACTAATGAACGCTCTCGTTTTTCAGGCAAGTGCGGACGCATCGACGCAATCAATATCGGACGCTCTGATTTCGAAGGCGCAACATCTTGTAGGCAAGGACGAAAAGGACCCGTCCAAGCAGATGCAGCCATCACTTTTGCCGCTGGCAAGCGCGTTCGGTCCTATTCTGCGTCTGACTGGCAGCGAGTTCGCAAGCAACGCACCCGCCAATGCCAGAACCACGCTGCAACTCGTGAGCGATCTGAGCTTGGCTCGCTATCTTGAGCGTGTCACCGCAATGCGTTTGAAGACGCAACAAATGATGGCCAGTCCCGACCCCGACGGCATGTCGCGCGTCGCCGCTCAAGCCGTGCTACAGGGTAGAACGTCCGATATCGCCGATAGTCGCGATTACGCGAGCCGTCTCTCTGCGAGCTTGGGCGAACAATGGTCGGGTTTCGGCCGGCTTTTCGAAGCCCCGCTTGACCAGACGTGGCAAGTGGTCGTGCAACCGGCATCGTCCAGTCTGAACGAAGTCTGGCGCACATCCATCCTTGCTGACTGGAATCACAGCTTCGGCGGCCGCTATCCGTTTGCGGACTCCGACAACGATGCATCGCTGCCCGATATGGCGCACTTCATGCGCATGGACAACGGCGTGATAGCGCAGTTCGTCACGACGCAGCTTGCGGGCGTGATCGAACGTCAGGGCGACCACTGGGTCGCCACGCAAGGCGTGAATCAAGGCACGCTCATGCTTGATCCGGCGTTTCTCGTCGCGCTCAACAAGCTCTCGCGCGTAGCAAGGGTCGTGTTTCCCTCTGGCGATGCGCGGGCGCGGTATGAACTACGCGGCGTGCCGACGCCGGGCATCACTGATTTGACGCTGGTGACATCGGGTCAACAGTTGCACTACTTCAATCAGATGGAGCAATGGGAGCCGTTCGAATGGCCGGGGCAAGCCCTGGACAACACCGCACAACTTCAATGGCAAACGGAGGCAGGCGGTTTGCGCTCGACCATGTACGCACAAGGGCGTTTCGCGCTGATTCGTCTGCTCGAACGTGCGAAGGTCTCGCAACAAGATAACGCGCGTTATCTGCTCTCGTGGACGCCGGATCAGAGTCTTACGCCGCCGCTGTCGGTTCAACTTCGCGCGGAGACGGGCGCTGGACCGCTGGATGTGCTTGTGCTACGGCACTTCGCCCTGCCTGAGCGCATCTTCATGTCAGGCGCGGCGAAGCAAGCATCTGTATCGCCGGGGCGGACGCCACCACCGTTGCCGCCCGGCGCGCTTGCCGCCGCGCAGAAGATCGGCGTCGCGTTGCCGGACAAAGAATGACGACTTCGCTGGGGTCAGGTCACGAAGCGTAAGAAGACTTCAGCATGCATGGATCACACGGCGATCACGACTTCGGCGCGTTACCCGCTGCCTCTTGCTTACGCATCGGCATGCCGTCGATGGTCGTGAACAATTCGCGCGATGCAATCGGCTCGCGCGATTCGAGCTTCACGCCGCCGTCCTTGCCAACGAGCACCGCGCGAAACGCGCCGGGTTTGACGCCGTATCGTCGACGCAATGCATCGGCGGAATCGCTTGCGCCTTGCACGTCGTTGCCAATTACTTCGATCACTTGCAGGTCGCGTTGCGTGTAGCCATCGCTCGCATCCTGAACCGATGCGCGTTGCTTCGCGAGTGCGGCGGAACTGACATCATCGGCGAAAACGACGAGCAGACGCTTATGCCATGTGTACTGTTCGATGGAAGATATTGCAGCGCTTCCGGCTGCTTGCGAGGTATTGATCACGCCCAAGAGCAGGCTTGCAGCTACGGTTGCGGGAATGAGATAGCGGTTCATTAGCGGCTTCCTGTGCGGTTTATTTCCGTGCACGCAGGAAGCGCGCCAACGACGTTACAGCGTTTCAAGCGTGCGCAAGCACTTGACCAGAAATCTACTTAACCGCGAGCTTGTCCTGCGTCTTCGTTTCAAAGTCGCCAGCATCATGCCGCTCATGCAACTGGCTCGAAAGCTCGCCGAAGGTCCGGTTCACCATGCGGCCGCGTTGCACGGCGGGACGCGCGCCGATCGCATCGGCCCAACGTCGCACATGCTCGTATTCATGCACGGCGAGAAACTCGGCGGCACTGTAGATCCAGCCATTCACGAGACCGCCGTACCACGGAAAGATGGCGATATCGGCGATGGTGTATTCGTCGCCCGCAATGTACCGGCTCTCCGCAAGCCTCCGGTCGAGCACGTCGAGCTGACGCTTCACCTCCATGGCGAAGCGGTTGATCGGATACTCCATCTTGCTCGGCGCATAAGCATAGAAGTGACCGAAGCCGCCGCCAAGATACGGCGCGCTGCCCATCTGCCAGAAAAGCCACGAGAGACACTCGGCGCGTTCCGCCGCGCTGGTCGGCACGAATGCGCCAAACTTGTCCGCGAGATACAGGAGGATGGCGCCGGATTCGAACACGCGCACGGGCTTGGGGCCGCTGTGGTCGATCAGCGCGGGTATCTTCGAATTGGGATTGGCTTGGACGAAGCCGCTGCCGAACTGGTCGCCGTCGCCGATCTTGATGAGCCAGGCATCGTATTCCGCGCCACTGTGACCCGCGGCGAGCAGTTCCTCCAGCATCGCCGTGACCTTGACGCCGTTGGGCGTGGCAAGCGAATAAAGCTGCAGCGGATGCTTGCCGACCGGTAGATCCTTGTCATGCGTCGGCCCCGCGATTGGACGGTTGATGCTTGCAAACTGGCCGCCGCTTTCCTTGTTCCAGGTCCAGACCTTGGGCGGTACGTATTCGGGTGAATCGCTCATGCTGCAGCCTCCTTCGCGTCAGGTTTTCAATGTCGCCCGAGGTTAGCAGGTCGGGTAAAAACCTGCTCGACACGAAGGAGGCTCGGCCGTTCAAGCGTGCAAGAAGCGGTGCGCCTGCAGCGCTTTCCAGTACGTGATGAAGCGTCCCGCGAACATCCCGGCGACGACGCCAGACACGAGTGCGTCGATGGACGCATAGGTTCCGAGGAGCGCCGCATCCGTCACCGTTGCCATCTCGAAGCCGAGCCAGAACTTGGCGGCGAAGATGGCGAGGATCAGCAAGAGCGGCACGACCGAACCCGGCAGCGTGACGGTGCGCGCCACCATATCGACGGAAAAGCGCGTGCGCGTCGCGTTGAACACGCCCGCCGCGATGCCCGCAAAAATCCCGACGATCCACGCGCTCACCGCAAAGAGGCTCGCGTGCGGATTGTGAGCCAAATGCACGAGGCCGAAGCCCGCAAAGATCAGCGGGATGATCGCCAGCTTGGACAGCGGCGTGGTACCGCCTTTCATTGCCTTCACGCCGCGCGAAACCAGATAAGCCAGCAGCAGCCAGACCCAGACCGGCGTGCCATGAACGATCATTTGCAGTGTCATTTTCGTTTCTCCTTCAGTCGGATGATTCGTTGTCGAGCAGATGAAGGCATCGTAAAGCGGCTGAATTAGAGAAGAATGAGAGCGCGCGAGCGTTCGCGGCGCGGTCGTTTAACATGATCGCCATCGCTCGAACGCGTCAAGGAGACCGCCATGAAGAGGCTCATTAACAATCCCGCCGATGTCGTGCGCGAGATGCTCGAAGGCGTCGCGCGGCAGTCGCCGCACTTAGCCATCCTCGGCAATGAAAACGTGCTCGTACAGCGCGCGCAGCACGAGGCGAAGGACCGGCAGGTCGCCGTCATCTCGGGCGGCGGCAGCGGTCACGAACCCGCGCACGGCGGCTATGTCGGCGCGGGCATGCTGAGCGCGGCGGTATGCGGTGAAGTCTTCACCTCGCCACCCACGGATGCCGTGCTCGCCGCGATCCGCGCTTGTGCCGGTCCGCGCGGCGCGGTGCTGATCGTGAAGAACTACACGGGCGACCGCCTCAACTTCGGTCTCGCGGCGGAACTGGCGCGCGCGGAAGGCATTCCGGTCGAAATGGTCATCGTGGCCGACGACGTCTCGCTGCGCAAACAGGCCGCGCGCAATCAGCGGCGCGGTATCGCGGGAACCGTGCTCGTCCACAAGGTCACGGGCGCGGCCGCCTCGCGCGGATCGTCGCTCGAAGAGGTCGCGGCGATCGCGCGCCATGCGGCGGCCAATCTCGGCACCATGGGCGTCGCGCTCGATGGCTGCACGCTGCCGGGTGTCGAAAAGTCCAGCTTCACGCTCGCCGACGACGAGATAGAGCTCGGTCTCGGCATCCACGGAGAAAAGGGCGTGGAGCGCACCGCGCCGCTTCCCGCCGACCAACTGACCGACGTTCTGCTCACGAATATCATCGACGATCTCGCGCTCGAAAGCGGCGAGCGCGTCGCACTGCTCGTGAACGGCCTTGGCGCAACGCCGCAAATGGAACTGGATGTCGTGTTGCGCGCCGCCTTCGACAATCTGTCGCGGCGCGAGATTCACGTCGAGCGCGCATGGTCGGGCACGCTGCTGTCGGCGCTCAATATGCCGGGCTGCTCCGTTTCGCTGTTGTGTGTCGATGACGCGACGCTCGGTCTGCTCGATGCCGCGACCGAAGCGCGCGCGTGGCCGGGCGGCGGCGCGGTCGGACGGGAAATCCGTATTGCTATGGCGGCGGATACCGTCGCGGAGCGGCCCGGAATCGCGCGGGAAAGCGACGGCGGCTGGGCGCGGGTCATCGAGCCGGCGCTTCAGTCGGTGGCGCGTGCGCTGATCGACAACGAACCGCGCCTGACCGAACTCGATTCCCTCGCCGGCGACGGCGATCTCGGTGCGAGCATGAAACGCGCGGCGGACGCGATCCTCGGCGTGCCGGGATCGGCGCTCGGCACGCCGGACGGCGCGCTTGCCGCGCTCGGCGCGTCCTTGCGCCGGGCGATAGCGGGAAGCTCCGGCCCGTTCTACGCGACGGCGCTCTTGCGCGCGTCGCGCCATCTCGCGGGAGTCGCGCAACCGAAGCCGGCCGATTGGGCCGCCGCGTTCAGGGAAGCGGTGCAGGCCATCAGCGACCTGGGCGGCGCGAAGGCAGGCGACCGCACCATGCTCGACGCGCTGTTCCCCGCATCGGCGACATTCGAAGCGGTATTGAACGAAGGAAAGTCCGCGCGAGACGCCTGGGAAGCGGCTTTATCGGCCGCTGAAGAGGGCGCGCAGGCCACGGCGAGCATGACGCCTCGGGCGGGTCGCGCAAGCTATCTGGGCGAGCGCGCCGTGGGTTCGGCCGATGGCGGCGCGGTCGCGGTGACGTACTGGCTCCGCGCGCTCGCGCCGCATATCGGCGTGCGGTGATCCGCCGCGCGCGGCCGTAACGCGAGGTCCGCGTAACGTAGCAAGCGCCCATCGCTTTGGTTTCCTCGTGCCGCCCGAGCCTTGCCCGGCGCGGCTTGCAGGCAATCGGCGGCCCGTGCGCCGCAATTGGCATGGTCTCTGCATTGTCTGGTGTGCACCGTAGCGCTAGCAACCTGAGAGGCTTGGCGCTAATAAAACCAGACAACGCACGGATAACAAGATGATTGCCGCCACCCTCCCGAGCCTCGACGCCGACCGTACCGCGACCCTTATCGACGAATGCTATGCGCAGCGCCATCCGTTGCAGATTGCGCTTTGCCTGCGCAGCCTTCTGTCGCGCGGCGACTTTCTCACCGTGGAATTCGAAGGCGGGCAGATCGTGACGCAGGTCCTGGACGTCGATTCGCGCAGCGCGCGCTTTGTCTTCGATCTCGGCTGCTCGGATTCCAGCAATGCCGCGCTTGCCCGCGCGGACGCCCTGAAGTTGCGCAGCCAGCCATCGGGCATCCAGACGGAATTCACGACCGGGCCGGCCGTAAAAGTGCTTTTCGATGGCCGTCCCGCGTTCGAAGCGCCGATGCCCACGCTGCTGTATTACGTGCAGCGGCGGCAGTATTCCCGGGTCGAGACGCCGCTCGTTAATCCGTTCGTCGCGCACGGGCGTGACGAAGCCGGCAATGCCTTCCACTTCGACGTAAAGAACCTTTCGCTTGGCGGCGTGGCCTTGCGTGTCTCCGATGACCGCATCGAAACCGCCGAACGTGGCGGAGTCTGGCGAGGCGTCACCCTGCGGATGGGCGCATTCGGCGAAGTGAGCGTCGACCTCGAGATCGCCGCGCCGCGTTACGAACTCATGCAGACCGGCGAGCGCCGCGCGATTCTCGGTTGCCGCTTCATCGACCTGAGCGGCTGCGCTGAGCGCGCCTTGCAGCGAACCATTACGCAGCTCGAACTGAAGCATCTCGGGCGCGGCGTCTGAACCCGTGACACACCGATAGCCGACTGTCACCTGACGGCACGCTTGCAAAGTGGCGAGCGTGCTCGTTGTCTCATCGATCATGTAAGCGTTCCCCAAAATCGGGCATGTGATGTGCTGTTCATACGGAGTCAGAAGGCAATGCACGCCGCCTTCCGCAACCGATGCACGGCCCACTGCCTAATCTTTTTTGGGGTACTCACTCATGAGCACGACCAGCCTGAGATATCGATCGCGGACGGCGACAGCCCTCTTCGATCTACTCAATCCCATTCCCTACGGACTCTTCGTCGGGACGCTGATTTTCGACATCATCTTCGTCATCACCGCCAACGTGTTCTGGGCGAAGGGCGCCGCGTGGCTCGTCACGACGGGGTTGATCCTCGCGATCATTCCGCGCTTCATCAATCTCGGGCATGTGTGGTTCGGCTCACGCCACGTCGTCACGCGCACCGAGAAGCTCGACTTCTGGCTCAACCTGCTCGGCATCATCGCGGCGGTCGTCAACGCGTTCGTGCATAGCCGCGACGGTTATGGAATCGTGCCGCTCGGCGTGATTCTTTCGGTTATCACCGTGGTGCTGTTGAGCGTTGGACATATCGCGCTTGCCTTCGATAAATTCGGCTTCCAGGAGGCGGCTCGTGATTAAGCAAACCACTTTGACGAGCGTGATCGCGCTCTCTATTGCAGCACTCCTCGCAGGATGCAACGAGCACGCCGAATACGACAGCGCGCATCAGGCTGGCGCGAATCCGCCACTGCCTACCGCCAAGAGCTTCTTTACTCCGCCGATGCAAGTCCCGAAGTTCGCGGGCTGGAAAGACAACGAAACGCCCAAGGTCGCGGACGGACTGAAGATCGAGAAGATCGCGTCCGGCCTCGAGCATCCGCGGCAGGTGTATGCGCTTCCGAATGGCGACATTCTCGTGGCCGAATCGGGCAGCCCGAACGCGGAGCCGGTCACCACGCCGAAGCAGTTGATCGCGGGCATGGTCCAGAGCCGCTCAGGCAAGGAATCGAAGGGCGCGAACCGCATCACGTTGCTCAGAAAGCGCGGCGATGGCAGCGGGGAATGGGAAAAGCACGTGTTCATCGACCATCTGCATTCGCCCTTCGGCATGCAGCTGATAGGCGACACGCTCTATGTCGCCGATACGGACGCGCTGCTCAAGTTCCCGTACAAGACGGGCGAAACGAGCATCTCGGCAGAAGGCGTCGAGCTCGCCGATCTGCCTGATCGCGTGAACCATCACTGGACCAAGGCGCTGCTCGCGAGCCGCGATGGCAAGAAACTTTATGTGGGCGTCGGGTCGAACAGCAACGTCGGCGAGAACGGACTCGACGTGGAGTATCGGCGCGCGAACGTGCTCGAAGTGGATGTCGCGACCGGCGCGAGCCGTATCTTTGCGGCAGGCATTCGCAACCCGACCGGCTTGCAATGGGAACCGAAGACGGGGCAACTCTGGACCGTGGCCAACGAACGCGATGAGATTGGCGCGGACCTCGTGCCGGACTATCTGACTTCGGTAAAGGATGGCGCTTTCTATGGCTGGCCTTATAGCTACTACGGCCAGCATGTCGATACGCGCGTCAAGGAGCAGCGTCCCGATCTCGTCGCAAAGGCTATTCCGCCGGATTACGCAATCGGTTCGCACGTCGCGCCGCTCGGGCTGATGTTCTATACGGGCAGCAATTTGCCGGCGCAGTATCGCGGTGGCGTGTTTATCGGCGAGCATGGCAGCTGGGATCGCTCGCCGCTGTCGGGGTATGCGGTGACGTATATCGCGTTCGAGAACGGCAAGCCTGTAGGCACGCCCAAGCCCGTAGTAACAGGCTTCGTTTCCGATGATGAGAAGGAACTGCGCGGCGCGCCTGTCGGCCTGACTCAGGACAAGGACGGCGGACTCGTCTTTGCGGACGATGCCGGCAATACCGTGTGGCGCGTGACGGGCGCGGGCGGCTAGCCTGCGAGCTTGTTGCAGAGACGCCGCATGCCGTTGAAAATCGCTTCGGCAATGTCCATCGGAAAGTCGCGGGGCAGCACGCTCGCGACTTCATCGACGACTTGTTCGGTGCGCGCCGTGACTTCGGCGATCAGCGCTTCGACTTCCGGCGCGGCGAGTCCGACTGTGCGCCCTTGCGCGATCCAGTGACGCGGCAAAATCTCGGCGATGACGTAATGAATGTTCTTGCCATGCACGGCCATGGCGAGTTTCGCGCGCTGCGCGGCAAGCTGATTGCGTCCCCGTCCGATGATCGGATGCGCGGACAGCACGTCATAAAGCGGCGTCGATTCATAACGATTGCCGGGCAGATGCGCGATGCTGAAGTTCTTCGCGTGACCATCGGTGGCTGCGAGCAGCCAGAAAACCAACTGCGCCATGAAGAAGTCGCGCCGGTCGTCGGCCGCGCGTCCCGAGCCCGACAGCACTTCCATGACATGGCCGATTCCCGGTCCGCCATCCGCTTCGTACTTTTGTAGCGCGGGCGTGCCGGTGGCCTGACACATATCCTCTTGCGGGAGCCGCAAAATCCAGCGCTTGTCGCTCGACAGACGGCGATCGAACCGTTCGACGACGAGCACTTTCTGTTCTTCGAAGACTTCGATCTCGCACCGCGCGATAGCCAGCCCGAATGCCGCGACGATCTTCGAGCAAAGCCATTCGTTCTCCACCGATGTCCGCATGTCCGCTCGCATGTTGCCGACGAGCCCAAGCGGCAATTTGAAAATGTGCGTGGTCGGCGTGCTGCCCTCGGGCAATAGCCACTGCTTGCCGCGCCGAAGCAGGGCGGTCTTTTCTTGCGCGCCTGCTATCGAGAGACGCAGGTCGTCGAGCGGTTCGTGTTGTCCGAGTTGCGGCGTGGCGGTCGTTTCGCGCAGCAGCCGGGCGATCCGCGATTCGCTCATCGCGCGTCCCGTTATGCTTTCGAGATCGACCGGCGTCTCTCCGGGCGGCAGCATTTGAAGGGCGCCGACGCAGTCGCGACCCAACTGTGCGAGCAGCTGAAACGGCGCCGTGCCGCCCGTTCGATAACGCGTGGCAATGCGACGGCGGATTGGCTCGCTGTCGGGCAGAAGGTTGTCGAAAAAGTTCGCGACCACTTGCCCGCGATACGGCTGGTTGCCCGGCGTGAACGGCAGCGACAGCGAGAGCGGACGGCCTTGCGGGTCGGCAATCCACTCATCGCGATAGACGAGGCGCTCGCCACCAGTGCTGGATTCCCAGTGGCCTACGGGCAGTCCGTTCATCCAAAGGTCGAGCCGGTTCGGGTCGGTGCGGCGCGCCATGCTTACCAGTTCTCCCGCTTTTTCGCGGCTCTGGCCCGCGCCGACGTTGCCTTCGCCGCGATTTTCTTCGTGATGGGCGGGGCTTCGTCCGCTATGACGCCATCCGTCAGCATCATCTCGACGCCCAGCACGCGCAAGACTTTGAACATGCGCTCCATGCTTGCCGCAGCGGGATTGGCTTCCAGTTGCGCATAGGTCTGCTGCGTCACGCCCAATTGCGCGGCCATGCTTGCCTGAGTCAGCCCGGCGGCTTTGCGAAAGCCTTTGAGGATGGGCCGCAATTGGCTGAGCGTCTTTACCGGATAGTCCACGAAGATCCCTACAGTCTTAAGACTGTTAAGCGTTTATACAGTTTATGACCTGTTAACGCAAAAAACAAGTTTTAGACTGTAAATAGTAAAAACAGCCTAAAACCTGTTTTTCGAAAAAGTCTGGCCCAATTAAGCATTTTCAGAAGACCTTAGCCCGTGCCGGTTAAAATTCGACGTTTTTCGCCCGCATCGACAGACCACGACACGCCACGACATTCAAGGACCGCCCTTCATGCTTGCCCGCATCACCCGCCTGTTTCCGCTCTGGGCCGTTCTGGTCTCCGTTGCCGCCTACTATTCGCCTTCGTCCGTCACGGGCATTGCGCCGCATGTCACCACGCTCCTGACCATCATCATGCTGTCGATGGGCGTAACGCTCTCCGTCGACGACTTCCGGCGCGTCTTCACGCGCCCCGCGCCGGTAATCGCGGGCATCGTGCTGCATTACCTCGTCATGCCGCTTGCCGCGTGGGTTATCGCGAAGGCGTTGCACATGCCGCCCGATCTGACGGCGGGCATGGTCCTGGTTGGCAGCGTGGCGAGCGGCACGGCGTCCAACGTCATGATTTATCTGGCGCGCGGCGACGTCGCCTTGTCGGTGACCATCAGCGCGCTCTCGACACTCGTCGGCGTGTTCGCGACGCCGCTGCTCACGCGCCTTTATGTCGATGCGTCGATCTCGGTCGATGTCCACGGCATGTTGATGAGCATCCTGCAGATCGTCGCGCTGCCTATCGTGGTCGGACTTATCGTGAATCATCTGTTCGAGAACTTCGTGCGCAAGATCGAATGGCTGCTGCCGCTCGTGTCGATGGTGTCTATTTTGCTCATCATTGCCGCCGTGGTCGGCGGGACGCAGAAGAGTATTGCGTCGGTCGGGCTCGTGGTCGCGTTCGGCGTGGTGATGCATAACGGCATCGGGCTCCTGAGCGGCTATTGGGGCGGCCGCTTGCTCGGCTTCGACGAGGCCGTGTGCCGCACGCTCGCTATCGAAGTGGGCATGCAGAATTCGGGGCTCGCGGCTACGCTCGGCAAACTCTATTTCACACCGATAGCGGCCTTGCCCGGCGCCCTGTTCTCCGTGTGGCACAACCTCTCGGGCTCGATGCTCGCGGGTTATTGGGCTGGCCGTCCGGCGAAGGGTTCGACACGCGATACGGATACGGCCGCGGTCGTCGCTGCAAAACGAAACTGACTTGCACGTTGCGTGGTGCGCTTCGAGGCGCGCTAGTTTTTGGCGCCCCGACCTTTCCACGTCGCGATGGCCACACCGAGAACGGCGACGCCCATCGCCCACCAGGCCATTGTCGGCAACACTTCGCCGAGAATGAAGTACGACATGATTGCCGCGCCGGGCGGCACGAAGAAGAACAGCGCCGCTACTTGCGACACCTTTCCGGCGCGTGTCAATGCGAGCAGCAGCGTGATCGCGATCAGCGAGTTGCCGATCACGAGATAAGCGAGCGTGACGGCGAGCGTCGGGTTCCACTGCACTTCCGTGCGCTCGAAGAAGAATGCCATCGGCGCACAGCACGCGAAGCCCACTGCATATTGAACGAGGTTCGACGTGAGCGGGTCCTGTGCCGTGCCCGCGCGTTTCTCGTACAACATCGCGGCCGTGATGCCGATTAGCGCGCCCACCGCGAGCAATACCGGCCCGAGTGCCGATGCGTGCAGCGTGCCGCGCGACAGGATCACGCCGGCCGAGCCGCCAAGCGCGAGTATCAAGCCCAGCCATTGCCGCACGCCGATACGCTCACCGGTCAGCGATGGCGCAAGCACGCTCACGAGTATCGGCTGCAACGAAACGATCAGCGCAAGCCATGACGTTGCAATGCCCGCTGTCATCGACAGATAGCTGAGGCCGAAGTACATCACCTGCACGAGCAGGCCCATGACGATCAGGTAACGCCAGCTTCGCATGTCGCTTGGCCAGAGCGGCCGTCTGAACACGCATACGCCGATGAGCACCGCGATGCTGAGCGCAAAGCGTATCGAGAGAAACGTGAGCGGCGAGGCGTAGTGCAGGCCGGTCTTGGCGACGGGAAAGCCCGCGGACCACAAAAGCAAAAAGACAATCGGACCGCCGATGGCAAGCCAGCGTCCGCCATCTTGTGCTGCTTCCTGCGTGACGCGATGCGCGTTCGGCCCCTGTGCCATGTCTCGCTTCCCTTTAGGTTTTGATCGTCTTGCGACCGGAGCAAACGCGCGTTCGACAAGACGTGGACGGTTCAATGCCTTCCACGTATGGCTTTGCCGGGAACAACGTCTGCTCTTGCTTACGAGCTAAGGCACTGTTGAAAGCCTTCGCATGACGAGCACTTTCTCTCACAAAAATAGCATTAGCCGCGTCTTGCACATTCGCGAAGACATTCTCGCGAACCCACGCGCGGACTGCCTACGGAGCCCACCTATGCGTGACCTCGACCTCGATCATAACGTCCGACCCGCCCTTCGAACGCCCGCGCCGAAACTCATGCGTCGTGCCGCATTCGGTCTGGCTGCTTGCTTGTCGTTCTCTCTTGCAGCATGCAACAGCGCACCGGACAAGCCGTCACCCGTGGCGAACGCGGTCGCCAATGCAACCGCGGCCGTGCGCGCGGACGACGACATGAAGACCGTGCTCGACGCTTATGCGGCACTCGATCCGAAGGCCATCGAGAAGGTCGATGTGCCGACGGCGCGCGCTCAACCTACTATCGCCGATGCCGTCAACTCCGTGCTGAAGACGCAGGGTCGCAGCACTTCGCCGCAAGCGTTGGTGCCGGGCGTCACGAGCCGCGACATTACCGTGCAGGGCGCGGCCGGCAGCTTGCCCGCGACGGTGTACAAGCCCGCAGGCAATGGCCCGTTTCCCGTCGTGACGTATTTTCATGGGGGCGGCTGGGTAATCGCGGACCGCAAGGTTTATGACGGCGGCGCGCGTGGGCTTGCGAGGGCGGCCAATGCAATCGTCGTATCGGTCGATTACCGGCGTGCGCCCGAGGCGCGCTTTCCCGCCGCGTGGGATGACGCCTTCGCGTCGTACAAGTGGGTGGCAAGCCACGCCGCTTCGCTTGGCGGCGACCCGAAGAAGCTAGCGCTCGCGGGCGAAAGCGCGGGTGGCAATCTCGCGGTCGCGACGGCCATCGCCGCACGCGATGCGAATGCGCCGAAGCCGCTTGCCGTGATCGCCGTGTATCCGGTGGCGCAAACGGGCAGCATGAACACGGAGTCGTATATCGAGAACGCAGTGGCCAAGCCGCTCAACAAGCCGATGATCGCGTGGTTCCTCGACAAGCTCTTGCGCACGCCGGCCGACAAGCAGGACACGCGTCTCGACCTGGTTCACGCCAATCTCGCGGGCTTGCCGCCGGTCACCATCATCAACGCGCGTATCGATCCTTTGCGTGACGATGGCGCGCAGTTGCAGAAGGCGATTGCAGCGGTGAACGGGCCGGTCGATCGTCGCGTCTATGACGGCGTGACGCACGAGTTTTTCGGCACGGCGGCTGTGGTGCAGAAGGCGAAAGATGCGCAGCAGTATGCGGGGACGCGCTTGCAGCAGTCTTTTGGCACAGGTCAGTAAGCGCGGGTGATGTGATTCGCACGCGGGACGGCTTCGATGTTCCCCGCGTGCGCCTCGTGGCTCATGGGTTGAATGTCATTCCTCGCACGGCACGTTGCAAGCCGCGGCAACAGGCCGTGCCTCCGCGCCGATGCCCGCAAGCGTCGCAAGTCCCAGCAACGCCAGCGCACCGCCCACCATGAAGTCCGTCGGAATGCTCGCGCGATCGACGACCGCGCCGCCGACGAACGAGCCCATCGCAATCGCCACTTGGATGATGCTCACGAAAAGCGCCGATCCCGCCTCCGGATGCTCGGGCGTCGCGCGCTGAATCCACATGCTGAAGCACAGCGGCAGCGCGCCAAATGCGATACCCCACGCCAGCACAACCGCGCTGACCGCGAGCGACGAATGCCGCAGGATCGGCATCAGCAGCAGCGCGAACATGAGGAGCGACACCATCGTGAGAAGCGTGCCCTTGAGATTGCGCTGCACGGCGGACGACGCCGCGAAATTCGAAAAGAACCCGATGATGCCGAAGCCGAGCAGAAGCCACGTGACCGTCGCCATGTCGAGGTGTGCATCGCCGAGCAAGAAGGGCGTTACGTACGTGTAGGAAGAAAAGTGCGCGCCGAAGACGAGCGCCACCATTAAAAGACTTCTGCGCGGATGCGAGTGCTTGAGAAGCGCCGTGAGATCGCCGAAGCGCAAAGCCGCAGCCGATGGCAACGAAGGCACGAGCAACCACTGCGCGACGAGCGCGACGGCAACAAGCCCTCCCGTCGCCAGAAACGACACGCGCCAAGACGCCACGCTCGCGATGAACGTACCGAGCGGCACGCCAATGACCGTCGCGCACGTCACACCGGTGAGAATGGCGGCCATTGCGCGTGCACTGTCTTTCGCCTCGACGAGCCTTCCCGCCGCCGATGTCGCGAGCGTCCAGAAGCCGCCGAGCGCGGCGCCCAGAAGCGCGCGGCCAAGCAGCATGACAACGAGATTCGGTGCGAACGCCGACAGCAGGTTCGAGCACAAGAGCAACGCGGTGAGCAACAGGAACACATGCCGCCGGTCCATGCGTCCCGCGCCGAGCATCAAAGCGGGTGCGGAAATGGCCGCGACGATGCCGGGAATGGTCACCATCAATCCCGCCACGCCGGGGAGAATGTTCAAGTCGTGCGCGACGTGAGGAAGCAATCCAACGGGTAGAAATTCGGTGGTGACGAACGCGAACGCGCCAATCGTCACGGCGGCGACCGCGAGCCACTGACGCAGCGACGAGTTTTTGTCGTCGGTCAGGGGCGTGGCGCGTTCGAGCGTCGAGTCTTCCATCAGCATGGCGTTTTTCGATCCGGGTAAGGAGTGAGTGCGGGCTTATCTTCGAGCATCTTTGCCGGCAACATAACACTGCCTTTCATCTTCTGCACAAGTGACCCAACCGCGGCTTATGGGGCCGGGTTAGCAATGCCATGCATGTTCTTAGCAGAAGTGCTTGGTTCTATTTTTGGCGGCGCTGCGCTACTTTCGAGGCTTTGGCTTTTATCCGCGTCTCATGCCCAGCAACTCCACTTCTCCGCTTCTTCAAGTGCGTCACCTCGATGTCGACTACGGCGCGCATCGCGCGGTGCGCAAGCTGTCGTTCGACATCGCGGCGGGGCAGGCGGTGGCGCTCGTCGGCGAATCGGGCTGCGGCAAGTCCACTACGGCGATGTCGCTCATGCGCCTTCTGCCGAAGCATGCGAAGACCGGCGGCGCGGCGCTCTTCGATGGCATCGATCTTTTGTCGGCGCCGGAACGCAAGCTCGCGGACCTGCGTGGCCGCCGCATGTCGATGATCTTTCAAGAGCCGATGACTTCGCTCAATCCCGTGCTGACTATTGGTGCACAAGTCGCCGAGGCGCTGATTCTTCATACATCGATGTCGCGTGCCGCTGCGCGCAAGCGTGCCGTCGAACTGCTCGATCTCGTGCGCATTCCCGAACCCGCGCGCCGGGCGGACGACTATCCGCATCATCTTTCCGGCGGACAACGCCAGCGCGCGATGATCGCCGCAGCCATCGCTTGCGAGCCCGCGCTTCTTATCGCCGATGAACCCACCACCGCGCTCGATGTCACCGTGCAGGCCGGCATCCTGCGTCTGCTCGATAACTTGCGGCGCGATCTTTCGATGGCATTGCTGCTCATCACGCACGATCTGGGCATCGTGTCCGACTGGGCGGATCGCGTAGTCGTGATGCATGGCGGCGAGGCGCTCGAACAGGGTTCGGCGCGCGACGTGCTCGATCATCCGCGTCATGCCTATTCACGTGGACTGCGCGGGGCGGCGCTGCATCTCTCGGCCGACAAGCATTATCGCGAGGCGCGCTTGCCGGAGATTCGCGCGCTCGCTTCGGCCACGGGCACGACGGATTTCACGCTACATGTACCGACGCGCGCGGCGCATTCGACACGGCCCATCGACCACGATGCAAGACCGCTGCTCTCGCTCGACAAGGTCGACACGGCTTACGCGACAGCGCGTGGCACGCGTCATGTGCTGCACGATATTTCCTTCGATATCGCGCGTGGCGAGACGGTGGGTCTGGTCGGCGAATCGGGTTGCGGCAAGTCCACGCTCTCGCGCACCATCATGCGGCTTTTGACGCCGGATGCCGGACGCATCGTGCTCGATGGCGTCGATATCGCGCGGCTGACGCGGCGTGAGCTGGCGCCGCATCGGCACAAGATGCAGATGGTGTTTCAGGACCCTTATGCATCGTTGAACCCGCGCAAGACGGTAGGGCAGATTCTGCATTTCGCGCTCGATGTTCAGGGCACCGTTCCTACCCGCGATCGCGACGCAAGGATCGTGAAGATGCTCGATGCAGTCGGTTTGCCTTCGGGCGCGGCGCGTCGTTATGCGCACGAGTTTTCGGGCGGGCAGCGGCAACGCATTGGCATTGCGCGGGCGTTGATACTCGAACCGGCGCTTCTGATTTGCGACGAGCCGGTATCCGCGCTCGATGTTTCCATTCAGGCGCAGATACTGAATTTGCTCAGCGATCTGAAGGATGAATTCGGTCTGTCGATGCTCTTCATCTCGCACGATCTCGCTGTCGTTCGCTACATGGCGGATCGCGTGCTGGTGATGAAAGATGGACGCATCGTCGAAAGCGGCGGGCACGACGAGATCTGGGACGCACCCAGGCACGCTTACACGCGCACGCTCATTGCATCGGTGGCGGGGCAGCGGCAGCGTGCGGGCAGCGATTCCATCGCCGCATAAACAGTTGAGCGCTCAACGCTCCGCATGCAAGCCGAACAAGGAAGCAAGACCATCGCCGAGCAGATTGAGCGCAAGCACCGTGACGACGATAGCAAGACCCGGCAAGGTCGCGATATACCAGTCCGTGCGCAGCACTTCGCGGCCCGCGCCGACCATGTTGCCCCAGCTCGCCACGTTTGGGTCGCCAAGCCCGAGAAACGCAAGCGCGGACTCCGTGAGAATGGCGGTGGCAACCAGCAATGTCGATGACACGAGCACGGGCGTCATCGCATTGGGCAAGACATCCGACACGATGATGCGCAAGTCGCTCGCCCCAAGCGCGATGCTTGCCTGCACCATCTCGCCGTGCCGCAGCTTTTGCGTTTCCGCGCGCACCAGCCGCGCGAGGTTCGGCCACGAAGTCACGCCGATAGCGAGCGCAATCGTCATCACCGAAGGCTGCACGATGGCGACGATGGCGAGCGCGAACAGAAACGGCGGCACCGTCTGAAAGAACACGGTGACGCGATTGATTTCACGATCGAGCCAGCCGCCGAAGTATCCGGCGAAAAGGCCCGCCACCACGCCGATGACGACGCTGATGAACGTCGAAGCCGCAGCGATCACGAGCGAGGCGCGTGCGCCATACAACAATCCCGAGAGGATATCGCGGCCCAGCATGTCGGTGCCGAGCGGAAACGCCGCATCTTGCCCCGGACGCAGAAATGGTTCGGCGACGAGTTCTAGTGGATCTCCGGGACGCAGCCACTGCGCACAGAGCGCGACCGCGATGATCGCCACGAGCAGCACGCCGCCGATCAACGCGGAAGGCGCGCGCAGAAAGCGCAGAGCGGCATGCCAGCGGCGAGGCTTTTGCAGCGCGGAGAGTTGGGACATGGTGCGGTTCTCAGGAGATGCGCGGGTCGAGCCAGCGGTTGATGGCGTCGGTGGCCCAGTTGACGAGGACGACGAGAATCGAGCTGCACAGCAGCACGCCGAGCAGCACGCTGAGATCGCGCCGCACGAGCGCATCGAAAGCGAGCCGCCCGAGCCCCGGCCACGAAAACACCGTTTCGACTACCACCGCGCCGCCGATCACCGAGCCGATCTGCATGCCGAGCATCGTCACGAACGGAATGAGCGCATTGCGCAGCACGTGCACGCGAAAGAGCCGCAACGGCCGCACGCCGCGCGCAATAGCGGTGCGCACATAATCTTCGCGACGTACTTCGATGACGGTCGCGCGAATCAAACGCGCATACGTGGCGACGTAGAAAAGCGCGAGCGTGACAGCGGGAAGAATAAGATGATGTGCGACATCCAGCACATGCGCCCAGCCTGTGAGCCCGGAGGAAATGGTCTGCATGCCCCCGACCGGCAGCCAGTCGAGCCACACCGAAAACACGACCACCAGCATGAGCCCGGTCCAGAAAAGCGGCGTGGCGAAACAAAGCAGCGAAAGCGTGGAGATGACGACATCGACGAAACGTCCCGCGTACCATGCAGCGAGCGCGCCGAGCAGCAGTCCGACGATGGCCGCGATCAGCACCGCGCTTCCCATCAGCAAAAGCGTGGCGGGCACGCGGTTCCAGATGAGCTGCGCGACGGGCATGCCTTCGCGGAACGAGTAGCCGAGATCGAAGCGCGCGAGATGTCCGAGGTACTTTGCAAACTGCACCCAGAGCGGTTGATCGAGCCCGAACTGCTGACGCAACGCGGCGACGTATTGCGCCGACGCGCCGCCGGATTCGCCCGCGATGACCTGCACGGCATCGCCGGGGGCGAGCCGAAGCAGGAAGAAGTTGACGACCGCAATGCCGAGCACGACGCCCACGAGTTGCCCGAGCCGACGCAACGCGATGGAGAGCCATCGCGCGGTGCGCTTCGTATCGGTCGCGATGAGCTCACTCATGCTTCGAAGGGTCGGTGTACCACACGTTCTTGAACGAGCCATAGACCTGATCGACGCCGCTTACCGTATCGTTGAGGTCGGCCGATTGCACCGTGAAGAAGTGCAGTTCGAGCAGCGGCAGCGACGGCAGATCGGTCTGCACCTGACGCTGGAACGCTTTGAAAAGCGTTACGCGTTCGGCTTGATCGCCGGAGGCTTGCGCATCGCGAATCAGTTGATCGACCTTGACGTTGCGATAGCCCGAACCATTCGTGAAGGGAATGTTCTTGCCGATACTGTCCGACTGATACTCGCGCGTCACGCCCACTTGCGGGTCCGAGAAGCCTGCGTACCACTGGATCGTCACGTCGAAATCGCGGTCGCCGTAGATGCGGCGCGTGTAGGTCGGCGTGTCCTGATTGCGGATATCCGCGTCGATACCGATTTTCTTGAAAGCTTGCTTGATGAATTCCGCGCTGCGAAGAAACTCGTCACCGTACGGCAGATAATCGATAGTCAGCTTGAAGCGTGTACCGTTGGGGCCTGCCTTGTAACCGGCCGTATCGAGCAGCGCGTTGGCCTTCGCAATGTCGTAGGGATACTGCGGCACGTCGGGCTCGAAGAACTCCTTGAGCGTCGATACGACAGGGCTCACCGCGGGTTTGCCGAAGCCTGACCACACCACGCGGTTATATGCATTGCGATCGATGGCCAGATAAAGCGCCTGCCGCACGCGCGCATCCTTCAACTGAGGACGATCGTTGTTGATGTCGAGAAAGAGCCACGGCGAGAGCCATTCATAACCCTTCGTTTCCACCTTGAGGTTCGGCAGTTTCGCGAGACGTTGCGCGTCGCGAGCGGGTACGGGGCTCAGCGGCGCGTATTGCACTTCGCCCTTTTCGAGCGCGGCGGTGCGTGCGCCGCCATCGGGAATCACACGATAGATCACCTTGTCGAGATACGGCTTGCCCTTGTCCCAGTAGTCCGGATTGCGTTCGAGCAGAATGTAGTCGCCTTTCACCCATTTGCGGAAAATGAACGGACCCGTGCCCACTGGCTTGTTGTTGTACGGATTGTTGAGGACGTCCGTGCCTTCATACAGATGCTTCGGCAACACTTGCGCGCCGTTGCTGTTGAGCGAACTCAGCACGGCAAGCGATGGCTTCGAAAAATGGATGATGACGGTGTAATCGTCCGGCGTATCCACGCGGTCCGCGTTGGCGAACAGAGCCTGATTGCGCGGATGATATTTCTTCCACACGTTTTCGAGCGTCCACTTCACGTCGGCGGAAGTGAAGGGTTTGCCGTCGTGCCACTTCACGCCCTGACGCAGATTCAACGTGAGCGTCTTGCCGTCGGTCGAAAGCGCCCACTTGACCGCGAGTCCCGGCTTGAGATGAAAGTCGTTGTCGTATTCGATGAGGCCGTCGAAGACATTGGTGCTGAAGGTTCCCGTCGGCGACGACGTGCTCAGTGCTGCCGTCAGAATGACAGGCTCGGGCTGCGAGATGACGGTGAGCGTGCCGCCGCGTTTGGGCGTCTCTGCGTGAGCCAGGCTCGATCCCGCGATGAGCGCCACGAATGCGAGCGGGCGCGCCCAACGCTGCCAGAGCCTGAGTGTTGTGCTGGTCGACACGTGCGATTCCTCTTGTTGTGATGTTGCGCGATATTTGCGTAGTGTTGATTCGATGTTGCGGTAGATGGCCGCTGCAAGACAGGGCGAGCACCTTGCGGGATCGCGAACGATAGCAACGACTCGCCACGTGAGGAACCAATAAAAAGTGCTGTGCATATGACGTAGCATGCTTCGCATCGGTGCGGCGGATGAGCGCTGCGCGGCCACGAAGAATGGTGTACGTTTCGTGTCTCGCCTGGCTTTCATATCGAACGGATCGCACATGACTCATCAAGCCGATGTCCGCGCGCTCGCCGCGCTCGAATCACGTAACGCGCATGCTGGGGCGTTTCGCCGTCTTTCGCAGGCGCATTGGAGCGACGGTCGTCTGTCGAGCCGCGACAAACATTTGGTCGCTGTGGCGGTGGGACAGGTGACGCGCTGCGAGTACTGTATCGAGCATCACGCGGAGATCGCGAAGCGCCTGGGTGCGTCGCTCGATGAGTTGCTTGCCGCTTCGTATATCGCTGCGGCGCTAGAGACTTTCGGGCGCGGGGAAGTAAAGATCGATGCCGCCTTCACGTTCGAACAACGCGAGTCGGTGATCAACGGCACGGCTATCGGCGCGGGCCGCGATACGTTCGCAAGCACCGTCTTTCGCGACGATACCTTGCCGCGTGAATTGCGCCTCGTGACCGCCGCCGCTGTCGCGCAAACGCAAAATCACGAGCCGTTGCGGCGGTCGCTGCACGCGCTTGCCATCGAAGCAGGCGTCACATCCGAGGCGCTCGAAGAAGCCTACGCGGTCGCGATCATTCTGCGTGCGGGCGCGGTCTACGCGCATACCTTGCCTATCGCGAGATTGTTCGAAGCGAAGTGATGCAAGCCGGGTCCATTCATCGTGGCCCGGCTTTTCTTTATCTCAAAATAGCTACTAACGGTCTCTCGCCAACACGTCAGTGAATCGCGCAAAGCCGTGCGAATAGAAAAACAACGCGCTTGGTTCGGAGAGCCTGCAAGTCAGGCGCGATACTCTGTGGTTTTTGCGCTCAACGTGACTGAGATGACACCGACTTCGCCTGGCAACGGCTTGGCTTCGGCCAGCAGGTTTATCGTCGTGACCGCGCTCGTGGGTGTGGGCGCGGGCATCGGCGGCATGTTGCTCGCGTTGTTGCTGCACGCCATCCAGCACATCGCGTTCGGCTATAGCCTCGATGCGGTCATCAGCCGGGAGAGCTTTCTCGAAGGCGTGACGGCCGCGCCACTCGAGCGCCGGCTCGTCGTGCTTACGGTGTGCGGTCTCGTTGCGGGAATCGGCTGGTGGTGCGTGTATCGCTTCGGCAAGCCGCTCGTGAGTATCCGCAAGGCCGTCAAATCGGACGATCCGCGTATGCCGGTGATCAGCACGCTCGCGCATACGGTGTTGCAGATCGTCACGGTAGCCATGGGTTCGCCGCTCGGCCGTGAAGTCGCGCCGCGCGAGATCGGTTCGCTATGGGCGGGATGGCTCGCGCATTACGCGGGACTCACGCCCGCGCAGTCGCGCATCATGGTGGCGTGCGGCGCGGGTGCGGGGCTCGCGGCGGTCTATAACGTGCCGCTCGGCGGCGCGGTGTTCGTGCTCGAAGTGCTGCTCGGCACCTTCGAATGGTCCATCGTCGCGGCGGCGTTCGCGACCTCGGCAATCGGCGCGCTGGTAGCGTGGGTCGGTCTCGGCGATGAACATCAGTATCGGTTGCCCGCGCTCGCCTTCAATGCGCAGATCGTCGTGTGGGCCGTGGTCACGGGGCCGCTTTTCGGCGTCGCTGCCTGGGTGTTCGTGCGGCTGACATCGGCGGCGCGCAATGCCGCACCGCGCGGCAATGCATTGCCGGTGCTTGCACTCATCAACTTCGCGATGATCGGTGCGCTCGCCATGTATTTCCCGCAACTCGTCGGCAACGGCAAGGGGCCGGCGGGCCTGTCGTTCGACAATCAGATGACGCTCGGGCTCGCCGCCGTGCTGCTCGTGCTCAAGGTGATGGTCGAAGTGAGTACGTTGCGCGCGGGCGCGGAGGGCGGTCTGCTCACGCCGGGGCTCACGAATGGCGCGCTGCTGGCCGTGATTCTCGGTAGCGTGTGGAATGCGCTCTGGCCGGGAACGTCGCTTGGCGCGTTCGCTGTGGTGGGGGCGGCGGCGTTCCTGGGGGCATCGATGCAGATGCCGTTGACGGCCATCGTGCTGATGATCGAATTCACGCGTTTCAGCCAGGACTTTTTGATTCCGGCTGCGCTCGGCATTGCGGGTTCGACGGTGGCGTACCGGGCGGTCGAATCCTACGCGGCCCGCGCGGTCGCACGGCCGGAGCAACCGGCCGATGGCGTCGACGGGATCACGCCTTGATACATCGCGGGCTTCGCGCGGCAGCACCGCACGCCGCCGCCGAAGCCCGCGACGACCTCAAACGTCCAGCAGCGAAGCGTCCCGCACCGCGCCCTTATCCGCCGACATCACGAGCTTGGCGTAAGCCTTGAGCGCGGTCGATACCTTGCGCGGACGCGGCGCGGCCGGCTTCCAGCCTCGGGCGTTCTGCTCTTCGCGGCGGCGCGCGAGCTCGTCGTCCGACAGCAGCACGTCGATAGTGCGATTCGGAATGTCGATGCGAATCTTGTCGCCATTGCGCACGAGGCCGATAGCACCGCCCGCCGCCGCTTCGGGCGAGCAATGACCGATTGACAGCCCCGACGTGCCGCCCGAAAAACGCCCGTCCGTGAGAAGCGCGCACGACTTGCCGAGCCCCTTGGACTTGATGTAGCTCGTCGGATAAAGCATCTCCTGCATGCCGGGTCCGCCCTTCGGACCTTCGTAGCGCACGATCACCACGTCGCCCGCCTTGACCTTGTCGTTCAGAATGTTTTCGACCGCCTCGTCCTGCGATTCGGTGACATGAGCCGTGCCTTCGAACACCAGAATGCTCTCGTCCACGCCAGCCGTTTTCACCACGCAGCCGTCCAGCGCGATATTGCCCGTGAGCACCGCCAGTCCGCCTTCGCGCGAGAACGCGTGTTCATACGAGCGGATGCAGCCTTCGGCGCGATCCGTATCGAGACTCGGCCAACGCGTGTTCTGGCTGAACGCCACTTGCGTCGGCACGCCTGCGGGACCGGCCATGTAGAAGGTTTTCACGGCATCGTCGGGATTGCGCTTGATGTCCCACTCGTCGAGCGCGTCCTTGAGCGTGTGCGCGTGGACCGTCGGCACGTCGGTATGCAGCTTGCCCGCTCGATCCAGTTCGCCGAGGATAGCCATGATGCCGCCCGCGCGATGCACGTCCTCGATGTGATACTTGTTCGTGTTCGGCGCGACCTTGCACAGTTGCGGCACGACGCGTGAAAGGCGGTCGATGTCCGTCATGGTGAAGTCGATTTCCGCCTCGCGTGCAATGGCCAGCAAGTGCAGGATCGTGTTGGTCGAGCCGCCCATGGCGATGTCGAGCGTCATCGCGTTTTCGAACGCCTTGAAGCCGACCGAGCGTGGCAGCACGCGGTCTTCCTCGTGCTCGTAATACTGCCGCGCCAGACCGACGATACGGCGCCCCGCGCGCTTGAAAAGCTGCTCGCGATCCGCGTGCGTGGCGACCACCGTGCCGTTGCCCGGCAGCGACAGACCGAGCGCTTCGGTCAGGCAGTTCATCGAGTTGGCCGTGAACATGCCCGAGCACGAACCGCACGTCGGGCACGCGGAGCGTTCGACCTCGGCGACATCGGCGTCGGAGTAGGAGGCGTCGGCGGCGATCACCATGGCATCGACCAGATCGAGCTTCTTGAACTCGATTGCCTTGGTCTTCGGATTGGCAAGATGCGTCTTGCCGGCTTCCATCGGTCCGCCGGACACGAAGACAACCGGAATGTTGAGGCGCATGGCGGCCATCAACATGCCCGGCGTGATCTTGTCGCAATTGGAAATGCAGACCATGGCGTCGGCGCAGTGCGCGTTGACCATGTACTCGACCGAATCCGCGATGATCTCGCGGCTCGGCAGCGAATACAGCATGCCGTCGTGACCCATGGCGATGCCGTCATCGACCGCAATGGTGTTGAATTCCTTGGCGACGCCGCCCGCCGCCTCGATCTCGCGCGCGACGAGCTGACCGAGATCTTTCAGGTGGACATGTCCGGGAACGAACTGCGTGAACGAATTGACGACGGCGATGATCGGCTTCGAAAAGTCTTCGTCTTTCATGCCGGTGGCGCGCCACAGCGAGCGCGCTCCCGCCATGTTGCGGCCGGCGGTGGAGGTTTTGGAACGGTATGCGGGCATTGTGATTTCGAGGAGTCGCGGGGAAGAATGCGGGCCAGGGGATGAGCGGCCGGACATGCGCCCGTGCGAACGACCTTTTGAGCTTCGCCGCGGGCAATCCCAATATTATCCCACAGGCCCTGAAACGACCGCTGGATGCGGCTTTGGCGGTTTTACCGCGATACGGGCGGCTGGGGTGGCTGGGGTGGCCGGGGTGGCGTTACCCACATGGCGCTCGGCACGATGAAATACTGCGGCGCATTGCGCGTGGAGAGCGTGCCAGTAACGGCGATAGGGACCCGCACCGGAGGCGGCGGCACGCCAATGAGCTGTATGCGCGGGACCATGAGCCGTCCCAGCGCGTCCTGCGAAAACCGCCTGTCCACGACGCACAGGGGCGGGTCCATTGCGAGCATCCAGGCGGTCCTGACGGAGCCATCGCTCGATTCCACGTCTTCACGCACGGCGGTGCCGAAAAGCGTGATTGCCGTGCCGACGGGATAGCACGCCACGTCGGCCCGGACCGCGCCGGCCCACAACCACAGTGCAACAAACAGGGAGCCGGTCTTTACGGATAAAGTGCGCAACGGGTTGTTCGTTACGCGCGTCGCGGACGCTGCACGCGCGCCATCGGCGTACGTTCGTCCGTCCTTCTCGGCGGCAGCGTATGCGGCTCGCACACAGTGGAGATCGCGTTCTTGTAGATGGCCTGCGAGCCTACCGGCGACTGCACGGCAATGACGTACTGATCGAAAGACTCGATGACGCCGGTGAGTTTTATACCGTTCACGAGAAAAACCCAGACGGTTTTTCGTTCGGCTATCAGGGCATCCAGGAATGCGGATTGAATTTCATGTTCGACTTGTGACATAGCGGCCATCCTCGACTTGCGTTATTCGCCTAAAAATTGTTATCACAGGGGCGTATCTGTGTAGTAAAGCATATGTGCCGGCGCTCATTCCGGGTAAGTCATCGGTACTCCGGTAAGGAGCGCCCTGAGGTCGTCGGTATTAAACGGTTTCGCCAGAACGGTTACACCCAGGCGACGCGCCTCGGCGAGATGATCAGCGTAACCTGTCATAAGCACGACCGCTTGCCGGGGCAAATGTTTTCTTATCCATTCGGCCAGGCAAATTCCGTCGCAGCCCGGCATCTGAATGTCGGACAGTACCAGAGTGAATCGGTTTCCCTCCTTTAATACGCGCATGGCCGCGTCTCCGTCCGACTCGTGGCGCGCTTGCCAGCCGAGCACGTCCAGCACCGCGACGAGTCCCGCCGCCACTTCCTCGTTGTCCTCGACCAGCAGCACGGACGTCTCATTGTCGATCAAAGGCACGCTGACCGGTTCCGCTTCGTCTGCTTCGAGCGGCGCGGCGCCCGTCCAGCGTGGAAGGTAGATGAAAACGGTCGTGCCTTTTCCCCATGTCGTCTCCAGTCGCGCCGTGCCTCCGGCTTGCTCGGCCATGGCCAGTACCTGAGCGAGTCCGAGGCCCGTGCCAGCGCCCGCTGCCTTCGTGGTGAAGAGCGGCTCGAAAGCCTGGTGCGCCACTTCGTCGCTCATGCCGGTTCCGGTGTCGCGGCTTTCGATCACCACGTAATCGCCGGGCGGAACGCTGTAGCGCCGGCTGCTGAACGAGGTATTGCGCGCGGTGACGATGAAATGGCCGCCGCCACGCATCGCGTCTTTCGCATTGACGGCAAGATTGACGAGCGCGGACGTGAGCTCGACAGGATCGACCTTGACCATCCAGAGCGCGTCCGGCGCATTGATTTGCACCGTGATCTTGCTGCTCATGGCCGAATGGAGCAGCGGCTCCGCCTGTTCGAGCCAGCGGTTCAGATTGAGCACGCGCTGTTGCAACGGCTGCTTGCGTGCGACGCTCATCAGCCGGCGAGCCAAGACTCGCGCATTGATGGACGCGCGCTCGACCGCGTTCACCTCGTTCCTGACGCCGATATAGTTCTTGCGCCGCACGAGCTCCATGTTGGCCGTGACGACCATCAGCAGGTTGTTGAAGTCGTGTGCCACGCTCGCCACGAGATTACCGAGCGCGCCCATGCGTTGCAGATGCCGCGTCGCGTCTTCGGCGCGCTGGCGCATCGCCAGTTCGCGGCGCCAGTTGAGCCAAGCCGCTTCTTCCGCCTTGAGGCGGCGCAGCGAAAATACGACGAGAAACCACAGGCAGACGCATGGCACGAGCGCAAGTCCGGCCACCAGCATGTCGTCGTGCCACCAGTCGTGTATCACGTCGCTCATCGCATAACTCGCCGATACATAGACCGGGTAATTCGATGCCTCGCGAAACGCCATCATGCTCTGGCCGCCATCGAGCGGTGAATCGCCTCGCAGGGAGCCGATGGACACCTTGCGCGCGAACGCGTTGGCGAGCGGCACATGATGCGTCGGCGCATTCATGAGCTTCGGCGCCGGCAGACGCACGAGAATGCCGCCGTCCTGTCGATACAGACCGAGCGTAAGTCGAGGATTGTCCACGAGCAGCTGGCGATAGAAGTCGAGCAGATAATTCCGGTCGAGCGAAACGACCACCGCGCCGATAAAGCGCCCGTCGCTCGCGGTCCGCGCAACGAGTTCGTTCACGATATCAAGGCCTGCCATCCGGCCGCGCACTGGCATCGACACATACAGCGGTGCGTGCGCGGCGCGCGTGGCCAGAAAGTCGTCCCGGTCGCCTATCGATACGGCAGGCGCGGGCGTCTGCTTACTTGTCGCGAGTATCTGGCCGGTTCGTCCAACCACGGAAAGCGCCGCCACGTGCGGCAGCTTGGTGACGAGCGCACTCAGCGTGTCGTGCAACTGCACCTGTTGGGTGCGCAGCGTGGCCTCGTCGGTCGGGCCGATTGCCTCTCCGACACGTGCAAAAAGTTCGCGATTCAGATCGAGAAGGTTGACGAGCTTGCACTCGGCGATCCACGCAAGACGGTCGAGCGCAATCTGCTTTTCGTGAATGGCGCGATCGTACGTAACGTAGCCGTACAATGCCGCGCACAGCAGGGGAACCGTAACGGAGGTGACGAGCGCGGCCATGAGTCGCCGGCGCGCGGTCTGGAAGTCGGGGGTATGTCTCGAAACTTCGTCGGATGCGTCTTTGGAGGACGTGGCGGCGCCGGTCATTGAAGACCTCCGGACGAGCGCACCCGATTAGCCATGTCGGATGGCGGGCCGATATTGGTACGCATGTCACTGTCCTCGGAATAGGCGAAAACTTCGCATTTCAATGCGGCTTTCGCTCTTTGTCTGACATCCCGAGCCGGTCTCTCAGGTCGGCTCTTGAGCTTCGCCTTTATTTCGCGGCGACGCTTATTCGCAATCCGTAGCAATCGTCATACCGCGCAAACAGGCACCAGCAGGTCGCATTTGCGCACGCGGCAGTACTTCCTGATAAGAGTAGAGGAACAAGTTGAGCGTTGTCGATCAAAAATTCGTGGCCGGTATCGATGTCGGCGGGACGAAGAAGGGGTTTCATCTGGTCATCGTGAGGGGCCGCGGCATCGAATGCGTTTTGACCAGCACGCATCCGCTCGAATTACACGAGCAGTGCCTGCGCTTCGGCGTCGCTGTCGTCGCCATCGATGCCCCTTGTCGTTGGGGAGCGGAAGGCGTTGGGCGCACGGCCGAGCGGCAACTGGCGCGCGAACGCATCTCCTGTTTCTCGACGCCAACGCTCGAACGCGCGGAATCGAATCCGAGCGGGTTCTTCGACTGGATGATCAACGGCGCGCGTGTGTACGATGCATTCGCGAACACTCATCCCATTCTCGAAACGAATCGATACTCGGGCAAGGCAGTCGCCATCGAGACGTTTCCGCACGCGACGACATGTGCGCTCCTTGGGCGCGAAGTCGCGTCGGCGAAGCTGAAGCGCGTGCAGCGCCGACGCCTTCTCGAAGACCTGGGCTTTGAAACGACGCGGCTGAAATCGATCGACTTCGTGGATGCAGCGCTCTGCGCGGTCACGGCGCAGCGCTTTGTCGAAGGCAACACGCGCGCCTTCGGCGACGAGGCCGGAGGCTTTATCGTCGTGCCGGATAAGACGCTCTAGATGGCCACATCCGTCCAGCGTCCGGCGTTCGCGCTTTGCACCGCCGCCGCGACAAAAGCGAGGCCCTTCACGCCGTCGATGACACCCGGGTAGAGCGTCGCTTCGCCGGAGACATCGCGCCCGGCCAATCGGTTGGCGACGCGCTTCGCGAACTCGGTGTACAGATTCGCAAACGCCTCGAAGTAACCTTCGGGATGCCCTATCGCAATGCGTGTCGATTGCTGCGCGCCTTGGCTCGTGGCGGGCCCGAGTCTGCGCGTGATGATCTGTTCGAAGCCATCCTTGCGCCGATGGATCAACCGGTTCGGCTCTTCCTGATGCCATTCCAGGCCGCCCGCGTCGCCATGAATTCGAAAGCTCAGGCCATGCTCGGAACCCGCGGCCGCATTGGTCACGTATAACGAGCCACGCGCGCCGTTGCCGTAGTGCGTCAACGCGCCGACATAGTCGTCCACCTGGCGGCCGGGAATGGCCGAGCCGAGGTCCGCGCAGATTTGCGTGACGTCGAGTCCCGTGACGAAGCCGCCAAGATGAAACGCGTGCGTGCCGATATCCATGAGGACGAGCGACTCGCCACCGCGTTTGCCCTCGGTGCGCCATCCCGAGGGCAAGTCGTGGTCCGCGAAATAGCCCTGGATGTATTGCAGATGCACTTGCCTGATCTCGCCCAGTTCACCCGCCGCGACCATGTCGCGCGCTTGTCGCACCATCGGGTAACCGGTGTAGCAGTAGGTCACGCAGAATTCGGCGTGTGTCTCGGCGACCTTGCGCGCAATGTCCCGCGCGGCGGCGAGCCCGTGCGCGAGCGGCTTGTCGCAGATGATATGAAATCCGCGATCCAGCGCCTGCATGCAGATGTCGTAGTGCGAGTCGTTGGGCGTCATGACGGCGACCACGTCCATCCGGTCGGGACGTTGAGCTTCGGCTTGCAGCATCTCCTGCCACGAGCCATACGCGCGTTCTGCAACAATGCCAAGCGCAATGCCCGCCTCGCGCGAGCGCACGGCGTCCGAAGTCAGCGCGCACGCGACGATCTCGTATTGACCATCGAGCCGCGCCGCGATCCTATGCGTCTCGCCGATTATCGAGCCCGGTCCGCCGCCTACGAGTCCAAGACGGATGCGCCGTCCGATGATGTCGATCGTCATTGTCGAGTCCCGTTGGAAGGTCAAGCGGTGCGCCCGAGCGACGCGTAGTGGGTGAGCGCGTCATCGAACCGTTGCGCGGACCAGGCTTCTTCGATTGCCTGGTTGAACAGATCCTGCTGTGTGGCTGGCGCAAGACCGTTGAGCGGCGGATTGATGTCGAGGTTCGTCGGGAACGCGTAGCCTTCCGCGCAGGAAGCGATGATCGTCCGCGTTTCCGTATTCGTGATGCGTCCTTCGGCACGCATCTCGCGCAGCACGGAATAAAGCGCGGCGCACATGCGGTTGCGGTCGAGCGACTCCATCGCACGTCCATACGCCGACGACACCTGTAGCAGATTCGCCATGCGCTGAACGTCCGTGGTCCGGTTCGAGCCGGCCGCATGAAATAGCGCGGGGCTGAAGAAGATTGCATCGCCCTTTTTCAGCGGCAACTGCACGAAGTTCGCTTCGAAGTAGTCGCGGAAGTCTTGCCGCCGCCACGCGACGTAGCCTTCGGCATAGCGCTGCGAACAGGGCAGCAGCTTGGTGGGACCGCTTTCAACCGGCATGTCGCCATGCGCGACCGCGCCTTGCAAAGTGAGAAACGGCGACATTGCGTGAACGTGCGCGGGAACGCGCTGCGCCTCGTCGACCGTGAGGAAACCGAGGTGGAAGTCGCGATGCGCTTGCTGCGCCGCACCGCCCGGCCGCACGACATTCACTTGCGATGTCATCTGATAACCCGGCCCCAGCCACGCTTCCGATGCAGCCGCGATGACGGGGTTGGCGAAGTATCGAGCGAAGACGGCTGGCGCTTTCAGGCAGAGCTTTTCCTGCGCGTTCCAGATGCGGTCGTTCGCTCCGGCCTTGGCGAAGTGGTCCGCCTTGCCGCCGCCCGCAGCGCGTTCCTCGCGAATGATTGCCTCGAAGACTTCGGTAGCTTCGTCGATGGGCGCGGTATCCGCATACGCTTCCCGAAGCACGAAAACACCGGCGCCCTTCGACAGCACGTGCGCCCATTCCGCGAGCAAGGACTGGCGACGCGCGGCATCGCCGAGCACGTTCTCGAGTTCGGGGCACGCATAAACAGGGATGCGCTCGCGCACTTCGGCGCAGTACTCGAGCGCTTCAATGTCATCCGCGGCTTCGACCTGCGCCACGAAGTCGCTCACCGAACAATCCTCTTCCCGATACCAGCCCGACCGCTGCGCCGACGTCATGGTGTCTCCTCCACTCTGGCGACAAGCTTAGTCTTATCGACGCGGGCTGCGTTATCATCGAAACATCAAAAACACATCAAAACGCCGGGACGCGAAGCCATGTCTCACCCGTTTCTGATCAAGGAAATCGCGCTTCAGGCGGGTGTCGGCACCGCCACCGTGGACCGCGCGCTGAACGGGCGGGCGCACGTGCGCGAACATACGCGGCGGCGTATCGAACAGGCGATCAGGGAACTGGAACAGCAGCAATTCCAGTTGGCGACGACGGGCCGCAAGATAGTCGTCGATGTCGTCGTGGAAGCGCCGCGCCGATTCGCCGACGAGATTCGCGAGGCGCTGGAAGCCGAAGTGCCGGGCCTGCATCCCGCCGTGTTCCGTATGCGCTATCTCATGCGCGAAAGCATGGTTGCGTCCGAGGTGGTTCAGGCGCTGCGCGACATCGCGCGCCGGGGCAGTCACGGCGTCTTCCTGAAAGCGCGCGATGTGCCGGAGATTGCGAGCGCGATTGCCGAGCTTCAGTCGTGTGGCATTCCGGTGGTGACGGTTTTCACCGACATCCCGTCGTCCGGCCGAATCACCTACGCGGGCCTCGATAACCGCGCGGCAGGCGCCACGGCGGCGTATCTCATCGGACAGTGGCTGGGTCGGCGGCCGGGCAATGTGCTCGTCACGTTGAGCCACGAACGTTTTCGCGGCGAAGAGGAACGCGAACTGAGCTTCCGGCAGGCACTACGCGCGCGCAACCCGCGGCTCGCCTTGATCGATGCCAGCGGTGGCCACGGTCTCGACGCGGCGACGGAAGAACGCGTGAGGCAGGCTGTCGGCGGTGGCCAAAAAATCGCGGCGGTCTATTCGATCGGCGGCGGCAATGTCGCGATACTCCGAGCGCTCGAAGCATTGGGGCTTCGGCCGAAGTGTTTCGTCGCGCACGATCTGGACCGGGAGAACACGCATCTGCTGCGCGAGGGCGCGATCTCCGCTGTGCTGCACCACGATCTTCGGCAAGACATGCGTTCGGCCTGCCAGCACGTGATGCAGTTTCACAAGCTGCTTCCTGCTTCGGGCGTGGCGCTGTCGTCGTCGGTCGTGGTGGTCACGCCCGAAAACATCCCGGCCTTCGTGGCGTCGCGCTTTTCTGCAAACACGGGCACGCGGCCTAGCGTGTGACCGGGTGAACGCGGTCCTGTCGTGCCGACCTTCTCCTCGATGCCTGACGCGCCTTTTCGCGCGGCGAGTTCGACAGACGCATCGTCAAGCGCAGCGCCATCATCGCGCCGACGGTTTCCAGCACGGCGGCTGGCACCCACATGATGAGTCCGCCGAGGCTCTGATCGAGCGCGGGCGGAACGGACGTGAACGCGCGACCGCAAACTTCGAACACTGGGTAGAGATCGCGCGAGCTGAAGGTGATCAACGCACCCGCCAGAATTTGCGGCGTCATGGTGATGACGGGCGACAGCACGCGCAAGCCAGGCCGCGCGCGGCTCGGCGGGCTCGGGCGATGATCGAGGATCATCCACCAGTACATGAGTCCGCTGATCGCGACGGACCAGTTCATGAAGCGATAGATGCGCCAGTCGAGCATCGACACGAATTGGATTGAAGGCAGCAGCCACACGAGCACCGACACGATGAACGCCATGCCGATGACCGTAGGATTCAGCAGTACCGCTCCGAGCAGACGCGCGCCGCGACTGCGTTGCCAGTTCCGTAGCAGGGGCCGCCAGGCGAACGGCAGGCCCGCACGCAGCGCGGTGCCCGGATACGAAGCCATGAGAACGAGCGGCGCCAGATGATGCAGCACGAGATGCTGCAACCGATGCACGAAGAACTGATGCTCGGCGTAGTAGTCCACTTTCGTGTGCAGCGCGATGTAGAAGAGGACGAGTCCGGTCCAGAACGCGATGCGCCGCGCCACGCTCATGCGCGCCTTTCGCGCGCCGCGCGCAAACAGCCCGGCCACGACGATAAACACGGCAACCAGCGCGTACGACGGCTCCCACGGTTCGAGCAAACTGATGAGCGACATAAGAAGACAGGCGAGAGTGCGAGTGTGCAATGGCGTGCATGGTATCAACCGCGCCTTGAATTCTGCTGACCGCCGCCGCGTATTCGACGCGAACGCGCCGTATGACATCGATTGCATGCGACGGTAAGTCGCGCCACGCGCCGGCCGAATCCCGCGCGAAAACCCATATCCGCTTAAACTCGTCGGTTGCCGCGACGCACGCCTTCACGTTGCCGACAAAACGGTATTATCGTCGGCGAATCGCTTGCATTCGGCACGCAGAGTTTCTTTTGAAAGCCTTTAGCCTTTAGCCTTTAGCCTTTAGTCTTTAGTCGATGACAGACGAATCTTCCTCGCATCAGGACGTTGCGGCGCTTCAGGCCGAAATCGAGTCCTTGCGTGCGCAACTGAATTCACGCGACGACGCGCACGAACAAGTGCTGTGGCAACTCAGTCGCGATCTATTGGCCGTCGCCGACGAACAAGGCTCGCTCGCGAACGTCAATCCCGCGTGGACGCGCAATCTCGGCTGGTCGCTCGACGAAATCATCGGCCAGAATCTCGGCGAGTTCGTGCATGAGGAAGACCGCGAGGAAACGCTGCACGCACTGCAAAAGCTCGATCGCGACGGTTCCACCGCTGAATTCAAAAGTCGCATGCGCACGGCTTCGGGCAGTTATCGTCTGCTGGACGGTCGAGTGGATCGCATGCGCGGACGCATTTTCATCGTGGCGCGCGACATCACGGAACTGCGCGAGCGCGAGATCGCACTGAACGATTCTCGAGACTTCGCGCGGCTTGCGCTGTCGGCGGTCAGCGGCGTGGGCGCGTGGACGTATGAGGTCGCAAGCGACTGCTTTTTCTGCGATGCAGCCGTGTCGGAGCTCTACGGCATCGACGCCAACGAAGCCGCGCGCGGCATCAGGCGCGAGGGATTTCTCGCGAATGTCCATCCGGACGACCGCGCCGCGTTGCAGTCCACGATGTCGGGCGGCCTCGTGCGCAGCGGCGATCTCGAACTCGAATATCGCATTCGTCATCCCGACGGTTCTACCCGTTGGGTCTTGTCGCGCGGCAATACGCATTTCAACGATGCAGGCGTGCCGGTGCGGCGCACGGGCGTCGGCATAGACATGACTTCGCAGCGGGACCTCGAACAGCAGCTGCGCCAGAGTCAGAAAATGGAAGCGGTCGGGCATCTGACCGGCGGCATCGCGCACGACTTCAACAACATGCTGCAAGGCGTGATCGGACCGCTCGAACTCATCCGGCATCTCGTCACGAAAGGCAATACCGCTGGCCTCGATCGCTTCATCGAGATGGCGATCTCTTCGGCCAAGCGCGCGGCGGGGCTCACGCATCGTCTGCTGGCGTTTTCGCGCAGGCAGCCGCTCGCGCCGAAGTCGGTGGATATTCGCGAGCTCGTCGTATCGCTAGAAGACCTGATTCAGCAGATGGCGAAGGAGACCATCGCGCTTTCCGTCGTCGCGGATGCCGAGCCGTGCTTCGTGCTCTGCGATACGAACCAGCTCGAAAGCGCCTTGCTCAATCTCGCGATCAACGCGTGCGACGCCATGCCCGACGGCGGGTCGTTGTCCATCGAGACATCGCGCAAGACGATCAGCGAGAAAGAGGCACGCATGCACAAGGATGCGCGCCCCGGACAGTACGTTTGCATCGCGGTCAAGGACACCGGCTCCGGCATGCCGCAATACGTCGTCAATCAGGCGTTCGAGCCGTTCTTTACGACCAAGCCGCTAGGGCAGGGCACGGGCCTCGGATTGTCGATGGTCTATGGCTTCGTCGGCCAGTCCGGCGGCTTCGTGACCATCGATAGCAGCGTCGGCGTCGGCACCGTGGTGCGACTGTTTCTTCCTGAAGAGATGGAACAGGCGAACGCGGCACCGGACGCGTCGGTCCACCGCAAGGAAATCGGCACGGGCGCGGGCGAAACCATCCTCATCGTCGATGACGACGAAACCGTTCGCCAGGTGCTCCAGGATTTATTCGAGCGCCTGGGCTACAAGACGATGACCGCGCACGACGGTCCCTCGGGGCTCGCTGTTTTGCAAAGCATGACGCCGGTCGACTTGCTGATTACGGACGTGGGCCTGCCTGGCCTAAACGGCAGACAGATGGCCGATGCCGCCCGTATGCATCATCCCGCGTTGCCGGTGTTGTTCATCACGGGCTATGCGCAAGCGGCGACCGCGAACAACTCGCTGGATACAGGCATGCAGATGCTCACCAAGCCGTTTTCGACGGAGGCGCTGCTTGATCGCGTACGCGCCATGCTCGGCACCTGAACCTACGAGAAGGCGCGCGAATCTGCTAAAAGCCGCCTCGCAACAAGTGCAGCGACGCCATGCATTGCAACAGCGCACCGCCAGCGAGAAAACACCCGACGACGCTGAGCCGCACGCGCATTCTCCAGTCTCCGACCGATGTGTCACCCATGATTCGACGCTCCTTTGAGCGGTAAAAGCAATTCCGCGCGACTCCCATGCAAGCGAGCCGCGCGATGAACCTACCCGTGATGCGAAGACTTACACGAAGGCACTGCTCATATTCAGACTGCCGTTGACGCCTGCCGGGAAAAAGCCGCCTTTGTTCACTGCCGCCTTGCTCAGATAAACGATGTTGAGCACATCGTCATACGAGCGGCTGAACGCGATGCCGTTGCTATCGAGCGGGACGATGTTCGAGATTTGCGACGACGCGCCCGCAATACCCTGATCGACATCGCTGGACGAATCGAGCGAATCGCGCGCATCGGAAATGGCTTGCGTCGCGGTCACGAGGCTAGGTGTCTGAATACCCTTCGTATAGAGCACCGTGCGAACGAGACCCGCGTGATAGGCCTCGGCCGCGAGAATGCCCGCTGCCGCTTCCAGATAGGTCTTGTTCGTGATGAGCGGCGACGCGCCCTTATAAGCGGTCACGCCCACGTCCTCGAATATATAGGCGCCGAGGAGGAAGTTGTTGTCGTTCAGATAAGGGTTGAACGCCGTGCCAGCCGGAGCCAGGCCCGCCGCTTGGGCCGCGAGCGAGAAGGCCCCGTTCGGATCGACACCGCCGACATCGAGCGCGGGCATCGCCACGGCGGATGCGCCTAACGCCGTGCGAAGGAACGCCACGTGCTCCAGTTCATCCTTGGCAATCTCGCGTGCATAAGCGGCGACGACGGGATCGGAGAACTGGACTTGTTGTCCGGCCACGACCTTGCCTGGCGTGCCCACGCCGCTCATGAGATTGGCGGGGAGTCCTGCGCCGGTCGTTGCGTAGGCATAGAACGTTGCTTCGAGATATTCGAGATTCAATGCGAAGTTGAGAATCTCGGCATCGGTTGGGCCGGTCGCGGCATTGGCGTTATCGCCCGAGCCGCCTCCGCAGGCGCCGAGAATCGTGCCGCCGACGAGCCCTAGTCCCAGGCCACCAGCACTCCGAAAGAACTGGCGCCGCTTTTCACGTCGTTCCACTCGACGGTCGAGCACCGATGTCACCGCAATATCTTCGAGCATGTCAGTCTCCTTTATCTCAGGTAGATGGGCGTACATGTTTTCCGCATGGACGAAGGGGCATGCGCCGCGCTTCTCCAACGGACTGTTTCGATGGTGAGCAGACTCGACCGATATGTCTGGCAGCCACGTCGACGGATACGTTGAAGATCGTGCGAAGAGATTCGCGCTGTAACACATGCTTGCATCTATTCGGTGGTTGACGAGTTCTTTACTCGATGCGGGACGAGCATCGGGAAACATGACGGTGCTCGAATAAAGATGTTTTTGCATCCGCAAGACACGCACTTGCGTATAGCGTAAGTGGCGTCAATCGCTCTCTTCAACTTCTTCATCCGACATGCCGTATCTACAGTCTCGCCGCTTATCGCTCAAGCTCGTTTCCTGCTTTGCCGTGTTGTCGGCGCTGACCGCATGCAGTCCCGTCAGGCTCCTGAATGCACTCGTGCCAAGCAATGATTTCGATGTACAACGCGCCGTTCCTTATGCAGAAGGCGACAGGCACGAAGCCGATATCTATGTGCCGCGCGCATCCACGGATAACCCACGCGGCCGGCCGATGGTCGTGTTCTTCTATGGCGGAAGCTGGCAATCGGGAAGCCGTCGTGACTACCTCTTCGTGGGCGAGGCGCTGGCGTCGCGCGGCATCGTTACGGTCATTCCCGATTACCGCTTATATCCGTCCACCCTTTTTCCAGGTTTCGTCGAGGACGCGGCTGCCGCCGTTGCATGGGCGAAGGCGCATGCGAAAGACTACGGCGCAGACCCTGAGCGCATCTTCCTGATGGGACACTCGGCGGGCGCGCATATCGTCATGCTGCTCGTCACGGACAAGCACTATCTAGCCGCCGATGGCGTGGAGACGAGTTCGCTTGCTGGCGCGATAGGATTGTCCGGTCCATATGACTTCCTGCCCTTGAAGGACGATGCGCTCAGGAGCATCTTTCCCGCGAGTCTCAGAGCGGCGAGCCAGCCGATCAATCATGTAACTGGCCACGAGCCGCCGCTCTTTCTGGGCGTCGGTTTGTCGGATGTAACGGTCGATCCCGGCAACGCGTTCCGGTTCGCGGCGCGTGCCAACGAAGCAGGCGACAGCGTCGAGGTGAAGCAGTACGCGGGCATCAATCACGCGATGATCGTCGGGAGCGTGGGGCGACCGGTGCGCGCGCTGTCGCCGCTCATCAAGGTTGCACCAGTGCTCGACGACGTCACCGCGTTCATCGATCAGACGTCACTCAACGCAAGCCGTGCAGCGTCGGCGAAGTGACGCGCGTCATGTCCTTATGATGCGATGCGGCGAAACGCGCGATCGAACATCAGCCGGTCCATCAGCCAGACGGCGAGCATGGTGAGTCCCATCAACGGGAATACGATGCCAAGCAGCGCGAGTCCGGTCTTCCATGCGCGCATGGGCGGCGCCAGTCGCTCACGCGCCGGTGCGCCGAGCGTGCGTTGCGGGCGACGCTTCCACCACATGACGAAGCCGGTGACGGCCATCCCCGCGAGGCCGAGCGAAATCGACGCGCACGCAAGTTGATTCCAAAAGCCGAAGTATCGGCCCATGTGCAGCGACGTGCCGTACGAAACCGCCTGCGCAACTGCGCCATAGTCCCGATAGCGGATGTCCTTGAGCACCGCGCCGCTGTATTGATCCACGTAGAGGGTGCGTTCGAGTTTCGGATCGGCGGGGAACCAGGAGACGGTGTAGACGCCCGTTGCTGTCGATGGCACCACGATGTCATAGCCGCTTCCCACGCCAAGCGATGCCGCGATATCCATCACGCGCTGCAACGGCAGGCGTGTGCCTTCCGCTGCGTGCGACTCGGGAACAGCGGCGTTCGTGACGGCCCACGGTGTTTGCGTCAAGGGTAGATCGCTCATCACCATGCCAGGCATGGAATCGCCGTTGCCGGCGTCGTGACGATGTTCGCCGGCATTGTTCGAAGCGGTCGCGACGCTGGCCTTGCCCGGCACGGATGATTGCAGGGGCAAGCCGCCCCAAGCGCCCGCCGGCGTACCGATATTCGCGCTCGTCGCAAGCGCATTGAAGTTTTTGCCCCAGGAGCCCGACCACGGCAAACCCGTGACCACGAAGAAC